>NZ_FZOX01000007.1:0-312694 GCF_900188215.1 Tardiphaga sp. OK246
CCCCCATGAACCGCGTGACGCCGCATCTCCGGCGTCCACCGCATCCTGCCCCGCGAACGTGACGATCGCGATCGCCCCTCTCGGTGGGGCAGGACGGAGGGGAATATAATCAAGGCAGGGATATTGTCAACGGGAATAGGAAAAAATGTTGGGTGCTGTCTTGCCGCCCCAAGCTCGTCATTCCGGGGCGGGACCGACGCCGGAGGCGACGGGACCGAACCCGGAATCTCAACGTTGGAGTCTCCGTCGAGCCAAGCACTCCGGGATTCCGGGTTCGCACTTCAGCGGCTCCGCCGCTTCCGTGCGCCCCGGAATGACGAGCCAAGACAACGCCTGAAATGGCGAGTGTGGAGCAAGGCGCGCCGGGAAATGCCAGAGCCCGACCGCCCCTACCCCCCGATCAGCGCCAGCCACTCATCTTCCGTGAGCACCGCGACGCCGAGATCGCGCGCCTTGGTGAGCTTCGAGCCTGCATCCTCGCCGGCCACCACATAGTCCGTCTTCTTCGACACCGAGCCTGCCACCTTGGCACCGAGACGCTCGGCACCCGCCTTCGCCTCATCACGCGTGAACTTGGTCAGTGAGCCCGTGAACACCACGGTCTTGCCGGCCACCGGCGTATCGGTCTTGGCCTGTGCAACATCGAGCACCTCGATCTCGCTCAGCAACTCGTCGAGCGCCTTCACGTTACGTTTCTCGGCGAAGAACTCGACCACCGCATCGGCGACGATTTCACCGACGCCGTCGATGGCGTTGAGATCGGCATAGGCTTCAGACGTATTCTCCTCAGCGCCCTGCCCCGCAGCAGCCGCAAGCATCGCCTCGCGAAACGCAGCAAACGAACCGTAGTGTCGCGCCAGCAGCTTGGCATTGCCTTCGCCGATATGGCGGATGCCGAGCGCGAAGATCAGGCGATTGAGTTCGATCTTGCGGCGGTCATCGATGGCGGCAAACAGGTTGCGCACCGAGGTCTCGCCGTAACCTTCTCGGTCGCGCAACTTCTTGTTGGAGCGCTCATCACGCTTGGCGAGCGTAAAGATATCGACGGGATGCATGATGATGCCTTCGTCGTAGAACTCCTGGATCTGCTTGTCGCCGAGCCCATCGATGTCGAAGGCCAGCCGCGAGACGAAATGCTTGAGCTTCTCGACTGCCTGCGCCGGGCAGACCAGCGCGCCGGTGCAACGCGTGACGACTTCGTCATTCTCGCGGATCGCATGGCTGCCGCAGACCGGACACTTGGTGGGAAATTCATACGGCTTTGCGCTCTTCGGGCGCTTGTCGAGGACAACATTGACGACCTGCGGGATGACATCGCCGGCGCGCTGCACGATGACCGTGTCGCCTTCGCGGATATCGACGCCGTCGCGTAGCGGCTGGCCGTCATTGCCAATGCCGGCGATATAGTCCGCATTGTGCAGCGTTGCATTCGACACCACGACACCGCCCACAGTGATCGGCGTCAGCCGCGCCACCGGCGTCAGCGCACCGGTGCGGCCGACCTGGATGTCGATCTTCTCCAGCACCGTGGTCGCCTGCTCGGCCGCAAATTTGTGCGCGATCGCCCAGCGCGGCGCGCGGCCGGCAAAACCCAATCGCGCCTGCCAGTCGATGCGGTCGACCTTGTAGACGACGCCGTCGATATCATAGCCGAGCTTCGCCCTGATCTCGCCGATGCGGCGGTAGAAGGCGAGCGCATCGTCGACACTCTTGCAGAGCGTGATCTCGGGATTGACCGTGAAGCCGGCCTTGTCCAGCCACGCGATCATCGCGTGCTGGGTCGGCTCCGGCATCGGATAGTCCGACATCTCGCCCCAGGCATAGGCGAAGAACTTCAGCGGACGTGACGCAGTGATCGCCACGTCCTTCTGGCGCAGCGAGCCGGCAGCGGAATTTCTGGGATTGGCAAAGACGGTATCGCCAGCCTCTTCCTGCTTCTTGTTGAGCGCAAGGAAGTCGCTCTTCAGCATATAGACCTCGCCGCGCAGCTCGCAGGCGGCAGGGATGTGCTTGCCTTTCAGCTTCTCGGGAATGTCCTTGATGGTGCGGACATTCGCAGTGACATCCTCGCCGGTGAAGCCGTCGCCCCGCGTGGCGGCGCGGATCAGTTCGCCATTCTCGTAGCGCAGCGACAGCGACAAACCGTCGATCTTCGGCTCGGCGACGATGGCGGGGATTTCATCGAGCTTGAGGAAGCGCTGGATGCGCTCGACGAATTCCGTCACTTCCTCATCGCTGAACGCATTGCCCAGCGACAGCATCGGCACCACATGCTGCACCTTGGCAAAGCCGCGCGCGGGCGCTGCGCCGACCGTCTGTGTCGGCGACGCGCCGGTGACGAGATCGGGGAATTTGGCTTCGATCGCCTCGACCCGGCGACGCAGCGCGTCGTATTCCGCATCCGACACCGTCGGTGCGTCGTCCTGATAGTAGCGCTTGTTGTGCGCTTCCATCTCCAGCGACAGCCGCATCAGCTCGATCTTCGCTTTGGGCTTCGTGAGCGTGGAGATGTCGGGGGAAGTGATTTTTGATGTCTTCGCCATGGCCCAGAATAACGTGTTGCACAGGCTCCAACAACGGCCTGCCCCATGCCGTCATTCCGGGGCGCTCGCCACTTGGCGGGCGAACCCGGAATCCCGTCATGTTCTGCTCTTACACGATCGAATCGTACAGATCATGCCATTCGGGATTGCTCACCTCGATCAGTGCGACCTTCCAGGCGCGTCGCCATTTCTTGAGTTCCTTTTCTCGGCTGATCGCAGTCAGAGGATCGTCGTACACTTCGAACCAGACGAGCAAGGGAAACATTGTAGCGCGAGATGAAGCTTTTCACCGGGCTCGTTTTGTGTTCGTAGACGCGCCGGACGAGATCGTTGGTGATGCCGATATACAGCACGCCGTTCTTCTTCGAAGCGAGCATGTAGACGTAATAGGGCATGACCGGCGCCGTCGTTTGGCGAAGTGGTGCAGAACATGACGGGATTCCGGGTTCGCTCGCCAACAGGCGAGCGCCCCGGAATGACAGCTTGAGGCACGACAACGCGCGCTTACGGCTTACGCCGCGCCCTTGAGCAGCCGCTCCGCCGCGGCCCGCGCTTCGGCGGTGATCTCCGCGCCGGCGAGCATCCGCGCGATTTCCTCGCGGCGATGATCCTCGGCCAGCGTGTTGACGCGCGTCGCCACGCGCTTGCCCTTGTCGAGGGCATCCTTGGAGATCAGCAGATGCTGGTCGGCCCGAGCCGCCACCTGCGGGGCGTGGGTGACGGCCATCACCTGGACCTTGCCGGCGAGCCGCGCCAGGCGGGCGCCGATGGCGTCGGCCACCGCGCCGCCGACTCCAGTGTCGATTTCGTCGAACACCAAGGTCGGCGCGGAGCCCTTGTCGGAGAGCACAACTTTCAGCGCCAGCAGGAAGCGCGAGAGTTCGCCGCCGGAGGCGACCTTCATCATCGGGCCAGGACGGGTGCCGGGATTGGTCTGAACCCAGAATTCGACGCGGTCGATGCCGTGCGGACCCGGCGTCGCGGCATCGCTGTCGACCTGGGTGATGAACTTCGCACGTTCGAGCTTGAGCGGGCCGAGCTCGGCGATGACGGCTTTGTTGAGCTTCTCGGCGGACTTGATGCGCGCGGCCGAAAGCTTGGTCGCCGCAGCGCTGTACTTCTTGTCGGCCTCGGAGGCCGCGGTCTCCAGACCCTTGAGCTGGCCGGCGCCGGCATCGATGGTGGCGACATCGGCAAAGTATTTCGCGGCCAGCGCGGCGAGCCCGTCGACCGGTGTCGAATATTTTCGCGCGGCGCCGCGCAGCGCGAACAGCCGTTCCTCGATGCGCTCGAGTTCCGCGGGATCGAAATCGGCGGCGATGAGCGCGGCGCTGAGATGCTGGTCGGCTTCTTCCAGCGCATTGATGGCGACGTCGATCGCTTTCACCGCGGGCTCGACCAGCGACGGCGATGAACCGGCGCGGCGCTCCAGCCGGCGCACGGCGGCGGCCAGCGACGAGATCGGCGAATGATGGCCGGACACAGCCTCCTGAGCCTCGCGCAGATCCGCCGCGATCTTCTCGCCCTGCATCATGCCGGTGCGGCGCTCCGCAAGCTTGCTCTCCTCGCCGTCCTTCGGATTGAGCTTCTTCAGCTCGTCCGCAGCGTGGCGCAGATAATCGGCATCGCGGGCAGCGCGCTCCATATTGGCGCGATGGGTCTCCAGCGCCGCATAAGCGGTCTTGCGGGCGTCCCAGAGTGTCTCCAGCGCAGTGACGTCCTTCTCCAGCCCGGCGAAGGCGTCGAGCAGCCGGCGATGGGTGGCGGCGTCCACCAGGGCGCGCTCGTCGTGCTGGCCGTGGATCTCGACCAAAGCGGCGCCGACCGCCTTCATGGTCTGCACAGAGATCGCCTGATCGTTGATGAAGGCACGGGTGCGACCATCGGCGAGCTGCACGCGGCGCAGAATCATCTCGCCGGAATCGTCGTCGAAACCGTTGTCCTTGAGAATCGTCAGCGCCGGGTGGCCCTTGGCCAGGTCGAACACGGCCGTCACCTGGCCCTGCTCGACGCCGTGGCGCACGAGGCCGGCATCGCCGCGGCCGCCGAGCGCCAGCGCGAAAGCATCGAGAAGAATGGATTTGCCGGCGCCGGTTTCACCGGTCAGCACAGCAAGACCGCGGGAAAACTCGATATCGAGCCGTTCGATCAGGACGATGTCACGGATCGACAGACGGGCCAGCATGGGAGGTCAGTTCCTAACCGAGGCCAAATCTCTTGAAGGCCTTGCTCAGGTAAGACCCCTTGTTCTCGCTCGGCTCGAGACCGCCGGACTTTACAAGATTGTAGGCGTCTTTGTACCACTTGCTGTCAGGAAAGTTGTGGCCAAGCACGGCGGCAGCGGTCTGCGCCTCGCCGACCACGCCGATCGCCATATACGCCTCGGTCAGGCGCATCAGCGCCTCCTCGACGTGACGCGTGGTCTGATACTGTGTCACGACGGTCTTGAAGCGGTTGATGGCGCCGGTGTAGTTGCGCTTGTCGAGATTGTAGCGGCCGATTTCCATTTCCTTGCCGGCGATCTGGTCACGTGCGCCTTCCAGCTTCTTCTTGGCCGAGGTCGCATATTCCGAGGTCGGATATTTGCGGACCACTTCCTCGAGCGCAGCCATCGCCTTTTCGGTGCGGCCCTGATCGCGCGAGATGTCCGGGATCTGGTCGTAATGCGAGGCGGCGATCAGATACTGCGCATAGGCCGCGTCGGGGCTGCCGGGATGCAGGGTGACATAGCGCGTGGCCGAGCCGATGCAGGTGTCGTAGTCGGCGGATTCGTAAGCCGCATAGGCCGACATCAGCAGCGACTTGCGCGCCCATTCCGAATACGGATGCTGACGATCGACTTCCTCGAATTTCTTCGCGGCGGCCTTCGGATCCTTGTTCTGGTTCATGAGGTACAAGCCCTCATTGTAGAGCTTGTCGGCTGGCTCCTCGACGAAGGTGTCGTCCTTGGTGCCGAACTTGTCCCAGATCGCGCCGGTGCCGCAGCCGCTCAGCGGCACGGCCAGCACGATGAGGCCTGCGGCGAACCGCGCCTGGCGGCCGAAACGGGTGAACAGTGAACCGCTGGATTCGAGCGTAATGCGCTGTGCCGACATATATCTGAGACCTGACGCCTTCATGCGGTGTCTGCGCGGTACGCGCACAATCACGGACCAACCGGATACGCGCCCGCAGCTTCGCTTGACCGCGTGCTCTATCTACCCGAATGACATCCGTTAACCAACCGGATACGGAGCCATTTCGCCCGGATTAAGGCGAAGGATGTGGAGATACAGGCGGTTATGGTTACCGGGGATGTCCCGGCAACAAATGACATTCGCTCCAGCAATAACGGCAAACACCTGAACTCTCGCCAAACGGGCAGTTCATGATCTATTTTACCTCTGGGAGAACATCCACAGGCACCTGTTCCCATGAGTGTGGTCAAAAACGAAACCATCAAGCTGATCGCGAATTGGTGCAATGCCGCATCGGTAACGCTGGGCGGCACGGGTGTCGTGGTTCCTATCCTGTCGCGATATTTTCACTTCGGACCCCAGGCGCAAAACGCTGATGGATTGTGGGGCCTCATTCTCCTTTGCGGAGCGCTTTGCGTCGGCTTACATTTGCTCGGACAGCTAGTCTTGGGAGGGCTTGATGAACAGCCTTGAAATTCTACCCTACGCGGCTCCCGTGTTATTCGCGGCCGCCGTTTCTATAACGGCTTGGCTGAGCTATCGACGGATCACCCACAAATATCCGACCATCACGGCAGAACAGCCGCGCAACTACAAACCACCGAAGCTCAACGATTCGAAGCGACCGGCTTAAGACGACGGATGCTCAGAATATCGGGATGAGGTACGCTCCAACGCTCAGCGTCAGGAGCTGACAATCTTCAGCAGTCGATCTCAGGAAACGTCCGGGCCGAAGGCCGGGGCGATCATGCCGCCAAGCATGCCCGAGGTGACATCGGCGCTGGCGCGGCCGCGGCGGACAGGGACGGCATCGGCTTCGACGATCTTCCAGGCCGAACGATCGGCCATCAGGGCGCAGAGAACGGCATTGTTGAGCTTGTGGCCGCCGCGCACCGAGCGGTAGGCGCCGAGGATCGGCAGACCGGCCAGCGCGAGGTCGCCGACGGCGTCCAGCACCTTGTGGCGGGCGCATTCATCGCTATAGCGCAGGCCTTCGGTGTTGAGCAGCTTGTCATCGTCGAACACGACGGAATTCTCGAAGGACGCGCCGAGCGCGAAACCGGCGCTCCAGAGGCGGGCCACGTCGTTCATGCAACCGAAGGTGCGTGCACGGGCGATATCGCGGCGGAAGGATTCGGGATTGAGGTCGAGCACGTAGCTCTGGCGGCCAATCACCGGATTGGCGAAGCTGATTTCGACTTCAGCGCGGAAGCCCGCAGCGTGAGGGCGGATTTCGCCGAACGAGTCACCGATGGCAACCTGCACGGGTTTGAGAACCTGAATGAAGCGGCGACGGGCGCCCTGCTCCACAACGCCGGCCTGATCGATGGCGGCGACGAAGGCGGCTGCGGAGCCGTCCATGATCGGCACTTCCGGTCCATCGACTTCGATGGTGGCGTTGTCGATGCCCATGCCGCGCAGCGCAGCAAGAACATGTTCGGCGGTGGAAACGATTGGGCCTTCACGATCGCCGAGCACGGTGGCAAACTCGGTGGCGATAACGGATTTGGCGTCGGCCTGGATTTCGCGATCAGCACCTTCAAGACCGGTGCGCACAAAAATATAACCTGCATCGACGGGCGCAGGTCCAAGCGTGAGACTGACAGGCTTTCCGGAATGGACGCCGACACCGGTAACGGTGGCTTGCGATCCAAGCGTTGTCTGTCGGCTGAAAGTCATAAGGTACCCACCCAAGTAGCCTCTCGTCATGAGAGGGACTCTCTCAGTCGAACCTTGCGGCCTCCTGAGTCCCCGAGTCGCAGTCACATTAACCCCTGCCACAAAGTGCGCCAACTCACGCTTTTTTACCGATTGTTACCCCACCTTTGCCGCAATCAGGCCAGGGGTTAACCAAAATTTCTGCCGGTTCCACGTCCGTTTCGAGCCTTGGCAGAGCGTGACGGTAAAGATTAATGACTTACTATCAATAGGTTAAGAAATCCTGCCGCTTTTGGGCACCCGTCGCAAACGAAAGCCCCGGCTGATCCAGCCGGGGCTTCTGTCGTCGTCACGATTGTAACAAATGTCAGCTTGTCTGGCGGCGCAGGAAGGCCGGGATATCCAGATGATCGTCGCCCTGTGGCGCCGGCGCAACAGGCGCAGGGCGACCATGCGAATCGAGACCCTGGGGTGCCGGACGACGGGCGTATTCGGACACCGGCGGCTCGTTGCCCATCTGCTGGGCGACGCTGCGCTGTGGCTTACGCTCGGGCAGCGGCGGCATCGGAGCCATCGGCGGGGCCGACGGACGACCGGAGACCGGCGCTTCCGTTTCCTCGTCGCGGCGACCGAGACCGACATTGGCCAGACGCTGCAGCAGCGACAGGCGAGCCTTCTGCGGTTCCTCTTCCGATTCGCCACGTGCCTGACGGATCTCATTCTGGGCCGGCATCGGCAGTTCTTCGAATTTCGGCATCCGCGGAGCGCGCAGCGGAGCACGTTCGGCCGATGGCGGAATGAACTGTTCGGGGATCGGCGCTTCGACAGGGGCTTCCTGGCGCGGCGCTTCCGGGAACAGCGAGGGCTTCTGCGCGATCGGACGTACCATCACGTCGCCATACTGCTGCGGCGCAGCGGCTTCCGGAGCCACGGCAGCGGCGATCGCGGCGAGCGCGGCACGCTCATGGCTGGTCGCCGGGGCGCGGGGCGCGGCAGCGGGCGCCGGAGCGCCGGCAGACTTGGCAGCCGCTGCGGCAGCGAGACGCTGGTTGTCCGCGCGGAGACGCGCGGTCAGATCGGCCAGACGGGCATCCGGAGCGCCGTTGCCAGCAGGAGCAGCAACGGCCGAGGTCACGGGGGTGACCGGAGCCGAGGAATTGCGGGCCAGCATGGCCTGCTCGATGCCGGTGGCGACAACCGACACGCGGATCACGCCGTCGAGGCTCTCGTCGAAGGTGGCGCCGACAATGATGTTGGCGTCGGCATCGACTTCTTCGCGAATACGGGTCGCGGCTTCGTCGACTTCGAACAGGGTCAGGTCCTTGCCGCCGGTGATCGAGATCAGCAGGCCGCGGGCACCCTTCATCGAGCTATCGTCGATCAGCGGGTTGGCGATCGCAGCTTCAGCGGCAGTCAGCGCGCGCTTCTCACCGGTGGCTTCGCCGGTGCCCATCATCGCCTTGCCCATCTCCTTCATGACTGCGCGCACGTCGGCAAAGTCGAGGTTGATGAGGCCTTCCTTGACCATCAGGTCGGTGATGCAGGCAACGCCCGAGTAGAGCACCTGGTCGGCCATCGCGAAGGCGTCGGCGAAGGTGGTCTTCTCGTTGGCGACCCGGAACAGGTTCTGGTTCGGGATGATCAGCAGCGTGTCGACCACCTTGTGGAGCTCGGCAATGCCGGCTTCGGCCGTGCGCATGCGGCGCTGGCCTTCGAAGTGGAACGGCTTGGTGATCACGCCGACGGTGAGGATGCCCATGTCGCGCGCGGTCTTGGCGATGACGGGCGCTGCACCGGTGCCGGTGCCGCCGCCCATGCCGGCGGTGACGAACACCATGTTGGCGCCGGTCAGGTGATCACGGATTTCGTCGATGACTTCCTGCGCGGCGGCAGCGCCAACGTCAGGCTGTGAACCGGCGCCGAGGCCCTGGGTGACCTGCGTGCCCATCTGCACGATGCGCTGGGCCTTCGACATAGTCAGCGCCTGCGCATCCGTATTGGCGACGACGAAATCGACGCCCTGCAGACCGGCGGTGATCATGTTGTTGACGGCGTTGCCGCCAGCGCCACCGACACCGAACACGGTAATGCGGGGCTTCAGCTCGCTGATATCAGGAACGTTGAGATTGATGGTCATGAGGTTGCCTCTCGATTACGCGCGCGTTGTGTGGTCATGCCATTGGCCGGTGGCCGATGGCGTCGGAGATGGAAAAAACACTGGCCGGAAAAATTTCATCAGAAGCCCTCTCGAAGCCATCGTCCGACCTTTCCGAAATAACCGTCACTGGTCCCTGTCTTGAGCTGCCGCGTATGCCGCGGTTCGACATGTTCAAGATGAGCGAATTGCGGATAGACCAGCAGGCCCGACGGCACCGCGAACGAAGCGCTCTTGGCTTCATTGGGCAGTCGGCCGAAGCCGAGTGGTCGTGCAATGCGAACGGACCGTCCGAGAATCTGGCTGCCGAGTTCGGCAAGGCCCGTGAGCTGCGACGCGCCGCCTGACAGCACCACGCGTGCGCGCGGTTCTGCAGCGAAGGGCGAATCCGCCAACCGGTCCCTGACCATTTCAAAAATCTCCTCGGCACGCTGACGCACGATGTTCGCGATCGTGGCGCGGGATACGACCTGCGGAAAATCGCGATCGTTATCACCAGCCGTCGGCACGTTCATGAGTTCGCGCGCATCGGAGCCACCCGTCAGCACCGTGCCATATAACGTCTTGATTCGCTCGGCATCCGCGATGCAAGCACCGAGTCCGCGCGCGAGATCCATGGTGATGTGTTGCCCGCCGACCGCAAATCCCGACGCGTGCACGAAGCGTCCGCCGGAATAGGTCGCGATCGTTGTCGTACCTGCGCCCATCTCGACGACCGCAGCGCCGAGATCGGTCTCGTCATCGGTGAGAACAGAGAGACCTGCGACATAGGGCGCCGCAGCCATGGCTTCGACATTGAGATGGCAGCGCTCGACGACCAGCATCAGGTTACGCGCGACCGTCGCGTCCGCAGTGACGACATTCATATCGACGC
This sequence comes from Tardiphaga sp. OK246, assembly GCF_900188215.1. Taxonomy (NCBI): domain Bacteria; kingdom Pseudomonadati; phylum Pseudomonadota; class Alphaproteobacteria; order Hyphomicrobiales; family Nitrobacteraceae; genus Tardiphaga; species Tardiphaga sp. OK246. The sequence goes on from NZ_FZOX01000007.1 coordinate 10,408, forward strand.
CGAATTGCGAGGCGACCATGCCCTTGGGATCGCGAATGCCCTTCACGCCATCGAGTGAATAGCCGACCGGCAATGCATGGAGCACCGTGCGGCCCGGCGGCGTCGCGTGGCGCATGCCGGTCGAGGTGACACGTGCGATATCGGACGCCGTGACGGCGCCGCCCTTGATATCGGCTGACGCTTCAATCAGTTGGCCCTGCAGGCGACCGGCCGACACCGACAGCAAAACGGATTCGACGCGAACCTTGGCCATACGTTCGGCCAGCGCCACCGCCTGACGGACGGCCTGCTCGGCCTCGCCCATATCGACGATCGCACCGGACTTGACGCCGCGCGACTGGATCTGGCTGTAGCCGATCAGCTCAACCGCATGGCTGCGGCCACGCAGGGCTTCGTTCGGCGCGGATGGCCGCAGACGCGCGATCATGCACGCGATCTTGCTGGTGCCGACGTCCAGCGACGCCACCAGCGCGGTGCGGTTGGCCGCCATCTGACGCGTTTTCGGCGCCTGGTTGCGATCGAGACCGGTCATGCCGCGCCAGCCTTCTTCTTGGACTTGTCTTGTGCCTTGAACAGATCTTCGCGCGCCTTCGCGGCGTCTTCCGACAGCCGCACGGTCAGCCGATCCGACAGCCGCATATCGATGGCGACGATGTCGCGCGAGAACAGGCGATCTTCCTTGTCGAGCTTGCTGAGCATGGCCAGCGCGTTGCCGACGTCGATTTCCGGGAGGCGAATGTCGAGGCCATCCTTCAGGCGGAGATTCCAGCGGCGCTCGCCGACGAAGATCGCGGCCTTGGTGACCGAGCGCACTTGCGGATAGCGATCCAGCAGCGCGAGGAAATCCCTGGCGTTGCTGTCGGCGCCCTTGCCCACCACCAGCGGCAGCGACATGAAGCGGCGCGACACGTAGTTTTCGAGAACGGCACCGTCATCGGCGATCACCGAGAGACGACCGTCCTCCTGCCACAGCGCAAAGGCCGTGCGCTCGGTGACATCGATCTGCAGACGGTTCGGATACAGCTTCAGCACATTGGCGTCGGCGATCCACGGATTGGCCTTGAGCTTGTCGCGGACAGCCGCGGCATCGAGGAAGAACAGCGAGGAGCGACCATTGACGCCGCCGATGGCCAGGATCTCGTCCTGGGTCAGCTGCTTGCGGCCGTTGAGAATGACGGAGGCAATGCGGAAGCCGGCGGCATTGGCCGCAGCGTTGCGCGCATCGCTAAAAGCTTCGACCATTTCGTCGACGTGATTGCCCTTGACCACGCCAAGCGCGAGGCTGCCCGTCAGCATCAACACTGTGGCCGCAATTCCGACGCGGCGCGGCGCGTAACGCTCAAGCGTCGCGATGAAGCGATTGGAACTCTGTTCGCGGACGGCAGGCTTGGCGGCGCGAAAACGGGCCCAGAAGCGGGCGAGCGGGCTCAGCTGCTCACGCAGCAGAATGCCTGCCCCAAGGGCAGCCATTTTAAGATCAGCTTGGGGCCTCAAGGGTCGCACCGACCGAGAGAGGCGTCCTCCACCATCCATACCACGAGCTCGTCACAGGTTACGTCCGCATTGGCGCGGGACTTGAGGCGCGAGTGACGTCTCGGTCCTGCCGGGATGGATTCAAGCCTTTGAAAAAGGCCGGTTTTCCATCGATACGCGTCGTCACGGAGTCCCCGCAAAGCTCACGCCTCGGCAGCCAAGCGCACACGCGCCGCCAGCGTTAACCTTCGGCCTTCCTGGTAAACAAAGTGTAAAGGGGATGGGCGCAGAGCGCGATTTGATGCGGCTGTGGAAGACTTTAGCCGAGGTGTGGCTGACGTGCCCGAGGGAACTGCGGCGGCTTCATGGCTGGCATCGCCGGGTTGCCGGAATTAACGCGGGGATCGGGTGGTGCGGCGGTGAATCGCTGGTGCGCTCCCTCGCCCCGCTCTTGCGGGGAGAGGGCTGGGGTGAGGGGCGCTTCGATCTGCAAACGCCAGCGATGAGGATAGCACGGTGCGCTGCCCCTCACCCGCCGCGAAGACGCGGCGACCTCTCCCCGCACAGAGCGGGGAGAGGTTAAAAGCCGCCTGCCCGTTTCACCGCGAGCTCGATCTGGCCGTTCAGGAAATCGACGAAACTGATCCCCTGCGCGTTCAGCGCCTTGGGATAGAGCGAGGCCTTGGTCAGGCCCGGAAGCGTGTTGGTCTCCAGATAGACTGGGCCTTTGGCCGACACGATGAAGTCCGACCGCGAATAGCCGCGGCACGACATGGCGCGGTGCGCCTTCACCGCGAAATCCATGATCGCCGCGGAAACCTCCGGCGTGAAACGCCCGGGGCAGATCTCCTGCGTCGATTTGGCGAGATACTTCGCCTCATAGTCGAAACCGCCATCAGCCGGGATGATTTCGATCGGCGGCAATGCGATCAGCGAGCCATCGGCCTGTTCGAGCACGGCGCAGGTCGCCTCGACGCCGGCGACGAACGGCTCAATCACATAGTCCTCGGTCTTGGCCGCATTGCGCACAGCAACGAGATCCTGCTTCGCATTGACGAACATCAGGCCGTAGCTCGATCCATCGCGCGCAGGCTTGGCGATCAGCTTGCCGTATTCGGCGAGTGCCGCTTCCATGTCGTTCAATGCGACACCCGCCGCGATGGGCACGCCTGCGATGGCCGCGAAACGCTTGGCGCCGACCTTGTCGAAAGACAGATTGGATGACGCCGAACCGGAACCGGTGAACGGGATGCCGCGCATTTCGCACATCACCTGCAACTCGCCATTCTCCGCAGCGCCGCCATGCATGCCGAGCACCAGCACACGGTTCTCGGCTTGGGCCTTGTCGAGCGCCTGCGTCAGCACGCCGATGCTGCTGCCACCGGGCTTGAACGGATCCTCGAACGGACGATCATGGGAGAGCAGCGCCGTGCCCGACGTCTCGTAGACGCGGTCATCGGCATCCCAGAACCAGAGATCCGCATCGGGCAACGCGCTGTGCAGGGCCTGTGCGGAGGCCACCGACACCAGACGCTCCTTGTTCAGGCCACCAAACATGATGGTGATCCGCTGAGGTCTCGCCTGCTCCGTCATCGTGTCGTCTCCGAACCCATCCGCGAATCGCGCCGCCGCCGACAAGGCAATAGCATCACGCTAGCCGAGTCATATAATGCCTTGTCGGGGGCGGTTTTGCGAGCCCGCCCCGCGGTGACATGGAAGCGACCTGATGATCAGAGCCTGGCTCGAACTCTCTACCTTCGGCATCTTCGCGACGCTGGGCACCATCTATTACGGAGTCGCACTGATCCTCGTGGGGCTGACATCCAGCCGGCTGCTGTCGATGCGGCTGAAGTCCATCCACGGCATCGTCGCGCCCTTCTTTTCCTCGGTGGCCATCCTGTTCGGCCTGCTCACGGGCTTCCTTGCCAGCGACGTCGGCGACCGCAACCGCCAGGCCGTCCGCGCCGTTCAGATCGAGGCCGGCGAGTTGCGCAACATCCATACGCTGAGCGTGGCATCGGTCACCGACATGTCCAACATACGCGCCGCGCTGAAGGCCTATGTGACATCGGAAGTAACGGAGGAATGGCCGGCAATGCTCCTCGGCCTGAAGTCGCCGCGCACCGATGTGGCCTATGACAGCCTGCTGCGCGAAATCAGCGATCCCGCGATCACGCGCGACGCCAGCAACACAGTGCATGGGGCGCTGATGGGCGCCTCGATCCGCGCCGGGACCGCGCGCAATGACCGGCTCAGCCTGTCGACCGACCACACCAATGATCTGAAATGGACGTCGGTCCTGTTGCTCGGGCTGATCACGCAACTGGCGCTGGCGCTGGTGCATCTGGAACGTCCGCGGGCCATGCTCGCGGCGCTCACGGTGTTCGCCAGCGGCGCCATCGTCGCGCTCGGCATTATCGCGCTGCAGGAGCATCCGTTCGACGGCGCCTTCCGCGTCGCCCCTGCGCCACTGGAAAATCTGCTGAGCATCAGCGAGGCCGGACCGGCGTCGGCACTACCGCCACCGCCGAAATAGCAGCCAAAGCGTTTCCGAGCGAAGTGGTGCCGGTTCGCGTCAAGGAAACGTATCAGACAAATAGTATTACGGCGCGACGCCGATGCGCTTAATTTCCCAGTGCAGGTCGATGCCCGACTGCGCCAGCACGCGCGCACGCACGGTCTCGCCGAGCGTTTCGATATCGCTCGCTGTGGCATCGCCGGTGTTGATCAGGAAATTACAGTGCATCTCCGACACCTGCGCGCCGCCGACGCGCAGCCCGCGACATCCCGCGGCATCGACCAGCTTCCAGGCCGAGTGCCCCGGCGGATTCTTGAAGGTGGAGCCACCGGTCTTCTCACGGATTGGCTGCGCCGTCTCGCGATGCGCCTGCACCTCGTCCATCCGCGCGCGAATGGCTGAGGGCTCCGTCACAGCTCCGCGGAATTTCGCTGACGTGAAAATGATCGACGGTGAGACACCGGAATTGCGATAGACGAATTGCATGCCGGCATTGTCGAAGACGTGCTTCGTGCCATCGCGGCCGATGCCTGTGGCCTCAGACAGCACATCCTTGGTCTCGTCGCCATTGGCGCCGGCATTCATCCGCAGCGCGCCGCCGATGGAGCCGGGAATGCCGAAGTAGAATTCCAGTCCGCCGATATTCGCCGCTGCCGCCGTCTCTGCCACGCGCTTGTCGAGCGCAGCCGTGCCGGCGCTGACAATGTCGCCATCGGCTGACGTTGCGCCGAAGCCGCGCGGGCTCAGGCGAATGACGACGCCGTTGAGCCCGCCATCGCGCACGATGAGATTGGAGCCGACGCCGACGACAGTGACCGGGATCTCGCTAGGCAGCTTCGAGAGGAAGTAAGCGAGGTCGTCTTCATCGGCTGGCGTGAACAACACCTGCGCGGGACCGCCGACGCGAAACCATGTCAGCGGCGCGAGGGATTCGTTGGCGAGCAGACGCCCGCGCAGATCGGGCATCGCAGATGTGAGATCGGGGGTGATGTCGGGGAAGGTCATAGCGTGTTTTGCACGGTGCGAAATGTGCACCCTCCCCCCTTGCGGGGGAGGGTGGCGCGTAGCGCCGGGAGGGGGGTAAGCCGCAGGCGCCGTCGCTCGGGGTTACCCCCCTCCCCGACCCTCCCCCGCAAGGGGGGAGGGAGCGCAGCGGCGTGTGTTGCGATGCTGATATCAAACATCAACAATCCCTACCCCAGCGCCTTCAATTCGCCGGGCAATGCATAAGCCCACTGCGTGATGTTGCCTGCACCCAAGCACACCACCGTATCGCCGCTCTTAGCAACACCCGCGACAAGACCCGCAAGCGCCGCAGACTCCTGCAGCGGGATCACCTCGCGATGGCCGTGGGCGCGCAGGCCGAGCACGAAATTGTCGCGGTCGATGCCCTCGATCGGTGCTTCGCCGGCGGGATAGACGTCGGCGACGATCACGGTGTCGGCGTCGTTGAAGCAGGTGCAGAATTCCTCGAACAGCGACTGCAGGCGCGTGTAGCGATGCGGCTGCACCACGGCGATTACCTTGCCTGCGGTGCTCTCACGCGCGGCGCGCAGCACGGCGGAAATCTCCACGGGATGATGGCCGTAATCGTCGATAATGGTGACGCCGTTCCACTCGCCGGTCTTGGTGAAGCGGCGCTTGACACCGCCGAAGCCGGCGATGGCCTTGCGGATTGCCTCATCGGACATGCCGAGTTCATGCGCGACGGCAATCGCAGCCGTGGCATTGAGTGCGTTGTGACGACCCGGCATCGGCAGCAGAAGATTATCGATCTCATGCGCAGTGCCGGCCTTGCGATCGCGGAACGCGACCTTGAAGCTTGAGCCGCCATTGGCGGGCTTCAGATCGACCAGCCGCGCATCGGCCTGCGGATTCTGTCCGTAAGTGATGATGCGGCGATCCTCGATCTTGCCGACGATGCTCTGCACCACGGGGTGATCGATGCACATCACGGCGAAGCCGTAGAACGGCACGTTCTCGACAAAGTGGCGGAACGCATCCTGCACGGCATCGAAGGTCTTGAAGTGATCGAGATGTTCGGGATCGACATTGGTGACGATGGCGACATCGGCCGGCAGTTTCAGGAAGGTGCCGTCGCTCTCGTCGGCTTCGACGACCATCCACTCGCCCGCGCCAAGGCGCGCATTGGTGCCATAGGCATTGATGATGCCACCATTGATGACGGTGGGATCGAGTTCGCCGGCATCAAGCAATGCGGCTACCATCGAGGTCGTGGTGGTCTTGCCATGGGTGCCGGCGATCGCGACACAGGACTTGAGGCGCATCAATTCGGCGAGCATCTCGGCGCGGCGGACGACGGGAATCCGCTGGGCGCGCGCGGCCATCAGTTCCGGATTGTCGCGCTTGATCGCGGTCGAGACCACGAGCACGTCGGCGCCCGACACGTTATCGGCCTTGTGACCGACATGGATGGTGATGCCCTTCTCGCGCAGACGATTGACGTTGGCGCTTTCGGAGGCGTCCGAGCCCTGCACGGTGTAACCGAGATTGCACAGCACCTCGGCGATGCCGCTCATGCCGATGCCGCCGATACCGACAAAGTGAATAGGTCCGATTTCGCGCGGCAGTCTCATGGGGCGTCTCTATGTTCCATCATGTCCGGGCAGCGCGAAGCGAGCTTCGCTGGACGTCCGGGCATCCAAGGCTTGTCTAACAGATGACTCCTTCAAACAGACGTGGATGGCCGGGACAAGCCCGGCCATGACGAAAAAGACGGAAATTTGGCTTGCGGATCAGACGAATCCGCCACCTTCGCTGCTGCTGTGCCCTACTCTGCCGCCGCGGGAACCGCAGCCCGCCCCCGGTCGAAGCGGATTGCGCAAAGTGCCACAGCCAGCGCTGCCAGCGGCGCCAATGCAGCGACCCACGGCACCGAAGCGAGACCCCCGTGATCGATCACCGCACCGCCGAGCCAGGCGCCGATGGCGTTGCCGAGATTGAACGCCGCGATGTTGAAGCTCGAGGCGAGGCTCTGGCCAGCGCCATGGGCCTTTTCCAGCACCCACATCTGCAACGGCGGCACGGTGGCGAAGCCCACGGCGCCGAGCAGCGCCACGAATGCCACCACGGCGATCTGACTGTGAACAGCGAAGGTCATCAGGAACAACACTACCGCCAGCGCAGCGAGGCTGCCCAGCACCGTCGACAGCAGCCAGCGGTCGGCGAGCCGTCCGCCGACCAGATTGCCGACCACCAGCCCGCCACCGAACACCAGCAGGATCGGCGACACCGCGGTCTCCGAAAAGCCGGCCAGCCGGGTCAGGATCGGCGCGATGTAGGTGAACAGCGCGAACACACCAATCCAGCTCAGCACCGTAGTGAGCAGGCCAAGCAGCACCTGCGGACGCGCAAGCACCGCGAGATCCTGTTTCAGATTCGACGGCGCGGGCTTTTCCTTATCTTGCGGCACGAACAGCGCGATGATTGCGAAGGCGGCGACGCCAACGGCGGTCACGGCGAAGAAGGTCGCGCGCCAGCCAAACCCCTGCCCCAGCCAGGTACCGAATGGCACGCCGAGAATATTCGCCACGGTCAGACCGGTGAACATGATGGCGATGGCCGAGGCCTTTTTGTCCGGCGCCACCAGCGTGGTCGCCACCACGGAACCAACGCCGAAGAAGGTGCCATGCGCAAAGGCCGTGAGCACCCGCGCCGCCATCAGGCTCCAGTAGTCCGGCGCCAGGGCGCAAGCGAGATTGCCCAGCGTGAAGATGCCCATCAGCACCAGCAGCACGGTTTTGCGCGGCCAGCGACTGGTGGCGATGGTCATGATCGGCGCGCCGAGCACGACACCCAGCGCATAGCCTGAGATCAGCAGACCCGCGGCCGGGATCGACACGCCGAGGTCGCCGCCGACCTCGATCAGCAGACCCATGATGACGAATTCGGTGACGCCAATTCCGAAGGCGCCGGCGGTAAGCGCGTAGAGTGCGAGAGGCATGATCCTATCCCGTGGGTGAAGCGGGCCAATTGCCCGATGACGGGAGATGTGGACCTCCTGATATTGATGAGATAGACGTGGCATAGGCACAATATTTGTGAATTGAATTCACTCAATAGATTGAAGCCAGATGTCACGACTGGACGTCAACCGCTCCGGCGAGATGGAAGTGTTCACCCGCGTGGTCGAGCTCGGCGGTTTTTCGACCGCGGCGCGGGCCTTCCGGATGACGCCCTCGGCTGTCAGCAAGCTGGTGGCGCGGCTGGAAGCGCGGCTCGGCGTGCGGCTGATCAACCGCTCGACGCGCAAGCTGCAACTCACGCCGGAAGGCAGTGCATTCTACGAGCGCGCCTTGCGCATTCTCGACGAGATCAGCGCGGCCGAACGCGAAGCCGCCATCGGCGCCACACCGAGCGGCCTGCTGCGCGTCAATACCAGCGTGCCCTTCGGCCTGCGTCTCCTGCTGCCGCTGCTCCCCGATTTTGCGAAGCGCTATCCGGACATCAAGGTCGAGGTCGTTCTGACGGATCTCGTGGTGGATCTCCTGGAAGAGCGCGCCGATGTCGCCATTCGCGTTGGCTTGATGCGCGAGTCACGTTTGCTCGCGCGCAAACTCGGCGAGAGCCGGATGGTGGTGGTTGCCGCGCCCAGCTATCTCGCCGAGCGCGGCACGCCCAAGACGCCGGATGATCTTGCCGATCATAATCTGCTGCGCTTCGGCTTCGCCAAGTGGGAGAACGGCTGGCCTTTCAAGATCGGCGGCGAGACAATCGCCGTGATGCCGTCAGGCAATGCCCTGGTCAGCGACGGCGAAGCGATGCAGCACCTCGCCGTGGCCGGCATGGGCCTCGCGCGACTGGCGCATTTTCATGTCGAGGCCGATATCAAAGCCGGACGTCTTGTGCCGGTGCTCGAAGCGTTCAATCCCGGCGACATCGAACCGATCCACGCCGTGTTCGTCGGTCATGGCGGACAATTGCCGGCGCGGGTGCGGGCCTTCCTGGATTATCTGGTGGAGACCGTGAGGCTGTAGCGTTTCAGCACCTCGTCGTCATGCCTCCGCTGTGCCCATCACTTGAAAGGCACTGATCGGCGGAGGCAGCCCCGGCGGTTTCTCGCCCGTGAAAAATGCAGCGAGATACATCTTTCCAAGCAGATGCCTGGTCTCCAACGCGTCGGGCGCCAGCCGCCCGTCGCGCAAGGCTTGCTGGAATTCCGCAAGTGTAGGAGCCGAGAGGTCCGTATCCGGCACCAAGCGCGCCGCGGTCGCGACCGCGCTGAACTGGACGCCCGCATAAAACAGACGGGTGAGCGCGCGCATCAGTTCGAGTCGATCGCGCAGGCTGCGATCAGGCGGGTGACCAAGCCATGCCTGCAAAAGCACCTCTTCGAGTTCAGGTGACGGCGCAAAATTATCGAGCATGGTCGCCATGTCGACGACGGGATCGTTGCAATAGGCCGACTCCCAATCGACCAGCCACAGACGCTCGCCATCAAACAGAAGGTTGCGCGGCAGGATATCGTTGTGGCTGGAAACCGCCTCGTCGCTATTCCACGTATAGGCGCCACGGAGGTCTGCCAGACGCTGCGTGTGGGCATCGAGCACGCCAGGCGCAAACAGGTTTGTGCGGCAGACATGAGCCCACAGCCGGGCGACGATCTCGGGATATTCGACGAAGCGTCCGAACCTTGGCGTCGCCTGCAGGCGCCGCAGCATGTCTCCCAGAGCTTGCGCCAAAGCGTGGGGGCCGCCGGGATAGGTGTTCAACGGTTGCTCGACGATAAAGTCCATCACCGCCACGCGGGCGACCTCGTCCACATGGTGCAGCCGTGGCGCGATCCCTGCCTGTGCAGCGATGCGCATCGACGTATATTGGTGCGGATTGCGCAGCGGACTGGCAAGGCCCTCCATACGCAAGACGTAACGGCGGCCGCCGGCGGTGACCCGGTAGACCAATGCACCCGAGACGCCACCCGGAATCGGCCGGATGGAATCGATGGTTGCAGAACCGACGGTCGCCCGGAGCGCAGCCTGCGCGATCTCGCGGTGCGTCATCGGAATATTGGAAAGATGCTCTCCGCTCATTGTCCCCCCGGGCGAACCGCGTGGGGACGACGTGTAGCAGAACCGATGACCTAAATCTTCGCGACCTTGGCGACGAGATCCGCCAGCCGCTCTGCCGCGTCGAGCTTGCCGACCTTGCGGGCGCCTGAGGCCATCGCGGTCAACCGCGCCGGCTCGCCGGCCAGCGCCGAGATTTCAGCAGCCAGGCGATCCGGCGTGAAATCGGCCTGCGCGATGCGGAGTGCGCCGCCGGCATCGGCAAGCACACCGGCATTGGCGAACTGATCCTGATCCAGCGCACCGGGCAGCGGCACCAGAATCGACGGCCGCCCGATGGCGCCGAGTTCGGCGACGGTGCCCGCACCAGAGCGCGAGATCACGAGTTGGCTCGATGCGAGACGCGCGGGGAGATCGCTGAAGAACGGCGCGAGTTCGGCCTTGATCTTGAGCTTGTCATAGACCGCGCGCACGCGGCTCATGTCTTCGTCGCGCACCTGTTGCGTCAGCACGAGGCGATTCCACAGCGCCGGTTCGAGACGCTCGATCGCCGGCGGCACGATATCGGCCATGATGCGCGCGCCCTGGCTGCCGCCGACGACGAGCAAGCGGAATGGCCCGGTGAGATCCGGCGCGGCATAGGGGACGGCGGCGGCCGCGAGGATCGCCGGGCGCATCGGAGTGCCTGTCGTGGTGGTCTTCTTCGACAATTCGGGATCGCGGTCGAGCACGCCGGGCAACGACGTCGCGATGGCGCTGACCTTGCCGGACAGCATGCGGTTGGCGCGGCCCATCACGGCGTTGGAATCGTGAATGAGGGTGGGAATGCCGAACAGACGCGCGGCAAACAGTGGCGGCACAGTCGGATAGCCACCGAAGCCGATCACCGCCGCTGGCTTCAGGCTGCGCATCAGATTCAGCGCCATCGCGGTGCCAGCAGCGAGCATGATCGCGGTGCGGGCCAGCGAGAGGGGATTGCGGGAGCGTACCGTCTCGCTCGGCACCACATCGATCATTTCGCGTGAGAACAGACCGCTATATTTCAGCGCACGCGCATCCGTCACGAGCCGGACGCGCAGCCCGCGCTTCATCAGCGCAACGCCGAGGGCTTCCGCCGGAAACAGATGTCCGCCGGTGCCGCCCGCCGCAAGCAATATGAGGGGCGCGGTGCTCATCACGCGTAAGTGCGCGCGACGTGGGCGTCGATCGCCTCGACTTCGGTGCGCGGGCGCATCCGCGTCAAAGCGAGCAGCATGCCGACACTGTAGGCCAGCGAGATCATCGACGAACCACCATAGGAGATGAAGGGCAGCGTCATGCCCTTGGCGGGGATCAGATGCAGATTCACCGCCATGTTGATCGCCGCCTGCACGCCGAACAGGATCGCGAGACCCGAGGCAGCGAAGCGCGAGAACAGATCTTCGGTGGCGTAAGCGCGCGACATCGCGCGAATCACGATGAAGGCGAACAGGCTGAGCACGGCGAGGCACAGCAGGATGCCGAACTCCTCAGCGCCGACGGCGAAGACGAAGTCGGTGTGGCTGTCCGGCAGGCTGCGCTTGGCGATGCCCTCGCCCGGTCCGAGGCCGAACCAGCCGCCATTCGAAAACGCTTCCATCGCGGTATCGACCTGGAACGTGTCGCCCGAGGCGGGATCCATGAAGCGTTTGATACGGCCGGCCACGTGCGGCACCAGGAAGTAAGCCATCAAGAGTCCGCCCGCAGCGGTAGCGCCGAGGCCGAACACCCAGACCATGCGCATGCCGGCGATGAAGAACAGCGAACCCCAGGCCATCAGGATCAGCATGGTCTGGCCGAAGTCAGGCTGCATCACCAGCAGCGACACCAGCATCATCAGCAGGACGATCGCCATCGAGGTCGCCGGCATCTCCGGCTTGCGCGCGGATTCCGAGAATAGCCAGGCGGCGATGACGACGAAAGCCGGCTTGGCGGATTCCGACGCCTGGATGTTGATGCCAAGAATGGTGATCCAGCGCTTGGCGCCCTTCACTTCCGGCCCGATCAGCAAGGTCGCAAGGATCAGCACGATAGAGATCGCGAACACCACAAGCGCCGAGCGCCGGATCTGCCGCGGCGTCATGAAGGACACGCCGATCAGTACGATAATCGACGGCACCAGAAACAGGATATGCCGGTTGAAGAAGTGGAACGGATCGAGCCCGATGCGGGTCGCCACCGGCGGCGACGCCGCGAGCGAGAGGATAACCCCGGCCAGCATCAGCGCGATGATCGCCGCCAGCAGCAGGCGGTCCACGGTCCACCACCATTCGCTGAGCGGCGTGCGTTGTTCGCGAGAGATCATAAGCGCGTCCTGCGGGTCGATGAACTCCTATCGATGGGCCATCGTGGTTGCCAGACGGTTAATGGATTGTGAAAATTTGGCCCCATTCAGGGCGGCCAGCGGCGGGCTGCGACTGCAGGGTGCGTGAAATCGGAATAGTCGATGACGAGATTCGCGCGGTTTTGCGGGTCGTTCTCTTGCAGATACAGGCGCTGGCCTTCGATATAGCGCCGGTTGGACACGGCATCCACATCAGCCGATCCGTATCCGGGGCCGCGACCGGCGCCGCGCGGGATGGTGATGGCGAATGGCGCATCCAGAAAAATCGACAGGTCCCAGACGTCCCTGAGTTCCGGGCGGTGCAGAAAAATGCCATCGAAGACGAGGACAGCATCGGGATCGGCAATCGACCAGCAAGCGGTGACCGGGGCGTTCACGGTGTGATCGAAGATGGCAGGGCAATAGACGCGCGAGCCGCCGGGTCCGAGTGGATCGAGCAGTACTTTCCGCAACTCAACATAATTGTAGGAGTCCGCGTAAAAGCCATGTGGAGACGTTTTCCCCTGCCGGTATCGGATCTCGCGCGTGTTGTGAAAGCTGTCCACAGAGGCGCGGATAATGGGCCGTCCGAGCGTGCCGATTACACGTGCGAGCATGTTAGCGAACACAGTCTTGCCTACACCGTCCACGCCATCGATGCCGACACGGAGGATCGAGCCCGTCGCATGATGCCGAATAAATTCGGCGATCTCTGCGATCAGTGGCGACGTGTCCTTGCGATCATCCGACGGCTCAATCATCAACGCCCCCTGTACGGTGCGATCACATGACCTCGACTGTTGGCTCCCAACAGCCGCGTGATATTCCCTCGACTGAGCCAGAACACGTCGGCTGATACCGGATCGTGAAGATCGCGCCTTAAACCGCCCTCACCCCATCCAGCGCCAGCACCAGTTCCCGAAACCGGTCGCCACGGATTTCAAAGTTCCGGAATTGGTCGAATGACGCACAAGCCGGCGACAGCAGCACGACGGGTTCCGCGAGGCCGGCTTCCGCGGCATCGCGGGCGGCATTGGCTACGGCGACGTCGAGACTGACGCTGATCTCGTACGGCACCTTGCCGTCCAGCGTCTGCGCAAAATCATTGGCCGCTTCGCCGATCAGATAGGCGCCACGGATACGCGGGAAGAATTCGGCCAGCGACGTGATGCCGCCTTCCTTCTGCTTGCCACCGGCGATCCAGAAAATGTCGTTGAAGGACGACAGCGCTTTCGCCGCAGCGTCAGCATTGGTGCCCTTGGAGTCATTGACGAACAGCGTGCTACCCTGACGGCCGACCTGCTCCATGCGATGCGCAAGACCGGGAAAGCTGCGCAGACCTTTCTGCAGAACGGGCGGACTGACGCCCAGTGCCAGCGCTGCCGCCGAGGCACATGCTGCATTCTGCGCGTTGTGCAGGCCGCGCAGCGAGCCGATACCCGCGATATCGACGACATCGCTCTGCGCGCCGCCGGCATTGCGCACGATGGTGCTGCCACGGATGGTGAGGCCATCGGCCAGTGGATGCTCGACGGAGACGCGCACCACACGCTTGCCGGACTGCTCGATCCGATCGGCCGCCTTGCTGCACCAGTCGTCATCGACGCCGATGATCGCCGTGCCGCCCGCCTGCACGCCGGCGACGAGACGCTCTTTCACCGCAGCGTAATGCGCCAGCGTGCCGTGACGATCGATATGATCGGGCGTGACATTCAGCAGGATGCCGACCGACGGATCGAGCGAGGGCGTGAGATCGATCTGATAGGACGACATCTCGATCACATGGACGCGGCCAGCGCGCGGTGGCTCGAGCGACAGGATCGCGGTACCGATATTGCCGCCCATCTGCGTATCGAAACCCGCCTCGCGCATCAGATGCGCGACGAGCGCCGTCGTCGTCGATTTGCCGTTGGTGCCGGTGATGGCAACGAAGGGCGCATCGGGCGCATGCAACTTGCGCTCGCGGCAGAATAATTCGATGTCGCCGATAACCTCGACGCCGGCTGCCTTCGCAGCGACGACTGTCCAATGCGGCGCCGGATGCGTCAACGGCACGCCGGGCGTCAGGATCAATGCGGCAAAGGCACCCCACGCCACCGTGCGCAAATCGGCGGTAATGAAACCGGCCTGCGTGGCCTGGACCATTCTGTCGATGCTGTCGTCACAGGCGATGACTTCGGCGCCGCCCGCCTGCAGCGCGTGGCAGGACGCGAGGCCGGAGCCGCCGAGCCCGAACACGGCGACGGTCCTGCCGGCGAATGAGGTGACGGGGATCAAAGCAACGCTCCGTTTGCTTTCTTGTCCCCTCTCCCCTTGCGGGAGAGGGTGGCGCGTAGCGCCGGGAGAGGGGTGGCAACAAGCGACGTCCGGCGTGCGTGGCACCCCTCTCCCCGGCCCTCCCCCGCAAGGGGGGAGGGAGCACTACGCGCGGCGCTCCATCTCATTTCAATCACCGCAGCTTCAGCGTGGAGAGGCCGACCAGCGCCAGCATCACCGAGATGATCCAGAAGCGAATGACGATCTGCGGCTCGGTCCAGCCCTTCTGCTCGAAGTGGTGATGGATCGGCGCCATCCGGAACACGCGCTTGCCGGTGAGCTTGAACGACGTGACCTGCACGATCACCGACACGGCCTCCAGCACGAACAGGCCGCCGATTACCGCGAGCACGATCTCGTGCTTCACGGCCACCGCGATGGAGCCGAGCATGCCGCCCAATGCCAGCGAGCCGGTATCGCCCATGAAGATCGAGGCCGGCGGCGCATTGAACCAGAGGAAGCCAAGCCCTGCGCCGAGCACCGCGCCGCAGAGCACAGCGAGTTCGCCGGTCCCCGCAACATAGTTGATCTGCAGGTAATCAGAGAACACCGCATTGCCGGCGAGATAGGCGATCATGCCGAACGAGGCAGACGCGATCATGACAGGTACGATAGCGAGGCCATCGAGGCCGTCAGTGAGGTTCACGGCATTGCCGGCGCCGACGACGATGAAGGCACCGAACAGCACGAAGAACCAGCCGAAATTCACGATCACGTCCTTGAGGAACGGGATCACCAGCGAGGAGGACAGCGGATCGCGGCCGAGCTTGACGAAGGCGAAACAGGCGGCACCCGCGATGATGAATTCGATCAGCAACCGCGTGCGACCGGCAAAGCCCTTGTGGCTCTGCTTGGTCACTTTGAGATAGTCGTCGTAGAAACCGACGAAGCCGAAGCCGAGGGTAACCGCCAGCACGATCCAAACATAGGGATTGCGCGGATTGGCCCAGAGCAGCGTGGAGACTACGAGGCCGGACAGGATCATCAGCCCGCCCATGGTCGGCGTGCCCACCTTGACCAGATGCGACTGCGGGCCGTCGGTGCGGATCGGCTGACCTTTGCCCTGGCGCAGGCGCAGATTGTCGATGATCCAGGGTCCGAACAGGAACACGAACAGTGCGCCGGTGACCACTGCGCCGCCGGTGCGGAAGGTGATGTAGCGGAACACGTTGAACACCGGCACGGTGCCCGCGAAGTCGATCAGCCAGTAGAACATTCAGTCCGCCCTATACCGCGGCGTCGTCGAGCGCGGCGTTGCCGGGAAAGCGCTTTTCGAGCGCGGAGACAATCGGTTTCATCTTCGAGCCGAGCGAGCCCTTGACCATGATGGCGTCACCGGCGCGGATCGCGGCCAGCACCTGCGATTCGAGCGCCGCCGCATCCCCGGCATAGCCGCCCCGCTTGCCCGTGGAAAGGGCGTCCCAAAGGTTGCGCATCAGGGGACCACAGCAAAATACCAGATCGATGCCATTGGACTGCACCGCATCCAGCAACCCGGCATGAAGTTTCGCACCATCGGCGCCGAGTTCGAGCATGTCGCCGAGCACCGCAATGCGACGGCCCTTTGGCCCGACAGCCGCAGCGCCCAGCACGTTGATGGCGGCCGCCATCGAAGCCGGATTGGCATTGTAGCTCTCATCGATCAGCGTCGCCTCGCCGCCTGGCACTTCGAGCACATGGCGAGCGCCGCGGCCCGCAGCGGGCACGACCTGCGACAGCGTCAGGGCGGCATGGACGAGATCGGCGCCCATCAGTTCGGCTGCAGCCAGCACCGCCAGCGAATTCATTGCCATGTGGCGGCCGGGCATACCGAGCTTGTAGGTGACGTCATGGCCGAGGATATTGGCGTGCACCGCCGAGCAGGTTGGGTGCAATGAGACGTCGAGCAACCGCGCCTCAGCCTTCTGGTCGGCACCGAACGAGACGATGCGCGAGACGCCTGCCTTCTTGGCGCTCTTCTGCAACCGCGCGAATTGCGCATTGTCGCGATTGAGGATCGCGACGCCATCGGGCTCAAGCCCCAAAAAGATTTCGGCTTTCGCATCCGCGATCGCTTCGACACCGGCGAAGAATTCCAGATGCACCGGCTCGACGGTGGTGATGACGGCGTAATGCGGCCGGACCATCTTCACCAGCGTCTCGATTTCGCCGGCGTGATTCATACCGATCTCGAAGATCGCGAAACGTACATCGGCCGGGCAGCGCGCCAGCGTCAGCGGCACGCCCCAGTGATTGTTGAACGACGCGACCGAGGCATGGGTCTTGCCCTGCGCTTCCAGCACGCGGCGCAGCGCTTCCTTGGTCGAGGTCTTGCCGACCGAACCGGTGATCGCAATGATCGGCGCCTTCAGACGTGCACGCGACGCGATGCCGAGTTCGACGAGCGCTGCGAGCACGTCGTCGACCACCAGCAGGCGCGCATCGGCGGGAAACTTGTCGCGCTGCGCGGCTTCGACGACGGCCAATCCCGCGCCAGCTTTCAGCGCGGCTTCGACGAAGGCGTGGCCGTCATGCACGTCGCCCTTGATCGCGAAATACGCCTCGCCCGGCTTGATGGTGCGGGTATCGATGGAGATGCCCGTGATACCCGCCGGCAGCGCGCCCTGGGTCGTGGCGTGCATCGCGTCGACCATCGCGGCCGATGTCCAAAGAAACTCGCTCATGCAGTCCTCTTGGCAAGCGCCGCTGCGGCGGCCTCGTGATCGCTGAAAGGCAATGTGCGATCACCGACGATCTGTCCGGTCTCGTGGCCCTTGCCGGCGATCAGCAGGACATCGCCGGGCTGCAGACCTTCGACAGCGACGCGGATGGCCTCGGCGCGGTCGCCGATTTCGGTGGCGCCTTTTGCTGCGGCCATGATCGCCGCACGGATGCTTGCGGGATTCTCGCTGCGCGGATTGTCATCGGTGACGATCACGCTGTCGGCATTTTCACTGGCGATCTCGCCCATCAGCGGCCGCTTGCCGGGATCGCGGTCACCACCAGCGCCGAATACCACGACGAGCTTGCGCTTCGCATAAGGGCGCAGCGCCTGCAGTGCTTTTGCCAGCGCATCGGGCTTATGGGCGTAATCGACGAACACCGGCGCGCCGTTGTGCGCACCGACCTGCTCGAGACGGCCTTTGGCGCCTTGGAGATGTTCGAGCGCGGCGAAGGTCTGATCAACATCGCCGCCCGTGCCGATTACCAGGCCGGCCGCGACCAACGCGTTCTCGATCTGAAATTCACCGACCAGCGGCAGCTTGATCTGATGGCTCTTGCCGCGATGCTCAAGCGTGAGTTTCTGCGCGAAGCCTTCGACCGTGGCGTCCACAAGGCGAATACCCTCGCCTGTGCCGTCGCCCTTGCGACCGACTTTCATCAGGCGCAAGTGGCGCGACTGTGCCGCATGGATCACCTGCGGCGAATGTTCGTGATCGGCCGCGATCACGGCGACACCGCCGTCCACGACCAGATTGAGGAACAGCCGCAGCTTGGCACTGAGATAGTGCGCGACGTCCGGATGGTAGTCCATGTGATCGCGCGACAGGTTGGTGAAGCCGGCCGCAGAGACACGCACGCCGTCAAGCCTGAACTGATCGAGGCCATGCGACGAAGCTTCGAGCGCGAGATGAGTCACGCCCTCGCCGGTGATCTCGTCGATCTGCTGGTGCAGCGAGATCGGATCCGGCGTGGTGAGCGAGCCATAGACGGTGCGCTTCGGCGAGACGAGACCGATGGTGCCGATGCTTGCAGAGGCATATCCGAGGCGGCCCCAGATCTCGCGCGCAAAGGATGCGACAGAGGTCTTGCCTGACGTCCCCGTGACGGCGGCAATGACCGCAGGCTGACGCGGATAGAATTTCGACGCCGCGAGAGCCAGCGCAAGGCGCGGATTGGGCGTGCGCACAAAGGGGACGGACAGATCGTCGGGCTTGTGGTCACCGGCGACGGCGACGGCACCTGACGCCAGTGCCTGCGCGATGAAACGCGAACCGTCGGTCTTCGCACCGGCGAGTGCAAAGAACAGATCGCCCGGTTTCACTGCGCGGCTGTCCACAGCAAGTCCGGTGACGGTGACGTCCCTTGCGGACTGCTCCATCACGGCATCAGGGTTGAACAAATCGCGTAGTTTCATGCTGCTCCGGGCAGGCCAGATCGAGGGACACATCGGGTTCCGCAACGCCACGCAAACCGCATTTTGCACCGGCTGTAAAGCGCAGATGCGGCGTTACTGAGTCACCTTGGATGTCGCAAGAATAAGGCGGTCGGACGGCGCCAGATCGAAGCGCGGCTCAAGCCCCAAAAGCGGCGCGATACGGGCGATCACATTGCCCCCCGTCGGCACCGCATTCCAGCCCGAGGTGATGAAACCATGGGTTTCCGGCAGCGCCTTTGGCTCGTCCAGCATCACCAGAACCTGGAATTGCGGATTGTCCATCGGCAGCACGGCGGTAAAGGAATTCAGCACCTGCTTCTTCGAATAGCGGCCGTTGACGACCTTCTCGGCCGTGCCGGTCTTGCCGCCGAGATAGTAACCCTTGGCCCTCGCTTCCGCCTGCCGCGCCGAGCCGACCTCGGCATTCAGGCGCATCATGTAACGCACCTTGTCGCTCGTCTCTTTCTTGATAACACGCTTGCCGATCTCCCGTGCTTCCTCCTCGGTGCGCTTCAGGAAGGTCGGCGGGATCAGCAGCCCGCCATTGATCATCGCATTGACGCCCATCACCGCCTGCAGCGGCGCCACGGCCATGCCGTGACCGAATGCGATGGTGATGGTGTTGAGCTCGCCCCAGCGCTTCGGCACGATCGGCATCGCGCTTTCCGGCAGTTCGGTGCGCAGGCGATCGAGCTGGCCGACTTTCTTCAGGAACGCCTTGTGCGCTTCGACGCCCTGCCCGAGCGCGATCTTCGCAGCACCGACGTTCGACGAGAAAGTGAAGACTTCGGCGAGCGAGATCGGACGCGGCACCGGATGGGTATCGTGGATCTTGAACTTGCCGTAGCTCAGCGGATAGCGCGCGTCATACATCGTATTGAGATTGGCCTTGCCGCTATCGAGCGCCATTGCCAGCGTTAGGGTCTTGAAGGTCGAGCCCATTTCATAGACGCCGGTGGTCAGGCGGTTGATGCGGTCGGGATCGTGCGCTTCCTTCGGATTGTTCGGATCGAAGTCAGGCAGCGAGACCATGGCGACGATCTCGCCGGTCTTCACGTTCGACACCAGACCCGATGCCGCCTTGGCGCTGTACTTCGCCTTCGCCTTGAGCAGTTCATCGCGCAGCGCGTGCTCGACGCGCAGGTCGACGGCGAGTTCGACCGGCTTCTGCAGACGATCCGAAGCAAAGCCCGCGCGATGCAAATCCGCGAGGCCATTGCTGTCGAGCCATTTCTCGATGCCGGCAATGCCCTGATTGTCGATATTGGTCAGGCCGATCAGATGCGACACCGCCGCGCCGCTCGGATAGACGCGCTTGTTCTCGCGCAGGAAGCCGATGCCGGGAATGCCGAGGCGATGAATGTCGCGCTGCTGCTGCGGCGTGATCTCGCGCTTCAGCCAGGCAAAGCCCTTCTTGCTCATGATCCGCTCGCGCACTTCGGCGCCGTCGAGATCGGGCAATGCGCCAGTGAGCAATTCGACCGCTTCGTCCTTGTCGATGATGCGACGTGGCTCCGAGAACAGCGATGGTGACTTCACGTCGGTCGCCAGGATCGCGCCGTTGCGGTCGACGATATCGGGACGTGCGGTGGCGATAGCGTCACGCGTGGAGCGGCGCTCCGCATGGGTGTCGCCATTGACGGCGAACATGATCAGACGCACGGCAATGATGCCGTACACGCCGCCGAACGCGATCATCGCAAGACCGACGCGCGCGCGAGCTTTCGCTGCACGATCGACGTTGCGTCCGTAGAGCAGACTGCGGATCAGACGCTGGCGCCAGGGCTCCGGCGGCCGGGTGATCGGTTTGTTCGGGTCGAGTTGCGGACCTGTCACTGCGGATCCTCCGGCGCCGGCAACGAGCCGGTCACGATATCCGGATCGATGGTGTGGATCATCGCGCCGATCGGATCGGGCTCACCGGGCTTGGCAAAGTTCGGCGGCCGATCTGGCAGATTCTTCATCGTGTCGAATTGCTGCGCCGTCACCGGCTGGAGCTTGAGATGACGTTCAGCCAGACCCTGCAGCCGCATCGGCGCATCCAGCTTGGCCCATTCGGCGCGCAGCGACGCGATGGCATCGCGCTGCTCGCGAATATCGGCGTGCAGGCGCAGCACCTTCTCGGTGCGCACGGTGGATTCCATCTTGATGCGATAGACATAGGCGGCGGCGAAGACGAGAACGGCGATCACGAGAAGGTGGATGATCCGCATCGTCAGCCTCCCCTCATCACGGAAGCGAGCGTCGGCCAGCCCGGCAACGGGCCGGCATCCTGTGCCGGCGCATCGGTCCGCTCGGCGCCGCGCAGCTTCGCGGACCGCGCGCGCGGATTGGCCTTGAGTTCTTCGTCGCCAGCAGTGATCGGGCGCTTGTTGACCAGCGAGAAGCGCGGCTTCGATTGCGCGACCTCGGGCAGATGCCGCGATCCGCCGCCGGTCTTGCTGCGCTCGGTCATGAAATTCTTGACGATGCGGTCTTCCAGCGAATGGAACGAGACCACCGACAGCCGGCCGCCCGGCTTCAGCACGCGCTCGGCGGCGGCGAGCGCGGTGTGCAATTCATCGAGCTCTGCATTAACGAAGATGCGTAGCGCCTGGAATGTCCGCGTCGCCGGATGGATTTCGCCGGGCTTGGCCCACACGACCTTCTGCACGATATCGACGAGCTGTTTCGTCGTTTCGATCGGCGCTTCCTTGCGCGCCGCGACGATCGCGCGCGCAACGGAGCGGGAGTGCCGTTCCTCGCCGAAGATATAGATGATATTGGCGAGATCGGCCTCGGAGGCCTTCGCCACCACATCGGCCGCGGTCGGCCCGTGCTGGCTCATGCGCATGTCGAGCGGGCCGTCGAAACGAAACGAGAAGCCGCGTTCGGCCTGATCGATCTGCATCGACGACACGCCGACATCCATCACGACGCCATCGACGAGCGGCTCGCCCTGCGCAGCACACACATCAGCGAGATTGGAGAAGCGATCCTCGACCAGCGTGAGATGGCCGTCAGATGCGTCGACCAGATCGAAACCACCGGCGATGGCGGTCCGGTCGCGATCGATGGCGATGACCCGGGTTCCTTCCGTCGCGAGGATCGTGCGGGAGTAACCGCCGGCGCCGAACGTGGCATCGACATAGATGCCCCCGGCCCGCGGGCTCAGCATGTCGACAGCTTCAACGCCGAGAACGGAGATATGTCTTGTATCGGGCGTGCTCATGGGCGCGCCGGCCGGAGGCGTGCAGACAGCGCGTTCCGTTCCTTCGCATCGAGGCGCAAAATCAAGCTGGACACCAACAGGCCCATGTCGCCTCAACTGTCGGCGCGCCGCCTGGCTTTTCCTCCTGAAAAGCCCGGTCGCCGCGCGATTGCGGGTTCCATTCGACGCGCCACCCGCGTTTGGCGCGGGAAAGGCCGGACGTCCGCATGGATTTGTCGGGATTGCCATGGGATTTGAACGTCAAAATGGAACTTTGGCCGCCCTTTTCAGGTTGGCTCTTCACCACTCAGTAACGGCACTTAGCGTTAAGAAAGCGTTGATGGGTTGGAGAGCAATCGATCAATTGCAAATGCCGGTTTCATCGTAGTGCTGATGCTTTAAGCCCACAGTGGATAAAAATGGGGCAAAACTGTCATGCAGTCGTTGCATAGCAAGGTGTCGGTCGAGGATAGTACGCGCCTGCGGCGCAACCGATATCTGTCGCTGTTCTCGTGACTGATTTGAGTTTTCTGATGGCTTCACCTACGTCCGCACCCGCTGGATCCGACTCCAAGCGTCAACGCGCCCTCCCGATTCCCAAGGGCGCCGCGGACATGCCGACCTTTACCCCGGATTCATCCGTCGTTTCCGACGTGATCCCGTCGCCGAATTTCGGTGACCGTAACAAGGGCCTCGTGCCCGATATGATCGTGCTGCACTATACCGGCATGCCCGATCCGGAAGGCGCGATCGCGCGCCTGTGCAGCGCGGGCACCGATGTCTCTGCGCATTACATTGTGCTCGAGGATGGCCGCATCGTGCAGACGGTGCCGGAAGCCAAGCGAGCCTGGCACGCCGGCGTCGGCTTCTGGGCCGGCGAAGAGGACATCAATTCCTGCTCGATCGGCATCGAGATCATCAATCGCGGCCATGACTGGGGCTATCCGGATTTTCCGAGCCGGCAGATCGCCGCCGTCACCGCGCTGTGCCGCGGCATCATGCTGCGTCATGACCTGCAGCCGCATCGCGTGCTCGGCCATTCCGACGTCTCGCCCTCGCGCAAGAAGGATCCCGGCGAAAAATTCCCGTGGCACTCGCTGGCCAATTCGGGCGTCGGACACTGGGTGATGCCGGCGCCGATCGTGCGCGGCGAAACTATGAAACTCGGCACTGCAGGCGACGACGTATTGGCGCTGCAGCATGCCCTGGCGCGCTATGGCTACGGCATCGAAACCGATGGCCAGTACAATGCCCCGACCATGGAAGTGGTCACCGCCTTCCAGCGCCATTTCCGTCCCGAGCGCGTCGACGGTCTCGTCGATCATTCGACGCTGACCACGCTGCAGGCCCTGCTCGCCAGCCTGCCCAGCGAAGCGACAGCCTAGATCTCCGGATCGGTCATCTCGTCCAGCTCAGCCAATCGCCGCGCGTAAAGCCGGCGCAGTGGCTCAAGTTGTGTGGCCGCACTGGCCCGATGATACGCATCGCGGGCGGCATCGCGCCGGCCAAGACGGCGCAACAGGTCGGCGCGCACCGCCGGCAGCAGATCGTAGCCGTCGAGTCCGCCCCTCGCCTGCAATGCGTCGACCAGATTCAAGGCACGCAGCGGACCATCGACCATCGCTACCGCGGCGGCATGGTTGAGCTCGATCACCGGCGATGGCCTGATCCGCAGCAGGACTTCGTAGAGCCCAGCGATCTGCGGCCAGTCGGTGGCTTGATAGCTTGGCGCCTGCGCATGCAGCGCGGCGATCGCGGCTTGCACTACGTAGTCATCGGGTCGGCCCGGAGCGTGCAACGCGTCCTCGACCAGCCGCAATCCCTCGACAATCTGTTGGTGATCCCACAGCGACCGATCCTGCGCTTCCAGCAGCACGATATCGCCATCTCCCGTCGCACGACCGGAGCGGCGCGCGTCGTGCAGCAGCATCAGCGCCAGCAGGCCTTTGATCTCGCGGCGCTGCGGCATCAGCGCATCAAGCAAACGAGCCAGCCGGATTGCTTCCCGCGCCAGGTCCGGCCGCATCAGATCGTCACCTGATGTGGCAACGTAGCCTTCGGTGAAAACCAGATAGATCACGGCCAACACGCCGCGCAGGCGCTGTTCGAGCGCATCTCGCACAGGCACTTCATAGGGAATTCCGGCGATGCGGATCTTCTGTTTGGCTCGGACCAGACGCTGCGCCATGGCGTCTTCGCCGATCAGAAACGCCCGTGCCACCTGAGCGGTGCTCAATCCACAGACGGTTCGCAGCGTCAGCATCACCTGCACCTCCACGGCGAAAGCCGGATGGCAGCAGATGAAAATCAGCCGCAACATGTCGTCGTCGAGAACCGCGTCATCACAGCGATCGTCATTTGCGCACGCATTCAGCAACAGCTCGTGCGTCACCTGTTGCTGCTTGCCGCGAAACGAGACCAGACGCCTGACACGGTCAATCGCCTTGTTGCGGCCGACATTGACAAGCCACGCACGCGGATTTGCCGGCGGCTCGGCGGTTGGCCATCTTTCAAGCGCAACCGCGAAGGCATCCTGCAACGCATCTTCAGCCAAATCGAAATCGCCGACGAGGCGGATCAGCGTCGCCAGCGCGCGACCCGCCTCGTTGCGAAAGATCCTGTCGATTTCGGCCAGCGTCATGGTGTCAGTTATAGACCCAGATCGGCCGCACCTCGATTGAACCGACCCGCGCACTGGGAATCCGCGCCGCAATCGCCAGTGCGGCATCGAGATCCTTGGCGTCGACCAGATAGTAACCAGCGAGCTGTTCGCGCGTCTCGGCGAACGGACCATCGGTGGTGAGCATCTTGCCGTCACGCACCTGCACCGTGGTCGCTGTGGTCGTCGGTTGCAGCCGGTCACCGGCCTTGAAATTGCCGCTCTGGACGATGGACTGGGTGAACGCGCCATATTCCTCAAGCATCTTCTTGCCTGTGGCGGCGTCCATTTTCGCGTATTCGGCTTCGTTCTGGTAGATCATCAGCAGATACTGCATTGCGTTCTCTCCTCTTGAGCGGCGCATTCGCCGTGACATGGGCATGATCGGGTCCGAAAACTGGTTGCCACTTTCCGGGATCATGCGGTCAGTCGAACGAACCGGCAGCAGAACGACATCTTCAGGATAATTTATTTTGGCAAAGACTGCGCGCGTTCCTGGCTTGACGCCACGGCCCTGAGCCTCCATGCCTGTGCCGTCAGTCGGCTGGACGGCCGCTCCCGCTACGGTCGAAAGGCTGCGGGAGAGGAAAGTCCGGGCTCCATCGACATACGGTGCCGGATAACGTCCGGCGGGGGTGACCCCAGGGAAAGTGCCACAGAGAACGAACCGCCCTCCTACGCAGCTTCGCTGCTTCGGCGCGACAGGCCCTCGGGCTCGCCACGCCGCAACCCGCAAGGGTGAAGGCGGGTAAGGGTGAAAAGGTGCGGTAAGAGCGCACCGCGTATCCGGCAACGGAAACGGCATGGCAAACCACACCGGGAGCAAAACCGAATAGGGACGGCAAAGCAGTCAGTTCGCTCACCTTGAGCGATAACACTGCGGGGCAATGTCTTGCTCGCTGTCCGGGTAGGTTGCTTGAGGCCATAGGCAACTATGGTCCCAGAGGAATGGCCGTCACGTATCGCCGGTGCAAATCGGCGATGCCCTACAGAACCCGGCTTACAGGCCGGCTGATAACTTTCTGAACAACGAAGGGCCCGGCGCAAAACGCCGGGCCCTTCGCCAGTTCTGGCGCCGGTGACCGCACATAAATCTGCTTCAGTCCCGTCCTGCCTGAATGATCGCCTCTGCGAGGCGTGCAGGATTGCTGAAGAACATTTCATGGCTGCCCGGACATTCGACCAGTCGAAACAGACCAAGACGTTCGGATAGTCGCGGATGCCATGGCAGGCTGTGTGGCAGCGCAATGTCCTGCTGACAATTCACGTAGGATTTCCCGACCGCAAGTTCGGCGAGAGGCTTGCTCAGCGAAATCTTGTCGGTGAATGTCTTGTAGGGATGCGGATTGAGTTGCTCATAGGCCGACTTCGCCAGTCCGAAATCGGCATCGTTGATAAAAGCGTCACGCCAGATTTCGAACGGCAGCATCACCGCGTTGTTGTTGGCGGCAGCGATGGAATCGAACAGACCAAGGTAATGCGGGGGCACCATGTCGTTGAGCGACTGTCCGTCCAGCGGAACGAAGGCGTTGACATAGACCAGCCGCTTGATGCGTTCTGCCATACGGTCCGCGACGCCTGAAATCACCATGCCGCCATAGCTGTGTCCGACAAGGCGTATGTTCCGCAGATCTTCCTTCTCGATGTAATCCGCGATCGAAGCGATGGCTTGCGTCAGTCCAACACTGCTGCGGTCGTCATTTGCGTTGTTGCCAGCGACCGTCGGGCAATGAACCACATGCCCGCTCGCACGCAGATGACCGGCGACCGCGTCCATCTCCTTCCCCGTGTGCCAGGCGCCGTGAACCAGGACGTATAGATCTGCCATGCAATCCTCCCGATGTTTCCCGGACATTCATAAACACCGACATGCCGGGCAGATGGCCGGATTGTGCCAGCCCAATCGACGATTTGCGTCACAGGCTATCGTCGGCGCCTGAACTCGCCAGGTGTCACACCCAGATATTTGCGGCACTGGCGGATAAAATGTGATGGATCCGTCAGGCCGACCTTCTGGCCGATGCCACCGATACTCACACGGTCGAAGCGCGGCTCGGCCAGCATCTTGCGGGCCATTGACATACGGCAGTCGGCAAGCAGCCCGCTAAAGGTCACGGACGCGCTGGCGAGACCGCGATGCAGCGTGCGCTCCGAGATTTGCAGTTGCGCGGCAATCGACGCTGCAGTGAGGCCGGGCTCGGCATAGCGTTCGCGCAGAGCGCGACGAATCCGATCAATTAGCGCGGCCGTGCCGGACGTCTCCGCCGGCGACTGCGTCACATCGCCTTCCAGTGTCAGAGCCAGCAGGGCTCCCAATTGATCGACGAGGAGAGGCGCCGGCAGCGGACTGCGAACGGCCAGCTCCGGTGACCATTGCCGGACGAAGCCGCTCAGTGCCAGTCCCCAGCCAGACTGTCCATCAATCACCCGGCCAAGATGCTGCTCGGGCGCGGTAAGCCAGCGCTCGACCCATCCCATCGGCAGCTCCAGCGAAATCGTGTCCGACGTCACCGGAAAATGAAATTCATAGGGGCGCCGCGAATCCACCAGGAGAAGATCATGGGGGCGCAACATCGCCGTTCTCTCGCATTGCGTGGCCGACCAGTTCCGGTCGGTCTTGCAAAGCAGATAGTAAAAATTGGACTGGCCGCGCGCGATGGCGCGTCTGGTGCGATAGACATGCTGGGGATCGCCTCGAACTTGATTGACCCCAATCACATCGAGCTGCCCGCGCTGTAGTTCGGACGCAAAGCTCGCGGACGCGAGGCTCGCGATATCCATCTCCAGAAAACCTTCGCAGACCGCGGAAATCCAGTAATCCAGCCGTCGTTCCGGCTCGACGAGAGCAGTCGACCATGTCTGAATGTCCGGCGAGCTATCCATCGTCGAGCCCCAATACGGTCTATACTGGTCGCAGGATCGACAGAGTGTTGCGCAAAGCAGGAACTGTCAACGAGATCCGATTTTGCGACGACGGGCGCCACCGCGCGAGCGTCGCCACAATCGGTTCGCCCCACGGGGGGACGAAGGCATTGACGACATGCGCCGAAATGCGAACGAGGGCCAACGGCGGCCCCCGTTCCTTCCTGATATCATTCCGCCGCGGCGGTGCGATCGAGATCCAGCACCTGACGCTCGAACAGACCGCGATAGATGCCACCCGGTCGCGCTGTGAGCGTGGCATGGGTGCCCTCTTCCGCGATGTGCCCGTGATCGAACACCAGAATGCGATCGAGGCTGCGCACGGTCGACAGGCGATGCGCGATCACGATCGAGGTGCGGCCTTTCATCAACCGCTCCATCGCCTCCTGGATCAACGCCTCCGACTCTGAATCGAGGCTCGATGTCGCCTCGTCCAGAATCAGCACCGGTGCGTCCGCCAGGAATGCACGCGCCAGCGCGACACGCTGCCGCTCGCCGCCCGACAGTTTCACACCGCGCTCACCGACCAGCGTGCCGTAGCCTTTCGGCAGCCGGGTGATGAAGTCATGCGCATTCGCCAGTCGCGCCGCCTGTTCAATCGCTGCCATGCTGGCGCCGGGCCGGCCATAGGCGATGTTGTCCGCCAGCGAACGGTGAAACAGGATCGGATCCTGCTGCACAATCGCAATCCGGCTGCGCAGCGATTCCTGCGTGACATCGGCGATGTTCTGGCCGTCGATCATGATCTGGCCACCCGACACATCGTAAAGCCGCTGGATCAGCTTCACGAAGGTCGTCTTGCCGGAGCCTGAACGCCCAACCAGACCGACGCGTTCGCCGGCGCGGATGTCGACCGACAGCCCGTCATAGAGCGGCGTGGCATGACCGCCATAGTGGAACGTCACGTCGTCGAACAGGATGCGCCCGCCGGTGATCGCAATCGGCTGCGCATCCGGCGCATCGGCGATGCCGAGCGCGACATCATGAATCGCGACAAGCTCCTCCATGTCGTTCACCGAACGCTGCAGGTTGTTGATGTGCATGCCGACATCACGCAGATAGCCGTGGATCACGACATAGCTCGTCAGCACATAGGTGACATCGCCTGCCGTGGCCTGACCTTGCAGCCACAGCCACAACGCACCGCCGATCACCGCCGTGCGCACGCAGAGCAGCACTGCGAGCTGCACCGTGCTCGTGGTGTTGTAGCGATACCATGTGCGCGCCACGCGCACGCGCCAGCGGCCGATCACCTGCCCCAGCCGACCGTCCTCACGGCTTTCCGCGCCGAACGATTTCACAACGGCGTTACAGGTCAGGGCATCCGCCAGCGTACCGCCAACCTTGGTGTCCCATGCATTCGACACGCGCGCGGCCGGCGCGATGTAACGCGTGGAGAACCACACGGTCATCGCGATATAGGCCACCGTACCGACAGCGATCACACCGCCCAGCGCCGGCCAGTGCCAGCCGAGCAGCAGCATCGAGCCAAGCAACACCACCAGCGACGGCAGCAGCGCCATCAACAGCGTGTCGTTGAGCAGATCGACCGCCCACATTCCGCGCGTGACCTTGCGCACCGTGGAGCCCGCAAAGCTGTTGGCGTGCCAGTCGGTCGAGAAACGCTGCACGCGCGCGAATGCCTCGCGCGACAGATCCGACATGATGCGCAGCGTGAACGGAACGATGGCGTGGATGCCGAGTAGCCGCAGCAGCATCGACGTCGCGCCAACCGCCACGATGGCGCCAAAGGCTGTGAATGCCGCCTGCCGGGCCGCCGGATCGGCGCCGCCTTTGGTGACGGCATCGACCAGTTGCCCGGAGAACAGCGGCATAAACAGATCGGCCACCGTTGCGCCCAGCAGACCGACAGCAACCGTCGCCGCCCGTCCGGGCTGCCGGAACCAATGCCGGATCACGAAAGGGATCACCACGCGGATGGCGGCGGCGCGGTCCTTCGATTTCAGAGTCATGACTTCATCCGGCAGCGCCCCTGCGCAGACCGGCTCCATGGTTTGACGCGCAACGGCGGGGCCGAACGCGAGCGTCCTAAAAGTACAGAAACGGGAAAGATCAGGATGGTCGGGACATCAGGCCCGACCGGCAGAGGCGGAACCGGGGCTCAACGAGCCCGCATAAACCCGCATGCGTGCACCGAACCGAGAATTCCGGAGAGCAGATCAATCGACTTCATGCAGACTCTCCCTCGGGTTCGAGCAATGGATAATGATTTTATAGATGTGCCGCCGACTTTTGGCAACATGATGGCCGGCTTCAATCGCTGATTGGCGATAGAACTGCTCGAGCCGCTCTAGCTTTTTGTTTTGACGCGTTTTCTTGACGCGAACCGGCATCCACTTCGCTCGAAAACGCTCTAGTGTCCGCCGCCTGCAGCCGCGGGATTGCTGGGCTTGTTCAGCAGCATCACCATGAGGCTGAGACCGACATAGAACACCGACAGCGCGAAGAACGCATCGCCAAAGCTCATCACGACGGCCTGACGATGCACGATCTGCGACAGCTGTTTCATGGCCATCCGCGAGGCGTCACCCATACCCTGGAACTTCTGGGTGAACATGTTGAGCATCTCGACCGCCTGCGCATTGCCCCAAGTCACCTTGTCGTGCAGCCGGGTGATGTGGAAGTCGGTGCGGTGATCGAGCACGGTATTGATCAGCGCGAGGCCGAGTGCGCCGCCAAGATTGCGCGTCAGGTTGAACAGGCCGGAAGCGTTCTTCAGCATCTGCGGCGCCAGCGTGCCGAGCGCAATGTTGTTGATCGGCACCATGGCCATCATCATGCCGATGCCGCGCAGGATTTGCGGCAGCAGCAATTCGTAGAAATCGAAATCGCGCGTCACCCAGGTCATCTGCCAGGTGCCGGCAGCGAACAGCACCAATCCCGCCATGATGAGATAGCGCATGTCGATTTTCTGCATCAGACGCGCCACCAGCGGCGCCGTCAGGAACATCGCAACGCCCGAGACGAACATGGTCTCGCCGATCATCAGCGCGCTGTAGCCGCGGATCTCGGCGAGATACCGCGGATAGAGATAGGTCAGGCCGTAGAGCCCAATGCCGACGCAGAACGAGAACAGACAGCCCAGCGCGAAATTGCGATCCGTGAAGGCACGGATGTCGACGATCGGTTCTTTCGCCGTCAACACGCGCCAGAAAAATGCGATGGCCGACAGCAGGCAGATGACCGCGAAGATCGCAATCGACGTGTCCTGGAACCAGTCGTTACGCGGCCCCTCTTCCAGCACATATTCCAGCGAACCGAGGAAACCCGCCATGAAGCCGAGGCCCCACCAGTCGAAATGATCGAGCAGTTCGAAATGCGGCTCGTCGAAATCCACCAGCGCGAGCACGCCGATGGTGATGCCGATGCCCGGCACCACATTGATGAAGAACAGCCAGTGCCAGGACAGCGCATCGGTGATGTAGCCGCCCACCGTCGGGCCGATGGTCGGCGCCAGCGTCGCGACGAGGCCGATGATCGGGCCGACGATGTGGAATTTGGAGCGCGGAAACACCGTATAGGCCGAGGCGAACACCGTCGGGATCATGCCGGCGCCAAGGAAGCCCTGGATCGCGCGCCACAGGATCATCTGCTCGATCGACGAGGTGAAGCCGCACATCAGGCTGGCGAAGGTGAATCCGGCGGCGGAGATGGCGAACAACAAGCGTGTGCCGAGCGCGCGCGAGAGGAAACCGGACAGCGGGATCGCGATCACTTCCGCGATCAGATAGGCCGTCTGCACCCAGGAGACTTCGCTGGACGACGCGGACAATCCGGCCTGGATTTCAGACAGCGATGCCGAGACGATCTGGATGTCCAGGATCGACATGAACATGCCGAACACCATGATCAGAAACGCGATCAGGCGTTTCGGCGCGACATAGTCCGCAGCCGGAGCGGCCGGCGGTGCGCCTGACACGGTGGTTGTCGTGGACATCTGCTTGTCCTGACTTAGCGCGCGGGTTCTGCACCCGGCTTGGTGTTGACGCGGACATAGACCGACATGCCGGCGCGCAGCAGGTTTTCCTTGGCGACGTCAGCCGGCACCCTGAGGCGCACAGGCACGCGCTGCACGATCTTGGTGAAGTTGCCGGTGGCGTTATCCGGCGGCAGCAGCGTGAACACCGAGCCTGCGGCTGGCGCGAGGCTCTCCACCGTGCCTTCGATGGCGCGGCTGCTATCGGCGTCGAGCTCGATCGAGACCGGCTGGCCCGGCTTCAGGCGGCGCAGCTGCGTCTCCTTGAAATTGGCATCGATATAGACGTCGTTGAGCGGCACGACATTGCCGAGACGCTGGCCGGCGCTGATGAAATCGCCGGTCGAAACGAGACGGTTGGAGAAGATGCCATCCACCGGCGACTTCACGGTGGTGAAGTCGAGGTCGCGTTCGGCCTTGTCCAGCGCGCTCTGCAATTCGGCGAGCTGCGCGCGGGCTTCGTTCTGCTGCGCCTTCGTCACTTCGACGCTGCTCTTGGCTGCATCGACGGAGGCCTTCGCAGCCTTGACGGCAGCCGAGGTCTGATCACGGTTCGACTGCGAGGTCTCGTAGACCGAGCGCGAGGCAAAACCCTGCTTGCTCAGCGTTTCCTGACGGTCGAATTCAAGCGAGGCGCGATTGGCAGCCGCATCGGCCGACGCAAGCTGGGCCTGCGCCTGCTCGACAGCGCTTTCCTGCGCGCCGACCTGACGGCCGATCCGTTCGATAGTGGCCTTCTGGGTGTCGATCTTGCGCTTGGCGGCATCGACAGCGATGCGATAGTCGCCGTCGTCGATCCTGAAGATCACCTCGCCGGCCTTCACCGCCACGTTGTCGCCCGGCAGGATCTGCGCGATGTGGCCCGATACGCGCGCACCCAGCGTGGTGTTGCTGGCGCGGACATAGGCGTCGTCGGTCGAAACGATGAAGCGGCCGACCAGATAATAGTTCACGCCATAATAGACGCCTGCGACGGCGAGCAGCGCACCGACACCGAGCAGCACTTTTTTCTTCTTGCCGGATTTTGGAGCAGCGGTCTGCGCGGTCGCGGCCGGTGCTGCTGTGGCGGGTTGTTCAGGTGCGGGTGCATCCGCAGGACCGCGGGCTGCGGGTTCATCCGCTGCGGGCGACACAACGCGCACCGGCGCGCTGTCAGCCTCGCCTTCGGGGCGAATGATACGGGCAGCCTGGTCGCGTGGTCCGGCCATTCCGGCCTCCTCAAACGTGAGAATGCGGACACCATCGGACATGCCGGGTCCCCGCTTGCTGCGGCAATATGTAAATTGACCGAACGGTTCGGTCAAGATAGAGTTTGGTCAGTTCATCACGATTTCGCGTTATTCCGGTTTCATCGCGGGCGATATCCCGCTGATTTATCGAACAGGCTGAACGAATGGTTGCCTCCCACCCTGCCCCCCTCTCGCCCGTAGGCGAGGAAGACAGCGCCAAGCGCCGCCAAATTCTCGACGGTGCGCGAAAAGTCTTCCTGGATCTGGGCTTCGACGGCGCCAGCATGGGCGAGATCGCGCGTGCCGCCGGCGTCTCCAAGGGCACGCTCTACGTCTATTTCACCGACAAGAGCGCGCTGTTTGAGTCGATCGTCGAGCAGGAGAAGCTCGAGCAGGGCAAAGCTGTCTTCAATCTCGATCCGGAACGCGATGCGGTGACCACGCTCGGCGAGTTCGGCCGCGCCTATATCCAGTTGCTGTGTCGGCCCGGCGGCGGCTCGGCGATCCGTACCGTGATGGCGATCGCGGAGCGCATGCCCGATGTCGGCAAACGCTTTTATGAAGCGGTGTTGGCACACGCGATCCGGCAGGTCGCGACCTATCTCGATGCCCGCGTCGCTGCGAAGGAATTGGCGATCACTGATACCGAGCTATCCGCCGCGCAATTCATGATGTCCTGCCAGGCGACGCTGTTTCAGCCCTTCATCTTCCAGGCCAAGCCGACACCCACGGCCGCGGAGATCGACAAGGTCGTCGACAGCGCTGTGCGGATGTTCCTTGCGGCCTACCGCATCTGACAAGCCGGCCTATTCGTTCTCGTAGAAGTCCTCGTCATCAGGCGATTTGCGCGTCGACTTCTTGGCCGTGCGCCCGATCGAGCCGGTCACGCCGCCGTAGTCATTGTTGTTGCGCCCGGCATAGGGATTGCGACTTTGCGCGCGAGCGGCAACCTCCTCGCCCGACACGGCCGCCGGCTGGCAGATCACCGGGCGCTTGGGCCGACGCATCAGATCCACGTGAATGTGATCGTAGTGATAGACGTTGGAGCCCGGCGCCAGCACGGTGTTGAAGACCTGGCACGCGCCGCCCTGGATATCGCGCAGGAACCCCTGCTCTTCCGGCATGCCCTTCCAGCCTGCCTTCACCGAGACACTGCGACCATCGGCGAGCACAAAAGCGGAGATATCGAGCGCGTTGCCGAACGCATGTTCGGAAATATGCGCGCGCGAATTGCCGTTCATGCCACGGCACGAATAGGCAGAGATCTGCTTGATCTCGGCGACGCGGACGCCGAACCAGCGCATCGCCGCCGGCTGCACGGACTCCGCGAGCCACTTGTCGAGTGCCGAGACGATCGGACAGGCCAGCGTCGCCGTCGGTTTCACGACGACGGGGCCAACCGAGCCCGTGACATTGCCCTGTCCCGGTCCAAGACGCTGCGGAGCATAATCCTGCGGCGGCTGGCTCTGCTGCACACCAGAACTGTAACGGCCGTAAGGCGCGCGCGGCTGCTCTTGCTGCGGCGCGCGCATTGTCTGCGGCGAACCTTCCGGCGGCAGTTCGATTTCGTCTTCATTGTCCGGCGGCACGCCCGGCGCGTTCAGCGAGATCGGGCCGCTGTTGCTGGCAGCGCCGCCATAGGACGGCTGCTGCGGCGCGGCAGCTTGCGGATAGGAATTCGGATAGCTGCTGGCGGGACGCGCCATGGTCTGTGGCTGCTGCTGCACCGGCCAACGTGGCTGGCTTGCACCGCTGATGCCGCCAGGCGGCCGCAAGGTTTCATCGGCAAAACCATAGCTGCTGCTGGCCTCGCCAAGAGCTGCGACCTTCAAGGGAAATTCTGCGCCGCAGACGCCGGGCCCGGAAATCGGGTTGATCCGAACGAGATCAGCCCCCTCTTTCACCGTGCCGGATTTGAGACATGCGACTTCTGCCTCGGCACGCCATGGTTCGCGTTCCTGGGTCTGAAACAGACCGCGTCCGCAACCCGCAAGCGATACAAGGACGACGGAGCCGACGAGATACAAACGAACTCTGCGCGTCATTCGCGCAAGGTGGTCGAAATGTTTTAAAGACTCTTCAACGCATTGAATTCACGTTTGATTTACCATGTTGCCGACGCTCGTACCGCTACGGCCGCAGTTGGTCGACTTCCTTCTCTTTTCTGCGGGAACGGACCGCCAGCTTTCGCGTTACTCCGCGCGACAACGTCAAAGGGAGGGTTCCCATGACTATGTTCGGCCAACTGAGCGTTGTGGCCGCCTATGCGGCAATCGCCTTCGTCGGCGCTATCGTATTTGGCGTGCTGTAGAGCCCTAATCCCATAAAGCTTTCTCACCTATGGCGTCCGCTCTCCCGAGCGGGCGCTTTTTGCTGTTGTGACCTGCCAATAGCCGATTGACAGTTTGACGCAGGCCGGGGCCTGATGCCCCCGTTGCGAGCGCTTGCGCGTGGACCGGGATGACCGCCCGCGCAGTAGACCAGCGCCGAATTCAGAAGTCAGGAAACGCTTATGCGCAAATTCTTTGCCGCAACCATTGCGGCTGTATCACTCGCCGCTGCACTTGCAGCCCCCGCTGCAGCGCAAACCCCGATCAAGATCATGGTTGGCGGTATCGACAAGCAGATCTATCTGCCGGCGAAACTCGCGGCGCAGCTCGGATTCTTCAAGGAACAGGGGCTCGACGTCGAGCTCTTCAACTCCACCTCCGGCTCGCAGGCAGCGACCGCCCTGCTCGCCCGCGAAGTGCAAGGCGTGGTCGGCTTCTACGATCACACCATCGACCTGCAATCCAAGGGCAAATTCATCACCTCAGTGGTGCAATTCGCGATCGCGCCGGGCGAAGTCGTGCTGGTGAAGGCCGCCGATGCGGACAAGCTGAAGGATCCCGCCAACTGGAAGGGTCAGGCGCTCGGCGTCACCGGCCTCGGCTCTGCCACCGACTTCCTGACCCGCGCGCTCGCCGCCAAAGCGGGGCTGAAGATGCAGGACTACACGCTGGTGCCAGTCGGCGCTGGCGATACGTTCCTGGCTTCCATGCAGCAGGGCAAGATCGTCTCCGGCATGACGACGGAGCCGACGGTGGCGCGTGCGGTGAAGAACGGCACGGCCAAAGTCGGCATCGATCTGCGGACGCCGGAAAGCACCCGCGCTGCGCTCGGCGGCGATTATCCGGCCGCGTGTCTCTATATGGACCGCGCCTGGATGGAAGCGAACAAGGAGACGGCACAGAAGGTCGTCAATGCCTTCGTGAAGACGCTGAAGTGGATGAATACCCACTCGCCCGAAGAGATCGCAGCTCAAATGCCGAAGGACTATTATGCCGGCGAGCTCGACCTCTATGTGCAGGGTCTGCGCGAAGGCAAGCCGCAGTATTCGGTCGACGGCATGATGCCTGCTGGTGCGCCGGAATCGGTGCTGAGCGTGCTGAACAGCTTCTCGCCCAACCTCAAGGGCAAGACCATCGACCTGGCCAAGACCTACACCACGGATTTCGTGGTCAAAGCCAACGCGACGAACTGAGGCCCTTCTCCCCTCCCCCTTGCGGGGGAGGGCCGGGGGTGGGGGTAGCCACAAGGGACGTCACTTGTGGACCCCCCTCCCCGACCCTCCCCCGCAAGGGGGGAGGGAGCAGAACGAACGCGCTTTACCCGCCGACTTCAACAACGACTCTGATGATAAAGCGAATGCAATCATGAATGCCCCCGCACCCTCCGCCGTCGCGCTGAAGAACGTCGCGCGCCGCTTCGTCACGCCTTCGGGTGACGTTCTCTCCGCGCTGGAGGATTTCGACCTCAGCATTGCGCCCGGCGAATTCATGGCCGTGGTGGGCCCGACCGGCTGCGGCAAGTCGACGACGCTCGGGCTGATCGCCGGCCTCGCCCGCCCGCAAGGCGGCGAGGTCACATTGTTCGATGCGCCGGTGACCGGTGTCGATCGCCGCGTCGGCTTCGTGTTCCAGCAGGATGCAGTGTTTCCGTGGCGCGACGTGCTCGGCAATGTCATGGCTGGGCCGCTGTTTCGCGGCATCCCGAAAGACAAGGCGGAAGCCACCGCGCGTGACTGGATCATTCGTGTCGGCCTGAAGGGCTTCGAACATCACCATCCGCATCAGCTCTCCGGCGGTATGCGCAAGCGCGTGGCGCTGGCGCAGACCTTCATCAACAATCCGCAGGTCCTCTTGATGGACGAGCCGTTCTCCGCGCTCGACGTGCAGACCCGCGAGCTGATGCAGGAGGAATTGCTGCAGCTCTGGGCGCAGGCGAAATCGGCGGTGCTGTTCGTCACTCACGATCTCGACGAAGCCATCCTGCTCGCCGACCGCGTCGCGGTGCTGACTACACGACCGGCGCGCGTGAAGTCCGTCCACACCATCGACCTGCCGCGTCCACGCGATGTCGCGACGCTGCGCTACGACGAACGCTTCATCGCCATTGCCCGCAAGATCTCTGACGACCTGCGCGAGGAAGTATTGCGCGCACGGGCGGGACATTGACATGACCGAGACAACAGTGACCGCCCCCCTCGCCGCCGACGGCCGCATCGAGACCGCCGTGCAGCGCCTGCGCCGCCATCAGCGCCTGGTGCTGGCGCTGCGGCTTGCCGTTCTCGTATTCCTGATCGGCGGCTGGGAATTCGGCGTCCGCCTCGGCGTGATCGATCCGTTCTTCTTCGGCCAGCCCTCCGGCATCGTCACCAAGCTGATCGACTGGACCGAGAACGGCACCTCCATCGGCCCGCTGTGGAAGCAGATCTGGGTGACGATCTACGAGGCCGGCGCCGGCTTCCTGATCGGCTCCGCCATGGGCATCCTGTGCGGCATCGCGCTCGGGCGTAACCAGCTCCTGTCAGACGTGTTCTCGATCTACATCAAGGTCGCGAATTCGATCCCGCGCGTCGTGCTCGGCTCGATCTTCATCGTGGCCCTCGGCCTTGGTGCGGCATCGAAGATCGCACTGGCCGTCGTGATGGTGTTCTTCGTGGTGTTCGCCAACGCCTTCCAGGGCGTGCGCGAGGCCGACAAGAATTTGATCGCGAATGCACGCATCCTCGGCGCCAGCAACTGGCAAATGACCCGCGCGGTGGTGCTGCCTTCGGCGCTGTCCTGGATTCTCGCCAGCCTGCATGTCTCGTTCGGCTTCGCGCTGGTCGGTGCCATCGTCGGAGAGTTTTTGGGCGCCCGCGAAGGCATGGGCCTGCTGATCGCGACCGCACAGGGCTCGTTCGATTCCAACGGCGTGTTCGCCGCGATGATCGTTATCGCGATCGTGGCGCTGCTGGCCGAATGGATCCTGACCATGATCGAAAACCGGCTGCTGACCTGGCGCCCGGATACCACCGTTAACGAGTGACCACTGAAGCCCGGCGCGCTTGATTCAAATCAGCGCGCCGGCGGTCATTCCCGGTGCAACAATGTTGTCCGCCTCCCCCCGCGACGACACATTTCCCCGCCGCGACGAAACCGTTTTGCAGAATTGACGCAAATCTCCTGAAACGGCCGCTGGGTACATCTCCTGCCAACGAGGCGCCGAACGGGCGCTCATTTACAGGCGCTCAAACGGAGATTCCCATGATCACCCTCGCTTCTTTCGAACGAAAAATTCGCCGTGCTGCTGTCGCAATCGGCGCGCTCCTTGCCGGCGCATTCTCCTTTGCCCATCCGGCAGCCGCAACGCCGCTGCCGCTGTTTCCGTTCTTCATGGCGCCGCCGGTCCAGAGCGAGCCTGCGCCCTATGTGCAGTCGCCGCAGATGGATGACGAGCGCTCTGCCATCGAACAGCCCGCGCGCTTCAGGCGGCAGATCGTCAACTATCCGACCCGCGAGGCCGCCGGCACGATCATCGTCGATACGCCGAACACCTATCTGTATTACGTGCTCGGCAACGGTCAGGCGCTCCGCTACGGCATCGGCGTTGGCC
Organism: Tardiphaga sp. OK246; assembly: GCF_900188215.1. Classification (NCBI taxonomy): domain Bacteria; kingdom Pseudomonadati; phylum Pseudomonadota; class Alphaproteobacteria; order Hyphomicrobiales; family Nitrobacteraceae; genus Tardiphaga; species Tardiphaga sp. OK246. Next base: position 49,136 of record NZ_FZOX01000007.1, read on the forward strand.
GCGATGGTTTCACATGGTCCGGTGTACAAACCGTGACTCGCAAGGCCGAATGGCCGGCATGGACCCCGCCCGCTGAAATGATCGCACGCCAGCCCTATCTGCCGCGCCACATGGCCGGCGGTCCCGGCAACCCGCTCGGCGCCCGCGCCATGTATCTCGGCGGCACCATCTATCGCATCCACGGCACCAATATGCCGGAGACCATCGGCACGCAGGTGTCGTCCGGCTGCATCCGCCTCACCAATCAGGACGTGTCTGATCTGTATTCCCGCGTCACCGTCGGCACCAAGGTCGTCGTGCTCCCGATGGATCGCCGTGCAGACAGCGCAAGCGGCAAGCGTGGCTAATCTGAGGCGCGGCTCCTAACTGGCGCGCGTCACCACAGCATTGTAATGTCCCCGCGTTTTCGAGCGGGGACATCATGCGTCTGAAACCAATTCTCATCGGCGCGGTGCTGGTCGCCGTCTTTTTCGTGGTCGCACTCAAGGTGATGGACTATGTGGCTCCGCGCGGCGCTGGCTCGGCGCCGGTGCTGGTCGCATTGCCGCCACTGCCACCCTCACCCGCACGCAGTTCAAGCATCATCGCGCCGGTCGCCATTGCACTCACCGCGATCCGCGATGCCGCAGACCGCGGCGCACCGCGCAGCTTCAACGGCACGGCTGACAATCCCGTACAGCAATTGCTGCAGGATGCCGATATCAAGTGGACCGCCGCACGCGGTCCTATCGCGGCGACCGGCGCGCAGGACACGCTGACCATGTCCGCGCCGCTGACCGGCGCGCTCAATGTCACCGGCGCCATCTCGACGAATGTGCGCGATGCGCTGGGCGGCGCGCTCGGCAACCTGCTTGGCGGCAATGTGGCCAAGCAACTTGGCAACATCAACATCAAGAACGTCAATGCCAATGCGGAAATCCGCGGCAATGTGGTGGTCTCGGCGCAGCCCCGGCTGACCCCGAACTGGCGGATCGACCCGAACCTGACCGCGCAGGTGACACTCGGCGATACCAATGTCGCGGTCGCCGGTGCCCGCATCAATGTGCCCGCGCAGGTCAAGCCGATGATCGACAATGCGGTCAACGAGCAGATCATCGCCTTGCAGCAGCGCCTGCGCAACGATCCCGCTTTCGAACAGAATGCCCGGCGTGAATGGGCCAAACTCTGCCGGTCAATCCCGCTGCAAGGTGCGAGCGCATTGCAAAACCTGTTCATCGAACTGAAGCCGACGCGTGCCGTCGCCGCCCAGCCGCGCATCGATGCCAGCAATTTGACGCTGACACTCGGCGTCGAGGCCGAAACACGCGTGACCTCAACACAGACACAGCCAAATTGTCCGTTTCCTGCCACACTCGCCATCGTGCCGCCCGGCCCCGGCAAACTCAGCATCGGTGTGCCCGTGGACATGCCTTTCACTGAACTGAACAAGATCATCGAGGCGCAGCTCGTCGGCAAGACATTCCCGGAAGACAATTCCGGCGCGGTCGCAGTGACGGTGAAGAAGGCAACTGTCTCTGCATCCGGCGACCGCCTGCTCATCTCGTTGCTGGTGAATGCCAAGGAGAAGCAGAGCTGGTTCGGTCTTGGCGGCGAAGCAACCGTCCATGTCTGGGGCAAGCCTGCGCTCGATCAGGCGGCACAGACGCTACGCTTTACCGATCTGGAACTTGCCGTTGAATCAGAAGCGGCCTTCGGCCTGCTCGGTGCGGCAGCACGTGCAGCCATGCCATTGCTACAGAAGACGCTGGCCGAACGTGCAACCATCGATCTGAAGCCCTTTGCCTCGAACGCGCAAAAGAAGATCGCCGCCGTCATCGCCGATTTCCAGAAGAACGAAAACGGCATCCGGGTCGGCGCCGAGATCAGCAGCCTCCGCCTCGGCGGGATCGCCTTCGATTCCAAAACACTCCGGGTGATCGCGGAGGCCGATGGCGCCATCAATGTGAATGTGACGGCGTTGCCGGGGCTGTAGATTCAACGCGATGACGTGGTGAAGAGCGCACCCGCAAAACGGGCACGCTCTTATCGTCAGCCTACTGGTTCTTGGCTCGCGTTGTCACAACGTGACGCAAAAAGGCCTTACATCGCATACTTGAACTCAGGCATCGCCTTCAATTGATCCTTGCTGGCACCGCTGAGCACGGCATGGTCGGGGTACCAGGGATTCGCCTTGGCGGCTGCGGGAGCTGCACCCGAGGTGGCTGCACCCGTGGTCATGCCGCTTGGCGGCGAGGTCGACTTCATGCCCGATGAACCGCCAGTTGCAGACGCCATTGTTGCGACCGGCTCGTTCACGAATTTGATCTTGTCATAAGGCACGGCGATTAGGCGTTCGCCGACACCGAGGAAACCACCGACGCCAATCACCACCGCCTTGATGTTCCCCTGCTTGTCGGTCAGGAGATCGTTGATCGAGCCGAGGCTCTCATTGGCTTCGTTATATACGCTCAGACCGACCACCTTCGATGTACGCCAGTTGCCATTGAACGTCGTATCAGATGCGGTGACCGGCGCAGCTGCCGGGGCTGTGGTTGTCGTAGTTGCGCTCGGGCTCTGCGCGAAAGCTGCGGTTGCCAGCAACGCCGAACCAACAATACCAGCCGTCATGTATTTCTTGAACATATGTTCCTCCTGTCGTTGTGGGTCGTCCAAAAGCAACGCGGAGGTACAATGACTGTTCCGGTTCCACCGAAATTGGTCGTTAGAATTCACCCCAATAGGGTGCGACGCCGTAGTGGCGATGCAGCGCTTCTTCCTGCGACCTGTCGACCCAGTCGAACTCGCGTTTCTCGGTGAATGACGGCGCGCTGCGCAATTCCTCTTCGCTGATATCAAGTTGATACGCGTCGAGCGTGCGATTGAAGGTCAGCCGCGCCCAAGGCAGCGGCAGCAGATTCGAGCCGAGACCGAGAAAGCCGCCGAAGCTCAGAATCGCGTAGGACACTTTGCCGCTGATCTTGTCGATCATCAGACGTTCGATATGACCGATGCGTTCGCCATTCGGACGTCGTACCGCCGTTCCCTCGATCCGGTCGCTCGCAATCAGGCTATGCGGCTTCGTCATGACGTCGGGAGTCATTGTCGCCTCCATAAAATCAATTGAAGGGGTAACAATGCCCGGACGTGTTCCTTGTTCCGGCAATAGCGCGAAAGTGACCTGCACAAAAGAAACCACCACCTTTCCCTTGCGGGAAAGATGGTGGCGTCAGCCTGGTCGTAAGCGTCGCGGTCTTCGTATCAGGTCTGGTAGTCGATCAGCAGGGCGGTGAATGACGCCTTGCTGCTGGATGCTGTAGCGCTGGTGCCGCTCGCGCTGTAGGAGCTTGAAGACGAGGCCTCCAGCGATTGCTTCAGCGAGTCCAGGAACTGCTTCATGATATCGGAGATACTGGTCGCACTGTCCGTATCATCGGTACTGTCGGTACTATCGGCGCTATCCGACGGCGGTGGGCCGCCGGGTCCACCGCCAGGAGGTGGACCACCGGCACCGCGAGCGCCGCCTGCTCCACCCGGACCGCCATCGGCGAAGGCCGACTGGAACACGCCCTGCAATTCGGTGGCCTGGTCCGAGGTCAGCTTGCCGCTGGACACCTGGGCACTGATGAGATCGTCGATCTTCGATTTCATCTCGTCCGGCGACGGCCGGCTGCCGCTGCTCTGGCTCGAACGGTCGGCCTGCAGCGACGAGTCGATATCGGTTAAAGCAGAGGACAGCGCATCCTGATCGCCGCTGCTGATCTTTCCGGAGGAAAGCTCGGCCTGCAGCTCCTGCTGCAGTTTCTGAAGGGGGGATTGGTAGGAACTGCTGGACGCGGCCGAGATAGAGGTCATGATCTGCTCCAAGGTGCTTGCTTAGTGCTCGCAACTTGCGGTTAACCTTCTTAACGAGGTCTTGTTATTGCCTTGCTGACATGTTGCGGTTTGTTGCGCCTCAGCCACCAGCAATAGTCCGAAACAAAAAACTTCTGCAGCCCGCGCCGATCCCGGCCAAAAGAGTTCGCATGGCAAACGTACCGAACATCCTGGTCGTAGAAGACGACCGCGAAACCCGTACGCTGATCGCGAAGTATCTGCGTACCAATTCCTGCAACGTCACCACCGCTGCCGACGGGCGCGAGATGGAAAAGGTGATGGCCGACACCCGTGTCGACCTGCTGATCCTCGACGTGATGCTACCCGGCGAAGACGGCCTCAGCCTGTGCCGCAAGGTCCGTGCCGAGTCGCAACTGCCGATCATCATGCTGACGGCGCGCGGCGAAGACGTGGACCGCATCCTCGGCCTCGAAATGGGCGCCGACGACTACCTGCCAAAGCCCTTCAATCCGCGCGAATTGCTGGCACGCATCAATGCAGTGCTGCGCCGACAGGCCACGGCGCTCAATGCCAGCGCCACGCCGAACGCCACGGCGCTGTCATTCGCCGGCTGGCAGATCGACCTGCGCCTGCGCGAATTGCGCAATCCCGAAGGCGCGCGCGTCGCCATGACCTCGGCCGAATTCGATCTGCTGCGTGCCTTTGTCGAGCGCTCCGGCCGCGTGCTGTCGCGCGACAGCCTGCTCGATCTCACGCAAGGCCGCAGCGCCGGATCGTTCGAACGCAGCATCGACGTGCTGGTCAGCCGTATCCGCCGCAAGATCGAGATCGACCCGCAGGACGCGCAAATGATCAAGACGGTGCGTTCGGGCGGCTACATGTTCACGCCGACGGTGGAAGCGGTCGCGACGGCGACGACCAACTAGTTTCATCGAGATGTTCAGCGTCCTCAATCTGCGTCGGATCAGCGGCCAGATCACCGCCCTGGTGGTGATGTCGATCGTGGCTATCCACATCGTTCTCTCGCTGCTGTTCACGCTGATGCGGCCGGACCCGAATGATCAGGAGCGGGATCGTGGCCACGGCGAGTTGATCGCGATCGTTCGCTTGCTGAAGGCGACACCGATTGCCGATCGCCGGGAACTTCTGGTCAATCTGAAAAACGCCTTTCCCAAATTCGACATCCGGCCAGTCCCTCGGGATGCAACGATCACAACCGACGATGGCCCCGACTATCCGCGTCACAGCTTACGCCGGCTGCTTGGTTCCGACGCGCGACTGCTGACGATCGGTGGCGCGCCGGACCGGATCGGGGTCACCCTCCCGGACGGCGACATGTTCTCCTTCAGTAGTCTACCGGAGCGACGACCAGGCTTCTTTCTGGGCGGTCCTTGGGTTCTGACGTTTCTGTTCGTGGTGATCAGCCTGACGCTGCTGGGCCTGTGGGCGGCCCGCATGCTGTCCGCGCCGCTTTCGGCCTTTGCCAAGGCAGCAGAAGAGTTCAGCCTGAACGGCTCGGCTGAGCCCCTGCCCGAGCGCGGCCCCGAAGAAATTCGCTCGGTGGCACGCGCGCTGAACCGGATGCGCGAGCGCATCGGCACGCTAATTGACGACCGCACCAAGATGCTCGCCGCCATCAGCCATGATTTGCGTACGCCGATTACGCGGCTGCGTCTCCGTTCGGAATTCATCGAGGACGACGGCCATCGCCGCCACATGCTGCGTGACCTCGATCAGATGCGATCGATGCTCGAAGCCGTGCTGTCATTCCTGCGCAACGACCGTCGGCTGGAAGAGATGACGCTGACGGATATCGCCACAACCCTGCAGCTGATCGCCGACCAGTTTGCCGACATCGGGCATATGGTGACCTATCAGGGCCCGTCCCACGCCATGGCGATGGCCCGGCCCGACGATCTCCATCGCGCAGTGACCAACCTGGTCGAGAACGCCGTGAAGTTCGGCTCGGAAGCGAATATCTCTCTGACGATGTCCGAGGGCGGCGCCATCATCGACGTCACCGATGACGGTCCTGGCATTTCGGACGCACAAAAGAGCGCGATGCTGCAGCCCTTCGTACGCGGCGACTACGCCCGCAACATGGATCATGAAGCTGCCGGCTTCGGCCTCGGCCTGTCGATCGCCCGCGCCGTAACGTTGGCCCATGGCGGCGAATTGACACTGCTGGATCGCCAGCCGCGTGGCCTGATCGTCCGCATCACGCTGCCGGCACGCGATACGGACAGAGCCGCAGCGTAGCACTCAGTTCGCCTTCACCGCAGGTGCAACGCTGTGGACCGCACCCGGCTTCCGCAGATGGATCGTAGCGATGTCATCGCTATAGACCTTCTCCCAACCATCGACGCGATCGAGCAGCTTGGTCGCCGCGCTTTGGGTTCGCAGCAAGGTCGCCTCGATGTCGTAGTCCTTCAGCAGCCGGAACAGATTGTCAGGCTCGATCAGACCGCTGGCATTGTTGTGGTCGACCATCAGCTTCGTCCCGAACAATTCGGTACGGCCATCGATGAAGGTCGGCACGCCACGCGCGATCAGATAGCCGCCGAAGTCGTAATCGTTGAAGACGCGGCTGAGCTTGAGCTTCTGGAGTTCAGTCACCGCCTTTGCGGGCGCAGCCGCCTCGAGCGGCATGTAGCGCTGCACGGACGCCAATACGAATGTCCCGGCGATCAGACAGATCGCGATCCCCGCGAACAGCAGATGCCGCGACGGCGATACATGATTGGCCGCCGGCATCTGAGGTCCACCGATTTGTCGACCAAGCGGCGTCGCCAAGACCATCGGCGCCAGCAGCGCCAGCACTTCGGCGTTGCGCACGTGACTGAGCGCCATGAACACGAAGCCGATCACGAGCACGATGCGCATCGGCGGCAGCGTGATGCCGCGCCACAGCGCCAGCGCGAACGCTGCCAGCACGGTCAGTTCCAGAGGCCCGACATGATTGAAATTCGCAGGCCGCCATTCGCCGATCAGCGCCAGCGCTTCACCGAGATTGAGAATGCGACGCGACGCCAGCAGCGAGTCCCAGCCATAAGGCGTCACGCAACTTGCTGCCAACGCGGCAATGCCGAACAGCGCCCAGCGCAGCAGCAGCGCGCGCTGCATCGTCTTCGGTGCATGCCAGATCGCATCGATGCCGATCGGACCGATCAGCGCCAATCCGAGAATGAAGCCGCCGTGCAGATTGGCCCATAGCACCATCAGTGGCAGCAGCCAGAAGGATGGCACGCTCCTGCGATCCATCGCATTCACGAGACTTGCGACCCAGGCCACCATCACCGGCATCGCCAGCAGATGCGGCCGCGCAACAACATGCCCTGCCATCAGCGCCAGCGCCGTCGCGACGAAAATGATCGTCACCGTGGCCGGCAGGCGCTTATCGAGAAAGCGCGCCAACAGCGCCATTGTCACGGCCAGCGCAGCGACAGCAAGCACCACCACGCCGGTCCAGCCCGCGCCGGCATAGGCGACCGCGTAGAGGACCTGAGACAGCCACTGGGTCGAGATCCATGGCTGGCCGTACATCGTGAACGAGTAGATGTCGGTCGTCGGCACCGCATGGTGATCGAGAATCCACTGCCCGACTGCGATCTGCCAATACGCATCCGGATCTCTCAGGAGGGCGTTGCCCGCCGCGAGCCACAGCGTATAGACCGCAATCCCCACCCAGAGCGGGAGCAGCCCGTGCATCGTTTTGCGCGTTACGACGGGATGGGTGGCGGACATCGTCATGCGCGGCATGCCCCTGGAAAGTCGCAAGAAAAGCGCCGGAATACCGCAGCAAATCACGAGAGGGCATAATTTGGGGTAAATATCGGGCGGAACTCGCGAATCTGGCCTACAGAAAGACTCAATTCGAGCCCTCATCTCGGATAATTGAATCGGATGGTTTAGGCCGTCTGAAAGGCTGCCTCCGCTACAGGCGGAGAACGAAGTTTTCGAGACCATTCATGAAACGTATTTCTCTGTCCCTGGCGATGATTCTGGCTGTTGCCGCTCTTCCGCAACTGGCATCCGCGCAGCAGCGTGCCGACTACGACGCCATGGTTGCCACCCATGCCCAGGCCAATGGCGTGCCCGAGGCGCTGGTGCATCGTGTGATCGTGCGCGAAAGCAAGTATCACCCCAATCTGATCGGCCGCGGCGGCACTATCGGCCTGATGCAGATCAAGCTCGCGACCGCGCGCGGCGTTGGCTACACCGGCACCGCCGAAGGCCTCCGCGATCCCAACACCAATCTCACTTACGCGGTGAAATATCTCGCTGGCGCCTATCGCGCCGCGAACGGCAATCACAACCGCGCGGTGTCCTACTATGCCGGCGGCTACTACTACGCCGCCAAGCGCCAGCGCCGTGACGTTTCCGCGCCGCCGCATCAGCCACTCTTCGCCAAGGATGCCGAGCGCCTGCACCTGCAGAACACGGCCAATGCCAACGCCCAGGCTCCGAAGCCGTAATTGTGCGTGATCGGGTGGAATCCCAAGGGATTACACGTCAAGGGATTCCTAGGGCGCGTTGACACGCCCATCCATAGGTTTACATTAGAGTCGTTCCGAGGGGGGCTCCGACGAGGAGCTGAGATACCGCAAGCTTGCACTTTTCCTGTTCCGGAAGAGACGCGCGAGACCGCGGTGACCCTTTGAACCTGATCCGGGTCATGCCGGCGAAGGGACAGGGATGTTTCAGACTACGCAATCTCCGCGCGGGGACTCTCCCGTGGCGGGTCAATCGATATCAGTCATTGGCGCTGGCATTGCCGGCGCTTGGCAGGCGTTGATGCTGGCCAAGGCCGGCCACGCCGTGACGCTGCATGAGCGCAGCGATTCCAGCATGCGCGACGCCACCAGCCATTGGGCCGGCGGCATGCTGGCGCCGTGGTGCGAAGCCGAGGTCTCCGAGCCTGTGGTCTCCCGCCTCGGCCTGCGCGCGCTCGATCTGTGGCGCGAGGAACTCCCCGACACACCGTTCAATGGCTCGCTGGTCGTTGCACATGCGCGCGACCGCGCCGATTTCGAACGCTTCGCGAAAATGACCTCCGGCCATACGCGGCTGGATGCAGCAGGCGTCGCCGAGATCGAGCCCTCGCTCGAAGGCCGGTTTCGCGACGGGCTGTTCTATCCCGGCGAAGGCCATGTGGAGCCGCGCCGCGTGCTCCCGCAACTCCATGCGCGGATCACCGCCGCCGGCGGCATCATCAAATACAACAGCGAGCAGCAGCCGAAAGATCTCGACGGTCTGGTGATCGATTGCCGCGGGCTTGCGGCACGTGATGATGCCAGCACGCCGAAGCTGCGCGGCGTCAAGGGCGAAATCATCATCGTCGAGACAGATGAAGTACAGCTGTCGCGCCCGATCCGCCTGATGCATCCGCGATGGCCACTTTACGTGATCCCGCGCGCCGACAACCGCTTCATGCTCGGCGCGACCTCCATCGAAGGCGAGGACACCGGCGTTAGCGCGCGCTCTGCACTCGAACTGCTCGGCGCTGCCTATGCGGTGCATCCGGCCTTTGCCGAAGCGCGCATTCTCGAATTCGGTTCGGGCCTGCGCCCGGCTTTCCCTGATAACCTGCCGCGCATCGCGATCGACAAGAACACGATCGCGGTGAACGGCCTCTATCGCCACGGCTTTCTGCTGGCGCCTGCGCTGGCGGAGCTGACGCTCGCTTATGTGCAGCGTGGCGAGATCGACAATGAGGTGATGCAATGCAAGTGATCGTCAATGGCGAGCACCGCGAAATCGAGGCGTCGCATGTCGGTGCGTTGCTGCAGGAACTGGACTACGAAGGCACCCATTGCGCCATTGCGCTGAATTTCGACGTGGTGCCGCGCAGCGCGTGGGCGCAAACGCCGCTCAAAGCAGGCGACGAGATCGAGATCATCACGCCACGGCAGGGAGGGTGAGAACGTGCACCTCCTTGACGTGATCAATTCGCAAAGGCCGCTGTGCTCCCCTCCCCCTTGCGGGGAGGGGTCGGGGGCGGGGGTCCACAAAGGGACTCTTACCGCGACGCTCTCGCCTGGCTCTACCCCCCTCCCCAACCCTCCCCCGCAAGGGGGGAGGGAGCACGCAAACCATGGAGCGAGTTCATGGTGAATTTCTACGGCAAAGAGTTTAAGTCACGCCTGCTGATCGGATCGGCGCTCTATCCGTCACCCGCGATCATGCAGGACGCGATCCGCGCCTCCGGCGCCGGCATCGTCACCGTGTCGCTGCGGCGTGAATCCGCCGGCGGCAAGACCGGCGACGCGTTCTGGTCGCTGATTAGAGAACTCGACGTCACCGTGCTGCCCAACACTGCGGGCTGCCGCAGCGTGCGCGAGGCGGTGACCACCGCAAAGCTGGCGCGCGAATTGTTCGGCACGTCCTGGATCAAGCTCGAAGTGATCGCCGACAATGACACGCTGCAGCCCGATGTGGTCGGCCTTGTCGAAGCCGCCGATATCCTGATCAAGGACGGCTTCGAGGTGTTCCCCTATTGCACCGAGGACTTGAGCGTCGCGATGCGTCTGGTGGATGCCGGCTGCAAGGTGGTGATGCCATGGGCCGCGCCGATCGGCTCGGCACGCGGCATCATTAATGCCGACGCGCTGAAACTGATGCGCGACCGCCTGCCCGATATCACGCTGGTGGTTGATGCCGGCCTCGGCGCGCCGTCGCATGCCGCCGAAGCGCTCGAACTCGGCTATGACGCCGTGCTGCTCAACACCGCCGTCGCCAAGGCGGCCGATCCCGTCGCCATGGCCAATGCCTTCCGCCTCGCCGTCGAGGCCGGCCGCACCGGCTTCGAGGCGGGCCTGATGGGCGCGCGCGACTTCGCTTCTCCTTCCACTCCAGTCATCGGGACACCGTTCTGGCATGCCGTATCCTGACCGTTTCTATCCCGTCGTCGACACCGTAGCCTGGGTGAAACGCCTCACGCAGCTGGGCGTCGGCACCGTGCAGCTTCGCGCCAAGGATCTCGACGACACAGCGGCGACGACGCTGTTTCGCGAGGCGCTGACCGTGACCAACGGTACCAAGACCAAGCTGGTGGTCAACGACTACTGGCGCGTCGCCATCGACCTCAAGGCGCAGCATCTGCATCTCGGCCAGGAAGATCTGGCCGAGGCCGATGTTGCCGCGATCCGCAAGGCCGGCATCACGCTGGGCCTCTCAACCCATGACGAGGACGAACTTGAAACCGCATTAAGCGCGAAGCCGGATTACGTCGCGCTCGGGCCGATCTTCTTCACCACGCTGAAATCCATGCGCTTCGCGCCGCAGGGCATTCCGAAAATCTCTGTCTGGAAGAAGCGCATCGGCACGCTGCCGCTAGTGGCGATCGGCGGCATCAAGTTCGAACAAGCCGCAGAGATCTTTGCCGCTGGCGCGGATTCCATCGCCGTCGTCAGCGACGTCACCCAACACGCAGACCCGGACGCTCGCGTCCATCAATGGCTTGGCGCATCCGCCAAAGCCGCCTGACATTTCAAGAACGACAACGGAGGATTAGTCCATGAACATCCGCTCCAATCCCGACACCACCCTGCCCGCCGTCACCACCGGCAACCTGCCCTCGTCGCGCAAGATCTACGCGATCCCGGAGAGCGCGCCGGACCTGCGCGTGCCGCTGCGCGAGATCATTCTCTCGGAAGGCGCCGGCGAGCCGAACCTGCCGGTCTATGACACGTCGGGTCCCTATACCGATCCGGACGTGCTGATCGACGTCAATAACGGGTTGTCTCGCGCGCGTCTCGATTGGGTCAAGGAGCGCGGCGGCGTCGAGGAATATCAGGGCCGCAAGATCAAGCCGGAAGACAACGGCAATGTCGGCGCAGCGCATGCTGCGAAGTCGTTCAAGGCCTATCACAAGCCGCTGCGCGGCACCGGCGATCACATGATCACGCAATATGAGTTCGCCCGCGCCGGCATCATCACCAAGGAAATGATCTACGTCGCCGAGCGCGAAAACCTCGGCCGCAAGGTCCAGCTCGAGCGCGCCGAGGCCGCGCGCGCCGACGGCGAGAGCTTCGGCGCCGAAGTGCCGCTGTTCGTCACGCCGGAATTCGTGCGCTCGGAGATCGCCCGCGGCCGCGCCATCATCCCCTGCAACATCAACCACGCCGAACTCGAGCCGATGATCATCGGCCGCAACTTCCTCACCAAGATTAACGCCAATATCGGCAACTCCGCCGTGACGTCGTCGGTCGAGGAAGAAGTCGACAAGATGGTGTGGGCGATCCGCTGGGGTGCCGACACCGTGATGGACCTCTCGACGGGCCGCAACATCCACACCACCCGTGAATGGATCCTGCGCAATGCGCCGATCCCGATCGGCACCGTGCCGATCTATCAGGCACTGGAGAAGTGCGACGGCGATCCGGTCAAGCTGACCTGGGAGCTTTACAAGGACACCCTGATTGAGCAGTGCGAACAGGGCGTCGACTACTTCACCATTCATGCCGGCGTCCGGCTGGCCTACATCCATCTCACCGCCAACCGCGTCACCGGCATCGTCTCGCGCGGCGGCTCGATCATGGCCAAGTGGTGCCTGGCGCATCACCAGGAGAGCTTCCTCTACACCCACTTCGAGGAAATCTGCGACATCATGCGCAAGTATGACGTGTCGTTCTCGCTCGGCGACGGGTTGCGCCCCGGCTCGATCGCCGACGCCAATGACCGCGCACAATTCGCCGAACTGGAAACCCTCGGCGAACTCACCAAGGTGGCATGGGCGAAGGGCTGCCAGGTGATGATCGAAGGCCCCGGCCATGTGCCGCTGCACAAGATCAAGATCAACATGGACAAGCAGCTCAAGGAATGCGGCGAAGCGCCGTTCTACACCCTGGGGCCACTGACCACCGACATCGCGCCGGGCTACGACCACATCACCTCGGGCATCGGCGCCGCCATGATCGGCTGGTTCGGCTGTTCGATGCTGTGCTACGTGACGCCGAAGGAGCATCTCGGCCTGCCCAACCGCGACGACGTCAAGGTCGGCGTGATCACCTACAAGATCTCAGCGCATGCCTCGGATCTTGCCAAAGGCCATCCCGCCGCGCAGATGCGCGACGACGCGCTGTCACGCGCCCGTTTTGATTTCCGCTGGCAGGATCAGTTCAATCTCGGCTTGGACCCGGAAACCGCCGTCGCCTATCACGACGAGACGCTGCCGAAGGACGCCCACAAGGTCGCGCATTTCTGCTCGATGTGTGGACCGAAGTTCTGCTCGATGAAGATCACGCAGGACGTGCGCGACTACGCGGCAACCCTCGGCGACAACGAGAAGGCGGCACTGAACCTCGGCGGCACGGCGTCGATGGGCATGTCGATGAGTGGCGTGATCGAGGACGGCATGGCCAGCATGAGCCGGAAGTTCAAGGACATGGGCCAGCAGGTCTATGTGCAGGCGGAGGCGGTGAAGAAAAGTAATAAGGCGTTGTAAGACGCCTCCTTCCCCCGAGTTAGTGACCGAACAACAAACACCAAAGGCCGGGCGATTGCCCGGCTTTTCTGTTGTCGGAGAGATGAATTTTCACAAACACTGCCCGTGAAATTCCCCAGCGGGTAAATTGGTGGTCATTTACCTCGTCTGAACCGTTGCATAACTGTGCGCACAGCAGCCTCTATTGCAGGCCCACTGTGTTTCAATTCATCGGCAATTTCGATGGCGCGTTCCAACGAAATCACGGCCCCTTCTTGGCAATCGAATATAAAACCACCAGTTGCTCGGGCATAACCAGCCGCGGCGCTATAAGCGGAGGATGCGGCATCGGCATCTGCCCCCCAACGTATCGCGAGAGCATATTTACTTCGATGGCCAGACTGAACGTCAGGATAAGTACGGACGAAATCTTTCACATCCCAGTGATCGCATTCGAAGTGTGAAGGTTTGCGATCTAATAAAACAGGCAGCGCCCCTCGCAATTTAGCGAATGGCGTCCCGGTCGACAGCTTCATTGAAACTCCTGTGGCATCGATTGACCTTTGCCATTCCTGGATCGAAACGAGGCGGCGTTCGGAAAGAACATATATTTCCATCGACATTCTGTTATTCCTCCAAGCTTAGTTAGAGCAAAACGACACGATGCGGATCGCACACCGGGACATTGCACCACGCGACTTTCGAGAAATCCCTCGAACGACATTCAGCTCAAACACAGGCGTATTGGGCGATGACCGCGTCATTTCGCGAAGCTCATCTGCCCTGGCGGAAGACATCCTCGCATTGCCGGTTTTTACATCGTAGATCGCAATGACGTCGCCCTGAATATCGCGAAGGGTCAAATCGGTCCTGATCGTTCCGGCCATGCCATAAGTCGGGTCTACGGCGTCAAGACTGAAGCTTCGTTCGATATCTCCAACACCGGGAAAATCTTGTAGGCTCACCGCCGCACCGAACGCGGCATGAACAGCGATTCCGTACTGAGATGCGCTCATCGTTGGCAGATGCTCCAACGTCTCCATAACGCTAACCAGCGTATCGCTTAGAGCCTGCGAGGTTTCATCGATACTTGGAATTCCCGTAAGGAATCCATCAGAAGTCTCGACCGTGACGCCTCCCTCGCTAGTCCACCTACCAAGCTCATCCCGATCCTGATCATCCTTGTAGCCAGCTTTGATAGTCAAGCGGAGCAACCGCCTGAAAATCAGCTCCCTTTTGATATCGCTGAGTTCGTCCGCCATGAAGAACAGGCCACGCTTGAAATCTAACAGAGCATTCATTGCATCCTCCTCTCATTCGAGGCCATAATAAAGACTTTAAGCCTAGGTGTAAAGTCTTATCTAATGAGAATGGGTGTTACCTAGGTGAACGCCCCGGGGGCCTATCGATCGCCTGGACGGTCGAGGGCTCCCCTGCTCGGCCGCGCGCCTATAACCAGCTGATCGAAGCCTATAACCGCGGTGCCAATATCTAGCGCGCCCTGTGCGCTTATCGACATGCCGGGTTCCAAGGCGCCAAGGGCCGACAAAGCGACTTTCTTTGTTGCAAAATCCCGGCGGTACACCCAATGGTACCCATGGATTAACCTTTCATTAACCAATCGCGCCCAACCTGCCGCAACGCGACGGCTGGGGGCTGTTCGTTCTCGATGTTGTTGCTTCGCGCAACGAAGCAGGCGTTGATCGGGAGATACCCATGATCCAGGAATCCCTTTACGAGTCCCTTCGCCGCCCGCGTGACGATTCGCCGGCTGAAATGGACATGTTTGCGCCCTCGTCAGATCCCAGCGAGGTCGTGACGATGCTGATCGGCGCGACTGTCCATGAGGTCGAACGCGAACTGATGCTGCAGACGCTGGCGCGCTGCGACGGCAATCGCACCCATGCCGCCCGCGTGCTCGGCGTCTCCGTTCGCACCATGCGTAACAAGATCAAACAGTATTCAGCGGATGGGGCCGACGTGCCGGCGCACGGCTAGCTGATGGCGCTATTGCTGGAGCGCGTCGGTATCCAGCACCCATGTGGAGCCCTGCAGCCGGCCTTCGGTCTGCATCTCGACATCGACCAGATGCGCCTTCGGCTCAAAGCCGCGAATTCTGACAGTGAGCGGCCTAGTGAACTGCCATGCCTCACGCGCCTGCAGCAGGCCCTCCTGATACGACGCCAGAGCTTTTGAATCGCCGGCTTTCTTCAGTGCCTGCCATCGCGCCAGCTTCGCGCGATCCCCGAACCAGATCGAATCCGGTTTCACTTGCATGGACGCCCCTAGGCGTATCTCGCCGGCATGCGTTGCGCTCGTGAGGGCCAACAAGGTCAGCAGCGCCAGATATGATTTCATATGTCGTCGCCCGTTGCCCTGATGAGAGCGTAAGTCGCCGCGGATCCCATTCGGGTTCGACAGGGCCCGGCAATTCGCGGGCGCACCTTGCCTAGACCTGCTACGCTGGCCCGTCACACATGAGCGCGAGGCCTGATCATGCCCATCCAGCACTTCCCGCCCCCTCCCGGAATCAAGGCGCCGCCGCTGTCTTATGCGGCGCGGGTCGGCGATCTCCTGTTCGTCTCCGGCATCCCCGGCTTCGACGCCAATGGCCAATTGCCGGAACACTTCGAGGCGCAGTTCGGATTTGTGGTGCGCACGATCAAACGAGTGCTGAAGGATGCAGGCACCGACATCTCGCACCTCGTCAAGGTCAATGTGCTGCTGACGCGCGCGTCCGACGTGGCTGCGATGAATACTCTGTATGCCGAAGCCTTCGGACCACCGCCCTATCCGGCGCGCACCACTTGCGTGGTTCAGGCGCTGCCCAATCCGGCGATGCTAATCGAGATCGAATGTGTGGCTTCGCTACTGGATGCGTGATCGATAACCCGCAGGCTACGCGACACGTCCAGCGGCGCATTGAACGCGATACTGCACGTTCTGACGACGCTCACCGGCCGGCCATCGCATCCTTCACCGTCTCGCTCACGAAATCGGCGGCGCGGCGGAACGCTGTGTCCGTATCGCCGCGGAAGGTGACGGCGCGACGCATCACCAGCTGCTCGCGCTCGACATCGAACAACTGTACCTCGCCCCATTGCACCAGCGTACTCATCTTGCGGATGCCGCCATAGACCAGATAACGCGCGCCGTCGCGGCGCGCCGCCGCGACGAGATCGTCGGGCGCCATGCTGATGGCAGTGCAGGCGGGCTGCGGACAGGCCGGGCGCACCACGCGGTAGTCGCGCTGCGCCAGCCCGTCGCGCAGCAGTGCAGCGAAGATGGTCATGCGGTCGCGATGCTGCGCGGATTGGTCGGCCTCCTCGCCCGAAGTGTCGCTATAGTCGAAATCGGCCACCGCGACGGCGAGCTGTCCGGCAGCCGCGGCCGGCGCAGGTGCTCCCAGCAGCGCCACAGCGCCGCACAGCAACCACAGAACCTGCCCTCTCCGCATGTTCTCCTCCCTGATCTTTTGTTCGCCGCCACGCCAACCTGGCGCGGGTGCCGGCAGGTCAAGCGACAGCCGATGCTAGTCCGCATGTGGTGAAGCGCAACCGGCAATGTCTGTGGTGGCATGGCAGCAGCGGCGAATTGAAGCCGTCATCCATCCCCTGTTAAAAGCGGCCGGACAGAATCAATACGGAGTGTGAGGCGTGGCAAAAGAAACGATCAGCCAGACCGGATTACGCGGCCCCCGCGGCGAACCGGGGCTTCCCGGACCGCAGGGCCATCCCGGACGGCCGGGGCCGGACGGCGCGCAGGGCAAGCCGGGCCTGGCCGGCAAAGCCGGCGCCAATGGCAAGCCGGGGCCGCAGGGCAAGCGCGGCGAAGCAGGCCCCCAGGGTAAGGCTGGCGTCAATGGTAAGGCTGGCGTCAACGGCAAGCCCGGTCCGATCGGACCACAGGGCAAGGCCGGGCCGCAGGGACCACGGGGTGAACAGGGCCTTCAGGGCAAACCCGGTGTGCAGGGTGAAGCCGGGCCGCGCGGCGAGCAGGGTCCTCCCGGCGCGCTGCCGAGCCTCGAGCAGATCATGCCGTGGCTGCACATGGTGTTCGACGCCTGGGAAGACCACCGCCAGATGCGCCTGCGCGAAGCGCAGGAGCGCGAAGAGGCCTTGCTGCGCGAGCAGCAGGAAGCCGTCGAACGCGTCGCCGCGATGATCGAGGCCGAAGCCGCCATCGCGGATGAGTCTGACGAAACCGACGACGGCAAGAAAAAGAAGAAGCGCAAGAAGAACAAGGACGACTAGCACTGCTGCGTCGTTCGATACGGACGCGTGACAACAGATCAGGCGACGCGCCGCAATGCCGGCCCGTCGCCTTTACTTTTTACATGGTCCGCTGCGGTGCGGTCTGCAGCAGCTCCTGAAGCTGTTGCTTATAGAATTTCGCACCGCCTGTCGTGAGATGACCACGGGTCTCGGTGCTCGCCGGGATCAGCAGCATCTTCGCATGTTTGATCCGCTTCAGCGCGGCATCCATCAACCCGGTCTCCGGCGGATTGCGCTCGTCATCGGCAGCGTTGATCGCGAGCACGACGGATGTGATCTTCTCCAGACCTGCTGATGGATTGTAGTCGCGCGACGATTCCCACTGATAGATGAAATCATTTGCATCGGCGACAAACGGCGCCTTGAGCCGGTCATCGACATTCTTGTCGGCGGCCTCGCCGGTCGGCGCCAGCATCTGATAGGCCAGCGTGCCGCCGGCTGTTGCGATGCCATACATCACGCTAGCAAATTTGATCATGCCAGGCTGCGATGTGTAGTTGCCGCCCTTGTAATCCGGATCGGCACGCACGGTCTCGATCATCATGCGCCGCATCATCCAGTTTCGTGCGCTCATTTCCGTAGGCTGCGACGCCATCGGCACCAAGGTATCCATCATATCAGGATATTTCGTGCCCCAGATCCACGCATGCATGCCGCCCATGGAATTTCCGATTACCATCCGCACATGCTTGATGCCGAGCCCTTCGATCAGCAGCCGATGTTGGGCATCGACCATATCGTCGTAATTGTACTTCGGAAATGCGGTCTTCATCCCGTCAGAGGGTTTCGACGATTTGCCGTGGCCGAGCGCATCGGGAATGATGATGTAGTATTTTGTGGCATCGAGCGGCTGGCCCGCGCCGAATAATTCGCCCGCAAAAGCAGGCGTCAACATGCTCTGCGCCGAACCGCCGGTGCCATGCAGCACCAGCACCGGCTGGCCGCTCGGCTCACCCACCGTGGTGTAATGCAGCTTCAACTCCGGCATCACATGGCCGGTATGAAACTTGAAATCCTTCGCGATCCAGTCGCCCTGTTTCGGCGCCGGATAATCAGCGGCGAACGCGGTCACCGCAGCAAGCGAAGCACATGTCACGACAGCAGCAGCGCACAACGCGCGCATAGAACGGCTGGGCATGGTCATCCTCCCCGGTGCAGCCATTTGATCGGGCCGCTTGACACAGATGCTAGCATGGTACCGTGGGCCAGCAGACCAACAGATCGATACTGCAGCGCAGCGATCCCCAGCTCGTCGCGCCGGGTATAATCTTTGGGCAGGCGTCGCCGCCATAGCTCAGGCTTAATCATCGCAAGAATCCGAGTCGTCCCGTGCGGCACCCGGAGTCCGCGCGTGATACAACACCGATGTGAGGTTCGCATGCGGGGATTGATTCAAGTGGTGCTGCTTGCAGTGTTCACCGTGATGACCGCGTCAGCACACGCCATCGATCGCGGCCAGTTCAGCGATGTGCCCGACGATATCCGGAACTGGTTCAAAAGCGTCATCAGCCCTAATGGCGTGCCGTGTTGCGATATCTCCGACGGCCATCGCACCGAATATGACGTCCGCAAAGGCGCCTATTGGGTGCCGATCGAAGGCATATGGACGGAGGTGCCGACGCGTGCCGTGATCCGCGATCGCGGCAATCCCGTCGGCGAAGCCGTCGTCTGGTATGTGCGCCATCGCGGCGAGATCATCATTAGCTGTTTCGTTCCGGCTGACGCCGCATGATGACGATCACGAAACGGTGCCAGGGTGCGGCCTTGCAATCCACAGGCAATCGGGCCCAATTTGAGGCTAATTCTGCGCGCGGCGCGTTAGGTCACTCTGGCCCCGCCGTCACCTCGCCGCGGGCACTACAGGATAAAGAGAGACTGATATGACGGAAGTGACCTATGTGATCGTCGAGCATGATGGCGGTTGGGCCTATAAGGTTGGCGCCGTCTTCTCCGAGCCGTATGCGACGCACGCACTCGCCACCGCAGCCGCCAAGCGCGCCGCGGCCGAGCAGAGGGTGCCGGGTCGCACCGAGGTGATTGCCTATGAGGACGAAAAAGGGCAGTGGCACGAGGAAACTGCCTCGGGCAGTGATCGTCCCAACACCCACATCATCGACAAGGCCTGATCGCGAAGACAGGTGAATGATCCAACTGACGTCAACGCGTCCAATGGCGCCGGCCATTGCCGTATCTCGCCATGCCGGAGAAGTTGTTGCTCGTCACGCCCGCCTGGGTGCCTTTCGCGCGCGAACTCATCATCGCCAGCGGCGTCATTGAAATCGCGGCATCGCTTGCACTCGTGACACGCATACGGTTGCGTTGGTGGGCCGGCGTCATCAATTGGCCCGGGCCACACAAAGACGCCACAGGCTCATAGCGAACGGGCCAAATCGGCAAGCAACATTCGTTAGGGAGTCACATGGTGACTCCGGCGTCGGTTGCGGTGCTGTCTGCGCGACTTTTCCGCAAGGCGCCACTATGCTAGTTTTGCGTTATCAAATCATATCGGGGGAGCAGACGTGACCGACGTCGCAGCAGACGAACTCCGCACCATTTATCCAACGCCGCATCCGCGCGTGATCGCCAAGGCGCGACCGACGCTCGATATGCACTCCAGCAAGTTCATCTCGCTGTCGCCGTTCTGCGTGCTTGCTTCGTCGGGTCCCGACGGCACCGTCGACGCCTCACCGCGCGGTGGCGGCGTTGGCTTCGTTCGGATTGCCTCGCCAACCGAGCTGCAGATGCCGGATCGTCCCGGCAATAATCGCATCGATACGTTCCAGAATCTGATGGCTGGCAGCGGCCATGTGCAGCTGATCTTCTTCGTTCCGGGCATCGACGACACCTTGCGTGTCAGTGGCGTAGCCAGGCTGATTAAAGACCCGGAACTGATGGCGTCGATGGAAGAGTTCGGCAAGCTCCCGCGCGCGGTATTGAGCATCACCGTGACCGAAGCCTATTTCCATTGCGGCAAGGCCCTGATGCGCTCGAAGCTGTGGTCGCCGGAGGTGCAGGTGAAGCGCTCGGTGATGCCGAGCATCTCCGAAATGGTTCACGACCAGACGAAACTCGGTGAACCGATGACTCAGGAACAGATCGACGTCGCCTATCGCCAGCAGTTGTAGCTCGTCGCCCTCGTCCGGATCCAAAAAGGAGCTCCGGCAGCCGCGGCCATCCACGCACAACCTCTATTTGAAATTATCACTTAAGGTTGTATAATCACGACGCTTGGGGAGAGCGTTGTGCGTGGCGTTGCGTTGATCCAGTTGATGACGGTCGCGGGCCTCATCCTAGGCGGCTGCGTGCGTGATCCATTCGTAACGGAGCGGGACGAAACATATGCTGGCGAATGGTTGATCCCGCACCAGATCGACCGCATCACCGGCGCTGAATTGCCCAGCGCCTATGTCTTCGCCGAAGCCTCTAACAGCAATGTGGACTTCCCGCGCGTCTCGTCATTGCTGCTGACATGCATCGATGGCGCGCCGCTGATCCGCTTCGCCTTCGATTTCAAGATCGGCAGCAACCGCAACACGGTGCTCGGCTATCGCTTCGATGGAAAACCTGGTCACGACGACGTCGGCTCGCGGGTGGTGCGGGGAAACCAGATCATCGTCATCGAAGACAGGGCAGAGATCGCGACATTCGTCAGCGAGCTTGCCGGTGCGAAGACGTTGTACGTCCGGATCAGGTCGATCAACGGGGGCCGAACGGCCGTAGAATATCCGCTGGATGGATCGACTGCGGCGATCCGCGCGGCATTCGCGAAATGCGATATGCCGAAACCGCCCCTGCCGGAACAGGGGCGGACGACATTGTCCGGCGTCTATTGAGACGCCGCAAAGATCCAGGCTTAGAACTCGCTCTCAAGGCCACCCATGTGCTTCTGGGTGTAGAGATCGATGCCGATCCGCTCGATCAGATCGAGCTGCGTTTCGAGGAAGTCGATGTGACCTTCCTCGTCCTTCATCAGCTTCTCGAACAGATCACGCGAGACGTAATCCTTGACGCCGTGGCAATAGGTGGCGGCTTCTTCATACAGCGTGCGGGCACCGATTTCGGCAGCGAGATCGCATTCGATGATTTCCTTGACCGTCTGGCCGATGCGCAACGGATCGAGAACCTGCATGTTCGGGAAGCCGTCCAGGAAGAGAATGCGATCGGTAAAACGATCTGCGTGATTCATCTCTTCGATGGATTCCTTGCGCCACATCTTGGCCATGTCGACCAAGCCCCAGTGATTCAGGAGCCGGAAGTGCAGCCAATACTGGCTGATCGCGGTGAGCTCGCTGCGCAGGCCCTTGTTGAGGAATTCGATGACCTTCGGATCGCCCTTCATGATGTTCTCCTGTCTGCTGAACCCGTCCGAAACAGGGCCCTCGTCTGAATTTAGAATGTTTCTAAATCAGATTCACCGACAGGACAACCCTTCTTTGCTCAATTCGGCAAGGAGCGTGGAAAAGCTGGAAAGCTGTTGAATTTATAAGTGCTTAGGCTGCCGCTTCGATCGAGGCAATATCTGCCAGTTCGATATGCGCATGAGTCTCGGTGTGAGACTGCCCGTGGGCCGCTGTATGCGGGCAGCCGGCACAGCAGGACTTGGCACAAGCGCCCAGCGCTTCGTCCATGATCTTCTTGATTGTCCGTACACACCGTCCGCACTGGGCGCTGCAACCGAGGCATCCATAGACCTGCCCCGGCGTACGCGGCGGACGCGCTCCGGCAACGGCACTACGGACATCATGGTCGGAAAAGACGTTGCAGGAACAAACGATCATGAGATGAAGGCGAACTCGCAGGTCAGGACCCCTCTTGGATATGTAAGAGGCCGCCCCGATGCAAAAGGAAAACGCCGACTTTGAAGCTATTCCAAACTACTGATCGCATGAGAGAAATTGGAACGAATCTAAAATTCGTCTGAACATCGCAAGCGCCGTGATCAGATGACGGCTAGCCGACAGAATGCCCCTATCCAGCAACCGCGTGCGCCGTGGCATGCCCTTAGGGAGGGTCGCGGACCTCTGTCCGGAATGGCTTTAAGATCAAGATGTAACCTGGATGCGCGGTCCCGTTCATTGATCATTCAAGTGAAGTATGAAACTTTTCGCGTCAGGCAGCGCTATGTGTGAGCGAAGCCCGATTGAGAAAGGGAATGCCATGAAGAAAACTCTGATGGCCATTGCCGCCGTTGCCACCCTGGCCGTTTCCGCCATGGCTCCGACATCGGCAAGCGCGCAGCATTGGCGTGGACATGGCGGCGGTGGCGCGGTGGCTGCAGGTCTGATTGGCGGCGCCCTGCTTGGCGGTGCGATCGCTGCCGGTTCGGGATACTATGGTCCCGGTTACGGCTATTACGGCCGTCCTGCCTATGTGGCCGGTCCGGGCTATTACGGCGACTGTTTCTGGCAACGTCAGCGCTTCTGGGACGGCTATGGCTGGCGCATTCGCCGCGTCCGCGTGTGCGGCTGAGATCGCGGGATCATGTGATCTCTGAGATCACTCCTGTCACGCATCGGAAACCTACGACATTTCCAGTGCGTGATGCTTGCAATGGCCCGAAAAAACCGCTTTTTCGGATCATTGACTGGCTAACGTTTACATCGAATTGACGGTTGGGCGCTTCTAAGTGAGATCGTCAGTTCGAATCGCAGCGTGAGTAGACCTTTAACCGTGCGTCGCTTGCGGCGCCCTTCTGGAGAGACTTGAGATGAAGAAGACGATTTCCGCCTTGCTCGCCGCCGCGACGGTTGCCGGTTCGCTGGTTGCTGTTGCGCCTGCCGCAAAGGCTGACGGTGGCCGCATCGCCGCTGGCGTTGCCGGTGGCCTGATCGGTGGCGCTCTCCTCGGTGGCGCCATTGCAGCCAGCCGTCCGGCTCCGGCCTATGGCTACGGCTACGCCCCCGCTCCGGTGTATGTCGAACCGGAATGCCGTGTCGTCCGCCAGCGCGTCTGGGACGAATATCGCGGCGTCTGGCGTTCGCGTCCGGTCGAAGTTTGCGATTGATCTGATCTGACGACTGCGCATTCGCGCGCACGATCCAAATTCAAAACCCGGCCGTTTACGCGGCCGGGTTTTTCGTTGGGCGATTGAAGGTGCGACTATCTTGCGTTCATCGCACGCAACACCGTCTCGCTGGGCCAACAATCGACCTTGAGGCCCGCTGACTTCTGATAGGCACCGAGCGCGGCGCGCGTCTTCATGCCGGCCTTGCCATCCATCTTGTCGGCATAGAGACCAAGCCTCGTCAGGTGCCGCTGCATGGCCTCGACATCGGTGCTGCGCAACTGGTTCGATGCCGACCACGGCGTAGCAAAGGGCTGCGCATTAGCCATTCGATCACTGAGATGGCCGACGAACAACACATAGAGATCGGAAAAATTGTATTCCTTGATGACGAAATAGTTCTTCGTCGTCAGAAAGGCCGGGCCATAGATGCCCTCGGGCTGCAGCAGCGATGCCGGCTGCGCCTGTTCCGCCGCGCTGAGCTTCTCGCCACGGACCGGAATGAAGCCTGCACGAATCCACTCCCCAATCGGCCGGGTGACTTCTGGCACACCCATCGTACAGTCGGCATTGGCCGGCGCACGCACTTCATAGGCCCAGCGCAGACCGCGCTGCCAACCCTTGTTCGTGAGTTGCTGCGCCGCTGATGCCAGCGCATCCGGCACCGACTTCCAGATATCGACACGGCCGTCGCCGTCGAAATCGACGCCGTGCTTATCCAGTTCCGACGGCAGGAATTGCGTGAGCCCCGTCGCGCCGCCCCAGGACACGCGCAGATCCTTGCGCGATACGTCGCCGCGCTCGATCAGCTTCAATGCTGCGATGAACTCGCCGCGATACTGGTCCTTGCGGCGACCGACATAGGCTTGCGTCGCCAGCACGCGAATGCCGTCATAGGGCAACGCATACCGACCGTAATCGGTCTCGCGCCCCCAGATCGCCCGGATGATTGTCGCCGGCACGCCGAAGCGCTGCTCGATGGCAGCCAGTGTCGCGCGGTGCTTCTGCAACAGCCGCTGCCCCTCACCCGCCAGCCGGATGACGCTGGCCTCCTTCACATAATCCGCCGGCACCTGCACGAATTCCGCCTGCGACGGCGCGCCAGTCGTAGGACGGCCGGGCAGAATGAGATCCGGAAGCTTGTAGTCCGGCTCGAGCCCGCGCGTGACCTCATCGAAGGTCTTGCGCGAGACGCCAGCCTGCTGGGCTTCCGGCCAGAGCGAAGCAACGAAGGTGGTGAAGCCGGCGTCGGCGGCGCGGGCAACCGAGGCACTGCCCGACAGAACTAGCGCCAGCAGTGCATATTTCAGAATACGGATCATCGCCCTCAATGATGCTTGCCATGGCCATCGGCCAGTTCGTGGGCGCCCTGCCGCCGCGCTTCTTCCGTGGCGAGGTTCGACAACCGATCGACATAGGCGATGCCGACTGCCGAAAGTATGAACACCGTATGGATGATGGTCTGCCACATCACGCCGGTCTCTGTGTAGTTGCCGGCGCGGGACGAGCCCAGCGCGCCAGCCTCGATGAAGGTACGCAGCAGATGGATCGAGGAGATGCCGATGATCGCCATAGCAAGCTTGATTTTGAGCACGCTTGCGTTGACGTGGCTCAGCCATTCCGGCTCGTCCGGATGGCCCTGCAGGTTGAGCCGCGACACGAAGGTCTCGTAGCCGCCAACGATCACCATCACCAGCAGGTTGGAAATCATCACCACGTCGATCAAGCCGAGCACCGCCAGCATGATCTGCTGTTCGGTGGAATCGAAAGCGCCGTGGAACAGATGCCACAGCTCCTTAAGGAACAGCACCACGTAAACGCCCTGCGCCACGATCAGGCCGACATATAGCGGCAGTTGCAGCCAGCGCGATCCGAAAATCAGCATCGGGATCGGGCGCAACGGGAAGCCCTTCGGCGGCAGGGGCGTTTCAGGCGTCATGGACATGTCGGGGCTCGCTTGAGGGACGAATCGCGGCGCGATTGAAGTGCCGATTATATAACGCGGGTTGTGGACGCCATGATGTCGGCGTGCGCGGCGACTCGCCGCATCAGCTATTTGACAGCGACAATGAAGATCCGCGGAAATTTCAGCAAAACCTTGCCATCCGCCTGCGGCAAATAGCTGGCGGCGATGCGCGCGGTATACTCAGCGATGTAAGCCTTGCGCTCCGGCGGCTCCAGCGGATCGACGAACGGACGCAGCCCGGTGCCCTTCACCCATTCCACGATCGCGGCGGCATCGGCCAACGCATGATTGTAGACGGTGTGCCAGATCTCGACGCGGGAACACAGCGGCTGCAGCGCATCGTAATAGGCCCCGGGTTTCGGCAATGAGTCACGCAGCTCCGCAGCCTTCGAGAGCTGCGCGCGCCACGGCTCGAGATAGGCGACCTCGCGCATCAGGATGTGCGAGGGCTCGTCGAGATTGTCCGGCATTTGCACGGCCAGCACGCCGCCGTCAGGCAAGGCACCGACCAGACGCTTCAGCTGCTTGATGTGATCCGGCACCCACTGAAACACGGCATTGGCAAACAAGACATCGGAGCCGGCCGGCGCTACCCAATGGGCGATGTTGGCTTCGATGAACGTCTGCGCGGGCAGACGTTCCCGCGCCTGCCGCAGCATATCGGCCGACGTATCGACACCGATGACCGACGCTTGCGGCCAGCGATTGACCAGAAGCTCCGTCGAGTTGCCGGGCCCGCAGCCGATGTCGACGACCTTGCGGGCATCGAGAAGCGGAATCTGCGCGAGCAGATCCCGTGCCGGCCTGGTTCGCTCGTCCTCGAACTTCAGATACTGCTGCGCGCTCCAGTCGGCCATTTGAGAGTTCTCCTCAGCGCGTCAGTTTCTTGTATTTCACGCGATGCGGGATGATTGAATCCTGCCCGAGACGACGCATCTTGTCCTTCTCGTAGTCCTGGAAGTTGCCTTCAAACCATTCGACATGGCTGTCGCCTTCGAAAGCGAGCATATGGGTCGCGATACGGTCGAGGAACCAGCGGTCATGGCTGATGATCACGGCGCAACCGGCGAAGTCTTCCAGCGCCTCTTCCAGCGCACGTAGCGTGTCGACGTCGAGGTCGTTGGTCGGTTCGTCGAGCAGCAGGACGTTGGCGCCGGACTTCAGCATCTTGGCGAGATGCACGCGGTTGCGTTCACCGCCCGACAATGCGCCGACCTTCTTCTGCTGATCGCCGCCCTTGAAGTTGAACGACGAGCAGTAGCCGCGCGAATTGACCTCCTTCTTGCCGAGCAGGATCAGTTCGTTATTGCCCGAGATTTCCTCCCACACGGTCTTCTTGCCGTCGAGCGCATCGCGCGACTGATCGACATAACCGAGATGAACGGTCTCGCCGACGGTGATCGTGCCGCTATCGGGCTTCTCCTGGCCGGTGATCATCTTGAACAGCGTGGTCTTGCCGGCGCCGTTGGCGCCGATGACGCCGACGATACCGCCGGGCGGCAGCTTGAAGGTCAGATCGTCGATCAGCACGCGATC
Organism: Tardiphaga sp. OK246; assembly: GCF_900188215.1. Classification (NCBI taxonomy): domain Bacteria; kingdom Pseudomonadati; phylum Pseudomonadota; class Alphaproteobacteria; order Hyphomicrobiales; family Nitrobacteraceae; genus Tardiphaga; species Tardiphaga sp. OK246. The sequence goes on from NZ_FZOX01000007.1 coordinate 76,153, forward strand.
ACCATAGGCCTTGGTGAGGCCTTCGAAGTCGACGACGTTGTCGCCGAGGCGCTCGGCCACCGGAATGGTGATCTGCGCACCCTGGGTCTGCTTCTCGCTGGCCTTCTTGAGCAGCTCGTCATAGCGCTGGTAGCGCGCCTTCGACTTGGCCTGACGGGCCTTGGGCGACGAGGCGATCCACTCCTGCTCGCGTTCCAGCGTCTTCTGATGGGCTGCGTCCTCGCGGCCTTCCTGTGCCAGACGCTTCTGCTTCTGCACCAGCCAGGACGAGTAGTTGCCCTCGTAGGGAATGCCGCGGCCGCGATCGAGTTCGAGAATCCACGACGTCACATTGTCGAGGAAGTAGCGGTCATGGGTCACGATCAGGATCGCACCGGGATAGTTGCGTAGATGGCCTTCGAGCCACGACACGGATTCGGCGTCGAGATGGTTGGTCGGTTCGTCGAGCAGCAGCAGTTCGGGTGCATCGAGCAGTAGCTTGCAGAGCGCGACGCGGCGGCGTTCACCACCGGAGAGCTTGGTGACGTCGGCATCGTCAGGCGGACAACGCAGCGCATCCATCGCCTGGTCGACCTTGCTGTCGAGATCCCAGAGGCCTTGCGCCTCGATCTCGTCCTGCAGCTTGGTCATCTCGTCAGCGGTCTCTTCCGAGTAGTTCATCGCCAGCTCGTTGTAGCGATCGAGAACAGCCTTCTGCTTGGCGACGCCAAGCATGACGTTCTCGCGGACGTTCAAAGACGCATCGAGCTGAGGTTCCTGTTCGAGATAGCCGACGCGCGCGCCCTGCGCGACCCAGGCCTCGCCGGTGTATTCCTTGTCGAGGCCAGCCATGATCTTGAGCAGCGTCGACTTACCGGCGCCGTTGACACCGAGCACGCCGATCTTGGCGTCCGGGTAGAACGACAAATGGACGTTATCCAGCACCTTGCGGGTCGGATAGGCCTTGGTCAGACCCTGCATGAAGTAGACGAATTGGCGAGCCATCGTGATCCTTGAAAACCGTCGCGGGCGTGAAAAATGGGTTGTCGCTGATGTAGCGGCGTGGCCCCGAAAGGGCAACCGGGGGTCTTAAGGATTTGGTAACTCTGCACTTCTTCGAGGCAGCCATTATGACAATTAAAACCGCTTTTTAACGACTTCCGCCAAGAGTGCTCCCAGGGCGATCAATCATGCCCCTCGCGACTGAAGTCGCGGGCAGACAGGCGGAGCCTCGTCATGGCGATCACTACATCAGTCCCCTCTCCAGCCGCCGCCGAAACCCGCGCGGCGCGCCCAGGCCTACTCCACGAAATCCGGACGTTCTGGCAGCTGTTCTTCGTCGCCGCCTTCGATCCTTACCGGCCCGAGCAGCATTACATGCGCGGCCCGGGCCCCGCCTGTCGCGCCAAGGACCCGTCCGCGCCGGTCCCGCCCTCACATTAAGCTGATCGCACTGCCGCCGACGATGCAGACGCTTGCGCACGCCCGCGAGGCGCGCAATGTGTCCATCCCCTGACGGCTTCAACACCGTCATCACCACACCGGATGGACGATCCTATGACGCGGCTGCGCTGTGCAATTCTCGACGACTATCAGAACGTGGCCCTGACGCTTGGTGACTGGAGCGCACTCGCCGACCGCATTGAGATCACCGTCTTCGACAAGCCGTTCGCCTCAGCGGACGAAGCGGCTGCAGCGCTGAAGGATTTCGAAATCATCTGCGCCATGCGCGAGCGGACGCCGTTTCCCCGCGCGATGTTCGAGGCGCTGCCGAAACTCAAGCTGCTGATTACCTCGGGCATGCGCAATGCCGCGATCGATTTCGAGGCTGCGAAGGCTCGGGGCATAACCGTCTGCGGTACCGCGATGGTGGGCAATCCGACGGCCGGCCTGACCATCGGCCTAATGCTGGAACTGACCCGCAAGATCGGCTTTGAAAACGCACGCATGAAGGCCGGCAAGCCCTGGCAGGTGACGATCGGCGAGGACATCGAAGGCAAGACACTCGGGATCATCGGCCTCGGCAAGCTCGGCAGTCAGGTCGCCGGCATCGGCCGCGCGTTGGGCATGAAGACCATTGCCTGGAGCACCAATCTGACGCCCGAGGCCTGCGAAAAAGCCGGCGTGACCTACGCGACCAAGGAAGAACTGTTCGCCCAGGCCGACATCATTACGATCCACCTCGTGCTGAGTGATCGCTCACGCGGATTGGTGTCACGGGTGGATCTCGCGCGGATGAAACCGACAGCCTATCTCATCAACACAGCACGCGGCCCGATCGTGGATGAAGTCGCGCTGCTCGAGACCTTGCAGGCCGGGAAAATTGCCGGTGCAGGTATCGACACCTATTCCCATGAACCGCTGCCGCTCGACAGCCCGCTGCGCAAGCTCGACAATGTCGTGATCACGCCGCATCTCGGTTATGTCACCACGGAAAACTACAAGCGGATCTATGCGGAGATGATCGAGGGCATCGGCGGCTGGTTGAACAGCGCCCCCGTCCGCAAGCTCAACTGACGCAAGCGTTCAAAGCGCAAAAGAAAACGGGCGCTGTGTGATCACACAGCGCCCGTTTTCTTGAAATCAGCTGAAGGAAATCAGCGAATGCTGACCGGGGCCGGTAGCGGCTGAACCGATGTCGGCTGGGTACCGGGCAGCGGCGCCGGCGCGGCGCTGGCGCTCGGACCGGGCACGGGCTGCGCGGAGGCGGTCGTTGCCGGAGCCTTGCCTGGCATCACCACCACGCGGGTGCCGACCTTGACGCGCTCGAACAGATCCGAGACGTCGTCGTTGAGCATGCCGAAGCAGCCCGACGACACGGACTTGCCGATAGTCGACGGCTGGTTGGTGCCGTGGATACGATACACGGTGGAGCCGAGATACATCGCGCGGGCACCGAGCGGATTACCTTCGCCACCCGCCATAAAGCGCGGCAGATAGGGCTGGCGCTCGATCATCTCGGTCGGCGGATGCCAATCCGGCCACTCTGCCTTGCGAGTGATCTTCTGCACACCGTTCCAGGTGAAGCCGTCGCGGCCGACACGGACGCCATAGCGCATCGCGCGGTTGTTGCCGAGCACATAGTACAAATAGAAGTTCGGCGTATCGACGACGATGGTGCCCGCGGGCTCCTTCGTGACGAAATTGACTTCCTGCCGGCGGAACTGCGGCGGCAGCTGCGCAGGACCGGTTTCCGGCTGATCTTCCGGAGGCAATGAAGCCACCATCACGGAGCTGCCATTGGCGCCCAGACCCTGTCCCTGCACCGAGCCGGTCACAGGGGCACCCTGCCCGCCCATGCCTTCAGGCGGACGCACTGCGCCATCGCCGTTGCCACGGCTCGAATAGACCACCGCTGGCGGCGCCATCGGGCGGCCGTAACGCGGGTCGTCGGGCGACATCACCGGGCCCTGCGGCATGGCGCGATCGGAATAAACCGGGGCAGCACCAGCAGGGCGACCGTAGCGCGGATCATCCGGAGACATCACCGGGCTCTGGGGCGCAATTCCGGGCGCGGATAGCCCCGTCATCGGCCGGCCACCGCGAGAGGGCGGCGCGTCATCTTCGTCGAGCGCATCAAAGTCCGGCATGGCGTCCAGCGCGCGATCGGCGCGCGAATTGGCCGGATAACCGCCCGGGGGGTAGTTGGGGTCGGCCGGGATCGAATAGCCGCTTGGCGTGCCCACAGGATAGCCCTGCGCCACCGCGAGCGAATGACCCGCGACGCTACCGAGAGCCACGGTCGCCAATGTCGTCAAAACACGCTTGATCATCATTGCCCTTGTATAAGCTCAAGCAAAAACCGGAACATGCCGTCAGATCGCGCAGGATAGCGGCGCATTCAAGACAATTCCGGAAAAAAGCTTCCCATTTCGGTCATATTCGCGAGATCACACGCCGGCGTGGCTATCTTGCCTCACCTCCGCTGAAATCACTGCTCAGGAATGCGTCCTCAGTTGTGCATCCCACTTTTTAACAAACGGTTCCTGAGGCCGTGCGTTATCCTCAAATGGTCCTGATTCGCGACGCTTTGGCGGCAGCCGATTCTGCGGAACGGGCCGCTTCCAGTGTTGTCACCGCGTCCCCGTCGTTCGAAAGCCTTCCACGGTCTGTCCGAAGGCGGAACTGCCATTCATGCTTCCGGGTTTCCGATTTCTGTTCGCAGCCGTCCTGCTCACAGTCTCGTTGGTGGTCTTCGGCCTTGGCGCCGCAGCCCTGCTGCGCTCTGCCCATCAGGAATTCGCGACCATTCCGACCAGGCGCGCGCCGCAGGCCGTCTTTGCGCAGCCGCCCGGCGAAGCTCCACCGACATTGGCCATGCTACGCGTCGAGGCACCGGCAGCCCCCACCCCTGAGACTGTCGCGCCGCCAGTGGTCTCCGTGACATCGGCGGCAGAACAGGTGCCCCCCATCGCGGCTCCTGCGGAGCCGGAAAAGATCGCCTTGCCCGAGACCGCCGCGCCCCTGTCGACACTGGCCGCACCGACAGTCGAGATGACTGCCCCGGTGGCGGCGACGCCGAAGCCTGAAGTTGTAGCGAAGTCGGAAGCAACGAAGATCGAAGAGCGGGATCCTCTAACGACGGTTGCCGTCGCACCTGCGACCTCCGTCGAACCAGTTGCTGCCCCTCCTCCCGAGCCTGCCGTCGTTCCGGCACCAGCCGCCGCAACAGAGGTAGCGGCAGGGCCACAGCCGACAGCCACGCTGACCGATGACGACGCAAGATTGTCTTCGACGAAAATTGCGATGCTGGGCGGACCGCCCATCGATACCGAGTCGGTTCCACTGCCGAAAGCGAAGCCTGCTGCAGAGCCCGCCAAGAAGTTCGTGAAGAAGCGCATCGTCGTCAAAAAGCGGCGTGTGGCCGCCCGGCCTGTGGCGGCCGCTGCACCACAGCCAACCGACCCGTTCGGATTGCCGGTCGCGCGCTGACCTCGACCCCGGTTACGCCGGTCCGGTCGCGACGGGCGGACCGTCGGGCTGCCCCCATTCCGACCACGAGCCGTCATAGAGCGCTGAACCGCGCACGCCGAGACGATAAAGCGCCAGCGTCAACACCGCCGCAGATACGCCCGAGCCACATGTGGTGATGATGGGCTTGTCCAGATCGAGCCCCGTGCCGGTGAAGGCTTGGCGCAACTCTTCGAGCGGCTTCATCGCGCCGGTCGCAGCGTCGAACAACAAGTTGTAAGGCAGGTTGCGGCTGGCGGGGATGTGACCGGAGCGAATACCGGCGCGCGGTTCAGGGACACTTCCCTCGAAGCGATTGGCGGCACGCGCATCGATCAATTGCTCTTTGCGCGAATCCAGATTGGCAACGATCTGCGCCTTGCTGCGGATGTACGACTTGTCGAGCGCGGCGCTGAAAGTGCCAGGCTTCGGTGACGACTTTCCGGTTTCTATCGCACGCCCTTCGGCCTTCCACTTCTTCAGCCCGCCATCGAGCACCTTCACATTGGCGTGGCCGTAAGAGAGGAACATCCACCACGCCCGCGGCGCCGCGACCCAGCCACCCGCATCATAGGCGACGACCGTATCATCAGAGGAAATGCCGAGCGCGGCGACATCGCGCGCAAACTGGTCGGCATCAGGATACATATGCGGCAGCGACACAGAGTGATCGGAGACCGCATCGACATCGAAGAACACAGCGCCGGGAATATGCGCAGCGAGATAGTCATCGACCGGCAGTGGCAGCACGCCAGGCATCTTGAACGACGCATCTATGACTTTGACTTTGGGATCGCCCAAATGCGCGGCGAGCCATTCGGTCGAGACAAGAGGATCAGTGGATGTCATGCACAAGTGCCCTTTTATTTTGAAACACCGTCATGGCCGGGCTTGTCCCGGCCATCCACGTCTTCACTCGCGGCAAGACGTGGATACCCGGCATTCGCCGGGCATGACGGCCGAGAGTTACGATTACTTCGACGCCTTCGGCTCGACCTTCTCGACCGCGCCGCCCGCATTGCGCCAGGCGGTGAAGCCACCGCCCAGATGCGCCACCGGCTTCAGGCCCATATCGGCTGCGGTCTTGGCCGCCAGCGCCGAGCGCCAGCCGCTGGCGCAATGGAAAATGAATTTCTTGTCTTCCTGGAAGATCGGCTTGCCATAGGGACTTTCCGGATCGATCCAGAATTCCAGCATGCCGCGGGTGCAGGAGAACGAGCCGGGGATCTTGCCTTCGCGCTCGATCTCGCGGGGATCGCGGATATCGACGATAACGACATCCGGGCTTTCCGCCGCTTTCATTACGTCCTCGACGCTCATGGTCTCGATCTGCGCGTTAGCTTCGTCGAGCAGCGCCTTGTAGCCGCGGGTAATCGTCTGCGTCATGCTTTTCGCACCAGTTCCTTCATTGCACCTTCGAGACCTTCAATCGTCAGCGGATACATCCGTTCCGAGAACAGCCGGCGAATGATGGTCGTGGACTCCGAGTAGTCCCAGTGCCGCTTGGCGACAGGATTGAGCCATACCGCATTCGGATAGGTCTGCGTGATGCGCTCCAGCCAGACCGAGCCGGACTCTTCGTTCACATGTTCGACCGAACCGCCGGGCACCATGATCTCGTAAGGCGACATCGAGGCGTCGCCGACGAACACGATCTTATAGTCATGGGCATATTTGTGCAGCACGTCCCAAGTCGGCGTACGGTCCGTGAAGCGGCGTTTGTTCTGCTTCCACACGCCTTCATAGAGGCAGTTGTGGAAGTAGAAATACTCCATGTGCTTGAATTCGCTCATCGCCGCCGAAAACAGTTCCTCGACCTGCTCGATATGCGAATCCATGGATCCGCCGATATCGAAGAACACCAGCACCTTGACCGCGTTGCGCCGTTCCGGGCGCATATGGACGTCGAGATAGCCGTGGTTGGCGGTCTCCCGAATCGTGGTGTCGAGATCGAGCTCATCGGGCGCGCCGGTGCGGGCAAACTTGCGCAGACGGCGCAGCGCCACCTTGATGTTGCGGATGCCAAGCTCGACATTGCCATCGAGATCCTTGAACTCGCGTTTGTCCCAGACTTTCACCGCGCGCCGGTGGCGGCTTTTCTCCTGCCCGATACGGATGCCTTCCGGATTGTAGCCTTCGGCACCAAACGGTGATGTCCCGGCGGTGCCGATCCATTTGTTGCCGCCCTGATGACGTTCCTTCTGCTCTTCAAGGCGCTTCCGCAGGGTTTCCATGAGCTTGTCCCAGCCCATAGCCTCGATCTGCTTCTTCTCTTCCTCGGTAAGATATTTCTCGGCGAGCTTCTTCAGCCACTCGGCGGGAATCTCCGCCTTTTCCATGGCGTCGAGCAGGCTCTCAAGCCCCTTGAAGACCGTGCCGAACACCCGATCGAACTTGTCGAGATTGCGCTCGTCCTTCACCAGCGCTGCGCGGGACAAATAATAGAAATTCTCTACCGACTGATCAGCGAGGTCGGCGTCGAGCGCCTCCATCAGCGTGAGATATTCGCGCAGAGTCACCGGGACCTGTGCATCGCGCAGCGATGTGAAGAATTGCAAGAACATGATTGACAGATTGCCCGACCACCCGCGTCCGTCAAGGGCCGGATGTGGTAGAAACCTACACAGCTCCGTGGTGCGCCATCGCGGCGCATATCCGGAATAAGCGAGATTTGTCAGTCAAACCGGGGCGAATTCCGCTCCGCGGCATGGTGAAGCAATCGCTTGTCAGATTGCAGGTATTTGTTTCAACAATTCCGGCGTCAGTAACCACGCAGCGCGGTGTCCCGCCATCGGCGGGCATTCTTAGCTATCGTGAAAGCAACAACGGCCATGGTGATGGCCTGTTTTGCTGTCAACATAGAATCGAATGACCGTACCCACGACACTGACCAGCAGTTCGCCGAGCCGACTCTCCGCGCCAGGTGTGATCGTCACGCTGTTCGTGCTGGCGATGAGCGCGTGCGTGCTCGGGCTTGTCGTCTGGAAGGCGCTCGATGCCCGCCAGACCGTATTGGCGCAAAGCGAAACCGACAGTCGAAACCTCGCACATTCGCTGGTCGAACATGCTTCGCGCTCGATACAGGCCATCGACATCGCCATGAGCGGGATGGCGGATCTGCTGAAGTACCAAAACCCGCAGCCGGATCGCTTCAACACGTTTCTGGCCAACACGGCGAATGCACTGCCACAGCTGCGCGAAATCGGTGTATTCGATACGCTTGGGAACTGGCGCTATTCCTCGCTGCCGGAAACGCCAACGCACAATAATTCCGACCGCGACTATTTCACCTATCATCGCGATCACACCGACTCCAATATCAGGATCAACGCTCCCATCACGTCGCGGCTAACCGGCCGCACGTCAATCATCCTGTCGAAGCGGATCGACAGCCCCGATGGCAGCTTCAAAGGTGTGATGACGGGCGCGATCGACAACCAGTACTTCAGCGATTTCTACAAAACATTCCAGATCGGCGAGAGCGGCGGCATCAGCCTGATCCGAAGCGACGGCATACTGCTGATTCACTGGCCATCGATGGAAGTTGGGAAGGACCTCTCCGGAACTCAGCTCATTCAGACCCGTCTGAAACAGAGTCTGGCAGGCTTCTACAAGATCGATTCGCCGTTCGACGGCATCACCAAATATTTCAGCTACGAGCAAACCACGCAGTATCCGCTGATCGTCACAGTCGCGATTCCGGAAGATCAGGTGTTGGCGATATGGAAGAGCAATCTGCTCTCCGACGTTATCGTTGCTTCAGTCCTGCTCTGCACCGTGATCCTGCTCGCCGCCCTGCTATCGACCCAGTTTCGCTTCCGGCTCAACATGGAACACGCGCTCCGCGAGCGCGAGTCCCGCTATCGCCTGCTCGCCGACAACATCGCCGATGTTATTATCCTGCTCGATCGCTTTGGAAATATCGTCTTCGTCTCGCATTCGGTCGAATTCGTTTTGGGGCATAATCCGAAAGATCTGCTCGGGCGCTCCTGCTTCGAACTGGTGCACCCGGAGGATGTGGAAGCCGTGAAGGCGGCCAGCGCGCAATTGAAAGATCTCACAGCGAACCGCACCGTGATTTTTCGAACTTATCGTGACGACCATTCACTCGCTTGGGTGGAGGTTAACTTCAAACTGGCCACCCGCGATATCGATCGCGACAAGGTCGAAATCGTAGGCGTGCTGCGCGACGTCACCCTTCGAAAAAGCATGCAGGACGAGTTGACGTCGTTGAATACAAAGCTCGCCGAACTCGCGACCACTGACGGGCTGACGGGGCTCGCCAACCGCCGCACACTCGACGGCTTTCTGCGCCGCGTCTTTGAGCAGCACGACGAGATGTCGGTGCTTTTGATCGATGTCGACAACTTCAAGGGCTATAATGACAGCAACGGCCACCAGGCCGGCGACGAATGCCTCAAACGCGTCGCGGCCGTCATTGCCGATGCCACGATCAATACGCCGGCATTGTCCGCACGTTATGGCGGCGAGGAGTTCGCCATCGTTTTGCCGGACGTATCCGAGGCCGATGCGATCACTATCGCGGAAGCCCTGCGTCTTCGAGTCAGGGCATTGGAGATTCCAAATATGGCATCAACCCGTGGCCACCTGTCGATCAGCGTCGGCGTCGCCAGCCGGAACAGCCTGACCTCGAACGAAGCCGTCCTGGTCGGCGAGGCCGATCTGGCGCTTTACGAGGCCAAACGACGTGGTCGAGATTGCGTTGTCGCCAATTCGGCGCTGCAACGCGAATATTTCAGCGCGGGCTTTTCTCACAACGGCTGATCCGCCAATTGCCGCCAGACCGCCCGGCTTTTCCCCGCCATGATATGTTCTTCGTCATCGCAAAAGGTCCCGCGAAGTGCCCGGAATGGTGGCTGGACCTGACCAATAATTCAATTAAACTTCGCCCGGAAACGTGCCGGCTGGCCAAATTGGCCGACGGCTGATGATCACAACAGGAATGGCGCGTCACTTGATGTCGCCCGCGAAGGATTGATCCATGGGAATTCTCGCAGCATTGCTGATCGGTGCCATCGCCGGCTGGTTGGCCGGGTTGATCGTTCGTGGCGCCGGCTTCGGCCTGCTCGGCAATATCGTAGTCGGCATCATCGGCGCACTGGTCGCTGGCTGGCTGCTGCCGCGATTGGGGGTGAGCCTTGGCGTCGGGGCGATCCGCGACATCATCAACGCCACCATCGGCGCGGTGATCGTGCTCGTCATCCTGTCGCTGATCCGGCGCTGACGTCGCATCCCCTCACTCTGCGATCGCCTACCGCGATTCCCATCATTTTCGGCGGCGCGCGTCCGCGCGACAAGAAGAACAAGGCAAAGTCTCCATGAAATTTACCGGCACCGAAAACTATGTCGCGACCGATGATCTCAAGGTCGCGGTCAATGCCGCTATCGTGCTCGAACGCCCGCTGCTGGTGAAGGGTGAACCTGGCACCGGCAAGACCGTACTGGCCGAGGAAGTCGCCAAGGCGCTGGGCGCACCGCTGCTGACCTGGCACATCAAGTCGACCACAAAGGCGCAGCAGGGCCTCTACGAATACGATGCCGTCTCGCGCCTGCGCGACAGCCAGCTCGGCGATCCCCGCGTCTCGGACATCGGCAACTACATCAAGCGCGGCAAGCTGTGGGAAGCTTTCACCCACGCAGAGCGACCGGTGCTGCTGATCGACGAAATCGACAAGGCTGACATCGAATTCCCGAACGACCTTCTGCTCGAGCTCGACCGCATGGAATTCCATGTTTACGAGACCGGCGAGACCATCAAGGCGGCAAAGCGCCCGATCGTGATGATCACATCGAACAACGAGAAGGAATTGCCCGACGCGTTTCTGCGCCGTTGCTTCTTCCACTACATCAAGTTCCCCGACATCGACACCATGAACCAGATCGTCGAGGTCCACTTCCCCGGCATCAAGCATCGCCTCGTCGCCGAAGCGATGCGTATTTTCTTCGAGGTGCGCGACGTGCCCGGCCTCAAGAAGAAGCCATCGACGTCGGAACTGCTCGACTGGCTGAAGCTGCTGGTCAATGAGGACATGTCACCGGAGATGCTGCGGGAGCGCGACCCGCGCAAGCTGATCCCGCCGCTGCACGGCGCGCTGCTGAAGAACGAGCAGGACGTGCACCTGTTCGAGCGGCTGGCGTTTTTGAACAGACGGGAAGTCTGATCCCACCATCGAGGTATACAGCCTTCACGAAAAACCGCCCTCAGGGGCGGTTTTTTAATACCTATTCCGGAGATATTTTCCAATTTCAGTATACATAAACTGGTTCTAATCCCCGTTTTATTGAGATATCGTCCCTTCAAACGCCATCCCTGTATACAAACAGGACTCAAGAACTGCGCCACGGAGGAATACGATGCCCGCTTCATTCCCGCTGAACGCCTGGTACGCCGCCGCCTGGGATGCCGACATCAAGCACCAGCTTTTCCCGCGCACGATCTGCGGCAAGCATGTGGTGATCTATCGACGCTCCGATGGCGGCGTTAGCGCGCTGGAGGATGCCTGCTGGCACCGACTGGTGCCGCTCTCCAAGGGACGTCTCGAGGGCGACACGGTTGTCTGCGGCTATCACGGCCTGAAATACAACGCGCAGGGCCGCTGCACCTTTATGCCCTCGCAGGAGACCATCAATCCCTCCGCCTGCGTGCGCTCCTATCCCGTGGTCGAGCGGCATCGCTTCATCTGGCTGTGGATGGGCGACCCGGCGCTGGCAGATCCGGCACTAGTGCCGGACATGCACTGGAATGACGATCCGGAATGGGCCGGCGACGGCAAGACGATTCACGCGAAGTGCGACTACCGCCTCGTGGTCGACAATCTGATGGATCTCACCCACGAGACCTTCGTGCACGGCTCCAGCATCGGTCAGGACGACGTCGCTGAATCTCCTTTCGATGTCACCCATGGCGACAAGACCGTGACGGTGACGCGCTGGATGAAGGGCATTGAGGCGCCGCCATTCTGGGCTGCGCAGCTGCGCAAGCCCGGTCCCGTCGATCGCTGGCAGATCATCCACTTCCAGGCGCCGAGCACGGTGAATATCGACGTCGGCGTCGCACCGGCCGGAACCGGCGCTCCGGAAGGCGATCGTTCGCAGGGCGTCAACGGCTTCGTGCTCAACACCATGACGCCGGAAACCGAGACCACCTGCCACTATTTCTGGGCCTTTGTGCGCAACCACCGCATCACCGAGCAGAAGATCACCACGGAAATCCGCGAAGGCGTCGCGGGTATTTTCCGCGAGGACGAGATCATTCTCGAAGCGCAGCAGAAGGCGATGACCGAGAATCCGGACCGCGTATTCTACAACCTCAATATCGATGCCGGTGCGATGTGGTGCCGGCGGGTGATCGACCGCATGGTGGCGAAGGAAAGTACGCCACCCAAACTGCAGGCGGCAGAGTAAAATCATGAGCGAACGCGATACCGAACGCTCCGTCTCGCAGACCGTCCGTGCGCAGCTGGCACTGCGCGACATGATCCTGTCCGGGACGCTGCGCCCGGGCGAGCGCATCAGCGAATTGCAGGCTGTCGATATCACCGGCGTCTCGCGCACGCCGGTACGGCTGGCGCTAGTGCGACTGGAAGATGAGGGCCTGCTGCAGGCAATCCCGTCCGGCGGCTTCATGGTGAAGGCGTTTTCCGAGCGCGATATTCTCGACTCCATCGAACTGCGCGGCACGCTGGAAGGCCTCGCAGCCCGCTTCGCCGCCGAGCGCGGCGCCAGCGCCCGCAACCTTGAACCACTGAAAGAATGTCTGTCGGATCTGGATCAACTGGTGCGGCAGGATCCGATCTCGGTGGAAGCCTTCTCTACCTATGTCACCATGAACGCCCGTTTCCATGCGCTGCTGACCGATCTCTCCGGCAGCGCGCCGGTGATCCGGCAGATAGATCGTGTTTCGGCGATGCCCTTTGCCTCGCCCAGCGCCTTCGTGATGGCGCAGTCAGCGCTGCCGGAAGCGCACAACATCCTGCTGATCGGCCAGGAACATCACCGCATCGTCGTCGACGCCATCGAGAATCGCGAAGGTGCGCGCGCCGAGGCGATCATGCGTGAGCACGCGCGGCTTGCCGTGCGCAATCTGCGGCTGGCACTGCGCAATCGCAATCATCTCGATCTGCTGCCTGCGCTCGCATTGCTGACCTCGACACCGGCGGATTGACGGAGACCTTTCATGCGTTTTGCAGAACACTGGATGGGATGCCGCGTCGAGGCCACGCGCAATGTGGCGCCGAACATTCGCGAGATCACACTGAAGCCGGATACACCGCTGCCTTCCTACCCTCTCGGCAGCCACATCAATGTCAGCCTCCTGATCGACGGCCAGCCACAGACGCGATCCTATTCGCTGGTGGGAGAACGCAGCAACGAGTTGCTGCGGATCGCTGTGCGGCTGGCACCGGATAGCCGCGGCGGCTCCAAAGCCATTTGGGCACTGCAGGTCGGCGCGCGGCTGGAGATCTCCAGCCCGTCATCGCTCTACGACATCGACTGGAATCGTGGGACATACTGCCTGATCGCCGGCGGCATCGGCATCACGCCGATCACCGGCATTGCCGCAGCGCTCCACAGCAAAGCCATCGATCTGCAACTGCACTATGCGGTCAAGGCTCGCAGCGAAGCCGCCTATCTCGATGAACTATCGACGCTGCTCGGCGACCGCCTGACGGTGTACGCCAGCCATGAAGGTGCTCGACTGGATTTCGCCGCGACCTTTGCTGCCTTGCCTCACGATGCCATCGTCATCCTCTGTGGCCCGATGCGCATGCTGGAAGCAGCCCGGCGCGAATGGAACGCCGCCGGACGCGCCCCCGCTGATCTGCGCTATGAAACCTTCGGCTCCAGCGGTCTCCTGCCAACTACGGAATTTCGCGTCCGGCTGAAGGGCAGCGGCGCGGAGATCGTGGTCCCGCAGAGCCGCTCGATGCTGGCAGCTCTCAACGAGGCCGGCTTCGAGGTGATGTCGGACTGCGAACGCGGCGAATGCGGGGTCTGCGCGATTGATGTCCTCGCCATCGACGGCGAAATCGATCATCGCGACGTGTTCTTCAGCGATCACCAGAAGAGCGGCAATACGAAGATCTGTCCCTGCGTCTCGCGCGTCGTCGGCACGGTGACGGTGGATACGCTCTATCAGCCGGACGCTGTCTGACCGTCAGCGTTCACCGCGCAGCGACGCAATCATCGACATGATCGCAAGCAGGATGACCACGGCGCCATAGACATAGGCCACGACAGCCAGTCCGGCATATGGCACAGCCACGCCTGCAGCGAGTGCCGGCAGGCTGAAGGCCAGATAGGACAACACATAGAACGCCGCCAGCAAACCGGCGCGCTGATGCGCCTCGGCGGTCGGCAGCAGCGTGCTCAGCGAGCCGGCGAAGGACGCGCCGAAGCCGAAACCTGCGATCACCGAACCGGCAAACAGCATCGCAACGCTGTGCTGCCAGATGCCGAGCAGCGAGACGAAGACGCCCAGCGACAGCGCGGCCGTGCCAATCACCAGCAACCGCTGCGCCGGAAGCTGCCGAAGGGCGGCCACGGTCAGTGCTGCAGCGAGCATCAGGGTCGCGACCACGACGCCGCCGACCCAGGGCGCGGAGACGCCCATCGTCGTTGCGACCACCGTGGGCATCAAGGACAGGCTGAAGCCGCCCAACGCCCATGTGGCGACGGTGGCCGGTGCAACGCGCAGCAGCGCGGCGCGCGATTGGCTGGGTACGCGCACATGCGGCCGCAGCGAGGCCAGCGCGCCGGATTTGCGCGACACAGTCTCGGGCATCACGAACAGCAGCACGATCATCACAACCGTCAGCGCGAATAGAACCTCATAGACCAGATGCAGCGGATCGGGCGCGAAGGTGACGAGCGCCGCCGCGCCAAGCGCGCCGACCATCAGGCCAAGAAAGGCGGTCACGCTGTTGAGGAGCGGTCCGCGCTTGCGGTCGGTATCGAGGATCGCAGCGCCCAATGCCGTTGTCGCCGTGCCGACGCACAGGCCCTGCACGGCACGCGCGAGGATCAATTGCCCGACATCACTGGCATAGGAGAACAGCACCATCGCGATGGCATTCAGCAACAGACCGCCGAGAATGACCGGACGGCGTCCGACATAATCGGACAGGCCACCGACCGTCAGCAACGCCGCCAGCAGGCTGATCGCATAGACCGCGAATACCAGCGTAATCATCAGCGGCGAGAGGTGCATCGACTGTTGGTAGAGCCGGTACAGCGGCGTCACCGCGCTGCTGCTGGCCGCGACCAGCGCGGCCCCGGCGAAACTGAATGCCGTCATGGCCGACGGCCTCAACACCCAACCGGCTCGGACGGGTGACGTTTGAGCATTGGAAACACACGTCTTTTCGGCGCCGCCTTGCATAGCTCATTCCTAAAAGCTAAATAGTTGCATTAGGCATCTAGGTCGCCCGAGACCTTAATGCAAATATTTTGCGTTAAGAATCTCATTTTTTACAGATGGCAAGACTGCCGGAGAACGAAGTGACGGTGAAGGAACGGGTCCGGATCGGTGGACGCAGCGCGCGGATACAGAGCGCCGTGCATGATGCTGTCCGCAAATTGGGGGCTCTTTCCACCCGAAACCAGATCACCGTGCCACAGATCGCTGCCGAGGCTGGCGTGACGCCATCGACCATCTATCGGCGCTGGGGCGATCTCTCCGCGCTGCTCGCCGACGTCGCCGTGGCGCGGCTGCGGCCGATCGCGGATCCTGACGACACTGGCGCGGTCGAAACCGATCTGCGCGCCTTCATCGAGCAATATGCCGAAGAGATGTCATCTCCGGTCGGCCAGGCCTTGATGCGGGACGTGCTGTCGGCCCTCAAGGAGGGACTGCCCAGCGCCTGCGCAGGCTTCACCTGTGATCACCTCACCACCCTTAACGCACGCGCCAAAGCGCGCGGCGAGACGCCGTTCGATATCGACGAGGTGATCGACCATGTGGTGGCGCCGATCATCTATCGCGCGCTGTTCAGCGAACAAATACCGACATCCGATTATTGCAATCGCCTGATTGACCGGATTTATCCGCCTGCCCGCAAGCGACGTGCTGCCAGTTGATCGTCAGCGCGGCTTCTCGTCCAGCTGATAGGTCAGATGCGCCTTCACCGTCGGCCATTCGCCGGGCAAGATACTATAGACAACCGTGTCGCGCAGCGTGCCGTTCGGCGCAATCTGGTGATTGCGCAGGATGCCGTCCTGCTTGGCGCCGAGCCGCTCGATGGCACGACGGGACTGGTGGTTGAAGAAATGCGTGCGGAATTCCACCGCGATGCAATCCAGCTTTTCGAAAGCATGCTGCAACAGTAGGAGCTTGCACTGGGTATTGAGCGCGGTGCGCTGCACCCACTTGCCATACCAGGTCGAGCCGATCTCGACCCGGCGGTTGGCGGCATCGACATTCATATAGGTCGTCATGCCGGCGATCTTGCCGTCGGCATCCTTCACCGTGAATGGCAGCATCGCGCCTGATGCCTGCAGAGCGAGCCGACGGTCAATCTCGGCGCTCATCTTTTCGAGCGTTGGGATCGCCGTGTACCAGATCTTCGAAAGGTCGCCTGACTTGGCGGCCTCGATCAGGCCATCGCAGTGGTCTTTGGCAAGAGGTTCGAGCCGGGCGTGAGGTCCACTGAGCGTAACGGGTTCAAGCCACGGCATCGATCTTCCTTCAGGCTACTTGTTCAAGAAGTTAAGCGGCAAGCCACCGCGCGGCCAATCCATTGCGATCAGCTCGCCCTTGCCTGACAGCGTGATATAGGCCGTCTTCAGCTCGGGGCCGCCGAATGCGATATTCGTGGTGACGCGGTCGCCAGTTTGTATCTGTTCCACCAATTTTCCATCCGGCGCAATCACCGAGATGCAGCCGCTGACCAGCGTTGCAACGCAGACATTGCCGGAGGCTTCAACCGCGAGAGAATCGAACATCTGATAGCCGCCAAGGCCCGCGATGGGACGGCCGCGCTCGCCACGGTAGATCACGTCGCTCGGCTTCACCTCGCCGGGGGCGCCGACGTCAAAGGCCCACAACCGTGCCGTCGGCGTCTCGGCCACATAGACGGTCTTCTCATCGGGCGACAGGCCGATGCCATTCGCGGGCAACATGCCGAAATGACCTTCGACGACCTCGGTCGCACCCGGCTTCATGTAATAGAACGCGCCGACATCCATGTCGCGATGGCGACGCTTGCCGAGATCGGTGAACCAGAGCCCACCCTGCTTGTCGAACACCAGATCGTTCGGTCCCTTCAGCGGATGCGCGCCGCATTTGTCGAACAGGGTTTCGACCTTGCCGTTAGAGAGGTCCACGCGCTGGATCGAGCCGCCGATATATTCATGCGGCTCCGGCGCGCCAGGCATGACGGCGCCGCGCGACGCCGCCCAGCTGAAGCCACCATTGTTGCAGAGATACATCTTACCGTCCGGACCGAGCGCAGCGCCGTTCGGGCCGCCGGGAATTTTCGCGACCACTTCCTTGCGGCCATCGGGCCAGACTCGCGTCAGTTGCTGCGCACGGATTTCAACCAGAATGACGGACCCGTCCGGCATCACCACCGGGCCTTCGGGGAATGCGAGATCGGTGGCGAGGACACGGATGTTGGGGCTGGACATGGAAACTCCCTGACATTTTTCTTGGTTTGTTATCGCACCTTGGGCGGGTGACGCAGCGTGGCCGAAGTAGAGCAAACATGTCCCGCGCTGCCAAGCCGCGCAAATGCATGGCCACTTGCGTGGAATTTCCATTCAGCTTTAGCTGCGGACAACGAAAACACACAAATCCGAGGAAGCCCGATGCCGACCGACACCGCAGTTGCGCCTGAAGCCGATGACGAAGTGCTTTACTCTGTCGCCGATGGCATCGCGACCGTCACGCTCAATCGCCCGCAACGGTTGAACACGATCTCGCGTGAGATGCTGTCGCAGCTCAGCGAACTCTTCCTGAAAGCCGACGCTGATCCCGAAGTCCGCGTGGTGATCCTGACGGCCACCGGCCGCGCCTTCTGTGCCGGGCTCGATATGGCCAGCGCCACCAAGGGCACCGGCATCGGCTCCGCCAATGACGCCAACAACAGCCGCACCACGCTCGATCTCAAGTCAGCGCCCCCGATCGTGATGTTCAACATGGAGAAGCCGACGATCTGCGCCATGAATGGTGCCGCCGCCGGCTATGGCATGGACGTCGCACTCGGCTGCGACATGCGCATCATGGCGGAGAGCGCAAAATTCGCTGCAGCCTTCGTCAAGCGCGGCGTAGTGCCTGAATCCGGCGGCACCTGGTTTCTGCCGCGCATGATTGGCTGGGCCAAGGCAGCCGAGCTGATCTTCACAGGCCGCACATTGTCGGCGCGCGAAAGCCTCGAAATGGGCCTTACCAACGAGGTGGTTGATGATGCGGAATTGATGACGCGCGCCAATGCCGTCGCGGCCGAGATTGCCGCCAATGCGCCGCTCGCAGTGCAGGCTGCCAAACACATGATGCGCTCAGGTCTGTCCGAGAGCTTTGGCGACCACGTCCATCACGTGTTCCTGCAATTGCTGCCGCTGTTTCGCACAGCGGATTTCCGCGAAGGCATGGCGTCGTTTCTTGAGAAGCGCCCAGCTAAATTCACCGGCAAGTGAGCGCGACGCACAAACATATCGACGCGGTGTTGTGCGCCGCGTCATGCTTTGCTGATTAAGTCAGCTTTCCAACTTCAAGGCTTGGTGCATACTCCCGGCATTCGAGCCGCATCACAAAAGCCTGCATAGACGAGCCGATGCGGTTGATCGAACCACAGGGAGGACACTTGACCATGCAGCATGACTGGAAAGTTCTGCGAGTGACTTTGCTCGCCGGCGTTGTCGTAGCGCTTACGTCCACCGCAAGCCACGCGCAGAAAAAATACGATACTGGCGCCACCGATACCGAGATCAAGATCGGCAACATCATGCCGTATAGTGGCCCGGCGTCCTCCTACGCGACGATCGGAAAAACCGAGGCCGCCTATTTCAAGATGATCAACGAGAAGGGCGGCATCAATGGCCGCAAGATCACCTTCATCAGCTATGACGACGGCTACAGCCCGCCGAAGACGGTGGAGCAAGCGCGCAAGCTGGTCGAGAATGACGAAGTGCTGTTCATCATGAATCCGCTGGGCACGCCGGGAAATACGGCGATCCAGAAATATATGAACACCAAGAAGGTGCCGCAGCTATTCGTCTCGACGGGCGCCGCGAAATGGGCCGATCCGAAGAACTTCCCTTGGACCATGGGCTGGCAGCCGAGCTACCAGGCCGAGGCGCGCATCTACGCGCAATACATCATGAAAAATCATCCCGGCAAGAAAGTCGGCGTGCTCTATGCCAATGGCGACTTCGGCAAGGATTACATCATCGGACTGCACGAAGGCTTCGGCGACAAGGTCAAAGATTACATCGTCTCCGAGGTGCCTTACGAGACGGCGTCACCGACGGTGGATTCACAGATCGTGCAGATCAAGGCAGCCAATCCGGATGTCTTCATCAACATCGCCACGCCAAAATTCGCTGCACAGGCGATCAAGAAGGTCGGCGAAATGGGCTGGAAGCCCGTTCACATCGTCACCAATGTCTCGGCATCTGTCGGCAGCGTGATGAAGCCCGCGGGCTATGCCAACTCGCAGGACGTGCTCAGCGCGGCCTATATGAAGGATCCCAAGGATCCAACATGGAAGAACGATCCCGGCATGCTGGAATGGTCGGCCTTCATGGACAAGTACTATCCCGAAGGCGACAAGGAAGACGGCGCCACCGTGTTCGGCTACGGCGTCTCGCAGGGCATCGTCCAGGTGCTCAAGCAATGCGGCGACGACCTCACGCGCGAAAACATCATGAAGCAGGCGGCGAGCTTGAACATGGAGATCGGCATCTATCTGCCGGGCACCAAGATCAAGACCAGCCCGACCGACTTCAGCCCGCTGGAGCAGCTTCAGATGCAGCGGTTCAAGGGCGAAAGCTGGGAGCTGTTCGGCCCGCTGATGTCCGGCGAGAAGAACTCGTAAGCAATACGCTCCGGCGTCCCCTCTCCTGAGCCAGAGGGGACGCACGCGTGCTGAGCCACGCGCTCTCGTTGCTGGCCCGCTCTTCTCAATCGTGCATACTCGACGCAAGCCGCGGCGATCGATGGTCCACCCAGATGGACCGCACCGCGGAAATGCAAGACGTCAGAGGAAACGATGCTCAGGATACTGCCCCGGGGAATGACTCTCGCTTTTGCCGCGCTCATGCTCGGCGTGCTGGCCACGCCATCTCACGCGCAGAAGAAATACGATCCGGGCGCCAGCGATACCGAGATCAAGGTCGGCAACATCATGCCCTATAGCGGACCGGCATCGTCCTATGCCTCGATCGGAAAATCCGAAGCGGCGTATTTCAGGATGCTGAACGATCAGGGCGGCATCAACGGCCGCAAGATCACTTTCATCAGCTATGACGATGCCTACTCGCCGCCAAAGACGGTGGAACAGGCGCGCAAGCTGGTCGAGAGCGACGAAGTGCTGCTGCTGTTTAATCCCTTGGGCACCGCGACGAATTCCGCGATCCAGAAATACATGAACATCAAGAAGGTGCCGCATCTGTTCGTGTCGTCGGGCGCCTCGAAATGGGCCGACCCAAAGCACTTCCCGTGGACCATGGGCTGGTCGCCCAGCTACCACAATGAGGGGCGCATCTGGGCCGCTTGGATTCTGAAGAACCATCCCGATGCGAGGATCGGCGTGCTGTTCCAGAACGACGACATGGGGAAGGACTATTTCAGCGGCGTACGCGAAGGACTCGGCGACAAGGCCGACAAGATGATCACGGTACAGGCGAGCTTCGAGACCAGCTCACCGACAGTAGATTCGCAGATCGTCCAGATCAGGACCGCCAATCCCGATGTATTCCTGAACATCGCCTCGCCCAAGTTCGCCGCGCAGGCGATCAAGAAGGTGGCCGAGCTGAACTGGAAGCCGGTGCAGATGCTGGTCAACGTGTCGCAATCGGTCGGCTCGGTGATCAAGCCCGCAGGCTTCGACTATGCGCAGGGCGTGATCAGCGCAGCCTATATGAAGGACCCCACCGATCCGCAGTGGAAGGACGATCCGACCATCAAGGAATGGCTTGCCTTCATGGACAAGTATTATCCCGACGGCGACAAGAACGACATCTACACGCTGTACGGCTTCGGCATCGCGCGCACGCTGGCGCATATCCTGGAGCGATGCGGCGACACGCTCACGCGGGAGAATGTGATGAAGCAGGCCACGAGCCTCGATTATGAGGTCGGCATCTTCCTGCCCGGTACCCGCGTCAAGACCAGCCCAACCGACTACAGCCCGCTGCAGCAGTTGCAGATGATGCGTTTCAAGGGCGAACGCTGGGAACTGTTCGGACCCGTGCTGAGCAGCGAGTAGGACGAGAGCGCCCTATTTCGCGGCATCCTTGGCAGGCGCTGGCGCATCCTTGGCCGCCGGTGCGTCTTTCGCGGCAGCCGGAGCTTCCTTCGCAGCCGGCGCCGGCTTCTTCTGCGCCGCCTGTAGCTCCTCCACCGTCTTCTGCAGGGCAACGACGGTAGCCTTCAGCGCCTCGACCTGACGGTTGGCCGCATCCAGCCGCTGTTGCTGATCAAGCCGCAGCTTGCCCAATGTCTGCTGCAGAAAATTGACATTGCTTTGCAGGCAGCTGGTGCGACGCTCCATGGTCTTTTCGACCGTGCAGATCTCGATTCCCGGCACATCCTGCGCCTGCGCCTTGGCGGCGCCCAAAATGGTCAGCAATGTCATCGCAAGGATTGTTCGGCCGCGCATCGTTTTCCCCATCATGTCCGTCATGCCGCCAAGACCAAGCGGTGCTGGCGCCCGGCTGTCAACCAGGTGTGATGGGAACGAAGAAGATGTCCGCCCGTTCCTTGGACCGGAGCACCTCATGGCGACGCGTGAACGACGGCTGGCCGAATTCGATGGCCAGGGTGATCCTGAGCCTGATCAGGTGGTGCAAGTGTTGTGCGAGGACCACAGCGGCACTTATCAGCTGCCCTTCCCTTGCCAGTTCATTGATGGCGAATGGCGCAATGCCGAGACAGGCAGCATGGTCGAGGCACGCGTGGTCGGATGGCGGCTGCCACGTACAGCGTGAGCGCCGTGTACCTGCTTCAGGGGCGGCGGTGCACTGCGCCGACGAGCGCTTACGCGTACAGATAGCCGACAGGCTTGCCCTCGGTCCGCAGGGGACGGATGTCCTTCTGTGTAATGATCTTGGCCGCCAGGCCGTCGATTTCATCGCGTTGGGTCGGCGTCCAGCTTCGAAGCTGCTCCATGCCTTTCAGCAGGCCAAGCCGGAGGACTTGCGTATTTTCGCCCATCCCGATGAGGCTGGTCGAATTCTTGCCCGCCGTCACCACGTCACCGGCCGCAAGTTCGAACGTCTTTCCGGCACTATCCCTGAATTCCGCCATGCCACGAATGACGCGATAGATGACAACCTCGCCTTTCGCGAAAGAGGCGGCATCCACGGCCGCCGAGGAACTCTTCGGCAAGAGGGACTTGCCATGCGGATCGGTTGCGATGATGTGACCGGTGACAAGATGCCCGCTCGGTGCCTCGATGCCAATATCGCGCACATAGACGGGCGCCGCCGACTTGATGGTGTCATCAGCCAGCAGCTTGAAGAGCGCATCCAGCGCCAGCGGATCCTGAAGCCAGAAGCCTGCATCGTCCGGGCGATCATGCAGCGCATGGGTCCAGGCCATACGTGGCGTCTCGGCTTCGTTGATCTGATCCGGACCCACGATTGTCGGGTTCGGGAAGGTCGTCGGATCGGTTACGAAGGCTTCGAGAAACTTGCCGGAGTAGCCCATGGAGAGGGGATCGGGCACCACCGTCTGCGGTGTCTTCAGGTTCTCCTCCGTGGACAGACCTGACCAGGTGTAGAACAGCTGACGATGCACGATCGCGCTTTGTAGCATCACTGCGCCAGGGCCGACATTGTAGAAGCGCCCATCGTAATCGAAGGTGAACATGCCCGACGTGACCAGCACGAGCTGGAAGCCGCCTGGTGGAAGATGCAGATGGAAGTCGGTAGGGCCCGTGTCTTCGCGATAGATCGGCAGATTGGTCGCGACTTCATGGAGCAGGAAAGTTTCGTTATTGGCGTGAAAGCCTTCATTGGCACGGCTATAGAGTGCCTGCGGGCGATAGGTCGCCTCGTATGTCGTATCCTTGTGCCGATCGATCGCTACGAAATCCCCATGATTCAGGCGGAGAGGATCGCCGTTCGGGTGCTTAAGCCCGGGCCATTTGAGATCGATCGCAGCATGTACATTCATGGGATCCTCCAATGTGTTTAAAAACACCCGGGGACCGAACTGTGATTGGCGCGCAATCGATCGGCAGCCAACGCAATGCGGCTCGCGAGAAATTGCTGCTATGCGAAAATCGCGCCAGCTGGCGTCAAAGGCGTTTTGATACCAATCGCGCTCGTTAGCAGGTGATCTGGCGGCCAAACCGCGCAAATTCCCGGGCAAGCGCTACAAATTCTGGATACAAGTTGAGCACGCCCTGCCCGATCCGTAAGCCGGCATGGCGTTGCCGAACTATCAATCAGTACTCAACCTCGAGCTCTTCGATATCGGTAGGCTCCTGCCTGGCCGCGGCAATCCATTCCTGCATTTCGGGCAGGTTCATCACCATGCTGGCATAGGCTGATAGCTGCGGATCGAGCTTGACGTCATAGGTCGCGAAGCGCGTCACCACCGGCGCATACATGGCGTCCGCCATGCTGCGGGTGCCGAACAGGAAAGGGCCGCCGGACTTCGACAGACACTCGCGCCAGATTGTGCAGATCCGGTCGATATCGGCTTGCGCGCGCGACCAGACCTTGAAGTTCGGAAAATGCCCCTTGATGTTGACCGGCAGCGACGCTCGCAATGTCGTGAAGCCGGAATGGACTTCGCCCGAAATCGAGCGGCAATGCGCCCGCAGGATGCGGTCCGCCGGCAATAGCTTTGCTTCCGGCATGATCTCGTTGAGATATTCGGCGATTGCCAGCGTATCCCAGACCACCGCCCCTTCATGGCGCAGGCAGGGCACCAGGATCGATGAAGACAGCAACAGGATCTCAGCCTTGGCGGAGGCATCGTCCGGCGCCGTAACGACTTCGTCGAACTCAAGGCCTGAGAATTTTGTCAGCAGCCACCCTCGCAATGACCACGACGAGTAGTTCTTGCTGCTGATGGTGAGTGTTGCGTTGGCCATGACCTATCCCCTTACGCCCGAACCCAGGCAGCCCGTCAGCCCTCGGGGTAACCGGTTCCCGGCTGCCCATTGCTTGTGCTGCTTTAATTTTATTCAGCAAACCACGTGCCAGTTTTTCCAGACGAATTGACTCTTCTCTGGCTTCAATATTGCATAGCAACAAAGCAGGGATAGCTCCGGATGATGTCAATGATGTATCAGGCCTACCAGAATCACATGGATCTGACAGCACCTTGGCGCACCGGTGCGTCTGCCGCATTGAAGTACCTCAATCTCGTCCCGGCCGGCACCTCCGAGAAACTGTTCGGTCGCCTCGCGGCAGCACTTGAGCTGATCTCGCGCTCCGCCCTCACCTATCATCGGCCCGAATTCGATATCGGCAAGGTGATGGTCGGTAACAGCGAGCATGAGGTGACGGAAGAAGTCACCTTCAAGACGCCATTCGGATCGCTACTACACTTCAAGAAAGAGAATGCACCGGAGCAGCCGCGCATGCTGCTGGTGGCGCCGATGTCCGGCCACTTCGCGACGCTGCTGCGCGGCACTGTGAAGACCCTGCTGCAGGATCATGACGTCTATATCACAGACTGGCATAACCCCCGCGACATACCGCTCAATCAGGGCAAGTTCGGCCTCGACGAATACACCGAGCACCTGATCACATTCATGAACGAGCTCGGCCCGCGTTCGCACATGGTCGCGATTTGCCAGCCATCCGTGTCGGCGCTAGCTGCAGCAGCTATCATGTCGGAAGACAATCACCCCGCCCGCCCGGCAAGCCTGACGCTAATGGCGGGCCCGATCGATACGCGCATTCAGCCGACCAAGGTCAACGAGTTCGCCAAGAGCAAGCCGTTGAAGTGGTTCGAAGAGAACATGATCAACTACGTGCCGTTCCAGTGCAAAGGCGCGTTCCGGCAGGTCTATCCCGGCTTTATTCAGTTGACTGCATTCGTCTCGATGAATCTCGAGCGGCACATCAAGTCACATGTCGATCTCGCCAATCATCTCGCCAAGGGCGAGACCGAGAAGGCGGAAATCATCAAGACGTTCTATGATGAATATTTCGCCGTGATGGATCTGCCGGGAGAGTTCTATATCGACACCATCCGCGACGTGTTCCAGGAGCATCTGTTGCCGCAAGGCAAGCTGACCTACAAGGGCCGGACCGTGAACTGCGCATCGATCAAGCGCATGGGGCTGATGACGGTCGAGGGCGAGAAGGATGATATCTGCTCGATCGGCCAAACTCTAGCAGCCCAGGATCTCTGCACCGGCGTGCGAGCCTATCGCAAAGTCCATCACATGCAGGCCGGTGTCGGCCACTACGGTGTATTCAGCGGACGCCGTTGGAACAACGAGATCTACCCGCTGCTGCGGGATTTTGTTCACGTGAATTCGTGAAACCCTGCGTTGTATACAAATAGTCGGGCGCTTCACCCAAATTGGTGACGCGGATGTCGCAGGAATAACCTACGTCGATACCGGGAATTGTTTCGCCGCTGCTTCAGCAGCATAGCAGCGGTTTCTTATTACCGCTTCGGCGGACCGTGTATTGACGACTGCACGATTTTTCACCGGACATACTTACGCATCAAGGCCGGCCATCGTGCCGGCCTTTTTCGTGGATTTTTCAGGCGTCCCGGTCCGGGATCAATTGAACTCGCGGCTGGCCCAGAAGCCGAACCAGGTCCACCTGCCGCTCGACGCCGGTTTTCAAGAAGACGGATTTCAGCTGGGTCCGCACGGTGTTCAAGCTGACGCTCTGCATTTTCGAGATGGCGGTGACTGAGTTGCCATCGATTAAAAGGCTGGTGATCCGCGCTTCAGCCGGCGTCAAATCGAACAAGGCCTGCAGAAGCTCCGGACCCGGGCTGCGCTGCTGGTGGGTGATCGGCGTCAGGAGCAGGATCGACATAGCGCCCGCAAAAACATCGAGGCCAGCCAGACGGAGGGGCAGCACATGCGCGATCAAGGGTGGGCTGTGCTCAGTCCCAGAAATTGGAATTGAACGGCCCGTTTTCGACAGAGATAAGGGCTTGCTCAGCGCCTCGATAAACATGGTCTGAGCGACCTGCGAGGCGAACTGCACCTGATCCTGCGCGCCAATGCCGACAATCGTCGTGCTGGAAATGAACCCAGGATTGGCCGCGATAACGCGCCCCTCCTGACTGACCGCGCTCGCGGGAAGGCCAATCATCTGAAGTGTCGCAACCGCCGTGCGGGCACGTTCGAAGCCCAGACGACCAGACAACACCGCCGCACGGGCCAGATGAGGCCGGAGGCCATCCAGTTGATCCGCCACAGCGCGTTCAACCGGCCCCTTGGCGTAAGCCTTCTCTACCGAAATCACGAGCGTATCACCGGAGGGAGACCGTACCGAGGTACCGGCGCACCAGCCGAGACCCGCCGGCCGGAGAATGTCCCGATAGAAGCTCTCATTGTCGAGTTCTTCCATCGTGAACCGGTCCAGGTCCGTCAGAAACCACGGCTCGTTTTCCGCGATTAGTCTGGCGCTTCGTGGATTCTTGGTCGCATAGGGACTCTTGGTCCAACGATCGATCCGCTCGCGAATTCTCTCAGATGACGTCCACCGCGGAATGCCAGGCGCGGATGCGAAAATCATCGCACCTTCGGCATCTGCCATCTCCGCCAGGCGATCGAACACCTGCGGCCAACGCTCCGGCAAAACTCCCGCTTCATAAATCTCGTCGACGAGCGTTTCAAAATTCACGGATGTATCCAGCAAAACGGTTTCCGGCGGCTCGCGTCTCGGTCATCACGGTCAGAAAGCAGCACCCATCATGCAACACCGCAGACATCGGACAATTCCCGAGACCATTCGGAAATCTGCGACCACGATGCTGATGTGCGCGAAATGCCACTTTCGCCAGCCGCCGTTCAGGAGGCGAATGGTATTCACCGCCTAACTAGACCGGTCTCGCGCTGCTCGCCAGTGTCAAGCGAGAGGTTTTATGCCAGAGGCGCTTTTGCCGGCGGCAACTCCCGCGGCAAAATCAGTGCAGCGACGATCACCAGCGCCGACAAGGCGGCAAAGGCGTGCAACATCATGATGAAGCCACCCTGCTCGTACAACCACGCGACAAGCCCGACCGAGGCTCCCGCTGCGGTAAAGCCAACGAAATAACGCACGGCATAGGCGCGCGAGCGCCACTCCTCGCTTGTATACTTGCCGACAATCGCCTCGTTGACGGTGATCTGCCCGAACAGACCAATGATGATTCCGATCGCGACGACAATCAGTGAGATGTTCGACTGCGACGCTGCGAAATACAGGAACGGCGCGAGCACCAGCGACAACGGAACGCTCACCGCCTTCAGCGAGTGCTTATCGATCAGCTTGCCGATGTTGTACTGGGTTGCCGCGCCGAAGACGTAAACGCAGGCGGCAATGATGCCAAGCAATGCCGGGCTGTCCGTCATGTCGGACAGACGCTCGGCAAACAGTTTTGGCAGCGCGACGGTGATGGCGTTGAAGACGGTGGAGATCGCGACCACCGTGACCAACAGTGCAAGGATCACGCGCCACATGTCGGACTTCGCGACGCGCGCTTGCGCCGCAGCCTGTTTGAATCCCGAGCGATCTTCATGCGCGACCTCGCGCATGAAGACAACGCCGGCCGCGACGGTGACCAGGCCGGGAATGATGAAGGCCCAGCGCCAGCCGAGGAACTGACCGAGTACGCCGGTGATCAGTGCGGAAGATGCCACGCCGAAATTGCCGAACACGCCGTTAATGCCCATCGCACTGCCGAGCTTGTCGGCATAGGAGACGATCATCGCCGTGCCGACCGGATGATAGATCGACGCGAACAGGCCAACCGAGAACAGCGCCGCACCAAGCTGCAAAGGCGTCTGCACCAGGCCGACAGCCATCATCGACAGACCGATGCCGTAGAAGAAGATCACCATCATATGGCGACGGCTCCAGCGGTCCCCGAGCCAGCCAGTCACCAACGAGCCGGCCCCAAACGCCATGAAGCCCGGCGTCGCATAGGGCAGCAGCTCGGTATAGGTCATATTCATGGCCGGACCCATCACGAGCACCGCTGCCGCAAAGATCAGCATCGCGTAGTGGTCGATGAAATGGGCGACATTAACGAGGGTGATGACCCGGCTGGGGACGTTCATGAATCGATTCCTTGGCAACCTTGGAATGCCGTTATATGAGCTTGCTCTAACGGGATGTTGCCAATGAATGTCGCAGAACCGCCAATCCTGGACTTATCGGAGCGCCGGCGCCCGGCGACGGACGGCGTCCACATCCTGGCGACGCGCTACCGCAAGGGCATCCGGCTGGACACCCATGCCCATCGCGAGGCGCAACTCGTGTTCGCCGCTGCGGGCACTATGCAGGTCACGACTCCGAAGGGCCGTTGGCTGGTGCCACCGGACCGCGCGGTCTGGGTGCCGGCCCACCTGCCCCACGCCATCGACGTGCTGGCCGACATCGAGATGCGTTCGCTGTATTTCAACGTCGACTGGCTGGCGCAGGATCGACGCAATGGCGATCTCGCCGCGGAGTTCGTGGTTCGCGTGTCGCGCCTGTTGCACGAGTCGATCCTGGCGCTATTCGATGGGCGCGATGACGTCACGCGCAATCAGCTGTTGATCGAGATTGCCATGCTCGAGCTGCATCAGGCAGGCGATCCCGCGACCTTCATGCCGCTACCGCAGGAGCCGCGCTGCCGACGCGCGGCGGAGATGGTGCTGACCGATCCGACGCAGACTTACGAGATCGAAACACTGGCGCGCGCCGTCGGCACGTCTGCACGTACACTATCGCGGCTTTTTTCGGCAGAGACGCAATTGAGCTTCAAGAGCTGGTGTCAACGCGCGCGGATCGCAGAGGCGATCGAACGACTGTCGATGAACCGCAACGCCTCGGTGAAGCAGCTCGCTGCCGATCTCGGCTATGCCAGCTTCTCCGCGTTTTCGCACGCGTTCCGGCAAGTGACGGGCAAGAGCCCGACAGAGTTTATCGAGGCGAAGTAGCGCCGCTTAGCGCGGCACCACCGCAGTCGCCTCGATTTCGACGCGCGCAGCGAGTTCAACCAGACGCACGACCTGCACCAGCGCCATGGCCGGATAGTGTGCACCGAAGATCTCGCGATAGGCCTGACCGAGCGCTTTGAGATTGCCGAGATATTCTTCCATATCGACGACATACCAGGTCAGCCGTACGAGATGCTCGGGCTTCGCGCCACCTTCCGCGAGGATGTCGGAAATGTTCTGCAGTGCCTGACGCACCTGCGATACAAAATCCGGCTTCAGCTTCTCCTCGGCGTCCCAGCCAATTACACCACCGGTCACGACGATGCGGCCATCTGCCGTCATGCCGTTGGCATAGCCTTTGGGCTTCGGCCAGCCACTCGGCTGCAATGCGCGCGAAACGGATGCTGCAACATCGCCCTTTGCGTTTGGCACCACGGTCAATGTCGGGCCCTTTGGTGCATTCACCGGGCAATCCTCCCTGAAAGAAACGTCTTCAAACTTATGCGGCAACGGTCGGTGACGCGCCCGCCGCGGCCTGCTGGCGAAGCGCAAAGCGCTTCAGCTTGCCGGTCTCGGTCTTGGGCAGTTGCGTCACGAACTCGATGGCGCGCGGATATTTGTAAGGCGCGATCTCGCGCTTCACGTGGTTCTGCAACTCGGTCGCCAGCGCGTCGCTCCCTGCCTGACCGGGAGCGAGAACGACATAGGCCTTTACGATCATGCCGCGGTCGGCATCGGGGCAACCGACAACGCCGCAATCGACCACGGCTTCATGGGTGAGCAACGCAGCTTCCACGTCGGGGCCGGCAATATTGTAACC
This sequence comes from Tardiphaga sp. OK246, assembly GCF_900188215.1. Taxonomy (NCBI): domain Bacteria; kingdom Pseudomonadati; phylum Pseudomonadota; class Alphaproteobacteria; order Hyphomicrobiales; family Nitrobacteraceae; genus Tardiphaga; species Tardiphaga sp. OK246. The sequence goes on from NZ_FZOX01000007.1 coordinate 106,204, forward strand.
CGCCGACACGATCATGTCGTCCGAGCGCGACTGGTACCAGAAGTAGCCGTCCTCATCCATCAGGAACGTATCGCCGGTGATATTCCAGCCGTTCTGCACGAATTTTAGCTGACGCGGATCAGCAAGATACTTGCAGCCGGTCGGGCCCTTCACGGCGAGACGGCCTAGCGTGCCGGGTGCCACTTCGTTGCCTTCGTCGTCCATGATCTTGGCCACATAGCCCGGCACCGGCTTGCCGGTCGAGCCCGGGCGGATTTCTTCCTCAATGGCGCAGATGAAGATGTGCAGCATTTCGGTGCCGCCGATGCCATCCATCAGCTTGATGCCGGTTGCCTTCAGCCATGCATCATAGGTGCCCTTCGGCAGCGTCTCGCCGGCGGAGACGCATTTGCGCAGCGTCGAGAGATCGTACTGGTCGATCTTGCCGAGAATGGCGCGATAGGCGGTGGGCGCGGTGAAGCACACCGTCACCTTGTGCTTGGCAACGGCCACAGGCAGCTCGTCGGGACCAGCCTTCTCAAGCACCACGAAGGACGCGCCAATATGCAGCGGGAACAGTACGCCACCGAAACCGAACGTGAAGGCCAGCGGCGCCGAACCGATGAAGCGATCTTCCGGGCTGGCACGCAACACGTTGCGCGCAAAGCCATCGCACACCGCAAGCATGTCGCGGTGGAAATGCATGGTGCCCTTCGGGTCGCCCGTCGTGCCCGAAGTGAAGGCGATCAGGCAGATATCATCCGAAGCCGTATCGACAGCGGTGAATTCCGGGCTCGCCTCGGCGATCATCTTGTCGAGTTCGGCTTCGCCGGTGCCCCAATAGACAACGCGCTTGAGTTCGGGCGAAACCGCCTTGGCCTTCTCCATCTCGTCCGACAGCTTGCTGTCGCATAACGCCAGCGAGATCTTCGCCTTCTGCAGCGGATAGGACAGTTCCTTGGCGCGCAGCAGCGGCATGGTCGACACGCAGACGCCGCCGGCCTTGATGATGGCGAGATAGGTCGCAACCATCATCGGATTGTTGGCGGAACGCAGCAGCACGCGGCCACCGGTGACAAGGCCGAGCTTGTTGACCAGCACGTTGCTGATCTTGTTCACGAGCTCATACAGCTCGCGATAGCTGTAGCTCTCGTTCAGCCCGATCATGCACGGCGCATCGCCGCGCCCTTCTGCGACCCAGCGATCGAGAAACGGCACCACGCAATTGATGCGCGGCGGATAATGAAATTCGGGCCGGGTGAACAGAAACTCCGGTAGCTGTTCCGGCGGGGGCATATTGTCCCGCGCAAACGTATCAACATGCGCCGTATAAGGCTTTGTCAGCTGAGTATCAGCGGCCATTGCAATGCTCCCGTCACGTCAGATGCCCGGCAACGTCATCCAAATATCATTTTAGACTTAAAACAGTTTTCCGCAACTGCGGAGTCTTGGGGCACGCCGAAATTTTCGGCTGACAACGTCGATTTGCGCGGATTGTTTAGGCAAGTCAGCCTAAAGCGTGGCCAGCGCCTTTAGCCGCAGCACCATGGCGGACTGCGGATCGGCCAGCGGTGCGACGGCGGTAAAATGATTTGCGCCGGGAAGCGCCTCGAAGCGCGCGGGAATATGGGCACCCCAGGCATCGACGATGCTTTGGCTCTGCCGCAAATACTCGACGCCCTCGTTGCCGCCAACCACGGCATCGAGAGATCCGTGCGAAGGCGCCGGCCAGAACAACGGACTGACCTCACGGGCGCCGGCATCATTCAAATGCAATGCATTGTTGATGGACGTTGGCACCAGCGGCGCCAGATCGAACAACCCGGAGATCGCATAGGCGCCGACAATCAGGTCCTGCGGCAGCGCGGCATCGAGCGCGCGCCAATCCGTCGCCAGCATGCAGGCGGCGAGATGACCGCCCGCCGAATGGCCCGACACGACGAGCCGCCTGCCGAGCTTCGCCAGCTCGCGGGTCGCCGCACGCATCTGCGCGATGATATCACCGACCGAGACGTTCGGACACAAATCGTAGCTGGGGATCGCCACGCTGATGCCATGGCCGTTCAGCCCGCGCGCCAGATGGCTGAAGAACGAGGCATCCAGCGCCTGCCAGTAGCCACCGTGAATGAAGACGACAATCGGACCTTTGTCGCCGGCGGGAAAGTAGTCGATCGTGTGCCGTGCGCCTGAGCCATATGGAATGGCCCGCATCTGCACGCCGCTGTCGCGATAGGCTTTGGCGTCCTGTGCCCAGCCGGCGATCAGCGCAGAGCTTTCCGGGACTTTTGCGCGATTGTTGTATTCGGCTTCGAGATCGATCACTGCACTCACCGCGTCGCGTTTACGGAACCTTGCCGTTCGCTGCCTTTTGCGCCGCTTTCTGCGCAGAAGCCTTGGTCTTGGCCAGTAAACGCATCAGTTCGCGGACATCCTTCGGCGCCAGATCCGTGAAGATTTCGGCGATCCAGGTCTCATGCTCTTCGGCCATCTTGCGGAACTCGGCGCGGCCGAGTTTGGTGAGCCGGATCACCTGAACCCGACGATCGGTGTCCGAGGTGCGGCGATCGACGTGGCCGGATTCGACAAGACGCTCGACCAGACCGGTCACGTTGCCGTTCGACACCATCATGCGCTTCGAGACATCCGACAGGGTCATACCGTCGGGCACTTTGTCGAGCTGGGCCATCAGGTCGAAGCGCGGCAGCGTGACATCGAAGCGCTCGCGCAAGCGGCTACGGACTTCGCCCTCGATCAACGTCGTACAAGTCAGGAGCCGCAGCCACAGGCGCAGCTCATCGCCGTGATCATCGGGAAGTTCGACGGCCTTGGTCTCGGAATCGAGAATCATGATGCAATCTTACCTGCTTGAAGCTCCTGCGGCGGCCGAGAGACCGGCAATCCACAATCTCGTACCGCCCCATACCGATCCTTTGACCTTCAAGGAATTTCCGTCCGACCGCAAGCCAAAACGCCGCAGCCTTGACCGCCGTCGATTTTGAATATTTCTTTAAGGTTCAAATAAATTGGCCTACGGTTTGCATAGGGTATTCGGCTGATTTCTGACGCCTGGAAGTCATTTACATTGCTTGCGGCTGCGCCCGTCGTGAGCATAATCTAGGCAAAAGAACAGAATTTGGGTTGGCACGTTTTTCGGCTGCCTGTCGCGGCCGAGTGGAGGAGAAGTTAATGAAGCAGTCTCTCAAATTGGCCGGTTTGGCCGCCCTGATGATGAGCGTTTCGGCCATCCCGGCCATGGCTCAGGAAAAGATCAAGGTTGGCGTGATCGTGTCGCTGTCGGGCGCCGGTGCCGTGCTCGGACAGCAGGCCCGCGACGGCTTCAACCTCGCTGTCAAGGATCTCGGCGGGAAGATGGGCGGCAAGGACGTCGAAGTCATCGTTGTGGATGACGAACTCAAGCCGGACGTCGCCGTCACCAAGGTCAAGGGTCTGCTGGAGCGCGACAAGGTCGACTTCGTGGTCGGTCCGATCTTCTCCAACATCCTGGGCGCGATCCATAAGCCGGTGACCGAGAACAAGACCTTCCTGATCTCTCCGAATGCCGGCCCGTCGAGCTACGCGGGCAAGGAGTGCAATCCGTACTTCTATGTGACGTCGTATCAGAACGACCAGATCCACCAGATCCTCGGTAACGTCGCCCAGAAGCGCGGCTACAAGAAGATCTATCTGATGACCCCGAACTATCAGGCCGGCAAGGACTTCGTCGCCGGCGTGAAGATGGACTTCAAGGGCGAGATTCTCGAAGAGTCTTTCATCCCGCTTGGCACGCTCGACTTCCAGGCCGAGCTCTCCAAGATCGCATCGATGAAGCCTGATGCCGTGCTCACCTTCATGCCGGGCGGCATGGGCGTGAACCTCGTCAAGCAGTACAAGCAGGCCGGCCTGCTCGACCGCATCCCGTTCCTGTCGACCTTTACCGTCGATGAATCGACGCTGCCGGCGCAGCAGGACGCGGCGATCGGCATGTTCGGTGGCTCGAACTGGGCACCGACCCTCGACACTCCGCAGAACAAGAAGTTCGTGGCAGAATACGAGAAGGCCTATAACAGCGTGCCGGCGACCTACGCCTTCCAGTCCTATGACGCGGCCATGCTGATCAATAGCGCCGTCGTTGCCGTGAAGGGCGACCTCTCGGACAAGGCCAAGGTGGCTGCAGCCATGAAGAAGGCCGACTTCCCGTCCATTCGTGGCGGCTTCAAGTTCAGCAACAACGGCTATCCCGTTCAGGACTTCTTCCTGACCAAGGTTGCCAAACGCGCTGACGGCAAGTTCCAGACCGAGATCGTCGAGAAGGTGTTCTCGAACTACGGCGATCGCTACGCCAAGGACTGCGCTGCGCAGTAATCGCCCTGGCGATCACTCATCACCGGGCCGTTGCCGCGAAGGCGGGACGGCCCGGTGTTTTATCGGCCCGTGTTTATCTCAGTATAGAAACCAAGTTATCTGATGACCCTCACGCTTGCCCTCGTCCAGATCCTGAACGGCCTGCAGTTCGGATTGATCCTGTTCCTGATCGCCGCCGGCCTCACGCTGGTGTTCGGCGTCATGGACTTCATCAATCTTGCGCATGGTGTGCAATACATGGTCGGCGCCTATCTGGTCGCCGCCTTCACCGCCATGACCGGAAGTTTCGTCGCCGGCCTCGCACTGGCGCTACCAGCAGCCCTGATTTTCGGGCTCCTGCTGGAGGTCCTGATCTTTCGACATTTGTATGATCGCGACCATCTCGATCAGGTGCTCGCCACCTTTGGGGTCATCATCTTCCTCAATCAGGCCGTGAAATACATCTGGGGCGCTGCGCCGCTAAATGTTGCAATTCCTGACGCGCTGTCGGGCGCGGTCGAGATCACCGACGGCATGCTCTATCCGGTGTGGCGTCTCGTCATCATCGCCGTCGGTCTTGCTGTCGGCCTCGCGCTCTATCTCGTCGTCAACAAGACCAAGCTTGGCATGCTCGTGCGTGCCGGCGCCAGCAACGCTGCCATGGTCTCCGCGCTGGGCGTCAACATCCGCCTGCTGTTCACTATCGTGTTCGGCGTCGGCGCCATGCTTGCGGGCTTCGCCGGCGCCATGGTTGCGCCGATCCTCTCGGTAGAGCCTGGCATGGGCGACAACGTGCTCATTCTTGCTTTCGTGGTGATCGTCATCGGCGGCATCGGCTCGATCCGCGGCGCCTTCATCGCAGCCCTGCTGATCGGTCTCGTCGATACGCTCGGACGTTTCTTCGCACCCACGCTGCTCAAGCTGCTGCTCGATCCCTCGGCAGCCAGCCAGACCGGCCGCGCCATTGCGCCGATGCTGATCTATATCCTGATGGCTGCGGTGCTGTTCTTCCGGCCATCCGGCCTGTTCCCGTCCAAGCAGTAACGGGAGCAGACCATGAACAATCTCGTCGACCTCGACACCCCCGCTTCGCCTACCCTCGCAACGCCGCTGCGTACCAGCCGCGCCTATGTGCTGCCGCTGATCGTTTTCGCGATCTTCGCCCTTGTGCCGCTCTCGGTGCTGTGGGGATCGCAGAGCTTCATCCTGGCGTTGGTCACGCGCATCATGATCCTGGCGCTCGCCGCCATGTCGCTCGATCTGCTGATCGGCTACGGCGCGATGATCTCGTTCGGCCATGCCGCCTATGTCGGCCTCGGCGCCTACAGCGTCGCGATCCTTTCCAGCCACGGAATCACCGATGGCTTCATCCAGCTTGCGGTGGCGCTCGGTGTCTCGCTCATCTTCGCTCTCTTCACCGGCGCGATCTCGTTGCGGACCAAGGGCGTCTATTTCATCATGATTACGCTGGCTTTCGGCCAGATGCTGTTCTTCCTCGGCACTTCGCTGGCTGCCTATGGCGGTGACGACGGGCTGACGCTGGCATCGCGCAGCATGTTCTTCGGCTCGAAATTCCTGAAGAACGATGTGGCGATGTATTATGTCGCCTTCGGCGTGCTGCTGGGCGCCTATCTTCTGCTCCGCGCCCTCGTCGCGTCGCGTTTCGGCCGGGTGCTGCGCGGCATTCGCGAGAATCCCGTGCGCATGGAAGCGATCGGCTTTGCGCCCTATCGTTATCAGCTCACCGCCTACGTCATTGCGGGCATGATCGCCGGCGTGTCCGGGTTTCTGCTTGCCAACCAGACTGAGTTCGTCAGTCCGGCCTATACGGCCTGGCAACGCTCCGGCGACCTGATCTTTGTACTCGTGCTCGGCGGTCTCGGCTCACTGCATGGCGCAATAATCGGCGCGGCGGTGTTCAGCCTGCTGGCGGATATTCTGTCGCATTACACCGAGAACTGGGCGCTGATCTTCGGACCCATTCTCATTCTCGTCGTGCTCTATGCACGCGGGGGCATCACCGGCCTGTTCGGGAGCAAATCATGAGCAGCGCTCCGCTTCAGCTGCAGAACATCTGCAAGAATTACGGCGCGCTGCGTGTCACCGACGATGTGTCGCTGAACATTGAAGCCGGCGAGCTGCACGCCATCATCGGCCCCAACGGCGCCGGCAAGACCACGCTGATCCACCAGATCTCCGGCCACGCGCAATCGGACTCCGGCCGCATTATCTTTGACGGCCAGGACGTCTCGCGTTTGCCAATGGCAGAGCGTGCGCGGATGGGCCTGGTGCGCTCGTTCCAGATCACCTCGATCCTGCCGCGCTTCTCGGCGCTGGAGAATGTCGCCATCGCCGTTCAGGCACGCAGCGGCTCGAGCTTCAGTTTCTTCGGCAATGCATCCAAGGAGCCGGCGCTGAACGACACCGCCATGGCCCTGCTGTCACGCTTCGGCCTCGCTGCTCGCGCAGGCGTGCCGGCCGGGCAGATGTCGCATGGCGAGAAGCGCCAGCTCGAAATCGCCATTGCGCTAGCGGCGAAGCCGAAACTGCTGCTGCTCGACGAACCCCTCGCCGGCACCAGCCACGATGAATCGCAGCGGCTGATCAACACGCTACAGGAGCTGCGCAAGGAGCTTCCCATCGTGCTGATCGAGCACGATATGGACGCCGTGTTCGCACTGGCTGACCGGGTCTCGGTCCTTGTTTACGGCCGCATCATCGCGTCCGGCTCGCCGCAGAGCATTCGTGACAATGCGGAAGTCCGCGCTGCCTATCTCGGCGAGGAGGCTGCCTGATGCTCTCAGTCTCAAATCTCCAGGCGGCTTACGGCGCGGCCAAGGTGCTGTTCGATATCTCGCTCACCATCAATGCCGGTGAAGTCGTTACCCTGCTCGGCCGCAACGGCATGGGCAAGACCACGACCATCAATGCCATCATGGGCCTGATCCATCCGACCGGCGGCACCGTCACCTTCGACGACAAGCCGATGGCAGGCTTGCCGTCCTATCGCATTGCCCAGGCGGGGATTGGCCTCGTACCCGAAGGCCGCCAGATCTTCCCGACGCTCACCGTGGAAGAAAACCTGGTTGCCACCGCCGCCGTGCGGCATCCGCCGGCGCGCTGGACGCTGGACAAGATCTACGAGCTGTTTCCGCGCCTCAAGGAACGCCGCAGCAATCTCGGCACGCAGTTGTCGGGCGGCGAGCAGCAGATGCTGGCCGTCGGCCGCGCGCTGATGACCAACCCGAAGCTGCTCATTCTCGATGAAGCCACCGAAGGCCTCGCCCCGCTCATTCGCCTCGAAATCTGGAATTGCCTGAAGAAGCTCAAGGCCGAGCGTCAGTCCATTCTGGTCATCGACAAGAATGTCGATGCGCTCGCCGGCTTCGCCGATCGTCATGTCGTGATCGAAAAGGGCCGCGTCGTATGGACCGGCACATCCGAGCAACTGAAGAGCGACTCCACTGTGAAGGATCGTTTCCTCCACGTTTGATCAACTGTTTTCGAGTACCACCCGACGCGTCGTAATGCGTGACCCAAGGAAGGACCAACCATGAAGACCGAGATCGCCGGCATCACCCGCGCTAATGAAGGCATGCAGGGCATCACCTGGAACATCCTCGGCCAGACTTATGTGCCGAAGAACTGCACCGAGGATTCGTTCTCGTGGCACGCCACCTTCCCACCCGGCACTTTCGTGCCGCCGCACATCCATCCCGACCAGGATGAGTATCTCTACATCCTCGAAGGCAAGCTCGACTTCTTCCTCGGCGGCTCCGAAACTTCGGCCACGCCGGGCGATCTGGTGCGCCTGCAGCGCGGCATTCCGCACGGCATCTTCAACAAGTCCGATCAGAACGCCAAAGTGCTGTTCTGGGTCTCGCCGAGCCGCCGGCTCTATGACCTGTTCTGGGCGATCCACAACATGAAAGAACAGAAGCCCGAGGACGTGGTGGCGCTCGCCGCCGAATACAACATCCACTTCCTGCCGCCGCCTCCCGGCGCGTAAGGCGCGGCTCTTCGTTCAGCCACATACCATCCTCGACGTCATGGCCGGGCTTGTCCCGGCCATCTACGTCTTAAGCGGCGCCCAAAACGTGGATGCCCGGGACAAGCCCGGGCATGACGAAAGCTAAATTCTCGATTTGCAGCGAGCTATATCAGCCGTTCACCACGGCAAGTCCCGGCGAGGCCGCAAAGCCAGCCTTATGCGCATAGCCCTTCACAATCGCTTCACGCTGCGCGTAGCTCAACACGTTCTCGACATTGTCGAAGCCGTCCGGCGCGATCTGCTCCACGGCATCGATCACGCCTTCCGGACCGCCGCGGCGGTTGGAGCGCACGATCTCCGCGGTCATCGGCAGGCGCTTGCGCTCATAGGCCATCAGCGCCTGGCGCGGATGTTCGGCATGGGCCAGCGAGTCGGCCAGCGCGCGCGCATCGAGGATCGCCTGCGAGGCGCCGTTGGAGCCGACCGGATACATCGGATGTGCGGCGTCGCCGAGGAGCGTGACGCGTCCGCCAGACCAGTACGGCAGCGGATCGCGGTCGCAGCAGGGATACTCCCAGAATTCCGGCGTCGCCGTGATCAGCGCGGGCACGTCGATATGCGGCACATTGAAACGCGCCACATGCGGCATCAATTCGTCGCGCTTGCCGGGGCGTGACCAGTCCTCGCGGCGCGGCGGCAATGTGCCACCCTCGCCGGTCTTCACCAGCACCGCCCAGTTGGTCAGCCGGTTGCCCGGCGTCTCACCTTCGGCAATCGGATAGACCACGACCTTGGCGTGGAGACCGCCGGCGACGATCATCGAGTTGCCGGTGAGGAAAGCCGGCCAGTCGCGCGCACCGCGCCACAGCATCAGGCCATTCCAGACCGGATGTCCCTCGTTCGGGAACAGCGTGCTGCGCACCTTCGAATGGATGCCATCAGCGCCGATCAGGATATCGCCCCGCGCGGTTTCGACATGGTTGTTATTGCGATCGAAGAAATAGGCGGTGACACCACCCTCGTCCTGCGTGAAGTGACCGAGCCGACGACCTGTGTGGATTGCCTCCGTACCAAGGCGCTCTTCGACAGCGCGATGGATTACAGTCTGCAGACGTCCGCGGTGGATCGAGAATTGCGGCACATCATGACCAGCGCCGTAGCCGCGCTGCTCGCGCCAGACTTCCTGACCGTGGCGGTTGAGATAGTGCAGCTCGTCGGTGCGGATCGCGACCGCATCGAGCCGATCAAGCAGGCCGAGACCGGTGAGTTCGCGAATCGCGTGCGGCAGCGTGTTGATGCCGACGCCGAGTTCGCGGATGGTGTCAGCCTGTTCGTAGAGCTCGCAATTGATGCCCCGCGCCCGCAGCATCAAGGCGGCGGTCAAACCGCCAACGCCGCCGCCCACGATGATTGCTTTCATCAGCCCAACTCCACTTTACGCAACGCCCAGAATTTAGCCGCTAAGCTCGCATGCCCAGTCATTCAGCTGCAAGTGGCTTTGCCGCCTCCGCACGCATCTCGGCGCGGGTCTTCGGCTTAGCCTTAATTTTCAGGTCTTCGAAATCCTGCTTGTCCCTGACGCTGTTGCGGAAAATCTGATCCTTGCCGGGCATATATTGTGGCGGGCAATAGGCGTCCTTTGCACCATACCAGGCAGCCGCCTTGATAGTGAAGGACGGGTCGGTCAGGTGCGGACGGCCAAGTGCGACGAGGTCCGCACGGCCGGCGGCCAGGATCGTATTGACCTGATCGGCGGAGGTGATGTTGCCGACGCACATGGTGGCGACACGCGCTTCATTGCGGACCTGATCCGAGAACGGCGTCTGGAACATGCGGCCGTAGATCGGACGCGACTCCTTGACGGTTTGCCCTGTCGAGATATCGGCGAGATCGACGCCAGCCTCGGCGAAGGCGCGGGCGATCTGTACCGCGTCGTCGCCGGTGTTGCCACCTTCGGCCCAGTCGGTCGCCGAGAAGCGAACCGACATCGGCTTGTGCGCCGGCCACGCTTCACGCATCGCCGTGAACACTTCGAGCGGGAAGCGCAGACGATTTTCCAGCGAACCGCCATATTCATCGGTGCGCTTGTTGGTCAGCGGCGACAGGAAACTCGCCAGTAGATAGCCGTGCGCCGTGTGCATCTCGAGCATGTCGAAGCCACAGCGCTCGCCGCGGATCGTGGCAGCCACGAACTCTGCCTTGACGCGATCCATGCCGGCACGATCGATTTCCACGGGCACCTGACTATCCGGATAGTAAGCCAGCGGCGACGCCGAGACGATGTCCCATGCGCCATCGGCGAGCGGGCGGTCCATGCCGTCCCACATCAGCTTGGTCGCCCCCTTGCGGCCGGCATGGCCGAGCTGCAGGCAGATCTTCGCAGCCGACGTCGAGTGGACGAAATCAACGATGCGCTTCCACTGCGCTTCCTGCTCGTCGGTCCACAGACCAGCACAGCCGGGCGTGATGCGTGCGTCGCGGCCAACACAGACCATTTCGGTGAAGACGAGACCGGCGCCGCCAATGGCGCGCGAGCCGTAATGCACCAGATGGAAATCGTTCGGGACGCCCTCTTCCGCCGAATACATGCACATCGGCGACACTACGGCGCGATTGGCAAGCACCATATCCCGCATCTTGAACGGCTGGAACATCGGCACTTCCGGCTTGTCGACATCGACGTCGAAGCCCTGCGCCTGCACCTTCTGCGCAAACGACTTGTCGACTTCCTTGACGAAGTCCGGCGCGCGCAGTGTCAGATTATCGTAGGTGATCGCCTTGGCACGGGTCATGACGCCGAAGGCGAACTGCACGGGGTCAAAGTCCCAAAAGCGATCCACGTGCTCGAACCAGACCAGCGACACGTCCGCCGAATGCTGGATCTTCTCGACCTCCTCGCGGCGACCGTGTTCGTAGTCGTGCAAACCGGCCTCAACAGTGGGGGCCTTCGCCATTGCATCATGCAGCGCGATAGCATCTTCCATCGCCAGCTTGGTGCCAGAGCCGATGGAGAAATGCGCGGTCGCCTTGGCGTCGCCAAGCAGCACCATGTTGTCCTTGACCCAGCGCTTGTTGCGGATCATCGGAAAATTGCGCCACATCGAGCGGTTGATCAACAGCTTGTGGTCGCCAAGGAAGCCCTTGAAGATATCGTGCATGCGATCAGCGGATTCCTGCTCGCCGAGGCCTTCGAGGCCGGCGCGCTTGAAGGTCTCCGGATCGGTCTCGAAGATCCAGGTCGAGCGGCCAGCCTCATACTGATAGGCGTGCGCAATGAACGGCCCCCACTCGGTTTCCTGGAACAGGAAGGTGAAAGCATCAAGCGGCTTGGTTGAACCCATCCAGGTGAACTTGTTCGAGCGCAAATCTACTTCGGGCGCGAAGTGTTCGATATACTTGTTACGGAAGTGGCTGTTGATGCCATCAGCCAGCACGATCAGATCGGCATCGGCGAAACGCGCTTCGTCGGTGATATCGACTTCGAACAGCAGATGGACGCCGAGTTCGCGGGCCCGGTCCTGCAGGATCATCAGCAGCGTGCGGCGCGAACAGCCGCAGAAGCCGTTGCCGCCGACGCGGTGGACTGTGCCGCGGAAGTGCACGGCGATATCGTCCCAGTAAGCGAATTCCTGGGTGATGCGCTGATAGCTTGGAAGATCGTATTTCTCGAAATTATCGAGGGTGGCGTCGGAGAACACCACACCGAAGCCGAAGGTGTCGTCGGGCCGGTTGCGCTCATAGACCGTGATCTCTGCCTGCGGCCGCTGCTTCTTCAGCAGGATCGCAGAATAGAGGCCCGCCGGCCCGCCACCGATAATCGCGATCTTCATGACAGCCTCCGCAGTCGTGCCTGGATGGAGATATTTTAAACCTAAAACAATTCCTGGCAAGCCTGACAAACCGGCAATTCGCCAGCTTTGATGCACATCAAATTGTCAATCGGCGCGATGCATCTTGAATTTGCTCGCGCCCGCGCGAGGCGACTTGTTGAAACTCTGTCATGGCCGGGCCTGACCCGGCCATCCATCTTACCACCCGCATTGCCGCCAAAGATGGATGCCCGGGTCAAGCCCGGGCATGACGGTGCGTGTGTCTCAATTACCCTCGAACGTCGGCTTCTGCTTGTTCGCGAAGGCGTGGAACGCGCGGGCGAAGTCCTCCGTGGTCATGCACAGCGCCTGCGCCACCGCCTCGGCTTCGATCGCCTCTTCCACCGACATCGCCCATTCCATCGACAGCATGCGCTTGGTCATGGTGTTGGCATAAGTTGGCCCCTCGGAAATCTGCTTGGCCAGTGTCTGCGCCTCGCTCAGCACCTCCGCCGGTGCGACGATGCGGCTGAAGAAGCCCCAGCGCTCGCCCTCCTCGGCCGTCATGAAGCGGCCGGTATAAAGCAGCTCGGACGCACGGGACTGGCCGATGATGCGCGGCAGGATCGCGCAAGCACCCATGTCGCAGCCGGCGAGGCCTACCTTGTTGAACAGGAATCCGACCTTGGTGCCGGTCGCAGCCAGACGCATGTCGGAGGCCATCGCCATGATGGCGCCGGCGCCGGCGCAGATGCCTTCCACTGCGGCGATGATCGGCTGCGGGCAGGCGCGCATCGCCTTGACCAGATCGCCGGTCATGCGCGTGAAGGCCGTCAGATCCTTGGTGTTCATCTCAATCAACGGGCCGATGATTTCGAACACGTCGCCGCCCGACGAGAAGTTGCCGCCGGCACCGGTGACGACCACAACCTTGACGTCGTCATCCATCGCACAGGCGCGGAAGAAATCCGTCAGTTCGCGGTAGCTCTGGAAGGTCAGCGGATTTTTGCGTTCCGGCCTGTTCAGCGTCACCGTCGCGATGCCATCGGCCACCGCCAGTAGGAAATGCTCAGGCTTGAACTCGGCCAGCGGCAGCGTGACGGGATTGGCGACCTTGTTCTTGACCATGACTGACATATTGGCTCCCGGTAATTTGTTCGGTTCTTGTTGTTGCGGTTCGATCAGACTTCGCCGCCAGCGACGGCGATGCTCTGGCCGGTGATGGAACTGGCGCCGGCGCCGCACAACCACAATACGGCATCGGCGACTTCGCCGGGCGTCACCAGACGGCCCTGCGGATTGTGCTTCGCCAATTCGGCAACAGCTTGTTCGCGCGTACGGCCAGTCTTGCTCATGATGTTGTCGATGCTGCCTTCGAGCAGATCGGTTTCGGTAAAGCCTGGGCACACTGCATTCACAGTGACACCGCTTTTCGCGACTTCCAGCGCCACCGAGCGCACGAGGCCAATGACAGCATGTTTCGCAGCGCTATAGGCGCTCACATAACCATAGCCCTTGAGGCCGGCCGTCGAAGCAACCGCGACGATGCGACCGCTCTTGCGCTTGACCATCTCGGGCAGCACAGCCTGCGTCGCATAGACGACGCCCATGAAATTGACGTCCATCATGCGCTGGAACAGCGCGGCATCCGATTTCACGAAAGGCGCGGATTCCGCGGCACCCGCATTCGCCACCAGAATATCGATCGGCTGGCGTTTCGCGGCATCCGCAATCGCGGCATTCAGCGCGGCCTGATCGGACACGTCGGCGGCCATCGCATGGTGCGCGTCACCAGCGGCAACGACCTCGTTCAGCACGGTGAGATTGCGACCCAGGATGGTGACGGTCGCGCCGGCCTGCACCAACGATGCTGCAATGGCGCGGCCGATGCCGCGGCCGCCGCCGGTCACCAGAGCGTGGGAGGAGCGAGACAATCCGGACATGCGTCACCTTCCGCAGGCTCTCCATGAGCCTGCCTGGATATTATTTTAGACTTCAAGCTTTTGCAAGAAACAGGCAGGCCATGCTGCTAGCGGCTGCGGCGGAGCGTATCCGACGGGCTCTCGCCATAACGGGCACGGTAGAAGCTGGCCATCCGGCTCGGATGGGTAAAGCCGAGATCGAAGGCCATATCGATGACCCTCTCGCCCGGCGCAGCCCGCAGCAATCGTGCATTCAAATGCGTCAGCCGGATATCGAGCAGCGCATCGGAAATCGACATGCCGAAATGCTTCTGGAAGCCGAGCTGCAGCGAACGTATCCCAATGCCTGCCGCGCGGGCTAGCCGATCGAGCTCAAGCGGCTCGGTGGCATGGGATTCAAGATAGTCCCGCGCCTTTCTCAGCACTGATGGCAGCGGACCAAGGCGCGTAAGACTGCGGTCGATGGTGTCGGTGAGCGTATGACGCTGACCGGTCAGCAACAGTCCAATCACGGAGTCACGCAGGGTCGCCGCCATCATGGGCGAAATCTGCTGCCCTGGTCCGCGATGCTCCGCGAGATCAACGAGGTATTCGATCTGGGACCGGATCGCGAGACCGAACGGCGTATTGAGGTCGACCTCCGGATCAAACTCGATGACCGCTCCGGATCTTTCCGCCAGCGCCGCCGCGCGCTCTTCTACGAGCCGCCGTTCGACCAGCAGGATCAATTTTGCGCAATCGTCCTGCCAGACCATCTTTGTTGGCATGGTCGGCGACAGCAAGGACGCGAAACGCCCTGCGGACGCCTCTATCGTGCGGCCACCCGTATCGATCCGGGCACCGCCATGCATTGGTATCTGCAGCAGGAAGAAGCGATCGAGACAGCCGGGATCGATCGATACCGAACCGCCATAGGACACATAGTTCACCGAGAAGCCATCGAACGCGGCACAGTTATGGAGCGCGTGAAAATCCGGCCAGGAGCGCTGCAAGGGGTCGAGCGCATGCGGACAGAAGATGCGCCCGATCGAATCGGCCGCCTCGTCGATATCCCTGGTGAAGACGCGGGAGAACGCCGCAAGCCTTGCGCCGCGGGCCGGCTGGACATTCCCTGATACGGCTGCGTCCAACACCATGGTCCGATCGCCTGCGTTATTTGAAGCCTAGACTATCCATGTCGCATCACGCCGCATAGTCGGCGCCGCGCCGTAAATATTGCCGTGCTGCACAACGAATGCGCAGGCCGGCGCCTGCCAAAGATGAGTGTGCAGCGCAACGCGCCTGCGCCCCTCCCCCTACCGGTAATTATTTCGTCGTTCGGATAGCGGATTCGTTCAACGGCTAGAGACAAAGCGCGGGGTCACGCAGCATCCTTGCAGACGTGAAACCCAAGGGAGCAGGACCATGGCGGCACTTGAAAAAGGCATTACCCAGAACGGCACCGGATATAACGGCACCACGTGGAATATTCTCGGGCAGGTCTATTTCCCGAAGGCCATGACCGACTCCACCTTTGCTTTCGAGACCAACAGTGATCCCGGTCAGTTCGTGCCGGTGCATATCCACCCGACTCAGGAAGAATTCATCCTGGTGCAGGAAGGCGTGCTCGACCTCAAGCTCGACGGCCAATGGGTCCGTGCCCATGCCGGCGACCTCGTCCGCCTGCCACGCGGCATTCCGCATGGCTACTTCAATAAGTCGGACAAGCCTGCCCGCGCACTGTTCTGGGTGTCGCCGACGCAGAAGCTCGAAGCCCTGTTCAAGCAACTGCACAACATGAGCGACATTGAAGCCATCGTGCGGGTCTCCGCCGAGCATGAAGTGAACTTCCTACCACCGGAAGCCAACGACTAGGCGTAAACAGCCGAACCGAGTTTCACGCATCGCGGACGTTCCGCGCAGACCCCCGTCTGCGCGCGTGAGCCCGTACGCCCGCCATACAGCACTGCATTCAGACAGGAGACGAGCCATGGTCAAACAGAAAAACGTTTGCGTCATCGGTGCCGGCATCGCCGGCCTTGCCGCCGCCAAATCCTTCACGGCGCACGGGCACAAGGTGACGGTGCTGGAACGCAGCGGCGATCTCGGCGGCGTATGGGAGCCCGCCCGCTCTTATCCGGAGGTGCAGACCCAAAGCCCCAAGGAACTCTATCGCTTCACCGACAAGCGGATGCCGGCCAGCTATCCGGAATGGCCGAAGGGGCCGCAGGTCCATGCCTATCTCACAGACTATGCACACGACTATGATCTGATCCCGCTGATGCGCTTCAACACGACCGTCGTGAGCATGAAACGCCGCGACAATGGCCTACCCGGCTGGACGCTTGAGACACGCGATGCGGCTGGCAACACCGCACAGGAAGCATTCGATTTCGTGGCGGTCTGCACCGGACAATTCAACGAGCGCAAGGAGCTGCATCACCCCGGCGAAGACGCGTTCAAGACCGGCGGCGGCGTCATCCTGCATTCGGCGGAGCACACGGATTCATCCATCGTCAAAGGTAAGAAGGTCGTTGTGCTCGGCGGCTCGAAATCGGCCACCGATATCGCCGTGCATTCGGTCAATGCCGGCGCCAGCGCCGTTACCTTCGTCTATCGCGAGCCGGTCTGGCGCATTCCCTATTTCATCGGCGGCCTGATCAACTTCAAGCGCATCCTCTATATCCGTGCGCAGGAGGAGATGTTTCGGGGCTGGGGGCTGACAGCGCTCTCGCGGCTCAATCACGCCATTGCCAAGCCATTTATCTGGGCCAACTGGCGCGGGCTCGAGGCCATGTTGAAGACCCAGCTCAAGCTGAAGAAATGCGACATGGTGCCAGAAGGCCGCATCGAGGACGGCATCAACTGCTCGGTGCCGATCGCCACGCCGAACTTCTTCCCGATGGTTGCCGACGGACGCATCAAGGCGATCCGCGGCACCTTCGATCATTACGACGGCAAGACCATCGTGATGTCAGGTGGCCAGCGTATTGAAGCTGACGTCGCGATACTCGCCATCGGCTTCACGCTCGGCGTGCCGTTCCTGCCGCAGCAATATCGCGACAAACTTGTCCAAGCCGACGGGCAATATCGGCTCTATCGCGTGATTGCTAATCCGGATCTGCCGGACATGGGCTTTGTCGGCTTCAATTCCAGCTTCTGCTCGGTGCTGACAGCGGAAATGGCCGCCAACTGGCTGGTGCGCTATGCCGACGGCAAGCTGGCGAAACAGCCGACGGCAGCGGAGATGCATGCGGATATGGACAAGATGCTGCATTTCAAGCGCATTGAGCGTCCAGCGGCCGGTGTCTATGGCGGGCTATGCGTGGCACCCTATCACTTCAAGCATTTCGACGAACTGCTCGACGACATGGGCGCCACCAGCAAACGGCGCAGCGCCCTGGTGGAGAAGTTCACGCCGCCGGATGCGGACGCCTATGCGCGGTTTCTTGCGTCGGCTCCGAACTACAAAGCGGAGGCGACTGCCGCGTGATCGTCAGGCGAGCCGTGATCGGCTTGCCTGATCAGCTCACTGTGCCTGGGCAGCCTTGATCAGCTCGCGACCGATGATGACCTTCTGGACTTCGGTTGCGCCTTCATAAATGCGCAGCGCACGGATCTCGCGATAGAGTTCCTCGACCTTGACGCCCGACTGCACGCCGAGACCGCCGAAAATCTGCACAGCACGGTCGATCACTGTCTGTGCCGCTTCGGTCGCGAACATCTTGGCCATGGCGGCTTCACGCGTGATGCGCGCCGCGCCCTGATCCTTGGTCCAGGCCGAGCGATAGACCAGCAGGGCCGATGCATCGATGGACGTGGCCATCTCCGCGAGCCCCGCTTGCGTCAGCTGAAGATCGCCCAGCGTATGGCCAAACATTTTTCGCGTGACCGAGCGATGCAGCGCTTCATCGAGCGCGCGTCGTGCGAGGCCGAGCGCGGCAGCACCGACGGTCGAGCGAAACACGTCGAGCGTCGCCATCGCGACCTTGAAGCCTTCGCCGTCCTTGCCGATACGGTTCGCCAGAGGCACGCGGCAATCCTCGAATTTCAGCGTGGCCAGCGGATGCGGCGCGATCACATCGATCCGCTCCGCGATCGTGAAGCCCGGCGTATCCGCATCGACCACAAAGGCGCTGATGCCGCGCGCGCCGGATTCGCCCGTGCGCAGAAACACCACATACTGGTCGGCAATGCCGCCATTGGAAATCCAGGTCTTGAGGCCGTTGATGCGGACATGATCCGGACCATCAGGCACCGCCGTCGTCGTCATCGCAGCGACATCCGACCCTGCATCGGGCTCTGACAATGCGAAAGCCGCAATAGCCTCGCCACTGCCAACGCGCGGCAGATAGCGCGACTTCAAGGCCTCGGAACCGAACAGACTGATCGGGCCGGTGCCCAGTCCCTGCATCGCAAACGCAAAATCAGCGAGACCGCTCTCATAGGCCAGCGTTTCGCGGATCAGACACAGCGAACGCACGTCAAAGGTCGGATACATTCCGCCATGGCTCGCCGGCACAGCCGCGCGCAACCAGCCTCCATCACCAAGCGCCTTCACCAGACGTTTGCAGGAGCCATCGACGTCATGGTGATCGACCAGACCGGGCAATGTCGCCTTGGCCCAGCGCGACAGACCCGTGGCCAGCTCGCGGTGATGGTCCTCGAAAAACGGCCAGGACAAAAATGACTGATCGGACATGGCTTCCTCCCTCGATGCATCGGCAATCGACATTGTTTTAAACCTAAAGAAATTTCGGACAAGGGCGATGGCGGGACATCACAACATCGCCAACCGGAAGGCGCATAGTCCGTCACCGGAGAGCCGACCTCTAAAAACGACGTGCCTCCGGATGAGGCAACCCACAACCCTTTAAGTCTAAAACTATCGCTTTTCATATATCTCGGACATGCTAGGATCACCTTGTCCGACAGCACAGGAGGCCTATGCGTGCCAAATTCTGCAGCCC
Organism: Tardiphaga sp. OK246; assembly: GCF_900188215.1. NCBI lineage: Bacteria > Pseudomonadati > Pseudomonadota > Alphaproteobacteria > Hyphomicrobiales > Nitrobacteraceae > Tardiphaga > Tardiphaga sp. OK246. Next base: position 125,195 of record NZ_FZOX01000007.1, read on the forward strand.
TGACGACGAAGGACGGCCGCTTCGGTTTTGAAGCCAAAGGCTCCCCCGCGGCGACGCCGCTGGTGTTTCTGCACGGGATCGGTGGTGCCGGCCGCGGCTGGCGCCCCCAGCTCGAAACGTTTGGCGACCGCTACTACGCCATCGGCTGGGACATGCCGGGCTATGGCGGTTCAAAGCAACTTGAGACGCCTAGCATCCCGGCCTTCGCCGAAGCCCTGAAGGACTTTCTCGCGCAGATTGGCGCCAGGAAACCGGTGCTGGTCGGCCATTCCATTGGCGGCATGATCGTGCAGCGCTTCATGGTAGACTATCCCGATCTCGCCGGCGCCATCGTGCTGGCGCAGACCACCTCCGCCTTCGGCAGCTCCGACGGCGAATGGCAGAAGAATTTCATCGACGCCCGGCTTGGCCCGCTCGACCGCGGCGAGACCATGGTGTCGATGGCGCCGAAGCTGGTGGCAGGCCTGATCGGCGACAATCCGGATCCTGCCGGCCTTGAACTCGCACGCGACTGCATGGCGTCTGTGAAGCCCGACACCTACCGCGCCTCGATGAAGGCGATGATCGGCTTCGATCTGCGCAAGAACATTGCGGACATCAAAATACCGACTTTAGTCCTATCGGGATCGAAAGACAACAACGCGCCCGCGAAAACCATGGCCAAGATGGCCACACTCGTGCCGGGCGCGACCTATGTCGAACTTGAAGGCGTCGGGCATCTCGCCAGTTTCGAACGCCCGCGCGAATTCAACGAAGTGCTCGCCGACTTCCTCAAAACCAGCCACAACCTTTCGGGGTCATCCTCATGAACAAGCCTGCCAGCAAGCCCGATCTCGACAGCATCGTTCTCGACAAGCCGATGTTCGATCCGAAGGCCTATCGTCTCGACGACGAGCAGGCCGGGCTGATCGCCAAGGCGCGCGAGCTGGCGCAGGCTAACTTCGCCGGTCGCGCGGCGAAGTGGGATACCGAGGCCACCTTCCCGCTGGAGAACTACAAGGACCTGCACAAGGCGGGTCTGCTGGGCATCTCGATCCCGAAAGCCAACGGCGGTTCGGGCGCCGGCTATCAGACCTATTCGCTCGCTGCCGCCGAAATCGGCCGTTATTGCGGCGCCACGGCACTCACCTGGAACATGCATGTCTGCTCGACGCTGTGGTCCGGCCCGCTGGCCGATGACCTCGACATGGATGACCAGATGCGCGCCGAACAGCACCGCCGCCGCGCCATCCACTACAAGCGTATCGTCGAAGACGGCGCGATCTATTCGCAGCCGTTCTCCGAGGGTGGCGCAGCGGCCGCAGGCGGCGTTGCGTTCGGCACCGAAGCCAGGCCCGTCAAAGGTGGCTGGATCGTCAACGGCAAGAAGATCTTCGCGTCGCTGTCGGGCTTCGCCGATTACTACGGCGTGCTCTGCACCGAGGTCGCTGAGGGCGAGAAGGCTTCGCGCCGCAACACGCTGTATCTGGCGATTTCCGCCAAGTCCGAAGGCGTCTCCGTCGTCGGCGACTGGGATCCATTGGGCATGCGCGGCACGGTCTCCCGCACGCTGATCTTCAAGGACGTGTTTGTGCCGGAAGATGCAGCGCTGATGCCGCGCGGCGTCTACTTCCAGGCCGCGATGCGCTGGCCGCACATGTTCCTGACGCTGTCGCCGACTTACGTCGGTCTCGCGCAGGCATCGTACGATTTCACCGTGAAGTATCTCCGCGGCGAAATCCCGGGCATGCCGCCAGTCAAGCGGCGGATGTATCCGACCAAGCAGATCGCCGTGGCGCAGATGCAGATCAAGCTCGAACAGCTCAAGTCGACCTGGTTCCAGGCCGTGACCGAAGCCTGTGCCAATCCGAGCAAGGAGCAGGTGCTGCGCGCCTACGCCGCCCAGTACACCGTGATGGAAGGCGCCAACGAACTCGCCGCACTGGCGATCCGCACCTGCGGCGGTCAGGCCATGCTGAAGACGCTGCCGCTGGAGCGCATCTATCGTGACAGCCGCTGCGGTGCGCTGATGCTGCCCTGGACCGCCGAGCTTTGCCTCGACCGTATCGGCCGAGAAGCACTCTACGAGGCCGGCGAGAAAGACGAGTAATCGTGGATCTCTCCAGCCTCATCGCCCGCAACGCCGCGTTTACACCCGACAAGCCCGCGATTCATTTCGAGGGCAAGACGCTCAGCTATGCCGCTTTCAATACGCGGATCGAGGCAGCGGCGAAGGCGTTGAAGGCGGAATGCGGCGTCGGTCGCGGCGATCGCGTCGCGATCCTGAGCCTGAACAGGCCGGACTATCTCGTTCTGCTCTATGCCTGCGCCCGCCTCGGCGCGATCATGGTGCCGCTGAACTGGCGGCTCGCGGTCGCCGAGCAGCTCTTCATCCTGTCCGATGCTTCGGTAAAGGTGCTGGTGCTTGAGGAAGGCTTTGCGGCCATCCTCCCGTCGCTTGCGAAGGACTTGCCGGATACGCGCGTGATCGCGTTCGATTTCGCGCCTGATGCCCCCGGCCAGACATTCGACACACTGCTCGCACGCGCCTCGGGCGACGGCCGCAATCCGCATACCGACCTCTCCTGCCCGTTGCTGATCGTCTACACGTCAGGCACTACAGGGCGCCCCAAAGGCGCCGTGCTGCGTCAGGAAGCCGTGCTGTGGAACGGCGTGATGAGCCAGCACATGCATGGGCTTACGTCAGACGATCATGTCCTGACCGTGCTGCCATTCTTCCATGTCGGTGGCCTGAACATCCAGACAACGCCGGCGCTGCATCACGGCGCTACCATAACAATCCATGCGCGCTTCACACCCGACTCCACGCTGGAAGCGATCACGCGGGAGCGACCCACCCTGACCGTTTGGGTACCCGCGATCATTCAGGCGATGAGCGAACACCCAAACTGGGCCGCGACCGACGTGTCATGCCTCAAGGCCGTATCCACCGGCTCCAGCATCGTGCCGCCGCATCTCATCGAACGCCTGACAGCGCGCGGCATTCCCGTGCTGCAGGTCTATGGTTCAACCGAAACCTGCCCGATCGCGGTCTATACGCGGCTGGGCGGCGACCTGTCGCGTACGGGATCGACGGGTTTGCCCGGCCTGTGCTGCGAAGCCATCATCATCGACGACGACGGCAACGAGCTACCTGCCACTGCCACCGGCGAGATCGCTATGCGCGGCCCCAACGTGTTCTACGAATATTGGGGCAACGAGGCCGCGACGCGCGAGGCGCTGCATGACGGCTGGTATCGCACCGGCGATATCGGCACGCGCGACGATGACGGCTATTTCTGGGTCCATGACCGCAAGAAGAACATGATTATTTCCGGCGGCGAGAACGTCTATCCCGCCGAGGTCGAGCGCGTACTGCTCGAACATCCCGATGTCGCCGATTGCGGCGTCGTCGGCGTGCCAGATCCGAAATGGCAGGAAGTACCAGTCGCCTATGTGCTGCTGCGGCCGAATTGCAGCGTGACCGCCGAGACACTGAAGGCCCATGTGCTCACGCAGCTCGCCCGCTACAAGCAGCCGCGCGACATTGTGTTCGTCACAGATCTGCCGCGCACCGCGCTCGGCAAGGTGCAGCATTTCAAACTGAAGCAGGTTCAGGCGGCAACGCCGAGCGACAGAGAGACCAATTGAAGATCGCAGTATTGGGTGGCGGCAACGGTTCGTTCGCAGCCGCTGGTGATTTCGCACTGCAGGGCCATGACGTCCGCCTGTGGCGCCGCGACGCCGAGGCTGTCGCCGAACACAAGAAGGCCGGCTCGCGCATCAAGGTCAAGAATGCGCAGGGCACGCACGATACGCAATTGACGCTGGTAACAACGGACATTGCGGAAGCGATCAAGGACGTCGAACTGATCCTGTGCCCAGCCCCTGCCTTTGCGCAGCCTGATATCGCCAAGCGGATCGCACCTCACCTCAAAGATGGTCAGGTCGTTTATCTGCCGCCGGCGACCTTCGGCTCGATGATCTTTGCCAAGGCCGCACATGACGCCGGCAACACCGCCAAGGTCGCCTTTGCGGAAACCGGTACACTGCCCTGGCTCGCGCGTAAGCACGGCCCGTTCGAGGTCGCCATCACCATCCGCGCCAAGCGGCTGCCGACCGGCGTGTTCCCGCTTCACATGATGGACTATGCCTGCAAGGTCATCGACAAGGCCTTCCCCGGCGTCATCGAGCCGTGTGGTGATGCGTTGTCCGGTGCGCTGATGAATGCCGGTCCGATCATTCATCCACCGCTGATCGTGATGAATGCCGGCCCGCTTGAGCATTTTCCGACCTGGGACATTCACAAGGAAGGCACCCAGCCGGCGATCCGCCGCGTCACTGACCAGCTCGACGCCGAGCGCATCGCGATCCGCGAGGCCTTTGGTTACAACGGCGCGCATTTCCCGCTGGCGGATCACTACGCCAAGGAAGGCGAAGAGTGGATGTATGGCCGCGGCTCGCATGATCGTCTCACCGACAGCGGTGACTGGCGCGAGCACATCGTGCTCACCGAGCACCGCTACATGCGCGAGGATCTGCGCACGGGCCTGTCGTTCTTCCTGTCCTGCGCCACGCTCGCGGGCGTCGAGACACCGCTGGTCAAAGCCTTCCTCGCCATCGGCGGCGCGATCTGCGGCGAGAACTTCCTGCAGGGTGGCCGCACGCTCGCAAGCCTCGGCTTCGGCGATCTCGATCAGGCCGCGCTGCTGAAGCTACTGCGCGAAGGCTTCGCCGCATGAGCGCCCGTCCCGCCATTGCTTGTCTCGGCGCGGGCCGCATGGGCCGCGGCATCGCGGTCGCCTTTGCCTATGCCGGCCACAATGTCGCGATCGTCGACTTCAAGGCGCGCGACCTCGACAAGTTCAGGGCACTGGAAGCCGAGGCACTGGGCGAGATCCGCAAGACCTTTGCCAGCATGGCGCGGTTTGGTCTGCTGACCGAAGCCGATATCGAGACCCTGGTGGCGCGCGTCAGCGTCGTGCCGGAATCAGGCGCAGGTGCCGCGCTGAGCAGCTCGGCGATCATTTTCGAAGGCGTGCCCGAAGTGCTCGATCAGAAGCGTGAGGCGCTGGCGCGCGCCTCACAACTCGCAGGCCCCACGCCGATCATCGCCTCGACGACATCGACCATTCTCGTTGACGATATCTCCAGCGCCGTCGAGCATCCCGAGCGCTTCCTCAACGCACACTGGCTGAACCCGGCCTATCTCGTGCCACTGGTCGAAGTCTCGCCCGGCGCCAAGACCGATCCGGCGATCACCGCACGCGTGAAGGAGATGCTCGAAGGCATCGGCAAGGTCCCCGTAGTTTGCGCCGCGACGCCCGGCTATATCGTGCCGCGTATCCAGGCGATGGCCATGAACGAAGCCGCGCGCATGGTCGAGGAAGGTGTTGCCAGCCCCGAGGATATCGACAAGGCGATCAAATACGGCTTCGGATTCCGCTTCGCAGTGCTGGGCCTCTTGGAATTCGTCGATTGGGGCGGCGGCGATATTCTGTATTACGCCAGCAAGTATCTCACCGGTGCGCTGAACAACGACCGCTACGCGTCGCCGGAGATCGTCGGCCGCAACATGGCCGAGGGCAAGATCGGCCTCAAGACCGGCGAAGGCTTTCTCAATTACGAAGGGCTCGATGTCGATGCCTATCGCGAGGGACGGCTGTCGGCATTCGTCGATTTGCTGAAGCACTTCCAGTTGCAGAAGCCGCCGGTTTTGTAGCGACTGCGAACTCGGCCCCTCATCCTGAGGAGCCGCGCACTTGCGCGGCGTCTCGAAGGATGGCCGCACATCCATTCATGGTTCGAGACGGCGCCGAATAGGCGCCTCCTCACCATGAGGGCTGAGTGTTTTGATCGAAGGTCTTCACACTTCCGGGAATCCGCGCAGCAGATAGCTGCGCAGCCAGTGCAGCAGGCTGTTCAGGATCAGACCGAGCATCGAGATCATGATCAGCGGCACGAACATGTCCACGGTCTGGAACGTGCGCGCGGCCTGAACCAGCATGTGACCAAGGCCATCGGTCGAGGTGATCATCTCGGCGAGGAATACCACGATGCAGGAGATCACGAGGCCGATGCGGCAGCCCGTCAGGATCGATGGCATCGCGGCGGGCAGCACCACCTTGAACAGGATCTGCCAGCGCGGCGTGCCGGCGGCCATCGCGGACCAGATCAACTTCTGCTCGACCATCGACGCGCCGTAATAGGTCGAGAGCAGGATCGGGAACAGCGCGTCGGCAGTCACCAGCGTGATCTTGGAGGCGTGGTCGAAGCCGAGGATCAGCAGCAGCGCGGGATACAGCGCGATCTTCGGGATCGGCGCCAGCACGCGCACCAGCGGCTTGACGACGGCATTGACTGCCGGGCTGACCGCTGCAGCAAGACCGATGAACACGCCGACGACCACGGCAATGCCGAAGCCGGCGAACAGACGGATCAGCGTCGCGGCGATATCGTGCAGAAAGTCGCCGTTGAAGAAGTCCTTCGCCAGCTTTCCGAACACCGCGCCCGGCGGCGGCAACAAGCTCGTCGGCGCGAAGCCGAACGAGATCAGCGACTGCCACAGCGCGATGAACAGCACGATCGGCGTGATGCCCAGCAGAACCGAATTGATGCGTTCCTGGTTCATGTTGCGCTCACGTAAAGCTGAGAGGCATGTCGTCGCGCGGCTGCGACCAGCGCACCAGCGACAGGCGGAGCTTCTCGAAGGCCGCATCGAAGATGATGCCCATGGCGCCGATGATCAGGATCATCGCAAACACCGTGTCGTACTGCGCCATGTCGAGCGAGTTGAACAGGATGTTGCCGGCGCCGGACTGGCGCGCGATCATCTCGGAGGTGATCATGGTGATCAGCGCCAGCACCAGACCCGTGCGGCAACCCGTGAGAATTTCAGGCAGCGCTGCCGGCAATACGATGCGGAGCATGCGCATCGGCGCCGACATACCCATCGCCGCACCGGACCACAGCATCTTTTCTTCGACGGCTTTGGAGCCCTGGAAGGCGTGATAGATGATCGGCAGCGAGACGCCGAGGAAGATGACGAGGATCTTGGAGACGTCGCCAACGCCCATCCACAGCATGATGATGGGCATCAGCGCTGCTTTTGGCACCGGATAGATGATCATCATCAGCGGATTGAAGAAGGCCGCGACAGCCTTGATGCGCCCCATCAGCAGACCGAGCGGGATCGCAAACATCACTGCGAGCACGAGGCCGATGGCCATGCGACGGATGGAATCGAGGATGTTCAGCAGCGATCCCTTGTCCTCGAGGATCGACGGAATGGCCTTGATCGACTCCAATGCCGTTGGGAAGCTTTCGGTATCCAGCCGCAGCGAGGCAATCTGCCAGACACACAGCAAGCCGATACAGGCGAACAATGGCGAAAGTGTCTTGAGCACTCCGCGCGCGGTCATCACAGATGGTCCTTGCCGTCGTCGATCATCTTCTCGATGTCGACGATGTATTTCTGGAAACGTGCGTCGAGCAGCAGATCGGCGCGCTTACGCGGCCGCGGCAGATCGATATCGACGATTTCCTTGATCGAGCCCGGCGAGCGCGACATCACGATCACCTTGTCGGAGAGATAGACGGCTTCCTCGACCGAATGCGTGACGAACAGCACCGTCTTGCGCTGTGTATCCCAGATGTCGAGCAGATCGTTCTGCAGCCGCGTGCGGGTATGCGCATCGAGCGCGCCGAACGGCTCGTCCATCAGCAGCACGGCGGGATCGTAGGCCAGCGTGCGCGCGATCGCGACGCGCTGCTTCATGCCGCCGGAAAGTTCTTTCGGATAGAAATTCTCATAGCCCTTAAGGCCGACCATCTCGAGCAGCTTGCGGCCGCGCGTTTCGGCTTCAGCCTTCTTCATGCCCTGCTGGCGCATGCCATACATGACATTGCCGAGTACGTTCTTCCACGGAAACAGCGCGAATTCCTGAAACACCGGACCGCGATCAGGACCCGGTCCCGTGATCGCCTTGCCCTTCACCTTGGCGACGCCATCGGTGGGCTGCACGAAGCCGCCGACAATATAGAGCAAGGTCGACTTGCCGCAGCCCGATGGGCCGAGGATCGAGACGAAGGCGCCGTCTTCGATAGTGAGGTTGATATCCGACAGCGCCAGATGGCTTTGCTTGCCGGAGGTCTGAAAGCGCTGCGAGACGTGATCGATCTCGATCATGGCTGAAGCGGGTTTGCGGCCGGAAACCGGTTCCGACTCGGCGTGAGCGTCCGAACGTAGCGACACCACCTGCATTCCCGGTCCTTCATTTGCCATGCACGCATTGCAATCACGACGGCCCGACTGTGTCCATCATGCTGACGGACGCAGCCTAGCCGGAAACCGCAATTACTTTAAGCTTCAAATTTATGCGGGCAACGCCTTTTTGCTAGTCAGCGCGTGCCGCGAACAGGGCAGCTTCCCGCAGCAGGACTTTCGGCGCTTTCGTGGCGTTAGTCGCGGAAATACGGCTCAACAGAGCCGGTCAGCTTGATCAGCAGCGGATTGCCGTACCGGTCCTTTGCCGCACCGGCGGGCACCTTCACCCAGCCTTCGCTGACGCAATATTCCTCGACATTGGTCTTCTCAGCGCCCTTGAAGCGAATGCCGACATCGCGCTGCAGCACTTCGGCATTGTAGAACGGGCTTCGCGGATCGGTGGACAGGCGATCAGGCAGATCGGCTGATGCATTGGTGTTATCGGTCATAGCAGCGCCTCGATTTTCTCTCGCAGTGATTCAGGTTTGGCGGTCGGCGCAAAACGCTCGACGACCCGTCCGGAACGGTCGATCAGGAATTTGGTAAAATTCCATTTGATTCCCGAACCCAGCAATCCGGACTTTTCAGATTTCAGGTAATTATACAATGGATGCGCCCCGGCGCCATTCACGTCGATCTTCTCAAACAGTGGGAAGGTGATGTGGTAATTGGCCTCGCAGAAGCTCTCGATCGCCTTGGCGTCGCCCGGCTCCTGCGCGCCGAACTGGTTGCAGGGAAAGCCCAGCACAGAAAATCCGCGCGGCGCAAAATCCTGCTGCAGTCTCTCCAGCCCCGCATATTGCGGCGTGAATCCGCAGGCGCTGGCGGTATTGACGATCAGCAGCACCTTTCCTTCGAACTGCTTGAGCGCGACAGGCTCACCTGTCAGTGCGTTCGCAGAAAAATCGGAGATGCCGGTCATCGCACTGATCCCTCTCAGGCCGTCACGGGGTCGCAAGGCATCGGCGGGGTACCGCCGGCCTCGATGGCTTCGCCGGCCAGCAGACACAGATCCTCGCGGTAGCGGCCGGCGACCACCTGCACGCCGGTCGGCGCACGGCCGACGAGGCCTGTGGCGACGCTCAGCGCCGGCAGGCCCATGAAGGGAATGCCAATCTGCGGCATCTGGGCGGCCCAGACGCGATCGAAGCCTTCCTGGCCCTGCATATCCAGATGATCCGGGAACGGCAGCTCGCCGGACATCGGCATCAGCACCACGGCATAGCGCTGCAAGAACATTTCCCAGTCGCGCACGAAGGTGGAACGGCGCACCAGCGCGCGGGACAGGCCGCCATTCTCGAAGTCCTTGAGCTTGTCCTTCTGTCCGCGCAGACAGACCAGTGCTGCGGGATCGCCCTCGCGTTCGGCCGCATCCAGCATGCCCTGATAGCCATCGCCGAACCAGAGCTGCGTCTGCAAGGCGGCGGCCTCGCGCAGGGCCGGCGTGTTCTCGACTTCCTCGACGACCCACCCTGCCCGCTCCAGCCGCTTGCCGGCATCGCGCACGGCAGCTTCGACGTCGGCGGTGATGGCGAGACCATCAGGCCGCAAGCACATGGCGACGCGCTTCTCGCGCGTCGGGCCTTCGAGCGGCGCCGGCACCCACCAGGGATCGCGCGCATCGGGCTGCGACATCGCCGCAAGCCCAAGGCGTACATCGTTGATCGTCCGCGCCAAGGGACCTGACACCGCGGTAATCTGACCGGAGATGATGCGCTCGGGCAGCGCCTGATTGTAGGCAGCGATGCGACCGACCGTGGGACGCAGACCGTGTACACCGCAGGCATAGGCGGGATAGCGAATCGAGCCCGCGATATCGGTACCATGAGCGATATGACCGATGCCGGCGGCGACCGCGCTGCCTGCGCCGCCTGATGATCCGCCCGGCGTCAGCGAGGGATCGCGCGGGTTTTTGGTATCACCATAGAGCTGATTGGTGGTGAACCAGCGATAGGAAAATGCCGGGCAATTGGTGCGGCCGATGATGACGGCGCCAGCCTTCAGCAGATTGTCGATCACCGGGCTGTTGGTCTTGGCGATGATCTCGTTCTGGATCTTCACGCCATTCGATGTCGGATAGGTCGCGTAGTCGATATTCACTTTGACGGTGATGGGCACGCCGCCGAGCGGGCCGACAGCGTCGCCGCGCGCAATCGCCGCATCGACCGCATCCGCCCGTGCCAGCGCCTCATTGGGTCGATGGTCGACCACGGCATTGATGGCAGGGTTCACAGCATCGAGCCGTGCGAGGCCAGCCACCGTCGCCTCCTTGGCGGACACCTTGCGGTCGCGAATGAGTGCGGAGAGGTTAGTTGCCGACAGGCGCCAGAGATCGTTCATGCAGTGCTCCATTGCTTGTCGCTTGTTAACGCAGGCGGCCGGAGATTGCCAATCAGGCACGATTTCGCAGTCTCGCGGCGCCGAAGCGTCCGAGCTATGAGCATTCCTTCCCACCCTCAATCGAGAGGGCGTGCGGAACGCCGGGTGCCCGTTGCACCCTTGGGCCTGATGCGAATGCGGTCTTCCGCAATCTAGAGTGCATCAGGACTTTCGGAGGCGCCGAGCAAGTGCCCGACGTTCCGCATACGGTGTTTTTTCGGTTGCCTGCACATCTGCCATGGCGAACGGTCCCATCACCAAAATTAATGTCCCAGGGCGGAGGGACAGGGTAGCCTCAAGCGAGTAAGCCGAACGCGTTTCGATTTGGTCGTCCGTCACACTGTCCAGGGGTCTTTCCATCCCAAGGTCGGCCGTCTCCTTGCCAGTGGCAGTGCTGGCGCAGATCCGTCCTGCCCGAAGACAGACGTTCCCCGTGAACCGCGTGACGCCGCATCTCCGGCGTCCACCGCATCCCACCCCGCGAACGTGACGATCGCGCTCGCCCCTCTCATCGGGGCCGGACGAAGGGGAATATAATCCCGGGCAGGATATTGTCAATAAGAAATAGGAAAAAATGTTTGCAGAGCCGTGTCGCCCCAAACCGTCATTCCGGGGCGCGGGCGCGCCTTCGCGCACGCGAACCCGGAATCTCAGCATGTTCAGCGCAAAACACATCGAGATTCCGGGTTCAGTCCGTCCCGCTTTCGCGGTCCGTCCTGCCCCGGAATGACGAGTGGTAACGCACGCCCCGGAATGACGAGCGGGAATTACGCTGGAACGACATCGCGCGGGTGAGCCCGCGCGACGTCACTTCACCCTTGCGAGAAAATAAGCCAGCTCCACGATCTGCGCTTCGGAGATCGACTGCATCACGTCTGCCATCGTCGCGTCATAGCCATGGCGGGAGTTGTCCTTGTATTCGCGCATGGTCTTGGCGAGGTAGTCCTCGCGCTGATTGGCGATGCGCGGAATGTTGTCGCGGCCCGAGAAATCCGCGTTGTGGCAGCTGTCGCAGCGGAATTGCGAGGTCAGCGCCTTGGCGGCCTGCATCCGCGCGGGATCGCCCGCCTCCAGCGCTGTCGGTTTCGGCAGCGTCGCGAGATAGTCAGAGAAACTGCGCAGGTCGTCGTCGGTAAAATCCTTCACCATGTCGTTCATCGGCTCCGCGACGCGGAGCTTCTCGCGAAACATGTAGATCTGGATCAGCGAATAAGCCGGCTGCTGCGCACCGAGCGACGGCGTGTTCTCGGTTTCGGAGACACCCTTCTCCCCGTGGCAGGCGAGGCACGGCGCGGCGCGCTCGGTGATGGGTTCGGCGGCGAAGAGTGGGGAGGTCGAGAGAAAAAGAGCTACGATGACGGCAAACGGGCGCATCGGCTTTGAACTTTCTGAATACTGAAACTCCGGCGTGGCGAATTCCTTCTCCCCGCTTGCGGGGAGAAGGTGAGGATGAGGGGGACTCTCACCGCGCTCGGAGCAAGTGGAGAGTCCCCCTCACCCGACTTTCACGCGCTTCGCGCGTTGCAGTCGACCTCTCCCCGCCCGGCGAAGCAAAGCTTCGCTAGGCGGGGAGAGGTGAGAAAACGTCGTCACTTCGCGCCCGCTACCTTCTGCTTGCCATAGGTGATCCGATAGATCGCGCCGTTCCAGTCGTCGGAGACCAGCAGCGATCCGTCCTTCATCTGCAGCACGTCGACGGGGCGGCCGACATATTTGTTGTCCTCGATGAAACCGGTGAGGAACGGCTCGACGGATTTCACCGTGCCGTCCTTGTTGAGCTTCGCAACAACGACGTCGCCGCCGAGTTTGGTCGTCTTGTTCCAGGAACCATGGCGCGCGATGAAGATCGCATCCTTGTAGGCGGCCGGGAACATCTTGCCGGTGTAAAACCGCATGCCCAATGCCGCGGTATGCGAACCGAGCAGGCCAACCGGCGCGGTGTAGTCGGCGCAGGATTTACCCCAGCCGAATTCCGGATCGAGGATATTGCCCTGCAGGCAGTATGGCGCGCCGAAGTCTTCACCCGCCTTGGTAACACGGTTGAGTTCATCCTCCGGCACCGCTTCCGACATCCAGTCGCGGCCGTTGTCGGTGAAGTACATCTGCTTGGTGGTCGGATTCCAGTCGAAGCCGACCGTGTTGCGGACGCCCTTCACATAGATCTCGGCGCCGGTGCCATCGAGATTCATGCGGCGGATCTGGCCATGGGCCTCGTCATGCAGCACGTTGTTGCCGGGCTGGCCGACCGGCACATAGAGCTTGTTGTCGGGGCCGATGCCGATGAACTTCCAGCCATGGGCTTCGTCCTTCGGCAGGTTGTCGTAGATCATGGTCGGCTTCGGCGGATTTTCGAGATTGTCTTCCACCTTGTCGATCTTCGAGATCTTCGACAGTTCGGCGATGTAGAGCGTCCCGTCCTTGAAGGCGAGACCGTTCGGGCGATAGAGGCCGGAGGCCAGCACCTTCACCTGGCGCCTGCCGTCCTTGTTCATGACGGCATAGACCTTGTCGACCAGGCGCGAACCGACAAACACGGTGCCCTTGTCGCCCTCGCGCATCGACCGCGCATTGGCCATGCCGGCGGCGTAAACCTCGATATTGAAGCCCGCGGGTACTTTCAGTTTAGCAGTCGGCAGTTTGTCGGCGGCCGACGGAATCGGCGGCGGCGCGACGGGCGCGAGCTTGGCTGCGGCAGCGCCATCAGGACGACCGATCAGCGGCGAGCCGGGCGGCAGGGCCGGCGCAGCGGCAACGGCTGGCGCAGCCGCAGGTGCCGGAGCGGCAGCTTGCGGTGCGGCTGGCGCCGGTGCAGGAGCCGCTGCGGGAGCAGCAGGCGCTGCACTTGGAGCTGCTGCAGGAGCCGGTGTTGCAGGTGATGTATCGGACTGCTGGGCAAAAGCGCCGCTTGTAAAGACACCGATGAACGCACCGGCAAGCATTGCCCGGCGCGCGGACGTGTAGACACTCATGGATCTCTCCCCTTTTTACGGAAGCCTTCTCTGCTCGCAGCACATGAGATGCGCCGCCCCCGAGGCTTTCCGGATCGCACTGTTGGATATTTTTATGTCGCTGCGCAATCAAAACATCACGCGCGAGCAAGCCTGTGCGGATTCCCGCAATCGGCTAGAGCCTTCTCGGTTCTGATAGAATCAGAACCGAGACTCTGGCTTTTTGTATTGACGCGAACCGGTGCCCACTTCGCTCGACAACGCTCTAATGCCGCGTTGCGGACTCATCGGTGGCATCGAGCAGTGCTTCGGTGAACGGAAATTCAAGCACGATCTCGCCGTCCTTGTCCGTGACTTCCAGCACCGCTTTGAGCAGATCGCTCGGCGTGCCCTCAGAGCGCAGCAATTGCAGGATCATCGACCGCGCCACATCCCAGGCATGATCGGGATCCCGCAGCTCCTCGCCTTCGGGATCGACCACCAGCTCGTCGTTGATGCGTGTGTTGAAGAAATAAAGCGGCATGGCAATTCTCTTGGCACTGGGCTTGGGCGCGGACGCAGAAGACCTCAGACCACGCGAATATCCCGGAAGATGCGGCGGGCTGAGTACGAATCAATGCCTTTCAACCAAAGGCCTTCGCTATCTATGGAACGTTCTCGCCATTGCAATGTTGCAGCGCAATCGATTGTGCATTGCACGCATATTGTACCCCTACCGCTTCACATTGTGATGACGAAGTTGTTGGCGAACCTTTGAGCAGGGATTAGAGTTGTGGTTATGCAGTACCTGACTGCAGAGAAGCGGGAGATAAATATGGCCTGGAAAGCACCGAAGATCGTCGAAGTTGCAGTCGGCATGGAAATCAACATGTACGCCTGCGCAGCGCGCAAGTAAGACTTGAGCTCACGCTAAGATCTTAAGTTTTGGGGGCGCCTTCGTCACTGACGGGCGCCCCGCGTCTTTTTACGAGACGCGAATTGGCCGGGATTCAGGGCGATCTCATGTTGCGTGTTGTCGTTCTTGGAGCCGCGGCCGGCGGCGGTGTTCCGCAGTGGAATTGCGGATGCCGGATTTGTCGTGCGGCGCGCGATGAGCGGCCAGACTTGCGGAGCGGTCAGGCCTCGATCGCGGTGTCGGCCGACAATGCCAACTGGTTCCTGATCAATGCCTCGCCCGACCTGCGACAACAGGTCACCGATGCGCCACAGCTTCATCCCCATCCCGATCATGTCAGACACTCGCCGATCGCGGGCGTGATCCTCACCAATGGCGAGGTCGATGCCGTGGCCGGGCTCTTGTCGATGCGCGAGGGTTCGCCATTTACAATCTATGCGCACACACGTGTGCTGGCGATCCTGAAAGCCAACAGCATTTTCAACGTGCTCTCGGACAAGAATGTGCGCCGCGAAGCCATCGAGATTGATACGTCTTTCGAACCGAAGCTGCAGGATGGCACGCCGTCCGGCCTGGAGGTGTTGCCCTTCACCGTGCCCGGCAAAAGCGCGTGGTATCTCGAAGGCCAGGCGCATCCGGCCGGTGAAGATGGCGACGGCGACACGCTGGGTCTGCGAATTGCCGAGAAGGCCACCGGAAAGTATTTCTATTTTATCGCGGCCTGCGCGCGGGTGACGCCCGAACTGAAGACGCGCATCTCCGGCGCCCCGCTGGTGTTCTTCGACGGTACCGTGTGGCGCGACGACGAACTCATCGCGGCAGGATTGGGCCAGAAGACCGGCCAGAGCATGGGGCATCTGTCGATGTCCGGCGCGGATGGCGCCATCAGTGAACTGGCCAATGCCGGCATCGCCAGAAAGTTCTTCCTGCACATCAACAATTCGAACCCGGCGCTGCTACATGATTCCACCGAGCGCGCCGCATTGACCACCGCCGGCTGGCAAATCCCCGGCAACGGCATGGAGATCACGCTGTGAACGCACCCAGTGCAAACACGCTCGGCGCCAATGCCATTTCCGCCTATTCGATTTCAGCCGCCGTGCCGCTGGAGACAGCCGCGCAACTGGAAGAGACGCTGCGCCATATCGGCGCGACGCGCTATCACAGCCTGCATCCGTTTCATAAGCTGCTGCATGGCGGCAAGCTCAACAAGGGTCAGGTGCAGGCCTGGGCGCTGAACCGCTACTATTACCAGAGCACGATCCCCATCAAGGACGCGGTGGTGATCTCGCGCTTCCGCGACCGTGCGACACGCGTGGAATGGCGGCACCGGATCGAGGATCACGACGGTGATACCGGCGCAGAAGGCGGTATCGAGCGCTGGCTGAAGCTCACCGAAGGGCTCGGCCTCGACTCAGCCTATGTGGAATCCACCGAGGGCATCCTGCCGGCGACGCGTTTCGCCGTGGAGGCCTATGTGCATTTCGTGCGCGACAGGACGCCGCTTGAGGCCATCGCTTCGTCGCTGACGGAACTGTTCGCGCCGAACCTGCATGAAGAACGCATCTCTGGCATGCTGAAGCATTATAATTTCGTCAATCCGGACATCATGAGCTATTTCAGCCGCCGCCTGACCCAGGCGCCCCGCGATGCCGGCTTCGCGCTGGATTACGTGAAACAGCACGCCAGCACCCCGGCTGAGCGCCGCGCGGTTTGCAATGCACTGATCTTCAAGACCAATGTGTTGTGGGTGCAGCTCGATGCGCTGTATCATGCCTATGTGGACGGCCATGTGCCGCCGGGCGCGTTCGTCCCGGCCAAGTAAGAAGGCAACGATGACGGAGTTGCGCAGCAATCGTCGGATCAGTGTCAGCGAGGCGAGCAAGCCGGTCTTGCCGCGCCACGCCAAGCTGAAGTTCGACGAGACGCGCCAGCGCTGGGTGATCCTGGCGCCGGAGCGCGTGCTGGCGCCGGACGATATCGCCGTCGAAATCCTCCAGCTTTGCGATGGCGAACGTAACGTCGCCGATATCATCGACCTGCTGGCGGCGAAATACGCCGCGCCGCGCGACGATATCGGTACCGATGTTCTCGCGATGCTGCAGGATCTCGCCGACAAGGGCTTTCTCACGCAAGCGCGGGAGAAGACAGCATGAGTCCTACGCTTACCGACGCCAGTCCCGTCTTCACCGATCCCGCCGACAGTCTCGCGATCATGGAGCGCACGCGCTCGACCGCGGAAACCTTCGGCATTCCCCTCGCCGTGCTGGCCGAACTCACCCATCGCTGCCCGCTGCAATGCCCGTATTGCTCGAACCCCGTCGAGCTCGATCGCGGCAGCACCGAGCTGACCACCGACGAATGGAAGAAGGTGCTGTCCGAGCTCGCCGAAATCGGCGTGCTGCAGATCCACTTCTCCGGCGGCGAACCGACCGCGCGCAAGGACATCGTCGAACTGGTGCAGCATGCGACGGATGTCGGCCTGTATTCTAATCTCATCACCTCGGCGGTGCTGCTGACGCGCGACAAACTCTCCGCGCTCGCCGATGCCGGGCTATGCCATGTGCAGATCAGCTTCCAGGGCAATGAGCCCGTGGTGGCGGACCGCGTCGGCGGCTATCGCAATGGCCACGTGAAGAAGCTCGAAGTCGCCAAATGGACGCGCGAACTCGACCTGCCGCTGACCGTGAATGCGGTGATGCACCGGCAGAACCTGCATCAGCTCGCCGATATCATCCAGATGGCCGTCGATCTCGATGCCGACCGGCTGGAAGTCGCCAATGTGCAGTATTACGGCTGGGCGTTGAAGAACCGCGCCGCCTTGATGCCGACCATCGACCAGATCGACGAGACCAGCCGCATCGTCGAGGACGCGCAGGTGCGCCTGAAAGGCATTCTCGATATCGACTATGTCGTCCCGGACTATTACGCGCTGCGACCGAAAAAATGCATGGGCGGCTGGGGCCGGCAGTTCTTCAACATCTCTCCATCAGGCAAGATCCTGCCGTGCCATGCCGCCGAGACCATCACCGGGATGGAATTCGAATCCGTGCGCTCCAATCATTCGATCGCCTGGATCTGGCAGAATTCCGAAGCCTTCAACCGCTATCGCGGCACCGGCTGGATGCCCGAGCCATGCCAGAGCTGCGCGTTCAAGGAAGTGGATTTTGGCGGCTGCCGCTGCCAGGCCTTCGCGCTGACCGGCGATGCCGGCAATACCGACCCCGCCTGCACGCTGTCGCCTGTTCACGCCGAAATCTTCAAAATGGCCGAGACGGAATCCACTGAGGGCCGCGACCGCTTCATCTATCGCAACTTCAAAGGCGGCACGCTGGAGCCGGACGTGGACGACGTCCATGGCCGCTGATGTCCCCGCCCCGGTGAATGCGGACCTGTTTGCGCCGCTGACCTCGGAACATCTCGATGTCGGCGACGGCCACGCAATCCATGTGGAGAGCGTCGGCCGCAGCGACGGCATTCCGGCAGTCTATCTGCATGGCGGCCCCGGCTCCGGCTGCCAGCCCGATCACCGCCGGCTGTTCGATCCGCAGCGCTTTCACACCGTTCTGTTCGATCAGCGCGGCGCCGGCCGCAGCAAGCCCAAAGGCAAGCGCGAGGCGAACACGCTGCCGCATCTGATCGCGGATATGGAAACGATCCGCACCCAATTCGGCTTCGACAAATGGCTCGTGGTCGGCGGCTCCTGGGGAGCGACGCTGGCGCTGGCCTATGCGCAGGCCCATCCGGATCGCGTGACCGGCATCGTGCTGCGCGCAACCTTTCTCGGCACGCGGGAGGAATTGCATGATGTCTTCAACGTCATGTTGCCGCGGCATTATCCCGGCCTGCATGGAGATTTTCTGAGCGCCCTTGCCGAAGCCGAGCGCGCCGATCCGCTGCCGAACTTCTATCGCCGCATTCTCGATGCCGATCCGGCCGTGCATGTCCCGGCGATCCGCGCCTGGGGCGGCACCGAAGCCATCCTGTCGGAGATCGCGCCGAAGCGCACGCGGCTCGACCGTGCCGAACTCGGCAACACCACGCGGATGATGCCGGCGACACCCGCGATGGAAGCACATTACTTCAAGCACGACTGCTTTATGCGGCCGCATCAACTGATGGAGGATGCCGGCAGGCTCAGCGGCATTCCCGGCGTCATCATTCAGGGCCGTTACGACTTCCTCTGCCCGCCCGCCACATCGCACGCCCTGGCCAGGCGCTGGACGGATGCCGAGGTGCGCATCGTTGAAGGCGCCGGCCACAGCCTGTATGACCCCGGCATGCGCGATGCGGTGATGAAGGCCATCGCCGATGTCGCGTCGAAACTGAAATAGGACTTCTGGAATGCCGATCAAAGGCACGGGAATGCTGATGACGTCGATGGATATCGACGCCAGCCATGAGCAGGAATTCAACGCGTGGTACGACCGCGAGCATCTTGCCGAGCGCGTCGCCATCGAGGGCTTCAATGAGGCGAGGCGCTATGTGGCCGTGAACGCGAGGCCGAAGTATCTCGGCCTGTATTCGACCGCGACATTCGACGTGCTGGACAGTGATGCCTATCGCACGGCGCTGGCCAACCAGACCAAGTGGTCGCTGACCAATATCGGCCGTTTCCAGAACATGCTGCGCTCGGTGGCCCGGATCACCGTCAGTCGCGGTCAGGGCCGCGGCGCGGCGCTCGGGCTGGTGCGCATCCGGCCACCCGTCGATGGCGCTGACAAACTGCGCAGCGCCATCGAAGCGCAGCTCGATCCCGGCGATATCAACGGCATCATCTCGATGCATCTGATGGAGAGCGATCCCCGGCTGTCGAAGCCGCTCACCAACGATCCCGCCGCACCCAATCCCGCCGCCCGCGACTGGTATGTGATGATCGACGGCACGGATGTCGACGCCGTCGCTGCGACCATGAAGGGCCGCTTCACCGCGGCCATTGCAGCGGCAAAGGCAGAGCTGATTTCCGAGGGGACCTACCGGCTGATGTGGGATCTCGCGAAGAGCGATCTTTGAATTCACGGTCGACGCGATGCTACCTAACCTCTCCCCGCAAGTGCGGGGCGAGGGAGTGCATCGACCGCGCCCAGCGTCGATTGAACGCATCCCGCTTCTGACGCGACCAAGGTGAACTGGCCCGCAACGGGCCGCCTCACCTTGCGAGACGTCGATGACCATCCGTGTGTTGTCCCTTCTGGTTCTCACCTCCGCCCTGACCATCGGCGGCCCGCTGGCGCGCGCCGAGGACGAGCCGGCCAAGGTCGATGCGGTGAAGGCAGCCGAATTCAACAAGCGCATGTTTGCCGGCCCGCTTGGTCCGAAGCTGACCTATGCGTGCTTCGTCCGGCGCTATGACGCCGAGCATCTGGCACGGCATCCCAAACAGAAGGTCAGCACCATGAAGCTGCTGGTCGTCGCCGGGCATCCGCCCGAACAAAGCTACACGCCCTACTCGTTCCGGCTCGGCTTCAAATATCGCCATCGCAAAGGCGACTGGGATTCCAGCGGTTCTTGCGGCCAGATCCAGGATACCGACAAGGGCCAGGAAGTGAAGTTCGCATGCAGCGTCGATTGCGACGGCGGCGGCATTGCGATCGGCCTGGCCAAAGACATCGACGCAACGCTGGTCCGTGTCGAGCGCGTCCGCATCTGGCAGAACAGTAAGCCCGATGAAGAACCCGGCACCGACGCGCTCACCGGCGGCGAAGACGACAAGATTTTCCGGCTCGATCGCACAAACCTGAAGGAATGTGAATCGTTGATCACGGATCGCAAGGAACTCGCGGCGATGCGCAGCAAGTGAACGTGATTGACGCCCAATCGGAGCGAGCCATGAATCGACGCAGCCTATTGTGGACCGCTCTGTCGTCGATCGGCGCGGGACTGGTCGCCTCGCAGGCCAGCGCGGCAGCGACTGACGCAAAGCCACCTGCCAAGCTCAAGGTAGTCTATCACCTCGCCGATGCCGACCGGGTGAATTTCGCGCTCGGCAATATCCAGAATCATTTCGACGGTGTCGGCGGCCCCGACAACGTTACCATCGCACTGGTCGTGCTCGGTCCGGCGCTGAAGTCATTTGCCCGGGCTTCCACCAATCCCGACATTACCGCGCGGGTTAGCAAATTCACCAAGGCCGGCCTGCAACTGGCCGCCTGCGGCAACACCATGAAGGCGCAGGATGTGACGCTGGACGGCCTGCTGCCGGGCTTCACCATCGCCGACCGCGGAGGTGTGGTCCGGATCGCGGAGCTGCAGTCGCAGGGCTATCTGTACATCCGGCCCTGACTCCCAGCTCTTCGCCGTCATTGCGAGGAGCCATTGCGACGAAGCAATCCAGTCTTTCTTCGCTTGTGCCCCTCTGGATTGCCGCGTCGCTTCGCTCCTCGCAATGACGTGAGGGCTGGAGGCGCTCCCCAACCCACAAAACCGACGCACAAAATTTGCACAATTGTCATGCCACCGGGCCAATCTGGCGAACACGGAATTGCGATCCGGCTCCCGCGACCAGAATGGAACCGTTCGGCTTGCCATGCGTATGGGTTTGGGGCGATCATTGGAACCGGGCCGCGGAACGTTTCGCGCGGCGATCGGCCTTTTGATAATTGTAAGCAGAACAAGGCATCATGAATCCCGTCAAAGCACTCGAATCTCACGGTCAGGCCGTCTGGCTGGACTTCCTCGCCCGCGGCTTCGTCGCCAAAGGCGACCTCAAGAAGCTGATCGACACTGACGCCGTGAAGGGCGTGACGTCGAACCCGGCGATCTTCGAGAAGGCGATCGGAAGTTCGGACGAATATGATGCCCCGATTGCCGAGGCGTTGAAGTCCGGCGACAAGTCGCCTGCCGACCTGTTCGAGCACATTGCCGTCGAGGACATCCAGCACGCCGCCGATGTGCTGAAGCCGGTCTATGACAGGATGAAGGGCGATGATGGTTTCGTCAGCCTGGAAGTCTCGCCCTATCTCGCCAATGACACCAAGGGCACAGTCACTGAGGCGGAGCGCCTGTGGGCGAGCGTCAAGCGCCCGAACCTGATGGTGAAGGTGCCGGCGACGCCGGAAGGCCTGCCCGCCATCGAACAATTGATCGGCGAAGGCATCAGCATCAATGTGACGCTGCTGTTCGCGCAGAAGACCTATGTGGAGGTCGCCGAGGCCTATCTCAACGGCTTGGAAAAATATGTTGCCGGGGGCGGCGATCCCTCGCATGTGGCCAGCGTCGCCTCTTTCTTCGTCAGCCGCATCGATGCGCAGGTCGATAAGCAGCTCGACGACAAGATCGCCAAGGCCAATGATCCCTCCGAGAAGGCGCGGCTCAAGGACCTCAAGGGCAAGGTCGCCATCGCCAATGCCAAACTCGCCTATCAGGAATATCTGGAACTGTTCGCCGGCCCGCGCTGGGAGAAGCTGAAGGCCAAAGGCGCAAAACCGCAGCGGCTGCTCTGGGCTTCCACCGGCGTGAAGAGCAAGGACTATCGCGACACGCTCTATGTGGAAGAGCTGATCGGCAAGAACACCGTCAACACCGTGCCGCCCGCCACGCTGGACGCGTTCCGCGACCACGGCGAGGTGCGCGACAGCCTCGAAGAGAATGTCGAGGATGCCAAGAAGGTGCTGGCCGACCTCGCCAAGACCGGCATCTCGCTCGACGCGATCACCACCCATCTTGTCGAGGACGGCGTCAAGCTGTTCGCCGATGCGGCCGACAAGCTGTACGGCGCAGTGGCGCACAAGCGCGCAACATCGCTGGGTGGTGGCATCGGCGCGCAGAAGCTGGCGCTGGGCGACGGCGTCACGAAGAAGGTCGCAACCTCGACCGAAGACTGGCGCGCGTCCGCAAAGATCCGCCGACTCTGGCACAAGGACAAATCGGTCTGGACCGGCGCGGACGAAGACAAGTGGCTGGGCTGGCTGAACAGCGCCTTCGCCGAGAAGGCCAAGCTCACCGACTACAACGACTTCGCCAAATGGGTGAAGGCGCAGGGATTCACCGATGCGGTGGTGCTCGGCATGGGCGGATCGAGCCTCGGGCCGGAAGTGCTGGCGCAGACCTTTGCCAAGGTGGCGGGCTTCCCGAAACTGCATGTGCTGGATTCCACCGATCCCGCGCAGGTGCGTGCCATGGGCGCTGCGGTGAAGATCGCCTCGACGCTGTTCATCGTCTCCAGCAAGTCCGGCGGCACCACCGAGCCGAACGTGATGAAGAACTACTTCTTCGACGAGGTGACCAAGGCGGTCGGCGCCGACAAGGCCGGCGGCCATTTCGTCGCCGTGACCGATCCCGGCTCGTCTTTGGAGAAGGTCGCGAAGACCCAAAAGTTTGCGCGCATCTTCCATGGCGATCCCACCATCGGCGGGCGCTACTCCGTGCTGTCGCCCTTCGGCTTGGTGCCGGCGGCTGCAGCGGGCGTCGATCTCACCAAGCTGCTCGATCTCACGCTGTCGATGGTCCGCTCCTGCGGACCGGACGTACCGCCCGCTGAAAATCCCGGCGTCCAGCTCGGACTCGCGATGGGCAATGCCGGCCTCGATGGCCGCGACAAGGTGACGATCCTGTCCTCAAAGAAGATCGCCGATTTCGGCGCATGGGCCGAACAACTCATCGCCGAATCCACCGGCAAGGACGGCAAGGGCCTGATCCCCATCGACGGCGAAACGCTGGGCGAGCCCTCCGTCTATGGCACCGATCGTTTCTTCATCGACCTGCGCACATCGGGCGAAGACGACAAGGCGCATGACGACAGACTGGCCGCGCTGGAGAAGGCGGGCCATCCCGTCGCGCGCATCGTGATGCCGTCGATCGATCATCTCGGCCAGGAATTTTTCCGCTTCGAGATCGCGACGGCCGTCGCGGGATCCATACTCGGCATCAATCCGTTCAACCAGCCGGATGTCGAGGCCGCCAAGATCAAGACGCGCGAGCTGACCGAATCCTTCGAGAAGACCGGTTCGCTGCCGCCTGAGACGCCGGTGGTGTCATCAAAGGACGCCGATCTCTACACCGACGACAGCAATGCCGAACTGCTGAAGAAGGCCGGCGCCGATGGCGATCTGACCTCGTGGCTGAAGGCGCATTTCCGGCGCGTCACGCCCGGCGATTACGTGGCCCTGCTGGCCTATGTCGAACGCGATAGCGCGCATATCGACACGCTGCAGCACATGCGGATGGCGGTGCGTGACAAGAAGAAGGTCGCGACCTGCGCCGAATTCGGCCCGCGCTTCCTGCATTCGACGGGCCAGGCCTACAAAGGCGGACCCGATACCGGTGTCTTCCTGCAGATCACGGCTGACGATGCCAAGGATCTCGCTATCCCCGATTACCGGGCGTCGTTCGGTGTCATCAAGGCGGCACAGGCGCGTGGTGACTTTGGCGTGCTGACGGATCGCAACCGCCGCGCCCTGCGCATCCATCTCAAGGGCGATCTCAAGGCCGGACTTGCTGTTCTCGACAAGGCGATTACTGCCGCATTGAACTAAACGACGATCCGCATGGCCCGGACATTGCTTCGGGTCATGCGCAATCAATAAAGGACATCACACAATGCAGCTCGGCATGATCGGTCTCGGCCGAATGGGCGGAAATATTGTCCGCCGCCTGATGAAGAACGGTCACACCGCCGTCGTCTATGACAAGGACGCCAAGGCCGTCAGCGGCCTTGCCTCCGAAGGTGCCATCGGCGGATCGTCGCTCGAAGATTTCGTCAAGAAGCTCGACAAGCCGCGCGCCGTCTGGGTCATGTTGCCAGCCGGCAAGATCACCGAAACCACCATCGATGCGCTGACCAGGCTGCTGGAGCCCGGCGACACCGTCATCGACGGCGGCAACACGTTCTGGCAGGACGACGTCCGCCGCGGCAAGGCGCTGAAGGAGAAGGGCCTGTATTACATCGACGTCGGCACATCGGGCGGCGTCTGGGGCATTGATCGCGGCTACTGCATGATGATCGGCGGGGAAAAGAGCGTCGTCGATCGGCTCGATCCGATCTTCAAGACACTGGCCCCGGGGATCGGCGACATTCCGCGTACGCCGGGCCGCGACAACAGCGATCCGCGCATCGAGAACGGCTATATCCATGCCGGCCCGGTCGGCGCCGGGCACTTCGTCAAGATGGTCCATAACGGCATCGAATACGGACTGATGCAGGCCTATGCCGAGGGCTTCGACATCATGAAGAACGCCAATATCGAGGCGCTGCCGGAGGCGCATCGCTTCGATTTGAATTTGCCTGACATCGCCGAAGTCTGGCGCCGTGGCAGCGTGATCCCGTCATGGCTGCTCGACCTCACCTCCTCCGCGCTCGCCAAGAATGAGACGCTGGATACCTATTCGGGCTTCGTCGAGGATTCCGGCGAAGGCCGCTGGACAGTGAATGCCGCCATCGACGAGGCTGTCCCCGCCGAGGTTCTGACGGCGGCCTTGTTTGCGCGGTTTCGCTCGCGCAAGGAACACACATTTGCAGAGAAGATTCTATCCGCGATGCGCGCCGGTTTCGGCGGCCACAAAGAGCCCGATCAGCATCCGGATCCAAAACGGCAGGACGCGCCTGATATCATCAAACCAAAGGCGTAGCCCGCATGACCGAGATACAAGCTCCAGGCCCTGCCAAATCCAAGAAGAAGCCAGACCCTTGCGCATTCGTGATCTTCGGCGTCACCGGCGATCTCGCCCACCGGCTGGTCATCGCGGCGCTGTATAACCTGCAGGCGTCCGATCTTCTGCCGGAGAAATTCTGCGTCGTCGGCATCGCCCGCAAGGACATGACCGGCGCGGAACTCCGCGACGACCTGATGAAGGGCCTGAAGCAATATGCGACGCGCCCGGTCGACGACGCCATCGCACAGAAGCTGCTCAATTGTGTCACCTGCATCGAGGCCGATCCGGGCGAGCCGGAGTCCTTCGATCGCATGCGCGAACAGCTCGACAAACTCGAGGAAGCGCGCGGCACCGGCGGCAATCGCCTGTTCTATCTGGCAACGCCGCCTTCGGCCTTCGCGCCGATCGCGCGTCAGCTCGGCCGCACCGGCATGCTGAAGGAAAACGGCTCGTGGCGCCGCCTCGTGGTCGAGAAGCCGTTCGGCACCGACCTTGAATCCGCGAAGAAGCTGAATAATGAACTGCTCGGCCTGATGAACGAGCAGCAGATCTACCGGATCGATCACTATCTCGGCAAGGAGACGGTGCAGAACATCCTGGTGCTGCGCTTTGCCAATGGCATGTTCGAGCCGATCTGGAATCGCAACCATATCGACCACGTGCAGATTACCGTGGATGAGAAACTCGGCGTCGGCCATCGCGGCTCGTTCTACGATGCGACCGGCGCGCTGCGCGACATGGTGCCGAACCATCTGTTTCAATTGCTATCGCTAGTCGCGATGGAGCCGCCCGCGCGTTTCGAGGCCAATGCGGTGCGCTCCGAGAAAGCTGAAGTGCTCGCCGCCGTCACCACGCAGACCGAAGCCGAAGCACTGCAGAATTCGGTTCGCGCGCAATATGTCGCCGGCCATGTGGGCGATACCGACATTGGTGATTATCTGAAGACCAAGGACGTCAAGGAAGGCAGTACCACTGAGACCTATGCAGCGATGAAGCTGTCGATCGACAACTGGCGCTGGGCCGGCGTTCCCTTTTATCTGCGCACCGGCAAGGCACTTGGTATCAAACGCACCGAAGTGGCGATCAAGTTCAAGCAAGCGCCCTTCGCCATGTTCCGTGACATGTCGGTGGAAAGCCTCGCGGAGAACTTTCTCGTTATCGCGGTGGAGCCAAATGAAGGCATCTCGCTGAAGTTCAACACCAAGGTGCCCGGCCCTGCCGTGGAGATCGACGGCGTCGAGATGAAGTTCCGCTATAAGGACTACTTCCAGGCCGCGCCGGCGACGGGCTATGAGACGCTGATCTATGACTGCATGATCGGCGACAACATCCTGTTCCAGCGCGCCGACAGCGTGGAAGCCGGCTGGCGTGCCGTGCAGCCGTTCCTCGATGCATGGAAGAAGGCCGGCAAGGATGGGCTGAAGACCTACAACGCCGGCAGCGAAGGTCCCGAAGAAGCGAACGACCTGCTCAAGCGCGACGGTCGTAGCTGGCGCGTGCTGAGCTGACACGATGACAGCGCCCAATCGCCATATCGTCGTGGTCGAGGATGCGGTGGCTCTCGCCGAGGCCGCAGCCGACCGGCTGATCGAGCGCATCGAGGCCAATCCCGGTCGCATCGCCATCTGCATGACTGGCGGATCGAGCCCGAAGCGGCTCTATGAATTACTCGCCACCGAACCCTATCGCAGCGAAATCCCCTGGGATCGCGTACACTGGTTCATCGGCGACGACCGCTTCGTTTCTTCAAGCGATCCGCTCAACAACATGAGTATGGCGCGAACTGCGTTCCTGGATGCATGCGCGCCGCTTGCGAATGTGCACCCAATCAAGACCGATGCGGCGAATCCGGACGACGCGGCGGCGCTCTATGCGCGCGAACTGCAGTCGTTCTACGGTGCAGACACTTTCGACAAGGCAAAGCCGTTGTTCGATCTGGTGTTGCTCGGCGTCGGCCCCGATGGCCACGTGGCATCGTTGTTCCCCAGCTATCCAGCCATCGAGATCAAGGACCGCTGGGTTGTCGGCGTGCCCGAAGCCCATGTGAAGCCTTTCGTGCCGCGCGTCAGCCTGACGCTGCCGGCACTCGCCTCATGCCGCGAGATGCTGTTCCTGATGAGCGGCGAGGACAAGCGCGCGATCCTGACCCGGGTGCTGAAGGGCGAGGATCTGCCAGCCAATCGCGCGCGGTCGGACGGCGAAACCGTGTGGCTGTGCGACAAGGCCGCCCTGCCGGACGACGCGCGTGGCTGACACCGCGCCCAAGACTCTGGCACCCAAGATCCTGGCACCCAAGGCTCTGGTGGTGATGGGCGTCTCCAGCTCAGGCAAGAGCACGATCGCGAAGACGCTTGCTGAACGCCTCGGCTGGCGCTTCGCCGATGGCGACGATTTTCACCCGAAGGCAAATATCGAGAAGCAGCGCGCGGGCCAGCCACTCACCGACGACGATCGCTGGCCCTGGCTGCAGGCCATTGCCGACGAGATCGACCGCGTCACCGCCGATGGCCAAAAGCTTGTCGTCGCCTGTTCTGCGCTCAAGCGCGCCTATCGCGATCTGCTATTGCACGGCCGCGACGACATTCGCATCGTCTATCTCGACGGCTCCAAGGAGCTAATCGCCAAGCGCATGGCGGCGCGGAAGAATCATTTCATGCCGCCGACGCTGCTCGACAGTCAGTTCAAGACGCTCGAAATCCCCGGCCCAGACGAACGCCCAATGACAGTATCCATCGACGACGATGTCGACGGCATCGTCTCCGCCATCATCAAACAACTGCCGGCCTGAAAGATCAAACCATGACCAAAATCGCTCTCGTGGTGTCCGATGTCGACGGTACGCTCGTCACCCACGACAAACGCCTCACCGACACGGCCAAGGCGGCCGTGAAGAAACTGGAAGACGCCGGCATCGGCTTCACGATCACGTCGAGCCGCCCGCCCGTCGGCATGCGCTTCCTGGTCAAGCCACTGGGGATCACGCTGCCGATCGGCCCGTTCAATGGCAGCTCCATGGTGGACGGCGACCTCAAGCCGATCGTGCAGCACCTGATCCCGGAAGCTGCGACCAAGCGCGCCATTGAAGTGCTGGAAGACCACGGCGTCGATATCTGGATTTTCACCAATGATGAATGGGTGATCAAGCGCGACGACGGCAAATATGTGCCGCATGAGCGCGACACCATCCAGCATGAGGCCGTGATGGTGGATGACTTCTCGCCCTATCTTGCCAAGGCCTGCAAGATCGTCGGCGCCAGCGCGGACTTTCCGTTGCTTGAGCGCTGTGAGGGCGCGATGCAGAAGGCGCTGGGCGATACAGCTGTCGCCGTGCGCTCGCAGAACTACTATCTCGACATCACGCCGCCCAACCAGAACAAAGGCACCTTTGTGCAGGCTATGGCGCAGCGCCTCGGCATCTCCCTTGAGGCCATCGCCACCATCGGCGACATGCGCAACGACCTGCCGATGTTCAAGGTGTCAGGCATGTCGATCGCCATGGGCAATGCGAGCGACGATGTGAAGTCGCAGGCGACGGATGTGACGACGTCGAATGAGGAGGAAGGCTTTGCGGGCGCGGTGGAGATGATTTTGAAAAGGAATGCCATGTGACGTAGCCCCCTCCCCCTTGCGGGGAGGGTTAAGAGAAGAGCTACTTCGCCCGCTCCACCTTCTTCTCCTGCGGACGCTTGGCGCTCGCCAGATTATGCGCCACGGCGATCAGCGCGATATGGGTCAACGCCTGCGGGAAGTTGCCGGTCTGGCGTTTGACGCCGCTGTCATATTCTTCCGCCAGCAGCCCGACATCATTGGCGATCGCGACGACGCGATTGAAGAGTTCTTCCGCCTTGGCGATCTCACCCATCTTGATATAGGCCTCGGCCAGCCACAGGCTGCAGGCGAGGAACGCACCCTCGGCGGGCTGCACCTCGCCAGTGACCTCGCGCGGATCGTGGCGCAGCACGAAGCCGTCGCGTATCAGATATTTCTCGACCGCTGCGATCGTGCCCTTCACGCGAGGATCGTCGGCCGGAAGAAAACCCAGAGCCGGCAGCAGCAGAATGGCGCCGTCGAGCACGTCCGAGCCATAGGATTCCACGAAGGTGTTTTCGCGAGGATCGAACCCTTTCTCGCAAACGTCGCGATGAATCTCCTTGCGCAGCGCCTTCCACGTGTCGACAGGGCCTTTGAGATTGAAGCTCTCGGCGCTCTTGATGGCGCGGTCGAACGCAACCCAGCAGCCGACTTTCGACAGCACATAGTGCTTGCCGGGGCCGCGGCGCTCCCAGATGCCGTGATCGGGCTTGTTCCAGACAGAAGCGAGATGTTCGAGGATCTCGCATTCCACCGCCCAGGTGCCATCCTCGAGATCGAGTTTGGCAACGCGGGTCTGGTGGAAGGCATCAATCAACTCGCCATAGACGTCGAGCTGCAGCTGCGCATGCGCAGCATTGCCCACGCGCACCGGCAGCGCGCCGCCATAGCCGGGCAGCCAGTCGGCCTCCCATTCGAGCAGGCGGCGCTGGCCCATGATGCCATACATGATCTGCATCTCGGCCGGTGCGCCGGCGACGGCGCGCAGCAGCCAGCGATACCAGGCGCGCGCCTCATCCGTGTAGCCGCTGTTCATCAGCACCAGCAGCGTGAAGGTCGCGTCGCGCAGCCAGCAGAAGCGATAGTCCCAGTTTCTGGAGCCGCCGAGCTTTTCGGGCAGCGACGTGGTCGGCGCCGCGACGATGCCGCCTGACGGCGCATAGATCAGCGCCTTCAGCGTAATCAGCGAGCGCATCACGAGATCGCGGTGCTCGCCTTTATAGGTGCAGCGGCTGCTCCATTCCTTCCAGAATTCCTCCGTGTCCTTCAGCGCCTCGTCGACATTGATCGGCGCTGGCACTTTGAGATGCGAAGGCCCATAGGTCAGCACGAACGGGACGCTGTCGCCCTGTTTGACTTCGAATTTCGCGACGGTCGTGAGGTTCTCGCCATGGGTCTCGACGGGCGTGTGCAGCACGGTCATGTCGGGCCCGCAAATCGCCAGCACTCCGCCGTCCTTGTCGCGCTTCACCCAGGGGATGGCCGCGCCGAATCCGAAGCGGATGATCAGCTCCATCCGGACCGTCACCGTGCCGCGATCGCCGCGGACGATGCGCACCACATCAGAGGCGGCGCCGCGCGGCGGCATGAAGTCGATCAGCGTGATGGCGCCGTCGTCCGTCTCCAGCGTGGTTTCCAGAATGAGGGAGTCGCCGCGATAGCGCCGTTTGCATGCCGTGATCGGAGCATCGGGCGTGATTTGCCAGCGGCCATGATCCTTGGTGCCGAGCAGCGCGGTAAAGCATGCGTCAGAATCGAAGGCCGGCCAGCACAGCCAGTCGATCGATCCGTTGCGGTTGACGAGAGCGGCGGTCTCACAATCGCCGATCAGCGCGTAATCTTCGATATTGCTGTACAAAGTCTTTCCGCCACCTGACAAAATTTACGTCAATGCGGACAAACTCCTGTCCGCGGTTGCAATGTGCAGCGCGTCACGATCGATCGACGTGGCCATCGTCTCCACCGTGGCCGGCAGCCGCTGCCGCCAGTTCGGATGTTCATTGATGGTGCCGGGAATATTCGGCTGATCGATCACACCCAACAGGTCTTCCAACGCGACGGCCAGCAAACGGGTCCGCGTGCGCGCGAGAAAGTGAGCGACGGCGTAGAAGTCTTCGGTATTGATGCCCTGGGCTCGCAGCGCCTCGCTGAGCATCTGCAGCGCGTAACGGCGGGCATCGTCGCTCTCGCCGGGATCGATGCCCAGCGAGCGCTTCAGCTGCAGATCGTGCAGGCTGCGCCAGCCGGCATAGGTCGGCAGATCATGGGTATTGAAGGTCACCAGCGCATTCGGTGCGTAATAGTCGATACCGCGGAAGGCATAGCGTTCATCACGCTCGAACATCATCACCAGATACGACCAGATGCCCCAGGATGCGAGATGATCGCGGAAGCCGTCCGGCACGGTACCGAGGTCCTCACCGATCACCACACAGCGATTGGCGACGCTCTCCTGCGCCGTCACCGCCAGAAGTGCTTCCAGCGGCATCTTCACATAGGCGCCGTTATCGGCGTCATAGCCATGCGGCACGACGTAGAGGCGATTGAGGCCGAGCACGTGATCGAGCCTGACGGCGCCGGCATAGCGCATCGAGGCGCGCAACATGTCCTTGAACGGCGCGAAGCCCTGCACTTCCAGCCCTGCGGCATTGAAGCCGGCGAGACCCCAGTTCTGCCCGGCGGGCTGCAGCGCATCGGGCGGCGCACCGACGGAGAGATGACGCGAGATCGCGATCTGCTCGTTCCAGGCATCGAAGCCGCCGGACTGCACGCCGACGGCGACGTCGAGATAGAGGCCGACGGGCATGCCGAGCTTCGTCGTCAGATCGAAACACGCCTTGAGCTGCAGATCGGCATTCCACTGCACATACTCGATGTAAGCCACTTCCTTGCCGTCAGGCCCGGCGCGGAAGGCGTCGCAGGTCGCATCATCGGGCAGCAGCCATTCCGACGGCCAGTCCCACCACGCGGTCTGCTGCTGATGCCGCAGCACCTCGAAACAGGCGAAGCGCGTCAGCAGCGGCGCGCGCTCGGCGCGGAATGCGGCAAAGGCCTTCTGACGCTCGGATGTCGGATCGGCATAAAATGTCTCAAAGGCGGCACGCATCGCTGTCGACTTGACCGCGGCGATATCGACATAATCGACGAACTTGCTGGCGCGCATCTCAGCCAGCGTGTCGCCGCTATCGTTCGCCGCATATTCGGGCAGCGCCTCGACGTCGATATAGAGCGGATTGAGAAACAGCCGGCTGTTCGGCGAATACGGGCTGCATTCGGCCGGCCTGTCGTCGAACAGCGCATGCAGCGGGTTGAGACCGACACCGCCGGCGCCGATATCGGCGGCCAGTCTGATCAGGTCCTGCAGATCGGTGAAGTCGCCGATGCCCCAGTTGCGCTCGGAGCGCACGCCGTAGAGCTGTACGGCGAGAATCCAGGACCGATCGAAGGTGCCGGAAAATGCCTTGGACGGCGCGACGATGAACGGCGCCTCATCGGGGAATTTCTTGGCGTCGACCAGCCTGAGCCGATGCACGCCGACCGGCAGATCGCGCGGCCAGGTGATCTCGCGCCCCTCCGTCGTTCCCTCGGCGATAACCTTAACCCCGTCGAGAATTTTCCAGGTCAGGGGAAACGTGGCAGCCTCATTGAGGACCGTGCGGGCACCCTCGCCGGCCCGGACCACGACCGGACTCGCCACGAAGCGATGCGGCGTGCGCACCGGCATGGCGTCCAGAATGAGCTTCAGGGCAGCTTCGCCCGTGGTGTGCCACTGGCCCTGACCGTCGTGAAAACCGGTCTGGATTCCGAGTTCGGCAGCTTTGGTGAAAAGGTCCATTCGGCACGCTGTTTGCAGAGCAACAATCGAAAGTTGCTGGGAAATCTCTGAATTTGCGGAAGAGGATAGCCGGTTTCAACGCGTCGATCTAAGCTGAGTTCCATGGGGAACCAAACCCCTGTCACGGGGCTTTGTATATGATCGCACCGTCTCTTTTTGAATAATCGAACAGGGACGACACCTCATGATGGCATCACCGTGAACAGAACATCGCAAATCGTGGACACCGCCGGCATCGGCGGGGCTTTCCATATCGAAAACATCTATCCGATCATCGACGCTGGCCGCTTCCCGGTCAAACGTATCGTGGGCGAACCTGTCGCTGTCTATGCCGACCTGTACCGCGATGGTCACGAGATCATCGCCGCAGCCATTGTCTGGCGCCGCGAGCAGGACCGCGAGTGGAATCGGGTCCCCATGACCCTTGAGGTCAATGACCGCTGGGGCGGCACATTCACACCCGGTGGCATCGGACGCTATGTGTATGCCATCGAGGCCTGGACCGACGAATTCGCCACCTGGCGCCACGGCTTCGAGCTGAAGCTGAAGGCCGGACAGGATGTCACACTGGATGCGCTGGAAGGCGCCGGTCTGATGACCAAGGCGCAGAATGGCGGGCCCGAGGCTTCGGCGCTCATCGTCAAGCAATGCGAGAATTTCCTGCAGACCGGCGACAATGAGCCGCTGCTGTCACCTGAGCTGCGCACCGCCATGGCCGAAGCGCAGTTGCGGCCTGACCTGACGCGCTCGCCTTTGCTGCCGCTGATGATCGACCGCGAACGTGCCCGCAACGGCGCGTGGTATGAGATGGTGCCGCGCAGCCAGAGCACGGTGCCCGGCCAGCATGGCACGTTCCGCGACTGTATTGCCCGCCTGCCCGACGTGCAGGCCATGGGCTTCGACGTACTGTATTTCACGCCGATCCACCCCATCGGCAAGACCAACCGGAAGGGCAAGAACAATTCGCTAACCTCCGAGCCCGGCGATGTCGGCAGCCCCTATGCCATTGGCGGCGCCGAGGGCGGCCATGACGCATTGCATCCGCAACTCGGCACCATGGAGGATTTCCATGCGCTGATCGCTGCGTGCAAAGAGCATGGTCTGGAAGTGGCGATCGACGTGGCCGTGCAGTGCTCGCCGGATCATCCGTGGGTCAAGGACCATCCGGACTGGTTCAAGCGTCGGCCCGACGGCTCGATGAAATATGCGGAGAACCCGCCGAAAAAATACGAAGACATCCACAATCCGGACTTCGACTGCGAAGATGCGGGATCGCTGTGGAATGCGCTGCGCGACATGCTGCTGTTCTGGTGCGACCAGGGCGTCAAGATCTTCCGCATCGACAATCCGCACACCAAGCCGCTGCGGTTCTGGGAATGGGCGATCCACGAGGTGCAGTTGAAGCATCCCGATGCGCTGTTTCTGGCGGAAGCCTTCACGCGCCCGAAGCTGATGAAGGGCCTCGCCAAACTCGGCTTCTCGCAGAGCTATACCTATTTCACCTGGCGCACCGCGAAGTGGGAAATCGAGCAGTATCTCAACGAACTGTGCGGCTATCCCGAGCGCGAATTCTATCGCCCGAACTTCTTCGTCAATACGCCGGACATCCTGCCCTATCACCTGCAATCCGGCGAAGCCTGGATGTTCAAGGCGCGGGTGGCGCTGGCGGCCGCGCTGTCGTCGACTTATGGCATCTATAACGGTTTCGAATTGCTCGAACACGAGGCGATCCCCGGCAAGGAGGAATATCTGAACTCGGAGAAATACGAGATCAGGACCCGCGACTGGAATGCGCCGGGGAATATCAAGCCCTACATCACCGCGCTGAACCACGCGCGCCGCGCCAACCCGGCGCTGCAGCAGACATCGAACCTGCGCTTCATGCCGGTCGACAACGACAACATCATCGGCTTCGTCAAGGAGTCGGTGGATGGCACCAATACGGTCGCCGGCGCCATCGCGCTGTCGCGCGATCCGTATGAATTCTGGCTACCGATCGACACGCAGGTGATGGTCGATGGCGAGCGACGCAATGTTGCCGCCGTCGAGAACATCATTACCGGCGAGCGCCATGGCGTCGAATGGGGCGGCATCCGCCTGCGTCTCGATCCCCAGCGCGATCCCGCCATCTTCTTCCGTTGCCTCGCCTGAAAGCGTTGACATGAACGTAATGACCGATATCGACGTTAAAGCGAAACAGCGCGCCGAGGAGATCGACAAGCTCTGGTACAAGGACGCCATCATCTATCAGCTGCATGTGAAGACCTTCGCTGACAGCAACCATGACGGCATCGGCGACTTTATCGGCCTGACCGAGAAGCTGGATTACCTGCAGGATCTCGGCGTCACCACCATCTGGCTGATGCCGTTCTATCCGTCGCCGGGCCGCGACGACGGCTACGACATCGCCGACTATGGTTCGATCCATCCCGACTTCGGCACGATGAAGGATTTCAAGCGCTTCATCCACGAAGCCAAGCGCCGTGGCCTGCGCGTGATTACCGAACTCGTCATCAATCACACGTCGGATCAGCATGACTGGTTCAAACGCGCCCGCCGCAGCCCGGCCGGCTCTTCTGCGCGCAACTGGTATGTCTGGAGCGACACCGACCAGAAATATCAGAGCACCCGGATCATCTTCACCGATACCGAAAAGTCGAACTGGACCTGGGACCCGGAGGCCAAGGCCTATTACTGGCACCGCTTCTTCTCACATCAGCCGGATTTGAATTTCGACAATCCGCGCGTCGTCTCTGCCGTGGTGCAGGTGATGAAACGCTGGCTGGATGCCGGCGTCGATGGCTTCCGTCTGGACGCGATCCCCTATCTTGTCGAGCGCGACGGCACCAATAACGAGAACCTGCCGGAAACGCACAAAGTCATCAAGCATTTGCGCGCCGAACTCGATGCCTATGCGCCGGGCAAGCTGCTGCTCGCCGAGGCCAATCAATGGCCGGAGGACGTGCAGGAATATTTCGGCAACAGCGACGAATGCCACATGGCGTATCACTTCCCGCTGATGCCGCGCATCTATATGGCGCTGGCGCAGGAGGACCGTTTCCCGATTACCGACATCATGCGCCAGACGCCGGATATTCCCGGCGATTGCCAGTGGGCGATGTTCCTGCGCAATCACGACGAGCTGACGCTGGAAATGGTCACGGACGTCGAGCGCGACTATCTGTGGTCGACCTATGCGAACGATCCGCGCGCGCGCATCAATGTCGGCATTCGCCGTCGCCTGGCGCCTTTGATGGACAACGATCGGCGCAAGATCGAGCTGCTGGACTCGTTGTTGCTGTCGTTCCCCGGCACGCCGATCATCTATTACGGCGACGAGATCGGCATGGGCGACAATATCTATCTCGGCGACCGCAACGGCGTACGCACACCGATGCAATGGGCACCCGACCGTAATGGCGGCTTCTCGCGCGCCGATCCCGCGCGGCTCTACGCACCGCCGATCATGGATCCGATCTACGGCTACGAGTCCGTGAACGTGGAGGCGCAGTCGCGCAGCCTGTCATCGCTGCTGTCGGCGACCAAGCGCCTCATTGCTGTCAGGAAATCGACGCTGGCTTTCGGCCGCGGCACCATGACCTTCATCCGCCCCGACAACCGCTCCGTTCTCGCTTATGTGCGCCAGCTCGGCGACGAAGCGATCCTCTGCGTCGCCAACCTGTCGCGCGCCGCGCAGGCCACCGAACTCGATCTGTCGCCGTGGAAGGAACGCGTGCCGCTGGAAATGCTCGGCCGCACCAAATTTCCGCCGATCGGCGATCTGCCTTACATGATCACGCTGGCGCCTTACGGCTTCTACTGGTTCCAGCTGCAGCTCCGCGATGTCTCCGAGCATTCGCAGCCGCCGGTGGTACCGGAATTCGAAACGCTGGTGGTGCCGCTCGGCTCGACCTGGATGACGCTCGCCCGTACGCGCGGTGTGTTCGAGCGCGACGTGCTGCCCTCCTTCCTGGCGCGCAGCCGCTGGTATCCGGAGCGACAGCCAAAGGCGATCCAGCCCGTGCTCACCGGTGCGATCCCGTTCTGCGAGATCGGCGACAATCGTCCATGGCTGGTGTTCTTCGAAACCACGCAGCGCAATGTGGCGACGCGCTATCTGCTGCCCATGCAGATCGAGTGGACCCGCTTCGACCGCGAACGCTACAATCCGAAAGCCTTTGCCGCCGTTCGTCAGGGCGCGCGCGAAGGTACCCTACTCGACGTTGCCACCGACCACATCTTCATTGCGCTGCTGCTGCACAATTTGCGAATTTCACTGACCGTCGAAGAAGAGGGAAACCGTCTGGAATTCCGGCCAACAACCAAGCTTGCCGAAAAGCCGGCTGCTCCGCTGGAGAACATCCGTGCGGTCGAAACCGAACAGTCCAACAGCACTGCATTGGTCGACAACGACTATGTCGTGAAGATCTATCGCAAGCTGCAGGCCGGCATCAATCCGGAGATCGAGGTCAGCCGTTTCCTGACGGATATCGCCGGCTTCACCAATACGCCGGCTCTGCTTGGCAGTGTCGAACTGGTCGAGGGCGATCAACGCACCGCCGTCGCCATCGTGCATGCCTTCGTGCAGAATCAGGGCGATGCCTGGACGGTGACATCGGCCTATCTCGACCGTTTCGCCGATGAGCAGCGTCTGCTGGCGGTGGATGACCACGCCCCGCACAGTGAAGAACAGGTACCGTATCTGCTCTATATGTCGCAGACCGGCCGCCGTGTCGCCGAGATGCAGATGGCGCTGGCCAGCCGCGACGACATCCCGGATTTCAAGCCGGAGCCGACGTCGCCTGACGATATCAGGCTCTGGATCAATGAAATCGTCACGCGTGCGGAGCCGGTATTTAGTGCGCTCGCCCAACGTCGCAATGCCGCCAAGGATTCGGATCGCGCGCTGATCGATCAGGTGCTGGAACTGCGCCACGGCTTGCGGGGGTGGCTGACCGAGCTGCTGCCGGAGAATATTGACGGACTGAAGATCCGCCATCACGGAGATTTCCATCTCGGCCAGATGCTGATCGTCAAGGATGATATTTTCATCATCGACTTCGAGGGTGAACCGCGCAGATCGATCGATGAGCGCCGCCGCAAGGCGCCCGCTGCACGTGACATCGCCGGGCTCATTCGTTCGATCGATTATTCGGCAACGGCAGCGCTGGAACGCGCGCTCAAGGTCACTTCGGACGACACCGGCAAGCTGGCTGCGGCACTGGACGCCTGGCGGGAACGTGCCACCACGGCTTTCGTTGACGCCTATCGCGAGACCATGACTGATGCGCGGCTGTGGCCGGCAGACGCGGGAGCCACCAAGGAAATGCTGAACTTCTTCCTTCTGGAAAAGGCGCTCTACGAAATCGAATACGAACTTGCGCATCGGCCAGATTGGCTGCGGGTGCCACTGACTGGCATTCTGCGCATTCTGAACCAGTATTCTGAGGAAGCCGTATGACAAATTTGCCCGCCGAGGCTTACGCAATCGTCGAAGGCCGCCACTCCGATCCATTTCACTATCTCGGCCCCCACAAGGAAGCCGATAAGACGGTCGTGCGCGCTTTCCTGCCGGAAGCCGTGAAGGTCGATGCCATTGATGATCACGGTGCGACGACCGCGTTGGAGCGCGTGCATGACGCCGGGCTGTTTGTCGGCGCGCTGGCCAATGGCTCGACCAAGTATCAACTGCGGGCGCGCTATGGCGACAGATCCGTCGATCTTGACGATCCTTATCGCTTTCCGCCGATCCTCACCGAATTCGATCTCTATCTGCTCGGCGAAGGTACCCATCAGCGGCTCTATGACAAGCTCGGCGCCCATCCGATGGTGCTTGAAGGCGTCAGCGGCGTCGGATTTGTGGTGCTCGCGCCCAATGCGAAGCGTGTCAGCGTGGTCGGCTATTTCAATTTCTGGGACGCGCGGCGTCATCCCATGCGCGTGCGCGGCCCCGGCTACTGGGAGCTGTTCATCCCGGGCGCGATGCCCGGCGATCACTACAAGTTCGACATCATCGGCCCGCATGGACAGTTGACGCAAAAATCCGACCCGATGGCCTTCGCCGCCGAACTGCGGCCGTCAACAGCGTCCATCGTGCTCGACGAAACCAGGATTCCGCATCCGCGCCCTGCCCCGGATCACATCAATGCGCTGAACAAGCCGATGTCGATCTACGAGGTGCATCTGGGCTCCTGGCGTCGCAAGGGCGACAATGAGTGGCTGACCTATCGCGACCTCGCGGAGACGCTGCCGCGCTATGCTCGCGATCTTGGCTTCACCCATGTGGAATTCCTGCCCGTCAACGAGCATCCGTTTGACGGTTCATGGGGCTATCAGCCGACCGGCATGTATGCGCCGACCAGCCGCTTCGGTACGCCGGCAGAATTCGCATTGCTGATCGACGCCTGTCATGCCGAGGGGCTCGGCGTGCTGCTCGACTGGGTGCCCGGTCACTTTCCGGACGATCCGCATGGCCTCGGCAATTTCGACGGCACGGCCCTTTATGAGCATGCCAACCCGCTGCAGGGCCGGCACATGGACTGGGGCACGCTGATCTACAATTACGGCCGCACCGAAGTCGTAAACTTCCTCGTATCCAACGCGCTGTTCTGGCTCGAGCGTTACAATGTGGATGGGCTGCGCGTCGATGCCGTCGCCTCGATGCTGTATCTCGATTACAGCCGCGAAGCCGGCGCCTGGATTCCGAACAAATATGGTGGCCGCGAGAATATCGAGGCCGTCAGCTTCCTGCGCCGCTTCAACACCGAAGTCTTCGCCAAATTTCCGAATGCGACCACCGCGGCGGAGGAATCCACTGCATGGCCGCAAGTATCGCGTCCCGTCGAATTCGGCGGACTGGGCTTCGGCTACAAGTGGAACATGGGCTGGATGCATGACACGCTGAATTATATCAGCAAGGATCCGATCTATCGCAAGTACCAGCACAACGACATTCTGTTCGGGCTGCAATACGCCTTCTCGGAAAATTTCGTGTTGCCGCTCTCCCATGACGAAGTGGTGCACGGCAAGCGATCCATTTTGGGCCGAATGCCCGGCGACGACTGGCAACGGTTCGCCAATCTGCGTGCGTATTACGCCTTCATGTTCGGACATCCCGGCAAGAAGCTGATGTTCATGGGCTGCGAATTTGCCCAGGAGCGCGAATGGAATCATGACACATCGCTGGACTGGCACCTGCTCGAGCAGGACAAGCATGCCGGCATCCACTCGCTGATCCGCGATCTCAACGAGCTGTATCGCAACCAGCCGGCACTGCATGAACTCGATTGCGATCCGGCCGGCTTCGAATGGATGATCACCGACGATGCCGGCAACAACGTCTTCGCCTGGCTGCGCAAGGGCGCCAACCCGCGCACGCAGTGCCTCGTGGTCGTGAACTTCTCGCCAAACGTCTATCACGATTACCGCGTCCGCGTGCCGTTCACCGGCACCTGGCGCGAGGTGTTGAATTCCGACGCCGCGCATTATGGCGGCAGCAATGTCGGCAATTCCGGCGAAGTCATTGCCAAGGGGCTTGTCCCCGAACTCAGTCTAACCCTTCCACCGCTGGCCGCACTCTTTCTCGTACCGGAATTCTAGAGCATGAGACTATCTGCCGGCATGCCCTCCCGCCTCGGCGCAAGCTGGGACGGACGGGGGACCAACTTTGCCTTGTTCTCTGCGAACGCCACCAAGGTCGAACTGTGTCTGTTCGACAGCCAGGGGCGGCGCGAGCTCGAGCGCATCGAACTGCCGGAGTATAACGAGCACGTCTTTCACGGCTATCTCAACGATGTCTCGCCGGGCCAACTCTATGGCTATCGCGTGCACGGGCCCTATGAACCGGAGCATGGGCATCGCTTCAATGCGCACAAGCTGCTGCTCGACCCCTATGCCAAGAAACTGGCCGGGCGTCTCGTCTGGAGCGATGCACATTTCGGCTATCGCACTGGCTCGTCGCGCGAGGACCTGTCCTTCGATCGCCGCGACAATGCGCGCGGCATGCCGAAGGCCGTGGTGGTCGACGAAACCTTCAACTGGGGCCGCAAGGAAGCGCGTCCCAGCGTCCCCTGGGAAGACACCATCATTTATGAGGCCCATGTCAAAGGCCTGACGCAGACCCGCAAGGACGTGCCGCCAGGGCTGCGCGGGACCTATCGCGGCCTGTCGTCGCCGTCGATGATCGAGCATCTCAAACGGCTTGGCGTTACCACCATCGAGCTGCTGCCGGTGCACAGCTTCGTCGATGACCGGCGTCTAGTCGAGATGAAGCTGGTGAATTACTGGGGTTACAATACCCTCTCCTTCTTCGCCCCGGAAGCGCGCTACGGCGCCGACAATCCGCTCGATGCGTTCCGCACGACGGTCGCGCGGCTGCATGATGCGGGCATCGAGGTGATGCTCGACGTGGTCTATAACCATACCGCCGAAGGCAATCATCTCGGCCCGACGCTGAGCTATCGCGGCATCGACAACGCCTCCTATTACTGGCTGATGCCGGACAATCCGCGATTCTATGACGACTTCACGGGCTGTGGCAGCTCGATGAACCTTACGCATCCGCGCGTGTTGCAGATGGTGATGGATTCATTGCGCTACTGGGTCGAGGTGTGTCACGTGGATGGTTTTCGTTTCGACCTTGCAACCACGCTGGCGCGCGGGCCGAATGGCTTCGATCGCAATAGCGGTTTCCTCACCGCCATCCGGCAGGACCCTGTCCTAGCGAACGTCAAAATGGTCGCCGAGCCCTGGGATCTCGGCATGGGCGGTTATCAGGTTGGCGCGTTTCCGTCGCAGTGGTCGGAATGGAACGACAAATATCGCAGCGCCATGCGCCGCTACTGGAGCGGCGAGGGCTCGCTGATCGGCGAAGTGTCCAGTCGCATGACAGGTTCGTCAGACGTGTTCAACCATGACGGCCGCAAGCAGCGCGCTGGCATCAACCATGTCACCGTACATGACGGTTTCCCGCTAGCCGACCTGTTTGCCTATAACG
Organism: Tardiphaga sp. OK246; assembly: GCF_900188215.1. Classification (NCBI taxonomy): domain Bacteria; kingdom Pseudomonadati; phylum Pseudomonadota; class Alphaproteobacteria; order Hyphomicrobiales; family Nitrobacteraceae; genus Tardiphaga; species Tardiphaga sp. OK246. The sequence continues at coordinate 166,673 of NZ_FZOX01000007.1, forward strand.
AGAAGCACAACGAGGCCAATGGCGAGGACAATCGCGATGGCTCCAGCGACAATTTGAGCAACAATTTCGGCGTCGAGGGCCCGACCGATGATCCCGATCTGCTGGCGCTGCGCCGGCAGCTGCGCAAGAACCAGCTCGCCTGTCTGTTCCTCGCGCAGGGCGTGCCGCTATTGCTAGCCGGCGACGAGGTCGGCAACACGCAGGGCGGCAACAACAACGCCTATTGTCAGGACAACGAGATCGGCTGGGTCGGCTGGGACAATCTCGGTGATAAGGACGACGATCTCACCGACTTCATCGGCCATATGGCGCAGCTGCGACAGCGCTTTCCGCAGATCACCACGCAACGCTGGCTCGACGGTCGCCGCGCCGATGGCAGCTATGGCGTGCTGTGGCTGACGCCCTCGGCCGACGAGATGACCGAGACGGATTGGGCGTTTCCCGACGGTCGCTTCCTGTCCTATGTGCTTAGCGCTTCCGGCGACAACACCAATCCGATCTTCATCGTGCTGAATGCGGCGCCTGAGGGCATTCCTTTCAAGCTGCCGAAGATGCTGGAATACAAGAACTGGCGGCAGGTGCTGAACACCGCCGACGAGAAGCTCTCCATCGCTATCCTCCCCCCCGGTAGCGACATCGATGCGCCACCGCGCTCGGTGCTTGCCTTTGCGGGGACGCCAGCATGAGCGCGCATTCGTTCGGACCACGGCTCACGGAGAAAGGCGCGATCTTCCGTCTCTGGGCGCCGGCGGCGCAACGCGTCGACGTGGTACTTGGCGATCAATCCTATCCCTTGAAGCCCGGCGATGACGGCTGGTTCGTCGCCGAGATTTCCGGCGTGAAAGCCGGCGCCACCTATCGCTTCAGGATCGACGACAAGACCGACGTGCCCGACCCCGGCTCACGCTTTCAGCCGAACGATATCGCCGGCCCTTCCGAAGTGATCAACCACAAGGCCTATCCGTGGCGCGCGACCGACTGGCGCGGGCGGCCGTGGGAAGAGACCGTGCTGATTGAAACCCATGTCGGTACCTTTACGCCGCAGGGCACCTATCGCGCGATAATCGACAAGCTCGATCATCTCGTCGCCACCGGGATCACCGCACTCGAGCTGATGCCGCTCGCCGATTTTGCCGGCAAGCGCAACTGGGGCTATGACGGCGTATTGTGGTACGCGCCGGATGCGATGTTCGGCCGCCCGGAGGACCTGAAGGCGCTGATCGACGAGGCGCATCTGCGTGGGCTGACAGTGTTTCTGGACGTCGTTTATAACCACTTCGGCCCGGAAGGGAATTATCTCGGCCTCTATGCGCCGTCCTTCTTCGGCGATGCGCATACGCCGTGGGGCTCGGCGATCAACTATCACCTGCCGGAGGTGCGGGCCTACGCGATCGAGAATGCCGTGGCGTGGCTGCGCGACTATCGCTTCGATGGGCTCAGGCTCGATGCCGTGCATGCGATCCCCGAACAGGGCGAGATCCCGATGCTGCACGAGCTGAGCCGCGAGGTCGGCAAGCTGGCCGCCGACACCGGCCGGCTGATCCATCTGGTGCTCGAGAACGACGACAACCGCGCCACTCTGCTCGATCCCGCCACCAACCCGCCGCGCGGCAAATATCGCGCGCAGTGGAACGACGACTATCACCATGCCTGGCACGTGCTGCTCACCGGCGAGGACAAGGGCTATTACAGCGACTACGCACCGAAGCCGCTCGATCATATCGTACGGGCGCTGGGCTCGGGCTTCGCCTATCAGGGCCAGTCGTCGGCGCATCGCGACGGCGCACCGCGCGGCGAACCATCAGGCGAACTCGCACCGGCGGCCTTCGTGAATTTCCTGCAGAACCACGACCAGATCGGCAACCGTGCGCTCGGCGATCGGCTGGAAACCTTGGCCAAGCCCGAGGCCATCGAAGCTGCACTGGCCATTACATTGCTGGCGCCGATGGTGCCGATGCTGTTTCAGGGCGAGGAATGGGGCTCGAAGGTGCCATTCCCGTTTTTCTGCGATTTCGAAGGCGATCTCGCCAATGCCGTGCGCAATGGCCGCAAGAAGGAATTCGCCAGCGCCTACGAAAAATATGGCGACGAGATTCCCGATCCGTTGGACGAGAGCTCGTTCCGCTCGGCCTTCCTCGATTGGGGTAATCGCGAAACGACCACGGGCAAGACGCGGCTGACGCTGGTTCGCGAGCTGCTCGCATTGCGCAAGCAGCATATCGTGCCGCGCCTCGCTGGCGCACGGTTCGGCAAGGCTGAGGCAAGTGATGGCGGTTGGCTCACGGCATTCTGGACAATGGGTGACGGCAGCAGGCTGCATCTCACGGCAAATCTGTCCGACAAGGAAATAGCGGCTGCGCAGCCCGCATCCGGCACGACAATCTGGGGCAACACTACCACCGGCGTGGGGACGCCGTGGTCCGTCATATGGCGGATCGGAGATAGATAATGGCTCCTGCGATTCCCGTCGCGACCTACCGTATTCAACTCACCAAGGATTTCGATTTCGATGCCACCGCGGGCATCGTCCCCTATCTGAAGGCGCTTGGCATCACCCATCTCTATGCCTCACCCTTCATGAAATCGCGCGCCGGCTCGACCCATGGCTATGACATTGTCGATCACACCAAGCTCAATCCGGAACTGGGCGGCGACGAAGGTTTCGAGCGCCTGAGTGCCGCGCTGAAGGCCAACGATATCGGCCTGATCCTCGACTTTGTGCCCAATCATGTGGGCGTGCATTTCGCAGACAATCCGTGGTGGCTCGACGTGCTGGAATGGGGACAGGCCTCGCCGCACGCCGTCTCCTTCGACATCGACTGGGACACCCTGCCCTATCGCGCACGCGGCGGTCTGCTGCTACCGATCATCGGTAGCTCTTATGGCCAGGCACTGGACAACGGCGAGATCGAGCTGAGATACGACGCCGAGGAAGGCAGCTTCTCGGCCTGGTATTTCGAACATAGGCTGCCGATCGCGCCGGAGCGCTACAGCGAGATGCTGCGCAGCATCGTCAAGGAAGCCGATGCCGGCAACACGCCAGCCGGCCGCGCAATCCTGACACTCGCGGCCAAGCACAAGGGCCTCCGCCATCCCAACCGGCGGGAAGCGCCGGCTTTCAAGCAGCAGCTGGCGTCGATCGACGGCGCTGCCGAGGTTATCACCCGCGGCCTCGACGCCTATCGCGCCGGGCTGGATCGGCCCGCCCAGATTCAGGCCATGCATATGCTGCTGGAGCGCCAGCACTACAAGCTCGGTCAGTGGCGCCTGGCATCAAGCGAGATCAACTACCGCCGCTTCTTCGACGTCAATACGCTGGCTGGTCTGCGTATCGAGGACGCCGATACGTTCGAGGCGATCCATTCGCTGGTCAAACGGCTGATTGCCGAAGACAAGCTGCAGGGGTTGCGGCTGGACCATATCGACGGTCTTCATGATCCCTCGCAATATTTCCAACGGCTGCGCCGGCTGATCCGCGAGGCGCATGGCAACAGCACCAAACCGTTCTATGTCGTGGTCGAGAAGATTCTCGGCGAGCACGAGAAGCTGGTGCCCTTCGCCGGCGTGCATGGCACCACCGGCTATGAATGGCTCAATGTGATCACGCAGGTGCTGGTCGAAGAAAAAGGTCTGGAACCGCTGGGCGAAACCTGGCGACAGGTGAGCAACGTCTCGCCGAAATTCGAACCCCAACTGGTGGAAGCCAAGCGCCGCGTGCTTGATACCCTGCTGCTCAGCGAATTCACCGTGCTGACGCGTCTGCTGGCACGGATCGCCAATGGGCATTATTCGACGCGCGACTTCTCCGCCGACACGCTGCGTCAGGCTTTCGAACTCTACGTGCTGCATTTCCCGGTCTATCGCACCTATCTCTCCGCGACGGGGCCATCGGCGCTGGATCGGCAGTTGATTTCCAACACCATCGAGAAGGCGCGTGCCGACTGGTTCGCCGCCGACGAAGGTTTGTTCGACTTCCTGCGCGACGCTCTGACGCTGGACCTGCTGAAGCCTGGCCGCCCCGCGCATAGCAAGCCGCGGGCGCGACGCTTTGCATTGAAGGTGCAGCAATTCACCGGGCCGACGATGGCGAAGTCGCTCGAAGACACCGCCTTCTATCGCTATCATCGTCTGCTGGCGTTCAACGAAGTTGGCGGTGAGCCGGCAGCGGACGCGATACCTGTCGCCACGTTCCATGAGATAATGGTCACGCGCGCGCGCGAGCGGCCGTATGGCATGACCTCGACCGCCACCCACGACACCAAGCGCGGCGAGGATGCCCGTGCTCGGCTGCTGGCGCTGGCGGAAATGCCGGGCGAATGGGCCAGTGCCGTAAGTCGCTGGAAGATGTTGAATGCCGAGCATCTGGTGGTCGATGGCGAGATGCGCGCGCCCTCCGCAGCGTTTGAGTATATGTTGTATCAGGCGCTTATCGGCGCGTGGCCGCTCGGCGGGCGGGACAATTCCTTCCTCGAGCGGATGCAGGCTTATGCGCTGAAGGCGGCGCGCGAAGGCAAACAGGAAACGAGCTGGCTCAACCCGAACGAGGCTTACGAGAAAGGTCTGCGCACGTTTCTGGAGCGCATTCTCGATCCGGCCCAGTCGCCGGAATTTCTTGCGGCGCTTGAGACTTTTGCCAAACGCACATCGCTGATTGGCGCGTTGAATTCGCTGAGCCAGATCACGCTGAAAGCGACCATTCCCGGCATGCCGGACTTCTATCAGGGCACCGAATTCTGGGATTTCTCGCTGGTCGATCCCGATAACCGCCGCCCGGTGGATTTCGCCGAACGCGCGAAAGTGCTGAAGGCACTGCAGCAACCGGATTGGGCGGCACTGGCGCAACACTGGGATGATGGCCACATCAAGCTCGCCTGGACGCGCGAGCTTTTGAAACGCCGCACCGAGATGGCAGCCATCTTCACCGATGGCGATTACGAACCACTTGAAGTGACCGGACCTCATGCGGCGCACATCATCGCCTTTGCGCGGCGGCATCAGCGCGACGCGGCGATCGTCGTGATCCCGCGCGCCTTTTCCGAAGCGACGCAAAGCGGGCGGCATTGGCCGGAGGCGACGGCATTCGATGCGACCGTGATCGCGCCAGGCTACCTCGTTGAAGGCGCTGCGCAGAAGAACGGCGCGAGCGAGCTCTCCGTCGCCAAACTCTTCAGGCAGATTCCGATGGCGATCGTGAAGGCGCATGCCGCGCCGAAACGCATTCGTTCGACGCGTTTGCGATAGCACACACGACAAGGCCGCCCGGGATCAACGGCCGGACGGCCTGGCGGATGTCGTGCCGACTCGAAAAAGGTCGGTTCCCTTTCTCCGCGCAGCCGAAGCTTTTCATCAAATTGTTTGCGAGTGGTTTACGGGATGCGGCGTGTGCAACGCACGCACAATTGCTGCTTATTATGCTGCGAAGCACCATCCGCTGAGGCGTCATTGCGAGCGCAGCGAAGCAATCCAGTCCTTCGTCGCGACCGCTGGATTGCCGCGTCGCTTCGCCAAGGGGAAAGCCGAAGGCTTTCCCTGACCTCGCAATGACGAATGAAAGAGCGTCGCCTAGCTCTCTTTCGTGAGCAGCAGATTTCCGCGCGATTTGATCGCTGCCTGCGCCACTTCGGCGAAGCGCTGCAGGAGCCAGGGCAGCACCACTTCGACGGTGACATGATCCTCGGCAACATCGACATGACCGGACGCCGCCTGCCCCATGGCACGGACGCGGAAGATCATCCGGTCGCCGTCCCAGCGCTCCTCGTCAACTTTCAACATTGGTACATTCGTTGCTGCGCGTGTCAGTCCTGTCTTGAGCCGGCGCGCAGCTTCCTCGCGGCCGAGGCTGTGCGGAATGGAGACGACGAGCGGTGCAGACATCACACGATCCTTTGTTAGCTCACCGGATGTAAGCGCGATTTTGCCCGGCGGTAGTCGCAATCAAAGTTTCACCCATGGAACCTTGGGCGTGCCCGCGCGTTTTTATCGCATGAAGGCAGCAGGCTTGTCCGTCTGCCAGGCTGAGGAGAGATTCATGTCCATTGGTACAATTATTTTGATCATCCTGATCATCGCCTTGCTTGGCGGTTTCAGCGGTATCGGCGGCGGCCCGTTCTATGGCACCGGCTATTATGGCGGCGGCGGTCTCGGCCTCATCGTGGTGATCCTGCTGATTCTCCTGCTGCTTGGTAAACTTTAAGAGCGACGATTAATTTCAAGACGCGCGATCTCTTCCGGGGTCGCGCGTTTTTCGTGCGTGCAGCATTATCACACTCAGATGTCATCACCCGCGAAAGCTGGCGATCCGGTGTTCGGCGGCGTCTGTGATAGCAAACGACATTCGTGTATACTGGATCGTAAGCCGGACGATGACAGTGAGAGCGTTATTTCAACTTCTTGATGGCCGCCTTGATCGACGATGCAACACCATCGTAACCCGCCCACGCCTTGCTCTTTGCCAGCAGCGCCGGAACGCTACGCACCGTAAACCGCTTGGGATCGAGATCGCTCCGCACCTGCGCCCATGTCAGCGGCATCGACACCGTGGCACCCTTTCGCGCCCGCGGCGACAGCACAGACACCGCGGTCGACATCCGGTCGTTGCGCAGATAATCGAGGAAAATCTTTCCACCACGCAGCTTCTTCGACATGTTGAGCAGATAGCGCTCGGGGTCGTCACTGGCCATCTGCTGGCACACGGCCTGCGCAAAACTCTTCGACGTCTTCCAGTCGACCTTGTCCTTCGCACCGTGCAACAGCGGCGCCACCACATGCAGGCCCTTGCCGCCGGTCGTCTTGCAGAAACTCTCCATGCCGAGGCTCGAGAGCCGTTCGCGCATCTCGCGCGCCGCATCCATGACGGCAATGAACTCCACATCAGGCGCCGGATCGAGATCGAACACCAGACGTCCCGGTGTATCCGGCGCATCAGGCGCGCAATTCCACGGATGCAGTTCGAGCCCGCCGATCTGCGCGACGGCCGCGAGACCCTCGACGCGATCGATCTGCAAATAAGGCTTGCGGTCGCCGGAGACTTTCACGAGTTCGAGCAAGTTCGATGTTCCCGGCATTGCGTGGCGTTGGAAGAACTGCTGCCCGTCGATGCCGTCGGGTGCGCGCACGATCGAACATGGGCGACCCTTGAGATAATCCATCATCCAGTCGCCGACGGCTTCGAAATATGCCGCGAGATCGCGCTTGGTGACCGGCTCGCTATCGCCAGCATCCGGCCACAGCTCCTTGTCAGGCTTGGAGATCGATACGCCCATGACAACGGCATTGCCTGCCGCAGCGGGCGCGGCTTTTTTCGCTAAGCTTTTCGCAGCCTTCTTCACACCGCGCTTCGGTCTCGGTTCGGCAAGGTCGGTCTTCTTGGGTGTCTCGGCCTCGACCTCGTCGGCGGGCTTGTCCTGCCGCAGCCCCTTGAACGACGCCTGACGCACCATGCCGGCGCCGGTGAAGCCTGCGAATTCGATCTCTGCCACCAGTTCGGGCTTGAGCCAGTGCACATCCCGGCCACCCGGTGGCGTCTCCTCGCCGCCGAACGGGCTGGTCTTTGCCGCCGCTTTCTTCAATGCCGGCATAATGCGCTTGATCTTGTCCTGGCCGAAGCCGGTGCCGACCACGCCGACATAAGCGAGATGACCGCCTCTGTTGACGCCGACCATCAGCGAACGGAATTTTCCGGCATTGCTTTTCCAGGCACCGATCACAACCTCGTGGCCCGCGCGGCATTTGGCCTTGGTCCAGTTTTGCGAGCGGCCGGAGACATAGGGTGCCGAGAGCTTCTTGGAGACGATGCCTTCCAGTGACAGTTTGCACGCCGACTGCAGGATGGCGTCGCCGCCCGTCTCGAAATGATCGACGTAGCGGATCAGGCCTTCCTTGCGGCGGCCACGGGCCTTGTCGAGCAGCGCCTTCAATCGCTCCTTGCGCTCGCCGAGCGGCAGCTTCCGCAGGTCTTCGCCTTCGGCAAACAGAAGGTCGAACACGAAAAAAATGAGCGTATCGGTCTCGCCATCCGACAGCGCTGCCTGCAGCGCTGCGAAGTCCGGCGCGCCATGGGCATCACGGCCGACAATCTCGCCATCGATGATAGCGTCCGGCAGGCTAGTGGCTTCCTTGGCGATGGCCTGAAACTTGTCGGTCCAGTCGAGCCCCTTGCGTGTCTTCAGCGTAGCCTCGCCGTCTTCGACTCGGAGCTGCACGCGATAGCCGTCGAATTTGATCTCATGGACCCACCCATCCGCGGAGGGCGGCCGATCCACAACGGTGCAAAGTTGAGGCGCGACGAAGCCAGGCATCTTCGCCGCCTTGGTCGGTTTGATGGATTTTTTGACAGCTTTCTTCGCGGTCGCCTTTTTCGCCGGCGCCTCTTTCTTCGCTGCACGACTGCCGACATCCGCCTTGGTCTTCACGCCCTTATTAGCGCGCGCATCGGCAGCACTGCCCTCGCTGGAATCCCAGATAGCATCGGGTTTGATCTTCGCCGTCTTGGCGATCATGAACGGTTTCGGCGCCTTGCCCTTGCCCGCGGCGATGGCGCTCATGCTGCGGCCGGACGCTACTGACTTGTCATCGTCGAGGACGGTGTTGGCCTTCCCCTCTTTCACGAATTCGTCGCGGTGCTTGATCAGCAACCAGTTGGTGCGCTTGCCGCCATTGCGGTCATGACGCATGCGCACCAATACGAAGCCGCCATGTAGCTTCTCGCCATCCAGCGTGAATTTGAGATCGCCCTTCTTGAGGCCCTTGTCCGGATCGTCGCTCTCCCAATAGCCGCGGTCCCAGAGCTGCACGGTGCCGCCGCCATATTGTCCCTTGGGAATGGTGCCTTCGAAATCGCCGTAATCGAGCGGATGGTCCTCGACCTCGACAGCGAGCCGCTTGTCCGCAGGATCCATCGACGGGCCGCGGGTAACGGCCCAGGACTTGAAGACGCCGTCCATTTCCAGCCGCAGGTCGTAATGCAGCCGCGTGGCATCGTGTTTCTGGATCACGAAACGGGGCCGCTTCGCCGGCGCGACTACGATCTGGCCCGAGGGCTCTTTCGTCTGCGCGAAATCGCGTTTCCGGCGGTAGATCTGAAGCTGCTTGTCGGCCACACCGTCCCCCACTCAACGCATTGGGCGCATGATCCGGCCCGGAACCAAAACCGGCAACTGCCGTTGAAGTTCCTGGAAATCCACGCCAGCGCAATACTTTGCGGCCTGCGCGCTTCATTTGTAGATCGAGTTGGAGGACGAGTATGGCCCCGCCCCGCGCCTATTGGAAAGGCTCTCTCAAGCTGTCGCTCGTCACCTGTCCGGTGGTGCTGTATCCGGCCGCGACTTCGATCGAGAAAACCAAATTCCACATGATCAACCGCGAGACCGGCAACCGGCTGAAACAGCAGATGGTGGATGTCGAGACCGGCGACGTCGTGGAGAAGGAGCAGAAGGGCCGCGGCTACGAGATCAGCAAGGGCGAATATGTCGAGATCGAGAAGGAAGAGCTCGAGGCTGTGCAGATCGAGAGCAATCACACCATCGATATCGACAATTTCGTGCCGCGCGACGAGATCGATCGGCGCTATCTGAACAATCCTTATTACATCGCGCCCGACGGCAAGGCCGGTGCCGATGCCTTTGCCGTGATCCGCGATGCCATGAAGGACAAGGACCGTGTGGCGCTGGCGCGGATCGTGCTGACCAATCGCGAGCACATCATCGCCATCGAGCCGCTCGGCAAGGGCCTCCTCGGCACCACGCTGCGCTTCCCCTATGAGGTGCGCGACGAGGAGGACTATTTCGACGATATCAAGAGCCCGAAGATCTCCAGGGACATGATCGACCTTGCGGTGCATATCCTCGACAGCAAGGCCGCGCATTTCGATCCCAGCAAATTCAAGGATGAATATGAGACCGCGCTGAAGACGCTGGTGAAGCGCAAGGCCGCGGGCAAGCCGGTGAAGGTCGTCGAGAAGGAGGAGAAGCCGGACAACGTCATCAACCTGATGGATGCGCTGAAGGCGAGCCTCAAGGGCGGCAAGGGCAAGTCGACCAAACGCGCTTCGTCGTCACGACCACATGTAGCACGCAAACGTCCGGCCAAGAAGGCCGCGCGGTCATCGGCGCGGCACCGCAAGGCAAGCTAAGCGCATGAAAATTTTGGGAACGATCATAGGCATCGCGTTGATGCCGACCGTGGCAGCGCAGACGCAGCAGCTACAGACAAGGGAATGCAACGCCTCGAATATCGCCTTCGTCGCCGAAGCCATCGCCAAGATGGCCGAAGGCAAGCAAAAGAAGACCGCCTCCGACGAGATCGGTCTGGCCAGCGAAGCAATGGCGGAGGGCAAGGACGATGAATGCAGGGACCACCTGCTGAAGGCGACGCTGCAGACGAAGTGAGGCGATGACGCTTCGGTCGAAACTGTCATGGCCGGGCTTGTCCCGGCCATCTACGTCTTTTCTCTCCCCAAGACGTGGATCCCCGGAACAAGCCCGAGCATGACGAAGATTGGTTCATATGCGTCGATCAACGTACATCGGCGCAGCCTCAGGCCTTCGTCGACTTCCGGGATTTTTTTGCCGCTTTCTTTTTCCCCGCCGTCTTCTTGCTGGCTTTCTTCACCGTCTTTTTCTTCGGCACCTTCTTGCCCTCGGCGCGAGCTTCCGACAGGCCGATGGCGATCGCTTGTTTGCGGCTGGTCACCTTCGTTTTCGAACGACCACTTCTCAGCGTGCCGGCCTTGCGCTTCTTCATGGCCCGCGCGACCTTTGCGGCGGCCTTCTTGGAATATTTCGCCATTCCATGCTCCCGTTGTGATCGAAACGATCAATCGTCATCATCGGTGATGGTTCCGCGTGGGTGATGTGCGAACGAACGCACTTATGAAATCCCTATAACGCGGCACCGCCGCTCATCTCGTTTTCAAACGGGCAGCCGATCATCTTGCAGCCATTCGCTCAAGCGAATGAACTGGAGACTGCAAGTGATCACCATCGAACCTCCCTCGTGTAGCTCATCCCTCGTTTTCATCGGCAGGAACGGCCGCGGCCAGTGGGTCGCGCAGGAGCAGAACGGCCTATTCGGCGGATTGTTTGTCAGCCGCGCGAATGCCGTGCGCTACGCGCTGTTCGAGAACGGCCATCGCCCCGAATCCATCATCGAGATAGCGGGCCTCATCGAACTCGATATGAACGCCCTGCCTTTCACGGCAGCAACCTCTGTCGAACGGTTACAACAACGGCGCGTCGCCTGAGCTTCCCGCCATGTCCACAGTTGCTCTTCGGGCTCATGCCCTCCCGCAAGCTCATGCCTCCCATCACGCCAACGACTGGCTGCACGGCATCATCGCCGACGTGCCGACGCCGTTCGACGCGCATGGCGCGCTCGATCTCCTCACTTTCGCGCGGTTGTGCGAGCGACAGGTCTATGCCGGCGCCAGTGCCATCGTGGTCGGCGCGACCACCGGCGAAGCCGACACGCTCACCTCGAACGAGCGCGCCACGCTGATCCGGACTGCCGCCGGCGTCGCCCGCGGGCGCATCCACGTCATTGCCGGCGCGGGATCGAACTGCACCAGCCGTGCCATTGAATCGACGCGGCTGGCCTGGGCCGCCGGTGCCGATGCCGTCATGTCGGTCGTGCCGTATTACAACCGCCCGACGGCAAGTGGCATCGCAGCGCATTTCCGTGCGATCCTGGAGGCGACATTGCTGCCGGTCATTGTGCATGACGCACCGTCGCGTTGTGCCCGTGCGCTGACCGACGACACGCTCATCGGTCTCGCCGCCTCGCCACGATTGATAGGCCTGCGCGACGACACCGGCGATGCCGGGCGACTGGCGCGATTGCGGCCGCTGCTGCCAGCGGGTTTCCGGATGCTGACGGGACAGGACACCGCAGCCCTGCCTTACCTGCTGCTCGGCGGCGACGGCGTTGTCTCTGCGATGGCCAATGTAGCGCCGCAGCTCTGCCGCGGCATGTATTACGCGGCCCGCCAGGGATGCCCGCGCTATGCGACGACCATCTCCGACATGCTGGCGCCGCTCGCCACAGCTCTGCCGCCGGACCAGGTTATATCGGCAGTGAAATATGCATTGACCTTGCGGGGCCTGGGGAGTGCCGCCGTCCGCCTGCCGCTGACCGAGCTTACAGATGCCGAGCAGCAGCAGGTACACACCGCGATGGAGGCGATCTGGGCACAGCCTGACGACGCGCCGCCCCTGCGCCGCGCCCGCTAGGATTGGGGGCGCGCGCGCTCGTTCTTCTCGCGACATTTCGGGCCGGGTCCGCGCATATAATGCGCGGCCGGCCGATAGACGGCAGGTCCAATGACAAAACGCCATAGCCGGGCGAGGATGCCCGGCATGATGGTCGCGTAGGAGCCGATGCGCGCGAACAGCGCAGCAGAACGGTCTTTACTCATGGCTCGCTCCGGCGATCCTGAAGCACCGGCGTATCAGCGGCGCGCACACGGACGCGCGCCAATTCACGCCGCGCGCGGCGCATCTTGTCGGCCACCAGGGCCATGTGGATGGCGGCGAAGAAGCCCTTGATGTGGTTACGCGTCAGCCTGATGGCTACGCAAAGCCGTTTCCATTGGATGTCGCCCGAGTGATGGACGATCGGCGGCTGATTGCGACTGATGAGATAGGAGCGATAGGCGCTGTCGGCCGAGAAATCGTGCAGTTGCGTATCGCGATTGTAGAACATCGTCATGGTCGTTGTCCGTCTTCTCAAATCCCTGGCGCATGAGCGCGTCGGGATGATGAGAAGATGCGGACATCGCCATATGAAATCGAGACGGGCAGCCGTGCCTGTTCATAGGCGCGGCATAAAGATCAGGCTGATGGCCCGAAGCCCGTATGATGGGTTTCGCTCCGGCACTACGCGCCTGCGCTCTACCCATCCTACGACCCGGCTCTTGCTACGGCTCAGCTCTTGGCCATGCAGTCTTCGATGTAGAACCAGCGATCGTCGCCGGCGAGACCCTTGACCTTGACGTCCTTGCGGCAGGCCTTGAGCTTGCCCTTGTTGGCGCTCCACTTCGCCTTCATGTCCTTCAGACTCTGCTTGTTCAGCTTCATCTTGGCGGGCGCAGCAGGGGTTGCCGGCGTCGCAGGCGCCTGTGCCGAAGCAACGCCCATTGAAGTCACAACGAACAGTGCGGCCAAGAGGCCCGTAGTGATGCGTGTCATCGTTATCCCCGAATGTGCTTGTTTTGAAGATTGTTCGTCAGATGTAAAATGGGACCGGAAGCTTTCGCTGCCGGTCCCGCGCAGGTTTTACTGGAAGATGCGCGCGGCGCTCTGCAGCGTCAGCCAGACACCCCAGCACAGCGGGACACCGACGAAAGCCCAGAAGGCAATGGCGGCGCCGTCGAAACCGCCCTTGCCGATACCATAGGAGCCTCCGCCGGCCGACGCCGCCTCGGCGCCCTTGGCCTGCAACTTCGCGACTTCCTCCGGCTTCATAAACCAGTGCTGCGCCAGTGGCTTCACCAGCATGTTGCAGATCAGTCCCAGCACCAGCATGCCGGCGAGGATATACATCGTGAAGTCATAGACCTGCGCCCGCGGCACGCCGGCAGCGATCTGGAATTCACGGATGTAGTTCACCACCACCGGACCGACGATGCCCGCAGTCGCCCAGGCCGTCAGCAACCGGCCGTGGATCGCACCCACGAACTGGGTGCCGAAGATATCGGCGAGATAGGCCGGGATGGTCGCGAAGCCGCCGCCATACATCGAGAGGATGATGCCGAAGGCCAGCACGAACAGAACCTTGCTGCCCATCGCCGCGAAGGTCGGCACCAGTGCATAGAGCACGATGCCGAGAATAAAGAACGTGTAGTAGGTGTTCTTGCGGCCGAGCTTGTCCGACAAAGACGCCCAGAAGAAGCGGCCGCCGATGTTGAACAGCGAGATCAGACCCGCGAAGCCGGCTGCGATGCCGGCAATCGCAGTCTTCTGCGCTGCTGAGAGCTGGCTGAAGGAGAGATCCGGCGCGCCGATCAGCTTGCCCGCGAAGATTTCCTGCAGCATCGGCGAGGCCATGCCGATGACGCCGATGCCCGCCGACACGTTCAGGCAGAGCACGCCCCAGATCAGCCAAAACTGCTTGGTCTTGTGCGCATTGTCGAGATGCACGTGGCCGGTGGTGATCATCGCATTCGCCGTAGCCGGCGGGGTCCAGCCTTCCGGCTTCCAGTTCGGTGGCGTGATGCGATAGGAGAACGCGCCAATGGTCATGAACACAAAATAGATCACGCCCATGGCTAGGAAGGTCTGCCAGACGCCGACATCGGTCGGGGTCTTGAAATAATTCATCAAGAGGTTAGCCAGCGGCGAGCCGATCATCGCACCGCCGCCGAAGCCCATGATGGCCATGCCCGTCGCCATGCCGCGACGATCCGGGAACCACTTCACCAGCGTCGACACCGGCGAGATGTAGCCGAGACCGAGACCGATGCCGCCGATCACACCGGAGCCGATCCACAACAGCCAGAGCTGATGCGTGTAGACGCCGATCGAACCGAGCACGAGACCGCCGCACCAGCACATCGCCGAGACGAAGCCGGCCTTGCGCGGACCGACCCGCTCGAGCCAGCCGCCCCAGATGGCTGCGGAAACGCCGAGCAGCACGAAGAACAGCGTGTACATCCAGCCGAGGCTGGCGACCTTCCAATTACAGGTGGTGGTGAACAGCTCGGTGGCGAGGCTCATGCCCTCGCACACTTCCTTCGAGGCAGGTGTCGTAATCGCTTGCGACAGCGGCAGCCAGAACACGCTGAAGCCATAGGCCATGCCGATACAGAGATGAATACAGAGTGCAGCAGGTGGAACCAGCCACCGGTTGAAGCCGGCGGTCGCAATGATGCGTTCGCGTTCCAGCAATCCTGGCTTGGTGCCAGACAGTGTTCCGGCGTTGCCCACACTTGTCATGAAAGTTCTCCCCTGCAGCCAACCCTTCTGAGCCGGTCTGCGATTTGAAAAAGTCGCTTCGTCAATTCCCCTGCGGCGCGCGGACAAAGATTCACGCACGCTCGCACTTTAGAACAGGGCCAGAAGCGACTGCGGGAGTCGATAGTCCAAAGGTATCAGGAGCGAAAATTTCTCAATGATTTCCACTGCATCGCAGCAATTCAATCGCGATTTGCAATCGCAGCATTTCGTTTTTCGATGAAGAAGATCATCACATCGCCGCTGCGTTCAGAGGTCTCGATCTGATCACCGCTCTGCTGGATCAACGCAGGGATGTCGATCACTGCGAGGGGGTCCGTGCAGTGGACTTCAAGTCGATCGCCCACCGACAGTGCCTTCATCGCTTTGCGCGTCATCAGCGCCGGCAACGGGCATTTCAATCCGGTCAGGTCGAGCTTGGTCACAGGCATCGCGCGGTTCCACTTGGTGCAACTGCGTTATATCGGGCTGGCATCAAATGTCATATGCAGCGGTATGGCGATGACGAACACATATCCGACCACTCCGGGCGTGCTTCTCGCGGGCGGTCTCGCGCGCCGGATGGGCGGCGGCGACAAGCCGATGCGTGAGATTGGTGGCCGCAGCATCCTGACCCGCGTGATCGCACGCATCGCGCCGCAATGCGACGGACTGGTGCTGAACGCCAATGGTGATCCCGCACGATTTGCGTCCTTCGGACTGCCGGTGATTGCCGACGACGTCGCGGATTTTCCCGGCCCCCTCGCCGGCATTCTCGCAGGTCTGGAATGGACAGCTGCCAACCGACCTGACGTCACATGGATGCTGAGCGTCGCCGGCGATTGCCCGTTCCTGCCGCGCGATCTCGTCACCCGCTTGCATCAGGCCCGCATTGCGGAGAATGCGCAGCTTGCCGTCGCGTCATCGGCCGGACAGTCGCACCCCGTCGTCGGCTTGTGGGATGTCTCCCTGCGCCATGAGTTACGGCACGCCCTCGTCAACGAGGACATCCGCAAGGTCGGCCGCTGGACGTCCCGCTACAGACTCGCAACCGTGGAATGGCCGACTGATCCTATTGATCCGTTCTTCAATGCCAATACGATGGACGACATCGCCGAAGCCGAACGGCTTGCAAAGCTGGATGACAACTAACGACATATCGCCGTTTGGAATAACATCGACCGAGAAGCGGCCGTCAGGCCGCCTCTCGACATGATGCGATCGCGTCAGAACCTGACAGCGAAATTGCCTCGCAAGGTCTGGTCGGTGACACCGGAGCCAAACTGCCCGCCATAGGTGAGACCAAGAATGGCGTTTGGCGTGACGTTGACGTCAAAGCCAAGGTCAGCGACGGCGCCATTCCTGGCGATCGGTACACCGGCGATGGCGAAGGGCGATCCACCGGCGAAAGCCATCGTCGAGGTCGGCGTGACATCACCAAAGGCATGACGCCAGCCGAGCATACCACGCGCCGTCGCGGTCATCCCGTTGCCGAGATCAAAGCCTGTCGACGCCCGAAGCCCCAGCGTGGTGAAGGTGACGCCAGTGGTATCGCCCCGGCTGGTGAGCGCGGCGGCGCCGCCCTTCTCGGTGAAACCATCGGTCGACAGATTCACATAAGCGAGATTAGCGAAAGGCTCGAAAGCGAGATGGCCGAGCGGCGTCCGCCCTGCCCTGATGCGATAGCCGAACTCGCCAAAGGTCTGCGTGGTGCCGGCGCTGTAGTTGTTCCTCAGCAACTCGGCGACGCCCGGAAACCCTACCGAGCGATTGATCGAGAGATCGTGCCGCGTATAGGCAAGACCGGAGCGGAAAGCGAGATCGCCCCACTGCGTGCCGCCATAGAGGCCGCCATGGTAGTTGTCGCTGGCGCCGGAGGAATTACGATCGCCAACGCGGAAACTCGATCGGCTGTAGCCGCCGATTGCACCGACGCGCCATCCATCGACGAACGGCGCATCGGCACCGACCATGAAGCCGCCGATATCGCGCTTGACGGTTGCAGCATTGCCGTCGCCGTTCCACTGCCCCCAGGAGCCGAAGCCGCGGCCCCAAACCGCAATGCCGTCGGTGGCGGCTGGTGCAAGCACGGGGCGGCCGTTGACATAGGTCGTGACCGGCGCGGCAGCCGCGCCGACGCCGTCAAACGCAGCGCGCAGCCGATCGATCGCTGCCTCGCGCAGGAAGCGGCTATCCTCGATCATGACGCCCTTGACCGAGGCATGCACCTCGCCAGAGATCTGGTCGAAGGCCCCGCGGGCCTGCGCCACATCGAGCTGCACCAGTGCGCCCACCAATGGACTGCCAACCGGCAGACTATCTGCTCCTCCACCAGCCGCGATCTGATTACGGGTCGATCCGACCGAGGCGAAGGTGACGTTGCTGCGGCTGACGCCAAGATAGACGTTGGTCGCATCGTAGGTCAGGCCGTAGGCTAGGAACGGCGTCACCGTCGCTCCGCTGGCGCTGGCGAAAGTGCCATTGATGCCGCCGGCTGCCGTCAGGATCGTGTACTTCGTGCCCATCAGCGCGGCGCCGGATGCGACCACCGTGCCACCGTTCAGCGTCGCGCTTCCTGTTGCTGCAATTTTGTCCGACTGGCCCGCTGCGTTGGTCTCCACCTGATAGATCGATCCCGCTGCAAAACTGACATTGCCGTTGACGTTCAACGTACCGATCGAATTGCCGGCCCCGACGATGCCGCCGCTATTGGCGACGATGCCGCCGACTGTACCGGTGCCGCCGAGGATGCCGCCGCCCGACACAGTCACGATTGATCCGGCGAGCGAGCCGTTCACGGCCAGTCGGCCACCAGTCACGCTGGTTGCGCCAGTAAAGGCACTCGAATCCGCAGTCAGGATCGTTTCGCCGGAGAGCTGGTTGATCGTGCCGAAGCCGCTCATAGCGGGTGCGAAAACATAGCCAACGCCTGTGTGGTTGAAATTGATCGCACCCGTGCCGGCGCGAAATTCGATATTAGCGGTGTTGACTGTACCGGGCGCCGCCGCAGCAGCGCCAGCCGCGCCGCCGATATTCAACGTACCGGTAGAACCTGGTTGATAGGCGAGAACGATGTTGCCACCGACCGTAACACCGCCGCCATTGGCAACTGTCAGCGTGCCTGAGCCGTTTTGCCCGATAAAGAGATCGCCTACATTGGACAAGGTCGATCCGGCGCCCGTGACCGTGACCGTGCCGACGGCGCCCACATCATGCCCTATCGTGCTGATCCATGTGGTGCCGATCACTGCACCGCCGTTCGAAACCGTCAACGTGCCCGTACCGCCATTGCCGACAACAAAGTCGCTGGCGGTCAATTTCGAACCGGCGCCATCGACGATCGCCGTTCCATTGCCAGACTGATCTGCGAGGGAGAATTCATAGACGGAGGTGTTGACCGCGCCGCCGTTCAAGATTGCCAGCGTTCCCACGCCATCGTTGCCAACGACCAGTCCTTGAGCGTTCCAGATCGACCCCACACCGGTGACGGTCACCGCGCCGCTCGAACCGGCCATCTGGCCCACATATGCAAGGTTGCTGTTCAGCACGGCGCCGTTCGCAACCGTCAGCACGCCCTTATCCCCGACGCCGATATACAAGCCGTTGACGGTCACCATTCCGCCGTTGATCAGCGACGGAATCCCAGTCGTCGTGTTGAAAAATACTGGATCCGTCGATATCGGGATCGCATTGAGATCCCAATTTCCCGCTGTGTACCAGTCCGTGGATATCGTCCCTATCCAATCATTCGCCCGAGCAGCAGTCGACAGAACAACAGCCAGGAGCGTCGCGCAGCCGATCGCAAGCGCCAGATGACTTGTATGTGTCAGATATCGCCGGGGTCTTCCGATGGCGCTGGTCGTCGAACGTGGAGACATATATTCCCTCTTGCGAACCGGTAGCCGTGCACCAGAAGTCGCATTGCTGCGAGGCGCTGTCTTGGGCTGGAATGCAGAGGAATTGTCCTGGAGAGAGACGCGTTGCTTTCCCGAACGGTGTGCCCGTCAGGCAACGCTCGATCGGTTAACAGCGCCAATCGTCATCGCGCACGTGCAACTGCGTGATCGTTTAGTGACTATCGCGCACTGCTCGGCGTGCATCCGAAGCGCCGGCGGAAACAGCGATTGAAATAGGCGATATCGTTGAAGCCGCAGATCATGGCGATCTCGCTGACGCGCATCGCACTGCTGTGCCGGTCCTGCAGCATCCTGTAGGTCTTCTGCAGCCGCAATTCGAGCACGCGTTCGGAAAAGCTGATGCCAGTCTCCTGCAAGAGATCATGAACGTAACGCGCCGACAGCTTGAGCTCCCGCGCAACGCCTTGCGCCGAAATGCCGTGGTTGGCGTAATTGTCGGCAATATTCCCCAGAACGGCCTGCAGCCTGGCCGCACGGAGACCCCGCATGCCCGCCAGTTCGGCGGTGTCGCCCTTTGCACCCGTCGCCAGACCGATGAGGTCGACGATCGTCGTTGCCGCATGGGCAATGAGACCCGGATCCACGAAGGCGGAGCCGGTTTCAAGAAGGTGACAGTAACGTTTGAGGAGAGCGAGCGCTTCGTTGTCGTCGCCGATTTTCAGTGCCAGCCTGCTATCGATGTGCGGAAATGCCTGCGTCAGAACTTCGCGCGGAATCACCACATTCATCCATACATTCTCGTCGGCGCCGAGCATTTTCAAGGGCTCGGATGCCGTGACGAGAGCCGCTTCTCCCCGGCCGACAGCATAGTCCCGACCGACCTGCCCGCCAGTCAATTCAGTGCCGGCCTTGTTGATCAGCAGAAGATAGCTGTCATTGCTATCATCGGCGATGTTGCGTTCCTTTCGCGTCGCCTGCCTGATCGTTCCGGCCATCTGGCCGACAACCACCGGCCCGATACTCGTCGCCTCGATGACAGCTTCGAAAGGCAGTTTATCGGACACCGCGTATTCGACCGACCAGATCTCCGCAACGTGAATATCTTGCCACAGGTCAAACTTGGCCTTTTCGCCCAGATGAGTCGGCAAGTCCTTGGACGAAAACGCAGTCTTTTGCATGGGCGGCCTTTCGGTAATCAGGATTTTGGGATGATCGCGTCGGCGTCCTGCCGGCATCTTCCATCGCCCCGTCAGCAGGCGAGGTGTTGGTCTGGCGCCTCTGGCAAGGCGCTCGCATGTGTCGTTTTGAGATCGCATGTCGTTCGACCCAGGCGCAGAGAGTTTGCATGCCGACCTGATCGAAAGGCGAGCGCGTGATGCTGCATGGCCAGAGCGCGCGGGAACTAGCATACAACTACAATATGTCAAAGCGTCGCGATGAGCTCCGCTCGCCTGCTATATCAAGCATTGGATTTCATGCGCTATCGTACTTGTTGCGCCCTCACACCTGCTGCATGATCGGCCCAAAGCTGGGACGTGCATGTGACGCGTCACACAGCTAAAGCACCGGGGAGGCAATATTCATGCGTTTGAAAAGACTGACCGTCACACAACTTTCACTCGCCGGCGCTTTTGCGCTTGCGCTGCTCGCCACATCCGCAAACGCTCAGGTCTCCGACGACGTCGTCAAGATCGGCGTGCTCACCGACATGAACGGTCCGGCCTCGACGCCCTCCGGCCAGGGTTCGGTGACGGCCGCGCAAATGGCCGTGGACGATTTCGGCGGCAGCGTGCTCGGCAAGCCGATCAGCATCATCATCGGCGATCATCAGTTGAAGCCCGATGTCGGCGCGTCACTGGCGCGGCGCTGGTACGATGTCGATCAGGTCGATCTCATCGTCGACGTGCCGGTCTCAGCCGTCGGCCTCGCCGTGCAGAACGTCGCCAACGATCGCAAGCGCCTGTTCATCACCCATTCGACCGGCGCCGCGGACTTCCACGGCAAATTCTGTTCGCCCTATACGATGCAATGGGTGTTCGACACCCGCGCGCTCGCCGTCGGCACCGCACAGGAAGTCGTCAAGCGCGGCGGCGACTCGTGGTTCTTCATCACCGACGATTTCGCCTTCGGCCATGCGCTGGAGCGCGATGCATCTGCGGTGGTGACCAAAACCGGCGGCAAGGTGCTGGGTAGCGTGCGCCCGCCCTTCGGCGCGTCGGACCTGTCGTCTTTCGTGCTGCAGGCGCAGGCCTCGAAAGCCAAAATCATCGGCATCGCCGGTGGACCGCCGAACAACATCAACGAGATCAAGACCGCCGGCGAATTCGGCGTGTTCAAGGGTGGCCAGCAGATGGCCGCGCTGCTGGCGCTGATCACCGACATCGACTCGCTGGGGCTGCAGACCGCACAGGGCCTGCTGCTGACCACCGCCTTCTACTGGGACATGGACGACAAGACCCGCGCCTGGTCGAAGCGCTTCTTCGAGAAGACCAAGCGCATGCCCACCATGTGGCAGGCTGGTGTCTATTCCTCCACCATGGTCTATCTCAATGCCATCAAGGAAGCCGGCACCGACGAGCCGCTGAAAGTCGCCGCCAAGATGCGCGAGAAGCCCATCGAGGATTTCTTCGCCCGCAACGGCAAACTGCGCGAGGATGGCTTGATGGTCCACGACCTGATGCTGGTACAGGTCAAGTCGCCCGAAGAGTCCAAGTATCCGTGGGACTACTACAAGATCCTCGCGAAGATTTCCGGAGAGGACGCATTCGGGCCGCCGGACCCGGCTTGTGTGTTGGGAAAGAAGTAGGAAAGCGACGCTCCCCTTCCCCTCTCCCCCAGCGCGGCAACGCCGCGCGCCGCGGGAGAGGGTGCCTGAGCGTAGCGAAGGCGGGAGAGGGATAGCGACAAAGCGCGGAGTTGCGGCGCCCTCTCCCGTCTGCGCGCCTTCGGCGCGCATCCACCCTCTCCCGCGGCGCGGAGCTTTGCTCCGCTGGGGGAGAGGGGAAGAAAGCCCCCTACTTCACCACCCCAATCTCTCTGAAATACTTCAGCACCCCGGGATGGATCAGCGCCACATCAGGCGCTGACGCCACTGTATTCGACGCCGTCGTCTCCTTCGCCTGCGCAAGCCGAGCGCCGAGCGTAGCTTCGGCGTCGTGCAGTGTCTTCGCCAGCCGATAGGCGACCTCATCCGGCAGCGTTTCGCGTGCGAGGATGTAGCTCCACGAGCCCACCGACGCGATCGGCATCGGCTGGTTCGGATAGCTGTTGGCGCCCACCAGCATCGGCCTGAGGAAGGCGTGCTTGGCACGGATCTGCGCGATCTCCGCCGCATCGGGCGCAATGAAGCGCGCGCCGCCGGGGCTTTCGCTCATGGCCTTGAAGCCGGGCCAGCCCAGGCCTGCGCCCCACAATGCGGCAACGCGGCCATCCTGCACCATCGCCGGACCGTCGCCGGCGCGATCGAGATAGACCGCCTGAAAATCCTTGTCCTGATCGAGGCCGATCCCGTCCAGCACATAGCGCGACAGGAACACGAGGCCGGAGCCTTTTGCACCGAAGGCGATCGGCTTGCCTACGAGATCGCGGATCGTTTTGTAGGGACTGTCGGCGCGGACCACGAACATGCCGGGGTTGGAATACAGCGCCGTGATGATCTTCAGCTTCGTCGGCGCCCGGCCGATGCCCTTGAACGCTTCATAAGCGGGCTCGCCGGCCACCAAAGCGAGATCGAGCTGACGGGCTTCGAGCAACGGGATGTTCTCGGTCGAGCCTTTGGTATTGCGCGTGGCCAGCGTCAGCGACGGATCGGCCTTGTTCATCACCTCGGCAAAGGCGTCGCCATAGAGCGGGAAGCCGCCGCCGGGCGTCGCCGTGCCGAGACTCAGGCTGAGAGGCATGGTGGTCGACATCGGCTTGGCTCCCTCCTGCGCAATGGCCGCCGTGACAGTCAGGAATGCTGCGCAAACAAGCGGCATCATTTTCATGGGGCACCTCGACGTCGATCAGCCTGCATCGTTCGACCAAGCTTGTAGGCAAAATCCGAATTCTATGAAAGCATGGAGGTAACGGGCGGCAAGCCCGATCGAACGACGTCGCGCATCAGCGCTGCGATTTTCATGTCTGGGAGGAACTATGATCGCTTTTCTGCGTGCCGCTGTGCTGTGTCTCGTCGGCTTCGCCAGCCTTACCACGACGACCCTCCCCGCCTCCGCCGCAGGCTATCCGGATCGCCCCGTGCGCTGGCTGATCGGCTTCGCTGCCGGCGGTCCTGTCGATATCGTGGCGCGCATCATGGCACAGTGGCTGTCGGATCATTTCGGCCAGCAATTCGTCGTGGAAAACCGCGCTGGATCGGGCGGTAATCTGGCCGCCGCCGCGGCCGTGACCTCGGCGCCGGACGGCTATACGCTGCTGTTCGTCGCACCGAACAACGCAATCTCGGCCTCGCTCTACAAGAAGCTGCCTTATGATTTCATCCGCGACACCGTGCCGGTCGCCAGCATCATGCAGCTCACCAATATGCTGGTGGTGTCGAATGGCATGCCCGTGAAAACGGTCCAGGAGTTCATCGACTACTGCAAGGCCAATCCGGGCAAGATCTCCTATGCGTCATCGGGCAATGGCACCTCGGTGCATATGTCGGCCGAATTGTTCAAGGCGATGACCAAATGCGACATGATCCACGTGCCCTATCGCGGCTCGGCGATCGCCTTTCCTGACATCATCTCCAACAAGGTGCAGTTGATCTTCGACAACCTGCCCACGGCGCTCGAACAGTCGAGGGGCGGGACAGTGCGCGCGCTCGGCGTCACCTCGCCACAACGCTGGCCCATCGTGCCGGATGTCCCGGCCATTGCCGAAACGGTGCCAGGCTTCGAATCCATCGGCTTCTACGGCATCTCCGCGCCGAAGGGCACGCCGCCGGAGGTGATTGCCACCCTCAACAAGGCTGTGGGCGAAGCGCTGAAGGATCCGAAGCTGATCGCACGGCTCGCCGAGACCGGCGGTGTGCCGAAGCCGATGACGCCTGAGGAATTCGGCAAACTGGTTGCCGCCGAAACCGAGAAATGGCGCAAGGTGGTGGAATTCGCCGGCGTCTCGGTCGACTGAGCTAGACGCTCTTTCGTCTAGACGCTCACCGCGACCATGGCGGGCAGCAGCTCAGAACTGCTGACCGCCCCGGCGACCAGATAGGCGAAGCCCAACAAAGCCAGGAAGCCGAGGAAGAACAGCGCAAAGAGGATGATCGAAAGCTTCTTGGCGAAAGCCGAGATGTTGGTGAGGCCGAGGCCGCCGGCAATCAGGGAAATGATCAGACAGATGACAGCCCAGCGAAACACCCGCGCCTCCCGACGTTGAAATTGCGCAGACAAACGCCACCGCCCGACCAAAGTTCCGCCCCCGGGAACGCGGCATTGCCGACAGGCGATGGCCGATATAAGGAATGCCTGCACCGCCGTCCCCGGTCCTCCCGCCCGCTGGACGCCGGCGGGGCCTGTAGCTCAATGGTTAGAGCCGACCGCTCATAACGGTCTGGTTGCAGGTTCGAGTCCTGCCGGGCCCACCAATGATTTCAACGGGTTGGACCATCACGACGTCTTCCTCATCAGGCATAACCAACGGAATAACCAACTTTTCGCGCGGTTGAGCGGGACGCGAGCCCATGGCTTTCGCTGCGTTCTGCAAGAAATCGGGGTGATGATGTCCATAGGTGTCGCGCAGCGTTTTCTCGCTCATGCCGAGGAATCCCGCAGCCTCCCACATCGGCGCGGCGCGCTGCATGAGCCACGTCGCCGCCGTATGTCGGAGCGTATGCGGAGTTACATTCCCCATCGTCAGATCGAGCTCGGCTAGCCTGACACCTGAAGCGAATCCGGTCTTGACCGACATGACAGACTGGCCATTCCATTCGATAAAGTTGTCCCGCACTAAACCACGCCGAACCCAGCGTCGCATATGCACCAGCAACCGGTCTGGAATTGGAACGGGGGTTTGGCGCTTTAAAGTCGCTCTCTTGCCAATCGGCTTTCGGTAAAAGATTTTGCGATCCAGATCGACAAATGCCCGGCCTTCTGCGCGATACGGCGCAGCACTCGCAATGGCCCCAGCCCGTGTCCCGGTGTACAGCCCTATCAGGACGAAGCGGGCGACGTGGCGGAGCGGACGCCTGTCCGTCAACACCGTCATCCCCTTTTGGGGACCCCGATGGACAGTCTGCTCCTCACGATATCGCCAACACGCCCACAGCAAGCGCGCAGCTTCGTCCCGCGTCAGCCATCGCTCTCGGGGGAGCCCTTTCGGTGGCAGGACGACCCGCACGATGCCGCGATGATAACCTTCCTTCGCGTGATGATTAATTGCTGCTCGGAGATCCTCTAGATCTCGGCGAGCGCCGCCATCACTTCCGCGATGCTGCGCATACGCCCGGCAATTGACACCGTTAACATCCGAAAGCGTTTTGCCACCCCACCACCTCCCAAGCCGAACAAGGCGCTCGTCAAGCTTGGCCCTGTTCGCCTGATTGGCCCCGCAGTCATCGTCATAGATCGACAGCACGTCGGCGACATCGATATCCTTAATGTCGCGTAGAACCCTGTCCGGAGAATACTTGCCCTCGATATACGACGCTAGGAATTGTTGCGCTTGCTGATCTTCGCCAGCAAAGCATCCCGTGGCGATATGCTTTCCTTGGTCGATGACGAACCATGCACCTTGTTGAAGGAGCTGCCTGCCTTTACGGCGCTCCTTGCGCCACCACAAGCGCGGTCCTTTGCTTCGACGCGACATTTCTCTCTCATAAGCTTGATGTTTTCGAGGGTCGTGTAATCCTTACCGGCAATCCGCTCGATAACAAGGCGGCCACGCATTGCTTCGCGCCGTAAACCTGATGCCGTCATGGAGCCATCAGGAAACGCCAACGCCGCCGCCGCTTTCAAACGCAATGGGCTATCACGATCAACCTTTGGATCGCCCAATTCTCTGCGGTTCATTCGCCACCACCCAACCAGCTCATTCGCCAATGGGTAACAGCGCATTCGCAAATTAGCAGGGGCGCTTATTGCTTCCGAAATTCGGCGAGAATCAACATTCTTCCGCCTTTGAGCCAGCTAAGCGATTAGATCGCATCAGCTTAACGTCCCGGAGCCTTTCGTCGATAGCGTGCTCCGATGAGCACCCAAACATTGTGAATCTTTCCTCCGCCAGAAGCCTTTCAGATTCGGTAATCTTGCCCGAAGACAAGGCTAAACGCCCCTTCCTACACGCCACTTCGACAGCCTTGAATGCAAAAGCACCAAAGCGAGTGGCTCGATAGGGCGTACCTTTTTCCTTTGTGGAGCCCGATGGTAGCGTTACTTCAATTTCTACAGCTTCAGCCCATTGCCACAGTAATTCAAGGAAGACGTCGAGATCTGCGTATCTCTTGGTTCCGCGTTTAGATGCTAACTGCTGAAGTCGGGGCAATTCCGCTTCAAATGCACTTGCGATCTTCTCCAAATATTCGGTCTTGCTCCGCGTAGAAAAGAAATGATGCACGGTCGCATCCAAACTAACTACAGGAGATCTCAGAAATTCGTCACCCGCGCCAAAACTCAGCAGGTCTTCGAGCTCCTTCATGTGCTTTAAAATCTTTACGACCCGTGTTCTAATTTGCTTCCAAGTCGGCAGCCGGTCCTTAAACACAACCGTGTGGACGAATTGGCTGATACAACGATCCAATGAATCTCTCTGCGATCTTCCGAACTCCACGCCGATGGCTTTGCGGAGGGCCGTTGCTTCTCCCCCTGTCAATCTCGCCACCCGAATGGATTCTTGCATTAACAGCGGTTCAAGACCGTCACTCTTATGAATCGCAAAGGCATTGCGGGATTTGAGCTTGGTATCACCGCGCTTACCTCTCGCGTACGCGCTGAGTTCCCATTTCTCTCCTCGGTCGACGGAAAACGAGAATGCCGGGATCGCGATTTTAAGTAGGAGCGCTTCTTCTTCCATAGTTTAACTTCCAATTCTTGCTTAGGTAGCCTGATTTGATGTCGTTCCGAATGACAATGAGCGCCCCTGACCGATCCAGCAAACCAGACTAGGTTTTTTTCAAATGGTCGTGCTCGTGCGACTTGCTGAATCGGGGCTGCAATGGGATCTCACACACAAACGGATTTCGATATCGCAGATGGAATTAATTTCGGAAATTCCCGAATTAGCTCAAGGGACGCTAGCCCTCCTGCATATATTGATCGGACCGCAGCAGCGGTGGAACACGCCGAACAGAAAGGCGCGGAACAAAATTACTTTCCCAAGACAAAAGAGATGCGCTGCCTCGCCCTTGCCCGTGCTTACCCTCTGCATTTGTTGCTGCGGGCCGATCCAGACCGTACGGCGCGTCTCCTTTCGACCTATACATTCTCGCATCGGAAGCGCCGCCCGAACAAGGGCAACACAGCGCTAATCGCGGTCATCATCGCGCTGAAGCCGGCGAATGACGACGACTATGCCGCTTGCTGCGAAGAAGCCTATGCGCTGAATGCCCTTGCTGAGCGCGGAGTTCTGGCGTGCGACTTCGAACGCGAGTATCGGGTAACGACGATCCGAGCTTGCAAAGAAGCCGTCCGCTTAGCCAAGCGTATCGCAAATCCGGTTGTCGAGAAGGCCAAGGCGGTGCCTGCCGAAGCTGCCGCCCCCGGCTGCGACGGCACACCCCAACGGGCGTATTTCGCCACCGTCTTCGTCGGTCCGGATGGCACTTCAACCGTGTGCAAGATCGCCGCCCCTGAAGCCTTCCACGATACTCCGATTGCGGAGGTACGAGACGACGTATTTTTGGCCGCTTATCGCAAGTTTTTGCGCGAAGCTCTGGGGCTCGCCTCGCCGTCGCTACTGCTGGCCGATCCGGATGACGCTGCCAAGGTTGGCGCACCCTGATCTCAGCGACGCCGCCGTAAAAAACACTCACCCCACCTCGCATCGCTCGGCCGTCAGCTCTAGCGGAGGGCGAAGCCATGCCGACTAGCAGGATGCGTATGCCCTTTATTTGCGACTTGGCGCGATACTACGGGCCTGCCGACCCCACCGACGGTGATAAACTCACGTGGGACGAGCGGATCGAGCATAGCGCCCGGTGTGCGCAGCTTTTGCGCAGAACAGGCCGCGATAACGCCTTCGCCCTTGCAGAGGTGCTGGATAACTGCCGCCAATTCCGCCCCTGCGGCAACGCGGCCTGCGATCTGTGCGGCACGGCACTACAGAGAGCGACGTTCGGTGAACTGAAAGCTCGATGGCCGCACACGCCTCTTATGCATTACACCATCATCCCGTCGGACTTCTCCGTGCCGCTTGGACATCTTGGTCGCTGCAACTTGCTTACCACCGGAGCCGACCTCCGCTGCCTTCTGGCGAAGGCAGGCTACGGGCACCTAGGCGGACTGGCATTTGAGGATCTTTGCCACAGGCTTGTAGCGCGGACGGATCGTAACGAGTGGTCCCGTCATTGGCATTTGGCGACGCCGCAGCGTGACGCCGTCGGACTGACGGCAGCACTCTCATCGGTCATGCGAACGCCCACTACAGTCCTTCGTCCTGTAGTGGGCGTGTTGATCACCTCCGATAAGCAAAAGCGATATCTATATAAGCCGCGCCCGGCGCGCTCGTCGTCTTTCGCCACAAGGTCGGTGAAGGCAATGCCTCGCAAATCCGCTTTACGGTCAACACAGCTCATCGAGTCGCTCATTTGGCTCGGCCGGTTCAACGTGACGGACCGTGTCGTCGACCTGAACGACACGAGCAGCGTGAGCCAATCGATGTGATCAATCAGCGAACGGTCCGATGCACTGGCTCACGGCCTCACAAACATGGGGGAGCTATGGGAATGGGGGATGCACACAGCAGGTTCGGGCAGCAACAACCGCGATGCGAATTATCCGTGAGGCAGTGATCCTGTGAGGCACGCACGCTTAGGCCTAGTTTTATAGCCTGCGCGATTTCGCACCGCCTCACCGCTCTTCCAGAAACTTTCGTCACAACAGTAAGGATCGGTAATAAATGAAACATTTAATACGTAAGTCCGCGTCGACGAAAACGGTCGTGAGGCGTCCGCTCAAGCGTGCAGGTTCTACTGAAACCGCCGCCACGCTCCCTGCCAGCGCGTCCGCGCCGTCGACGCCAAAGGCCCCGACCATTCCTAGTCAGCCGACCGATCTGCGAGATTTAGTCGGCTGGAAAGCTGTTGTTCTCCGGGATGAAATTACGGGGGCGCGGGTATTCGAGTTCACAATGCCGGATGAGATTGGTAACGACGTGACGTGCGAAATCCCTATGCATCTGACTGAGGCGCAGATGGTCATGCAACTTAGGGCATACGGCGATTTGCCTACATTCCCCGCAACAGCGGCCCTCGCCGTCCGCAAATTAACTAGTCAGGCGAGAGTGTCGGTTTTCACGAAGGTCAGGACTCCCGGTTGGAAGGGCATGTCTGGGGAAGGGTCGATGCCCAACGCATTCATATTGGCCCGCCAAACAATACCGGCGGACTGCAAGTTTCGCTGGCCATCAAAGAGCGCCTCAAGATTGGGCGAAACACGCGGCACGTTGGCAACATGGAACGCCGCAGTCTCACCGCTGGCCAAGCAGTCGAATCCCGTTGCGTTTGCTATCTGCGCTGCATTGGCGGCGGCACTCGTCCGGTTCGCGGATTTGACGGAAAGCGCAGTCTTTAACTTTGTCGGCCCGTCCAGCGCTGGAAAGAGCAGCATCGCCAAGCTGGCGCAAACCGTTCTGGGGCCTCCTGCCTCAATCCAAAGCTGGGATTTCAAAGACCGCGCTTTGGAAGAAGCGGCAGCGCTCCATAATGACTGCCCGCTCATAATGGATGCGGCGGAGCGTTTAAAGCAGGCCGACCTACGGCTGTTTATGACGCGCGTCGTCCATATGCTGCCGGACGGCAAAGGAATGGTGCGTTCCAATTCTGTAAACGACACGCTGCCGAATCTTGCTTGGAAAAACATTATTCTCAGCACGAGCAACTTCACAGGACGCGAGATGGCAGGTGCTGCTGCGGCTTGGAACGATCAGGAGGCAGTTCGTTTTATCGACATTCCGATTAATGATGCTGACATGGGCGGCATCTTCGACCGTGTGACATCTGGGGACGACCTCCGGGCGCACACCGCCCGGCTGGTGGCGCAGACCGCGCTTGTGATGGATAAGAATTACGGGACGCTCTGGCCGTGTTACATTGCACATTTGATGACGCTCGATCTCAATAGTGTAATTGCGCGCCATATTGCCGATTACCTAACCTATTGTGAGATTGGCTCCAGCGTCGAGGAGCGGATTGCTCAGAAGTTCGGTTTATGCTTCGCGGCCGGAATGATCGCACAGTCGGCGGGCTTGCTGACTTGGGCCCCGATGCGCGTTCGCAACGCGGTTAGAACCATGCACCGTCGTGCGGCGAATTTGCGAAGTAGACCTTCTGCGACGTTGATCGACGCCCTGAAAGTTATTCGCGACAACATGCATGGACCGATGGTGCGGGACCTTACGGTCAACGGCGTCGTGCGAATTGCAAGCAGCACAAGCTGGTGGGGCATAAAGACTACTTATAAGCAACGTCTGACGCTTGGAATCCGCCGAGATGATCTGTTGGCGCGATTTCCTCCCTCGACGGTCAATGCACTTAATTCGTGGTTCAAGAGCAGCGGCATCCTCATCGGAGATGGACGCAAGGGCACTCAGATTCGGATGGATCTCACCATTGGATCAAACCGCTGGATGAAGCCGCGCTTCATCTTGCTAGACTATGAAAAGTTGCTTGCCGCAGAGATGGAATGAATACGAGACCGCCCTCGGCACGGGCGCATTTGCAGCTTTACGAACAGGGGTCTGCCGTTTGATAGATCTGATCGTCGCTTCCTTTACGACTTGGTTACGTTAACCGGGCCGCCTTGGCGCTGCTTCAGCGTCGCCCCGCTTGCGCCGCAATCGGGACCAACCCTGATAGAGCTGGAGTTAGCCTCAAGTTCAAGCTGGGGGATCTGTAGTGCGAACGGTCTGGTTGGCGTTTTTCGCATTGCTCTGCGTTGGCGGCCTGATTGCGACCAAGGCCGGCACAGGCACGTCCCCTCCGCTCGTCGAAGCGCCCGTCGTACAGTCCACGCCGGCCCCCTCGCAGGCCGTTACCGTCGTCGATACCTTAACGAAGACTGACAAGCTCAGTGTCGCCTACGTGCCGGAAGCTATTGAGGATCGCCCAGCTCCGTTCTCCAACGCTCCTGCGGATGCCGAGCTTGCTCCCCCAATCGCAACCGCGTCCGATATCAGTACAGAGGGGCGAAGTCGGCAGACGTCGAGCATCAAGGCTGAACCAAAGAAGCCGGTATCTGTAACCAAACCGAGGATACCGACTAAGAAGCTGAAGCAGAATGTCGCTAGGAGTCGAACCGCACCGGAACAAAAGGCATGCATTCAACCCAGCAACAGCTTCGTCGACTTGCTGGTCGCATTGAACTTGAAGTCGAGGTGTAACGCCTAAAGCGAGCTGCCACTTAGGCTTCGATCTTGATACCCGACTGCACGCCAAGAGGAGAACGTCAAACGGGCGGTTGCTCGGACTTCGGTAATTCGGGCTGACTGGAAATAACCGCCATCGCTTCCGATAAAAGCGAGACCAGTTCCGGCAAATCCAACCGTTCGGCTCGACCTCGCAACACGTGCAAATCGTTTTTGAGCAGAATCAATTGCGCACGGCGCGAAACGTCAGACATGAATGGCTCCCAGCTTGGGAACCGCCCAGCTTAGCAACGTGGATTTGAAGACGGTCGAGTAATTCAGATTGGCGACCGATGCATCCCGAATGTGGTCAGAGCTGATATGCGCTAGTTGCGACCTAGTCGCTCTCTAGTTGGTAAATCGCGCGAAGCCGTCCCTGCACTTGAGCGAAACGCCTGCGAGATCCGGACTCATCGCGCGATATCTAGCTCCAGTGATCGCAGTCAAGTTCGCCGCCCGGTCTCGCACGATAGCAACGCTGATCCCAGCAGGAAATTTCCCCGTTTTGCTGAGCTCTTCCCTGAACACCCAGACCAATTCGTCTGCAGATATGCGCTGTTTTGCCATCAGTCCCCGCTCCGGCCGCAACGACGGAAATATTTGAGATAGTTGGCCCAACGCAGTGGATATGCATCGCCGCTAGTCGGAAAGCGTTTTTGAAACGTCATCTGCGGCGTCATCCATCTTGATGCCCTTCCCGACGACGGTAAGCGCTCCGTTAGGTAGCGGACGCTGGAGTTTCAACGCTTCCTCAGTCGGTGCGATCATCCACGTCCGCCACTCTTCTGGCTTGGTCAGGATGACCGGCATCGCCTTGGGGTGAACCGCACCGACCTCGTTATTCGGTTCGGTCGTCAAGAAACCATAGACGTCATTCGTAGTTTCGCCTTCGCGGACCTTCCGCACCGAAGTCCAATTAGTCCAGATGCCAGCAAAGAAGTTGAGCGGCCGAGTTTCATCCAATGCAAACCAGACATCGCCGCCAGCGAATTTGTTGAATTCGCTAAACGACGTGAATGGCACGAGACAGCGGTTCTCTAGGCCAAGCCAGCGCTTCCAATGCTTGCTGTCGAGATTGCGGATATTGGTCGTACCGCTATCTGGCTCCATCCGAAGCAGTTCCTTGAAGTCAAACTGCTTGCCCTTCTGTTCAAGTTTCGCGGCGCGTTTCTTGGCAGCTTGCATTTGAGCAAACTGTGAAGATGGCATGCCCCACCGCGCCAACGTCAGTTCGGGACCATCTGGCGTGTTTCGGACAATTGGAGCCGGATAATCTGGAAAGATGCCGGGCATCGACGGCAGATTGCCTGTCAGGTCCCGAACAATCGGAAACAGATTGCGAATAGCGGCCTGATTTTTCGTCATTGAATAGAGATTGCACATCGGATCATTCTGGCGCTGGTCGATGCCGAGGTCCAGTTCCGAGCTGAACCAATGTCACCATTGGTCGCCTGCCCGAAACGGTACATTTTCGGCATCGCAGAGAGCTTGCCAAGTCGTGAATGCAAGTCGTTGGCGGGCGACGTAGTGCGCAGAGGTCGATGCTATTCGCTGTTTTGCAGCGCGAGCACTCTATTTCCAGCCACGGGAATCCACCGTTGATGGCCTGAAGGATCATTGGAGAAGGATCTATCGGTTCGCCGTCTGCCCACATGCGTTCATTCCAGCTTTGGCAGAGGAGATTGTCGGCCTGCTTGATCAGAGCCTCGCCCTTATTACGCATTTCGTCGGACTGTGCCGCGAGAATACGTGTCACCGCCCGCGCCCTGCCGAGCTCTTTCATAAAAGCCTTTCGGTCGCCGCCGGAGAGAGGCGTGGGGTGATATTTCGGAGCCATACGGGGCGTCCAAGCTCACAAAACCGGGAGGAACTGTCCTGCAGCTACGGCGTCTCGAACGACGGCCAACAACCATCGTCTTCTCGGCTGCCGGTGCGTTGCTGGCACCCATCGTCGAGCAACTTCATACCAACATCTTTCCACACCGCGTGCTGACCGTAGAGGCGTACAGCGTCCACCGTTTGAATCTCGACAATGCGGTCGCACCTTCGGCAGCTCACCCGCAAGACATGGCGCGGAATCTCTGACAGACGCCGTTGCTGGATGGGAATGCCGGTGCGGACCTGCCCTCTCGGGTCCCGCACAATGGAATCCCAGTATGCCTCCGGGAGATCGTCAGGGGGTCCCGGCGTAAGAGGCTCCGACGCAGCTGCCTGATCCGGCGTCGCGGCTAGCTTTTCCATTTCTTTTGGGGTCGGCATTCGCCAGCTCGCAGGTCTATTAGACATGCGACGACTAGAACATATCAAGAACATAAGTCGAGTCCGCAGAGGTTGAATCAGCAGACCCCCGCCAGCTTCAGGACCCGATTTGGCAGATGCGCCGGGCTCACTTTCCATGCGAAAGGGAGGAAAAAAGTCATAACCCGTTGATTTAAAACAAATATTTGACAGAGGTGTTATAATACCCTAATGTCAGGCACGGGCGATTTGGTGCCCATTTGGAGGAAAAATGGATTTTTCGGCCTTCCAGCTTTTGGACCCCCCATCCGGGGGCAGTCAGCAACCCGAACCGATTGGTCTGGCAAAAAGGGCTCCTCATCTGGAGCCCTTTCGCTTTCCGAGGGCACTGCCATGAGCACCAAGCGAAACACCGCTCAGAAGATCCCGGCCGATATCGCGTTGGTGGTGTTCGGCCCGGATCGCCGAAAAAAACTTCATGCCTCCCGCTTCGGCTCCGACGCTGCGAAGGCTGCTCAGGACGCCGCCCGTGCCATGGGAATGCGTACAATCAGAATCGTCACCGACGCCCAGCGCGAAGTTGCCTCAAAGCTCCCCAAGGGCACGGTGTCGGCAAAAGGCACAGCGGTGGTGCCGCTTGTCCGGCCCGCGCTTTACAACAAGTTTCTCGCTGTTGCCGGAATCGACGCACCGCCGCCGCCCCCGGCGAAGCCGCCTTCGGGCGACGTCGATAAAAAAGCTATGCCTCCTACGGCTGGTGCCAAGGCCGGTGCATCAGACGATTGGGGTGCATTGGTCCGAGGGACGCTCGTATTAGCCACCGACGAACCTTCGCAGGGCTGGTTTTACTGCGAGGTCCAAAACGTGGTTCTCGAAAGCCAAACGGTAACTTTGCTTTGGAAGGACTACCCTGAGCTCGGCACGTTCGCTCGAAAGATAACCCAAGTTGCCTTACTGCATCCGAAGATGGTGAAGCCATGTTGAGCGCTGAACAGCACCCGACATCAGGAGCGGCCAGTGCGAACGTCGAAACTCAACGCACGCTTAGAATTCGTGAACTCAACGATGCGTTTCGACGCAAGCTGCCCCGCACGAGCAAGGGCTATCGACTAAACCTGACCGCCGGTGTCGCGTCGCTGGGGGCCACGCTGGTCGCGCAGCTGCTCCTCAGTGTACGAAGCTTCGTCCACTTCAGCCCCGACAATGATCCCCATGGCGAACACGACTTCGGAGCCATCGATCAGGACGGCACCAAAGTCTTTTGGAAAATCGATTGTTACGATCAGTGGATTCAGTTCGGCTCGCCCGACCCAACTGACCCGTCCGTCACGACCCGCGTGATGACGATCATGCTCGCGTCTGAGTACTGAGGTTTAGCGATGCGAACGCCCACTCCGACGACCAGCCAATTTTACCGAGGCCTCGATCACCTCCTTGATCGCCAAGAGACTCTTCATGTCCAACCCATTCAAAATGGCCGTCAGGCTTTGGACGATACGACGATGTTCCCGACCTGCGGCTGGCTGCGCTTCATCATCGAAGCTGAACAGTTCGGACAAGTTGACCTTCAAAGCCGCCGCAATCCGACCTGCCACGTCGATGGGGGTCCCGTAGACGCCCCGCTCGATATTGCTGACGGTGTCGACGCCGCGACCGATTTTCTCAGCCAGCTCGTCCTGCGTCATGCCCAGCGCTTCCCGAAGTCCTCGGATGCGCATGCCAAATTTAACTTTGAGATCGGGCTTTGCCATACCCGGAGTTTTGCTCGGGCTCACGATCTGCGGCCACCGAGCAAAACTACGGAAATTTGTTGCTTAAGTCAGAGACCCGTCGTTAAACTCCGGGTTGAGGGCCGCCCGGCTTGCCGTACACGGGGATCAAATGACTGACGTTCCGAATCACGTCCGCGACGTGGCACCAAAAAAGCGCTGGCACTGGTGGCACATCGCCTTGGCCGCTGCCCTCGGGCTCTTCCTTTTGTCGCTACTTGGTGGATCACCCGATCTGAAGGTGACACTCAGCCGCAATGGCGAAATTCAAATCCAGAACATCGGACGAAAGGCAATCCAAGTTCGGGGCGTCCGCGTCAACGATCAAGCCAACTGCAAGGTTGTCACGATGCTCAACCTCAGCAACCCCGATGCGAACCCATGGCCGATAAGCCTCGAAGTTGGTGGCGGCATCGGCCTTATCCCGTTCTGCCGGGCTGTCCGTGTCGCCATCGACACGACTGCTGGGTCATCGACCTACGAATTCAAGTGAGTGCCCCGGATGATCTCCGCAAAGAATATCATCATCGCCGCCCTCGTCATGATGAGTTCGTCGTGCTTGGCTCAGCAGGGCAAACGGGACATTCGCGGCCTTGTGCCCGGCATGTCCTTCGCTGAAGCCGGACGTGTCGTTAAAGAGAAAAGTTATTCCTGCAATAACTTTGCACGCGAGGCCATCCCTTACGGCATCATGTGCGAGGGGTTAACGCTGTGGTTCTCCACGGTACTCGATGGTGCCCCGCTTATTGGGCTCAACATGGACCTGCGAACAACGGCCAGCGTAGAAGAGATAGCACAATCGCTGTCGGATCAATTTTCAACGAAGCCAGCGACGACGCCAACGCCATCAAATGCAGAATACAGCTGGGATTTGGGCGACGGAAAGGTCCTGCTCTTTTTGCTGAACCAACGCCGAGTGATTCTTCATGACGACACCCTAGCGAAAAAGGACCACGAGGAACGCTTCCAGCGCTCTCGGGTGCCTATCCCTAAATTGTAAGCCATCGACCTACTATATTTTCCAGCTTTTATAGCGCCGAACGAGAAGGCAAATGATAGCTCCAATGAAACGGCGGAATACTAAGGCCGCGATTTCAACGCTCACCGGCCACGCCAACGGTACGCCGGGCACGGAAGGCGTATTCTTTGGTCCCGGTCACAAGACTTTTGGAAGGATCACAGCGGCCGCCTTAATTCTCGCACTATTTTTTCCCGAACTAACGATGGCCAAAACTATAGAGGCACCGTCCGATTGCCTCAACAAATGCAACGATCAGTTTATCGCTTTATCGAAGATCGATGAATTCACCTCAATCCGCTCGATAGAACAGGCGTTTGGGCCTCCTTCGAGGGAGGCGACCGCAAAGAGGCTCTCAATAACGGTCTACAGCGGGGTTTATGCTGAGCTGCTGATTGTAGTCGACCCTAAATTAAAGAAAAGACTTGCG
Organism: Tardiphaga sp. OK246; assembly: GCF_900188215.1. NCBI lineage: Bacteria > Pseudomonadati > Pseudomonadota > Alphaproteobacteria > Hyphomicrobiales > Nitrobacteraceae > Tardiphaga > Tardiphaga sp. OK246. Next base: position 203,449 of record NZ_FZOX01000007.1, read on the forward strand.
TACGCCGTCGTGGCGAAGCTCCTAGACTCCAAAGTCGCCAAGTACATTCCGATGCCCTTGCTCTGGCAGGGAGAAAGCACGCTCGCGGACATTTCGATGCGGCAAGCAATCGAACTCTGTTCAGGAAACGTAGATCTGGTCGATCTCAAACAGAGTGTGGGCTGGACTCCGGCGTGTGAGTTTGGCGGATCAGGTCGCTATAAGCCGCACAGTTTTTTGCTCTACATGAATGGCGCTGATTGCGATAAATCGCTCGACGACAGTCCATTTTTGATTGAACGCCTTCAATGCAAAAGCTTGGCTGGAGCCCTTCCCGCAGCGGCTTCATTTGTATTGCTCGACCCGAATGACAGCGGACGGCACTTCGCCACAGTTTTGGAGCGGGTATCCGATTTTATCCTCCTCGGAATCTGGAAGCGCTAATCATTCTCGACAGGAGCTTAGAAGTAATTGAAGGGAAAAGGGTCAATGGGCGTTCGACGGCGATTCGCTATCGTTTCGATGATGATAATCAACGCTTTGAGTCCAAACCCCAGCTGCGCGGAAGAATCAAGAAGCAGTCAAACGGCAGAATTCGACGGCTTCTACGTCGTCGCCCGTAAACAGACAGCGGGAAATCAATGCAGCGCAAAGGGATGGAAAGAGGGACTTCCAGAAATTACCGGCGCTCCTGCTCCTCAAATGAAGTTCTCAGCTGGCGAGATTCAATACTATCAAGGCAGTGTAAGGTGCGACATCCTTCGGCAGCAGCGATTGAAGACGAACAGTTTCGTGGCTGCTGGGGCGGAGACCACTCTATCGCTGACTACCGATTTGAAATGTTATGATGAAGGTACCGTCGGCCGAAAAACGGTGGCGTGGAAGCTGACTCATGTCGCTGGAGAGAGAGTCCTAATCGAATTGCACCCGGGGTTTTCGCCTGAGCTTTGGATTAAATGCACTTCCAATTAGAAAATGACCATCTGAAAGAGGAACTAGCCAGTGCCATTTGATCGGCAATCATTTCAATGGTGCAAGCACGCTTGAGCTGCAATTAAATATTTCTGTCGTGTTTTAATTCTTCTCGCATCCCTATCGCACGCAGGAAGCTCATTTGCAGCTGGCGTTCATTTTCAGAAAGGCGACGTCGGTGTCGGGATGGACGCGAGCGTGCCACTCGATAGCACTGGCGACTTGACTGAGGAGCAGTTCGTACCCCTCAAAGTCGTCCTGCTAAGGCGAGCATCGGCAGCACTGGATAGAGATTTAAACTTCGACGCCTCGCCGGGCAAAGGAGGACGCGCAACGGCGCAGGAACGGCGTTAATCCGAACCTTCAGCGCGCATCGCAGTGTCCAGTTTCCTGCGGCGATTATGGTATTATTGCACCGCAATCCGCCTTGCAGCTGCGTCGATGTGGCAAGGCGGTGCGCCCCTTTCCCAATACCTCCCCTACGGCCCGGAAACGGCCCTTCGGCTCGGTGGGTTGCCAACTGCCGCCCCTGCACCGCCTCAGCTAGGGCCACGCCGTTCCCCCGTCCTAGGGCTTTACCGCCCGCCCCGGGGGCACCCAAGGCGCGACTTCCCTGAGCATCCCGGCCGAGCGAACGCGCTGGGCGGACCCGCTCAGTAGGCTCACACGCACTGATGGTTAGTTCGTGCTAGCTAAGCTATTCGACTGCAGGCGGTATCGCCACCGGCACACCATTCTCGTCCAAGCGGCACGGCTGAATCGTGTAACCGTCTTCCAATACAGTCTTCCCATCGACGACGTCGACAAGCCCGGCTTCGTCAGCGTGCTTCCAAGCGTCGTCCTTGGTTGGAAATTGCTTACTGAGCTGCTGGTCATCGTCAAACAAAGCGTAGGGCATCAAGGCTCCTTGCCAACGTGTGTTGTTAGGAACGCTTTGCCGCGTCAAGGGTTGCGTGAACTTGTGCAGGCGTTCCTCGGAGGCTCAGCGACTTGCCGTACTTATTGAGAATCGTTGCCTCAAGCGCATTCCGTTCGCGGTCACCAAGATGGCGAACTGAAGAGATTGTGGCCGGGTTACCTTCCCAAACTTCATCGGCGAGCAGCTCAAAATATTTGGTACTCATAATAAACTCGGTACGTGGGCGATGTGCTAGCTAAACGCCATCGTAGCGAGGGTCAACGCCTGCCCCCGACTTCTGATCGTTGTCGTTAATCGCGGCGCGCTCGGCTGATGCGGAAGCCCATTGGACAATTCCAATCAGGATGTTCTATCCCGAAAATGTGAGAGGACGAACAGCCGGATCGCCGACGACATGTTTGGGCACTCGCGATTCTCTTCTATGTGAGCGACAAGATCGGTGACGGTGGCCCCTCGCTCATTGGCGATCTCTCTCAGACCATCCCAAAAGGCCTGCTCTAACGTCGCGCTTGTTCTTATCCCACGCACGACAACTCCACGCTTCACTACCGGCGACTTTCCCAACGATTGCACAATCTGCTCCTCTACGTTGCTTCTCCACGCCGCAGCGAAATGGTCAACCGCCAAAGTCGCCTCAACTGAACATGTCCGAGAATGCTGACGCTCCCCACAAGGGATGACGCGGCGCAAAACCCGACGCCCTATTTAGGAGTTCGAATCAAATCTACGGCGACGTTGCTAAATCGCATAACTGGCGGCTAACGACGTAGACCCTCATAGGCATAATACCTCAATGAAGAAAATGAAGCATTCCACTGTGGAGCATCACTATCTCATGCTCATCCGCTGCGGCAGTCTGAAAGGCCCCCAGCGCGAGGAGACGGCAGATGCGTCAGCCATGTATCGTCAGGGACGGTCCGATTTCATCGCCCACTTTCCAAATTCGCTCGATCCAATTCCTGAGAACGCGGTTGAGCGCGGGGTCCTGACTTGCCCACCGGTGCCACCTAGTGAGCTACGGCATCTGTTTGAAGGAGAACCCCACGAATTGATTCATTGACGCAGTCCTATGGCAGCGCAAACCCCATTGGGATCGTTATCGTGCAGCGTTGGCAGGGGCTTTGGCACTCCGAATAGTCAGCGGCGGACCGCCATCTTCACGAGACTCAACAATAGCCAAATGGCTAGCCTGCTCAGGCAGTAAGCAATGAGCATGGCCGGAACCATTATCAGGCCAAAAACAATAACCAAATTATCGAGGTTAGTCGGCATCCACGCCAAGGATGAGATGGCAACCAGCAGGGCGGCCACCAACGCGGTTAGCAGATTCGGCGGCCCATTCTTAAAACCTACCGCGTCTAGAAACGCCGGGAGGAAACCAAAAATGATAGGGAATAGGATTAGCAATAAATTTTCAAACTGCACTGCACCCATTCTCTACTCCGACTAGACGCGCGTGCTTTTAAAGATAGTAACGCGCTTTAGATGGAACTTCAGAAGTCCTTCATTTCCGCAATGGTGGTGTCGCGGCGACCTGACCAGTCACGAATAAAGTGCGGAAGGAACAATGCGAAAGTTTCGCAACAATGCTAAGATTATCCGCGACCTATGATCCCCACGCTTACGAGGAATTATGGCGGCTGTACCCCAAGTGATTTCAGGTTATCGATGGCGGTCCGGTTCTTTGGATCAATAGCCAACGCAGCCCTGTAGTCCGCAGCTGCCTCAGTACCTTTGCCGAGCTTCTGGTAAGCCGTCCCCCGCCACGCAAGTGTTCGGCTCGATTTTGGCATGATTTTCAAGACCTCGTCGAAATCGCTGATTGCGTCTTGATAACGACCGAGATGATATAAGGCATAGCCGCGTCCGAGATGCGTATCGGCAGTCTCACGTGGCGCCGGAAATGGATAGTACCCAATAGCGAGAGCTTTATCGTAATCGACCTTGGCTTCTTTGACTTTGCCGAGTGCGTTGTAAGCGTTGCCACGCTCACGGTAGTAGCTCGTAACCCCTGCGTCCCGCCGGATCGCCTCATTATAGGCTTCCACTGCCTTTTCATGCTGGCCGAGCTTGCCATAGACTTCGCCCTCGCCGAAGGCAAAACCACCGTCGGTCAGGTCAAGTTCACGACCCATGCGGAAATCTGCGAGCGCTTCTTCATAACGACCGCGACGGGAAAAATAAAAGCCACGCTTCTTATAAAAGTCAGGGTCTAAAGGCTCGATCTGTAGTGCCGCGTTGTAGTCGGCCTCGGCCCGGTCGTATTGCTTTAAGTCCTCGTGCGCAAAGGCACGCTGGCGCAGCAAGTCACGACGCTCATCGGCATTGTAGGATGCGTCACCTAGACCTTGCGTGTAAAGGTCAACAGCGCGCTGATAGTCACGAGCCCGCTCGGCTTGCCGGGCCTGCTTATGGAGAGCTTTGAGCGGAGTGTCGGTTGGGAGAACCTCGTAGCTCGGCGGAGGGCCGTTTAAGAGATTCGCGAGTTGCCGCTGCTGCCAAGTCCTTATGATCGAGGGCAAAATGAGCTGTGCCATCGCAATCAGGAAAACACTCGCAACAATTGCTATGATCCAGCGGCCACGTGTCATACGTGAAGCTTATGACGCCGCTGGTAAACAGAGGGCAAGACTTTACGATTAACGAATGGACAATCCGAGCGTCGAAACCGACAACCACTTCAGCTAGCAGCGCTCATGGCAGCTCTTCGTTAGCTCGAATGTCACCGCGATGACACTTGCACATTGTGCAGGTTCGGCACTTTCTTGAAGTACCAAGCTGCAACACCTGCGATTGCACCGGCCACAACGAATTCCCAGAGAATCCTGTCCCTCGAAAAGGGATCGAGTATCTTAATGCCAAGCCACCCAAGCGCGCCCCCAAAACTCGCAAAAAGTATGAGATATTCGAGCCGAAGTTTATAGGCCAACCACAGGAATATGATGGCCGGAATAGCCGTGAAGATGGCAATGAATACGAAGTGAGTAATAGACAGTAACAAGCCCATGAATAGTAGTTTGACGCTAAGTTCGTTCTTTTCCATCGAAGCTGTAACTAGCCCGTGCAGGAAAAGAGCAATAGTTGCCGCGACGCAGCCAGCAAACCATCCTCTGATAGGAGATGGAGAGAGACTCTGCTGAGATGTGATCGTTTTCATGCGATTCCTGCCCCGAATCCGGAAAAAACATATCAGTCCTTGGAGATGGCTTCTTTTTTCATACGATCCTCCACCTCCCCACACGTAGCAGTCACGGGAAGATTGTACTTTCGCAGGAACCGAAAGCAGCCACCAAAACCTAACAGGCTCCCAAACGGGATGCTAAAAAAAGCGAACATCCATTTTCCGGTGATGACAGGATAAACGCTGAAGACAGCGACTGAGAATAGGGTTCCTACGACCGCATAATTCACGTTGCGCAATTGCATTCGTCCCTCGCTGATCAATTCTTCTCATCTTCGAAGACGACGCGCCACATATGCAGCAACGTCTCGGCGCCGCGCAACAATCATCGTAGCATGCGTCATCCCAACCGCCGCCGTCTTGGCTTAGACGGCCAACGGCAACGATGATCCAATCGTCGGCTTGGTCAACTGAAGCGTCTGCCGGAATTCCTCAGCTTCCGCAAATTCATTGAACTCAAGCAGTTCGCCAGCCAACTCGCTTAAATGTGTTTTGGCTTCAGCAACCGAGACGCGGAAAAACTCTCGGCGTAGGTTCACGCCGTTGACGCGGAAAGCCGCTAACCGGTCATGCATCGCGGACTCAATGCCGATTGCATCCCTAGAGAAGAAAAGCGCATGAACGTCAAAGTTGAAGGGCACCGACGCATCGCTGAGTTCGCGGATGCGATCCCGGGGATCGAGGCGACGGGTCATGCCAACTTTCACGATGTTCTCACCGAACGAGCCAACGTTCGAGATGACATAGACGTGACCGGCTCGGGTATGGGTAGCGCGAAAGTCGACATCTTCGATGGATTTTGCAACCTCATTGAGTTGCTCCCTCACCCGCTCGGCGGCTTCGACGTCACCCTTCTCCTCCAATGCTTGCAGTGCATTTGAGAAATGTTGACGCTCCTTCTCAAGTTTGGCCCGTTCCCGTTCGATCTCTTGGAGTACCTTCCTCTCCTCCCGCAGCCGTTCGCGTTCTTGACGCTCCAGTTCCTTCTGCTCGGCTTGCTTCTGCAAATAGTCCGAGGTCAACTCAATTTCATCGATGCGCAACTGCAGATACGCTGGCGAAATCTGGATCTGCATGCCTTGGCCTAGACGCTGGATCGTTTCTCCAACCTTCTGGAGCCGCTGAATTGCATTGTCACGTTTGTAGGGCTTTAGGCCCCGGATGATCGCGTCAGCTTCGGCATTGAAGGCTCTCAACATCAGCTTGGACATATCCCGGGTCATCTTCAGCCCCTCAGCTTTGGAACCGTTGACTGTCCAATTTGTATCGGCCTGAACCGCATGACCATCCCGCTTGATGGCAGCTTTGATACTGTCTTCGAGACGCTTCAGCGCACTTTCATATGCGACGACATCCTTCAGAGGGTGACGGTATTCATAAATTCCTGCCTCTTGAAGCAGCGCAATTTCGTTGATTTCAATGATAGACTGACGAGCGTCAGCATGCTGTTGCTTTATCTGCGCCCGCTCTGCCTCGATGGAATCGCGCCCTGCTACAATCTCGCGCCTCAGGGTTTCGGCATCTCGCCCCAGTTCCGCCTTCCGAGCTTCCAGTTCGACCACAGACAGCATGCCAAGCTGCTGCATTCGAACTTTGAGCTCCTCGTTCTCCGACTTGATCTCCTTTGCGTCGGAGAGCAGATTCTGGGCTATCTCGCCCAATCTATGGGTCTTTACCTTCTCGGCTGCGATCTCGTGAGCGAGCTTGCTTACCTCACCAAGCAACGCCCGCGCGTATCTGCGTGCGCCCCACCACGGCACATTTCCGGTATTTGACGTATCTTCTTGATCGACCATGTCAGGCCTTTAATTGCGTCGACGCCCCCGGGCGTTCGCCACTTTTACTAGTAAGGAGGCCGGCGACTAGCACAGCGGCGGCCGCAGATATGAACGGCATGATGATTAGAGCCATTTTGACGCTCCCCTGTCGAGTTTTCTCGATCACGGGTTCACTTTGGCACGAGCCGCCAAGTAGAATGCTAACGGGAGTAGTGAACGAATGGTGTGAGCCGACAATGGTTGATGAAGCCGAAATGCCAAAGGCACGGCAAGTCGCGTCACCGTCCATCCTGCGGACCGGTGCCCCGAGGGGAAGCGCGGGGCCGGTCGCAGACGGATCGCAAGGTTGGGAAACGCTCAAAATCCCCGAACATACGAATCGCCGCCCCCTTTCCGAAGGATCGTGCCAGCGACAAGCGGACTTGCTATCCGTCAGCAGATCCGCCTCACGGTTACTCATTGCAGTTGTTATCAAAGCAACGTTATCGTTAGCTCTTTCAACTGCAACCGCTCAGGTAGCAGACGATGGAAGCAGCCGAGCTACTATCCGGAGTCATCTATGACGACGCTGATTAAAGTCGCCAGTGTGCAAGGCGGGATGCCTCGCGGCCATGTTATTTTCGTGCATGGCCTAGGCGGACACCCCTATTCTACATGGCAATCTTCCAAATCGTCAGACAGCTTTTGGCCAGTCTGGCTGGCCCAAGACGTGCCTGATGTAGACGTTTGGACGCTGTATTATGACGCCCCGGTTACCAACTGGATCGGCAACTCACTCCCTCTTCAAGACCGGGCGACGACAGTTCTTGAACGGCTTCTTCGTGAGAAGGCGCTTTCCAAAGCTCCTATTACGTTCGTCTGTCATAGCCTAGGTGGATTAGTTGTTAAACAAGTACTTCGTGCCGCGAATGATCAGAAAGATTATCGCCAACCGGTAATGCGACTACTTGAGAGTGTCCGCGCTGTTGTTTTTTTAGGAACACCTCACTCTGGTGCGGCCCACGCAACAATCTTGGACACGTTAAGGCTAATCGCATGGCCATCGACCGCCGCAATGGACTTGCTCAAGAACGATTCACACCTGCGCGAGCTAAATCAGTGGTATCGCGCATGGTCGACCAATCTCAAACAGAAGACCTTCTTTGAAACCCGTGCGACAAGCGTGGGTCTGATCGTCGATGCCAGTAGCGCTGATGCTGGTCTTGTGGGCGTCGGCCCGGTTCCTGTCGAAGCCGATCACGTGAACATCTGTAAACCTCTAAGCCGCGGCGACGATATGTACTGTGGCTTACGCGACTTCCTTATTGAGGAGGTGCTACCTCCAAATGCCTGCAAAAGGGCGACAACATATATTGAACCGAGATTAACCCTTCCTCCCCAACGAAGCCGCAATTGGGTGCCGTTTCTAATCCGCCTAGCAGTTATCGCGGCTATACTGATTCTCATTGTGCAAGGAGCTCTGAGGCTCGTCGGCGGCCCGACCATTGATGCAGCCACTTCCGATCAAATCATTTCAGCTTTTCTTGCAAAAGCACCTCCTCCAACACGAGAACAAATTCATGCGTTCATCGCAGCGCTTGAGAAAGCATCAGCGACACCAAATATTAATATGGCCATCGATCAAGCAAAACAGGGACGCACTCTAGTAGCGCAGGCTATTTGGATGCAAAAGTATGAAGAGGAGAAGAAAAGCGTTAGCAAGTCGCAAGCAGCTCAAGCCGAGGCGGCTCGAAACATAGGAGCAAGCGTCGCCTTAGAGAACGCAGAGAAGGCTATTCAATGGTATAGCACTGCAACCGAGTTGGACCCTTCGAATCCAGACGGATGGCTGGGACTAGGCGACGCTGCCGATGATGCAGGTCGCTTGGCCCTCGCGGAGAAAAGCTTTCGCCGCTACGAGGCGCTCGTTGCCAACTCAGACAGGAAAACGGTTGCTGTAAGCCTATCGCGACTAGCCAGTTCGCTCATTTCGCAAGGAAAGTTTGCAACGGGGATCGGCTTCCAAGATCGAGCTATCAAGCTACTCGAGTCTACCGACGGTAGTGCGAGGAATGATCTATTAGAAACTCTAACCTCGAGAGCTTACCGATTGGCGTTCCGCGGAGACATCGAAGCGTCTGAAGCATTCTTTGAAAAGGCCTTCCGTGTTGCAAAAGCACTTCCGCCCGATTCGCCCGCCCGAAACGCTGAGCAGATATCGGCACTACACGCAATTCATACTGAGCTCTACGAAGCTCAAGACCTTACCAGTAAGGCAATCGACGCTATCAGGATTGCAATATCGATTTCCGAGCCAATTGCCCGAGACTCTCCCACTCACTCACACTTAACCGGCATGCTATCGAGATACTACAATTTATCGACCTACTTAGACTTAGTCGGTGATGCGGACGGCGCTAGAATCGCTGGCAATCTGGCTCGGGAGTACGGCGATAGAGCGGCCGAAATCGATCCGACCGCGTATAGGTGTCAGAAATGCCTTGCCGTCCTAAAATCAACGCAGGCTCAAACTGAGTTTGATGCGGGGAACCTAGATCTGGCAAAGGCTCTCTTCTCTGAGTCAATTGGAATACTGGACAAACTTCGCGCCGTGGACGATTCATCCATAGATGTCATTCGCGATTACTCGGGCATTGTGATGGAATTTGCGATTTTCCAAGCTGCGCAAGGCAACACGAAGGAAGCTCGAGAAGGGGTAGAAAAATCCATCGCGCTGGCGCGTCGAGCGGTGGCGGTGGACCCCGACAATGCAGATTATCAGGCTCGGCTCGCGCTCGCCTTGTCGAGAGGATCTGGCTCATACACAAACAGCGAGCAACAAGAGACCGCTCAAGCAATGCTAAACGAGGCGCTAGGAATCGCGGAGCTTCTAAAGCGCCGGTATCCACGATATTCTTCTGGCCTTCGCGAAGTCGCTCGTGCGCAACTAAAGATGGGGGACCTAGCCAAGGATCATCGCGATTTTTCGGCGGCCCGAACTAGATACTCGGCTGCAGCACTGGCTATCGAACAGCTGCTCGCTTTGGAACCTCGTCACGTCGTCCAAGCCGAAGAACGGATTTCCATATGGACAGACGTTGGCTCGCTTCCAAACGATACAACTGACGATAAAAACGCTGCCAGTCGGGCGTTTGAGAACGCCGTGTCAAGTGCTCGTATTGGCGTTGATACACATCCGAACAATCAATCGGTTTGTCGCGCGGCTTTCAACGCTTGGAAGCAAGCAGCGCAGTTTTACATGAAGGAGCAGAGGACCTCCGACGCGATTGACGTTCTTTCGAGAGCAGCATCTGTTGCAGAACGATTTGCAAATGAACTATCAATTTCTTGGATCGATTCACTATCCCTTATTCACTACCGCCTCGCTGAAGCTTATCAAAGAAATGGGGAGTATAGTGCAGCCAACAGCCACTCGCTTCGAGATGTAAAAGCGTCCCGACAGTTGATATCTATGGAGCCCAACAATGTGGGCTGGAGGATCGGCTATCAGAATTCTCTTCTGTTGCTTGCGCGTGGTTTAGGTGGAGAAAAGCAGAATGAGCAGGCAAGAGTAATCGCGGCGGATTCAGCAAATGAATTACAAAAGTTACTTCAAGTGAGCACCCTAACGAAGGACCAAGCTATTAATCTCGCCGAGGCCTACCGTTCAACCATCGATTCACTTAGCAAATCAGACGATGCCACCGATGCCGTTCGACTTTTCAAGGATGCAATGCAGATATTGAACAAAGTTGCAGAATAACAAGAGACAGAACGCACGGTCGATTTGACCACGCTGTTGTACTGACTGAGCCCGAGGAGATCGACATCTGGATGAATGCCCGTGGGAGGAAGCGCGAGGGCGTAAGCGTCCTCCTCTGGAAGGATTGTTCAGGATCGTGGCTCAAGTAAAAAGGGAGAAAACAAGCGATGCGAACTACATTGATTGCCGCAATCGCCGCCCTGCTGCCCGTCGCGGCATCAGCACAAGACATTGCTCAGCGCCCCGTGAAGACAGAGAAGATCATGGGCACACCGGTGGGTGCCGGACTCTACGAGGTGGCGGCGGACGGCACAGTTTCCATCGACTGGCGTACAGTTGAAGCAACGGCCGAAGGGCCTGCAGATCGGGTGTCCGCGCCGGTCGCCAAAATGATGCTCGCGATCCGAGACGGAAAATGGAAGCAGATTGCACGTTGACATGCTCCCAGCGTGGACGCCAACAAGCAATTAATAAGCGTGCGGCGATGCCATGTTAAATACGAATCGGCCGCAAATGCGACACTGCGGACTGTCGAATGTCGCCTCGTGTGATGTGCGCTTCCAGCGCCTATGACTGAGGTTCACCGCGCCCTCGAGTCTTACCTCGGTCATATGGCTTGGTTGTCTCACGCCGCGATGTCGATAAATGACCTAGCTTCGAATTAGAGGCGAGCGAACGCGTCACGCGCAAACCCACCTCGCTGCCCAATTCCTATTGCGCTATTCTACTGGTGCTCCTATCACCCGCTGGACCACTGATACTCCAACGCCAAGTGTCCTTGCAATTTTCTGAATTCCAAGTCCGCCGCCGCGCATTTGTCTGATCGCATCTTCAACGGCATTGCCGACCGTCGGGCGGCCGAGTCTCCTACCCTCTGCTTTTGCCCGGGCGAGCCCAGCGACAACTCGTTCCCGAATTATCGCTCGCTCGAACTCAGCGAACACACCCATCATCTGGAACATCGCCCGTCCAGCGGGGGTGCTGGTGTCGAGGCCCTGTTGATGAAGGTACAGGTCGCAGGCATTGGCATGAAGTTCGCCAAGAAAGGACAGTAGGTCGGTTAGTGAGCGACCTAGCCGGTCGACCGACCATGCGGCAACTAAATCAACTTCCCGACGCGTGACCGCCTTAAGTAGCTTATCGAAAGCCGGACGATCCTTGCGGCCTTTCGCGCCAGATATGCCGGTGTCGGTGAAAGTCCCGACCACCTGCCAGTTTGCCCGCTCAGCAACCGCCGTTAGTTCGCGCAACTGATTATCGGTTCGTTGGTCCTGCGTTGATACCCGCAGATAAAGGGCAACCCGCTTGTGCCGCATCATCCATCAGCCGCCTCCTACCGACTTGTACGGATAATACATGGTTTCCGTATGCGTCTCAAGCGGCTGTTTTTATAAGCTTTTCCAATGGATCAAAGCCCGTCGGTCAAGGGGGTTTTCGGTACAGCTGCCCTAAACGGGGCGTTCCGCTCAAACCTGCCCATTCTCGAGACGCACTCAGCACTGTGCAAGCAAGTTGGCGTCGAAGCTGCTTTCTAGAAATCGACCAAAAAGCAGTAGTTCATTCCATGTGCAGTCATGCGGGCCCAGCAGAACCGGAAGCAATCCAGATAACGTTTGAGCCTCACGCTCGCCGACCACTAATTCCGGTACATCAGTTAAGCCATACTCGATAGCATGATGGATCTCTTGTTGGCCGTTTTTTGAGTACGCAAGTCACGTCTTACCGCAATGTATGGAGTGCCACACAATGAACTACTCAGACGATAAAGAAAGGCGGGCCGTGGAGCAGGCGGTTGGCCATTTCATACTCGACCTAGGAATGATCGAGAACACCATGATCCAAGCTCTTGCCGTCTTAACGGGCGTTCCTCAAACGCAGGCACACTTCCTCCTCAATAAGACAGCGGGCGGAGCAAAAATTCAATTGTTGAAGGAAGCTGCGAAGGCCAAAGGCATCGATTTGAAGGCCTCAGGTTTGAACAAGGCCCTCGGCGCGATCCACGATATAATGTCATTTAGAAATAGATTGACGCACGATGCCATTGCCCTGCATGGCCCAACGCAAAAATGGATGCTGGGTCAAGGGTCGCCTGACGGAGACACTGTTCTAGGCGAAGCTCGGATTCCGCTTGAGCCTGAGGACCTTCGCGCTCAGAGCAAACTGGCGTGGAGCGCTATTAAAGTTATAGGCGATGAGATTTTGATTAAGCTGGGAGATTTTACGTACGTCACAACTCACCCCGACTCTCCGCGAGCCATTCCCCCGTTCGAATATTCGCTATCTTATGAGCCTAGGAAATGAACAAGATCGATCTTTGAGAAAGCGCCACGATCCTTGATGCTCACGGTATCCCGACAGCACGCGGGGCCGGTGGCACGCAACATCCGTGAAGAATATACTTCACCGACGCTCGCCTCCCTTGTAATCGTAACTTAATGACACAACGTCCGAAGTCTGGCACAAATCGAGAGAAAATTGAGTACGATTCATAGGTGATCATTGTCAGACAGTGATAGCAATCGCGACCTAATTACTTTAGCTCACTCTACAATCCACGCCTTGAAGCAAACGCTAGAGGTGCCGTACGACGCGCTCGTTCGCCAACGGGATCAAGCGAGTATTGCGATCTATCGAGAGATGTTTCGTGACATCGAGGCTGCTCGCCTTTGCATTTCGCCGCTGAAGGGCGGCAGTTTGTCAGCCCGCCGTCAAGCTGGCACGAATGAGAAGCATCTCGTCGAATTGTTAGAAGTACTTGTTGGCATCACAGGAAATCCTGACTATTTGCCGAATTTACGCTCACTCCGAATTTCGAAGAACGCCGACCATAGCGGCGGATACGACGATACCGCCTTGATGGCAATCGAGCGCCTGATCAACCGAATAAATATCCAACTTGAGGTGATTGGGGTTCCAGTGGCGTCGGAAGCTCTACTCCGACTGAAAGTTTTAATTCCGGCCCAGAAAATAGCGCCCGTTCAGTTTGAGATCCGAGGCAATAAAGTCTCGATCAAAGAGACTGTGAGCGCACCACCCGCCAATCGTCGCCGGATCATAAAGTCCGCTAGAGACGAGTTGCTACAGACAGGAAAGGAGATAATTCAAGAATTGGAGCTCTCGAACTGTGACCGACGCCTCTTGGACCGAATGCAGCACCTTAATTTCCAATTGACCGGCCGTATTGACGCAGTCCGGATAGGACTGGCGACTTTAAGCTGTGAGATGATGTGCTCCGCTTTGGAACAGGAGCTTCCATCGGCGGTGTTCTCTATGCTCAACGCATACACACGAGGCGTTCAGCTTTTCGTTGGTCAATTTCCGGAGTGGAACAATTTTTTAGAAAACGCTGCAGCTACGAACTTCGATAGCGGCGACATTTACTCGCTTCAGCGAGCAACGTCGGAGCTGGTTGAGTCCCTCTCGCATCACTCAGAGTATGTCGATCCAGAGGTTCCGAGAACACTGGCCTTTCTGAACGAGCTCTTGGCGAATCCCGTTAAGGCGACAAAGAAAGCTGCATTCGCGGTCTTACGTAGCGCGGAAAACTTAATCAGCGTTATATTTGGGTTTGGGGTCGAGTTCGCGCAGAAGACAGCTTCGAAAACTCTCGATGCGGCTTCCAGCACGGCATCGAAAGTTATTGTCGCGACACTATTGGCAATCGCACTTTCGGGAGCAACATCAATCGGACCCATAGCTGGGCGGCTGCCTGAAATGCAATGGCTCAAAACTGCAGCGGATATTGTGAAGAAGGAGTTGGAGCTTTACGGGAAACCCCGATGATCACAAAACGGCAATCTCTCTCGCTTTCCTGAACGCAGGTGAACGCTCCAGTACGACGCCCGCCTTACGTTGCCCACGACGCAGGCCAATCCTTGGGACTACTCCCATACTATTCCCGGCAGAGCGCACCACTTTGACGGCACGGCTCTAGAATGCCTTTCCCGGACACGATTTCTTTATCAATCCAACGGCACGTTGACGCCGTTGATTCTCGTCAGCCCCGCCTCTGAATCGCCCCAGATCGTGGCCAGCGAAAAAACTATTCCATGCGTTCTCGCATGCTCCTAACTCAAAACAGATCACTCTCGGACCAGCAAGTTCGATAATGGCCTTGGACCGATCCGCGTCCTCAGTGTTCAAGTTGAACACATGAGCCCTTGTTAGATCGACGGCATATGTATTCAACGCATTTTTCGATGAGGCGACGCTGAAATCATCCTGACTTTCACCGAGCGAGTACTGTGTTATCTCCTCGAAAGAAAACACACATGGCTCTATGAGAGTAATGCGTTCCACCACTCTAAGGTATCGGCTGTTCTGGACCGCTTGATTGAACGCTTCATCGGAGCCGAAAACGCGATTGCGCCCGACCTTCGCAAACTCTAGCGCGCGCCTACTCCGGTCTCGCCGCCACGAAGTCAATCCGACTTCATCACGGGCATTGTCCTCAATGCCCGTGAATAGGAACATCATCGCGTCAAGAAGCTGCTCCTCCTCCTTGCTTAGCTGCGGAGAGCCGAAGCACCCGACGAGCGACAGGCTCATGAGACCGATCCCAATTCGAGCCAAACGCAACAACTTATGAAATGTTTCTGAAACCGCCATTCACGAACCAATTATCCGTTGAAAGCAACTGGTACATGGCAAACTGCCAACTGTTAGGTCGCACCGCATGGATATAAGCTTGCTCGCTCAAATATGCGGCGACTTCGATGAATCCGCCCTTTAGATAAAGCTCCTCCAAGTACCCCTTGAGCACCGACAGCTCGTCATTGCCGTTCGACATAAACGTTGTTGCAAGCCCACAGATCTTAAAGTGCCGCAAGACTCGGCTTCTATCCACATCAGACCAATGATCCGGTCCCTGAGCGAAATACAAAACTACAAGCGGAGACAGTTGGTCTAGCTTAGCCCAAACCCATTGATCGATTAGGTACCCATCATAATACGGATGCAATGTCTGTTCGCCCGCGCCCTTGGGAAACCGAGCTCTCTTTGTGTTGTTACAAAAATGGCAGGCCGGTACCAAATTGGCAGGAGTTATCGACAGGTTCGGATATTTCGACTTGGGTAGATGGTGATCCAAAACCGCTACCGTCCCCACCCCACAAAGTGGGCATCTCTTATTCGGCACCGCATTTCGTATGGCGTCGTATACGTATCGCGCTGCTCCACCCGAGGCACTCAGGTGGTTAGAATACAGATTCTCCAGCTCTTGTTTGGTGACAGATCCAACTGAAGTAACGCGTGCAATGAGGTGCAACATCTGCTGCTTACCGCACGCATCATAGTCGTTTCCCACAATGTCGAGCTCACCAGCGATGCTCCCAATCCGACGCTTGAGATCTGCGTCATCGGTACCCGTCAAACACGATGCGAGAACTTGAGCAGTGCTAATCAATGGAGGGGGGAGCGAACGCATCTATTCATCCCCCTCACCTGAGCCCGCTTCATCCTTCGAGATTAAAGTGAGAGCTCTCGCGAGTGCCCTAGCTTCGGCTCCAAGCTTGTGATGAAATTTCTGCAGAACTTGTTCGTATGACGCTCCATGCACTGCGTCCGAGATCATCTGATGGAAGCCAGTTTGTACGACCTCAAGCGAAAAGACCTCCCTCGTCAGAATTCCAACATTCTCCCCGAAGGTTTCGAGTTCGGGCCTGTCCGCGCGTGTTTGTCGACCTGAACGGTTGAGTATCCACACACAATCTTTCGGCACTTCTTGCAGTACGACAGGCGAGTGAGTTGCAATAATCGCAACACCGTTACGATTGATCAGTAGTGCAGATAGAGCGCGGACAAATGCGGAGAGAAGCGGCGGGTGCAGATGTCCCTCCGGCTCGTCGATAAGCACTAATGACCGCTCCTCAACTAGCTCAACCAATCGTGTTACCGTAAGGAGCACAACTGCATGGCCGGAGCTCATTCGAGCGAACGTGCGACGCGCAAGGTCGGCCCAGTTTTCGATCTTCTCATCGGCGATAGCTGAGACGTTCGCTTCCTCAAACAGAGGATCTGCTTCCAATTTTCGCAGCGCGGATGCCCACCTTTCTCTCCTTGCCCCAACTCGACACGTTCCCACGCTATAAACAAAATCTTCGGTCAACTCAGCACGAGTTTTAACCATGGACGACTGCGTCGTGGACGGAGCCTCGGTTGCGATGTCCTTTAAGAGTCCAATGTAAGAATACCGCACCTTGCTGTCGCTTTTAGTGATCGTTAGCGGGCCATATTGGTCAAACGCACTGAACGAAACAGTGACCAGACCGGCAAAGCCATGTGCGCCGGGAGACGAGGTGAAGGGATTTATGTTGATTGATTGGAGTTCTCCTGCAGGGGCTCCTTCTGGAGATTGCAGGCTTAAGAACGTTCGGCTCAGCAAATCGAAGCACCGGCTTTTTCCTACACCGTTCCGACCGATAAGAACGTGAACGTTTGTCGGCGGTAAGGAATTGGGTATTACCTCAAAGGGTAAAACAAGAGCTGGCTCGACGTCTTCGGTGGACTGCGGGAAAACATACCGAAATGCGTATTCCGAGAGCGCTGCATCCCCATTTGCCAGTCTATGCAGACGGTCACGCACTCGATCTGAATTGATATCCCTCAAAAGGGACTGCTGCAGGACCGGCTCCTGCTCATTCTTGCTGAGGATAGTCAGATCGCTTGCGCAGTCGCGCAATGCGGCCAAGAACCACTTTCTGTACCCGGGACCGAGCTCGTTGAGAGTTTCGTAGTAATTTTCCGCTTGCCCGATGCTAAAGTACTCTTCGCCTAGCGCGGGGAAATCTGGAGGCAACAATGTCTTACCGGAATTGGGCGTCATTCCGGCTGACGCGATTTTAACTTGGCCAATGTCCACGCGTGTCCCGTCCGGGTACACGACAACCGCGTAAAATTGCGTGACCCAGACGAACCAATCGTTCCAGTTATCCGGAATCAGGAGAACTTCATTTCCTGAGCTGGCGGCACTTCCTTGGCTAACTAGGCGAAATCTCATTCGTGATATTCCAATTGTCTGCCGAAAGGACGTGAATCGTGCTCAGTGAGTCGTTTACGTCACGACCGACCAAAGGGCATGCGCTCGAGCACGTCCGCGCTGCGGCTACCCTTGAAAGCTTTGCAGTCTCCACGCCGTAACGGCGCGCTCGGTATCCGACTTCGCAGTCGCCTCGCTCCAACGATCCCAGAAGTCTACCGTGTGACTATTTGGCTTTTTGCGCGGCTCGGCCACTCGGATTCTTGTAGGCAGTAAGCTAGCGTCGCCCACAACCAGCGCCTCGCCGGTGTCTAGTATTGGCAGCAGATCGCCAAAGCTTGCAAGGCTGTCTGGAAGGAGACGCGTAATCACCGCTTGATCATCGCCATTGGTGAGGCGCATTGCGATGACGTTATTGCACTGACTGAGTACGGTACGGTTCACCTCGGCAGGACGCTGGCTGATGACTACCAATCCAACACCGTACTTTCGACCTTCTTTCGCTATTCGCTCGAAAATCTGAACTGAAACAGCATCGCCGCTGTCTGCAGCGCTGCGTTCGGGAATGTATAAATGCGCCTCATCGCAGAGAAGCGCTATCGGATGGCGCTTTTCGCTCAGCGTCCATTGATTGGTCGTAAAGATGAGCCGGGCGAGCAAGCTGACCATCAGGGGAAGCACATCAGAGGGAACTTCTGAAAAGTCGATTATCTTGATCCCACCTCGTTTGTCCTTCTGTGAGCCCCGTCCTCCAATCAGCAAATGGACCATGGCGGGGAGCCACTCCATCTTCATACACTCCTCTGGAGGCTGAAAAAGAAAGCCTAATCGCCGATCCTGTCTCTTGGACTCCAAACGAGCAATTAAACGGGTCAGCTTGTCGAAATACGGCCCCTGCTTTTCTGTTCCGGCTTTTGCACCCGCGACCATCTCTGAGTTAGCTTGCTCAAGGTCTGAAAAAACGGACTTCATATCGAAGGGTACTGGGCTATCAATGGTGAAGTTGGCTAGTATCTCTTTGTATACAGGCTCCACGAGAGTTTTTTGCTTGGCCGCAGTTATGCTCCGCGTCATGATCATGGACTGATTTGGCGCGTTCTGATCGCTTCGATCTACAAATAGAGAGACGAGCGCCTCATATCCAAGCAACCAATAAGGAAGGTGCAGGACGCCATCTTTCAAGCCGGTTTTCTTCTCGATGTCGACTGATCCGGCGATTCGTAGATGCCTGAACTCATCACCGTCGAGCGATTTGTATTCGCCGTGAATGTCAAACAGAACGGCGTTTGCTTGCGGCAACTGAGCGATCTGATCCAGTAGGCGCGCTGTTGTCCATGATTTACCGGACCCGGTGCTGCCTACGACAACTGCATGTCGCTGAAACAGCTTGTTGCCGTTCAGAAATGCTTCTGCATCCTCGTCCAAGGTATACGTCCCAAGTGAGAGGCGCGAACCATCACCAGAGACGTTGGAGATAACCTGCATAAACCTAGTCAGTCTCGCGCCTTCAAGAGCGAAGCAATTCGCGTCAATTTCAGGCACTGTCTCCAACGTTCTCCTAAAAACATTATCTGTCATTCCAACCCTGTCCAACAGAGTTCCTATCATTGTTATTTTAACTAGATTGTTTTCAGGGAGCGATGTCTCGGGTGTCGGTTCATCAATATCCGTGCTGGCTCGGTCGTCAGCCTTGCGCGTGATGCGAGTGACCACCCCAAGAAGATGTTGGCCAGCCTTGCTACTTTGTAGCACAGCGAGCCGGTTTACCTGCACGCGCCGAAGGCGTTCGATATCGTCAACGCGGACCGTGACCGTCGCCGTATCAACAGAAATCACCGCACCAAGCGCATCATTATCTTTATAATCGAATATCGACATGGCTACCCCTTTAAGTAACTAAGCGCATGAACCCGTTAAGCGACCAGAAGTCATCGCCCGGGAGATCAATCCCGTCTGGATGCTGGTGAGAGTACGCGCGAGTGCCGCCACAGCTCTCTTCTAAAGCAAGATAGCTGCTGCCAGCTTTCGATTTGAGGAAGGCCTTAGCTTCTTCAGTGAGAGAGCGCGCAAGGACGACTATAGGCACGTTGGTATTGCGGCAGCGCTCCACAAGCTTTGGCTCAATGTGAGTATCTCTAAATCCAAAACCGATGCACAGATAGCCGAGGGCGTGCTCCAACGCGCGATCAGCGCCCTGAATTGCAGAACGGAAAGGTTCGTCGTGCGTTCGTTCGAACTTGCTTACGCCGGGTGATACAATAAGAGGAAGCAACGCGGCAGGAAGCTCGAATAGTGCCGCAGAGACGACCGTACCATCGCTGCGTTGAAACCAATCCAACGATCCGTGCACTTTCCAAATGCGGGCCGTTCTAGCCGCTTTGCCCCCGCGAGAGATGGTTATGCGATCACTGCCCTCTCTCGCTTGAATGTAGCCGGGCAAAAAGCCCGTAGCGAACGCAATCCCGGCTGCGTCGCTCGCGTATTCCGCCAGACGATCATAGTTTGTTGTAACAATGTTGATCGAGGTGTTGGTGCTTTGGAACAGTCTCTGAAGCAGGTCACTGATTGGAAAGTTTTCCGAGCCAACTACGGCACGTAGATAGACCTCGCGGTCTTTTTTGCTAATGCAATTCCATGTAGCAGAAATGATTTTCGCCGTCAGAGATGCTGGTAGCGCTGTGGCTCCAAGGGCTTGCTCTAAATGATTGCCACTTGAGAGCGCCGCTTGAACTTGGTGCCAAGCGTCGGCTTCTGCACCAGCGTCAGCTTGGATATCTGCAGCCAGTGCCTCTTGGAGATCTGTCATTCCCGGCAGTCCGTGATGAAGGGACGCTCCACTCCCTAAAATCACCACTGGATTGCTTGCAAAGCACCTCTGGGCAAGCTTCGCCGTCGCCTCAATCGAGCTTGCTTCTGTCATGAATACTTCTGGTGGTGGATGAGTCTAATTGAACGCTAACCGTTTGCAGGAACTTTTGCCACGCTAATTGCGTCCTCATCCACGATCATGGACGCCTCTGCATATGCGGGTGTAGCTAGCCGAATTTCGAGCGGGAAGAGCCGCCCAAGTCCGAGAAAAATGCAGGATGAACTGGAGGGGAAGCAGACAGTAAACACAGCTAACTGAATTCGCTGCCTTTTATCCCATGACCGGCGGAGAGAGTGTCGACCGGGTTAGACTTCCCGCTCGAATTAAGCACTTTTCATTGAAGAACTCGCGTTGCGTCGCAGATCTGAGGCGCGAGCCGACAAACCAACTTTAAACCAACGATAACGGCGAACCGATGCTTCGCGAACGCAGTCAAGGCGCGCCTCGATTGTTGTTTTTCCACGCTTTTATTCGAATTCGTGGCTTCTCTTCGCCGCTCATAACGGTCTGGTTGCAGGTTCGAGTCCTGCCGGGCCCACCAACGATTTAGAGCCAGTCTGTGAGGGTCTGCTTTTTGCAGCCAAGCCATTCGGTACGCGTTCTGTCCTCTGAAGCGTTGCTGATTGCCCGCATGAGCCGGGCCTCGAGCCCGGTGAGACAATCGTCGTCGACGGCGGACACTTTGGCGATCTTAATTCGGGGGGATTTTCGTCAGTAGGGAAGAGGGTTGGGTCGACGTGCAAAGACTTTGCGCCCGCAATCTCGCGGCCGGTCGAGATGAACCGGACCGTAATCGCATCTCAGAGTCGGCCAGCGCATCCAGGACGATGATCGCGCTTGATCACAGCCTTCAAGGCAGCGTGCAGTTGCTGCGGGGCATACCGGCACCCATTGCGTATTGCCGGCTCTGTGGCACGATAAAGCAAATTTCAGCAGTCGGTTTGTGTGCAAATGATCTTTGAACCAATTCGATTGATGCCTGAGGCGCCCGGGCAAACCCCGGCGAAGAACCGCACGATCTTTTCTCTCCTGGCGGCGGTCAGATGGGTGCAGCGTTACGTTGACAGCGAAGCCAAGACAACGCCGCGGTGGGCGAAACTGATCGCTGTTCTGAATGAGGCGACGCTCGGGAAAATTGAGCCGCCCGAGGTTCGAACCGCGCTCCATGTCGCTTTGATGGCTGAAGGATGGGCGATGCCAGACGAGCTTGAGCAACCAGATATATTCACATCTGGCCGAGCGGATTCCCCGTAGATCAGCCGATATCGCAGATCCACCGGTGGCGGCGCCACCTTCAAGTGGACGCCGGTATCTGTCATAGTGCAGGCTTTACTGCTCGGAGAACGCTCATGTTGTTCCCTGTCGGTAGTCGATGGCTCGCAGCGATTCTTGCGCTGACATTTTGCACCAGCGCGAGCGCCGGCGATGTGCTCTTCGAAAATGTTCGAATCTTCGACGGAAGAAGCGCCACTCTTTCTGCTCCGTCACATGTGCTCGTCAAGGGCAACGTCATCGAGCGTATTTCCACGGCACCGATAGCAGTCGCAGACGCTCAGCGTGTCGCAGGAAACGGGCATACGCTGATGCCTGGCCTGATCGACAATCATTGGCATGCGATGTTGATACGGGTGACGCCGGCACAGGCTTTCGGTGACGTCGGCTACAACAATCTGCTGGCCGGCAACGAAGCGACTGACACTCTGATGCGCGGATTCACAACCGTTCGCGATGTTGGCGGGCCGGTGTTCGGCCTCAAGCGTGCCATCGACGAGGGCATCGTCAAGGGCCCACGCATCTATCCGTCCGGCGCCATGATCACTATCACGAGCGGGCATGGGGATTTCCGGCAGCTGACCGATCTGCCACGCACGATCGGCGGCATGCTCACCCGCATGGAGCAGGTCGGTGGCGCGATCGTCGCCGACAGCCCTGACGAGGTGCGTGTGCGCGCGCGCGAACAACTCATGCAGGGCGCCTCCCAGGTCAAGTTGACGGCGGGCGGCGGCGTGTCGTCACCCTTCAGTCCGGTCGACGTGACCACTTTCACCGAGGCCGAACTACGCGCCGCCGTTGAAGCGGCCGAGAACTGGGGCACATATGTCGCCGCGCACGCCTTTACTCCGGCTGCGATCCAGAGAGCCGTTGCCGCGGGCGTGAAGTGCATCGAACACGGCATGCTGATGGACGAGGCGACCGCCAGGCTGCTTGCCGACAAGGACATCTGGTTGAGCTTGCAGCCCCTCCCCGAGGGCTTGAGGCTTGGCTTTCCGGAGGGGTCCGTCCAGCGAGCCAAGGCGGATGAGGTCTGGCCCGGCATAGCCAGGTCCTACGAGTTTGCAAGGAAGTACAAGATCAAGACGGCGTGGGGCACCGACGTGCTGTTCTCGCGCGCGCTCGCGCAGCAACAGGGGGCAATTCTGGCCTCGCTCACGCGCTGGTACACGCCCGCCGAAGCGCTGGTCATGGCGACATCCACAAACGCCGAGCTGCTGGCGCTGTCCGGCAAGCGCAATCCCTATCCCGGCAAGCTCGGCGTCGTGGAACAGGGCGCGCTCGCGGATTTACTGCTTGTCGACGGCAATCCGCTGGACAACATCAACTTGATTGCCGATCCCGCGAATAACTTCAAAATCATCATGAAGGACGGCGTCATCTACAAGAACACTTTGAGCAAGTGAGCCTATGCGCAGCCTCCTCTTTCTTGCCGTCATAATGATCGGCCTCGCATCGCCTGTCCGTGCTGCGGATGATGTCGCGGTGGCGCAAAAGATCATCAGCTCCCAAGCCGATGCGCTGGCGCGCGACGATGCTGTGACTGCCTATGGGTTCGCGGCCCCCGGCATCCAGAGCATTTTCACCGATCCCGACAGTTTCATGGACATGGTGCGCAACGCCTATGCGCCCATCTATCGTCATCGCAGCTTCGAATTCACCGAGAACAATACGTCCGGTGGCACCATCGAGCAGAAAGTCCATATCGTCGATGCCGATGGCGTGCCGTGGGATGCGCTCTACACGCTGGAGCCGCAGCCGGATGGCAGCCTGAAGATCAGCGGCTGCATGTTGCTGAAGGTCGGCCAGGCTGTGTGACACCTCACAGCGGCATTCACATTCGCACCTCACATCATCTATAATAGGTCCTGCACGTCTCTCGTCCTACGGTTGCTTCCCGGGTGAATTTGTTGCGGTACCTGTCCCTCAGCACACTGTCTCCCATTGTCCTGGGCAGCCTGTTGGCGTGCGGGGTGTCGACCATCGCGATGACTGACACGCGTCGCCTATCCCTGATGCCCGATCCGCGCGGCGAGTTCATTCGGCTCTGCGCGCCCTTCATGGTGTCGCGCTATGCGCATCCCGAAGCGATCTGCGACTGCGTCCGCACCGCGCTGATCAGCGAGGTCGGCGATCGCGACATCCTCGACGCTATCCTCTACGGGGTCACCGAGCGCGGCGTCCCCACGCTGAACGAGAACTGGCTGCCGCCGGACAAACGAAGCTTGATCCCGCGGACCATGACGGCGATTGCCGAGCCGACGCTGGATTGCATGTTCGGTAGCGGCCCGGCCAAACGCGCGCTCGAAAACGTACCGATCGATGGATTTCCGGCGATGCCACCGGTGCAGGATCTGACGCCTTAGGCGACCGATGCGCCCGAGGAGAAAATCAACCTGCGGCGCGCCCGCAGCATCAGCGCCGTGATGATGGTGACGTTGAGTGCATTCCAAGCGAGGCCGTTCATGAACGCTGCCGCGTAGGAGCCCGTAGCGTCGAAGATGACGCCCGACATCCAACCGCCAAGTGACATGCCTCCTACCGTGCCCAATATGACAATGCCGACACGGGTCGCGGCCTGCGATGCGGGCATCGCCTCGCGGATGATGATGGCATAGGCCGGCACCAGACCGCCCTGGAACAGGCCGAACATCGCCGAGATGATGTAAAGCGAAGCCAGGCTGTCGAAGAACAAATAGAACAGCAGTGCGAATCCCTGCAGCAACGAGCCAATCAGCAGTGTGCGAATGCCACCGATACGATCGGCCAGAAAACCCGAGCCGACACGGCTGACAATCCCGCAGGCCAGCATCAGCGACAACATCTCGGCGCCGCGCGTCACGCCGTAGCCGAGATCTCCGCAATAAGCGACGATATGGACCTGCGGCATCGCCATGGCGACACAGCAACCAATGCCGGCCACGAAGAGAAGCGTCGTCAGCGTGTTGTTGCTGAGCTGGAGATCGACCTTGGGCGGCGGCGCATTGACGTGACTACGTCGTGTGACCGTGCCCATCTGCGCGCGCAGAACCGCGAGCATCAGGAGCATCAGGACGGTTGTAACGATCCCGACACTGATATGCGTCGAGCGCCAGCCAAAAGTCAGAATGCCCCAGCTGACAATGGGCGGCCAGAGCGTGCCGCCGATATAGCTGCCGGTCGCGGCGACAGTCACCGCGATGCCGCGCCGGCGTTCGAACCAGTGCGACGCTTCCGCCATCAGCGGCCCGAAGGTCGCCGACGACCCTGCGCCGATCACCACGTGAATAAGATTGAACTGCCAGAGCGCCCTGGACTGCGACGCGAGAAGATAACCGGCGCCCATCAGCACCGTCGCAAGCGCAATGGTGGCCACGATGCCGAACCGGTCGGTCAGCTTGCCGGCGACCACGCCACCGAGGCCGAAACCGACCATGGTCAGGGTAAAGGCCAGCGACGCCGCGCCGCGACTGGCGGCGAAATCGGCCTGCACGGCCGGGAGCGCCACCACCACCGACCACATGCCGACTGACCCGAGCGAACCGATGATCAAGGCAAGCGACAGCCGGATCCAGGCCTGACGGGAGTCAGGCAGGAACGGCATCGAATCTGAAGTGGGGGTCGCGATGGTCACGGCGGCAACATCCTCGGCGTGTGCCCACGGGTCAAGCGATATGCCGAAGGATTAGGCATGCAGAAGCAGCGCAACAGACCCGTTCGGCCAAAACTGGCTCCGGGCTTGTGGCACAGCCGCCCAGTAACGCCTCGTTAACCCTTTGCTAACCATACACACGGCAAAAATTGCCGAGTGGAGTCGCGTCTCGTCAGCTGACCGGGGGAATGCCCGTGGATGCCAGTGCGGTGCCTCACTTGCGGATCGGCGGCCCTTCGGCCGCCGCGCAGACGTTCGGCAGTCGCGAGCGACATTCGCGCGGGGAAGCGGCATCGATGACGGATTTGATCGCGGGTCAGGGTCTGGGCGCACCCAAGAGCGGCGGTTTCGACTTCGCCAGCATCAGGACGAACGTCTTGCGCGGCGATATCGGCCTCGCCTTCGGCGTTCTGATCATCCTTGTCGTGTTGATCATGCCGCTGCCAGCCATCGTGATGGATCTGTTCCTCGCGATCTCCATCACCATGTCGGTGTTGATCCTGATGACGGCGCTGTTCACCCAGACGCCGCTGGAATTCTCGTCATTCCCCACCGTGCTGCTGATCTCGACCATGTTGCGGCTGTCGCTGAACCTGGCCTCGACCCGCCTGATCCTGTCGCATGGCCACGAAGGCACCGCCGCGGCCGGCCACGTCATCGAGGCGTTCGGCAATTTCGTGATGGGTGGCAATTTCGTCATCGGCATCGTCGTGTTCGCGATCCTCGTGATCGTGAACTTCATCGTCATCACCAAGGGTTCGGGCCGTATCGCCGAAGTCGCGGCGCGCTTCCAGCTCGACTCGATGCCCGGCAAGCAGATGGCGATCGACGCCGATCTGTCGGCTGGCCTGATCGACGAGGCCACCGCCAAGGCGCGCCGCAAGGATCTCGAAGACGAAAGTGGCTTCTTCGGCGCCATGGACGGTGCTTCCAAGTTCGTCCGCGGCGATGCCATTGCCGGCCTGCTCATCACCGCCATCAACGTCATCGGCGGGATCATCATCGGTGTCGCGCAGCAGGGCCTATCGTTCTCGGAAGCCGGCCGCACGTATACGCTGCTGACCGTCGGCGACGGCCTGGTCACCCAGGTTCCGGCGCTGATTGTCTCCACCGCCGCAGGCCTGCTCGTCTCGAAGGCGGGCATTACCGGCGCCGCCGACAAGACGCTGATCAAGCAATTCTCCGGCTATCCGCAGGCGCTGGGCATGTCGGCCGGCGTCATGCTGACGCTGGCGCTGCTGCCGGGCATTCCGATGCTGCCGTTCCTCGCACTCGGCGGCGGCGCAGCCTATCTCGCCGTCACCGCCAACAAGCGCAACAAGGTTGCGCGTGCCGAAGTCGCGCATCAGGCTGCAGCGCCCGCCGCCGCCGCAGCAGCACAAGCTGCCGCCGCGGACGAGCCGATCTCCGCATCGCTGAAGATCGACGATCTCAAGATCGAACTCGGCTACGCGCTGCTGCCACTGGTCAACGGGCCGGACGGCACCGATCGCCTCACCGAGCAGATCAAGGCGCTGCGCAAATCGCTCGCCGTCGAAATGGGTTTCGTGATGCCGTCGGTCCGAATTCTGGACAACGTTCAGCTCGAAGCCAACACCTACATCATCAAGATCAAGGAAGTGGACGCCGGCACCGGCCGCATCTGGCCGAACCAGTTCATGGTCATGGATCCCGGCGGCAACCAGGTCAACGTACCGGGCATTCACACCACCGAGCCGACCTTCGGCCTGCCCGCGACCTGGGTCGATGCCGGCCTGAAGGAAGAAGCCTCGCTCAAGGGCTACACCGTGGTCGACGCCGCCACGGTCTTGTCGACGCATCTGACAGAGCTGCTGAAGGGCAATATGTCGGACCTCTTGTCCTACGGCGAAGTGCAGAAGCTGCTGAAGGACCTGCCGAAGGAACAAGGCGAACTGGTCAAGGATATCGTCCCGTCGCTCATCACCGTGTCGGGCATCCAGCGCGTGCTGCAGTTGCTGCTTACCGAACGTATTTCGGTGCGCGATCTCTCGACCATCCTCGAAGGCATTGCCGACGCCCTCGCCTTCTCGCGCAACCCATCGACCATCGTCGAGCATGTACGTGCGCGCCTCGCGCGACAGATCTGCGCGCAGAACACGTCCTACAACGGCTACCTGCCGCTCATCGCACTATCGGCGCAGTGGGAGCAGGCCTTCGCGGAATCGATCATCGGCACCGGCGAAGAACGCAGCCTCGCGATGCAGCCATCGAAGCTGTCGGAGTTCATGACCACCGTGCGCGATCGTTTCGAACAGGCCGCGCGCGAAGGCGAAGCGCCGGTGCTGGTCACCTCGGCCTCGATCCGGCCGTTCGTGCGCTCGCTGGTGGAACGGTTCCGCGCACAAACCACCGTGCTGTCCCAGGCGGAAATCCACCCCCGTGCGCGCCTGAAGACCGTCGGAAGCGTCTGATTCGGCGGCAAGAGGCTAGCAACCTTGCCCGAAACCGATGTAAATTCGTCACAGACAAGAGATTTGCCAGAATGTCGCATCCCGAGGCCATTTCGGGGCGACGGCGCGAATCACTCTCAACGCTCTGATAATAAATAATAATTTATGAATTTCAGGGCCAAGCCGGGTGCCTCAATCGCGCCGGATCACGTCTTATCACTGCCTTGTGATCGACTATTTGGAACGGAACGACCCAACACCACGTTTCCTATGCGTGATGAGTTGAACCTGCCGACGCGGACACGACACAAACGGTCGTAGGCAGAGTAAGACGGCAGGGAGCGTTTCCAATGAACCACTCGATTTACAGCGCGGATCGCATGACCCACCTCAAGGTGGTGATCGTTGCTCTGGTCGCCGGTATCTTCGTGGCAGGCTTCGGAATCTCGGCCCGCATGAATGCTGATGAAGGCTACAGCCAGACCGCCAGCGCTCGTGTGATCAAAGCAGGCCAGCCGGTTGCTGTCACCACTTCGAACGCCAGCATGGTCCGCTAAGGAATTCAGGAATTCGCGTGGCGATGTCCCCCAAGGTCGTCAGGTGAATACATAGAAGCTCCACTTCCCCCCGAGTGGACTTCTGAATGGAAAACGCCCGCTCCCCACGGGCGTTTTTCTTTTGTGGGGTGCTTTCTTGCTTCCCCCTCCCTCAAGCAGCGCAGCTGCGCAGTGGGAGGGATACTCTGCGCGCCAGCGCGCCACATCACAGATTCAAATTTCAAACAGCCACGCTCTCGCAGTCTCGCGGCGCTTGCGCGTCCGAGGTGTGAGCAGTCCCCCTCAAACGATGAGGGGTGGCAGCGCGCCGTGAGGCGCAAGGGGTGGTTTCTGTCGCGATCCGCTCCACCGGAACGCCGGCAAGCTGCAACCGCGCAACGCCTCACGGCGCGCCACCGCGGCGATTTCTGTCCCCGGGACCGTTCTTCCGGGCAAAGGCGCAGAGCTCCGCACTCCGCTGATCCCGACGGTTTCCCGCCGTTCACCAATGCCACGTCCAGCCAGCATGAGTGGCAGACCCCCGTAGTGGGGTCGGACGGTGACCCAAGGCCTCCCGAGTGCGCGGGGTACGTCATCCCACACCCGCAGGCGCCGCATCCCTGTTCCACTTCAAGACGCCTCATGAAGCGCCCCTCGCGAACCGGATGAACGGAGGATAATCCTGTTGGGGATACTGTCAAGATAAAATAGGAAAAAATGTTTAAGCCCTATTCTCTCGATTGTCATTCCGGGGCGCGCTCTTGCGCGAGCCCGGAAGCCATAACCACGATCGCGCGTATGGATTCCGGACCTACCCCCAGCCGGCTACGCCTGTCGGGCGCGTCCCGGAATGACAGCCAGTGAGCTCAAAATCGCGTTGCACCTAGCTTTGCGCGAACTACACTTTCCTCACCGAAGTCCAACACCGATAATCACGGTGATCGCAATGACGTATTACTTCTATCTGCTGGCCAGCCGAAAATACGGCACGCTATACATCGGCGTGACGAACGACCTTATACGGCGAGTCTACGAGCATCGTAGCAAGGAGGTTGACGGCTTCACGCGACGTTATGACGTCGACAAGCTCGTTTGGTTTGAGGTCTACGATGACGTCCTGTCGGCCATTGCGCGTGAGAAAGAACTCAAGAAATGGCGCCGCGACTGGAAGATCCGATTGATCGAAGAGCAAAATCCAAACTGGATGGATTTGTATCCGGTGCTTTCCGGCTGACGTGGAGTTTATGGATTCCGGGCCCGCGCAAGAGCGCGTCCCGGAATGACAATTGAGAGGTTTGCATTACAGCGACTGCGCCGCTTCCATGCGCCCCGGAATGACGACTGTGGGACCGATGCCGGATGACGAGAGAGCCAAACGATCACCGTGCCGGCGGCACCGTTTCGATCAGCTTGCCGGTGAAAACGATCGGGCCCGTGGCTGCACCGGTCGGCGAACCGCCTTCCGGCTCGACGGTCACGGCATAGGTGGCCTGATTGACGACATCGGGATCATAGGCAGCGAGTGCAGCGCGCGATGTGAAGTCGTTGCTGCCGATCACGCCGAGCGAACGCGGGCGTTGCAGCTTGTCGGACACAATCCAGAGCTCGTAGCTTTTGCCGGCCTGCGGTTCGGCGCCAACCTTGCGCACTGTAAAGTTTTTGGTCGCCGCATCGACAGTGAGGATGAATGCGGGTGACGCAGCGTCGGTCTGCAGCAAGGCGACGTATTGCGACTGAGCTGCTGCGGGCGGCGCGACCGGCGCTGGCGCCTGCACCACCTGTTGCGCTGCCTTCGGGCGTAAACCCGCCGGCAGCAATTCGGGGCGATAGGCCTGTACGGCAATCAGCGCAACAAGCATGGCGGCAATCGCGGTCATGCCGGTGGCGACACCGCGCCAGCGTTTTGCCTGGACCGAGAAATCAATCACGTTCGACCGATCAGGCGTCGAATCATCAACGACAGATGGTTCAGCAACGACCGCCGCTGCAGCGACCGGCTGCGGCGCTTCCGGATGCACGATCGCTTCTTGCGTACCGGCCAGACCGATCGCAACGCGGATTTTCTCCCAGACTTCAGGACGCGGCTCGACAAGGCCGACCATCTGATTCAAAACGCCAAGCTTGCGCTCCCACGCCTCGACCACAGCGGCAAAATCCTTGTCAACGGACATCATGGTCTCGACCTGCACGCGCTCTTCGGCACTGAGCGTGCCAAGCGCATATTCCGCGGCAAGCGCGATATGGTCTTCGCTATAGGCCATCATGTCAGTCCCAGACACTCCCGGATGTCCATCATACTGCGGCGCAGCCACGTCTTCACTGTATTGACCGGCGCTTCGAACTTCGTCGCGAGTTGTTCGCGGCTCCAACCATTGTAGTAAGCAAGCAGCACCAGTTTCTGCCGGTCCGGCTCAAGCCGGCCCACGCACTCCAACAAGCGCTTCAATTCTTCGGTCATTTCCTGTCGCGCGAGCGGGTCAGGTGTATCGGCTGCCACTTCCATTGCAGCCGGCTCTTCCTCGATAGACGTTTCGCTTCTCTTGCGAACGACATCAATAGCCCGGTTACGAGCGATCGACGCCATCCACGTGATCGGCGAGGCAACACCGGGATTGAATTGCCCGGCGCTGTTCCAGATCTTGACATAGGCCTCCTGGATGACTTCCTCGGCGAGATCCTGTCTGCGCAAGATACGGATCACGACGCCAAAGAGTTTCGCGCGCGTCGCTGCATAGAGTCGCTCGAAGGCGGCTTCATCCCCTTTGGCAACTGCGGCAAGAAGCCAGACCAGTTCAGCCGGCGTCAGCATTACGTCTCCCCAACCTCAATATACCTTTCGCCTTACGGAGGTGCCGCCCGGCGGTATCACCTGTCGTAACATAGATTATAGCAAGCGGGCCATGTCGCTGTTTATGCTGTGGATAGACCACAAACAGCAAACCCGGACCTCGCGGCCCGGGCTTGATGACTTCAATCTTTGAGGCTCGTTGGCTCGCCGCTTCTGCGGATCAGGCCACTGCGCCGATGCGGGCACGCATCAGGCCAATGCTGTCGAGGTCGGCCTGTTCGCGTGCGTTCTCTTCGTCGCGTGCACGGGCCTGGTCGCGCTCGTCGAGCAGTTCGACCTTCTTGAGTTCTTCGAAAGCTTCACTCAGCAATGCCTTCGCGTCTTCGAGCTGCACGCGCAGCTCATCGGCCGAACGTGTCAGGTTCTCGCGACGTTGAATCGCAGCCTTCGCATAGGTGGGATAGGCAAAGTGAGTGGGATCCTGAATACCGGCGCGATCCTGTTCGGTCTGGATCTCGCGCTCGAGATCGACCGACATGCGCTGGAAATCCGCGATCATGCCTTCGATCTGATTGACCCGGCGGCGCTTCTCATCGACCTGGAACTTCTTCAGGCGGATCAGGGTGTCACGTGACTTCATCGACTCATACTCCCCAGAAGTCCCAGTCTCAACGCGGGACACAACCGGACAACCGCAAGGGGCTGACCGGCCGAAATTCTTCTCTGAGGGTCATGATGGCCTGACAAAGTTAGCGTTCCGTTTCCAAACCACCAACGATTTGTTGCAGTTGCTGATAGCCTTGGGCCAGTCCGCAGACTTCGTCCTTGCGTTGCCGCAGGAATGCCTCAAGCGGCTCATGGAGCCGGATCGCCTCGTCCACTTCCGGACTGGAACCGGCGCGATAGGCACCAAGCCGGATCAGTTCTTCCATATCCGAATAGGTCGCCATGATCTGCCGGGCCCGCGTGATCGTCGGCAAATAGGCTGGATCGCAGGACCGCGGCATGGTTCGCGAAACCGACTTCAGAATATTGATAGCAGGATAGCGGCCGCGCTCGGCGATACCGCGTTGCATCACGATATGGCCATCGAGAATGCCGCGCACGGCGTCCGCAACGGGTTCGTTGTGATCGTCGCCGTCGACCAGCACCGTGAAGATACCGGTGATCGAGCCTTCATCGGTGCCCGGCCCTGCCCGCTCCAGCAGTTTCGGCAGTTCGGTGAACACCGTCGGCGTATAGCCTTTCGCGGTCGGCGGCTCGCCGACGGACAGACCGATCTCACGCTGCGCCATGGCGAAACGCGTGACGGAGTCCATCATACACATGACGTCCTTGCCCTCATCGCGGAAGAACTCCGAGATCGACAGCGTCAGATAGGCCGCTTGGCGCCGCATCAGTGCAGGCTCGTCCGAAGTCGCCACGACTACGACGGCGCGTGCGAGACCTTCTTCGCCCAAGTCCTCCTGCAAGAACTCCTGCACTTCACGGCCACGTTCGCCGATCAGGCCGATGACCGACACGTCGGCATCGACATTGCGTGCCAGCATGGACAGCAAGACCGACTTGCCGACGCCGGAGCCCGCAAAGATGCCCATGCGCTGGCCGCGGCAGCAGGTCAGAAAAGTATTGAGCGAGCGCACCCCGAGATCGAGCGGCGCGCCGACGCGTTTGCGAGAATGGGCGGGCGGCGGAGACGCGCGATACGGCATCGGTGCCGGCCCCTGCAGCAACGGCCCCTTGCCGTCGATCGGCTCGCCCATCGCATTCACGACGCGGCCGAGCCAGGCGATCGAGGGCCGCACCTGGCTGGCGGCATTGGCGATCACCGCCCGGCAGCCGCGACGTACGCCTTCCAGTCCGGCAAAAGGCATCACCACGGCGTTGTCGCCACTGAAACCAATCACCTCGGCAGGGATGGAACGGCTGGTGCCGGTCTCGATGGTAATGCGGGCACCGACCGACATCGCGTGGATCGGCCCGGCGACCTCAACCATTAACCCGCGAACACCGACCACCCGGCCGTAAATATTGACGCCATCGAGGTCAGTAATCTGTTCCGCAAGGGCTTTCATTGCAAAACCCTTAAGTTTCGCTTCATTGCCGGCTCGGCCTTAACCCCGTGTTTA
Organism: Tardiphaga sp. OK246; assembly: GCF_900188215.1. Taxonomy (NCBI): domain Bacteria; kingdom Pseudomonadati; phylum Pseudomonadota; class Alphaproteobacteria; order Hyphomicrobiales; family Nitrobacteraceae; genus Tardiphaga; species Tardiphaga sp. OK246. The sequence continues at coordinate 236,632 of NZ_FZOX01000007.1, forward strand.
CCCGCATCGTTAATCATTACGTCACTGTCTTGGATGACTGAGAGCATTCGCGCCATCAGAATGAAGGGGCGAGTCGATGGAGTCGGTTAGGTCCGGCTCTTAATGTGGAGCTTGAGCGGGTACGGGTACAAAAAGAGTCTTTGGTGCAACATCTTATGGCGATTCGACAAAAATTGCACGATTAGAGCTTGCGCTGAAGAATCAGGTTTTGTTAACCATATCCAGTCAGGATCCGAATCAGTTGTTCGTAGGCGTTTTTTGGTGCCGCAAGTATGGCGGCCGACCTGACGCCCGGAGCGGCGACTAAAGGGGACTGGCATGCGCGTTTTGCTAATTGAAGATGATAGCGCCGTTGCGCAGTCGATTGAGCTGATGCTCAAATCCGAGAGTTTCAACGTCTATACGACGGATCTCGGAGAAGAGGGCGTCGATCTCGGCAAGCTCTACGACTACGATATTATCCTGCTCGATCTCAATCTGCCGGACATGTCCGGTTACGATGTGCTCAAGCAGCTGCGGGTGTCCAAGATCAAGACCCCGATCCTCATTCTCTCGGGCCTCGCCGGCATCGAGGACAAGGTCAAGGGTCTCGGCGTCGGCGCCGACGACTACATGACCAAGCCCTTCCACAAGGACGAGCTGGTTGCCCGCATTCATGCGATCGTGCGCCGCTCCAAGGGCCACGCCCAGTCGGTCATCCAGACCGGCGACCTGGTGGTCAATCTCGATACCAAGACGGTGGAAGTCGGCGGTCAGCGCGTTCATCTGACGGGCAAGGAATACCAGATGCTGGAGCTGCTCTCGCTCCGCAAGGGCACCACCCTCACCAAGGAAATGTTCCTCAACCACCTCTATGGCGGTATGGACGAGCCCGAACTGAAAATCATCGACGTTTTCATCTGCAAGCTGCGCAAGAAGCTGGCGAATGCTTCCGAAGGCCGCAACTTCATCGAAACCGTCTGGGGCCGTGGCTATGTGCTCCGCGAGCCGCACGAAGAAGAGATCCGCATCCCGGCTTGAGTTTCAAGCCGGCATAAGCGTCACTCCCCGAAAGTTCTCACGAAACCCCGCCGAAAGGCGGGGTTTTTGTTTGCGTGGATGAACCCACCCTTTGCTTACAGCGACGAATGCCATAGGCGAATACCAAGCGATCATGTTTGGCGCACATTTCGGGGGCGGAATGGTTCTGCAATCTCTGGTCGGGCTGCCGGCCTTTCTGGTCTATTTCTGCACCGGCATCGTCGCCGTGATGCTGTATCTCTTCGTCTATCTGCGCGTCACCGCACATGACGAGTTCGCACTGATCCGCAAGGATTGCGCGCCAGCTGCGATCGCACTCGGGCTCAGCCTGCTCGGCTTCGTGCTGCCGGTGGCCAGCGCGATCGTCCACTCCGCCAATGTCATCGATTGTCTGATCTGGGCGATCATCGCGCTGATCGTGCAGATCGCCGTCTATTTCATTCTCCGCATTCCGGTGCCGCAATTGTCGGATCGCATAGCCAATGGCGAGATGGCCCCGGCCCTCTGGCTCGGCCTCGCCTCCCTTGCCGCCGGCGTGCTGAACGCGGCCTCCATGGTGTATTCGCCATGACCAGCGAGCCCGCAAAGAACTTCGGCAAGCGCCAACCCGTGCAGCCAATGCATGAGGAAGCCCCGTCGCGCAAACGCTCCAACCACGTGGCGCTCTTGCTCATGGGCACCATGGCCTTGGGCGGCGGCGCTTATGCGCTGATGCCGAGCGAACATTGCGACCCGAACCGCGCGGCCATCGCCGGCCAGCAGCAGGAGTGTCAGCAGCGCAGTTCATCGTCATCCTCCGGCGGCCATGGCTATTCAGGGGGCGGCAGCAGTTCTTCGGGACGCAACAACTTCGCCAGCACCGGATCATCATCCAGCGGCGGATATGACAGCTCGTCATCCAGCAGCAGCCACGTCACCCATGGTGGCTTCGGCTCCTTCGCCTCGCATTTCTCCGGCGGCGGCTAGTTTCTCATGCAACGCATCGCATGTTCCGAGCGCGACGATTGGCAGGCTACAGCGGCCGCGACGGGCTTCGTATTTCATACCGAGGCCGGCGACCGCTATTGGGACGAGCGCGCCTACTACGCCTTCACGCTGGATGAGATCGAGCGTCAGATCGAGGCTCCGACTGCCGAACTCAACGCGATGTGCCGCGAGCTGGTGAGCCGTGCGGTCAGGGATGAGCGCTATCTGCGGCTGCTGAAGATTCCGCAGGCTTATTGGACCTTCATCGCCGCAAGCTGGCAACGGAGCGATCCCAGTCTCTACGGCCGTTTCGATTTCCAGTTCGACGGCAAAGGTCCGGCAAAGCTGCTCGAATACAATGCGGACACGCCAACCTCACTGTTCGAGGCCGCGGTGTTTCAATGGACCTGGCTCGAACAGGCGATCGAACGCCAGATCGTCCCGAAGCGGGCCGATCAATACAACTCGCTGCATGAGCGGCTCATCGAGGCCTGGCGCAAGATCGGCGCCGACAAAGCCATTCATCTCGCAGCCGCCATGGACAATGCCGAGGACCGCGGCACAGTGCAGTATCTCGCCGATGTCGCGCAGCAAGGCGGCCTCACACCGGCGCTGATCGACATCAAGGACATCGGTTATGCCGACACCGGGCACTTCGTCGATCTCGAGGACCAGCCGATCGACCTGATGTTCAAGCTTTATCCGTGGGAGTGGATGTTCCGCGAGGCATTCGGCGGCCGTCTGAAAGGCGCATCGACGCGCTGGATCGAACCGCCGTGGAAGGCCATTCTGTCCAACAAGGGCATCCTGCCGCTGCTATGGGCGATGTTTCCGAACCACCCGAACCTGCTGCCGGCCTATTTCGACGATGATGCTGCAGCCGCTGAGCTCGGCACATCCTATGTGCGCAAGCCGCTCTATTCGCGCGAAGGCGCCAATGTCACGCTGGTGAGCGGCGGCAGCGCCATCGATGCGCAGCCCGGTCCCTATGGCGAAGAAGGCTTCATCCGGCAGATGCTGATGCCGCTGCCGAACTTTGCGGATCAGTATCCGGTGCTGGGCAGCTGGCTGGTCGATGAGATGCCATGCGGGCTGTCGATCCGCGAGGATGAGAATCCGATCACCGGCAACATGTCACGCTTCATTCCGCACGCGATCCTGTGACGGCGCTCAGCGTGCCGGCGACGCAGCGGCCTTCAGACCCACAGGCGTCATGCTCGGCACGATCGACGGTGCGGCACGGACGACGTTCGGACGGTACAGGCCACGCTTGTCGGCATGCGGCTTGAACGCGTCGGTCAGACCGACAACGGTCTCTGCGGCGCCCAGCGCCAGGAAGCCATCGGGCTCCGTGCACTTGGCAAGGCGGCCAAAGATCTGCGTCTTCATCTCCTGATCGAAATAGATCAGCACATTGCGGCAGAAGATGATGTCGAACTTGCCCATGCTGGAGAAGTCCTGCAGCAGATTGAGCGGCTTGTACTGGATCATCGACCGGATCTCCGGATTGATCTGCCACATCTCGCCGGTCTGCTTGAAGTATTTCACCAGCAGCTGGATCGGCAATCCGCGCTGGACTTCGAACTGGGTGTAGATGCCCGACTTCGACTTCTCGAGCACCTGCTGCGAGATATCTGTGCCGATGATCTCGATCCGCCATCCGGCGAGCTGGGCGCTCATTTCCTTGATGGTCATCGCGATCGAATACGGCTCCTGACCGGTGGACGCAGCCGCACACCAGATCCGCAGGCTCTTGCGGGCGGCACGTGCCTGGATCATCTCCGGCAGTACGACGTCGCGCAGATGGTCGAATGGAAGCTTGTCGCGGAAGAAGAAGGTCTCGTTGGTGGTCATCGCCTCGACCACGTCGGACGCAACCGTGGACGAGCCGTTCTTGATCTTCTGGACCAGCTCTTCAATGCCCGACAGGTTGGCCTTGCGCGCGAGCGGCATCAGCCGGCTTTCGACCAGATACTGCTTGTCAGCAGACAGATCGAGACCCGAGCGCTCCTTCAGAAACTTGCGCAGGAAATCATAGTCTGCCGGTGTCATGACCGATCTCCCGAGAAAAGACGAACCACTTTCGAACCGATTTGATTGAGCGGCAGGATAGCCGAGCAGATGCCCGCATTGGCGGCAGCGCCGGGCATACCCCACACCACGCTCGATGCTTCGTCCTGCGCGATGACATTGCCGCCAGCCGCGACGATATCCTTGCCGCCGCGCATGCCGTCCGAACCCATGCCTGTCAACACGACGGCGAGAATGGCGCCGTGCCAGACATCGATGGCAGACGTGAACAGCGGATCGACAGCAGGCTTGCAGAAATTCACCGGCGGACCGTCATCGAGCGCGATGGCGATGTTGGCACCCTGCTTGACGGCGCGCATATGCTTGCCGCCCGGCGCAAGGTAGATCTGACCGGCCTTGACGATTTCGCCATCGACACCTTCGCGAGCCGGACGCTTGCTGGCCCGGGCGAGATGTTCGGCAAGAATGGTCGTAAAGGTCGGCGGCATATGCTGCGTGATCAGCACCGGCACCTTGTCGATCACGGCGCCGATTTCGGCAACCAGCGTCATCAGGGCCTGCGGACCACCAGTGGACGAACCGATCAGCAGCGCGCGTGGCATCGTGGCGCTGAAAGGACGCTTCACGAGCTGCGCCTGCGCGGCGACTGATGTCACGGACTTGAAAGACGGTGCAGTCTCACGCGCCGCGGGAGCTGGCACGATCGACGGCGTCGTCGCCGACTTCAGGCGGCGAACCTTCGCGCCAAGATGACGGATCTTCTGCAACAGGTCGTGCTTGAAGATGTCGGCTGCGGAAATCTCCCGGGTGCTCTCCGGTTTCGGAATGTAGTCGGCGGCGCCGAGCGACATCGCCTTGAAGCTGATCTCCGCGTTGCGGCGGGTCAGCGTCGACGCCATGATGATAATGAGATTCCGCTTCTTCGCCAGCAGCTGCGGCAGCGCCGAAATGCCATCGAGCTCCGGCATTTCAATATCGAGAATTGCAACGTCGGGATTGATGCGCTCGATCTGGTTGACGGCATCGAGACCAGTACGAAGCGACGCCGCGACGGCCATGTCAGGCTCGGCCTCGATCCAGCGCGAGATCAGGCCGCGAATGACGACGGAGTCGTCCACCACCATGACTCGCAGTGGCTCATACCGCGAATCGACAACAGGAGGACTTATCACATCAACACTCATGAACTCACCGGACGCAACACAACGCGACAAATGCACTGACAAAACAAATGCACAAACAAAAAGGCGGGCGCCGGAAGTGTAATACGCAATTCCGGCGTAGAACTTAGATCAGGCCGACTTCCTGAAACTTCGCCGACACGATTTCCTTGTCGAACGGTTTCATGATGTATTCGTTCGCGCCGGCATGCAGAGCGCGCGCGATGTGGGCCACGTCGTTCTCCGTCGTACAGAACACGACCTTCGGAACGTCACCGCCCGGCATGCGGCGCAGGTTACGCAGGAACTCGTAGCCATCCATCACCGGCATATTCCAATCGAGCAGAACAGCGTCCGGCAGGTTCTGCTTGCAGATTTCGAGCGCTTTCTCACCGTCTTCAGCTTCGGTAATCTCGAAATCGAGACCTTCGAGAATCCGACGGGCGACCTTACGGATGACACTGGAGTCATCGACAACCAGACATGTCTTCATGTGAGCCTCATTTTCACCGCGGACAAAATTGTCCAAGTGCTGGTCTTAGGCGGCCAGCTTGTCAGGCGAGATTTCAAGGATGCGATCAACGTCGAGTACGACCATCAGTTGCCCATCGAGACGATGGACGCCATCGGCCATCTTGGCCATGCGCGGATCCAGATTGACTGGATTCACCTCACGGCTCTCATCGGCGAGCTTCAGGACTTCACCGATCGAATCGATCAGCAGGCCATAAGATTCACCGCGGAGATCGACGCCCACAGCCATCGGCGGCTTGCCGTCATCGTTCTTCGGCAGGCCAAGGCGCGAACGCATGTCGATCGCGGTCACAATTCGACCGCGCAGATTGAGCACGCCGGCGACGTCGCTGGAGGACAGCGGCACGCGGGTCAGGCGCTCGGGCATGAACACGTCCTGCACGCGCGAGATCGGCATGCCGAACAGTTGTCCACCGATCATGGTGGTCACGTATTCGGTAATCGCGCCGTCAGCGCTCGGAGCCTTGGTGGTGGTGGTGGTGGTCGTAGTGGTGGTGGTCATTGCGATTTCCCTCACGCAGCCTGGCGAACTTCAGTGGTCTGTTCTTTGAGCGCCGCAATCAGGCCGGGGCGATCGAACTTGGCGACGTAGTCATGGAAACCTGCGAGGCGACCGCGCTCGATGGCAGCCGGCGAGATCATCGCCGAGAGAGCAATGATCGGCGTGTGGCTGAGTTTCTGATCCGCACGGATGGTCTCGGCGAATTCGAAGCCGTTCATATCCGGCATTTCGATGTCGGTGAGGATTACGTCGACCTCCTGACCCGAGCGCAGGAATGACAAACCTTCCTGGGCGTTGGTGGCGACGCGTACCTTGTAGCCGGCAGCCTTGAGCACGGGCGAGAGCATGTTGCGGAAGAACGCGGAGTCGTCGACCAGCAGCACCGATTGGGCGGTTGCCGAGACACGCATTTCCTTACGCGAGAACCAATCGGCGAAAGCCATCGGCAGGAAGTGACCGACGTCGATCACTTCGGTCGCGAGACCCTTGATGACAGCGGAGCCCAGGATCCCCTCGCGACCGCTGGCCACTTCGATATGCAGGCGCTCTTCGACGATATCGACGATTTCGTCGACGACAAGACCCATCGAGCGACCGTCGTCTGCGAAAACGAGGATTGGCTGGGTACCCGACGTACGGACGGTCACGCCTTCCATCTGCACCAGCGGCATCAGCTGATCGCGGTACTGGACCATATAGCGGCCGTTCGACAATTCGACCTTGTCAACGCCCACTTCTTCGAGACGCGTGACGAGACCGAGCGGCACTGCCTTGGGCTGTGCGGAGCCGGCGCGGAACACCAGCAGCGACGTCAGCTGTTCTGCATTCATCGCGCGCATTGCGGCGTTCTCGTCGGCGATCTCGTGAGCGTTGGATGCCAGAGCACCAAGCTCCTGCGCGATGCCGTTCGGATCGACGATCATGATCACCGCGCCATCGCCCAGGATGGTGTTGCCGGAGAACATGCCGATGTGACGAAGCTTGGTGGACATCGGCTTGACGACGATTTCTTCGGTGTGGAAGACGCCATCGACGACGATGCCGAAGGTCTGGTTGCCAACCTGGGTCACGACGATGAAGCCGTTCTCCGGATCGGCCGACGAGCCGTCATCGATCTGCAGCAGCTTCTTCAGATGCATCAGCGGCAGCAACTTGTTGCGCAGGCGGAGCACCGGTGTGTCCTTGATGCGCTCGATACGATGTTCGGAGTTGGCGCGCGCACGCACCAGTTCGACGACCGCGAGCTGCGGGATCGCGAAGCGATCACCACCGGCTTCGACGATCAGCGCGGACACGATGGCCAGCGTGAGCGGGATCTTGATGGTGACGCTGGAGCCCTCGCCGGCGACCGACTTGATGTCGATGGTGCCGCCGATCTGATCGATATTGGTGCGCACCACGTCCATGCCGACGCCGCGGCCGGAGACGCTGGTAACTGCAGCTGCAGTCGAGAAGCCCGGTGCGAAGATGAACTTGTGAATCTGGGCTTCCGACATCTTCTCGATATCGGCTTCGGTGGCCAGACCGTTCGAAATCGCCTTCGCCTTGATCCGCTCGGTGTTGAGACCGCGGCCGTTGTCGGCGATGCAGATCAGGATGTGGCCGCCTTCGTGATAGGCGGACAGACGGATGGTGCCCTGCTCCGGCTTGCCTTCGGCAGCGCGCTCAGCCGGCGTTTCGAGGCCGTGATCCGCCGAGTTGCGCACCATGTGGGTGAGCGGATCCTTGATAAGGTCGAGCACCTGGCGATCGAGTTCGGTATCGGCGCCGTGCATCTCGAGTTCGATCTGCTTGCCGAGTTCGCCGGCCAGATCGCGCACGATACGCGGCAGCTTCTGCCAGGCATTGCCGATCGGCTGCATGCGCGTCTTCATGACACCGTCCTGCAGTTCGGCGGTCACGGTGGACAGGCGCTGCAGCGGCACCTTGAATTCGGTGTCTTCATGACGACGGCTGATTTCCAGCAGCTGGTTGCGGGTCAGCACCAGCTCCGAGACCATGGTCATCAGATGTTCGAGCGTGTCGACGTTCACGCGGATTGACTGGTTCGCGACCTTGTCAGCTTCTGGCTGGTCGACCTCGACTGCGGTCTTCTTGGCGGCAGGCTTCGGAGCAGCCGCCTTCGGCGCGGCGGGCTTTTCAGCAACCGGAGCCGGCGGCGCGACGGGCGCTGCAGGCGCAGGCGCAGCAGCTGCTACGGGCGGCGCAACTTCGATGGCGGTTTCCTGGAAGGCGCGCTCAAGCTCTTCGAGCGAGACTTCGCCGGGACGCAGCTCACGCTCCAGGGTCGGAACGACCAACGGGGCCGACTCGGCCGCGACAGGCGCTTCCGGTGCGATCGGAGGTGCGGACTCAGTCATCGATTCCATGCCTTTTTCGACCATGTGATGCAGTTCGCCAATCAGATCTTCGTCGACGCCTTCCGGCTCCACTTCCGTGGCTTCGAGCTGACTGAGTATTTCCTTGATGCGATCGATCGTGGTCAGGATGAGCGTAACCGCCTCTCCGGTAACCGGCATTCCATCGCGGAATTTGCCCATCAATGTCTCGGCGGCATGGGCCAGGGCTTCGAGACGGGGCAGTCCGAGAAATCCGCACGTGCCTTTGATGGTGTGAACCAGGCGAAAAATATTATCGAGAATTTTCGCGTTATTCGGGTCCTGTTCGAAGCGGACCAGCTGATTGTCAACCGTATCCAGGCTCTCGTTGGTTTCCGTCAAAAACTCGCGGAGAAGATCATCCATGAAAATAGGCCTTCACACTCCAGGCTCGCGACTTTCGCTACGCCTTTCGAAGTCTGGCTACTTTCCCCGCAAAGCGTTTAATATTAGTTGAGCATTCCCAAAAACAATGAATGCGACATTTAGCTATATGCTCGCACACGTACGAGCCCGCCAAACGGCGGACTCGTAAAGAGTTCATTAAGAGTTGAATGAGTTTGCGATCAGATCGCGGTGACGACGATGGCGTCGCCTTCGGGCACCAAGGTCACCTTGAGGCCGCAAGCCTGCGCCAGCAGCCGCGTGTAGTAAGGCTGCACGGCATGGGCATCGATGCTGCCAACTTGTTCCGAGGCCAGCATATCGACGATGGCCTGCGGCAGGCGCGCGTTGAGGCCTGCGGCCGTGATCTTGAAACCCTGCGGCTCACCTTCGCCGATGCCATCGATCTTGAGCACGCCGCCGCGCGGAATCGTCTGCTGCGCGATTACCAGCATGTTGAGCAGCAGCTTGACCTTGTTCTTCGGCAGCAGAAGCCGCGGCAAATTCCATTCGATCTTGGTCTTGGCGTCTTCAAGATGACCGCGCGACATGGTCTGCGCGTCGCCGAGATCGATCTGCGCGCCCGCCGAACCGGCGGCACCGAAGGCGAGCCGGCAGAACTGCAGGCGGGCCGATGCGGTCTTGGCGCTCTTCCGGATCAGATCGAGCGCGAATTCCTTGTCTTCCGGCTTGGGATTGTCATCGAGCACTTCGAGCCCGTTGACGATGGCGCCCACGGGGCTGATCAGGTCGTGGCAGACCCGCGAGCAGAGCAATGCCGCGAGTTCAAGGGCATCGGGGGCCGGACCTGGCGTGGGAGTGTCGGACATGAAATGCGCTCCTGGGGCCACACAGAATGAACGGCGAATCAAGCATTTGCTTTACGGTTAGATACACCGCAGATGGTGGCGCGACCACACCAGGGCTGGCAAAGTCCACCGGCGCAGCGCCCAAGCGTAGAAATGAACGGGGATGACATGCAGAGGATCAAGGCTTCCCGATGACGGATGATTCGCGACCTCGCATGGATGCCGCGCGGGCTGTCAGCCTGATGGCGCCGCTGACCGAGCTCGCCGCACAGGCCGGCGCTGCTATCCTCAAGGTCAACCGCACTGTCATGACCGTGGATGGCAAGGCGGACGGCTCGCCCGTGACCGAAGCCGATCTCGCGGCCGACCAGGTCATCGGCGAAGGACTGGCCCGGCTGTTTCCGGGAATCCCGTCGCTGTCCGAAGAGCGCCTCCATCTCGCCACGCCCCCCTATGCCGGCACACTGTTCCTGATCGACCCGCTCGACGGCACCAAGGAATTCGTCGCCGGCCGCCAAGAGTTCACCGTCAATATCGCATTGATCGTCGATGGCACTCCGCTGCTGGGTATTGTCGGTGCCCCTGCCCTCGGGCTGATCTGGCGCGGGCTGGTCGGGCGCGGCGCCGAACGTGTCGAACTCGCACCAGACCTGTCCATCCGCAAGGTCACACCGATCCAGACCCGCACGGCGCCTGCTCCGGGCGCGACATGGACCGCAGCGGTCAGCCGCTCCCATGGCGACCAGCGAACCGAGGCTTTCATCGCCAGTCGCCCCGGTGCTGTCAGACAGGAGTTCGGCTCGGCGCTGAAATTCTGCCGCGTGGCCGAGGGCCAGGCTGACATCTATCCGCGGCTGGCGCCGACCTGCGAATGGGATGTGGCTGCGGGCCATGCCGTGGTGGTGGCTGCAGGCGGCAAGGTGACCGACACCTTTGGCAAGGCGGTTCGCTTCGGCGGCAACCGGGAAGACTTCATCGTGCCGGAATTCATCGCCTGGGGTGACAGCACCGTGAGCGCGCGCGGCTGAACCCGCATTATTTCGCCAGGATATCCTGCACGCCCGGCCAGCGCTTGCGCGCGCCGGGCAGATATTTGGCCGGTGCCGCAGCAAAAGCGTCGCGGGTTTCCTCCCGGCCGAACAGGTAAAGGCGTTCGCCCGTAATGAGCCACAAACGCGGATTGCCGGCGAAGGCGACGCCGCGCGCGACGTCGACGGGATCATAGCCACCGAATTGCGGACCGTAGATGTCCGGATGCGCCGCGAAAGAGGCGCGATTGCCCTCGTTGCGGAAGCGCCAGACCGTGCCCTCTTCCGACATTTCGAAGTCCGGCTGCCCCAGCGTCGGGCGGCCTTCGGTGAAATAGGCCACCGGATCGAAACCGCTGATTGCGAGACCCGTGTATCGGTCAGTGACCACGCGCTCACTGGTCGCAGCCTGCGCGCCCGCCGGGACCAGAGCGGCCGCCAGCAGCAGAATCAAGGCAATTCCACGGCTCCAGCCTGACAATTCCCGCCGTTGTGCCGTCATAGTTGATACCGATAGTATAGGGAGTCGGGGACAATGACTGCAGAGTTAAACCGTGCTTCTCAGCATCCGGTTAAAGCCGCGGTCGCAAATTTGAAATACCAGGGGTTCTTTTCATGACCTTCGCATCACGCCTGGCAGCGGTCGCGCTAGCCACGTTCACGCTCGCCTTCTCGCCGGCCTCTGCGCAGCAACCACCGCGCGGCCAGGCCGCACCGGACACCTACCGGTCCGAAGAACTCATGACGGCCGGACACCGGTTTTTCGGCAATGTCTCGCGCGGCCTCGCCTCGGTGATCGAGAAGGCTGTCAGCCAGTGGGGGCTGCCGAACGGTTATATTCTGGGCGAGGAAGGCAGCGGCGCGATCGTGGCAGGCCTCCGTTACGGCGAAGGTACGCTCTATACGAAGAATGCCGGCGATCTGCGCGTCTACTGGCAAGGTCCCTCGGTCGGCTTCGACTGGGGCGGCGACGGCGCCCGTACCATGACGCTGGTCTATAACCTGCCGGCCACCCAGGCGATCTATCAGCGCTTCGCCGGTATCGACGGCTCCGCCTACATCATCGGCGGCTTCGGCATGACGGCACTGACTGCCAACAACGTCGTCCTGGTGCCGATCCGTTCGGGTCTCGGCCTGCGGCTCGGCGCCAATATCGGCTATCTCAAATATACCCCCAGCGCGACCTGGAACCCGTTCTAAGCCCTCGATCGCGCGGTCCTGCGATCAAGCGCTTCTGAACGGCTGAATAAAGGTTAACGAGGCGTTACGCTGTCTTTGCCGGCGGTGCCATGGCATGGTAACCGCTGCATTTTGAGAGCGTGGGAGCATTCGTCATGGTTGAACCGATCATGTATCTGGCGATCGGTTTTCTGATCTCGATGCTCTGCGGCCTGATGATCATGCCGCTGGTGCATAACCGCGCCGTCCGCCTCACCACCCGCCGGCTCGAAGCCGCGACGCCGCTGTCGATGGCGGAAATCCAGGCCGACAAGGACCAGCTGCGCGCAGAATTCGCGATGGCAGCACGCCGACTGGAAATGAGCGTCGACCAGCTCAAGAACAAGACCACCAGCCAGCTCGCCGAACTCGGCAAGAAGTCCGACGCCATCAACCGCATGAAGCTTGAGCTCGGCGAGAAGAACGCCACGATCTTCGCGCTGGAAGCCCGTGAAGCCGCTGTGAAGGAAAAGCTCGGCCTCACCGAGGCCGACTTCACCAGCAAGACGGAAGCGTTGCGCGCCGCCGAACAGGCATTGAGCAACAAGCAGGCCGAACTCGCCAAGCTGAACCACGACCTCTCGGATCGCTCCATGGTGGCCGACACCCGCCAGGTCGAGCTCATCGCCGTGCGCGCGCAGGTCGAGGAATTGAAGGGCCGCGTCGGCGATGCCGAAAAGGAATTCGCCAATACGCAGCACAGGCTGGAGCTGCAGCGCGGCGAATCCGACACCGCGACGCGCGAACTCACCGAGGCGCGCGCCCGCGTCGAGAATCTCAGCCAGCGCGTAACTGATCTCGATCAGCAGCTCACCATTCAGGTCCGCGAAGCCGAACAGCTCGGCGCCCGCGTCACCGATCTCGAGAGCCAGCTCTCGACCCAGACCAAGATCCTGGCCGAGCGCGATTTCGAGAACAGCCAGTTGCGTCAGGCCAATGAGGCCGCCGAACAGATCGCGCGCGACCTGCGCGTCGAGCTCGCCGCCATGAACGGCGCCAAGGGATCGCCCATCATCGAGAAGCTGCGCGCCGAGAAGGCCGCCGTGGAGACCGAGCTCGCCGCCGCCCGCGAAGAGCGTGCAAAGCTGCAGCGCGACCTCAACGGCGTCCATCAGCAGGCCGAGAGCGCATGGGCCACCGAGCGCATGGAAAACGCCCTGCTGCGCGAGCGCATCAACGACATCGCCGCCGAAGTGGCCAAAATGGCGATGACACTGGAAGGGCCGAATTCGCCCATCGAGGCGATCCTGGCCGCCGCACCAGCGCCCGCGGCCCAGCCGCGCCCGGCCAATGACGCAGGTTTCGCCCCCAACAGCACCCTTGCCGACCGGATCCGGGCGCTGCAGTCCCATGCCTCCCGCGCCACGCAGCCGGGCTAAATCGCGGGCCAGGAACCCAAATGGCCCGCCCGGCCGGATGGGGAGACTTATTGTGCTGACTTGCGGCAGGGTTTGCTTGACACCCCCGCCCCCTATTCCCTAAATCGCGCCACTGACGTCAGTCCCCGCCGGGCCATTACGGCCCGGCCTTTTGGTCTGTACGGCATCCCGGGCGCATAGCTCAGCGGGAGAGCGTTCCCTTCACACGGGAGAGGTCCAAGGTTCGATCCCTTGTGCGCCCACCATTATTCCAGCACATTCAAGTACTTAGCGGCCTTATTCCCTCGAAGTGTGCCCCGGAAAAGCTGGGGCACAGCAGGGGCACACTCGTTTCGGCGCTTGATCATCGTCATGGATTGGCCGGCGCAGCTCTCTAGCCGCCAAGTTAGACTTTCGTGAAATCGGGCTTTCGCTTCTCTGCAAAGGCAGAGAAGGCCTCGCGAGCTTCCGCGCTCTGAAGCCGCTCTTTGAAAAGAGCGCTCTCTTCAGCGATCCTTTCAACCATTTCCTGCTGCTCCCGCATCAAAAGCTTTGTATGGCGAAGTGCGCCTGTCGGACGCTGCGTCAAAGTCAGGGCGGCGGTCGCCGCCCTCGCACGAACATCGCCGATAGGGACAACGGCATTGGCAAGTCCGCATTGAAGTGCGGTTACCGCATCCATCGGCTCTCCCAACGCGAACATGGCATACGCCCTCACGTGCCCGATCCGCGAAGGGAGCAACCAACTCGACGCGGCTTCGGGCACCAGCGCCAGGTTGACGAAAGGCGTGATCAGGCGCGCATTCTCCGCCAGGTAGACCAGATCGCAATGCAGGAGCATCGTGGTTCCGACACCAACGGCGTTTCCCTGGACGGCCGCGACGAGCGGCTTGGTCGCCTTTGCTAAATTGCCGATAAAGCGAAACGCGGGACTGTCAGTGGTTTCGTTTGCCGTGGACTGGGCGGCAAAGTCCGCCAAGTCGTTGCCGGAGGTGAAGCTGTCGCCGTCGCCCTGAAACAGAACGACCTTGACGGCAGGATCCCTTTCGGCGCGTTCGAGGCCTTCCGACATCGCGTCGTACATCGCTCCGGTCAGCGCGTTCTTCTTCTCGGGACGCGAGATCGTGAGCGTCATCACGCCATCGACGACATCCGTCTTCAAATGATCCGTCATGCCATCGTCCTCAGCTTGCGGCGCGCAGGGGTTCGCAGGCAGAGGCGTTAAGAAAACCGGTCAAGCGCTGGCGGATGATGCTTTCGGCGTCCGCCATGATGCGATCGATCAGTTCCTTGACGGTCGGGATGTCGTTGATGAGGCCCGCAACCATGCCGCAGCTCCAGGCGCCGGCGTCCATGTCACCGTCGACCATGACTTTCGGATACACGCCCGCCACTTCATTGATGATGTCGCCGATGACCAATGAGTCGCCCTTAGCTTGTTCGGTTGCGATCAGCCGCTCGACTCCGGCGTTATTGAGAACGCGCTCGGTATTCCTCAGCGAGCGCATCACTAGACGCGTATCGAGTTCCGACGCCTTGACGATCGCATCCTTGACGTTCTGATGGACGGGCGCCTCTTTGGTTGCCACGAACCGGGTGCCCATGTTCATGCCCGCAGCGCCCATCGCGAGCGCCGCAACCAGACTACGCGCGTCGGCCATCCCTCCCGATGCAACGAACGGGATCTTCAGTTCTTCGGCAGCGCGCGGCAGCAGAATCATGTTTGGCATGTCGTCTTCGCCGGGATGACCACCGCATTCGAATCCGTCGACGCTGACGGCGTCGCAACCGATCTTCTCCGCCTTCAACGAATGGCGGACGGATGTGCATTTGTGGATGACTTTGATGCCCGCCTCCTTCAGGGCCGGCATGTACTGCTCAGGACTTCGGCCAGCGGTTTCGACGGCCTTGATGCCACCTTCCTTGATCGCGGCGATGTATTCCGGATATGGCGGGGCGTCGAACGTCGGCAGAAATGTGAGGTTCACGCCGAACGGCTTGTCGGTCATGTCGTGACAGCGCGCGATTTCCTTCGCGAGGTTCTCGGGCGTTCTTTGAGTCAATCCGGTGATGATGCCCAGGCCACCGGCATTCGAGACGGCCGCGGCGAGTTCGGCAAAGCCTACATAGTGCATGCCCCCCTGAATAATGGGATGTTCGATCTCGAAGAGGTCTGTGATGGCGGTTCTCATGATCGTCTCCGAATCTCGCTGTTTAGGTTTCTGATTATCAGTGAACGATTTCGAGCAGGCCGGCCGCACCCATGCCGCCGCCTACGCACATCGTGACCACCGCGTACTTCGCCTTGCGACGACGCCCCTCGATCAGCGCATGACCCGTCAGCCGCGCGCCGGTCATGCCATAGGGGTGACCGACAGCGATG
This sequence comes from Tardiphaga sp. OK246, assembly GCF_900188215.1. NCBI lineage: Bacteria > Pseudomonadati > Pseudomonadota > Alphaproteobacteria > Hyphomicrobiales > Nitrobacteraceae > Tardiphaga > Tardiphaga sp. OK246. Next base: position 252,403 of record NZ_FZOX01000007.1, read on the forward strand.
GAGCCGCCGTTGACGTTGAGCTTCTCGGGATCAATGCCGAGCGTGTCGCGGCAGTAGATAACCTGGACCGCGAATGCCTCGTTCAATTCCCAAAGGTCGATGTCGTCGATCGTGAGACCATGGCGCTTGAGAAGGCGAGGCACTGCGAAGATCGGGCCGATTCCCATCTCGTCGGGCTCGCAGCCCGCCGACACAAAGCCGCGGAAGATGCCAAGCGGCTTTAGGCCCTTTTGGGCGGCGAGCTTGTCGCTCATGATAACGGTGGCGCTGGCACCGTCCGATAGCTGGCTCGCGTTGCCGCCAGTGATGGAGTAGCCCGGCCCTTTCGCCGGCTTGACTTTGGCCAGTCCCTCGGCGGTCGTGTCAGGACGCGGGCCCTCGTCCGCCGAGAGCGTGATCTCGTTGTAGGAGATGGCGCCGGTCTCCTTGTTAGTCACGACCATCGTCGTCTTGATCGGCGCCAGTTCGTCATTGAAGCGGCCGGCTTGCTGCGCGGCTGCGGTGCGGCGCTGACTTTCGAGACTGTATTCGTCCTGCGCGTCCCGAGAGATGTTGTAGCGTTTTGCGACGTTTTCGGCCGTATCCAGCATTGCGATGTAAGCGTCGCCTTTGATCGCCAGCAGCTCTGGGTCAACCGCGTGCCACTGGTTCATATGTTCGTTCTGGACGAGGCTAATGGATTCACCGCCTCCGCCGACCGCGACCTCTACGCCGTCGAAGATCACCGACCGGGCGGCAAGCGCGATCGCCTGGAGCCCCGACGCACACTGTCTGTCGATGGTGGTGCCGGCGACCGTGACAGGAAGACCGGCGCGAAGCAGAGCCTTGCGGGCGATGTTCGATCCCGTCGTGCCCTGCTGCATGGCGCACCCCATCACCACGTCCTCCACCTCTCCGCCTATGATGTTCGCGCGGGTGAGCGCCGCCGAAATGGCGTGTCCCATCATGGTCGCACCTTCGGTATTGTTGAGCGCGCCCTTATAGGCCTTTCCTATCGGGGTGCGGGCGGTCGATACGATTACGGCTTCGGTCATTTATTATTTCCTTGGCTGGATGGGACGGGCGTGACCGCGCGTCATGCGGCGTGGGCGAATCGCATCAGATGGAAAGCGGGGTCGCCGAACTGGATGTCGATGGCGCCGATACGTTTGAAATAGTGACCGACCTTGAGCTCGTCGCTCATGCCCATGCCACCGTGCAGTTGGATCGCCTGTTCGCCGATGAAGCGCGCAGCATATCCGACCTTTGTCTTCGCACCGGAGGCGAGCTTCGTGACATGGGCGTCGTTGGACGCCAGCGTCAGGGTCAGATGCTGCATCAACGAGACGGCTTCCTGCAGCGCGATAAACATGTCGACCATTCTGTGCTGCAGCACCTGAAACGATCCGAGGGTCACGCCGAATTGCTTGCGGGTCTTGCTGTAGTCTAGCGTCGCCGCATTCAGCTCGGTCATTGCGCCTATAGCCTCGGCACACAGTCCGCCGATGCCGCGGTCGCGACAGCTCTCGAGCGCGACGACTCCCTGGCCTTCGCGTCCGAGCAGGTTGACCGCCGGGATGCGAACATCCTTCAGCGTGACCTCGGCGGCGCGCCTGCCGTCGACCGTCCGGTAGCTTTGCATGTGTAGACCGGCCGCCCGGCTGTCGACGATGAACAGGGACACGCCGTCACGATCGCCATCTCGGCCGGACGTTCTCGCGGAGACGATCAGCCGGTCGGCCCACGGAGCACCGATCACGGCGGCTTTCGTTCCCGACAGGACGTAGTCATCACCACTTCGGTCCGCAGACACCGATACCTTGTTGAGGTTGTACCGAGATCCCGGCTCGGCCCAGGCCAACGCCCACGTCGCCTCGCCCGCTGCGATCTCGGCGAGCAATTCCCCGCGTTGGTCGTCGGTCCCCAATGCCTCGATTAGCCCTCCCGCCAGCACGACCGTCTCGAAATATGGCTCGACGACGAGGCTGCGGCCGAACTCCTGCATAACGATCATGGTCGTCAGCGGGCCGTTCCCGAGGCCGCCATATTCCTCCGCGAACGGTGCCGCCAGAAGACCGAGGTCGGCGAACTTTGCCCACACCGCGCGACTCCAACCATCTTCGCCCGCGACGATCTTCGCTCGGTCATCGAAGCCGTATTCATCCTGCAGGAAACGTTGCACGCTGTTGCGGAGCAATTCCTGGTCTCCGGTCAGTTCGATGTCCATGGGCGCCTCTCCTGGTGCGGGTCAAAGACCGAGCACGGCTTTCGCGATGATGTTGCGTTGAATCTCGTTGGATCCGCCGTAGATGCTGAGCTTGCGCGAGTTGAGGTATTTTTCCGCCGACGTATGCCCATAGTCAGGCCCGGGCATGAAACGGTTACCGCTGACGGGATGCTCCCGAAGAGCGACGCCGTAGTTGCCCATCGCGCGGTGCGTGAGGTCGGTAATGCGCTGGAATATCTCGGTGCCTCTGATCTTGAAGAGCGATGCGGCCGGGCCGGGATCGATACCGCGCGACATCTGCGCGACGACCCTCAATTCCGTCGCTTCGAGGGCCAGCACATCCAATTCGACACGGGCGATCTCACGGATGAACTCCGCGAAACTCGGATCGTCCTCGGGAATTTCAGCCCTAACGATGTCCTTGAGTCGCCGCAGGTACCGGGTCGAACGACCGATACCCGCCATACTGGTGCGTTCGTTGCCGAGGAGGAATTTTGCATAGGTCCAGCCCTTGTTCTCCTCGCCGATCAGATTCTCGATCGGCACCCGCACGTCCTCAAGGAAGACGTCGTTGACCTCGTGCGAGCCGTCGATGGTGATGATCGGGCGCACGGTGACGCCGGGCGTCTTCATGTCGATCAACAGGAAGGAGATGCCCGCCTGGGGCTTTGCGGACGGATCGGTGCGGACGAGACAGAAGATCCAGTCCGCGTGCTGCGCGAGAGTAGTCCATGTCTTGTGCCCGTTGACGACGTAGTGATCGCCGTCGCGAACCGCCTTGGTCCTGACGGAAGCTAGATCCGACCCCGAACCCGGCTCCGAGTAACCCTGGCACCACCAGTCCTCGCCCGACAATATGCGCGGCAGGAACCTCGCCTTCTGCGCCTCCGTCCCGAAGGTGTAGATGACCGGGCCGACCATGGTCACGCTGAAGGCGAGCGGCGGAAGCGTTCCCGCACGCGAGGTCTCCTGCTCCCAGATGAAGCGCTGGGTCAGCGACCAACCGGGGCCGCCATATTCCTTCGGCCAGAGCGGCGCGATCCAGCCCTTCTGATAGAGGATCCTGTGCCAAAGGAGCGATTGCTCTTTTGCGAGATCCGTCTCGGGATTCGCGACACGCATTTCCTTCGGGTAGTTTTCCGAGATGAAGGACCGAGCCTCGTTACGGAATGCCGCATCTTCGGCCGAAAGGTTGAGCTCCATGGCGAGCTACCATTTCTCGCCGAATGGACGAATCTCGTGCTCGAACGTCCATGCGTCACGCGGCTGCTGGTAAAGTGCCCAGTAAGCCTCGGCGACAGCAGCCGGCCGCATCAAACGGTTCGGATCGAGGTTTTCCATCGCCTTCGGCCCTTCGCGGCTGGTGATCAGCTGCCGCACCCATTCCGTATCCACGCTCGAGTCGATGATCAGGTGCGCGACGTGAATGTTCTTTGGGCCGAGCTCCCTGGCCATCGATTGCGCGACGGCTCGGAGACCGAACTTGGCGCTGGCAAAAGCGGCGAAACCGTTGCCGCCCCGCAGGCTTGCCGTCGCGCCCGTGAAGAAGATGTTGCCCTTTCCGCGCGCCAGCATCGCCCGCGCCGCCTCGCGGCCGGCCAGGAAGCCGGAGTAACACGCCATCTCCCAGACCTTGCGGAACACACGTTCGGTCGTCTCCACGATCGGAAAGTTGACGTTAGCACCGATGTTGAAAACACAGATCTCCAACGGCGCATGGGCGTCGGCGTCAGCGATGAATTTCACCATCTCCTCTTCCTTGCGCGCATCGAGAGCACGCCCAAATACGGTGCCCCCCGCGGCCTCGATCTCCTTGATCAGCGGCTCGAGCTTCTCGCCCTGGCGGCGCCCCACGAAGACCGTGAAACCTTCCGCAGCGAATTTCTTGGCGATCTCGCCGCCGATGAAGTCACCTGCGCCAACGACGGCTACTGTTGCATTGCGTTTTTTCAACTGAGTTCTCCCGGATGCGAGTACGCGGCGGCGAACGCCACCGCAATCTGCTTAGCTGCGCAGCGATTCCGCCAGCTTGTGCTTCAGAATCTTGCCCGTGGATGTGGCCGGCAGCGCCGGCAGCACGATGATCTCCGACGGGCGCTTGTAGGATGTGAGCTGAGGGCTGACATGCGCCATCAGATCGGAGGCCGTTGTCTCGGTCCCCTGAAGAAGCTGCACAAAGGCGACGACCTCTTCGTTACCGTCCACCGGGCGCCCCACGACCGCACACTGCACGACCGAGGCATGCGTACTCAACACCGCTTCGATCTCGGCGGGGTAGACGTTGAAGCCCGAGCGAATGATCATTTCCTTGGTGCGGCCGACAATGAAGAGACAATCCCCCTCGAAGCGGGCCAGATCGCCGGTGTTGAACCAGCCATCCGGATCGATCGCCTTCGCGGTCAGATCCGGGGCCCGATAATAGCCGCGCATCACATTCCGCCCGCGGACATGGAGCTCGCCGACCTCGCCGGCAGTCTTGTGCGATCCGTCGAGCCCCACAATCCTGGCCTCGACACCAGGCAGCAGCGGGCCAACCGCCTGATCGTCGCGCGGCGCATCAATACGCACGCCGGATAATCCGGGTGAGCACTCGGTGATGCCATAGCCGTTCAACAGTGAGAGCCCGAGTTCGCGCTCGACGCGCGACTTCAGGTCCAGGTCGAGCGGCGCACCTGCGACCGCAATAAGACGCAAGGAGCCTCGATCGAGCTTGCTCAAACCGGTAACCGATTTGTATTCCAGCAATCGCTGATAGGTCGCCGGCACGCCATTCAGGATCGTGATGCCTTCGTCCGAGATCGCCTTTGCCAGTGCGGCCGGATCATACTTGCTTGCCAACCGGACGGGCGCACCCGTCATCAAGGTCATCACCAGCAACGAAATGCCGACGATGTGCGAGATCGGGAGAACGATGTACTGCTTGTCGTCTGGCGTCATGCGACGGATGTCGGCCGTGGTCTTGGCGCTGAACAGCAGATTCTCGTGCGTCAGCATCACGCCTTTGGGCGTGCCGGTCGTACCCGACGTATAAATGAGAACGGCCACCTGATCTTTCGGGCTGTCCTCCACTCGCTCGGGTGACGTGCCCTCGTTGAGAGCGGTAACGGCCACCTCCGATAGCGGGCCGATCCGATGCGTTTGGGCTTCATACCGCGCGGCATGGCTCGCAGCTTCCTTGGACACGCCGACCGTCAGAAGCACACGGCGTGCGCCGCTGTGATCCCTGATCTGATCCAGCTCACGAGCGGACAGCCGTGGATTGACGACGATCGCCCAGACATCGAGGCGACTTGCCGCGAGCAGCAGACCTGCGAGCGGAATGCTGTTTTCGCTGACGATCATCAGGCGGTCGCCGGGCCTGATGCCGAGCTTGGTGAGGTCAAAGGCAATATCCGCGACGGCCTTATGCAACTGACCATAGGTCATGCTGTCCCCGTCGTCGATCAACGCTATCCGATCGGGTGTTTCGACAGCATGGCAATCAATGACCTGGTCGATGCGGCGCGGCAACGCGGAAAGTATGCGCGCTGCCTCATCGGTTTCCACCGTCTTCAACATCTTCGTCCTCCCGGAAATGAGCTGCTTCATCGCAGCTTCTAGATCGTATGGTCGGGTAACCTAGGCCGTCCTCGTTTTCAGGACAGAAGCCTGCTCCACGATCGCCTCTTCCACATCCCTGAGACTGTCCTTGCCAAAGAACATCTCGTTGCCGACGAAGAAGGTCGGCGACCCGAACGATCCGCGGGCTACCGCGTCATTCGTGTCCTTGATCAGTTTCTGCTTGACGTCGTCCTGCTGCGCACGCGCGATCAGCCTGTCGATGTCGATGCCCGACTCCTTGAAAGCCGCCACGAATACCGCCGGATCGTCCATCTTCTTCGGCTCTTCCCACATGTGACGATAGGCAGCCCTGAAATACGGATCGAACAGACCTTCGAACTTTGCCGCAACGGCGCCGCGCATGAGCATGAGCGTGTTGACCGGGAAGAACGGATTGTTCTTGAACTTCGTAATGCCGTGCCGCCGGATGAAGCGCTCGGATTCGAGCCTCTGATATTCAGGTTTGTTCTTGATCCCGCGCAACGACTCGGCTGGCGACATGTTGCCGGTGGCTTTGTAGATCCCACCCAACAACACCGGGATATATTCGAATTTGACGCCGGTGCGCTGCTCGATTCCCGAAAGGGCAGCTTCCGCGAGATATGCGTTCGGGCTGCCGAAATCGAAATGGAATTCCGGCTGTGGTCGATCGGTCAACGGCGCCTCCTCTTTGATCTTGGCGGGCGGGATCAAACTTCCGCCGCGACGTGGACGCTAAAGTTCTATTTTAGAACTGTCAACGGCGAAACCTGCTTTGAAACTGGAACGGCGACAACGGTATTGTTTTGAGGTCCATGCCAAAATAGAATGCGCGGAATGGGAATGCCGGAGACGTGGGATGAAATGGGATTCGCTTGAGGAAGAGCCGTGTTCGCTGGCCCGCACCGTCGCGGTGATTGGCGACCGCTGGACGCTTATGATTTTGCGCGAATGCTTCCTGCGCAAGCGTCGCTTCGACGCTTTCCAGACATCGCTGGGAATTACACGGCACCTGCTCGCCGACCGCCTCAAGAAGCTGGTTCGATTCGGTGTGCTCCGGCGCATTCCCTATATGGATGCACCCAAGCGATACGAGTATATTTTGACTCAGAAGGGACTGGACCTTTACCCGATCATCATGTCGGTCGTTCATTGGGGTAACATCCACATGGTCGACGCGCGGGGGCGACCGATGCTTCACGAGCACAAGTCATGCGGCAAGCACTTCGATCCGCTCATGATCTGCTCAGAATGCGGCGAGCCGGTGCTTGCGAAGGAAGTCCACGTCCATCCGGGGCCTGGCGCTCGCGAAACGGCAATGCCGAGGACGCAGATTGCCAAGACACAGGTTAAAGTGCAGGCGCCGAAAGCCACCGCTTCCAGGGCAAAACGCGCCTGAGGCCAAGTCCGGACGAAGAACAAGCCGGACTTGGCGACGACTGCGTTACTCCGAGCTCGCGTCCAGAAGACCGCCGAACTGGTCCCAGGAATGCCCGTTCCAGCGCTGCAGCTGAAGCTGGGTATAGGCCATGCTGTTCTGCGGTCCGGTATTGATAGTAATTCCCGGCATCAACGTCGGCAGGGACAGGCCCCGAATATTGCGTGCCTGCTTCACGATATTCTCGCGGGAATAATCGCCAGCGCATTGCTTCAGAACCTGCTCCAGGATCTGGCCCTGCTCCGTGCCATACACATAGTTCGCATCGCCAATGTCGGCACCGGGCAGATATTTCGCGAAGTGGGCTTTGTACCACTGGACCCCGGGGTCATCCGCCCATTTGCTGTCGCTCGGATCCTTTGCGATGGTCGCCGCAACGATACCGATCGCCTTGTCGGGTCCTGCCGGCACGATTGTCGACGAGACCGAGCTTGAGACGTAGTTGATCAGGAACAGCGGCTTCCAGCCTATTTCGGACGCTTTCTTGATCGCCTGCGCGGCGAATTTCGGCGTGCCGGCAACCAGGAACGCTGCCGCGCCCGAGGCTTTCAGATTCACCACATGGGAGTCGATGGTGGGCTCACTCAGTTCATATGCGGATGCCACGACCTTCTTGTCGAAAGCGTCCTTGAAATACGCCTTAAACGCCGCGAGGAAGTCCTTGCCGAGATCGTCGTTCTGATACAATAGCGCGATCTTCGCATCCGGCAGCACCTTCGAGATATATTTGGCGTAGATCTTTCCCTCGGTGTCGTAGCTGGGCAGGCCCGTCGTCGTCATCGGGAATTCTTTGAAGTTCGTGAACTTGTTGACGCCGCTCACCACGAACAGGTGCGGGACCTTCTTCGCGTTGACGTATTTGATCGTCGCTCCAATTCCAGGCGTGCCCTGCGGGCCGAACAGGAACGCAACCTCGTCGCTCTCAACCAGCTTGCGCGTTTGTTCGACCGTTTTCGGCGGGCTATAGGCGTCGTCATAGGTAATGAGATTGATCTTTTTGCCGCCGATGCCGCCGCGATCGTTGATCGAGTTGACATAGGCAATGAGCCCCTTGCCGGTATTGCTCAAGGGCGACGCAGGTCCGCTGAACGGAAAGGTCGCACCGATTTTGATTTCGGTATCCGTGACGCCGACTGTCTCGGCTCGCGCCTGCAGTCCGAACAGTGTCGCTGCCATTGCAACGCCAACAAACATTCTTCTCATCATTGTCCGCTCCCTCCAGTGCCGCAAGCTTGACTGCCTGCCATTTAAAATTCTCGAATGAAGAGCTCTCGCCAACGTCGCCGAGCGAAACAGCCCTGCACATGACCCATCGGTGACAGCGACAAGCGCCCGGATCGGCCATCCCCGGGGTGCCGTGGCTCGTCAGGGCAGAGGCCAGCCAAGCCCGGCGCTGCTGCGTCGTTCAAACCCGGCAGCCCTCGAAATGAGTTTGGCTATCGATCGATGGGCCGATGACACGCGATCCCACCGGCACCGATCAGCGCGCCACGTGGTGCCGCGCGCGGCATGCACCGCCGTTGGGATCGCAAACCATCAACGCAGTCGTGATCCGGCGCATCATATCCTCCCCTGGCTCGCCGCAATGATCGCGGCGGCATGCAATCATTTGATCGCAATTATTGGTCAGCGACCTTGGTGATCAAGGTCAGTTCTTTTAAAGAACTTGTCAATCGCAAAATGACCGCCGCGCAAGTGGCGAGCTGACGCGACGTCGCCGCTAGGTTTTTCGATCTGCAATCGCTTGCCTTGCAAGCTCGATCCAGACTGGCGCTTCCCGCGCATAGAGCTCGCGCGTCGCCTGCATCGACATCGGTCCTTCATCGATTCCAAACGTCTGGAACATCGTCCTGACCTTTTCGGTCTGCGCCGCCCGCATGATGAGATCCGACAGGCGTTCGACAATGGCCGTTGGCGTACCGGTGGGCACCGCGCAGCATTGATAGGTCAGCAGACCGAATAGCGGCGAATCCGCCCCCTGCTCGGCAAACGTCCTGACTTCCGGAAAGGTCGTGAGCCGCTTGCGCGGCACAGCGACGACTGCACCCGACCCGCTCTGCAGGACCGGCTGCGCGCCGACGATCGTACCGACACCGCCGTCGACCGTCTGTGCCAGCATATCGGTGAACATCGGTGCCTCACCACGGTAGTGGATCGGCTCGATGTTCAGGCCATATTGCTTGTTGAGCGCGAGGATCGTGAGGTGCGGAGGTGAGCCGACCCCGAACGTTCCGAGCGTCATGCGCCCCGTCGCGCGTGCATGACGAACGACGCCGTCGAGGTCGGTGATGCCCAGCTGCTTGCGCATGATGAGCGGCAGTCCACCCGTCGGCATCGCCGAAACCAGCTGAAAATCCTTATCCGTGTCGTAGGCAAGATCTTTGACCAGCACGCGGTTCACGGTCATCGCGCCAGACGTATTGAACAGGATGGTATAGCCGTCCGGCACTGCCCGCTTGACCTCGGCCCCGGCAATCGAACCGAGCGCGCCGGTCTTGTTCTCGACGATCACTGGCACGCCGGTCTGGCTTCCGATGAACTCGGCATACATCCGCGCATAGACGTCGGTCTGTCCGCCCGGGGCGAAGCCGACGACGATCCTGATCGGTCGCTGCGGCCAGGTGTCCGCCGCCGATCGTGCGATCGACGGGACTGCAACCGTGGACGCCGTTGCGGCCAAGAAAGACCGGCGCGTTATTTTCATTCTTCATCCTCCCTCTGATAGGCGTCGTCATTTTTCCGTCCGCGTCATTGAGGCCTGTTCGGCTGCGGATCGTCGTCTTGAGACCGGCGCAATTTCGCTTACGCGCGGCCAGCGTCGCCGGTGTTACGGCTGCAACGCCGCCCGGTCTTGTCGGAGCGATCAGCCCGGCTTGTTGGCCGCCGAGGCATCCCGATAGGCGGGGCGATTCAGCACACGGTCGAGATAGGGCGTCGCGCTGTCGCAGATCGCTACCTGATAATCGATGGCCCAGGTCAGACACGTGGTCAGCAGGATGTCTGCGGTGGTGAACTGTTCACCCAGGAGATATTCCCGCCCGTCGGACAGCGCCGCATCGACGTGCTTCAACTGCTTCCTGAAATACTCCGCAGCCTGGGCGACAACGCCCGGTGCATCACCATAGATGTGAGACAGTCCCTTGATCTGCCCATGCCGCCTCATGACGTACAGGCTCGTGGAATCCAGCTCGGTGACGATGAAGAAACACCATTCGAGCCACTTCGCGTAAGTCTCGGAGTCTTTCGGAATGAGGGAGGCGGCCTGGTCGGGATAGGTCTTGGCTAGATAGGCGATGATCGCAGCGCTCTCGCCGATGACGAGCGTGTGGTCCTGCAACAGCGGCACCTTTTGCCGGGGATTGAGGGCCGTATATTCCGGCGTTTCGGTCTCCCCCGTCCGCGGCAGGATCGGCTTTCGGGTATAGGGAAGCTTCAATTCATGAAGCGCCCAGTGAGGTCGGATGGTCCGGCTGGTGCCAACGCCCCACAACACGAGTTCCGGGTTCATCACCATTTCTCCGCAGCCGGCCGAAGATCGAGCTCATGCGTCCATCCGTCTCGCTTCTGCGCATGGGCGAACCAATAGGCTTCCGCAATCGACGCCGTCGTGGTGAGGCTGTCGGGCTGACGGGCGGCAGGATCCAGGCCACGGCTCCTCATCCGCTCATGGATCGCCTCACTGTCGACGCCGGCATCGATCAGCAGGTGCACGACGTGGATGTTCTTCGGTCCGAGCTCTCGCGCCATGGCCTGCGCAACGGCCCGCAGACCGAATTTCGCTGCCGAGAAAGCGGCAAAGCCGCTGCCGCCGCGCATGCTGGCCGTCGCGCCGGTGAACAGCATCGTGCCGGCGCCGCGCGGCACCATATGCTTCGCTGCCTCACGTCCCACCAGGAAGCCGGCATAGCAGGCTAGTTCCCAGGCCTTGAAGAACAGCTTCCCGGTCGTTTCGAGCAGTGGCTTCTGCACATTGGATCCGGCATTGAACAGGCACACCGCGATGGGGCCCATCTCATCTTCCACCGTCTGGAACAGCCGCTGCACCTCCTCCTCGTTTCGGGCGTCGATCGATCTGGCGTGGACATCGTGGCCCTGCGCGCGCAGCTCCTCGACCAGGCCCGCAGACTTTTCAGCATCGCGCCGCGCGATACAGATCGCGTATCCCCCCTGTGCAAATCGCCGCGCGACGGCCGCACCAATTGCATCCCCCGCTCCCACCAGGAGCGCCACTTGCTTCTTGTCAGTCATGTCAACGTCCCTCGCCTTCAATTCGGACGACCTTCGACAGGGTCATCTCGGTGATTGCCGCATCGTCGAAACCAAGATCTCGCAGGATCTCCCGACTATGCTCGCCAATGCGTGGTGCCGGCCCGCCGATGGCCGCCGGGCGCTCTTCGAACCGGGCCGCCGGTTTCGGCTGACGGACGCGGCCGACGGACGGCTGCTCCAACTCTTGGATGATGCCGCGCGCCACCACCTGCTCGTTGGCGACGATCTCGCTACGGCGCAGCACCGGTGCACATGGCACGTCCGCGGCGTCCAGCCTGGCAAGCCATTCGGCCGTGGTCCGGGTGGCGATGTATTCCTGCATCTTGTTGATGCGCGCGGTGGCATTGACCGAGCGCCCCGCAGGCGTCGCGAACCTCTCGTCCTTGACGAGCTCAGGGTCGTCGGTGGCGCGGCAGAAGCCCTGCCACTCGGAATCCGAGATCGTGCCTGCGGTGATATAGCCGTCCACGGTCTTGAAGATCAGATCGGGGCGATCATTAGGATCCGGCGACGAGGCCTCCGCGCCGACGACGGTGTGTTGCATCATGCCTTCAGGCCACAGGAACGACAGCATGGCGTCCAGCATCGCGACCCGAATGTGATCGCCGCGTCCAGTCTTCTCGCGCGCATAGAGCGCCGAGGACACGGCCTGTGCCGTCAGCACAGCCGTCGTCTTGTCTGCGACGATGGTCCGTATCATCTGAGGTCGGTTGGTGCCGGCCTGCGACTGGATGTCGGCGAAACCCGACAGCCCCTGGACGATCGGATCGTAGACGCGTTTCTTGGCGTATGGCCCGGTTTCACCGACCCCGCTGATCGATACGTAGATGAGGCGCGGAAATTGGGCCCGGAGTTCGTCGGCTCCCAACCCAAGACGCTCCATCGTCCCCGGGCGAAAGTTCTGCACGAGGACATCGGACTGGGCGACGAGCTTCTTGACGATCCGCGCACCGGCTTCGCTTTTGATATCGAGCGAGATCGAGCGCTTGCCTCGGTTCGACGAGATGAACAGCGCCGAGAACTGCCCGGCCTTGTCGATGGCGGCCCGGCTGCGGCGCGTGATGTCACCGCCCAGCGGCTCGATCTTGATGACCTCAGCGCCCTGGTCCGCCAAGAACATGGTTGCAAATGGACCCGACACGACGCTGGTCAGATCAAGTACGCGAACTCCCAAAAGAGGCCCTGGCATGCGTTCCATTCCCACTGCATTCGGCGCACGACGCACCGTTGAGTGGATCTGTTAGAAGAACGCGGGCGACCAGGCTTGCCAGATAGTGCCGGATCTACGTGAAAGCGACATTGCTTTCCGACTTTGCTAATGCCGCACCGCGGCGCGAAAGCCCGACGGACAAAGACCAGTGTGCTGTTTGAATTTCGTCGTGAAATGTTGCGAATGGCTGAAGCCAACTGCAAGGCCAACTTCCGTCAGCGAACACTTCTCACTAATAAGAAGGTATTTGGCGCGCTCAATGCGCCGACCGATGACATACTGATGCGGGGTATCGCCGGTACTTTCGGAAAATGCCCTAATGAAATGTCGAGTGCTCAATCCGACCAGCGAAGCCATCTCCATCAATCCGATCGACCGACCGAGGTTTTCCTCGACGAACTCGGAGATCCTTTTAAGATTGCAGTGGGTGAGACCGCCTCGGTTGCCAAGCGGCGTCTTGGTGCCGCTCATCCGCTTTAGAACAGCGAGTGTCTGGGTTGCCCACCCCTCTGCCATCATCGCATAGACATCGTCGTCATGATGCGGCTCGCTGCACAGTTCTTCCAGTCCGAAGGCGATTGCCGGGTTATCGAAGCCCAGTCTCGGCGCTGCCGCAAAGCTCGGAAGTCGTTCCGATATGAACGTCTGGTCGAAGAACACGACTGTATAATCCGACCTTGCCGATGTGACGGTGAATTCGCCATCGATCTCCAAGCCAGCCGGATAGACGGCCAAGTTGCCGGCAAGTTGCTGGTCGAACGACTTACCATCCATCTTGCCGCGCAGCTTCCGCGCACCCCTCCTATAGAAGAAGAGCGCTAGTTCTGGCTGCTTGAAATGCCATTGAACCTGCTTCGACACGTCCCTGCGGAAGCTTTCAATCCGGATTACGGGCGTGCGGACGACGGTGTTAGACAGCACGCGACCGCCGACGATCCTGATGAATTCTCCATTCTCGGATACATTGCTCATGCGACTATCTCCCCTGCGCGTCGATGCACAACTCGCTCGGCAACCGCAACGCCTGGATGGCTCGAGATGAGGATGCTGTTTCCACGCGACCGGGCACAACATCGCTCCGTCGGAAGTCCATCGGACTTCACGGACAGACCGCGCATCTATTTCCTCCCGACGGTCATTCAGCTGACCGTCTTTGACAATCGGCTCAAGCGGAGACGATCCTGCCTTGCAGCCTCTTGCTCGAAGACTATAGTTCTATTTTAGAACTGTCAATTTTCAAACAGTGCACGACGGGGAGACTCTTCATGACGACCTTGACGCCGGTTTCGGTCGAAACGGGAACGGACGAATTGCTTTGTCATATCGACCGTCGGGTCGCCGTGATCACGCTCAATCGCCCGGCGGCCCGCAATGCGCTGTCGGACAAACTCACACCCGCCCTGCGCCGGATGATCGCATACTGCTCGACCGACAATGGCGTACGCGCGGTGCTGATCACCGGCGCCGGCGAGGCTTTCTGCGCGGGTGGCGATGTGAAAGGCATGGGCGACCGCAGCAGCACAGACGAACTAACCTTTGGTCAGAAAGTAACGCGTCTGATCGAACGTCAACGCACTTTGACCGGCGCGCTCTTCGAGATGCGGAAGCCGACGGTCGCGGCCCTTCCCGGTGCGGCTGCAGGCGCAGGCCTCTCGCTCGCATTGGCCTGCGATATCCGCATCGCAGCTGAGCAAGCATTCGTCAGTACGGCCTATGCCAGAATCGGGCTGAGCGGCGACTACGGCATCGCCTGGCTACTCACGCGAACGGTGGGAGCCGCCCGCGCAAGAGAACTGATGTTGTTGTCCGACAGAGTCGATGCACAACGCTGCGAAACTATGGGATTATTCAATCGGATCGTAGCGGCCGACAGGCTTGCCGAGGAGGCGTTCATGATCGCGTTGAAATTGGCGAATGGACCCACGAAGGCCTACAGCGCCATGAAAGACAACCTGGACGAGGTGCAAAACGTCGGCTTTGCCGCATCGCTAGACAAGGAGGCCGAGCGGCTGGTCCGCTCCGCGCAGACCGAGGAGCATCGCGAAGCCGTCAGAGCGTTCGTCGAGAAGCGTCCAGCGGTGTTTCGGTGAGCACAGATGGCAGACAATACGCGTTGCCTGAGATGCCGTTTCCAGATGTCTTTAGATCGACACTGCAAATACGACGACGGGGTCGAGGTGAGAGTCTACCTATGCAAGATCTGCACGTATATTCACGTCGAGACCGCAAAACTCGACGACGCTCATAACTGGCACGGCGTGCACTACGTCATTTGACGCCGACCACTTTTCGTTCACCTGTTCACCGCTCTTCCACATCTAACTGTACACCACCGCGAGTTCGACACTGATACCGAGGATGTGCGACGATGTAGACCTACACCAGAGCCGCGACCGACGTCGCGAGCAATGAAGTATGGGTCCAGCTTACAATCGCCAAGAATTAATCGCACGGCAGGCTATCGCTAGTTGAAACCAACGTGTTGATGCTGTGCGGCCATCCGAGCGGCAACGATGCTACGAGGGAGATTTCGTGGGTCAACGATGTCCGCTTTGCGCCGATTGCTGTCACTCATATGTTCGTCGACGCTTGCAGCATGACGCGCCTATTGCGCTGTCCCCATCCGGATCGCGCGAACCGTCCGATTTGGTATTAGGCGCAACCGGCCGATGCTTTCCAGATCACACCACGCTCACCCTGGCCTGAGACATAGCTCCCGACATTGCCATGATCGCGCAATTGGATAGATTGCTTGCTCCGCCGGAAAGGGTGAAAGGTGGCATCCAAAGAAGGGCACAACCTATTGGACGATTCCGCGAACCAATGCGCGTATTGCGGGTTCACGATGCAATTGGATGCACGCTTTTGCGGTGGCTGCGGGCGGCCAAGGGCTGCTCCAACTGCGCTTGGCGTTCATGCACTCTCATTCCTGCAATCGCAAATCCCGCCAGAACTCGCTGAGCGTATCATGCGGTCCGGCACATCCATGCTGGGCGAGCGCAAACGTGTCACTGTCCTGTTTGCCGATATCCAGCGGTCGACCGAACTCATCGACCAATTGGATCCAGAAGAAGCGCTGGAAGTTATTGGCCCAGTGCTCAAGCGGCTGATGGACGCCGTGCATGAGCACGATGGGTTGGTCAATCAGACGCGCGGTGACGGCATTATGGCGCTCTTCGGCGCCCCCATTGCGAGCGAAGACCACGCCGTCCAGGCCTGCCGCGCAGCACTGGCTGCGAGAAATGCAATCATCGAATTCAATCGTCTGCATCAGCGCTCGATCAGCATCAGAATTGGCCTGAATTCCGGACAGGTCATCATTCATTCGATCGGCAACAATCTGGCGATGAACTATGACGCCGTTGGAAAAACGGTTCACCTCGCCGCCAGAATGGAAGCGCTTGCCTCCCCTGGCTCGATCAAGTTGTCGTCCGACACCTTCCAACTCGCGAAGGGCTTCATCAGCGCATTGCAGCTCGGGCCCGAACAAGCCAAAGGGGTCGCCGAGCCGGTGGAGACCTATGAACTGGTGTCGATGCGGCCGCGCACCCGCTGGCAGGCTCGCTCATCCGGCGGCCTCAGTCCGCTGATCGGACGTCGGACAGAATTAGATTTCCTCAAGAAACTGCTGGATAACGCCGCTGCGGGACACGGACGCGCGGTGACCATTGTCGGCCCTGCCGGGATCGGCAAATCGCGTCTGGTCCATGAGTTCATCGCCAGCGTTCCAGAAGAATGGCTCGTCCTGCAGACGACCTGCGCTTCTCAACGCGCGAACTCCAGCTACTATCCCGTCAGCACGTTGATACGTGAGCTCTTCGGCGTACGCGCCGAGGATAGCCCCGCCTCAGCTGCCAGCCGGACCAGCACCCGTGTTGCCCGCCTCGATCCAAATCTGCCCCCACATCTTCCGGCCATCCTCTCGCTCCTGGATCTCAACAGCGAGGACGAAGACTGGAAAAAGCTTGAGCCATCCGAAAGACGCAATAAGGTCATCGACGCCATGAAGACGCTCGTCTTCTCGCAGGAACGGTTGACGCCCTTGCTCATCCTGATCGAGGACATCCACTGGGTCGATGCCGAAACCCAGCTCATTCTGAACAGCATCATGGGGATGCTCGATAGCGCCCGGGTCCTCGTGGTCGTCACGCAACGCCCGGAACGCATCTGGTCCGGCCGAGCGGTTGAACGCCTGGACATCGCGCCGCTCAGCGAACCGGACGGTGATCAACTGCTTGTATCGCTGTTGGGCGATGACGGAAGTCTGGGCTACATCAGACGACGTGTCCTCGCGAAAGCGCAAGGCAATCCACTCTTCGTGGAGGAACTGGCCCAGGCACTCAAAGATACGAAGGTGCTAGTCGGCGATCCGGGCCGCTACAAAGTCAGCGATGGATCGTCTAATATCAAAATCCCCGAGACCATTCATTCCGTTCTGGCATCGCGTATCGACCTACTCGATCAAGCGACGAAATCGCTTTTGCAAATGTCCGCCGTGATCGGCAAAGACATCTCATTGATCCTGCTGTCCGGCATGGTTGGAACTGATCCCGACGAACTGGCTCCTCGTCTTCTGGCGCTGGAGTCGGGGGATTTTCTCAGAAAGGCCACTGCCTCCGGCACCGTCGAATATTCGTTCAAACATGAGCTCACGAGAGAAGTGGCCTACGGCATGATGCTACTCAGCGTCCGTCGCTATCTCCACGCCAAGGCGATCGAAATTATCGAGCTTCGATTCGCCGACCGTCTCGACGAACATATCGACCGACTTGCCGACCATGCGTTTCTCGCTGAGCTATGGCAAAAGGCAGTTCCGTATCAGTTACGGAGCTGCCGTCGAGCAATCAAGCGTGGCGCCAATCAGGATGCGATCGCCATTTACGAGCGTGGTCGCCAAACGCTGGCGCATTGGCCGCCGTCATCGAAGAAAACCATCTCTGAAATAGATCTGCATCTGACGGTGATTACGGCGCTCGAACCAATCGGCATGCATCAACGTATTGCCGACGTCTTGCGTGAGGCGCGCCGGCTGGCCGAAGAATCCCGGGAACCATGGCGGATTGCGGCGGTGAATTGTCAGTTGACAGTCGCACTCTGGAGACTTGGCTATCACGTCGAAGCCATGACCGCTGCCCAAACGGCACAGTCGATCGCAGAGAAGATCGGCCAACCCGTCCTAACCTTTGCCGCTCTCCACAATGTGGGCATCATCCACCATGAAACCGGCGACTTCACGCAATCGCTTGCGTATCACGAAAAATGTCTCGCGATCGAAACGCCAGAGATCGACGAGAAGCGCGCTGGATGGGCCGCGCTTCCCAGCGTGATGCTTCGGACTTTCATGGCCGATTCACTGATCGATCTCGGTGACTTCTCTCGCGCAGAGGCTCTTGCAAAAGAGGCAAGGCTGTTGGCGGTGGCGGCGAACCACTCGTATTCACGCGCCAACATTAATCATGTTTTTGGTCGGCTCCGGATCGCGCAAGGGCGCCCTGTCGAAGCGCTCGCGCTGCTGAATGAGAGCTGGCAGACATGCCTCGATCTTGAGATGAAACAGATGTACCCGGTCTTCGCGTCCCGGATGGGCGAAGCCTATCTCGCATTGGGCGATGTCGAATCTGCACTCAACATCCTCGCAGTGCCTGAAAAGCTGGATATTCCGCTCGCTGAACACGCATTCGGCTGGCGCTTTCTCTTCATCGCTCAAGGTCGTGCTTTCCTTGCCGCCGGCCGCAGCAAGGAAGCCAAAGCCGTAGCTGAAAGAGCGCTAGCACTGGCGGAAGAGCGCGGAGAATTGCCGCAGCAAGTCTACGCCAAGAAGCTTCTGGGCGACATTGCCCATATTCTCGATACGAGCAACACGACCACCGCAGAACGATACTATCGCGAAGCGCTCGGTCTCGCCGAACAGTGCTCCATGCAGCCTTACACGACGCTCTGCAATGATGCGCTTG
The DNA here is from genome assembly GCF_900188215.1 of Tardiphaga sp. OK246. NCBI lineage: Bacteria > Pseudomonadati > Pseudomonadota > Alphaproteobacteria > Hyphomicrobiales > Nitrobacteraceae > Tardiphaga > Tardiphaga sp. OK246. Next base: position 271,059 of record NZ_FZOX01000007.1, read on the forward strand.
CCACCTTGGTTGCCTGAATCAGATCCTGGCTGCGAGCTCAATCGGCCAGGGCGCGGATGGCATTGATGCCCGGCAAGAAAAAGTACGCCCCACCGCGCACCGTGACAAAGGGGCGAGGTTTTTCGATATGGAGATTGAACGGTCTCTGCTGAATGACGAGTTCATCTCCGTCATGGGCAACATGGCTAATCGGATCGGTCCCGACGGGCAGTCCTCCGAACTGAGGATTGTTCAGCCACGAATGCTGGATCATCTCGAACTGGCCAGCGATATCGGCGTTCAACGCGATGAACGCCGTCCCGCGCCGAGAACCCTTGCCGGTTGTCTCGTCCTGCTCGCCGCGCCTGGCTCCATACGGCCGGCCGCGCCTGATAATGCGATGCATCTTGGACAGCTTCAGTGCGACATCAGGGTCGGAGCCAATGGCATCGCGCGGATTGGCACGGCGAATATGCGCGCCAATCGGACAGGCCATCCCTGACTCGTCTTCGTAGGCGTAAAGAAAATCATTGCGTTCGGGTGCCGACGGTGAATCGGCGCCGGCACGCACCAGCGGCGCACCGTTGCGGTACCGGCCGATCAGCCGTGCCGCAACCTCCTCTGCCGCCTCGACATCGGCTTTGCCATGCATTCGGGTAGCGATGCTGGCAACAAATTTCTCGAAGGCGTCCACGTCCTGCTCCAGTTGCCGGAACACCAGGTAGGTTCCGTTACGCAGCAGATCGCGCAGATTGGAGCCGGGCTTCACGGATTGGCTGCTGATGCGCTCCCGACGTTCATTGCGATAGCCGAGCACAAATTCGCCTGGCTTGACCAGGGAGATGCGGCGGTCTTTTGCGCTCAGGACCTTGTCTCTTTCGCCACTGCCCGCGGGGGTGTGACAAGACTTGGCTTTTTTCTCGTTCTTGGCGTTTTCCTCGCTTCGGATAGCCAGGGGCGACCCCTCGATGATCGGCTGCGAGATGCCGTCGACGAAGCCGAAATGCTCCTTGGCATCGTCATAGAGGCGGCCATGGACGATGACGGGCCGGCCGTTGCCTTGGTCACCAGTCACAACAACGTCAGCAACGCCGTTCATCGCGCGCTGCTCCGCCTGGACTAGGGCCTGCAACACATGTTCTTCGGATGCATAAAGCAACAGCATGCCGTGCACCTCGGCGGACGGCCCCCATCCACCCCACTCCCATCGGCACGGTGAGCTTTCTCCCGCGTCGCCGAGAAGGCCGGAGCGTCGGGGCATCCCTCTGCCAGACGTCGGCTTCGGCGCCATGCCTTCGAGAAATTCCACGGAGAAGTCCGACAGCTGATGCTCGTCGAGATCTAGCTCCTGGAGGCCGCTGGCAGTGATGGCCAGATTGATCGCCGTCCGATCGCCAACACGCATGGCCTTAAGTGCCCGGATGTTCGTCGGCGGTAACTGCAGATCCGTCGCGCCGTCATCTTCCCCCTCAATCCTGTCCGCGCGCATCAATCGCTCGGCCAGATCGCGCAGCCAGCGCTTGGCAGCATCCCGCTGGCCTGGAAGAAAGTGCCAGGCCACATAGGCGGAGTACGGCAATTGCGGATAGCCGCTTAACAGCAGCCCCTGCACATCATGCCATTCGATTTTTTCCGTGTTCATGGTTTTTCAAAGACGTTGGAGGAATCGATCGATAGCCGGCGAACTCAACGGAGCGAACAGATCTTGTCTGGTATCGGTGTTCGCATTGATGCCGACAACACCGAGCATAGGATAGGCGCCGTACCAGACGATGGTTTCCACTTGGCTCTGCCGCACATAGGCCTTGAACGGCCTTGCATCCTGCGCGCCTTGCCAGAACAGAAAACGCGTGGGCGGAAAACCGTAGCGTTTCCCTGCCGCGTTCACGAACGTATTGGTCCAGATCGCATTCAGCCCCTTCACGGCGGCCAGATCGATGAACTCGTTGAGGTAGCTCTCCCAGGCACCGCCGAAATTGTCGAGAAATAGCAGACGCCGGCCACCATCGATCAGCACCCAGCGCGCCGAGAGGATGGTTGGGATGCCGCCAAGCTCACCCTTGTTGAACCAGAATTTCGCGAGAACATTGACGGCGAACAGGACCAGTCGAAGGATCCAGTATCGAAGGACACCCGGCTTTACACAGGTGATGCTGGCCAGATGATTCTGGTACCGGTTAATTCCGGCTTCCTCGCGCGCATATTTGCGCGCGTTGTCGCGAGCCCGGATCAAAAGACCTGCGGGATGTTCAAACGTCGTCCTGTCGCGATACTCGAGTGCCCCAGCCACGCACAGAGCCAGCAGTCCGACGAGATAGCCGGCCATCACGCCGCTCCATCCCAACAGAACCATCAGAAGCCAGCCGTAAGTGAGCGATCTGGCCATTCCAGCCACGTTGCTGATGACCGTTTCCGGCAGCAGCGCTGCAACGAGCAGGACGCCGACCGAGACCAGAAGGAACATGGCGAACTGGATGACATCCAATGCCATACGCCGCAGATTCTCGCGCGTCTTGCTGAGAGGCTGAAGCTCGACCATCAACTGCAGCGATGTCGTGCAATACCAGCCGACGAGCAACAGCCCCCCAATACAGACAAGCTGGAACATAACCACCAGCACCGCACCCAGCGACATCAGGATCCCACTCGGACCATCCACCAATATCCCGGCCCATGTCGGTGATCTGTCAACGCCGGAGATGACCGCGAGCGTGACAACACCGATGAGCACACCGAGCAGCGCGTATCGTGTAACGACCGCCAATTGTAGCGGAAAGCGCCAGAACAGATGCTGGTCGCGGGTATTTTTGCTCGCACTCCGGAGAAGAAGTTCTGCCGCCCGGACCACCAGCCACATCACGCTCAATAGCATCAAGCCGGTCAGCGTTGCCGGCTGTATGACTTCGGTGAGCTGTGAGACCCACGGCAATGCCGATACCTTTGTATCGAGATGCTGCGTTGCGTGACCGACCGTCTCAAGCCATAGCGGCAACACCGCGTAGAGCGCTGATGGTCGATAGCCCAAAGCCCAGCACACGAGTGCGCCCAGAGCGCATGCCAGCAGCGCAACGACGATACCAGCCGCAACAGCGATCTGGGTTCGAAGCGTCATCTGCCATGGCAATTGCGCCGGCTGCTCTGCCCAGCGATTGTCGGCACTGCCGCGAATGCACTCTCGTGTCACGAGATCGAGCAACCCCGCCGGGCGACCGGGCAAGATCGCATCGACGAGAAATCGCGCCGAAAGAAACGACACGATTCCCTTCCGAACGCTGTTCTCGCCTTTGACCTGCACCACCGTGCGGCCGGGACTGCCACTAAAGAACGTATTCGCACCGACGTCATGGCGCTCCCAATACTCCCGGACCAGATTTGGGGTCGTTGTTCCTGACAAGGGATAGCCGACACACCGGCGGTAGACCTCGTCGAAACCAATTGGTGCATACTTTAACAGCTCATCCAGAAAACCCGCTCTCGGGCCATCGAACGTTGCCTCGAATACGAGACAAGGCCCGCCCCCGTCGGCAGCGTCCAGGATGAAAAAACTACAAAAATGCAGACCTGCAATCTTGTCGAATGGAAACAATGGGCGGCACTCAAGAAACGCTGCCTCACCGCCAAACTGCGGGTCGGCATTGTCGCGAAGATAGCCCCTGCACCATTCAACTTTGGACGGTTCGATCGGCGTGATGATCGTTGTGAAATTCGGATTCAATGGACGGGCTCCGATCCATTCGCATTGAACGTCACGCGCAGCGAGCAAGGTGCTGGCCCGTCGTAGCCGACCTGACCGCCCTGTCCGGGCGCGCGCGCCAGACCCGGCAGGCGCATCAGCGCGCGCACTATCTCCAGCATGACCACGTCAGCAATGTATTTGCCGAAACAGTGGCGCGGCCCGAAACCGAAATGAAAGTAACTCTCGATGGGACGATCGCGAAATGTGAGCGGGTCCGGAAATGCTTCGGAATCGAACATGGCCGCCAGCGGCGGTGCCAAGACAAGCGTCCCGGCAGGCACCCGCCGGGCCCGCGGGGTGCCGTTGGCGATGATCGTATCACGCGGGCATGTTCGCACCAGCAAAGGCAGCATCGGACGAAACCGCATGGCTTCATAGATGCAGCCACGTAACGCTTCCCGCGCCGCTGCGAGCTGGCCATTCGGCGCATCAGCAGTGATCGATGTCTGATCGTGGTGGATCGCACGCTCGAGTGCGGCGGACAGCTCCTGGGCATGCGGCAGCGCCCCGGTCTGCTCCAGCAGTTGATCCACGGCATGGGTGACACCGCGGATGATAGTGGCTCCACCTGTCGCGACCAGCCCGGTCAGATAGCAGCGAATCCACTCCTCATCAAACCAGGGCGGGTTGCCCGGCTGACCATGGCGGCGCTGCAACCGTGCCAGCAGGCTGTGAGCGGGAATGGATGGGTGCGATGCAGCGGCAGTAGTGGGGCCGCCGGATCCAAGCTGCTGCGTCAGTTGACAGGTCAGATCTGCGATATCGGCGCGAGACCGGCTCCACGGAAGCGAACCAACTGGCGGGTTGACCATAATGATGCCGGCCAGATTCCGCATGACGCCTGCCATCCGCTGCCGGTCTCCATTCAGTGGAGGGACGCCAAAGTATTCGGCCAGGACGGCAACCATCACCGGCTCCGCCAGATCGGCGACAACGTCGATCTGGCCCGAGTCCTTCAATGCCTCGATGCAGGACTGGCAATTCTCGGAAGCGATCGTCCGGATGAGCCGGGCATCAGTCTTCTCGACCACGCTCTGCAGCATTTCCCTCTCGCGGGCATGCTGCTCTCGCCCATCGACCGTCATCAGAAACGGTCCCCAGGGCATTCCGGGCTCGATGGTGTCGCCCAGTTCAAAGTCGTCGAAGCGTTCGAGCACCTCGCGTACATCGCTGGCCTTTGTCGCCACAAGGACGTTGCCGACGATCGCGATGGGCCGCACGACGCGCAGCACCGCGAAGACCGCCTTGAACAACCGAAGATGGGAGAGCACGTGGCAGGACAGCCGATACTTGACGAGCTCGCCCCACATACGCAGGCGTCGTCCGAAGCGATCCACAGCGCTGGCGCCACCTGGATCGAGTCCATTGGGATCAGTCAGCTTCGAGCCGGATGTGCCAGTTGCCGACTGATCCGGCGTATCGTCGCCGGCCACCTGATCCCGGAATAGTTTCAATGAATGTTGATCCTGGCCGTCTGCCGACAGCACCAGATCCTTGGTCTCGCGAATCCCATGCATCGGTGCGCCTATTCGGCTTGGGTTGGAGTGCTCAGCAATAGAACAAGAGCGTTTGTAGTTGTAGAACTATCTATATTCCATCGAAGATAGCTCGCCAAAGCTAGGATTGTTATCATACTTGCAAGCCGCAATAACCAGCCGCTGGCCAGCGCCATCATGGCCGACACGTTAGCTGCCGCATTTCCCCGCGTCAGTGAACTAGATCACAGACAGCCGTCCATTCATTCGCATAGTAGCCTTATGGAGGCCAAATGCGACCAACGGCAACACAACAACTTGCCATCGAAGCCATGCTCAACAGTCTGCTGGGGCCGCGTGTTTACGACCGCTTGTGCCTGGGTATGAAAGTCGGAGGAATGGATGAGGACGTCCTCTACGTCTTTGTCTCCAATGAAGCCTGCGCAGCGGAGATCGAAGCGGTTCACACGGATGATTTTGCCTTGGCCGCCGAGCACGTGCTGAATCAGCCCGTCCGCTGCGTGAACGTCATCCCATACGATTTCTCGGATCTATCGAGCCCATAGCGGACGCCTCTCACCTTTCACCTTTAAGGGGAACCAACCCTTCGCGTTAGCGAGCTCACTGTCGCCACACGCAGACGAGCCGCCCATTCGGGATGGGGGCTCCCACCGATCTGGCGTCTAGAAGCTCTTTATCGGGTTGCCGAGCAGCACCGTGACAGCCAACACTACAACGACGCCATAGAGGATAAACACCCCGAGTGTGAGGCGCCGGTAAATGCGGCGATAGGTTTGCTCCAATTCGTCGACGGATGCCATGCCGAATACCTCCTGATACCCGGCCACTAATGGGCCAAACACCAACGAAGTCATGTGAACCACATCACACCTTGAGCGGCCGCCCCGACGCATCAAGGGTTGCAGGCTCGGCTTCGGCAACAGCCGCTAGCGCCTTCGGCTTGAGGATGGCGATGCTGCCGGGCTCAAGGCGGATCCACCCTTTCAAGGACCAGGCACGAAGTTGCTTGTTGATGCTTTCTCTAGTCACTCCGACCATCTCGCCGATCTCTTGTTGAGTGACGATAAAAGGACGGCCGACGTCGGAAGGCTCGTGCTTCGAGGCCAAACCGATCAGCAGGTTCGCTAGCCGCGCAGGCAGGTCCTGCAGAATGACATGCTCGACCTGTTCACTCGTCCAGCGCAGACGGGCGCAAAGCAAGTGAATGAACTTCATGGCCAGCATCGGTTGGGATTCGATAAATGGAAAGAAATCTCGCCGGTCGATCACGATAAGCTCGCAATTGGTGTGAGCAATCGCATCGGCCGTTCGCGCAAGCCCGTCGAGCAACGCGATCTCCCCGAATACCTCACCTTTCGTCACAAGATTGAGGATGGCGCTGCGTCCCTCAGATGAGGCGACGCTCATCTTGACGGCGCCGCTCACCACGACGAAGAGACTATTGCCGGGATCTCCTCTCACAAAGACGGTCGCGCCGCGTTTGAACTTTCGGAAGCTCACATACTGGCATAGTTGATCCAATGCCTTAGCGTCGAGATCAATGAAAAATGGATGACTGCGTAATATCGACAATCGGGGGTTGATCTGAGAAACGCCTCGCGCCATCACAAGTGCTGCTCCATCCCAGAAAAACTCAAAACAAGGCTAGGCACACTGGTATTGTGAAACGAAGCCCCCTCTCAAGAGTCATAGCCTGCCATGAAGACTTTAAGAAGTAACGCAGGATTTTATGGCGAGCGATGGAAGAAAACGACGAGAATTTTTGCACTGACGCCAATGACTTCTTTGCGCCGAGAAGCTGCTATTCGAAGTCAGCCGGCGAACTGTATAAAAAATGTCTGTTTCTTATGCAGCAGTTCAGTTTACGTCAAAGGTCGCCACCGAATGGACAGGCTAGGAAAAGGCCACTTTCACCTGCTTCGCGCTATCTCGCGTCTTGAACCACACTAAGCATGTCTGCTTTGCGGCAGGAGAAGCCATCGGCATAGTTTGGCACGTGGCCGAGCGCCGCTGCCGTTTCGTCTTCGATCTAACGAGACAGCACGAAAGCGAAAAACGCGATCCAACAACGCTTCCAGACTGTCGATATCGTTGCGAAATCGCATCCTAATATATCTCAGCAGCCCGAAAGCGCGGTTACCCCTGGCGTCGCCGTGGCACCCGTGGCATTGGCAGCCGCCATCATGCCGGGAGCGGCAAGGTTCATCGAGACGGTCTCGTTGCAGGCCGTCGCGTTCGGTGTAGGCATCGTCGCCGACGGGGCGATACTGGTGTCGCCGAGGATGGCAGTCGGCGCCTCAAGCGTGCCGGGTAGGACGCTGGAAATCAGCGGAGTCGTGAGCGGCAACGATGAGGGGTCGCTTGGGCTGGTATTCCCGTTCAGAACACAGCTGCTGGAGTCCAGCGGGCTACCAACCGGCGTGGTCGGGGTGGCCGTACCGGTCGCGCTACCGAGATTCGTCGTCGAGATCGTTCCCAGGGCGGCAGCGGGCGTCGCTGCACTTGGCGCTGTGGTTGGCGCGCAATTGATAACGGTGCCCGGCGTTGTTGGGTCCGACGCCAGCGGCACCGGAGCCAAGCTGGTATCTGCCGCCCCCGGAAGCGTCGCCGCGGAGAACGGACTCGGGCCGTTGAGCGGCGAGGAAACCATCGTACCAGGAGTGGTCGGAAGCCCCATCGACGTCGAGCCCATGGTCGAGACCTGCGCCAGAACCGCGTCGCAGCCTAACAGCGATAGGATCAAAACGCCCAGCAGTCGCACCATGGCTACGTTTCCTTTCTTGCTCACGCCGCCTGCTTGTGGGCCTTCACCTTCTGACCTTCGGCCAGATTCACCATGGGATTCAGCACCACCTGGTCGCCGGCCTTGATGCCATTGCGTACTTCGACGGAGGTGCCGAAGTCGCGCGCGATGGTGATCTTGTGCATATGGACGATGCCATTCTCCACAACGGCCACTTGCGTGCCATCGGCGTTGAAGATCACAGCATCTGCGGGCACGATAAAAGCAGACGTCTTGCGAGGAACATGCAGATCCACGGTGCAATAGACGCCCGGGCTGAGCGCCCCGTCCGGGTTGGGGATGTCGACTTCGGTCAACAACGTCCGGCTGCCGGGCTGCAACGCAGAAGCGATCCGCGTGACCGTGCCGTCAAACACCTGATTGGGAATTTCCGGGACGTGGACGCTCGCTTTCACGCCGGGAGTCACACCGAACGCCGCGTCCTGCGGCACGAATAGCTGAACGCGGATGACATTGCTGTGCATCAGCGTATACATAAACGTGGATCCGGACTGAACTAGGCTGCCGTTATCGATATTGCGCTGGGTGATGACGCCGTCAAACGGCGCGATCACGCGCTGATAAGCCTTCTCCTGCGTGAGTATTCGAATTTGCGCCTCTTGCGCGGCGATGTTGGACTGCGCGACTCCGACCGCCGCCTGCTGGGCTGCCAGCGTCAGCCGGTCGTTGTCGCCCTGCTGCAGCGTCAGCCAGCCCTGTTTCACGAGCCTGCTGTCACGGCCGTTGGTGGCGTCCGCCAGATCGCGGCTGGCCTGGGTCTGCTGCAACGCAGCCTGGTTCTGTTTCAGCGTGGCCTGAGCCTGAGTGATCTGGTGATCGAGTTCCGGCGCGGTGATCTCGGCCAAAAGGTCGCCAGCCTTGACCCGATCGCCAATGTCTACATAGCGTTTTTCAACATAGCCGCTGGTTCGGGCAAAGATATTCGCCGCTTCGAACGCCGTGGTGGTGGCCGGCAGTGAGATGTCGTTGCTGCCGGTGCTGTCGCTGATAACCGCGACCTTAACGTCCGGGACCAGATCGCGGAGTTCCTTTGCTGCGTCCGCAACGGCCTGCTGCGCCTGCTCATGCCGCCAGAAGCCGAAGCTGAGACCACTGCCGAGTAACAACAGAACCGCCAGAACCAGCATCAGTCGGGCCTTGGAACGAGGCCGCACCGGCGGCGGATCCGCCTGCCGATTTACCACGGATGGCTCTTCTTGCGTCCGCGCCTCATGCAACCTCTGAATCCCGGTCATGAACTTGCCTCCTCAAAGACGCCGTGTTGCGGCTGGCCGTCGACGCGTTTGCGCAACAGCGAAAACAAATACGGCACGATCAAAAGCGTGGTCGGCGTCGCAAACAGTAATCCGCCGATCACCGCACGGGCGAGCGCTGCATTCTGTTCCTCCCCGGCACTGCCGATCGCCATCGGAATCATGCCGACGATCATCGCCGCCGCGGTCATCAGCACCGGCCGGATCCGGGTGTGGCCAGCGCTGATTGCGGCCTCGAACGCAGAATGGCCTGCGAGTTGCTGCTCGCGCGCGAAGGTAACCAACAGGATCGAATTCGCCGACGCGACGCCGACCGCCATGATCGCGCCCATCATCGACGGCACGTTCAGGGTGGTACCTGTGATGAACAACATGGTGACGATGCCGGCCAGGGTCGCCGGCAACGCCAACATTACGACGAAGGGATCGCTGAAGTTCTGGTAGTTCACCACCATCAGGAGGTAGACGAACACAGCCGCGAACAGCAAACCGATACCGAGGTTGACGAAGGCATCGTTCATGCTCTGGATCTGCCCCAGTACGACAATGCTGTTTCCGGGCTTCATCTCCTTCTGCAAATCGGCCGTTACCTTGTTGATGTCGGCGGAGATCGCCCCGAGATCGCGGCCCTGTGCGCTGGCATAGACGTCGTAAACCGGCTGCACGTTGGCCTGGTTCAGGTTGGTGGGCAGCGGCTCGCGCTTGAAGGTCGCGACGTTGCTGAGCATTCCCGGCACCGGCTGGCCGCCGACGGTCAGCGTGCTCGACACCGGCGTATTCCCGTAGGCGTTGAGCGAATTGACTCGGTATTCGGGTGTCTGCACGGCGAGATAATAGGGAATGCCAGATGTCGGATCGGTCCAGAAGTTCGGCGACACCTGCGACGAGGAACTCAGGCTGACATTGATATTCGTCGCAATCGTACTGGCATTGAGTCCCAGCTGCGCCGCGCGGGTACGGTCGATCTCGGTATAAAATGACGGCGCGTCAGTTTCCTGCTGAAGATGCGCATCGACAATGCCGGGGATCGCCGCGATGCGCTCCCGCAGCTTCTGCGCGATAGCAAGGTCACCAGGATCGTAGCCTACGGTTCGGACGTCGATCTGCGCCGGCAGCCCGAAATTCAAAATCTGCGTTACGATATCGGCAGCCTGGAAGTAGAACACATCGTCGGGGAATGCCGCAGGCAGCACCTCGCGCAGCTTGCGAACGTAGTCAGCGGTCGGCTTGTGACCTTCTTTGAGCTCCACCTGGATAATGCCGTCATTGACAGCGATGGTTGAGCCGTCGGTAAAGGCAAGATTATAGGGTCGGGCAGGCAGGCCAATATTGTCGACGATCAGACTGCGCTCGCTCACCGGAACGATCTGGCGGATCTTGTCCTCTACCTGCTGAAAGATTTTTTCGGTGGCGTCGATCCGCGTGCCGGCGGGGGCACGAACGTGGAGCTGGATCTCGCCGCCGTCGATCAACGGGAAGAAATCGCGGCCGACCGAGACCAGCATGACGCCGCCGAGACCGATGATCAGCACTACAGCCACCGGCACGGCGACGCGGTTCTTGAGCAACTGGGTCAGCAGCGCGACGTAGCCAGTACGCATCCGCTCGAAGCCGCGCTCGAACGCACCCGACAGCCGCGCGAACAGCCCCTTCGGATGGCCATCGTCCGGGCCGTGCTTTTCGTACCGCAGCAGCAGCCCGATAGTAATCGGGGTGAGCGTCCGCGACAGGCCGTAGGATGCCAGCATGGCGAATACGACCGCCAGGCCAAGCGGCGTGAACAGATATTTCGCGGGGCCATCGAGGAACACTACCGAGGTGAAGACGCAACTTATAGCCAGCGTCGAGACCAGCGTCGGGATCGCGATGCCGGCTGCGCCATGCAGGGTCGCGTCCGGCAGCGTCATGTGCTCCTCGGTCAGTAGCCGATGCGTATTCTCGATCGTCACCGTGGAATCATCGACCAGAATGCCGACCGCGAGCGCGAGGCCGCCGAGCGTCATCGTGTTGAGCGTCTCGCCGAGGAAATATAACACCACGAGCGACGACAAGATCGCCAGCGGGATCGAGATCATCACCACAAGTGTTGAACGCCACGATCCCAGGAAGAGCAGGATCATCAGCGCCGTCAGGCCGGCGGCGATCGCGCCTTCGTGCAGCACGCCCGTCACCGATGACTTGACGAATACAGACTGATCGAACAATTCGTTGATTTTTAACCCGGCAGGCGCTGCTGCCCGCGCCTGTTTAAGCACGTCCTTGACTGCGTTGACCACGGTCAGCGTCGAGGCGTTGCCGTTCTTGATGATACTCAACAGCACCGAACGCCGGCCGTCCTGGCGCACGATATTTTGCTGCACTGCCGACGCGTCGCGAACCTGGGCAACGTCCTTCAGAAAGATCGTCGCGCCGTTGACAAACTTGACCGGGATCATGTTGAGGTCAGCGATGCTTGCGGGCGTCGCGTTTGTACGCATCGTATACTGCTTGTCACCGATCTTGGCGGTTCCGGTCGGCAGCGTCAGGTTCTGAGTATTGACCGCGTTGACGACATCGAGCGGCGTCAGTCCGCGCGACAGTAGCTTGTCAGGGTCGAGATCAACCATAATCTGGCGATACTTGCCGCCAGCCGGGGTAGGTAGCGTCACGCCATGCACCGGCGCCAGCTGTTGCCGGACTCTGTAGATGCCGAAATCATACAATTGCTGTTCGTTGAGCGTATCGGAGTTGAGGCTGAGCTGCAGCACCGGAACGCTGGAGGCATTGAACTGCACCACGATTGGCGGCTGGATGCCAGGCGGCATCAGCGCACGGATCGCATTTGTAGCCGAAACGATCTGCGAAATTGCGAGGTCGAGATTGACGTCGGGTTGGAAGTAGATCTTCTGAATCGAGAGCCCGTTCAGAGTTTGTGCTTCGATATTCTTGATGCCGTTGACGTTCGCGCTGATGGAGTACTGACTGTAAGTCGAGACCCGATCTTCCATCTCAGGTGTCGAGAGACCCGTATAGCTCCAGATCACCGTTACGACGGGAATTCGGATCTCTGGAAAGATGTCGGTCGGCATCGAGCGGATGGCAACGCCGCCGAGAAACAGAATCAGCACCGCCACCACGTAATAGGTATACGGAAATCTCAGTGCAAACCGCACGATGCCCATTGCTCGCTCCAAGATTGTCCGTACGTGGAATAATTCTGCGACTGCCCCGAAGCGCCGTGTGAAGGCAGAACATCAGCACCGGCAGATGTTCAGCGACTTGTCGAGCTGCTCGTCCAGCAAATGCTGCTGCGCATCGAACTTCGAAAGTCGCTGCTGTTCGTCCGCGTTCGCATCTTCGTCTGACAGAAAGCCATTCGGGGTCGGCTGGGCATGCCCCACCGGAGCCGGCAGGGGTTTCGATGCAACGATGGGTTCACGGGCCATCGCGGCATTCGGAGCTGCTGCGATGGCGATCAACGCGATGAAGACTGCCGACACTACTGGCATGAGATTTGAGCGCATTGGATCATTCCTTCCTTGACGCCCGACCGGATTGGCAATCCAGCGGCGCGCGACAGTTGGGTCTTCGGAAGACATAATGATGCGATGCGGAGGGCCAACTAAATAACGATTTAGGAAACGGCGCACCGAACAACGGACAGCGATCTCGCCGCGATGTGATCGCGATCTAGACTTTTGTCTCGGAAGCGTCAGGGAATCCAATTTCGATCACGCACCCCGCCCCCGAAAAGATCGTCAACCGAAAGCCGTGCAATTTGGCAATCGTGGCAACAAGAGTGAGGCCAAGCCCAAGACCTGGTGTCTTGCGAAACGCATCGGAGCGGTAGAACCGCCGCAGCACCGCACTGCGCTCGTCTTCGCTTATCCCCGCGCCGGTGTCCGTGATGCGCAGGATACTCTCGCCGTCGCCGGACACGGTCGTGATCTGGACCTGCCCACCCCGCGGCGTGAACTTGACGGCGTTATCGACCAGATTGGCGATCGCCTCCATCAGCAGGTCACGATCTCCCTCGACGATCGGGGTATGAGCGATATCGGTGCGCAGCGTGATGCCCTTGTCTTCGGCGATCGGCGCATAGAGATCGCGGACCTCGTGCAGCAGTTCCTCCAGTGCGACCTTGCCGAATCCGGTGGAGCGACGGCTGTTCTCGATCTCGGCCAGCCTTAGCAGTGCTGCGGCAATCGCCAGCGACTGGTCCATGCTCAAGATGGCCTTGTCGACCACAGATCGCAGTTCGGGCAGCGTCCTGGCGTTGTTCCGGCCGCGCTCCAGGGCCAGGCGTGCCCGGGTCAACGGGGTCCGCAGGTCGTGCGCGATGTCATTGCCGACTCCGGCAATCGTGTGGATCAACGTTTCGATCTCGTCCAGCATGCTGTTGACCATGGCGGCGAGCTGAGTGAACGGATCGCGGCCGCGATCAACCGGGAGCCGTTCATGCAGACTACCCGCCACGATGCGCTGAATGCGCTCATTAACTCCGGCGATCCGACGTTCGGCACGCAGACTGAGCAGTGCGCCCAGCGCGAGGCATAGCAGCAGAGCCGGGATCAGACCGAGAGCCAGAGCCTGGCTGACAACCATCGACAGCTGAATCGCTTCATCGACATAGCGGCCGATCACCAATATTTCGCCGTCCGGCAACTGCTGGCCGATGGCCTGAACGGTTAGTTGCTCCGGGCCAGCGGGGCGCGGCCTTATGATCTCGACGGTCTGCACCGTGGCGTCCAGCCGCAGCATCGCCGGCGGGCGCTCAAGATTGCCGGCGACCCGGCTTCCATCTGCCCGGAACAGGCCGACGAAATGCACGTCGCGCGAATCCTCGCTGAGTTGAAGATGAAGCGCGTCGAGCCTGCGTTCATTCGACAATGCCGCTACCGTTTGCAGCTGCAAGGCGATGACATGGTCGGAGCGGGTCACTAGCAGGCGGTCGGTCTTCCAATAGATGAAGCCGAACAGGACCAGCACGAACAAAGAAAGTGCGACAGCCGCGACCGTAGCGGCACGGAAGGTTGAACTACTCGCAAACTCGGCCAGATTCATCGCGTGAGCGGCCCGTGAGGGATATTTGGGCCGCCAACATAACGGATTTCCCACGCTTGCGCGATTCGTCATCGTCCGCCGGAATGACGCAATTCAATGCGTTGCCAGCGCCGGGGCGCGGGTGTGACGTCGATCGTGCGAAAGCTTGCGCGCCGCCGACTGCACCTTCTCGAACGCCCGCTGCTCGATCTGGCGGATCCGCTCGCGCGACAGCCCATAGTGCTGCGCGAGGTCTTCGAGCGTATCCGGCTCGTCGACGAGATGACGCGCCTCGAAGATGTGCCGCTCGCGCGCATTGAGTACGTCGATCGCGCGCACCAGAACCTGGCGGCGATGATCGATTTCGTCCTGCTCAACCGTCATCAGTTCTGGCGTGGGCGCCTGGTCGATCAGATAGTCCTGCCACTCGGCGGCACCCTCGTCATCGTGCACCAGCGCGTTGAGCGAAGCATCACCGCCGAGCCGACGGTTCATGTCGACGACGTCCTTCTCGGTCACGCCCAGATCGCTGGCTATCAGGGTCACCTGGTCGGGCCGCAAGTCGCCGCCTCCCAGCGCCGAAATCCTGCTCTTGGCCGAACGCAGCTTGAAGAACAATTTCTTCTGACTCGCGGTGGTGCCAATCTTCACCAGCGACCATGAGCGCAGGATGTAGTCCTGGATCGCCGCACGGATCCACCACACCGCGTACGTGGAGAAGCGGAATCCCTTGTCCGGGTCGAACCCGTCAAGGGCCTGCATCAGGCCGAGATTGGCCTCCGACATGATCTCCGACAGCGGCAGGCCGTAACCACGATAGTTCATGGCCACCTTGGCAGCGAGGCGTAAGTGGCTGGTGACAAGTTGCTCGGCTGCAGCACGGTCGCCGTGATCGCGCCAGCGTATCGCCAGCACGTATTCCTGCTCGCGTTCGAGCATCGCAAAACGCCGGATGTCGGTTCGGTAATTCAAGGCGGTGCCGGCTGCCGCGGGCGACCGCAGCCCGATCGGAGCCGCCAGACCAGACGCCGGTGTGGAATATTCCGTCGACGTTCCATCGGTATTCATGTCAGCCCCTCCGCTATGATTGATCTGTTGCTGATCAATGTCCGGGGCCGATGTCACGGCCTTTGCGGACGATCCTGAAAAGATAGCGGCGGCGATCACGGGAACCATTAAATTACAGGTTAAGGATATAAATTCGAATTCAGATTCGGCTTGCGGCACGAACAAGGCGAGCGTGACGTGGCTTCCGCAACGTCACGCCCGCGATGCCTTGCAGGACGGTTCGTTAGCTGCAGCCGGCGACCCAAGGATAATGGTGGGGATGCAGCGGGCCGTAAACATACGGACAGCTGTAGCCGTAATCATCGTAGTAGCCCGGGAAGCCGAAGCCACGGCCGGTATGTCTGACGAGGTGATGTCCGGCAAAAGCGTGCGATCCGAATCCGCCTCCTGCGAAACGCTGGCCGCCTATTCCGCCGAGATGCTCGCCGCCGATTCCACCCACATGACCGGCGGCAATGCCTGCTATATGGCCGCCGCCGGCTCCGAAGCCCCCCATGTGACCACCACCGAAGCCACCGCCAAAGCCGCCCATATGGCCGCCACCGCCGCCGAAACCACCTCCGTGGCCACCTCCGCCGCCGCCGCGTGCATCAGCGGCGGTGGCTAGCAGGCTCAACGCCAGCGCAGCCGTTGCGAGTACCTTGAATGTACGTCCTTTCATGATCTCATCCTTTCCATCGAGGCCGTTGTTGCCGAAAGCGCCCATATGGCATCGAGGCAACAGCGCGATCAACGAAACATGGTGAGGGGACACGGCGAGACGACTAAAATGTCCTTCAGACAGATCACCTTTCCGGCAATGGACAGGCGATCTCCGCGACGCAGCCGGGACCGGTCGACAGCGTCAACCGGAATCCATGCAGCTTGACGATCGCGGAAACCAGGCTGAGGCCAAGACCGGCGCCAACAGTCCTGCGACTCTTGTCGGAGCGATAGAACCGCCGCAGCACTGCTTCACGCTCGTCTTCTCCAATGCCGGGTCCGGTGTCCGATATTCTGACAATGACATCGCTGGGCCCTCGCACCAGAGCCAACCGGACGCATCCGTAGGGCGGCGTAAACTTGACCGCGTTATCCACCAGGTTGATGATAGCCTCCTGCAGCAGATCGCGGTCGCATCGGACAATGGCATCGTCCTCGACATCGACGCGCAGGCTGACCTGCTTGTCTTCAGCGATCGGTTCGTAGAGGTCGCAAGCCTCACGTAGTAAACCCGCCAGCACCACATCGCCGAATCCCCTGCGGTCGCCATAATGCTCGATCTCTTGGATACGTAGCAGGCTGGTGATAATGGTGAGCACCTCGTCCACGCCAGTGATCGCGCGGTCGGCGACCGCCTGCAGGTCCGCGACCGTCGAGGCATTGGCGCGGCCGCGCTCGAGGCCAACGCGGACACGGGTCAGTGGCGTGCGCAGGTCATGCGCGATCTCGTTGCCGGTCCCTGCCATTTCGGTGACCAGCACCTCGATCTCGTCGAGCATGCCGTTGGCGATGATGGCCAGCTTATCGAAGGGGTGGTCGAGGTTGGCCGTGGGAAGTCGCTCGCGTAGGTCGGCATCGATAATGCGCCTGACCTGTGCATGGAGTTCATCGACACGACGCTGCACCCGCAGGCTGAGCACACCACCGATCGCCAAGCTGAGGGCGCCCGCCACCGGCAGACCGAGCAGCAGGGCGCGGCCGATCGCCGCCGCCAGTTCTTTGAGCTCGCCGCTGTGGCGCGCGATGACCAACACTTGGCCGTCAGACAAGCGACGACCGATGGCGCGCACGGACATCGACTCCGGCTTGTGCGGATCAATCCTGACCACCTGCGTCGCATGAATCCGCGCGTCGATCGCCAATTGCGGCGGGATATCGCGCAGATTGCCAGCGATCCGTTTTCCGTCAGCTGTGAACAGACCGGCCAACCGGGTCCGGCGCGGATCGGACGCCAGGCGGTCCTCGATGGCGATGATCCTGCGCTCCGGCACATCCGACGCGATCGCCTCGCTTGCCTCCGCGATCGAAGCGTCCATGTCAGCCCGCATCGAACTGCCAGCCTCCCAGTACACGAAGGCCGAGAACAAAAGAATGCAGAGCGCGATCGCGATGGACGTCCACCGGAACGTCGTTGTGCGGACGAAATCAGGAAGGCGCACGAAGAATAAATCCTGCGCCGCGGACATTGTGGATCATCGGCGGATCGCCCGGCGTGTCCACCTTGTGCCGCAGCCGCCCCATATGAACATCGACAAGATTGGTGTCCGGGACGAATTTATAGTTCCAGACCTCCTCCAGCAACATCGCCCGCGTCAGCAGCTGCTCGTTACGCTGCATCATGTATTCGAGAAGGCGGAATTCCCGCGGCAGCAATTCGATCTCCCGCTCGCCACGCCGCGCTGTGCGTTCGATCAGGTCGAGTTCGAGCGGTCCCACCCGCAACATGGTTTCCCGCGTTTCGATCGGACGTCGCAACAGGGCCTCGATCCTCGCCACCAGTTCGACTATCGCAAAAGGCTTGGTCAGATAGTCATCGCCGCCCATACGTAATCCGCGGACGCGATCATCGACCGCTCCGAGCGCGCTCAGGATCAGTACGGGCGTGCGAATTTGGTCATGCCGCAGCGCCTCGACGATGGTGAGTCCGTCCATTCCCGGTAACATGCGATCGACGACCATCAAGTCCGGCTTGATGGAGCGAGCCTTGTCGAGTCCTTCGATGCCGTTCGCGGCATGTTCGACCTCGAAGCCGCGCTGCGTCAGTTCGGCCGCGAGTTCCTCGGCGGTCTCATTGTCGTCCTCGATCAGCAGAATCTTGGTCATCTGGAGTATCTCGGGCACCGTTTGATCTGAAGACACGACAAGGTGCGACCGCGCCGTAGCATAGCGGAAAACGTCGTCATTTTGTCGAAACTCGGTCATTTCGTCCATCCGGTCGGTACAAGCCTCACCGCTGCGACAGGGACCAAGGATCCCGGGATCGCGTACAGCGTTGCTCCGGCATCGGTATGCCGTGTCACCATGATCTGCCGGGCCAGGCCGCGGAGCTTTTCCTCGTGTCCGTAGCAGAGCACGGCCTGCGCCAGGTCGATTGCGTCCGGCCCTCGCGATACCAATCCCGCAATCACATCCTGATCCCTACCCGCCATCGGCCGAAGATTGATATCAGCGACCATTTTGTCGGACGCAGAACAGCTGTTGAGAGCGAGCGGACTCGCTCCAATGAACGCGGCTGCAGTGGCCGGGCGACGCTCAATCGCTGCCGGTTGAAACGGCGGCGACTTGTGCGGCGGGCGCGCCACCGCAAATGCGGTTGCGGCAAGCAACAGCGATACCCCTAACGAGATCGCACCTTGTCGAACGAACGACGTCAAAATTCCGAGCATCCACCCACCTGCGAACGGCGCTTACTGATGCAGCAGCCATCGGAACGCGCCGAGCCGGACGGCGAACCAATGGCCACAACATCTTCGGAAGGCTTCTGTTCTTCAATTAAATACGAATTTAACCTGCAACGCAGCGACGCCCCGTGCGCAACGATTGCCGGCCAGACACCTGCCATCGACATCCCCGGCAGCAACCGAAGCAGAGCGTCGGTCCGTTCTTAAATCGCAATTTAATCGCTCCGCGGACTTTCTTCGCTATCTCGACCTTCATCGGCCGGCGCTCATTTCGGCGGAGGCATACGGAGGGATTCCCTTGCCAGCAGTTTATATCAATCGTGTCGCAACGGCTGTGCCGCCTTACGACGTTCATGACACTTTTCGCCGCTTCGCACAGTCTACGCTCCATCTGGCCAACCCGCGTCAGGCGCGGCTGTTCGAACGCATGGCCGACAAGTCCGGTATCGAGCACCGCTTCTCGTGCCTTACGCCGAGCAATCGACCGGAAGGCGACCATTTCGATGCCGGCGGCTTCTATGCCCGTAGTGGTTTTCCCGATACGGCGACGCGGATGGAGCAGTATGAGCGGCACGCGCCCGAACTGGCGCAAGCCGCCGTCGATCGCCTGCATCTCGGAGCAGATCGTGACCGCATCACGCACTTGATCATCACCAGTTGCACAGGTTTCTCCGCGCCCGGCCTCGACCTCGATCTCATCGCGCGTTGCGAGCTTCCGACGACGGTCGAACGCACCGTGATCGGCTTCATGGGCTGCTACGCCGCCATCAACGCGCTGAAGCTGGCCTATCACATCGTCCGCTCCGAGACGTCGGCGCGCATACTGGTCGTCAACCTCGAACTCTGTACGCTGCATCTCAAGGAAACCGCCGATCTCGAGCAGATGCTCTCGTTCCTGCTGTTCGCCGACGGTTGTGCGGCAAGCCTTGTGAGCGCCGAGCCGTCCGGCATCGCGCTCGACAGTTTCCGCGCCATGCTGGTCCCCGATACCCGCGATCTGATCACATGGAACATCCGCGATGCCGGCTTCGACATGGTTTTGTCGGGACGCGTTCCGGCCGTTATCCAGGACGGCCTACGGCGGAGCGCCGATGAAATCCTGGCTGGAGCGCCCGCGGCGGCGATCGACCTGTGGGCGGTGCATCCCGGCGGCCGGACCGTTCTCGACGCGGTGGAGCGAGCCTTCGCACTGGCGCCCACCGCGCTGGCCGCGTCGCGCGACGTACTGCGCCGTTATGGGAACATGTCGTCGGCAACAGTCATGTTCGTGATCGAGCGGCTGATGCGTTCGGGCGCACGCGGCCGCAGCGGGTGCGCAATGTCGTTCGGGCCCGGACTGATCGCAGAAACCATGCTTTTTCGAACCGCGGCCTGAGCCCATGAGCACATTCAGCACCACCCACGCTGCAGCGACGGACCTGTCGCAGCGAAGTACCGAAGCCGAATGGCTGGACAGCGCCGGCGCAAGTTCGGAAGAGCTCGAACTTGTGCTGCGCGACCTCGCCCGCTTCAACGGCGCGATGCTCGGGCACCGGGCGGTGATCGCCTGGCTGGACGCCGCCATCCAGCGGATACCTGAAGGCACCGAGCTCACACTCGTCGATGTCGGTTGCGGCTATGGCGACCTGCTGCGGGCGATCCGCAGCTGGGCCGCCGGGCGCGGCCGGCAGATCAAGCTGATCGGGCTCGATCTCAATCGCGAGACGGTCCGCATCGCGCAGTCGGCGACAGGAAACGATCTCAATATCGAATATCAGGTGATGGACATCTTCAATTTCATCCCGCCCTCCCCCATTGACTTCGTCGTCAGTAGCCTGCTCACGCATCATATGTCCGACGAGATGATCGTGACGTTCCTGCGCTGGATGGAGAGGACCGCGCGACGCGGCTGGATGATCTACGACCTGCAGCGCCACCGGGTGCCGTTCCATTTCATCGGCCTGATGGGCTGGCTGACGCGGCTGCATCCCATCGTCATTCACGACGGCCGGATCTCGGTTGCGAGAGCCCTCACCCGCGCGGAATGGACAGCACGGTTACGCGATGCCGGGATCGCGCCGCGCGTGGTGCGCCTGCGATGGTTCTTGTTCCGCTTCGTGATCGGACGTGTGCGATGATTCAGGTCGAGACGATCGTCATCGGCGGCGGGCCGGCCGGCAGCGCGGTGGCCTGCGGTCTGGCCAGGTATGGCCACGACGTCATGCTGATCGAGCGCACAGCGACCTCCCAGCATAAAGTGTGTGGCGAATTCCTGAGCGTCGAGACACAGCTGCTGTTAAGGCGGTTGGGCGTCGATCCGCTGGCGCTCGGCGCGGTGCCGGTCGATGAGGTGGCGCTCTATTCCTCGCGCCGCAGCGTGACCTCGGCACTACCGTTTCGCGGGCTGTCGCTGTCGCGCTATCGACTCGACGCCGCGCTGCTGCGACACGCGCATTTCAGCGGCGCACGCCTGCATCGCGACGTGACGGTGAAAACGGCGAGACCCGATGGATCCGGTTGGCTGGTCGTGTGCGACAACGGCCATACGGTGAGTTGCCGGAACCTCGTACTGGCCACCGGCAAGCTGGGTCTGCGCGGCATCGACGACACACGCGACGGCTCGCAGGTCGGGTTGAAAATGCACCTGCGGCCTACCCCCGACATTCGCCGAGCGCTCGAGGGTCGGGTCGAGCTTTACTTTCTGGAGGCCAGCTATATCGGCCTCGAACTGGTCGAAGACGGTATCGCCAACCTCTGCATGGTGCTGCCGGGTAAAGCCATGAGCCAGTTCGGATCCGGCTGGCCCGCGCTGCGCAACCATGTGGCGGCGGCGCTTCCCGCACTGGCGGAGAGGCTGGCAGACGCCGAACCACTGTGGGACAAGCCGAAGGCCGTGGCCTGTCCCAGCGGCGGACATCTTCATCGCGAGCGAAACACTGCAGCCTATCGGGTCGGCGACCGTCTCGCCCACATCCCGCCCTTCACCGGCGACGGCCTTGCCATCGCCCTTGGATCGGCCGCGCTGGCAGTCGCGCATATCCGGGAGGGCCTTTCACCTGATGTGTATCTGGCGGCCGCGCGAAAACTCACGGCCGGTCCGATCCGGCTGGCGAGCATCGTCTCCTGCCTTGCCGGGCATCGCATCAGCCGAAACCTGATGTTCGCCGCGGCCACGCGCGGCCCGGGCCTGATCGGCTCGATCGTCCGCCGCACCCGGTTGACCCGCGCGATGGATGGCCTTGACCCTGCCGTGCTGCCTGCCCCGCCGCTCGTAAGCCCATGACGACCCTGCGCACCGAGCTGCCCCTCGCGGACACCCGGACATGGCTCGGCTTTGTCCTGATGTGTCTCGGGATGTTCATGGCGATCCTCGACATTCAGGTGGTCGCAACATCGCTGCCGACCATTCAGAATGCCCTCGCCATCTCCCCGGAGACGATGAGCTGGGTCCAGACCTCCTATTTGATCGCCGAGATCATAGCCATTCCCCTGACGGGCTGGCTGACGCATGTGCTCTCGATGCGCTGGCTCTTTGCCTCCGCCCTAGCGCTGTTCACGCTGACGTCGATCGGCTGCGCCGCGAGCGGCACCTTCGCCGCCCTCGTGTCGTTTCGTGTGCTGCAGGGATTCGCGGGCGGCACGCTCATCCCGGCGGTGTTCGCCGCAGTCTTCCTGCTGTTCCCGCCGCGCAGCCAAGGCATCGCTACGACGGTCGCCGGCATCGTGGCGGTCCTGGCGCCGACGGTCGGACCTGTGGTCGGCGGCTGGATCACGCAGACCTGGTCCTGGCACTGGCTGTTCCTGATCAATGTCGTTCCCGGGCTGATCGCTTGCGTTGTGGCGCCTCCTCTGCTGCCCCGGCAGCAGCTGAACTTTGGCGACGTTGCGGAAATCGATTGGCGGTCGCTGGTTCTGATGGCGATGTCGCTGGCCACTCTGGAGATCGGACTGAAGCAGTCACCTCATGATGGCTGGGTGTCGGTCACCTGCACGGGCCTGTTCACAATCAGCGCGCTCTGCGGCGGCCTGTTCGTCCGACGCACATTGCGCGCTGCCCATCCGGTCGTGCAGCTTGGCCCGTTCCGAAATCGCTCATTCGCGATCGGATGCGCGTTGAGCTTTTGCCTGGGCGTGGGCCTGTACGGCTCGGTCTATCTCATCCCGGTTTTTCTGGCTTACGTCAGGGGTCACGACGCCCTGCAGATTGGTTCGACGATGCTGGTGACCGGTGCCGCGCAACTGGCGATGTCGCCCATCGCCGTCGCGCTGGAACGGCGACTCAATGCGCGCTGGCTGACCGCCGCGGGTTTTGCGGTGTTTGGTATCGGACTCGCCCTCAGCATGTTTCAGACTCGCGACACCGATTTCAACCAGATGTTCTGGCCACAGATCGTTCGCGGCATCGCTATCATGTTCTGCCTGTTGCCACCGACCCGCCTGGCGTTCGGTTCGCTGCCGGAAGCGCAGGTGCCGGCAGCGAGCGGCCTGTTCAATCTGATGCGCAATCTGGGCGGCGCGATCGGCATCGCGCTGATTGACACCATCCTGTACACTCGCGCTCACATCTACGCCGCTGCGTTGCATATGCAGTTGTTATCGGGAGACCCCACGGCGGCAACGGCCATTGGCCTCGATCCCGCATTGCTGACAAGCGCTCTCTCCGGCCCACCCACTCCTGCCATGGAAGCTCTGGTCCGGCCCATGATCGAAAAGACGGCCTTTATCTGGAGTGTGAATGATGCTTGGGCAATGCTGGCAGCAACGGCGCTGCTTGCCGTGCTGCTGGTGCCATTCGCGTGGGGCGGGCGCGAACGGTAGTTCGGCCCGGGGGCGAGCGGCGCTGCCGCCACCATCTCGAGAAGCGATAGACGCGCTTCACGGCGCCCCCTTTTCAAGATGATCTCGTTTTCCGCACAAGAGATTATTATCGACCGGGCTGTGCCGCTCGCGAAGGCGCTCAGTACCGGGCACGCCACCCGTCGGGCGTTCGCTCATAACTACCGCGGAAATCGATGTTCTCCACGCAGTTGGCGTGCATGTCGGCCGCGGCCTGCAGACATTCCTGATAATCATAGTAGCCGCAGATCTGCGGTGCGCCCCCCCGGACCATTGGATGAGCCTGGCAACAGACAGAACGGCGACGCGTCACGGTGCAGTGGCGTAGCTTCGGCGGGTTGCGAGCTCAGCGCTGCGAACGAGAGCACGACGGCAACGGCAAAGGCCGCAGTGAGATATCTGGGTTGTCGATCGAAAATCATCATCCATCTCCATCTGCTGTGAACCTCAAAGCGCGCCGCTCGCGGTCGCGCAGTCGCATCGATCGGGAGATCGCGATTGCAAAGCCTGCAAGATGGGCAGCCAAGGGCTACGTTTCCGAGATCATCGTGCGCTGGAAATTCAAGATTTTCTTCGCACAGGTCCCATATCGAAGAGATAGGAAATTCTATGTATTTCCCGAATAAATACGTGTTTAACTTTCGAACGCGCTTGGAGCGCCCCGATCGACGTTGCGCATGAAGGTCTGACTGACAGCGGGAAATCGACCTCTGGAATTTCCCGCAAGGTTTTAAAGAGGGTGCCATCATCTTCGGCACAAAGCAGCCATTCACGCTGAAAAAGGGTAACTAATGCGGATGGAGGTGCTGCACTTGATCAAGGCAGATCAGGTCGAAGCACTCCTTGCCCGTCACTTACTGGCTAGGGCTCACGCCTTCCCCCGTGCAAACTTGAGGGTGTATCGACGCAGGTCGGATCACACCTACATTTCACACCACGGCGCGATGCCAACGGATATTGACGTGGTTGTTGTCCGAGAGGGCAAGAACTGGAAGGGCGCGCGGTAGGTTTTGTGCTCGGAACGATAGGTTTGGAAAAGTATTTTAAGACTCAGTCAAAGCCCCCGAAATTCATAACGGTAAAGAGTAGCTCAAGAAGCCCGCGTGCGTTTGTTTTGCACCTAGCAACCGTTGGCAGTCTGCACTCGGGCCAATCGCAACCGGTGTCATTTGGCACTTCGCTGCCCCCGAATTTTCCGAAGGTCTGCTTTGCGCCAGTACCGGACATTGTTCGCTGTGAATCAGGCAGCCGCCGCGGTTCAGACGCAAGGTGGGAACTTTCGTCCAGTGGCTGAAGGGCCAGATCGGAGCTTTCATCACCTTAACGGCCGAGAAAATCCGAAGGCAAACAAGCATCTTTCCTGACCAAATAGGAATCGGTGCGTCGGTCGCGTTTTGATGATAGCCGTTGCCATTATCCTTCGGGCGCGAAACGCCCAGATAATATGCACCTTATCCCGATCGCGATTGCTCGCGAAACTGCCGCGGCGTCACACCGGAAATTCGGCGGAAGGCGCGGCTGAAATGTGCCGGATCCGTGTAACCGGATGAAAATGCGATATCGATAATCTTGGAATTACTGTCACGCAAAAGCTTGCTCGCATTCTCATATCTGACGGTGTCGAGCAGATCAGAATAGCTCAGGCCGACATCCGCGAGCTTGCGCTGAAAGCTGCGTGTGCTGACGCCCGCCATCTCTGCGACTTCAGCAAGAGCTGGAATTCCGTCGTCCAGATAAGACGGCAGCATCAGCTTTAGCAGTTCAACGATGTCATAGCCGGAAGGGCCGTCCTCGTAAGCTTGCGGCGCAGGGCTCACGTCTTTCCGATGGTTGGTGAGACTGAGATACGAGATCGGCACGTCGATCCACGCCGCATGCTGGCCTGACAGGAACCGCACATTCGGCCACAAGGATTGCGTCGCCGGACGTGGCGTGTAGCGCGCTTCAAAGGCGATCGTCGCCGGCATCCAGTCCGCTCCCGCGAACTGCCGGACGATGTGTATCGAGAAGATGTTCTGGATCCATTGCAGATGCTCCATATGCAGGAGTCCGTTTGTCCCGGCGAGCGTGGTGCAAATCCGCGCGTGATCGTCGTCGTGCTCGATCCACATGCTCAGGATCGTATCCTCCCGCGGCGCCCATGTGCAGGCGTGCCGCAGCGCAACGAGCAGTGTCGGAGAGTGAGCGATCAGGGCCCGCGTTTTCTCGCGCATATGGGAGAAATGCAGCCGTTGGCTGGCCAGGAAGCCGAATTCTTCAATGCCCTGGCTTCTCCGGGCGGTTTCCATGAAGCGGATTGCCGGCATCAGCGGGACATAGAGATCGCTCTTGTCGACCAGAGACGACGGAAGCCGAAACTTGGTCAGAAGCGAACTCGTCGGCGCACCGGTCTCATCGAGAATCCCGACGAAGGGCAGAAGAAACTGGCAGCGCGTCAAAGGGATGTTGGCCATTGGGTCTCGTTGCGATCATCAGTAGGTACTTTGCATCAGCCACAATTTCATTCGAATCGCTACTGGTGAGCCCGGAGAATGTCACCGTTCTCTTGCCGGCACCTGTCGGCCTCGAATTGCAACGGTCGCCGCGTCGTGTGCATGCGGCAAGAATTCACCTGCAAATGACATGATCGGCCGCGATTGGCGCGAAGTGGCAAGACGGCCGGCCCTCGTCTGCACGAAATGACCCGGACAGGGTGCACCTGTCGATCGGAAGGCAACCGGGCCGGGCGCAGGCCCCGGCTCCCCCAAGATTCCGCCCACGGAACGTCGGCACCGGCCCGGCTTTGCTTCCACCTTCACAATGAATCCGGCAAGTAAACTGGAACCACCATATTGAGAACGCTGACCTGCGCAGAAACGGCTCAGACGGATTTGCGATCGGAGCGTGTACGAGACGGCATGATCTTCGTGAGTGCCGGAACGTTCTGGATGGGTTCGGATCGGCACTACCCCGAAGAGAGGCCGGCTCACCCCGTCAGTGTCGATGGGTTCTTCATTGACGAGACTCCTGTCACCAATACTCAGTTTGCCGAGTTCGTGGCCGCAACCGGATATCGCACGGTTGCCGAATCCGTGCCCGATCCAAAAGATTATCCCGGCATAATGCCGGAGATGTTGTATGCGGGCTCGCTGGTTTTTCGCGAGCCGACCGGGCGTGTCGGTCTTGATGACTGGTCGCAGTGGTGGTCGTTTCTCGAGGGCGCCAACTGGCGTCGTCCCTATGGTCCGGTTAGCAGCATCGAAGGACGAGATGATCATCCCGTCGTCCACGTCACCCACCAGGACGCGCTGGCCTATGCACGATGGAAGGGCAAGGATCTTCCTACAGAAGCCGAGTGGGAGTTCGCCGCCAGAGGCGGTCTCGAACAGGCCGAATTCGCATGGGGATCGGAGTTAATCCCCGCTGGCCGACATATGGCCAATACCTGGCAAGGATCGTTTCCGACGGTCAATCATAACCAGGACGGATACGCCCGCACGTCACCTGTGAAAGCCTTTCCGCCCAACGGATACGGTCTCTACGACATGATCGGAAACGTCTGGGAGTGGACATCTGACTGGTACTCTTCGCAGCACGAAGTAGACATGACGAAGGCCTGCTGTGTACCCAGGAATCCCCGTGGGGGGCTTGAGTCTGCCAGCTACGATCCATGTCTCTCCGAAATAAGAATACCGCGGAAGGTCCTCAAAGGCGGCTCGCATCTGTGCGCCCCGAATTATTGCCGCCGCTATCGGCCTGCAGCTCGCCATCCGGAAGCAATCGATACTTCGACAAGTCATGTCGGGTTCCGATGCATTGTTCGAGACGGAGAATCGAATGAATAAGCCTATTAACAATCATCTCAGGACACGCTGGTTGGGCGTGAGCACGACTCTCCTGTTGTTGGGAACGCCCGCTGTCGCCCAGGAATCGCTGCCGTTCCCGCCCACGCCATCAGGAAGCAAGGCTGGTCCGACGATCGCGCGGTCGACCTACAACCCGGTGCCGCCGCAATCGCGCCTTCCAGCCAATGCACCGAACATCGTCGTCATCATGCTCGACGACGTTGGTCCGGCACTCCCCAGCACCTATGGCGGCGTGATCAAGACAGACACGTTGAGCCGTGTTGCCGAAGGCGGCGTGTCGTACAATCGCTTCCACAATGCGGCGATGTGCTCCCCAACGCGCGCAGCGTTGCTGACCGGGCGTAATCATCACCGCGTGGGGTTTGGCCAGATCGCCGAACTGGCAAATGATTGGGATGGCTACTCCGGCCACATCCCGGCGACATCCGCGGCCGCGCCGAAAGTGCTTGGCTATTACGGCTATGCGACGGGTGCATTCGGGAAGTGGCACAACACGCCGGCGAACGAGACCACGGCCGTCGGTCCCTATACGAACTGGCCAGCGGGGCGCGGCGTTGGTTTCGACTACTTCTACGGCTTCCTTGCCGGGGAATCCTCCCAATGGGAGCCCGCGGTCGTTGAAAACACGGTTCGCCTGGATCCATCCGCGGGCAAGAAAGAATATCACTTCACCGAGGACATGACCGACAAGGCTGTCTCATGGATCAAGCAGGTCCATGCGCTGACGCCGGATCGTCCGTTCTTCATGTACTGGACCCCTGGCGCCTCCCATGGTCCGCATCACATTTTCAAGAACTGGGCGGACAAATATAAGGGCAAGTTCGACGACGGCTGGGATGTCATGCGCGAGCGCGTCTTCGCCCGTCAGAAAGAACTCGGATGGATACCGAAAGACACCGAGCTGACGCCGCGGCCAAAAACGCTTGCGGCATGGGCCGATATCCCCGACGAGGAAAAGCCATTTCAGCGTCGGCTCATGGAAGTGTTCGCCGGATACACCGAGCATGCGGACGCCCAGGCCGGTCGACTGATCGATACGCTCGACGAACTCGGCATTCGTGACAACACCCTCATCTTCTACGTCTGGGGCGACAACGGCTCGAGCGCCGAAGGTCAGAACGGGACCATCAGCGAACTTCTGGCACAGAATGGCATTGCTTCCGAGATGAAGGATCACCTCCGCACCCTGAAGGAGCTGGGCGGCCTGGATGTGCTCGGATCGCCCAAGGTCGATAACATGTACCATGCCGGCTGGGCTTGGGCTGGCTCTACGCCTTATCAGTCCACCAAACTGATCGCCGCGCATTTCGGCGGGACGCGCTCGCCGATGGCGGTTTCCTGGCCAAGCAAGATCAAGCCGAACAAGACACCGCATCCGCAGTTTCATCATGTCAACGATATCGTGCCGACGATTTACGACATCCTGAAAATCACTCCGCCGAATCTTGTCGATGGCGTCACCCAGGATCCGCTCGACGGCATCAGCATGGTCTACTCCTTCGGGGCGCCAACCGCGCCCGGACAGAAGAAAGAACAGTATTTCGAGGTGATGGGCAGCCGCGCGATCTATAAGGACGAGTGGATTTCTTCCGTGTTCGGACCGCGCATCCCCTGGAAGGCAGGTCTCGATCCGGCGATCGCGCAATGGACGCCTGAGAACGACGTGTGGGAACTCTACGATCTTCGAAAGGACTTTTCGCAGGCGAAGGATATCGCGTCTGCCAATCCCAAAAAAGTCGAGGAGATGAAGAAGACGTTCGATGCAAACGCGAAGGCCAACAAGGTCTATCCTGTCGGCGGCGGCCTGTGGTCCGTTGTCTTCCATCCCGAAGACGCGCCATCCAATCCGGCCAAGGTGTTCGACTATACGCAGGAAGTCGTTGCCGTTCCGGAGTTCACCGCACCGAAACTCGGGTCACGAAGCAGCCTTGTCAGCATCGACGCAGAACTGAAGCCGGACTCGAAGGGCGTGCTTTATGCACTGGGTGCGATCTCGGGAGGGATTTCGCTGTGGGTCGAAGACGGCAAGCTCAGCTTTGAGTACAATCTGTTCGAGATAGAACGGACAAGGCTCGATACGACCGCTCCGCTCCCGACCGGAACGGTCAAGATCGAAGTCGAAACACACGTGGCCAGCAGCGTACACGCAGGTCCTCTCGACATCGTCATCCGCGTCAACGGCAAGGAAGTGGCCAAGGGCCGCGTGCCTCGCTCAACCTCGCTCGGGTTTACTGCCAATGACGCTTTTGACGTCGGCCGTGACAGCTATTCGCCAGTCTCGTTCGCATATTTTGCCCGCAAACCATTTGCGTTCAACGGAAAGATCAACCGTCTACGGGTTGAGTATCTGAACTGAGTGGCTTGATCCCATCAAGTCATCGTCGGCCAGGAGCGGAGATCGAAGGTGTTCGCCGCTCCCGGTCGAGAACGAACGTCACCACCCCTGCAGATAACGCCTCCTGAATCACGAGGGAAAACTCAATGATGAAGAAACTTGCTTTTGCTCTTGCTGTTGCGTGCGCAGCACCGCTGGGCTCGGCTCAAGCCCAAACCGAATTGAAGGCCTATGCCGATGCGGATGGCTACATCAACGTGCAGAAGCTGACTTGCGCGCAGCTCGCCGGAACGTATCAGGAAGACGCGAACTTTCTCGGCGTTTGGTACAGCGGTTGGTACAATGGCCTCGGAAAGAAGTCTTCCATCAACTTGCCTAGAGTTCGAGAAGGCATTCACGAATTGATCGTCTACTGCAAGGCCAATCAAGGCACGACGATCATCAAGGCCATCGATGTTCTTCTGAAGGCTGAAAAGGTCCGCACTGCCAAATGAATGTTGGTCCCCCCATCATTCCGACTTGTCGGCCCAGCTAACTAACAATTGACAGGAATCATCTCTTGAAAAGCCAATCCAGAACGCCCTTGAATGCGGCGCGCCGTTCGATCCGCTCTGTTGCCGCACTCCTGATCGCGTCGGGTTTATCTGCGACATGCATCGGAGCTGGCGCTGCCCACGCGGATGATGCTGCATCGATCCTGCGCGCAATGTCCGACTACATCGCGAATCAAAAGAATGTTTCGATATCGTATGATTCCGATATCGAGATCATGACCCCGGACATGCAGAAGATTCAGTTTGCCAGTTCCGGGCAACTCACCATCCATCGGCCGGACAAGCTCCGCGTGACACGGACCGGCGGCTACGCCGACGTTGAGCTCGTGTACGATGGCGCCAATTTCACCGTTTCTGATCGTGCCCGCAAAGTCTACGGGCAGATGCCAGCCACCGGTACGATTGATCAACTCGTCGACAGCATTCGTGACAAGTCCGGCATCGAGGCGCCGGGTGCCGATCTTCTTCTCGCCAATTCCTATGCGGCCTTGATCGATGGAGTCTATGACGCCAAGCATATCGGCAGGGGCGTCATCGATGGCCATGAGTGTGAACACTTGGCTTTCCGTACGCCGGATACCGACTGGCAGATCTGGATAGAACCAGGCGCGACGCCGATTCCGCGCAAATACATCATCACCACCAAAACGGTGACGGGCGCGCCTCAGTACACGCTCCGAATTAGCAGCTGGAAAACCAGCCCCGACACCACTGCCGATGCATTCGCTTTCAAGCCGAGCGCAGACATGAAGAAGCGCGAGATTCAGAATCTCGGCCATATCGATGAGATTCCCCCAGGAATCAGCCCCTGCGGAGAGAAGAAATGACTGGATTGAAAAGCAAGCTGCTGAAGATCGCCCTCGGAACGAGCGTGGCCATCCTGTGTCTGTCGGTCAGCGAACAGGCGTCGCTCACGCATGGCGGTACCTTCATGACCTCGGCTGAGGCACTCATCGGAGCTCCGCTCACGCCCCTGAGTTACGCCGGCGTAGCACGGCGAACGACGCGCCGAGCCATCGTGGGTGGAGCCGTCGTTGGTGGAGCCATCGTGGGCGGAGCAATCGCGGGTGCAGCCGTCGTAGCCGTGCCACCCTCTTGCGTTCAGGCGGTCGACGTCTACGGCCGAATTTATAACCGATGCTACTGATCGCACTCTGACCGAGAGCTATTTCAGCAGGCCGTTGTTGTCGATCTACGTCGAACAGTGACTGCTACGGTGTTCTCAACGTTCCTGAAAATGCTGGAGCGCGTTCCCATCGGAAAGCGCTCCAGCTTTTTTTGACGCATCCCGTCTCAGAGCGAATGCGTTTGTGCTGGAATGGCCCGATTCAAGATCGGGCCCCTTAGCGTGGTGTAGCTTTTCGATGCAAACGCAACACCCTGCGAATAATGTAAGTAGCGCGGGAATTCGGTGTGACGAATATCGATTTGCGCGTATGTCGATCCAGTTTTGATTTGTGCTTTTGCCACGCGGAGTTTGTTGATGCGCTTCTCTTTGACGATGACGGTCGCTGCCAGCGCCATGCTGTGCTGGTCACAAACGCCAGTCATAGCAGCCGAAGGCGGCGTAAGTGTCTCCCTCCTCGGGTCACACGCAACCGGCGCAGGCATTACGCCGCCGCCCGGCGTCTTCTTTCAGAACGACTTTTATTATTACGACGGCAAACTCAGCGGCGGTCGAACTCTGCCGACCGGTGGTCTTCTCGTTGCAGACGTCTCGGCCCAGAGCTGGATCGAATTGCCAACAACACTCTGGGTTACACCTGCCAAGATTCTCGGCGGCAATCTCGCATTCTCGTTGACGGTGCCCGTTGGTGAGCCGCGCGTGAATGCAAATCTGCTGGTGAACTCGCCGCGCTTCGGGCCGATCGGTGTCGGCGTGACGGACAAGAATGCTAACCTCAGCGACTTCTTTCTCCAGTCCTTTGTCGGGTGGCAGTCGGGCAACTTTCACTGGCAGCTCGGCGTCAGCGGTGTGATCCCGTCCGGAACGTACGTCGCCGGTCAACTGTCGAACGCCTCGCTGAACAGACCCGCGCTCGACGTCTTCGGCAATTTCACATGGCTAGATTCTGCCATTGGCTGGGATCTCTCCGCCGCGGTGGGCGTCACCTTCAACCAGACCAACACGGCGACCGACTACAAGAGCGGCGATGAATTCCACCTCGAATGGGCAGCAACCAAATACATCACCAAGGAATTCACGCTCGGGCTCGTCGGTTACTATTACCAGCAACTGACGGCGGACTCCGGAACAGGCGCGAGGCTGGGCGCCTTTGAAGGTCGTGTCATCGCACTCGGCGTCTCGATTGGGTACACGTTCGAGGTCGGGAAGCTCCCGATTTCAACGCGCCTGAAAATCTATCGTGAATTCGATGCCGTAAACCGCATGGAAGGCACTGCCGGATACTTTACCGTGTCTGTGCCCGTCGCGTTGGATACCAATGTAATGGCGCTCGCCGATGGGCGCTCGATAAAAACAAAATTCTAGCTCCTTCGACTGGGACGCCTCCAGGCTTGTTCTTTGTCGATGTTCTGAGGAACGATGGATAGGATTTGATGACGGGCATATCAGTCAGGACACACCGGCTCACAAATTTCGAAGAACTCAATGCCGCCGTTTATGGAGCACACATCAGCGGGACGTAGAGATCGCTAAATGGCTTGACCGGTCGCGATTGGCGCGAAGTGGCAAGACGGTTGGCCTTCGTCTGCACGAAATGACCGGATAGGATTCGCCTGTCGATCAGAGGCAATCGGGCCGGACGCAGGCATCGGCGTCCGCGAACGATCCGCTCCACGGAACGTCGGCACCGGCCCGGCTTTGCTTCTGCCTTCCCAAGGATTCCGACAATTAAACTGGAACCACAATCTTTACCGCCTCCGCTTCGATTGCTTTTTCACGGGGCAACTGGTTGTGCCGAAAAAGTCAGGTGGCAACCATGTTCAGAGCACTGATCATTGCAGCAACCTACCGTTTTTGATCGGCGGCTCTGACTTACCTTCTAAGGGGCGGCTCGGTCAGATGGCGGGAACCCGCATTCGAGGAAACTCAGTCGCCTGATGATCCCGGCACTCTTGAAATGAATAGAGACTATCCATGACCGCAAACCTGGTTCGGTCCGCAGGCCCATCCATCTTCGTGCTGCTTATGATTTGCGGGCAGGCCGTCGCGCAATCGAACGAAGCCCAATCGAAGGTCAACGATCCCCATTTCAAAATAGCGCCCGGTTATCTGAAGCCGGCCGACCTGCCGAATAGCCTGGTCATGCTCGGTCCGCCCACCGAGAAGGATTCGGCCGCGCTTGCCAGGGACGAAGAAGCACGCAAGGTAACGCTCCCCCTGCGCGGCACCGACCGCTGGAAGCAGGCCTCCGCCGACGCCGATCTTGCCTTCCCGCAGGCCGCCGATAATTTTTCCTGCGCGATGGGGATCAAGATCGACAAGGAACAGACCCCGCGCCTCTATGCCATGATGCAGAAGATGCTGTCCGACCTCGGCCTGTCGACCTATGGCGTGAAGAACAAGTACAACCGCACCCGCCCCTTCGTCGTTCACAACGAAGCCACATGCCGGACGGATCAGGAAGCAATCCTGCGGACAGACGGCTCCTATCCGTCAGGCCATACGGCTGCGGGATGGGGATGGGCCCTCGTCTTCGCGCAGATCAATCCCGAGCGTTCCAATGAGTTGTTCACGCGCGGCATCGCTTTCGGCCAGAGCCGCGTGATCTGCGATGCGCATTGGCAGAGCGATGTCGATGCGGGCCGCATCATGGGGGCAGCGACCGTCTCGCGCTTGCAGACCAACGCGACCTTCCTTGCCGACCTCAAAGCTGCGAAGGTGGAGGTAAAAGCAGCGAGGGCGAGGCGCGCTGCACCGGTTTGTGCGGCCGAAACAACAGCCTTGTCCACGCAATAAGCGGGCCTCGACCTTGAGCAACGGACGTCTTCGACCGATCTGTGGATGGCTTCTGGTGTGCGCCGTTTGCATCGGTGTGACCGATGCTGCCTTCGGCCAGGACGACAACGATCAAGCGGCTCAATTCACCCCGCCAAGCGTCTATCTGGATCTCCGAACCACCTACGCGACAGCCCCCAGCGGTGCGATCGGAATAGGCTTCGGCAACACGTCGCTGTTTTCGGTTCTGGGGGCGATCGCGCTTGCGGCCGGCCACACGCCATCGACCGTGCCGCCCCATAAAAAACTGCCGGCGGTGCACGCGGTCACAGTCGATATCCCGCTCACGGTCGACCTGAACGATCGGGTGTCGGTCTATGGCGGTATTTCAGTGAACGCCAACACGATGCCGCTCGGCGGCTGGACGGATATCGACATCGCGAGCTGGAATGTCGGATTTCAGGCCGATCTCTATAAGCAAAACGGTGGCATGCTCCCCACCACCACCGTGCAATCGACCATCACGCAATCACTGCCGAGCGGGCCGTTCGCGACGACGAATTTCAACAACGTTATCGAGTTCGACTATGCATTGGACGAGGATCAGACGAGGGGACTTCTCCTTGGCTTCCAAGACACCCGCGTCGCGATCCAAAGCGCAGCAGCGGAGGTCCGTCCGAGTATGATCGGATATGCCGGTGGCTACTACCAGTGGCCAAGCAACTGGAAAATTTCCGCGCGCGTCGGCGTGCAATCATTCGGCGGCGTTGAACTCCTGAACCGAACGCTGATCCAGCCCTTTACCCAGCCCGTCCTACGCCTTGACCTCGACCGAATGGACGACAACGACAATCGCTTGTTCGGTTTGATGTTGCAGATCCAATGGATCCCGCTGCCGTCTTATCAATTGACGTTCAGGACGCCGCTTTATCTGACGCAGAACTAGCCAGCGCGCCCCCCCCACGCGGTGTCGGATGTCCATTGGCGCGAAATGGCAAGACAAGTGATCCGAGATGCTCGAAACGCTCGGAGGCAGTGCCTACCGATTACGCGTTGATCGCTTGGATGGCATTTAAGCTTCAAGGGGCCGCGCCTGTGGAATGCTCCTGCGTCGCCAGTCAGATTGAATGAAGAGGTATGTCGATGTTTCGCTCGGTTGGGATTGGTTTCGCATTGGCTTCGGTCGCACTGGCCGGAGGAGCGTTCGCCCAGGCTCTGGACGGCAAACTGCCTGTCACCGTCGATAATTTTGCCCGCGCCGAGACCGACCGCTACCTCGCGGTGAATGCAACGGCCATCGGCGGACTCGGCAAATTCCAACACTCGCGGGAGCCTGTATCCATCGACAAACAAGCAGTGATCCGAATGAACCGGGATACGCTGTACTCATTTGCGGTGTTTGATCTTGCTGGCGGGCCCGTAACGCTCTCGCTGCCCGACACGGGCAAGCGCTATATGTCGATGATGGTGGTCGATCAGGACCACTACCTGCCAATCGTCGCCTATGGCACGAAGCCGGTGACGCTGACGCAGAAATCAGTTGGTACGCGATACGCCTTTGTCGCTGTCCGAACGCTGGTTGATCCCAACGATCCAAAGGATCTCGCCGAGGTTCACAAACTTCAGGATGCCATCAAGGTCAGCCAGAAGAAGATAGGCACGCTGGACCTTCCAAACTGGGATCAGGAGAAGCTAACCGACATCCGCAATGCGCTGCTCGCGCTGGCAAAATATCAGACGTCGTATCACGGTGCATTTGGAGCCCATGGCCAGGTCGATCCGATCCAGCACTTGATTGGCACGGCCTCCGGTTGGGGTGGCATTCCGGAAAAGGACGCCATGTATCCGAGTTTCACTCCCGCGAAGAACGACGGCAAAACGGTCTACACCCTCGATGTGCCAAAGACCGTGCCGGTGAAGGCTTTCTGGTCGATCAGCGTCTACAACGCAAAAGGCTTCTTCGAGAAAAACGCCTACAATGCCTATTCGATCAACAACATCACCGCGAAGAAAAATGCGGACGGCTCGGTCAAGGTCCAGTTCGGCGGCTGTGACGGCAATATCCCGAACTGCCTGCCGATCGTTGAGGGCTGGAACTACACCATACGGCTTTATCGCCCCGAACAGCCCATCGTCAGCGGCAAGTGGAAACTTCCGGAGGCCAAGCCCTTGAACTGAGCCTCACGATCTGGCGGTGCTGACGCAGATCGAGAGCACCCGTAGTCCGGTCGCTCGCGCGCACCTATTTGCGCTGGCGGCTGACGCGGAACCCCATCGCGGTGTACAAGCCCGCCTCGAGCGCCGTCGGCCTCTATCAGATGATAGGCCCCCTTCCGCGAGGAATGCGAAAAGATCAGTGGGTGACATTCAGAGTATACGTTTGGCCTGTCTTTGGCCAATCGGCAACGTTCGAGCCATGGCGGTTTTCCCAAAAACTGATTTATAACTACGATATCTACATGCGGGAGAGCGCTCCACCACGAAATGCTCGCCGACCTTCGCGCACGAATTTCCGAACTTCCCACTGTGCAGATGGTCGTCGATTACAATGCGGCATCGGCGATGGGGCAACGTTAGGAGCAAAGCGTCCTAGTGCTGCATATCGGCCAGTTCCTCCACGAGCACGCGAACATTCTCGCTGTAGTCCACCGGCACCACCACGAGGTGGAGGCCACCGGCCGCGAAGGCCTTCTCCAGTGTCGGTGCCAGACCGCCCGCCTCGGTCACGCGATGACCTTGGGCACCGTAGGACTGCGCGTAGGCAACGAAATCCGGATTGCC
Source organism: Tardiphaga sp. OK246 (assembly GCF_900188215.1). Classification (NCBI taxonomy): domain Bacteria; kingdom Pseudomonadati; phylum Pseudomonadota; class Alphaproteobacteria; order Hyphomicrobiales; family Nitrobacteraceae; genus Tardiphaga; species Tardiphaga sp. OK246. The sequence continues at coordinate 308,030 of NZ_FZOX01000007.1, forward strand.
GAACGTCATCCCCGCATCGGCGAAGCCGTCGACGGCCTGCTTCCACCTGATCATCCCGTAGGCGTGATCCTCGATGACGAGCACGACGAGATCGAGCTTCAGACGCTGCGCGGTCTCCAGTTCCTGCGAATTCATCATAAAACCGCCGTCGCCGGCGACAACGAGCACACGGCGCTTCGGATTCAGCAACGCCGCCATCATGCCCGACGGAAGCCCCGCTCCCATCGTCGCAAGCGCATTGTCGAGCAGCAGCGTGTTGGCGACGTCCGTGCGGTAGTTACGCGCGAACCATATCTTGTACATCCCGTTGTCCAACGCGACGATGCCGTCGGGTGGCATGACCTGGCGGACGTCGTGGACGATCCGCTGCGGGGTCAGCGGAAAGCGGTCTTCGTTGGCCCGGTCGCCGATGTGGCGCAGGATATCCGCGCGCACGCCGTCCCACCGCGTGGTCTGCTTGAGCTCCCCATCGAGCTCGGCCGCCAGCATGTCGAGACCTTTCGCAATGTCGCCGATAAGTTCAGCTTGCGGGTAGTAAACCTCCTCGACCGTCGCTGGCGTGAAGCCGATGTGAAGCACCTGATGGCGGCCACGCCCCATGATGAATGGCGGCTTTTCGATGGTGTCGTGGCCGATGGTGATGATCAGGTCGGCGCAGTCGATCGCGCGATGGACGTAGTCGCGTTCACTCAGCGCCGCCGTGCCGACATAGTAGTCGGACGCCCCGCCGACGGCCCCCTTCCCCATCTGCGTGTTGAAGAATGGGATCTTCACCCGGCGGACGAATTCGGAGAGCGCGGGTGCGAGCCTGGGCCTGCTGGCACCGGCACCGAACATGAGCAACGGGCATTTCGCCGAGAGGATGAGCTCAGCCGCCTTCCGGACGGCGTCCATCGAGGGCGCCGGGAGATCGGTCGGGTGGACCGGGACGGCCGAAACGCCGGACACCTTCTCCGCCGCGACATCTTCCGGAAGCTCCAGGTGCACGGGTCCGGGACGCTCCTCCATCGCAATCCGGAAAGCGTTCCGGACGACAGTCGCGATGGAAGACGCACTTACGATCTGCTGCGACAGTTTCGTGAGCGGCTTCATGCTCGCGACGACGTCCACGATCTGGAAGTGCGCCTGTCGGCTGGCGTGGATCGCCTTTTGGCCAGTGATCAGGACCATCGGCATGCCTCCCAGGAGCGCATAGGCAGCCCCTGTCGAGAGATTCAGGGCTCCGGGCCCCAAAGTGCTGAGGGCGACACCAGGCCTCCCTGTGAGGCGCCCGTGGGTCGCAGCCATGAAGGCGGCGGGCTGCTCGTGACGCGTGACGACCAGTTCGATGGAAGACTTGCGCAAGCTCTCGACGACGTCGAGGTTCTCCTCGCCGGGGACGCCAAAGATGCGGTCGACGCCCTCGTTTTCGAGAGCCGCCACCAGCAGATCGGAGCCTTTCATTTCGCGGTCCTCGTTATTCATCGTCAAGCTCCTCCGTTTGCCCATTAGCATATTAGACAAACAGGTCCATTTAATGAAACGTTTGGTGGACGCCTGCGGCGCGCCCTTCACAGATTGCCAGGAAGCTGTTGGGGACAGCCTCGGCAAAATGGGTAAAGAGGCGCGATTGTTGTTCCGTCATTGTGCGATTTTTGTCCAAGGAACAAGAACCGGTCAATCGACTTCAGCTTGTTCGGGGCATGAAACGAACGAGGAAAATATGAAGAAGATGTTGATAGCAGCTACGGCGGCAACACTGATGATCGCTCCTGCCGCTATCGCACAGAGTGGAGCAAATCTGAGCGCGCCTCAGGTCAATTCCGCAGGCAACGGCGTTACACAGCCCGGCACGACAAGCACGGGCACGGCAATTGATCGCCCGACATCGAGCACTCCACACGCTGCAGGATCGCAGACTGGCAACAATGCGAGCTCCCTTAGTGGATCGAACGCAGCGACGGGCACGACTGGGTCCAATAGCTCTGCCGAAGGTCGCACTTCCGGTGGTGGTGGCGGCGCAGGCGGCGGTGCCGGTGGCGGCGCGGGTGGTGGGAACTAGTTAGATGGATGTACTGAGCTAGGCGATCGGGGGCTCCGGAAATAATCGCCGGGGCCCTGCGTCTGCCTTCAGGCTTATTGGCCATACTTCAATAACACTTGCCGACATGCTTTCGAAATCCGCGGCCTATTCTGTTGAAGGCACGAGAGCACCATCATGTCCCCACCCTGTATCGCTTGGGCGCAATAGCGCTTCACGCTGGCACGACAGGCTGCCTGATCCTCTGGTGTCCCACTTTGCGCGAAGGCTGTGCCTGATAACGCTATCGCAGCGGCGAGTAGGTAGATCGAACGTATCATAGCGGCTCCCATCTGGCGCTCGATAACAGACCGTTCCTACCTCTGTTCCTCGCGGCCACCCGTCGGACAATGTATTGCACCAATTGAGAAGCATCGTCGGACTGGAACAGCTGCGGCGTACGTCGACTTCACCTGCACCGCAGTCACCCGGTCGGCTGCGGCAAGCTAAAAAACTCAACTCAAATCCACTGTGGGTCTGATAGCAGGAGAGCACTGACGGAATCCAAGTGATACAATGCGTACTTGATCGCGCAGCGAGGTGCCATGAGCGACAATCTTACAAACGATGGAACAGTCTTCATTGATGGTATACAGGCCGGCCCAGTCTTTTACTGGCTTACGCTCGTAGAAGAGACAGGGTCGGTAATTGCTGAAGGCTGCATTAGCGCGTCGGAGGAGCTCATGCTGAGGATCGCAGCTTCCGAACAGGTCAAACTCCAACTTGATGAGGGACCGACCTTCTCCTTGGAAATAGAGGGCGGCGCCAGCGGCACGCGATGGATCCGACTATCTAAGCTCTGAGCCTAGAACGAATCCGATCACTGGTGGCTCCAACCTCTATGCCGAGACGCCATTGTCGAGCAGGCTTTTCTCACCCTTCGGCGTGAGCTGATAAAAGTCGCCGTCCTTCTGAACATATCCGTCCAGCACCAACTCTTCAGCCTTGGCTGTATCGTCAAAAGCGAAGGCGTTATCGATTTCCCGCAGAACCATCAGTTGATCGTCTGTAAGCATGGGAACCTCCGTTTCCATGGCAACCACGCAACGCGCAGCTTGTTCCTATTTGCGATGTCACGCTGAAGACCTTGTCGCTTCCGCCTCCGCACGTTGTCGTTTGCGCGTCTCTCGCGTTGTGGGCAATGAGATCCCCAATCGGTTCGCTTGACGTCTGACAGACTGCACATTACGTTTCATGGCCGCAGCAATTTTGATCGGCGATGCACCCGCGTTAGCCATGGCTTTAAGTTTTTCACTTTCTTCGGCCGACCAAGGCCGGATTAGCGGCATCATCACTCCTACTCCACCACTCGAAGCGGCGTCTTTTCCCTATGGCGCTCGTAGGCTGCAATCGCCTGGTTCGACAGCAGCAGAGGACTGACGACCCCCTGCCCGATCTGGTACGCGACGTACTTCCCGATAAATTCAAACGCTTCTTGCGGATCGCGCAAGCGCCCAACCCCCGCCAAGTAATCCAGCGCGATCTTTAAGGATTGCTCGTGCAGGGATTCCGTTGACTGGCTCAGGCTGCCAACTCCTTGCGAACGGCGGCGGCTGAGTTGCCGACCTTGTCGACCGTCTTCTGCAGCTTGTCTTTGTCCACGCCGAGCTCCTTGGTCCAATACTTGACCTCATGCGCCTCGTGCATGTTGATCTTGCTACGATCGGGTTGCCCCCTGTTCTTCAGATCGTCCATGGCATCCTCCAGTGTTTGATGCCTAAAGAAACGCATTTCTGACTTCCTTGTTCCGGCGCGGCAGTGTGGCGGCCGCCGCAGTAGGTCGGAAAGTCGAACTACCTTTTGCTATTCGCCGCGCCTCTTCGCGGTACTTATGCCGGCCTTCTAAAGGGACGAGGTGTCTCTTTGCCGCTTGATCTGCACGAATGAACTTTGGGTTGAGTGGCGGGTTGAGAAGTATGCCCAAGCGCACGCGGACATCGGCCCCTATGGGGCTTCAACCTTCCCAGTCGGAATCCTGCTCGCAGATGATGCCGGCAATGCCGATGGCCGGAAATTCGAAGACCGGCCCATTTCGTCCTATCAAGAAATCGGCGAGCGACAAGGAGCGTGCTCACTTTGCGAAAGCGACGCTCCGTAAATCATTGCAGAAGCAGCGAGCTATGCAGCGCGCCTAGCTGTTGCGCTGAAGATCGTTCTGCCGAAGGAACGAGAGGCCATGCACCGTAAGGCGGTGATGATCGGTCTCCCCCTCACTGTGCAGTTGGTCAAGATGCTGGGAAAGCTGGGCGCGGACGCCAGGTGCTTCCGAATGTCCTGAGAGGGCGCCATAAATATCGATGGCGCGGTCGACGGCCGGGATGTTCATGGCGAGCTTTCTGATGGCCACAGCCACCGTTCACCGTCGCCATGTGCGACAGTTGTAGGATTAAAGTCCCGTACTTTCGATCGTTCCCGACGTTTCTCAATTCTCGGTCGTATCCAAGGAGGATCTCACTGCATGGTGGATCGAGTTGGCATTCAGCCAGTCCTCGTTGTCTGCAGCTGAGATCCAGTAGTGTGCCATCTGTAAAAGCCGGAGAGCTTCAGCCTGGTCCGTGGCTTCTTTTGCCTGTCTCGCTGCATCGGATGCCATCAACCGAAACGAC
>NZ_FZOX01000001.1:0-1522541 GCF_900188215.1 Tardiphaga sp. OK246
TTCCATCTTCCATCAACATGACGACCTCCCTTGTTTTCTCCTATATCGCGTGTTCGGTGTTTTGGTTCCTTCAATGGAGCCTGCGGTGCTTGCGGCACCTACCGACCTGGCAGCCCATTGATTACGCGCCACGCTGCAGCGCACCATCAATTCATTCTGGACCCTGCGATCTACCGTCGCTACGCTTTGCACAAGTTCGCCTCGAGATGCGAGCGCCGACGATAGAGATCACAGGGAGAGACCATTGAACGTTCTTCAGAAGACGAATCGGAATACCCCAGATGAAGCCACTATTATTGCGTGGGGGCTTTTTTGCTTCATCTTAGTATCGGCCATTACCATGATTGGTCTCTACGTTGGCTTTCGACATTAGATAGTGAAAGCCCCCGCGGACGATCCGTCGGCCTTTTAGTTTTTCAACCTCTGCCGGCAACGGCTCAACTAGATGAAATACTGGAGAGATGATTTCGAGCTCCACTGGACGCTCCGCGATATCGGTGGCGGCCGGCTGAAGCTGTCCCCGATCACGGAAGACCAACTCAGCGAACTCCTGGAGATGGGCCTCGTCGAAATCGTGGACGACCAGGTCAAACTGACGGAGGCCGGAAATCGGAAGATCCAGTGAAGCCTTCCTACCGAAGGACGATCTTCCGGTGTTCTGATTTGGCTCACACAGAACAAGGGAGGTTGCGATGAACAGGCTTGCTGCAGTTGTTCTCTGTGGAGTCATACTAATCGGCGCATCGACTATGGCGCGAGCTGATCAGCCTGGACCGGATTGGATGCCCATGGAGCAAGTAAAGGCGAAAGTCCTGCAGTCCGGCTACTCGCAGGTTACCAAGCTCGAGGCTGATGATGGCCGATGGGAAGGTGAGGGCATCAAGAATGGTCGAAGGATGGACTTTCACGCAGATCCGAAGACTGGCGTGATCGTCTCTGAGAAGCTTGATGACTAGCCTTCGCGGTCTGCGGTGAAGGGGAGCTACTTCCTCACCTTCCCTTTTTTCTTTTCAGCTTTCAGAGCCTCGGCTTGCGCGCGGAATGCCTCAGCCAGGTTGTGCATCCGCTCAGCATGCTCGGTGTCTTCCGTGCGATGAGCGGCGGCCTCGGCTTTCCCAGCCTGCTTCCTGAGCGACTTGGTTGGTTTCATACGGAAGTTATGCCGCAAGCCGGGAAGTAGTTCCACCTGCTGGGCGGTCCTATCGCACGCCCTCCGGACAGCGTAGGCTTCCGGGATGAAACAGTCCGACACTTACCGCGCGAACGCACACAACTGCGCCGAGATGGCTGCGGCAGCCGACAACGAGCCGGCCAGGAATCGGTTCAAGCGCATGGAAACGGCATGGCTCGCATTGGCCGAAGAAGAGGACTGGCTCGATGGCGAGGCTTCGCCGAAAACTGATCTGCCGCGCAACAAGACCAAGCCCGATCCAGAAAAGAACTGAAACTTTCTTGCGCCCGTGCCGTATCCGGATTGATCATACCGCGAGGAGCACGTTTTTGACTTATGACGATCAGATCGAAACAGCGATTGCAGATCAGGACATCGACAGATTGATAAAATTTGCATACGGCGACACATGCAGGTGCACTACCGTCAAAGGCGAACCGATGTGCGTCTGCAAGATGTTGGCGACGGCACTTCGCTCCAAAGTTGTTCCACGTTCACTTTTCGAGAACAGGATTGAGCGAGTTGCCTCAAACGGCTGATGGATTTACGGTCGGAGTTAACGCAGGATGACAGCGACCGAATCTTGACCCCAGAAGCCTCGCTTCGGTCGGCACGGCGGTGGAGCGACCCACTCGCCGGGCCTTTAAATAACGATGTTCCTTAACGTTGCTGTTCGAGCAACCGGACAGCATCCTCCAGTGTCGATGAGCCGGTCAGGCCCGACGCGCCCTGCCTAGCTCCCAAGGACGTCACTCTTCGATCGCAAGCTTCTGCTGATAGTCTATGGTTCTGGACAACGCAGCCTCAACTTGAGCCTCGGTCGAAGACGCCACCGATCACATGCAGAAGTCTGACACGGAAGGCACCAGGCGCAATTACATCGCCAGCATCGTGGAGACGACGCCGCGGGTGTCAAGGATCCGGGTGGCAAAACGGGCGAAAGGTGCACCAACATCGAGATCCGCTCTCCAGTAATTCGTCTCAAATGAGACGACGTCGCCTCCTGGCTTGTGGTTCCCTCCCGAGGAACCGTTGGAGGAACCGACATGAATGAGCGTCAGCTGATAACCCGCGCATGGCAAGATGCGGACTTGGAGAAGCTCAAACAGTTGCATGCAGAGGGGGCTACGCTTCTACGAGCATGCGCGGCTATGAAGCGACCAATGGCTTCCGTCAAAAAGCGTGCTCGTGAGCTTGGCCTGCATTTCGCAAGTGTTCGAGAGGTTCGGCGCGAGATCAGCGCTCGCGAGCAAACCCAATGACAGTTATTGGGTCCGCAGCGCCGAAGTGCCCGAAGTGCAATCGCAAGATAACTTCATTTGAAAAGGGAGATTCCGAGCTCAGATGCACAAAGTGCGAGGTCGATCCGATGGAGCGCAGCAAGGGTTGGATTTCGAGCGAGTTGAAGCCACCGTCAAGATAACTAAGATGCTGAGCGCAGCCGAACAGGTTCGGCGACGTGGGAGGCTACAATCGACCCTCTAGCCGTCCTTATAAAAAAACTGAAGGAACATTCGTCCCTGAGCCAAGAGGACCTTTTGGAGATCCGCCGGCTGCCGTGCTCTGTCCGCGAATTGGATAGTCATGAGGACTTCATTCGGCAGGGCGATCGACCCAAAGTGTCCGCAATCGTCGTCGAAGGGATGCTGGCTCGCTATCATCTCCTGCCGAATGGCGCGCGACAGTATTTGTCCTTTCATCTCGCTGGCGACATGCCGGATTCACAGTGTCTTTTCATCGACGTGATGGATCATGCCGTCTGCGCGATCGGCAAGGCCGTCGTCGCCTCGGTCCCGCATCGGGACTTGATTAAATTATTCGATAGTAGACCAAAGGTTGGCGCTGCAATCTGGCGTGAAACCCTGGTCGACGCAGCCATCTTCCGTGAAGCGATCACGAACAGTAGCGCCCGGTCCGCCCCTGCCCGCATGGCCCACCTTTTCTGCGAACTCTTCTACAGGTCGCGGGCTTCCGGCCTGGCCCGCGGGGATACTTGTGTTCTGCCGATAGGTCTCAATCAGCTTGGAGAGGCGCTTGGGCTATCGCTAGCTACCGTGAACCGCGCATTGGCGAACCTCCGAGACAGCGACCTTGCTGACTTCAAGAGCGGATCTCTCACCATCAAAAATTGGGCGGGTCTGGCGGACTGCGGTGAGTTCAATCCTCGCTACTTGCATCTGCGCCGACAGCCGTTCTGACATCGGCAATGTCAACGAACAGCACAATGGCGGCACCTATGCCAATCTCAAGACCGCTGTCGAGTTTGCAGAGAGGCTGCACAACTCAATCACGGTTCTTAGCATCTCGGCGGTCGTCGCGGCCTGGCCGACTCTAGTCTCTGACCGAATCCCGGTAACGCCTTCCCGGCGCTGGCGGAGATTATGCGTAGGCAGGGAAAAGGCCCGGCGTTCGCCGGGCCCCGGTCTTCTGAATTCAGTGTTCGGATTTACAAGTTTTGGCCGTCCCAATTGAAGTGATAGTTGATGCCGCCCTTCACAGTGCCATTTTCGGCAGTACTGTTTTTTTGCCCAGCTGTTCCCGTCCCGACCGACGTCGGGAGATTGAGGGCGCTAGAATAACAAGCGCGCTCAAATTGCCCGCGACGCAAACATCTTCCTCCACATCGAAGATTATTCCGGAGGAGATCTTGGCGCCGATCCCAGTCGGGCGCCTCGTTCTGGACCGCATGCCCGACAATTTCTTCGCGGAGACCGAGCAAGTCGCCTTCATGACGCAAAATGTCCCGCCGGGCATCGACTTCTCCAATGATCCCCTCCTGCAAGGCCGCAATTTCTCTTACCTTGATACCCAACTAAAGCGCCTCGGAAGCCCGAACTTTACCCATATTCCGATCAACGCGCCGAAGTGCCCCTTCGCCCATTTCCAGCAAGACGGCCACATGGCGATGCGCAATCCGGTCGGCCGGGCGAACTATCAACCCAATTCCCACGGGATCGGGCCGCGGGAATCGATTGCAAAGGGCTTTAGGAGCTTCGCCGAAGCGGAGGAAGGTCAGAAGGCTAGATTGCGGCCAGAAAGCTTCGCCGATCACTATAGCCAGGCACGGCAGTTCTTCGTCAGTCAGACAGTTGGCGAACAGCAGCATATCGCTGCCGCGCTCACATTCGAACTCAGTAAGGTGAAGCTCCCGGAGATCCGCGAGCGCGTAGTGGCACATCTCCTCAACATCGACACCGACCTGGCCGGCAAAGTTGGACAAAAACTCGGTCTAGCGAAGATGCCGAAGCCGGCCGACGCGGCCGCACCGACAAGGCAGGACCTCGATGTATCGCCTGCCCTCAGCATCGTCAGAAACGGGCCGCAGCGGTTCGAGGGGCGCAAGCTCGGCATCCTGGTCACCGACGGCGTCGATGCCAACCTGCTGGCCGCTCTGAAAGCGGCGATCGTGAAGGAAGGGGCCGTGTGCGAAGTTGTGGCCCCAAAGGTAACGGGCGCGAAGGCTAACGACGGCAGCCTCGTCGAAGCGGATGAGATGATAGATGGCGGCCCATCGGTGCTTTACGATGCAGTCGCGCTGCTGCCGGGCGCTGCGGGAATGGCGGATCTGCTCCAGGAGTCGACGGCGCGCGATTTCCTTGCCGATGCTTTCTCGCACTGCAAGTTCATCGCCTATGTCGAAGCCGCAATACCCCTGTTCGCCAAAGCTGGGATTGCGGACGCGCTTGACGATGGCGTGATCCCGTTGGCTACCAAGAAGGACATCGCAACGTTCGTGGGGCGATTGACTGAACTTAGATTTTGGGAGCGCGAAGCTAAGGTTAAGATGGGTTAGTTTGGCACCTTCAAGATCGCAATTGCGGAGCGGAGTTCCCACCTCCGCTCTCGATGCGACGCGGTCAGTCTCGTCAATCAAAGTCGTAGAAGGACGCGCGAGAGTTGGCGCTCAGAAGTGGCGTCATGTGAGCTGATTGGAACGAGCGAGGTCGCCTTTGCGGTGATCTCCAATAGCGCAAGAACTCCCATAACAATATGGACGTGGAACTCGTTCCTCAATTCGGCATTGCACGTTCCAGCGAGCGCGATCCCGCGCCAGATAATGTTAGGAATCGACATGATCAGAATTGCAATGGTAGCCACCGCCATGACGATAGCTTTCGGGGCCGCCGCATTCGCTCAATCGGTGGGCGAGAAGACCGGCGTTAACTCAGTCCTGGGTGTCGCTCCGACCACGGCAGATTTCGTCAGACAGGCCGCTATCAGCGACATGACCGAAATTGCCGCTAGCAAGATCGGCCAAGAACGTGGAAACGCGGCGGAGAAAACGTTTTCCGCACAGATGATCGCTGACCATACAAAGACGTCCACCGAGCTCAAGGCGCTTGTCGCAGGTGGGATAAAGGCCGACGTTCCGGCCGGACTGGATGAGGCTTCGCAGAAAAAGGTCGATAAGCTGAAGAGTGTGAAGGCGGAAGATTTCTCGTCCGACTTCGATTCTATGCAGGTTAACGCACATAAGAATGCGGTCTCACTCTTCGAGCGCTATGCCAAGGGCGGCGAGAATCCGAAGCTGAAGGACTGGGCGGGTAAAACGCTCCCGCACTTGCAGCACCATCTCGAAATGGCGCAGAATCTAAGTAAGAAGAGGTAACAATCATCGTCATCAAGAACAAAAGCCCGCCTCTCCCGGTGGGCTTTTACCGACTGCTCGAACGAGCCTGCCGCCACCGGCCAACACAATGAGCCGCCCGGGCATTCCACCGGACGGCTTTCGTCATTTAGACGTGCTGATTACCAACTCTGACGTCCATACCAGTCGTCGACTTCCTTCGTGGTCTGGTCCTTGGCGTAGCCATAACGCTCTTGAAGACGACCCTCGAGTTGCTCCCGTTTTCCGTTGATGACGTCGAGGTCATCGTCAGTGAGCTTGCCCCACTGCTCCTTGACCTTGCCCTTCATCTGTTTCCAATTTCCTTCGACCCTGTTCCAATCCATTTTTTCTCTCCCTTGTTAGTGGGATGAACGTCGTGATCGGGTCTTTGTTTCCCGTGCGACACTAAGACCGCGCCCGGCAGTCTAAGAAGCGCCCCGAAAATTTTTAGCGTCACCCCTTGACCGAAAGCAGCGAAAATCTACATCGATAATCGCCTTTAAACGAAAGGAGTTAGGAGGCCCAGCATGACAAGCGCTGCCATGTCGATGAATGAAATCCACGCAAATTCTCTCCTCGCCAGTACCTTCACGCACCCGCCGGAGGTTCTTGCGAATCCCTTCTTAGACACCCTGCAAAAGCGATGCATCCTAGCCGCTTGGGCATCGGATGCGTTTACTGTCGAAGGGAAGCCGTGGCTACGCCAAATTCCAGGCTCCCATGAGACTGTTAGGATCGGTTATATTCTCGCAGCTCTCCGATCCCTTGATGAGGATGACGGTCCCCCACCGAAGACGTCGCGAATGCCGTTGCCGGAAGCACCGATACGTGTCCGAGCCGTGGGCCAGACCACAGGAGAGGATCGACGCCGCCGTTTAGCGGACATCCATCCATAAGGCGCGCAACCATTTTCGCAAAGAAGCCGCCCGAGCATATTGCTCGGACGGCTCAATCGTCGACCCATCGAAAAGATCGATGCAAGTCCGCCGCAATCGTCAATGAGTGTCGGTCCTTTTCCACTTTTCAAGGTCCGGCTTTTCTCGGTCCTGAACAAACTGTTCCTTTTCCGGCACGCCTTGCCAGGGCTTGTCGGTCTGTTTCGTCGGAGCCCAATCTGACTCCGTACGGGGATCATCTTTGGGAGTTTCTTTGCTCATGGTCCCTCCGAAATGTTACTTGCCGGCGCCGATGTTGCCGCCCTTGATGTTGCCCAGCGAGTTGTCCCCTTGCCCCGAATTGCCGCTGTTCCCCTTCAGAGCGACATTGCCGCCAGTATATGTGCGGCCGGTACCGGTGGTCATGCCTTGACCGGAGGTGACGCCCTGCTGAGTGTGGTGCCGGCGGGACTTTTCGGCGGACGCCGGCGACATCGTTGCACCGACGAGGAGAAGCGCCGTAGCGCTGATCGTTATAATCTTTTGCATTGAACCAAAGCCAATCTGTTCATGAAGCCCTTGTCAGTCGAACGTGGCGCTGGCTGACTCGTTCCGCATCGGGGATCCCCGAATTGACCGGCCAAGCACTTCTGCCAGAACAAAGCCACTGATGTTGTTTCAATCGTGCTAGAGGTAGGCATGCGCACGGGCACGACAGCTTTAATCGGAGCATTGGTGGCCATACTCGGTGCCGCTGGCTGGTACGCATACCAGGGTCTCATTGTACCCGGCGAGCCCATGCCTCGCGACGGCTATATCGCCCTGACGATCGGCGTAGTTCTTTCCATTATCGTCGGCGCCGGCTTGATGGCCCTGCTCTTCTTCAGTAGCCGGCGCGGGTACGATGAGCCCCCGACTTTCAAGGATGAAGATTAAACCTGGCGCACGCTGAAATTACGCTATCGAGCGGTTGCCGACGAGATGGACAGGCTGATCGCCGTCAGCCATTGTCGGTTTATGGTGCCTGACCCGGTCGGAGAACTGATGGCGTGGGTTTCGCCCACGAAGGAATCGACCCGACATTATCGGGCATAGCTTCAGCGCAGTTGATCAGAGTACACTTAGCCCGTAGCGCCAAAGGCAAGCGTTGCCGCCGTGTGATCGCGATCTTCGCTCGCTTGCCTTAATTATTGTATGTCGCTAGTAATTTGTCATCGCTCTGGACCCGGTGAAACCCCGGGTGGCTCTTCCGGCCGCCGATCCGCCGGACCACGCACGCCGGCCCGACAGTCGTCCATCGCATCCTGCGGTGCACTGTTAGGCGCCACTGCGGAAACTATCCATGAAATCCTCGTCCTTTCCCCGCTACCACTTCGAGTGGGTTGGCGGCGCCATCAACATTGGCCGCGATGTTCTCGCCGGCATGGTCGGCACCTTTGCTTTGATCCCCGAAGTCATCGCATTTTCCTTCGTCGCCGGCGTCGATCCCGAAGTCGGACTGTTTGCGTCCTTCGTTATTGGCATCGTCATCGCCTTCGCCGGGGGGCGCCCGGCGATGATCTCCGGTGCCGCAGGATCAGTTGCGCTTGTCGCCGCGGCGTTGGTGGGCAGCCATGGCTTAAAATACCTGCTGGCGGCCACGCTGCTCGCCGGGCTGCTTCAGATCGTGTTCGGCCTGCTCAAGCTCGACGTGTTAATGCGCTTCGTGTCGCGCTCGGTGCGCACCGGCTTCGTCAATGCTCTGGCGATCCTGATTTTCTCGGCGCAGGTGCCGCAGATGCTCGGCGTCACCTGGCACACCTATGCGATGATCGGGCTCGGCCTCGCCATCATCTATCTGGTGCCACGCCTGACCACCGCCATTCCCTCGCCGCTGATCTGCATCGTCCTGCTGACGGTGGTTGCCGTCGCCTTCCCGATGCCAATCCACAGCGTCGCCGATCTCGGCCGCCTGCCGAATGCGCTGCCCACCTTCAGCTTCCCGGGCGTACCGCTGACATGGGCAACGCTCAGCATCATCGCGCCCTATGCTCTGGCGATGGCAGCGGTCGGGCTGCTGGAGTCCATGATGACCGCCAGCGTCGTCGACGACCTGACGGAGACCACCAGCTCCAAGGCCCGCGAGTGCACCGGGCTTGGCCTCGCCAACATGGCTGCCGGCCTGTTCGGCGGCATCGCCGGCTGCGGCATGATCGGCCAGACCGTCGGCAATGTGCGCTATGGCGGCCGCGGCCGGCTGTCGACGCTGGTGGCCGGTGTCTTCCTGCTGATCGTCATGGTGCCACTGCGGCCTTGGGTTGCGCAGGTACCCGTCGCCGCACTCGTGGCGATCATGATCATGGTCTCGATCAGCACCTTCTCCTGGGGCTCGATCCGAGACCTTGCCCGCCATCCGAAGGTCTCGGGCATCGTCATGCTGGCCACCGTAGCGGTGACGGTGGCGACCCACGATCTGGCGATAGGCGTGGGCGTTGGCGTGCTGCTCAGCGGCGTGTTCTTCGCCTTCAAGGTGACACGGTTGATGGAAGTGCAGGTCAGCCATGACGCTAAGGGGGACACCCGAATCTACACCGTATCAGGCCAGATCTTCTTCGCTAGCGCCGACATCTTTGCCGATCGCTTCGATCTGCGCGACACTGTCGGCACCGTCCGCATCGACCTGACCGCGGCTCACCTTTGGGACATCACCTCCATCGCCGCGCTCGATGAAGTCGTCGGCAAGATGCGGCGGCACGGTATAGCGGTCGAGGTAATCGGCCTGAACCAGGCGAGCGCCGTGCTAGTGGATCGCCACGCGCCGCTGGTGCGAAACACCACTGCATCATCTGGATGAGTGCACTTTTCGATCCTTTAGACGCTCCCGGTCCTGACCCAATGATCCACGTCCATTCCAAAAGAATAACGGCGGTGCTTAAGCAAGAGGGGCAATGAACAAAGGCCCCGATTGCTGGGGCCTTTGATTTCATCGAAGCAGCAGAACCAGAATGATCAGTGGAAGCGGAATTCCAAGTAGCCATAGCAGAATAGGCATTGTTCTCTCCTTATCGCGTGCGACGCGTTTTCCAAGTTCCGTCTCGAAGCCCACCACCCTCGGTCGCCGCCAAGCTGGCAGAGAAAGCGCCGATCAGTAGTGAAGCCGTGAGCCAAAAGGCGAGCTGCATTGCAGCCTTGCGAGCATTATCGGCTGCAGCCTTGGCATCATTGATGACTTCGGTAACGCGCTTATCCGCGTCGGGTTCGCTCAAACCGGTGCGAGCGGCCACGACTTTATGGACGTAAGCGCGATCAGCAGGCTTCAACTCACCGGTTCGGAGGCTAGAGGCCATTATGCGGGACAGTTCACCGCGCGCGTCAGCACTGTTGCCATCGCTAGAGGGTGTCGATGGACGCAATAGCGCGTCGATGTAGCCTTCGGCCGGCCCCGCCTGCGCCGCAGACGCGGTCGCACCGGCAGCAACTCCCGACGTCGCGCCGCTCAAAACGGTCGTCGCCGGTGAAGCGAGCAGTACTGCACCGAGCACCGTTGCAAACGCCCATGCCAGAAACCCATGCGCGGTGTCGCGGAAATAGACTTCATCTGAATGAACGCCAATCCAGCGCGACCGCAGGCGGCCGGCGAGATATCCGCCGATCGACGACGAGATCATGGCAATGACGATCAGATAAATTCCCGTCGTGATTTTGAAAGTCGTAGCGGATACGCTGGATGACCACGGTGACACGACTGACAAACCAAGCCCCGTCCCGAACGCGATAAGGACGAGTGTCAACGCGAGCGACACGACGGCGCCGGCCGCGACTGCAGCCCACGAGACACCCGCAACCGAAGGCTCGTCCAGGCCAGTGGCAGCCGGCTGTACGACAACAGTATCAATCATTTTGAAATTCCCATTGGAGCGGCTCCGGAATAGATACCGATGCCCACACAATGTGCATTCAATAGTATGGTTCCGCCCACGAAGGCGAATTCGCATCTCTTCAGCGAGTTCGGTCAAAGCAAGACTCGAAAATAATGCTGCCTGCCACGATCGCCTTTGCGCAAAGCATGTTTCGCGAAATGTCCTTCTGGGACTTGGGCTAGGGGCGAGCCTTGGCTGGCAGTGTTCTATCTGTGTGTTTCGCTATTCTGATAGCGAGTATTGTGGTGGAGAAATATTGGGATTGCCCCCTCCGGACCAAGCTCTCCCAAAGCGAGTGCCTTTTGTGCTATGGGACCACTCCGAACTGGGCCTTACCGTCAAACGTCTCGCAGAAACAACGTCGCTCACGAAGCACGTGCCAGCGAGATAGCTGCCGGCACGATCGACAAGATGACGGACAAGGATGCAAGTGCGGACGATCAGGCTAGTCGTAAGCGGCGCCTGCTCAAAGGACCCGAGGAATTCCGCGACGTCCGGGTCGATCGGAAAGCCAAAAAGCAAGGAGTAGCGCTACTTCAGCACTATCCACGCCGGAGCATGGTCGCTTGGATCTGGCTTGCCGCGCACCTTTCGGTCGACGCCGGCCTGCTCAAGCCGCGGACTCAGCGCAGGACTGAGAAGCAGATGGTCAATGCGAAGGCCAGCGTCGCGCTCGTAGCGGTTCCGCCAATACGACCAGAACGTATACATTGGCTCATCCGGATGCTGCTTGCGCAGCGCATCGATCCAACCCTTCTTGAGGAGATTGCCGAACGCCGCCCTGCTTTCGGGCTGCACGAGCGCATCCTTGTCCCACGACTTGGTCGGGTAGATGTCGAAGGACGTTGGCACGATGTTGAAGTCGCCGGCGATAACGGTTGGAGCACCGGACTTGACCAGCTTGCCGGCGTGCGCGTTCAGACGCTTCAGCCAAGCGAGCTTGTAATCGAACTTCGGTCCCGGCTGCGGATTGCCATTGGGTGCGTAGACGCAGCCAACGAGGACGCCGTCGACGGCAGCCTCGATGTATCGGCTTTGGACGTCGCTCTCGTCACCAGGCAACCGCCTGCGCGTTACCACGATCTCGGATTTTCTAGCGAGGATTGCGACGCCATTCCAAGTCTTCTGCCCAACCCACTCGGCAGAATAGCCGGCCTTACGCAGCGCACGTTCCGGGAATTCGGACTTGGCAGCCTTCAACTCCTGAATACATGCCACGTCCGGCTTCGACGACTTCAACCACGCCAGCAGATTGGGCAGCCGCTTGTTAATGTTGTTCACGTTGAAGGTCGCAATCTTCACGCGCTCTCCTGATCCGAGGTCTACGGACATTTAGCTCAGTATGCGGCGGCCCCGGGCTCCAGTGGAACTCCATCGGCGTAAACCACCGTTGGGTCTGTACGAGATGAACTCAGGAGGGTCGTGGCGAGTTCAAAATCTTGTCTATCGTGATGGGGAAATCACGCACCCGCACACCAGTTGCGTGAAAGATCGCATTGGCGACGGCAGACGCGGTTCCCACGATGCCGATCTCGCCCAGGCCCTTGACGCCAAGCGGGCTAACCTTGTCGTCCTTTTCATCGACGAAGATCACTTCAATATCCTCGATGTCGGCATGGGCCGGAAAGTGATATTCGCCGAGATTGGCATTCATAATCTTGCCGAGGCGATGATCTCTCATGGCTTCCTCATGAAGCGCCATACCGATTCCCATCACCACGCCGCCTAGGATCTGGCTGCGGGCCGTCTTCGGATTGAGGATTTTACCCGCCGCCGCCGCGCAGACGACACGCGTCACGCGAACGACACCCAGATCTTCATCTACACGCACTTCCGCGAACACGGCGGAATGCGTGTAGCTTATATATTTCAGCATCTGCCGTAAGTTCGGGCTGACTTTGCCCTGCTCGGTGATTTCCGTGAGCTCGGCGGCGTGCATGACTTCGAACACGGAAAGCCCGCGCGCCGGATCATCCTTCCGGAAGATGCGTCGATCCCGAACCTCGACGTCTTCGAAACTTGCATCCGCAAGCGGCGAGTTGGCCATCTTCCTGGCTTGCTTGAACAGAGAATGCTTGACCGCATCACATGCGGCCTGAACCGCCGAGCCGTTTGACGCTGCGGTCCACGAACCTCCTTCGACCGGCGACATCGGCAGGGTAGAATCGCCGATCCTGGCCTGAACGTCTTCGAGCGGTAATCCGAACGCTTCGGCGCCGATCTGCGTCAGGATTGTCCAAGTCCCTGTGCCAATATCGGACGCCGCCGTTGCCACCTCGAGCGTCCCATCCACCTTGAGAGTCGCAGTGGCCTGGGCCTTTTGCAGGAAGGCGTCCCACATTCCCGTTGAGACGCCCCATCCAATCAGCTCGCGACCCTCCTTCATGGCACGCGGCTTGGGGTATCGATTTTCCCATCCAAATGCCGCTGCACCCTCGCTGTAGCATTCCAGAAGTGCCTTGGATGTGAACTGCTTGTTGGTGTTTTCGTCCTTCGAGGCGAAATTGATCCGACGAATTTCGAGCGGATCGATACCAAGTTCGTATGAAAGTTCATCGAGCGCGCATTCGAGCGCTGTCACGCCGATGGCTGCGCCGGGTGCGCGCATGTCACACGGCGTGGCCGTATCGAGCTTGGCAAGCTGATAGGTCAGCTTGACGTTGTCGCAGTGATACATCATGCCCGACCAATTGACGACGGCCTCCTGATAATCCTCGTAATGGGAGGTCGAGGCAACGGCATCGTGCATGATCGACTGCAGCCGCCCATCGCGGTCCGCGGCGAGCGATACAGTGTGGTAATTGTCCGGCCGATAGCCGATATGAAACATCTGCGCACGCGTCAGCGACACCCGCACCGAGCGTTCGAGTTCGAGACTGGCCATGACGGCGAAGAACAATTGGTGCTGCGGCCGCAAGCCGGCGCCGAAGGCGCCGCCCACATAATGATTGATCAGGCGGACATCCTTGCTGCGCAGGCCGAACACTGAGGTGACATAGCCCTGCGCATTCTGCGAGCCTTGCGTTTTGTCATAGATCGTCAGCTTGCCGTCGCCCTCGAACACGCAGGTGGTGGCGAACAACTCCATCGGATTGTGGTGCTCGGCATTGACCCGGTAATCGCGGCTGATCTTGACGGGTGCATCTTGAAACGCCTGCTCGGCGTCGCCGCGCGGGTCCGGCGGCGGCGGAATACCACTACGCTTCTTCGGAGGCACATAGGCCTCTGCCCGCTTCGCATCAAGCTCGGTACAATGCGCATCGACATCATAGGCAATGCGAACCAGGGAGGCCGCATCGCGCGCGGCCTCGAACGTTTCGGCGACAATCAGCGCGACCGGC
Source organism: Tardiphaga sp. OK246 (assembly GCF_900188215.1). Classification (NCBI taxonomy): domain Bacteria; kingdom Pseudomonadati; phylum Pseudomonadota; class Alphaproteobacteria; order Hyphomicrobiales; family Nitrobacteraceae; genus Tardiphaga; species Tardiphaga sp. OK246. The sequence continues at coordinate 13,896 of NZ_FZOX01000001.1, forward strand.
TGACCGTCGAACAGGATGCGGTCCGAATGCAACGGCCGGAACGGATGGCCAGGAGGCGCGACTTCGTCCCGCCAGCTACGATCAAGCCATGCCGCCTTGCCGCGATTTTCGTGCGTGAAGATTTCGACGACGCCTGGAAACCGCCTGGCTGCATCGAGGTCCATTGACGCAATTCGCCCGGTAGCGATCGTGCTGCCGACGATGTAGCCATAAAGCAGATCGTCAGCAGGATACTCTGCCGCGTAATGCGCTTGGCCGGTCACCTTCAGCCTACCGTCGACCCGGCTGGTCGAACGTCCGATATGCGCGATTTCACCAACTGACATGCGATGTTCCCGTTAACTTTCTAGTGAATCGATTTGTCGGCCTGGTCCTGCGGCGTGCCCGCAGCCGCCTGCTCCAGCGCGCGAACGATGGCGCGGCGAGCAAGCTTGATTTTGAAGTCGTTGTCGCCCTGCCCTTTCGCATCACGAAGGATGAAATCGGCGACTTGCGCAAAGCTCTGGGTCTCGACCCGCTCGCCTTTCAGCGATCTTTCTGCGTCAAAATCCCGCCATGGCTTATGCGCGACGCCGCCGAGCGCGATCCGGACATCCTGGATGATGCCCTCCTCCACGCGCAGCGCGGCGGCGACGGAGATCAGTGCGAAGGCATAGGACAGCCGGTCCCGGATCTTGAGATAGGTGTGATGGGCACCGAAGTCGGGCTCGGGGATGGTGATCGACGTAATGAGCTCGCCGACCTTCAGCGTGTTATCGAGTTCCGGCTCCCCGCCGGGGAGGCGGTGGAAACCAGACATCGGAATCGATCGCTTGCCTTCCGGCCCCGCGACTTCGACGGATGCATCGAGTGCAGCCATCGCGACGCACATGTCCGACGGATGGACCGCAATGCAGCTGTCGCTGGCACCGAGAATGGCGTGAATACGATTGACGCCTCCAATGGCGGAGCAGCCATTTCCGGGCTGTCGCTTGTTGCAAGCTGTCGACGGATCATAAAAATAATAGCAGCGCGTTCGCTGCATTAGATTTCCTCCGGTTGTGGCCGCGTTCCGCAACTGGGGCGACGCACCGGCAAGAATGGCGCTCGATAGCATTGGCCACTTTTCCCGAACGTCTGGATGCCACGCCAGATCGGTATTGGTGACCAGCGCGCCGATGCGCAGCGCTCTGTCGGAAGTGATTTCGATCGATTTGAGCGGAAGCCGGTTGATGTCGACCAGCCGCGACGGCTGCGCCACATCGTATTTCATCAGGTCAACGAGATTGGTGCCACCCGCCAGCGCGCGCGCGGCAGGTTCATTCAGCGCCGCAATGGCATCCGCAACTGTGGCCGGGCGGATATACTCGAACCGGTTCATTCGGCAGCCTCCTTCGCCGCGATGCGCGGCATCAGCACGTCCTCGACCGCGGCGGCGATATTGGTATAAGCGCCGCAGCGGCACAGGTTACCGCTCATATGCTCGCGTATCTCGGCCCGGCTATGGGTGTGGCCTTCCGCCAGCAGACCCGCCGCTGAGCAGATCTGGCCAGGCGTGCAGTAGCCGCATTGAAACGCGTCGCGCTCGATGAAGGCCACCTGCAGCGGATGCAGTTCGCCGTTTTCAGCCAGCCCTTCGACAGTGGTGATCTCGGCACCGTCGCGCGACACCGCGAGCGCCAGGCACGAATTGATGCGTTTGCCATCGACGAGCACGGTACAGGCGCCGCATTGTCCCTGATCGCATCCCTTCTTAGTTCCGGTGAGCGAGAGGTGCTCACGCAGCAGGTCTAGAAGCGTCACCCATGGCCCCACTTTCAGTTCGTGCAACGTTCCGTTGATCGTGAGGGAAATCGGGATCTGTGGGTGATGTGGGATCTGGTTCACGGGCGCCTCGCTATACGTTCGCCACCAGAACCATTCTAATCGTAGGATGTTCCGCTATCTTCGACCTTCAGGATGGGCTTGCCCATATCGGAGATTGAAGCGTTCCCGATTTTGGCGTCTCCGGCATGCCATCGGGCGCCGCCAACGATTTTGCCCGGGAACCGACTGGGGCAAGGGAGTAGGAGGCGCCATTGCAGTTCCGCCGTTACGCTTTTTTGTCGCCAGGAACAACAAACGAGCAAGTTAATTCATCCAGCTCGGGGCATGAAAACGAACGAGGACAATATGAAGAAGAGGTTGATAGCAGTTACGGCAGCAGCACTGATGATTGCTCCTGCTGCATTCGCACAGAGCGGTGCAAATCCGAGCGCGCCTCAAGTCAATTCCGCAGGCAATGGTGTTACACAGCCCGGAACTACCAGCACAGGCACGGCAGTCGATCGTCCGACATCGAGCACTCCACACGCAGCGCCGCACGCTGCGGGATCGCAGACTGGCAACAATGCGAGCTCCCTTAGTGGATCGAACGCAGCGACCGGAACGACCGGGTCTAACAGCTCTGCCGAAGGTCGCACTTCGGGCGGCGGTGCTGGTGGTGGTGGTGCCGGCGGCGGTAACTAGCGCGTGATGCCAGCCAGAAGGAGACCCCGACGATCATCGGGGTCTCCTCTTATGGGTCTTGGTCGCCCACGCCGTTGGCGCGCGCCAAGCACTTTGCCTGCCCAGCGCTAGCCCTATGGCATTCAAGCCTGCGACCATCTTTCAAGGATCTCGGCACAATCTGCCAGTTCGATCTGTAGGTCGAAACGCCGGGCGTATAAGCCAAGCAATGCATCGTGGGTTTCGTCGGCTGAACTGCATATCGCATCTTGGGCAACGATGATGCGGTAGCCCAGATCAACAGCACTCAGGACGGTTGAGAGAACGCAGACGTCCGTCTCCGCGCCGCTCACAATCAAGGTATTGACGTTACCGTCTTGCAGAATATCGTGAAGCCTTCCGTTCGAGAACGCAGAATAGGCAGGCTTGTCGCAGACAATCGCCGGTGGGACATGTCGCTGCAAAGGCGGCATAAGCTCAAGGAGATTGGGGTCCAGATGGTCACGGGTGACCAACCGCCACTTTCGGAAGTAGCTCTGCCACATCCCATTTGCATGCTCGGGCGACACCGGGGGAATAAAGCGGGTAAAGACAGTCCGTGTGGGGTCACGTTCGACGAGGCTTTCCACCGCCGACATGACACGTTCGAGCCAAGGTGTCGGCCAAGGCCCTTCGGGACCGAACAGCTTCTGCATGTCCAGACACAGGTGCACTGCCCGATTGGTGTCTATTCTTGACCGGAGCTCGCCCATCTCAAGTCCACGTCCTGCGAAGTCTCTTGTAAGTCCACCAGCAAGAACCTGCGGTCGCCGCCCACGCAAGAGATGCCAGCGCCAGGCTGCTCCAGGGAGCCGCGGCATTTACCAGGAAGACCGTGAGAGCGAACGCAACCAGGCCCATGCTTCCCAGAGCCGCTCCAGCAGCGTCGAGCGCAGCGGCATCTTCACCACGCCTCTTGCCCTGCAGGCCAATTTCCGTTTTGCGGCGCCTTTCGTGCGACTCGACCAGCGTGGCACTGGCGCAAAGCATGGCCGGAAATGCCAGGAATAGACCTCCGACGCCCGGACCCCAACGTGTGCCGATCAGGCCCGTTATTGCAGTCACTGCTCCGCCCAGCAGGAACCGGACGATGTATTCGTACCAGCGACCATCGCTCAACGACGAGAATGAGACTCGAACAAGCATTCAGCCCACCATCCCATAGAGGCCAAACGCGACTACCAGCCACAGGGGAAATCCGAGCAGAGTAACAGATAGAACTGACAACCCGGTGCGTTTGAGTAGATGGCACGTCACGAAGCTGAACACGAGAAGCGCCATAGCACCGGCTACCATCGAAGCGGCCTGCGTGGTGACGTAATCCACTCCGTGCCTGGAGATCGCAAGCGCGAGCGAAACCAGGGCCACCGACGGCGCGGCGCCGAAAAGCCCCGCGAAGGATTTGGGCCGCAACAGGTCTCCGATTAACGCGAAAATCGACACAGCCGCTCCTCCGACGAAAAACCGGACGACGTAGTCCGTCATGACGGCGTCGCCCCCCTGCCGTAGCCGGTCCAGCGCCTCAACAGCCGGTCGATCAGATAACCGCCCGCGAAACCCGCGACCACATCGCTCGTCCAATGCGCGAGGACATAGATCCTCGTCAGCGAGATACCGACCGCAGCCGTCCAGGTGAGCTCGCGATACGGCTGATCGAATGAAGAAGCTGCGCTTGCGAGAGCCCCCATATGCATCGCATGCCCCGAGGGGAACGCATCATTCGGGCGGCCCGAGACCGGCACTCCGTGTAGATGGCCAACAACGGTGAGTCTGTCCGGCCGACGTTGATTGAAAACATGCTTCAGCGCATGTGGCACTATGGTCGTAACCACCGAGGCCGCTAGAAAATGTGTACCGACGGTTCGTATCTGAGGGGAACGTTTACGCGATAGGAGCCAGAAGGCCGCCGCAGCAATAATAAGAATATGCTCGTCTGCGCCCCACGTGAGAGCTCCGGCCACTTGTTCGCTTGCGGCATGCGCATGCCGAACGGCGGTTGCTGCCACCTCGCGATCAAGGAGAGTGGGTGGTACCATTATTGGCCGCATGGCATCTCCATATGACACCTAGATAACAGGCACTCTAAACCCTGATCATGCAGCCAGGTTCCGCTCCTTATGCAGACCCCTCTCCGCGAATGTCTCGTATTTTACAGCCGAGCACGGTCGCTGTTAAAGCGCAGCCGATGCTATTCGCCAGAACGATGATCCAGTCGCCCTTGAGCAGACCGTATGCGATCCAGAGACCGAGGCCCGATGTCAGCACCACAAGCATCTTGAGCGACAGATCGTTGGTCGAGCCCCGCGGTAATGCTTTCCGGACCTGTGGAAGGTACGAAAGCGAAGTCAGAACAGCGGAGAGGCCTCCCACCCACGGCAAAATGCTGGACAACGATGAGACCCCACTGCTTGGTAGCGAAACGCCCGATCCGCTTAGATGAACGGTTTACCGCCTGTAACGGCGATCGTGGCCCCGGAAACGTAGCTTGAGAGTGGATCGGCGAGCATCACGTAGGCGGTTGCAAGCTCTGCGGGTTGCCCGGGACGTTGCATCGGCGTCTGCTTGCCGAAATTTCTCACCGCTTCGTCCGGCATGGTAGATGGAATGAGCGGCGTCCAAATTGGTCCCGGCGCCACCGCGTTGGCGCGGATCCCCTTATCAGCCAGCATTTGCGCCAACCCGCCGGTGAAATTCTGAATGGCCCCCTTCGTCGTTGCATAGGCCAGTAAGGTTGGGTTCGGCGTGTCCGAATTGACCGACGCCGTATTGATGATCGCACTTCCGGGCTTCATGTGAGGCACGGCGGCCCTTGTCAGGTAGAACATTGCATAGATGTTCGTCCTGAACGTCAGGTCCCACTCGTCATCGGAAATGTCGCCGATGTCCTTGAAGGTCGCTTGATGCGCCGCATTGTTCACGAGAACGTCGATCCCGCCTAACTCCGTTACCGCCGTATCGATAATTACGTCGCAATGGCGCCGATGCTGGATGTCGCCTGCGACCATTATGGCCTTGCGGCCTTCGTGCTCGATCAAAGCTTTCGCCTCGAGCGCATCCTCGGTCTCATCAAGATAAGAAATCAAAACGTCGGCACCTTCGCGTGCGTACGCCAACGCAACAGCGCGGCCGATCCCGCTGTCGCCACCGGTGATTACCGCTCTCATGCCCTGCAATCGACCGGCCCCCTTGTAACTGCTCTCGCCATGATCGGGACGAGGCTGCATGGCCTCCGTTCGGCCCGGCATTGGTTGTTTCTGGGAAGCAAACGGAGGCGCGGGATAAGAATGGCGCATGAACCGACTCCTACATAAGTACTAAACCGAAAACGCTTGATTTGATGCAGCGTTCCGCCCGTGGCGACATCGCTCTGCCCCAACAACGAAGGGGCGCTTGGGCAGCGCTCTTTCTACTCTGGCATCGGTTTCGGGTCTTCGTCGCCAGGCGCATCGCTTTCGAGCTCGCTTTTGGCCTGGTGCCAGAAGTCATCGGCCTTACCTTCCGGGCGACCTTCCCTTTCCCAAAGCTTGTGAGCGTACTCTCGGATCTCTTCTTCAGAGTATCGGGGCATCGGCCTCTCCTCAAAAATGGAAAACTGCGGCAGCGGAACAGCCGTGACGGCGATAGTATCGATCGCTATAGTTGCCTTTGCGCTCAAGACGCCACTTAGTGACCAGTTCCCCGCCCAAGAATATTTCCGCTAGGACAATTGCTTCCGAATGAACCTTGTTCGCGCGACAAAGCGCTGTTCACCAAAAAAGGGGACTCGCATGGCTTTTCGCGCATCCATCAGCCAGCTTTTTTGGCCGCCCCTCACACCTGAAGCTGTCGAGCGCGCGAAGCAGCCTGATGCCTCGATGGACGAGTTCTTCCGGCTACTACATACCAACGGCTATGACAGCAAAATCTCCGCCACGTTTGGAGCCATGGCAGGTCCATCGGAACGGCCATCATGCGAACAGGATGCTCAACACTCAAAACAGGAAGGAATGCAAGTCGTTGCTGACAGGCGGCACCCGATCGGCGTCTCCAAACGGGTACGCAACCACCATCTGACCGACGGCTAGGTTTTGAAAAACAGGAAATATACCACGGCAAAGGCGGTCACAACCAAGCCGACGCTCCAAACCAAAACGTTGCGAACGGACGGCCCTGGCTCGGCGCCGCGTGCTTTACGCGCCGACTTTACTTCGGCGCCATCTTCATCTTGTCCCAATTCAGATCCTTTCACGAAGTTGAGACATCCCCTTAATTTGTTGCGCCGCCAAGCGCCGTCTTGTTTCCGGCTTCGCTGCTCGGGGCGCTGACATGCACCTCGTGTCCCTGACGGATCGCAAGGGATGCTGCGGCGACGGCCGCTTCGAAAGCAGACTCCTTGGTCAAAAATTTCCCTTCCACGTCTCCATCGTGCAGAACGCCCCAGCCATCGTTAGATTCGATGACCGCATAAGTTGCTAAACCCATAGTGTCCTCCGGAATAACTGTCGGTCACAAGCCACTGCTAAATTCATGTCTGCCAAAAGCGTCGTTCTCGGCGATCTCAAGGGCAGCCGGCCTAATCATCGTCGCTGCGCCAGTGCCCGGCCAATAAGAAATGCTGCCAACAACATGCCGAGCGGAGCTTCGCGCGTAAGCTTGCTCAGTATATCGAGCGGCTTGCCGGGCTTTTTGCCTTCCTCGATTACTTCTCCAATTGTCGATGCGGCGGTTTTGACACCATCTGCCACAGTGGCTTTCAGATCAGACAATTGGTCAATTACAGATGGCGTGTCTTGATCGGCCATGGCGCATCCTCGTCAGGTGGTTGCACAAGCACTCACGAAGAGAGTTGTTCCCGGTCCGCGATCATTTCCGCGCATTGAAAGCCTGGTCCGGCGGTCCGCGTCGCACCCCGCTGCCAACTTTCGGAGAGGCGGACGTGATGTCGTGGTCAAAGAAATTCTTGGAACCGATCGTGCTACCCAACGGTAACAAGCTAGCCACGCTGCTGGAGGCCGGAACCTATATCATGTGCTTGCCGAAGCAAGCACATGTGACGCTGCCGTGGCAGAACGCGATGCACGTTTTCGTCGTAGGCACTGGGTATGGCGGTCCGGTCGACTTACCCCGCGTTGCCATGATGAAGGCGCTTTTCCTGAAAGGAGCATTGATTTATCACTCGGTCCACAGGACCCAAAGTGCACAACAGCGGCAAATTGGTGAGGGATTGATGAACACGCCCGATGTCGACACCGCATTGCGCGCGCTTGAAGATGCGAGGCGCATTCTTGGACAATACATCGATCCCGGCCCGCAAGATCCGGAGGGGACGCTTGAACGCTGGTTGGCAGTCCTGGACCGGGAGGATTTAGTGAAGGCCTTCGATCGGATCAACCGAAGACGAGTGATTAGGCGCTCGTGGAATAGAAACGGTGCGAGCTTTCGGCGCCGGCCTCGTCACCAACCGCGAAATAGCCGTTTGGTCGATGTCTGCATTCATTACGATATAGATGCAATTAACCCTTAATCATCTCTCTCTTCCAAAACCTTCCTGAGCGAACTTACATAGCTCCAGATCAGTCCGCTGGACGCATAGTCGAGGGTTGTCCGGCCGCCGAGCCCCATCTCAATCATTCTCGTCACGACGGTGGTGCCGAAGCCGCGATGCGCGGGCGCCTTCACCTCAGGGCCGCCTCGCTCCTCCCATCGAATATGAAAGCCTTGATCGGTCTTTTCATAGTCGGCCCCCCATGTGATCTCGATCGCGCCATGATCCGTCGAAAGCGCGCCATACTTGACCGCGTTGGTCGACAACTCATGAACGGCCATCCCGATTGACTGTGCAGCGGAAGGCGACAGTTGCAATGACGGTCCTTCGACGGCGATACGGCTTTGAACGAGGTCGCCAAAATGAGCGAGCTGGCCGCGAACAAGCTCCAGAACCCCGATGCTCCGCCATTGGTTCTCGACGAGCAGATCCTGGTTGACGGCCAGCGCCTGCACTCTGTTCGAAAAATTTCGAACAAAATCCGGGCCACTCGAATAGGCCGTCTGTTGCGCAACGGCCAATACGACGCTCAGAAGATTCTTCGAGCGATGATTGACTTCGTTCATCAGAAGGCGATTCAGACGTTCCGCCTGCATGATCGCTTCCGTCCGTTCGGCGACGCGTTGTTCCAGCGTGTCGTTCAATTCGCTCAATTGCGCCTGGATGAGACGCCGTTCAGCGACTTCGCCAGACAACGCACGGTTCGCGCTCTCCAGCTGGCGCTGTTTGAGATGCAATTCAACAAGGACGCTCACTTTTGAACGCAAGATCGAGGGATTGATGGGCTTGAGCAGATAGTCGACGGCACCGTTGTCATAGCCTTCAATGACGTGTTCGTCTTCGTTGTAGAACGCGGTGAGGAAGATGATCGGGATCTCGGCGGTCTTCTTGCGCTCCTTGATCATCTGGGCGAGTTCAAAACCGGTGACGCCGGGCATCTGCACATCAAGGATCAGCACCGCAAACTCTTCCCGCAGCAACGCCAGAAGCGCATCCTGGGCGGATCCTCCCTTGACCAGACGATATCTCGGATCGGTTAGGACGGTTTCGAGGACGGTCAGATTCTTGGGCTCGTCATCGACGATCAGGATATTGACGACGTCGAGGGCGGCAGCCACCGGCCGTGGCGCACCCACTTGGCTCACGGATTGACGATCGCCAGAAAGCTCCGGAACGCTCATCCTTTTGCTCCGACAGAGGTTCCGCAGACCAAGACTCGTTCACCTGCAAGGCCGACCGCACTCATCGGTAAAGCCACACGCGCATGAAGGACAGAAGCTGGTCGGTGTTGACAGGTTTGGAGATGTAATCGCTCGCACCGGCCTCGAGACATTTCTCCCGGTCGCCCTTCATCGCCTTGGCGGTGAGCGCCAAAATAGGCAGGGTTCGAAACTCTGGAAGGCTCCGTATATTCCGGATCGTCTCGTATCCGTCCATTTCCGGCATCATGATGTCCATCAGAACCAGGCTAATATCCGGTGTGGTGCGAATGAGCTCGATGGCGTCCCGGCCTTTGGTGGTGCTGAGCACGTCGACGTCGTGATTTTCCAGCAGCGACGTGAGCGCGAAAATATTGCGCGCATCGTCGTCGACAACCAACACCTTGCGGCCACGGAGAATCTCCATCGAACCGTGCAGCCGTTCGAGCATGGCCTGCTTCTCTTTGGGCAGATCGGTGATCACGCGATGGAGAAACAGCGCCGTTTCATCCAGTAGCCGCTCGGGCGATTGAACGTCCTTCAGCACGATGCTCTTGGCCATAGCCCGTAGCTGCGCCTGTTCCTTCGCGCTCAGATCCTTACCGGTGAAAACCACCACGGGCACCTTCGACAGAGCCGCATCTGCGTGCAGCTTCTCCAGGAGTTCGAAACCCGTCATGTCCGGCAGCCGCAGATCGAGCACCACGCAGTCAAACGGATGATCCTGCATCGCGCGCAGTGCATCCACACCGGTCGCGGCCGTCACCAGTTCGATGTCCTTGTCGTTCAGAAGCTCCACGATCGACTTCCGCTCGATGTCGTCATCCTCGACGACCAGTAACCGCTTGGTGCGCGGCGCTGTGAATTTCTTCAGCCGGTCGAAGGCCATTTCAAGGCCGTCTGTGGTCGGCTCCTTGACCAGATAGGCGAAGGCGCCATGTGACAGCCCGTGCTGGCGCTCCTCATCGAGCGTGATGATCTGCACCGGAATATGGCGCGTGACCGGATCGAGTTTCAGCTGATTGAGCACCGTCCAGCCCAGCATATCCGGCAGGAAGATATCGAGCGAGATCGCCATCGGCCTGTAGCGACGGGCAAGCGCCAGCGCGACGCTGCCCCGATTGCCGATGACACCCTTGAAACCCTTGTCGCGCGCAAGGCCCAGCAGGATGCGCGCGTAGTGAACGTCGTCCTCGACAATCAGGAGAACGGGATCTCCCTCCTGCACGATGTCGCGATCATCCTCGACATATTCTTCCCGCGCGATCGGCAGTATCTTGAGTTCGCGCGTCAAGGACTGGGCAGACACAGTCGTCTCAGTCAGTTCGGTCTGCGGAATATCGCGCTTGATGAATTTGACAGGTAGATAGAGCGTAAAAGTGCTGCCCTGATCGAACACGCTTGCGAGCTTGATTTCGCCGCCGAGCAGCGCCGCCAATTCGCGGCTGATGGCGAGTCCCAGACCCGTACCACCATAGCGACGCGACGTCCCCGCGTCCGCTTGCTGGAACGCCTCGAAGATCAGCCGCTGCTTGTCGGGCGAAATGCCGATGCCGGTGTCCTCGACCGCAAAAGCGACGACCTGATCCGCCTTGCTGAGGACCGGATGATCGGCAGTCCAGCCCTGCTCCGCAAGCAAAACGCTCATCTGAACGTGACCATGCGCGGTGAACTTGACGGCATTCGACAGCAGGTTCTTGAGGATCTGCTGCAGCCGCTTGTCGTCGCTCTCCATGAAGCGCGGCAAATTGGACGCAAATTCCACGGCAAACGGCAGGCTCTTGGCCTCCGCGACGTGGCGGAAGTTGCGCTCGACATTTTCGCGCAGTCGGCCGAACGGAATTTCCTCGACCTCCACCGTCACGGTGCCAGACTCGATCTTCGACAGATCGAGAATATCGTTGATGAGGTTGAGGAGATCGGAGCCGGACGAATTGATGTTGCGGGAGAACTCGATCTGCCGATCGGACAGGTTGCCGGGCACATTCTCGGCCAGTTGCTGACTGAGAATGAGAATCGAATTGAGCGGCGTCCGCAGCTCGTGGGACATATTGGCGAGGAACTCGGACTTGTATTTCGAGGTCAGCGCGAGTTCGATTGCCTTTTCCTCGAGCGCGTGTCGTGCCTGCTCGACTTCCGTATTCTTGCGCTCCACCTCGGCATTCTGATCGGCAAGCAGCTTCGCCTTGGTGCCGAGTTCTTCATTGGTCTGCTGCAGTTCCGCCTGCCGCGACTGCAGTTCGGCCGTGAGCTGTTGCGATTGCGTCAGCAGTCCTTCGGTGCGCATCGTGGCTTCGATGGTGTTGAAGACGGCGCCGAGATTGAGCGTCAGTTGTTCCAGGAAGGCGAGATTGACGGCGCTGAAGGGCTGCAGCTTCGCCAATTCGATCACGGCCCTCGTCTGCCCCTCAAAGAGAACGGGGAGAACGACAATGCTCACCCGCGTCGCCTTGCCCAGACTGGACGAGATCCCGATGAATTCGGGCGCCACATCGCTGAGCACGATGCTCTTCTTCTCGACGGCACATTGGCCTGCAAGACCCTCGCCCAAAGCGATGGTTTCCGGCAGCCCGTCGCCGCGATGCGCGTAGCTGGAAAGAAGCGTCAGCCTGGTGTCTTCATCGGCGCTGTCCAGATGGTAGATCGTACCCTGATAGGCTTGGATGAGCGGCCCCAATTCGCTCAGAAGAATCTTGCCCACCGTGCTCAGTTCGCGTTGGCCCTGCAGGATGTTGCCGAATTTCGCGAGATTGGTCTTGAGCCAGTCCTGCTCCCTGTTGCTCTCGGTGGTGTCGCGCAGGTTCGAGATCATCGTGTTGAGGTTGTCCTTCAACTCCGAGACTTCACCGCGCGCGTCGACCTGGATCGTCCGCGTCAGGTCACCCTTGGTCACGGCCGTCGCGACTTCGGCGATCGCGCGCACCTGTGTCGTGAGATTCGCCGCCAGCAGGTTCACGTTGCTGGTGAGGTCTTTCCATGTGCCGGCGGCGCCGGGAACGTTGGCCTGGCCGCCGAGCCGCCCGTCGACGCCGACTTCGCGCGCCACGTTAGTCACCTGATCGGCGAAGATCGCGAGCGTATCCGTCATGTTATTGATGGTCTCGCCCAGCGCTGCCACTTCGCCCTTCGCCTGAACGTTCAGGCGCTGGGTGAGATTGCCGTTCGCCACGGCGGTCACGACCTTAACGATGCCGCGGACCTGATCGGTCAGATTCGACGCCATGAAGTTGACGTTGTCGGTGAGATCCTTCCACGTGCCCGCGACACCGGGCACCGCCGCCTGACCGCCCAGTCGACCCTCGGTGCCGACTTCGCGCGCCACGCGCGTCACTTCGCCGGCGAAGGAGTTGAGCTGATCGACCATGGTATTGATGGTGTTCTTCAGCTCCAGGATTTCGCCCTGCACGTCCACGGTGATCTTACGGTTCAGGTCGCCGCGGGCCACCGCCGTGGTCACTTCCGCGATGTTGCGCACCTGGGTGGTCAGGTTGTTCGCCAACCCGTTGACCGTATCCGTCAGGTCCTTCCAGGTGCCGGCGACGCCGGGCACCGCGGCCTGTCCGCCGAGCCGCCCCTCGGTGCCGACCTCGCGCGCCACGCGCGTCACTTCCGACGCAAAGGAACGCAGCTGCTCGACCATCGTGTTGATGGTCTCCTTGAGCTGGAGAATTTCGCCGCGCACGTCGACGGTGATCTTTTTCGACAGGTCACCGCTGGCCACCGCGATGGTAACCTCGGCGATGTTGCGGACCTGGTCGGTCAAGTTCGAGGCCATGTAGTTGACGTTGTCGGTAAGATCCTTCCAGGTGCCGGCGACGCCCGGCACCGCCGCCTGACCGCCGAGCTTGCCTTCGGTGCCCACTTCGCGCGCGACGCGCGTCACTTCCGAGGCAAAGGCCGAGAGCTGATCGACCATGGTGTTCATGGTCTCCTTCAGCTCGAGGATTTCGCCCTTCACGTCCACGGTGATCTTGCGGCTGAGATCGCCGCGCGCGATCGCTGTCGCGACGTCCGCGATGTTACGGACCTGACCGGTCAGGTTATTGGCCATCGAGTTGACGTTGTCGGTGAGATCCTTCCAGGTGCCGGCGACGCCAGGCACATGGGCCTGGCCGCCGAGCTTGCCGTCGGTGCCGACCTCGCGCGCCACGCGGCTGACTTCCGCGGCGAAGGAGCGCAACTGATCGACCATGGTGTTGATGGTCTGCTTCACCTCGAGGATTTCGCCGCGCACGTCGGCCGTGATCTTCTTGGACAGATCGCCATTGGCGACCGCGATGGTGACTTCCGCGATGTTACGCACCTGACCGGTCAGGTTGTTGGCCATCGAGTTGACGTTGTCGGTGAGATCCTTCCAGGTACCGGCGACGCCCGGCACCTGAGCCTGGCCGCCGAGCTTGCCTTCGGTGCCGACTTCGCGCGCCACGCGCGTCACTTCGGAGGCGAAACCGTTGAGCTGATCCACCATCGTATTGATGGTGTCCTTCACCTCGAGGATCTCGCCACGCACATCGGCCGTAATCTTCTTGGACAGATCGCCCCGCGCCACCGCGGTCGTGACCTCGGCGATGTTGCGAACCTGCCCCGTGAGGTTCGACGCCATGAAGTTCACGTTGTCGGTGAGATCCTTCCAGGTGCCGGCGACGCCGGGCACCGCCGCCTGACCGCCGAGCTTGCCTTCGGTGCCGACTTCGCGCGCCACGCGCGTTACCTCGGCCGCGAAGCCGTTGAGCTGATCCACCATGGTATTCATGGTGTTCTTTAGCGCGAGGATTTCGCCCTTCACGTCGACCGTGATCTTGCGCGAGAGGTCGCCATTGGCCACCGCCGTGGCGACGTCTGCAATGTTGCGGACCTGATCGGTCAAGTTCGACGCCATCGAGTTGACGTTGTCGGTGAGATCCTTCCAGGTGCCGGCGACGCCAGGCACTGCCGCTTGGCCGCCGAGCTTGCCTTCGGTGCCGACTTCGCGCGCCACGCGCGTCACTTCGGAGGCGAAACCGTTGAGCTGATCCACCATCGTATTGATGGTGTCCTTCACCTCGAGGATCTCGCCACGCACATCGGCCGTAATCTTCTTGGACAGATCGCCCCGCGCCACCGCGGTCGTGACCTCGGCAATATTGCGGACCTGCCCCGTCAGGTTCGAGGCCATGAAGTTCACGTTGTCGGTGAGATCCTTCCACGTGCCGGCGACGCCGGGCACAGCGGCCTGACCGCCGAGCTTGCCTTCGGTGCCGACTTCGCGCGCCACGCGCGTTACCTCGGCCGCAAAGCCGTTGAGCTGGTCCACCATCGTATTGATGGTGTTCTTCAGCTCCAGGATTTCACCCTTGGCATCGACGGTGATCTTGCGCGAGAGGTCGCCGCGCGCCACCGCCGTCGTCACGGTCGCGATATTGCGGACCTGTTCCGTGAGGTTGGTCGCCATCGCGTTGACGGAATCGGTCAGGTCCTTCCACGTGCCGGCCACGCCGGGGACGACAGCCTGACCGCCCAAGCTTCCGTCGGTGCCGACGTCGCGCGCCATGCGCGTCACTTCGGAGGCGAAGGAGCGCAGCTGGTCGACCATCGTGTTGATGGCCTCCTTGAGCTGCAGTATCTCGCCGCGGACGTCGACCGTGATCTTCTTCGATAGATCGCCATTGGCGACGGCGATGGTCACGTCGGCGATGTTGCGGACCTGCGCCGTCAGATTGCCGGCCATCTGGTTCACCGACTCGGTCAATTCCCTCCAGACACCGGAGACGCCCCTCACCTGGGCCTGGCCGCCAAGCTTGCCTTCGGTGCCGACTTCACGCGCGACGCGGGTGACTTCGGACGTAAAGACCGAGAGCTGCTCGATCATCGTATTGACCAGCTTGGCCGACCTCAGAAATTCACCTTTGAGAGGCCTGCCGTCGACTTCCAGTTCCATGGATTGTCCGAGGTCGCCCTTGGCCACCGCGCCAATCGTGCGCGCCACCTCGGTCGTCGGGCGCACCAGATCGTCGAGCAGCGTGTTGATCGAGTCGACCTTTTCGGCCCAGCCTCCCGTGGCGCCCGGCAGTGTCATGCGTTGCTTGAGCCTGCCCTCCTTGCCTACCGTGTCGCTCAGACGCGCAACTTCCCGGGAAATCCGCGCTTCATATGCGACACTATGATTAAAAGCCTCGGCGATCCGACCATCCATGCCGGGCCAGTTCGATGGCAGGCGAACCGAAAAGTCGCCGTCTCGAAAGGCCAGAATGGCGTTGAGAAGCTGTCCCGACCGGAGCGCCACGGCGTCTTCGACAGACACCGTCGCTTTCCCGTTTTTCTTGACGTTTGCGGACTTCTTGCGATCGCGGAAAGTCGTCGTTTCGCTCATCGGCCTCGGCTCGCCCATTTAAAAGTTTCACGGCACACGCTGGTAACAAGATATTGCGGTAGCAGGCTTCTATTTTAGCCACGAGCCACAATCGCGAACAGCCCTTTAGCGGTAAGTAGCTTAGCGGAGCTACCGCTGCGGAACGATATTCCGAATCACAAGGATATGCATGTTCCCCGGCGGTTCAGCGTGATTTAACCGAAAGAGTTTTGCTGCGGGTAGAAAGCCGTGACGATAGCGGGCATGTAATCCCCACTCCACATACTGTTAAGCGATCGAGCTCGGCTTCGCCCCAGAAGCGGACGGCCCGGCCAGGTCAATTTTTGACCCAAAGCAGCCATGAGACTAGCTTTAGCCATTTCCCAACTATTGTGAACGCGGCTAGAATGGTCCAGGGATAGCTGTGTTCCGCCGAATTGGAACAAGGTCTCGGCAGTATTAAGAGGACATGGCAGTGAGCGGCTCTGTGCCTGACGAACCTTTCCCGTTCGGCGGCGGTGAAAATGGCGCTCTTATCCGTGCTCTCGATTGGTCGAACACCGGCTTGGGACCTATTCCGGAGTGGCCCGCAAGTTTGAAGACCACGGTTAGCGTACTGCTGCGCTCACCGGTTCCCATTGTGCTTCTCTGGGGACCGGATGGCATCATGATCTACAATGACGCCTATTCTATTTTTGCCGGAGGACGCCATCCCCTCCTGTTCGGGTCAAAGGTGCGCGAAGGTTGGCCCGAGGTGGCCGACTTCAACGACAACGTCATGAAGACGGGCTTGAGTGGGGGTACGCTCTCGTACCGCAACCAAGAACTTACCCTTCATCGTTCTGGCGTTCCCGAGCAGGTCTGGATGAACCTCGATTACAGCCCAGTGTTGGGCGAGGATGGTCGTCCGGAAGGCGTTCTCGCCGTTGTCGTGGAAACAACCCAACAGGTTTTGGCCGAGCGAGCTTTGGCGATCACGGAGGAGCGACTACGTCAAGCTCTGAACGCTTCTGGGATGGTGGGTACGTTCAGTTGGCATGTACAGTCCGACACCTTCTATTCCGACGCGCGATTTGCTGAGATGTTCTCGGTCGATCCTGCCAAAGGAGATAAGGGCGCCCCGTTGTCGGATTATCTCGCTGGCATTCATCCCGAGGATGTTCGGCGGATCGCCGATGCCGTGAACCACACTGTCCTCACTCAAGAAAAATATGCTCAGGAGTACCGGCTTGTTCAAAAAGACGGGAGCATCCGCTGGGTCGAGGTGCGCGGCGAGTGCCTGTATAGCGAGAATGGCGAGCCGGATCGCTTCGTTGGCGTAGTGGTTGACGTAACCAATCAGAAGAATGCGCAAGAACGTCAACGGCTGCTCGCTTGCGAAGCGGATCACCGAGTAAAGAACATTTTCGCCAATTTCCACGCAATGATTAGCCTGAGTGCTCGGAGTGCTGGAAGCCCAAAGGAGATGGCTCAAGCTCTTCGTGGCCGATTGGACGCGCTGTTACGGGCCAAGGATCTTGTCCGTCCAGGTATCATGGGTACTGAGCACGAGAGCGAGCAGACAACGGTGGACGCGCTGGTGCGCACAGTGTTGCAGCCCTATGACGATGGCTCGCCTGACCGCGTCGTCCTAAGCGGACCCGATGTGCCAGTGGGAGCAAAGGCCGTGACAGGCCTTGCTTTAATGTTGCACGAGACGGCGACGAATGCGGTCAAGTATGGGGCTTTGTCTCGGCCGGGTGGTTCGATCCGTGTCACATGGGACGCAATCGGTGACGACTTCTGTATGGACTGGGACGAAACTGGCGGTCCCGAAATTAATGTGAAACCGCAGGCACGCGGCTTTGGTAGCACTCTCACCGACCGCAGTGTAACCGGAGAACTGGGAGGCCGGATCGAGCACGACTGGCGAAGACATGGTCTTAGGCTAAAGCTGAGTATTCCGCTGGAACGGTTGTTAATCTGAGCGTGCATAAGCTCGCTCCAGTCAGTCCACACAGGCGACAAGAATATTGGGCGCTATCGCGAATGACCCCGACGCCCGCTTTGCGCCAGAAGCTGCCATTCGAACTCAGCCGGCGAACTGTCTAAGAAATTCATGCTTCTTTACAGTTGGCGAACTCTTGAAGCTCGTACGCAGCTGGCGGCGACCCAACTGGCATTTCAGCGGCGGATTGATGGCAGCAGACGCACTACGCCACGTCGTGGCAAAACGCGATGCACGTCTTGATCCAAGCTGCCGAGCACGACGGCCCGATCGAGTTCGCCCGGCTCGGTATGCTGCAGGCACTCTCTTCCCAAAGGGAACGCCTGTCTATCACTCGATCGACAGGGATCCGAAGTGGCGCGCCCGACAAGAACTCACCAGGGATCGGTGATGGAATATCGGCCTACTGAACCACTCTCTCATCGTCTTTCGCGTCCCGACAGGACCAGACCTGATTTTTCCTTGTGGGCTCTGCACGGCGATCCAGCGAGGGCGTGTTAGCACACATACAGACTCCGTCAGAGAGATAGAAGAGCTCGATCGCTCGGCCGTCGCCGCGCCCGCTGCTCAATTCGCCGCTAGCGATTTCAACAAAGCGCTGCGGTAGCCGCCGATAGGCCGAGTATGCGTCGCAGCTTTGCTCGGCAGCATAAGCCGCCGTTGCATACGCCAACGCGATCATTGCTGCGGCCAGCAAGGTCGCACCTGCCGTTTGATGTCGAAGATGGGCCATGCAGCATGTTCCGTTGAAAGCTTAGCGCCGACGCCGTTACGAATGACCGCGCCTGCATTAGTGGAGGCGGCGCGCCCAAGGGTTCATCACAAGCTGATCAAGGGACCTGCCTTCACATGATGAACTCCACGCGCAGACCAGTGACGTAGCTTCAAACTACAATGCCCGACACCAACGCTGGCGCCGGGCGCGATAATTTGTCTCAGGGAACAATACTCAACTTCATGTCGTTAATTCAATGCAACCGCTATCTTAAATGGTGGACCGGTTAGTCGCGAGTGATCAAGGACGTCAATGGCTCCGACGAAGCCCCAACGAGAAGCGATCGCAAAGGCTGCCCGACTGAGAGCGATATCTCGAAGGTGCAAAGAGTTTGCGAAATTCGGCGGATATCGATCAGTGTCCGATCGGCTAAATGCACTGGGGCTGAAATACCAAGAACAAGCTCGGAGGGTCGAGGAACGCTCTGGATTGCACTCAAATGGAGGCGCTCCTGACGAACGGCCTTCGTTCAGGTTGCGGGGAAAGCGTCGCCCTCGTCCTAAAAAATAGAAAAGCCCGGCCACGCAAGTTTACAGAGATGAACAAGACCGGGTCAGGATCACGCGCGCACACAAACGCGATTTGGAACACGACACCGTAGCCTCGGTTCTAGACCGAGGGTGACGCTCGCGCCATAGCCACCTCAGCAGATCCCATGGGGCGGAATTGGCGAGATACCAATCTATTCGTGGCCGACAGCATGGATACGTCCGAGCGACATGTCACTGGCGACGTGATATTTAGATCAACGCCTGCAGCGCGTTCCCAACCCAAAGCGAGCTAAGAAGGTGTGACCAGGTCTAAGAAAGCAGAGAGCAGCCTCGTCGTCTGCAGATTTACTGATGGAAGCGCGCGCGATCGAACCATGCCCCGAGCATGGTTATAAGCGTTTGCGACATAGCCATCATGCCGTGGACTATGCTCTATCTCGCGGAATACCGTAAATTCTCAGACAAGAACAAGAAGCAGCGGATCGCAGCCGTCGAGAGCGTGCTCGACAGCCCAAGCGATGAATCCCTTGCTCAAGCGTAGTTTGCCGTGAGTGTCAGCAGTCGTTACCTTGAGCCTTCGCCCCCTCGGCCTGTTGCGCCGCAGTTGGCTTGCCCTGCATTTGCTTCTGCGCATCTTCAGCCGAGGCTGGAGTAGTCCCAGACTGCTGGTTCATGGCGCTCGTCGGCGGGTGCTGGTCAGTCTTCGAATTTGCACCAACAGTCGAACCGCTGTTGCCTACAGTTGGGCCGGAACCCGCGTCGCGCATCTCTGTCGTTTTGTCGGTGTTGCACGGGCCAGCGTAAGCCACCACGTTGCCGAGACCCAGTGCGGCTGCACAAATAAGCATAACTTGGCGTGTCACTTTCATTTGCCTCTCCCTTGGGTAAGCCAGCATAACCGCGCTCTTGGGGGATGCGGACCTATACTCCCAACCGAGCTGCAGACGCCGAGTTCCGATAGCTAGGCGGGGAACTCTAACTAAATGCCGGCCTCATAAACTGAGAGGTCGCACTCGATGCGGACCGACCGCGTGCCCTGCATCTTTGCGCCACGTATGCGGTGGTGAACCGGTGCACCGGACAACTGAGCCGATGCTATTTGTGGCGAGATCCGTCATCGATCATTCATCGAAGGTTCATCCCAAACTTCCAACAGTCCCGATACTGAATCTTTCAGACGGGAGTCTAAATATGAAGAAGCTAATCCTCGCGGCCGCCAGCGTCTTACTGCTTGGCCTCGCCTCCGTAACCGCGCCAGCAATCGCGATGCCGGCGGCGCACGGGCTTAAGGTCGGAGCCGTCAGCGATGTCGAGGCAGTGCAGTATCGCCATCGCATGCGGCCCCACGTTTGTCGCACCGAGCGGATCGTCCGGCGCGGGCCTTACGGTCGTCGTATTGTGACTACCCGGCGCGTTTGTCGGTAAATATAAAATGATACGCTAGCGTCCCTTCGGGGCCGCTTTTTTTGTATTGCCGCCACTGTCGAATAGACTTGGAGAGGGCCGCCAATGCGGCTTGCTACGTTTGGCTACGGCTGCCTGCCAGCAGGAAATCCACGGCCGACATAGCGCTGCCGTTGTACCCTTCACGGGTGGGCAATCTTCGTCGGTCAGGTCGGCAGAAAGCTATTGGCTAAAGCACAGCTGGTACGCGAGGCGCAACCAGGGGACGAGAGACACTGCGGAGGCGATCTCCGCTACATCTTTGCGATCACCGAGCGGTTGCCTTCATCGTCCTTGACGGCTGCGCCGACAATGGTGGGGATGATGTCATCGACCCGATCAACCATGAGAGGCCGCATGAGGCTCGCGGTGTGGATGAACCCCGCGTTGCCGACGTGGTCGAGCATGGCGATCATCGGGTTCCAGAACCCCTTCACGTTGGCGAAGACCATTGGCTTCCTGTGCTGCCCAAGCTGGCTCCACGTCATGATCTCGACGATCTCTTCAATGGTGCCGATGCCGCCCGGGAGTGCCACGAAGGCGTCTGACCGCTCGAACATCTGGTGCTTGCGCTCGTGCATCGTTTCGGTGACCGTCACGTCAGTGAACATAGTCAACGCAGCCTTGGTGGTCTCACGACCGACGAGGAAGCTCGGGATGATCGCTCCCACCTCGCCACCATTCTCCAACACGCCGCGCGAGACCGCGCCCATGATGCCGGTAGTGCCACCGCCGTAGATCAACTTCATTCCCGCCGCAGCGATGGCCGCGCCCAGCCGCTCCCCGGCTTCCGCGTAGGCAAGATCGTTGCCGGGTGATGACCCGCAGTAGACACAAACTGATTTGATGGTGCTCATGACCGCATAAGAAGCAGTCTCGCTCCGTCAAGTCCAGCGGCAAGATCGCATCGAGCGGCATTTGCGCGGTCGTTCGAATCTTCGTCCGCTGCCTTCCATGATGCCGATTGTCAGCCGGTTGGCGTGGAGCTTTCTCGCCAACGATGGAGGACTGGCGCGGTAGCCTGCAGTGACACGCTGCGCAAAGACTTCAGCTGGCTGTCGTGGCTACTGGACGGTGACGCGCGGCCCCACATGCCGATTGCATTGGCTGCAGCTCTAGACTGGTCGATGCAGAGCCCCTTGATGAACGGGCCGCGGCCTGTGATCCGGAACTGCACAGATCGGCTGTTCGCCTTATTCCTCACCGTGACATAGCTACTGAAGCGCCTGGCGCGGTGCGCCGCTGTCAGGGCGTAGGTATTGAACCGTTCGCCGGAGACCGCCCGGGGGCCGTGGTAACCATCCCCAATGCCATACTGGCTAGCGATGCAGATTGCCTCCTTGGTCATGGTGACGTTGATCGAGACCACCCGTCGAGACAATTCTGGGCTGATGCGGGTGAAACGGAAAAATACGCACAGCAAAACGCAGGCCGAGAACGGGCGGATCATTGAGTTTCCTTTGGTTGTGATGCTAGACGTCGATGGCCGGCGTGACCCCAGAAGCCACGCCAGGGCTTGGCCCGGCGTTCATAGATTCGGTTGAGCGTCGGGCCGTTTCGTTGCCGGGCTTTGCTGGAACGAAATTTGTTATTGTCATTTTTTCGCGGTCGGCATTTCCCCGGCGGCCGGGCTCGGCGATCTCCATGTCCCTCAACTCAAAGCTGCCGAGGCTCCTGCATGGGGCTATTTTTCCCGCCCCACCGGAGCGGTATTTCGGCCGATTTATTTCTTTGAGGCTCTTTACGTCTGAGGTGTTGAGCCCAGAATAAGGGCCCGTTTCGAAGTGGGAGAAAGCCATGAAAGAGCTTCAACACGCGCGAGCAATGGAGAGCATGTGTCGACAGCGCGCCTCGTTCTTTCCTCAGGAAAGTTGGAAATTTCTAGCTGAAGCTGAAATGTGGAAGCATCGGGCGCTCGATTTGATTAGCAACCATCACGTTGACTGCAACCAGTCGATTCTGCCAGATGCTGCTGAACCGTCTCCTATTCACGCGACGGGCTAGGTCTTTCATTTCGGCCACGCGGACTGTCGATGGCGCAAGTTACGTAACTTGCAAGCGAGCGTCGTCGCAGACAGCGATGCACCGATTGCGTTCGAAGCGGCGACAATCCATTCCTACTGCGCGAGTCCATACGCGATCCAACAGACGAGCCCAGCCATTAAAACTATAAGCATTCTTAGCGAAAGATCTGAAGTTGAGTCCCTCGCTATTCGCCTTCTTCACTTGTGGCCAGTACGACGTTCGCGGTGAGTGCGGAAGCGACGAGGCCGAGGATGCTGACGCCATTCATTTCGCCAACCGCTTCTTCTTGGCGGACCAGAGTTTTACTAACGGGCCACGACTTCCGTAAACAGGATCCTTGCCAGGTCTGCGGACCTTGGCAATCTGCTTCATTGCTACTGGGCGATCCCGACTGTCCGTGCATTCGTCATACTTTCCATCTTCGGGATATGCCCCTACCACTTGGAAGCCGCGACTCGCTTTAATAAGGCGGTGACCGGTGCCAGCAGGAAGGATCACGGCGTCACCGGCCTCAACCGTTATTACACGCCCCTTAGGACCGCCAAATTCGAGCACGGCGCTGCCTTGCGTCACGCCCAAAACCTCATGGACCTGGGAGTGGTAATGCACAAAATCGTAGACGGTATCGCGCCAAGACCGCCCCCATCCATTATCCGCAAAGACTGCATCCATTATCGTTGCAGCTTTGAATTTCTTGGACGCGACACACACCGCGCCGCGATAAAGCAATAACGGAAAGCGTGGGTTGTTGGGCACAAGGCCGTCGTCGGAGAACATAATCGAGACCGGCCTTCGGGTCCGGACCAACCCGGAGAGCGTTTCTGGGTCCGGACGATCCTCGACGAGCTTCTTACCGAAATTTTTGATCTGGTCCTTGAGCGGCATTACTCTCTCTCCGAAAGGCGGTTGCCGATGCCTGCGGACGGCATCGCTACGTCGCGTGCAGTCTGCCGATCCCCGGCGCAAGGATTCCGCGCGGACGGAGACTCCGTGAGCCCAAGTATCTCTGCCCATCTTGCTCCACGGAAATCGATTGTGCGGACATCTGCACTGAGCCTGTTTTCATGTTTGGCTTCGACTGCACGCCAGAAGGAAATCCAGAGCCGACATTGCATCGAGATAGCGCAGTTTGATACGGCTGTTCACCCCTACGGCTTCATCAATCAGTTCTCCGTCCGGAACACGTTTGAAGCCCATAGACCAACTCGGGAATAACCGGTCCCCGTATCCTAGGCCCCTCTGAAGGACGCTGATGTCTCTGTGACGCGGGTCGATGCTGATGCGATCGTAGATCCCGACAACATTTGTTGGCTCGCCTTCAAGCACCTGGAGAAAGTCGCCGTCCGAATAGACCAGCATTCCCGTAACGACGGCGCTCTCATTCTGATCCCTAGCCTTCTGCAGGAGCTGGCCGAGGTCATGCGTTGAAAAGGATTGATTGGCAGCGCTAACGTAAAAAATGCGAAACATGACTTCTCCTTGAAATGGCACAACGCCGGACTTCATAAGGAGTTCAGTCACAATGGCCCTCGATCATGGTGGCTCAGAAACAAGGCGCCCGCCGCGGACATCTCCGGGCGGATGCCGGGAACGATCCGCCACAAACGCTGTTTTGCGAGGCACTTGCAGAGATGCAAAGTCACGCCGGTTGCGAAAAACTTAAGGCCGTGGAGGTCCAGTTGAGCGACCGCCGGGCAGACACCAACTGGGCCTTGTACGCCTTCACTGAAGCCACGGCCGATCCCGAGACCGTGCAGCGCGCTCTGGCAGCGACGCAGGAAAAGCTTAGGCATCGATACGATTTGCGCGCACCTCAGTGATCGCTTACAGGAGATGAGATCACTGCTCTCTGACGTCTGACCTCCATGCCCAAAAAGAATGCTACCGCCGACGAACTGATCTGGCTTTTTCACGAGAAGCTTGCTGGCACCCACCTCCGCAACGCACGGATTGCGATTATTCCAATTGGCAGCGGCAATTGGTCCGCGCTGACGAACGCCACCGAACGCCGGCACTATCCCGATTTGTCGAAAAATGTCACTCGCATCGAGAAACAACTGCGAGGACGTTACAATTTGAAGGAAAATTGACGTCTTGAGGGGCGAATCTGAAACCGGCGGCGGCTGTTTTCTGACAAGATGAACGCTGGAGCGGTGACGTATCTGATAGCAAGTTAGCAGATAGCTCGTGAGCAGCAGCTTCTATCAGCTTGGTATGCCGCCTGGGGACCACAGGTCCGAGCAAATCAAGATACTTGCCTTGAACGACTCGCCGGACTCGGCGTCGATATGCGCCGCGTAGGAGAGTTCCGACGTTGCGCTCGAGCCTGCTAGCAATCATGATTTTGCGCGGGAAAAGCAATCCAATAAGCGACGCAGTGGCGACAGACACCCTTCATTTCTTTAACCACGGCGTGCGTATCCCCAATCTCCGCCCATCTAAACTGATCGCGATTGAAGACCGCGCCGCGTCGATTCATCATGCGCACAAGAAAACGCTGCGCGTCTCGCACAATGCGACGAAAATATTGGGAGAAACGATGGATGCTCTTCAGTATCGAGACATAGGTCTTCCCGACGAAGCCGAGCATCTCCATGAAATGATCGAGATAATAAATGCCTCGGGAGTGTCAGCAAGCTCATCGATTGACGTTACGGCTCTTGCGTGAAGCACCGATCGCCTCCGATGAACGATATTGCTCACCCACATGGCGCCATCGTTCCCGATATGGTCGAGTAGAGTAGAACAGTCAACGCACCGCATGATTACCGCGGCAGCTCTGATTCTTTGCGCAAACGCATGCCCGCAGCGACCGCACCATTCCGTCGTGGAACATCTGGGGTAGGAGAGACGTTGATCGTCCTTATCCCTGACAGGTGCTCCATGATCGACGACCTTTGGTACAAGAACGCCGTCTTCTACTGCCTTTCAATCGGTAGCTTCATGGACTCCGACGGCGATGGAGTCGGCGATTTCCGGGGGCTGACCCGACGCCTCGACTACCTGCATGGCCTGGGCATCACCGCCATATGGCTGATGCCGTTCCAGGCGTCCCCTGGCAAGGACGACGGCTACGACATCTCGGATTACTACAGCGTGGATAAGCACTACGGCACGCTAGGCGACTTCGTCGAATTCACGCACGGCTGCCATCAGCGCGGCATCCGCGTAATCATCGATCTCGTCATGAATCACACGTCCGATCAACACCCGTGGTTCAAGGACTCACGCGGTTCGAAAGACTCGCCCTATCGCGACTGGTACGTCTGGGCGGACAAGAAACCCGCCAACGCGAACAAGGGCATGGTGTTTCCAGGCGTACAGAAGACGACCTGGACCTACGACAAGACATCGAGGTCGTGGTACTTTCATCGCTTCTACGACTTCCAGCCCGATCTCAATACGTCCAATCCACACGTCCAGGCCGAGATCCTCAAGATCATGGGCTTTTGGCTGCAGCTTGGGGTATCTGGCTTTCGCATGGACGCGGTGCCCTTCATCATTGCCACCAAAGGACCTAAGGTCAGCAAACCGGTCGAGCAGTACGATATGCTGCGCGTGTTCCGTGAATTCCTGCAGTGGCGTAAGGGCGATGCAATCGTGCTGGCGGAAGCCAATGTGCTTCCCGAAACCGACATGGAGTATTTCGGCAACGACGGCGACCGGATGCACATGATGTTCAACTTCCACGTCAACCAGCATCTCTTTTACGCGCTGGCTGCCGGCGACACGCGTCCCCTTGCAGCAGCAATGAAAGTTACCAAGCCCCGCCCCGCCACCGCACAATGGGGACTATTCCTGCGCAATCACGACGAACTCGACCTCGGCCGTCTCTCCGAGAAACAGCGCAGGACCGTGTTCGAGGCCTTCGGTCCAGACAAGTCGATGCAACTTTACGACCGCGGCATCCGTCGTCGTCTCGCACCTATGCTGGGCGATGTTCGCAGGCGTCTCGAGCTCGCTTACAGCCTAATGTACACGCTGCCGGGCACACCAGTGCTGCGCTATGGAGACGAAATCGCGATGGGCGACGATCTCACACTTCCGGAGCGCAATTGCGCGCGCACACCGATGCAATGGTCAACCGAGCCTCACGCTGGCTTTACAAAAAGCGAGCGTCCGAGAAACCCGGTGATCGACCAGGGGCCCTACGGCTACGATCACGTCAATGTCGCAATGCAGCGACGCGATCCGAATTCGATGCTGAACTGGACGGAGCGTATGATACGCATGCGCAAGGAAGTACCTGAAATCGGGTGGGGTGACTTTACGATCATTGCGACGGGCGATCCGTCTATGCTCGCAATCCGCTACGACTGGCGCAACAATTCTGTGCTTTTCGTTCACAACTTCGACGAGGAGCCCCGCGAGGTTAGTCTTGCGGTTGGATTGAACGACGAACGCGATCTGCATCTCATCAACTTGCTGTCCGAAAGCCACAGCCGTGCTGACGATAAGGGCAAGCACCACCTTATGCTGGAGGGCTATGGCTACCGTTGGTTCCGGATCGGCGGTCTTGATTATCTACTGAGGCGCAGCGACATTGACGTTCCTCATCTTCAGTGACGCCTGAATGACGTTCGGAAGCAGCTGCCTTGAGAAAACGTTAACACTTGCGACATGCCCGTCTCGGACGTTCCTGCTATAAAGAAAAACTCCCGGCAATTTTCCTCTAGAATTCGGAGCCGGGCCAAGTTCGCTCAGCGTAGATTCGCTGAGGCGCCGCGATCCCAAAGCCTGACTCGTCGAGCATCGTATCCAGCTTGGCGGTGGTTGCCCGTCAACCTCTACAATGGCATGGGCCATCAGCTGAGGAGCGCCCTTTGTCCAGCAAACCGCCTCGCCCGAATTCGCAGTCATCAGCTCCAGGTGCCATACCATGGGTGGCTTGCCGAGCATGCAGCGGATCGACGATGACGCACTGTCAAAGGGCGGCGGAAAGATACTCCGCTGTCCGGCTGCGCGCTTCCTTTGCGACATGCGCAGGCGTGCCAGCCGTCACTATCCGGCCCCCCTCGTCGCCCGCGCCGGGCCCGATGTCGATGATCCAGTCGCTGGCGGCCGCGACGGTCATATCATGCTCCACCACAATGACTGTATTGCCGGCTTCGACAAGACCGTGAAGCTGCGTCATCAGCTTGGCCACGTCCGACGGATGCAGGCCGGTGGTGGGTTCGTCGAGCACGTATAGCGTCTCGCCTCGATGCGTCCTCTGCAGCTCCCTTGCAAGTTTGACGCGCTGGGCCTCACCTCCCGAGAGCTCCGTGGCCGATTGGCCGAGCCGGATGTAGCCGAGCCCCACCTCACGAAGGACTCTCAGTGACCGTCGAAGCGAATCGTCATCGGCGAAGAAATCAAACGCCTCATCGACAGTCATCGCAAGCACGTCCGCCACGGATTTGTCCCGGATTTTTATTTCCAATGTCTTGGCATTGTAGCGCGCGCCCTTGCAAGCCGGACAAGGTGCGTACACGCTCGGCAGAAATAGCAGCTCGACGCTGACGAAGCCTTCCCCCTGACAGGTCTCGCAACGTCCTTTCGCGACGTTGAAAGAGAATCGACCCGCATCGTAGCGCCTGGCGCGAGCTTGCTTGGTGGAGGCGAAGAGCTTCCGGACATGGTCGAGCAGACCGATGTAGGTCGCGAGGTTCGACCGCGGTGTACGGCCGATCGGCTTCTGATCCACCACGACCAGTCGCCTGATGGCGTCGAGACCCCCGGTAATTTGACCGCCCAATGTTTCGACCGGCGCCTCCAATCCGTCGTCTTCGTCGGTGGCTTCCTTGCGTTGACCCAACTCGTCGCCGACGGCCTCGACGAGGAATTGGCCGATGAGACTGGACTTTCCCGATCCAGAAATACCGGTAACGCTAGTGAACACGCCCAGCGGAATATCGGCGTCCACACGATTCAGATTGTTGCGCGTGACACCACGAAGGTTGATCCATCCTCGAGCTTTCCGCGAAACCTTCGGTGTTCTTTCGGCCCCACCGAAGAGGTAGGGTCGCGTTTTCGATTCCTGAACGTCCGCAAGACCTGCCAACGGGCCGCTGTACATGATCCTGCCACCCTGAGCACCGGCCTCGGGGCCGACGTCGACGATCCAGTCGCCATGCCGCACGACATCCAATTCATGCTCGACGACAAACAAGGAATTGCCCGAGCTTTTCAAA
Organism: Tardiphaga sp. OK246; assembly: GCF_900188215.1. Lineage (NCBI taxonomy): Bacteria > Pseudomonadati > Pseudomonadota > Alphaproteobacteria > Hyphomicrobiales > Nitrobacteraceae > Tardiphaga > Tardiphaga sp. OK246. The sequence goes on from NZ_FZOX01000001.1 coordinate 42,346, forward strand.
CGGTCCAGAGCGCGCAGCAATGCCTTGGTGTCCACCGGATGCAGCCCGGCAGATGGCTCGTCGAGGACGTACACCACACCAAACAGATTGGACCGCACCTGCGTCGCCAATCGAAGCCGCTGCAGTTCTCCCGGCGAGAGCGTCGGCGTGCTGCGCTCGGGCGTCAGATAGCCTAGGCCGAGATCCAACAACACCTCCAGGCGGTTGGCCATATCTTCGGTGATCCGCTGCACGACCAGAGCCTTCTCGGGATGCCCCGCGAACTCTTTTTCGCGTCCCTTGAGATCCCCCCTTAGAAGTGCGTGCAGTTGCTTAAGCGGCAAGCGCGCAATCTCCGCGATATCCATATCGGCGAAAGTGACAGAAAGAGGCTCGGGCTTCAGTCGCTTGCCTTTGCATACCGGGCAATCCGAGCTCGACAGATACTGGGCGACCCGCCGTTTCATCATCGCACTCTGCGTAGTGGAGAAGGTCTGCAGTACATATTTGCGCGCGCCGATAAAGGTCCCTTGATAGCTTGGCTCCTCCTTCCGCTTCAGCGCACGTTTGGTCTCGGCGGGTGTGTATCCGGCGTAAACCGGGACGGTCGGCTGCTCATCAGTGAACAGGATCCAGTCACGATCCTTCTTCGGCAGTTCACGCCAGGGCCTGTCCACGTCGTAGCCGAGCGTCACCAAGATGTCCCGGAGGTTCTGCCCCTGCCAGGCACTTGGCCATGCAGAGACGGCACGTTCCCGGATCGTCAAAGTGTCGTCCGGAACCAGCGACCGCTCGTCGACCGCATGGACGCGACCGATGCCATGACAATTAGGACATGCGCCCTCCGGACTGTTCGGCGAAAATGCCTCCGCGGACAGCAGCGCCTGATTTCGCGGATAGTTCCCGGCTCGCGCGTAGAGCATCCGCAGGAGGTTGGACAACGTCGTTACGCTGCCGACCGACGACCTGGTAGTCGGCGAGCCACGCTGCTGCTGCAGCGCTACGGCAGGCGGCAGTCCCTCGATCGAATCGACCTCCGGCACGGCCATCTGATGAAAGAGCCTGCGGGCGTACGGAGAGACCGACTCAAGATACCGCCGCTGCGCTTCCGCGTACAGCGTCCCGAAAGCCAGGGACGACTTTCCCGATCCAGAGACGCCCGTAAACACCACGAGCGCGTTACGCGGGATCTCTAGCGAAACGTCTTTAAGATTATGCTCGCGGGCTCCTCGAACCCGCACGAAGCCCTCGTCGGCCTGCGAGTCCGAACTGCGCGAACGACCACCCTTCTTTCCATCTTGCCCTTTAAGCATGTGCGCCCACAATTTCGATGGAGACGAAACGTCGGCGATCGAACACGGTTCCCTCGACGACCTTCCCGTCCGATACCTTGTTCTTTCAGTCGCGGTCATACTTCTTCGCGGAATTGACCCTCGTTCAATCGCCGCCTCAGATGAGAGGCTTACCGCCGGTGACGGCGATCGTGGTGCCTGAGACGCCGTGATGGCTGAGAAGAAGGAGCGCGAAATAACTCGCCAGCATCATAAATTCCAGGTGATCTCGCACGACCTCGTTGGCCTCAAGATGCTGTATCGTCCGCTTTGCGCCAGAAGCCGTCGTTCGCAAGGCGCGTCGCCCAATTCACGGATTTCATTGTAACCGACAAGCTCAGGTGAAGCGACACTGGCTGGCGGTGGTACCATTTCGTTACTCTTGAATGATCTTGACGTCGGAGTCGGTGGGACGACCAACGTTCCTGGATTCCTGACAATCACCGCTGCCGTACCAGAACCTTCCACCTCGGCAATGATGATCCTCAGCTTCGCAGGGATCGGCACGCTTGCCTATCTCCGCCGGAAGACCTCAACGCTTGCGGCTTGATCAACTATACAATCGAATGGAGATCCGCCTTCGGGCGGCTTTTTTCTTGCCCGAACAAACGGCGATTGCGAGTTCCAGATTTAACCTCGTCACCAACCTAAAGCTTAACAACCGACTTTCGTTGCAGGATTCGACCTAAAGGATAGCTTCATCTCACCGGACATTGCCCTTAGTCCGGACCCAGCGTGGCGAAGCTGTCAGGTGATCATACTCCGCCCGGCGACTTCGTATAGTTCGCGAGGTCGAGATGATTGCAGCAGTTAAACAAGTTCACTATCGCCATCTGAGATTGCGCCAGCGCCCCGCGTGGGCCGCCGTCTGGCATTTTTGGTTCGCCACTATCCCTCGCCGTTCGATTACCGGCCGCTTGGTTCATGGCAGGTCTGGCGTCGCCACGATGGGCGGCATTCGATCTATAAGAAGCACATCTGAGAACGACCAATGGACATCCTGGAATAGTCGCGCAGACACCTAGTTCTCATCAGGGCTGCCAAGTGTGCCATCTTCACGGTCTCATCATGGCCACCGAAGACGGGTGGGCCGTCAATCAAGCAGTATCGATTGGACGAAAACACCCCTTGTCGACCATTTCTCCTGACGGCGCTGAACTTGTAATTCTTCACACTTTGCGATCGTGAACGGCACGAAAACGATAACCAGTCTCAAAAGGGAGTGAGAACGATACGAGGAAAGTACTGGTTTCTCGGCCAGTTTTAATCGTCGAACCGATCAGCGATCGCAGGCGTCATCGGGTACGCTACGTTGGAGATTTTCGCGATACACTCCCAGACGTCCAGGTGTATCGCGAAATCACGAATGCCGTTATCGGTGGACGTGCCACACTGTTAGGCGCGTGCGAGAGGACCTGAGGGAATCTTTGCCGGCATCCTGCCTCGACAGACCGATGTCAGCGAGCAGATGGTCATTGAGGTCGAGCAGTTCTCGAGGCGAGCTCCGTCGCGGGAAATACCGAGAAAATGCCGTCAACAGTCCAAAGAGAAATTGCCAACGCCGCTCTGGGCGTTGGAGCAACGTCGCTATGAGTTTAGCATGATTTATCGATGCAGAGATCGCGTTGGCGCAAGACATGCTCCCACTCCGAACTGGAGAGAAACAACGCTTGGCCTCGAAGGCTCATCGGGTGGTTGTCGACGGCCCGAGGAAACACCCTATCACTCCTGATAAGGTTTCTCAAGCAACGCATCAGTGCGGGGACACTCGCGGCTTACTCTGCAAGCTGGGTCGGATTGGAATGTGAAAGGCCTTCTCCGCGTTCATCACAGTCCTCACAGATCACTGATAGCAGTCGGCCCGAGAGTTTCCACAGAAAGAACGTCCGCTTTGCGCCATAAGCGGCCGTCTGCCCATGAAGCCGGCGAGATTCCGCATCACTTTAAGGTTGGCATTTCGAAGCACCGATGAAGCGCGCTTCGGCACCGCGGTGGCGGTGCCGAAACGACGAAGGTTCTGACCGCCGGCCCTTAGGCGACGGCGGCGTCTAGAACGGGATAGTCCGTGTAGCCACGGGCGTCGCCACCGAAGAACGTGTTGCGGTCCGCTTCATTCATCGGCGCGTCCAGTTTCAGGCGTTCGACGAAATCCGGATTTGCCAGGATCGCCTGACCGTAAGCCTCCAGATCCGCCAGGTCCGCGGCGAGGTCCGAACCGATGCGATCGCGCGGGCGTCCCGGCCTGTTCAGGATCAGCCTGCTTCTCCAGAGCTTTCGCAGATCGGCTAGAAGCTATTCGTCGCCCTGATGCATAACGTGCAAGTAGGCGAGACCAAGCTTGTCAAGTTCGGCGACCAGATGGCGATAGAGCTCCGATCCTTCCTTGCCTTCGTCGATGCCCCACATCTTGATTCCGGGAGAGAGGCGGATCGCCGTCTTGTCCTCTCCAATCTGATCGGCGATAGCGCCGGCGACCTCGATGGCGAAGCGTGCACGATTCTCGATCGATCCGCTGTACTCGTCGGTCCGAGTATTCGCGCTCGGAGCGATGAACTGCTGGACAGCAATCCGTAAGAATGCCGTATATTTAGAGTTCTGCTCTGCCCTTCATCTTCAGATTGCACGCTCAGCGCGCTTAATCATGGCCTCAGAGCATTATTATCGAACTTGAATATTACGGCAGCAAGGCTGTCCTTCAGATGACAGCCCGAGTGAATATTCACGCTATAGCTTTCCATATCACGCGCTGCATTTTGTCCCCACATGGGGATTGCGCAAAATTCGCTCGATCGACACGCTCGGTGTCAGCGATCTCCGGTTGTCGAGGGGGTAGCAAGGATCATTCATCTCTGTTCAGCGCAAAGCGTAGTCGCGTTAGAAACGCGACATCATCATGGAGTGGCAATCATGGCACTGATCAATGGTACACCAGGTGACGACATTCTGGACGGCACCCCAGTTGCGGATACGATCAATGGGCTCCCGGGTAATGACACTCTCTCGGGCCTCGGCGGTGATGACACGATCAACGGAGGAGCCGGTAACGACTTGATCGATGGTGGCGCCGACAACGACACCTTGAACGGCAACGCGGGAGACGACTCCATTCTCGGAGGAGACGGAAACGACCAGATCAGTGGCGGCGCTGGCATCGATACGATCGACGGTGGCGCTGGAGATGATACGGCTAGTGGCGGCGCCGGGGACGACACGATCAATGGAGGATCGGGGAATGATGATCTCTCCGGCAACGCGGGGGCGGATACGATCGATGGCGGCGACGGAAATGACAACGTCGACGGCGGTGCTGGAAATGACGTCCTCTCGGGGGGCGCAGGTGATGATACACTCGCAGGCGCTGCTGGCGATGATACATTGAACGGTGGTGATGGTGCTGACGCTCTGTCAGGCGGGGTGGGCGATGATACCATCAATGGCGATGCCGGCGACGATACCCTGACCGGCGGGCTCGGCAATGACACGCTGGAAGGCGGCGACGGCAATGATACCGCCAGTGGCGGCCTGGGTGATGATACGGTGAATGGCGGCCTCGGTGATGACATACTGAATGGCGGTGCCGGTAACGACACCATGAACGGAGGCGATGGTATCGACACCCTCAATGGCGATGACGGGAACGATATCATGAACGGCGACGCCGGAAACGACACACTCAATGGTGGAGCGGGCGACGACGTCATGGATGGTGGTGCGGGTAACGACCTGCTGGCAGGTGACGCCGGTGACGACACAATCGAAGGCGGCGCTGGCGATGACGTCGCTAATGGTGGCGACGGGGCAGACGAACTGTCCGGTGGCACCGGCGTCGATACGTTAAACGGCGATGCAGGCGACGATACGCTTGCCGGCGGCAATGGAGCGGATGCGCTTGAAGGCGGCGACGGTGACGATACGCTGGCCGGCGGTGCAGGAAATGACACGCTCAACGGCGCAGCGGGCGATGATGAGCTGAGCGGCGGTAACGGCGCTGACACGATGAACGGCGGTATCGGTGATGACGTGCTTACAGGAGGCGCCGGAACCGACGCGATCAACGCTGGCGATGGTACGGGCGCGGACTTCGATGATGACGAAGTTACCGATCTCAGTTTCGCTGACGGTGACACCATCAGCATCGATGCGGCGCCTGGCTATGACCCGACAACGGTGACCGTCGACGACGATGGTACCAATACCACGCTGGATTTCGGCTTCGGAACCATCACCCTCGATGGCATTACGGGGGGAGGAGCCCCCTATGCATCGATCGAAGACATAAACAACGCAGCGGGTTACACCGCCATCGAAGTTGTTTGATCATTGACGACGTAGGGCGGCACGTTGCCGCCCTACGCATTCTGCGCAGTTAGGCAGTCACTATGCGTCTGGCTCACTCGGCCCGAGCAGAATCTGTTGTCAGCACCGTTCCCGGGCGAACCACGCTCGTGTGGGTTGTCGTCTTCAGCGTGTCGGCCAACATCCTTCTGCTTGTGTTACCCTTCTACTCCATCGAGGTCTTCGACCGGGTCATCAGCAGCGGAAGCATCGAGACTCTCATCGGCCTGACCTCCCTCGGAATTGCGGCGTTGATCTTCAGCGCCTTCTTCGACGTCATTCGATTTCGATTGCTCAGCCGGTTCGCCGTCACCTTCGAACAGCGCGTCGCACCGCTCATCCTGGAGGCAACCATTGCCGATCCGGAGCGACGCCGCGAAGGCTCGACGCATGACCTGGTGAAAGTTCGGGAGCTACGGAACTTCTTTTCGGGCGGCGCTGTCATTACGTTGGTCGACGCCCCGTTTCTTCCCGTCTTCATACTGATCCTCTTTCTCATCCATCCCTACTACGGCGCGATTGCGCTGACTGGCGCGGTCGTACTGTCGATCATGGGATATGTGAGTAGCTGTATTGCCCGGGCCGAGGTCAATGAAGCGAGCGGAGCAGCTGCACGTTGTCAGATGCTGATGGATGGCATCGTACGACACGGCAACTTCATCAGGGCCATGGGCTGGACCGGAGGCGCCATCCGCGCCTTCATGCGCGCCAATGATGAGGCACTATCTCCTGTCGTTCGCGCCAGCGAACGGGTCGCCGCGATCGCATCGGCAGCACGCATGGTGAGATCTACCCTGCAAATTCTATCTATCGGATGTGGTGCCTGGCTTGTACTGCAAAACGAGGTACTGGCCGGCAGCCTGATCGCGAGCTCCATCATGGTCAGCCGAACCCTGCAACCGATGGAGAGCCTTATCTCTGCCTGGCGCGGGGTGACCGCGGCGCAGGAGGCATGGAAGCGCGTCAGCGCCGCGGTGACATGGGTATTGAAACAACCTCATCGGACCCACCTCACCGCCCCAAATGGCTTACTGGAACTTAATGGTGTCGGCTTCACCAATCCGCAGGCGAGACGTTCGATCCTGAGAGGTATTGCCTTCCGATGCAGGCCCAGCGAGATCGTCGTGATCGTTGGTCCGACCGGCGCGGGAAAGTCGACTCTCTTGCGGATGGCGGCCGCCTTGGAGAAGCCCAGCGTCGGTGAAATTCGGCTCGACAACGCGTTGCTGGAGAGCTGGCACCCTGATCAGCTCGGAAGCTACATCGGCTATCTTCCTCAGGACGTCGAATTGCTCGCCGGTACCGTTGCTGAAGCGATCTCGGGATTTGAGGAGAGTCCGCGCGACGAAGATATCGTCAAGGCGGCAACTCTGGCTGGCGCGCACCAGATGATTCTGGCACTGCCGGCCGGGTATCAAACGCAGATCGGTCGCGACGGTCATCGCCTCTCTGGTGGCCAGCGACAGCGCATCGGCCTGGCACGCGCCTTCTTTGGCAACCGTAAACTGATACTGCTCGACGAGCCCAACGCAAATCTCGATCCCGATGGCGAGGCAGCGCTGTGCACTGCGATATTGAGCGCACGATCACAGGGCGCAACCTTCCTGATCGTGACCCACCGGCCACGCCTCCTGACGATTGCGGATCACGTATTGCTGCTCCGCGACGGCACGCAGGTCGCCTTCGGTCCCGTTTCGGAAGTTCTACCGAGCAACACAGCGGGGCTCCCTTCACGCCGGGGTCCGCGTCAGCCCGACCGCCCGCAACTGCTGTCTGGCTAGGAGCAGGAATTGTGACAACTCAAGTCCACGAACTCTTACTCGGTCCAGCGAGCAGGCACGAAATCCTGGAGAAACCCAGGTCCGATACCCGACGACTCATAAAATGGGGAGCCTTCCTTTTAGCAATTCAATTCGGCGGATTCGGCCTTTGGGCTACGTTCGTCCCGCTGCGCAGCGCCGTCATCGCTCCCGGTATCATAAAGGTCCAATCCAAGCGGAAGGCGGTGCAACATTTCGACGGTGGGATATTGAAGACCATCTATGTCCGCGAGAATGAGCAAGTCGAGGCCGGTCAGGTCGTTGCAAAACTCGATACGACTCAAATTGAGGGAAGCCTTGGCGTATTAGAGACAAAATTGTTTGCTGATCTCTCGTTGGATGCACGGTTACTCGCTGAACAAATGCAGTCCGCTGCTATTTCATTTCCTGACGAATTACGGAATTCTCCTCGCCCCGAAGCAAAGACGGCAATTCAGACCCAGGAGACGGAGTTCGCGACGCGATCAAGTGCATTGACCGGCGAGCGGCAATTGATCGATCAGCAGACCCGACAACTCATGGAAACGGTCCGTGGCCTCGAAAACAGCAGGACAAGCCTGCAAGAGCAACTTCAGTTTCTTCAGGAAGAAATACGAGATACAGCATCGCTATTGGAAAAAGGGCTCGCACGAAAGCCACGCGTACTTGCGTTGAAGAGGGCGGAATCGGACATGCAGGCCCAACTCACACGCAATCTGACCCAGCAAGCAGAAACACGCGGGAAAATCGCAGAACTCGTCGATCGTGGAAAACAGCTGGGTCTCAACCAAAGTCAGGATATCGCAAAACAGAGTCACGCAACGCGAGAATCGATCGGCGATCTCAGACATCGGATTGGCGCATTGCGTGAACAACTGGCGCGGACTGATTTACGCGCACCGGAGTCGGGACGGGTTGTTCGCCTCAACAGCAGGGAATTGAACACTGTGTTAGCGCCTCGAGAGACACTCATGGAAATCGTGCCCATCGAGGATCGCCTCGTCATCGAGGCATCCCTGCGGCCGCAGGATCGCGAGGAAGTCATGGCGGGGCAGAACGCTCGTATCCGCATCATTGCCCTCAACGTTCGCCGCCGACCCATTCTGGAAGGCCAGGTGATTGCTGTCGCGGCGGATGCGTTCACTGACACGAAGAGCGGCGTCACATCCTACACGGCAGAAATTGATTTGCAGCGATCACCGGAGGTCGAACCTCATCTCACGACTTTGAAGCCCGGCCTTCCGGTCGAAGTCTTTGTTGAAACAGGCATAAGAACATTTGCGGAGTACTTAATTCAGCCGCTGCGCTTACGCGTCCACCGTGCCTTCCGGGAGAGTTGACGCCTTGGCGGAATATTAAACACACAAATTCTTCGGGAGGCATTTATGCAGCAAGGACACCAACAGGAAAACAACCGCTCTGACACCATCGGCTCACTGGCCTTCAGGCTTCGAGCGACTCCGGCGAATCCATTGCCCCGCCCCAGCCGCAACTCCAGTGCGCCGCAAAACCTGTGGTTTGCGCGATCCTTAGCCCGACTACTCGAATGCAAACGCTGCTACGCTGCGTTCTTGTCTCCAGAAGGAGAGCTACTTGATCAGACTTCAGTTGGATTACCCGCGCCCAGTCCCGCATCGGAAGCGTTGGCGAGATCCATCTCGGAGACTTTCAACGGAGACGGCAATTTCATATATCAGTCGTCTACGTCGCCAAACGGGTTTGCACGCCCGCTGATCGAAACGCGCAAGGTCTACGGGTACCACTCGGTCATTGGACGCGTAGGTGCGCTCTCTGGGGATACTGCCATCTTTATTGCGGGATGGCGGCAGATGCAGATTCCTGATGCAGAATTTGCTATCGCTAGGCGCGCGATCGAACTCCTATGGGATGCGGTCGCTGATCTGGCAAAGACCACTCTGCTGTCTCATCAAATGTGGCTGGATGACATTGAGTCGCCCGCCCTGACCATTGACGAAAATATGGTCGTTCGGAGCATGAACAGCGGGTTTCGGCGACTTGCCGGCGAAGGTGTCATCATTCTCGATCGTGGCACACTCTCGGGATCGACCCCCCTCATCACCACCCAGCTCAGGGACGCTGTTCGAGCCGCTATCATTCCAGATCCAAACCAAAAGAACGTCGGATCGACCGTACTCATCTCGCAAGAGGAGCAGCGATTTTTGTTTGCTGTGATCGGTTCCATCCCTGGAAATACCGACCCCAATCTTGCTTTCATCTACGTTCCTCAATTCAATGAGGAGACCGGTGCGCAGCGCATTGCTCTCGCGTTTGGCTTGAGTTGGGTGGAGGCGCGGATTGTTCGCTGTATTCTCCGCGGGCGCTGTCCACGCGCCATTGGATTGGAACTTGGTTTCACAGAAGAAACCGTACGGACTTACATCAAGCGCGTCATGCTGAAAGTTGGAATCAACCGCCAATCGGAATTGTTCGTCCTGCATAGTCGAACGTTCTCACCGTTCAAGTTGCGACAGCCCGAGCCACCCTACATCACCACATCTTCATCCACGTGAGATCGTGTAGGTCCCCCGGCATCCAGACGTGATCAGATGGTGCATCGGCCACAAATTGGGATATTTTTAGTGCTACCCCTCACTGTAGGAATATCGCACGCGGCGGCTGCTGGAGATTTGATCATACCGCTATCGTGCGACATTGGTCGCACGTGCTTCATCCAGAATTATGTAGACATCGACGATAGTTCCTCGGCTAAGGACTACATGTGCGGGACATTGACCTATGACGGCCATAACGGCGTCGATTTTCGATTAACGTCACATGGCGGACGGCAGAAGCCGGTTCACGTCGTCGTAGCCGCCGATGGCACAGTGCTGCGAACTCGCGATGGCCTTGCGGACAGCCCTGTGAAACGCGACAGGCGCGATGCAGCCAAAGGAAATGAATGCGGCAATGGCGTTGTTGTCAGACATTCCGGCGATCGCGAAACCCAATACTGCCATATGGCCAAAGACAGCATCTTGGTAAAACCCGGAGATACAGTCCGCGCTGGCCAGGTTATCGGTACCGTCGGCATGTCAGGGCTAACCGAGTATCCGCATCTGCACTTTATTGTGCGGCGAGAAGGGAAGGTCATCGATCCCTTTGGAATCAGCTCGATACCTGGCGCTTGCGACAATCATACTGAAAGTGAATGGACGGATGATGCTCGGGTTCGTCTGGCCTATTCACCGCGTGCAGTCTTGAACTTCGGATTCGCCACCGAAGCAGTCACGAACGATATGATCGAGGTTGACGCTGTCTCTCAGCGCAAGCCAACTACGAAATCTGAAGCCCTCGTCGTTTATGTTCGGACAATTGGCTTGAAGACGGGCGACGATCAGTCACTGACGCTGCGCGATCCAGACGGCAGGATCATCGCCGAGAAGGGTCCAGTTGCAGTTACGCAAAATCAGGCCCAGACGATTCTCTTCATCGGAAAAAAGCGGTCCACCGAATCTTGGCTAGGTGGAGTATATTCCGCCACATATATCGTCGGGCGTAACGGCGCGCCGATGCTGAACCAGGTATTTCGTCACGATCTGCGTTAGCAATTACGGGACGTTTGGTACGATCAAGCAGATCGCCATCATAGCTTTTAATCAAATGCTCTCGCGACACGCGACGTGTTGGACGGCAGCGCACCGTTCGTCGCCATGTCGCACGTCCCATGCGGTGCGTTCGTCCAAACGAGCTCGAACGGGTACGTGACCGTGAATGCGCAGGGCGAACTCGCACAGCTAATTTAATTGAAAACGTCGCGTGGAGCGACTGATGCGCGAGGCAAGGATCGCATAGATCCGGGAAGGAAGGATCGAATCCACGACAGGATTCGATCGGGTTTCAGCGTTTCGCTCATCGTGATGGAGCAACGCTATCCATGCGGGCGCGGATCATGGCATGTCGAGCTGAATTCAGAAATTCAACCGGCTTTTATCCTCTTGATTTCAGTCTCAGGACATTGCTCTCAAGGAACAGACCGACATTACCGCGCGTTCGCATCCAGACACGGCAGGGCGTCAAGAGCCGCCTTCAGCCCGACGCCGCTGACACCGACTTTCAACATGTCGGCCACCAACGATACGACCAGATCGGCGGCATCCACAATGGCAAGGCCGCCATCCCGGACGTTGGAGATGCAGTTTCGCTTCGAATCCGGCATGCCGATTTTGGGCGCACGGGTCAGGTAGATTCCGAGACTGTCGGCCCCCGAAAGGCCGGGACGTTCGCCTATGACCATGACTGACACCTTCGCGCCAATGATCGCCGCAATGGGATCTCCGATGGCGACGCGCGCCTGCGATGCCAGAACGATAGGCGCAATGGAAAGCTGCCGGGCCGACAGCCGTGCGACGATCGCCCTCGTCAGCGGCACTGCGTTGATGTCGATCGCGCTGGCGGAAAGGCCGTCGGCGAGGATGATCGCGACATCGCAGCCCGACGTCATGCTTGCGAGCCGCTCTGCAACCTCGGCGGAGAGAGTTCGGCCGAGATCGGGGCGACGGATAGGTGGCACGATCGCCCGCCTTGCTGGCGACCTCGATGATACCCAGCCCGAGCTCATTCAGGTCGGCTTCGACCGAAGCTCAATCGACATTGGACCACACGGCCTGCCGTGCACGCGCGTGATCGAGCAGAAACGACTGTGCCGCGCGCGTCGGCATGCCCGCTCCGAATCTGCCGAGAAGTACCCGTGCGTCCGTCATCTGCCGCAGATCGCGTGGCAGTGGGGATGTACGTTCTGGCTCCTTCGTCATTTCAGATCTCGAGTAACCTGGAGTTCGCCATGTAGTCGGTCAACCGGGTTGGCGCGTCGAGCAGGCGACCCGCCTCATCGGTCAAGCCGACCTCAACGAGCCACGCTCGAACTCCGGCGCCGGCGGACGATTCAAGGTTTCCCGGCAGTAAACGGCGTCGTGATGCGCGAGCGATTGATAGTTCAGCGTCACGTCGTCGGCACCAGGCACCGTAATGACGAAATTGACATTTGCGGCGCAGAGCAGTGTGAGCAGCACATCCATATCTTCCTGGTCCGCATCCGCATGATTGGTGTAGCAGACGTCGACGCCCATCGGCAGGCCCTGCAGCTTGCCGCAGAAATGATCCTCGAGCCCGGCGCGGATGATCTGCTTGCTATTGAAGAGATATTCCGGGCCGATGAAGCCGACAACCGTGTTGACGAGCAGTGGATCGAACTCGCGCGCGACCGCATAGGCACGTACCTCCATCGTTTGCTGATCGACACCGAAATGCGCGTCGGCCGACAGCGCCGCGCCCTGCCCCGTCTCGAAATACATCAGGTTGGCGTCCGCCGGACCGCGTTTGAGGGCGCGAACCGCCTCATGGGCTTCGCGCAACAGTGACAGACTCACGCCGAAGCCGTCATTTGCCTTCTGCGAGCCGGCCACCGATTGGAACACGAGATCCACCGGCGCCTTCGCGGCCATTGCCTTCATTGCCGTCGTCACGTGGCCAAGGCAGCAGGTCTGTGTCGGAATTGCCAGGCGCGTACGCAATTCGTCCAGCAACGCGACGATGCGGACATAGTCGTCCACGGTGTCGGTGGCCGGATTAACCCCGATCACGGCATCGCCGGATCCCATCAACAGCCCGTCGAGCGCCGATGCAGCGATGCCGCAGGAGTCGTCGACAGGATGGTTGGGCTGATTGCGCGTGGACAGCCGCCCTTTCAACCCGATTGTCGAGCTATCGAGGTCGAACCGCAATCACGACCCAACGTGTTGTTCGAGGCAGGTTTGGCGCTGGCCCATCCCGAGAAAACACTCATCGTGCAGGTGGGTGAGGTCAGGAAGCTGAGCGACATCGACGGGATGCACATTGTACGCCTTTCAAGCGATTCAAAGTCTCGCAAGGAGCTTGCTCAGAGGCTTAAGAAGAAGCTGAAGTTCAAAGTTGGAACCACCGGCACCTCTTGGCTCACAGAGGGCAACTTTGACCGTTGACGGCGTTAAGGCAGCAGCCAGCACGGCAATCGGTACAATCCGCCGGACGCGGTTATTAGAATTCCGCATGGGCTGAGATCACGGAAACGCAGGTTCGCTTCCGCTGCACACCCCTCAAGGAGCCAACGACCTTCATCACCTTGCCGAAGCCACAGGAGCCGCTCTGGACGTAGACCACGGCGAAGGGGTTCAGGGTGAGCGGCTCACGGGCAAGGATAGGTTGAGCCGAAGCCTGCCCGGCAAACAGCAATGCGATACCGAAAATGACCGTACGCATAACGCAACCCCATCACCCAATAACCGCATACAATTCGGATCTTGAGATTTAGTTGCGCCAACAGCAAGCCTATCGATCGGCGAGCAGGACATTCCGGAAGAGCCGGCGCATGAACTCTTCGCTGTAAATCGCATGAGTACCGTCCGAATTCATTCAGAAGTTGCCGGGCAGATTAGATGGCGGCATCTGATCGCGATAATGCGCGAGAACCTGAAGCCGAATAGCCGACGACAGGTTTCCCTGATCCCTGTTGCGATCGATCTCGCTTGCTAGATCCGACAGCGTGATACTGCGCGCACCGGCGATTTCCTTCATACCGCTCCAAAACGCTTCTTCCAAACTGACGCTCGTCTTATGACCGCCAATGACAATGGATCTCTTGGCTACCGGAGACTTCATACGATTGCTTCCTGGCTTCCCCACTCAATGGTAGATTACAGATAACCGTTGCTCAGGACCATCGCAGACAGATGGCATTTATCAAGCCACGCTTTAGGAGCTGACAATGGTCGCGCATGGGCGACCGCGATCGCCAATTTCTAATTACCTTTCTCGGAATGCCCGGTTCATCTGGTCAGTAAACGGCTTCACCAAATACGACGCTGCTGTTCGCTCTTTCGTGGAGATGAAGACCTCGGCAGGCATTCCGGGAACGAGCCTCATATCCTTGATCTTCGACATGGCGTCATTCGTGAGCTGAAGATAGGCCATGTAATACTCTTGCCCGTTTGACAGGTCCTTCACGGATGCCGGCGATACCATAGCGACGCGCGCTGTAAGTTCAGGCGTGGTTGTACGGTTAAACGAAGTCAATCGCACCCGGGCACTCTGCCCTTCTCTGACCTGATCAATATCGGTAGGAGAGATCTTCACCTCGAACTTCAGCTCGACACCTTCAGGCACGATGGTGGCAATGCGCGCGGCAGGCGTGATGACCCCTCCAATGGTGAACACGAAGAGCTCATTTACGTATCCTGTGATCGGCGAACGAATCTCGGTACGTGATAGTCGGTCCTCAATGGCGAGCTTGCGTTCGTTCAACTCAGATATTCGGGCATCAATTAATCTCAGATCACGTTGCGCCTCGGTGCTGGCGTTCTGATCGACGGCAATAATCTGTACGCGAATTTCGCTAGTCCGGACCTTCGCACGGGCGATACTGGAGATGATTTCACCGTGTTCGCCGCGAATTCGCGCCCAATCCCGGTGAACCGAATAGACGCGGGTGTATTCGACGATCTGCTTGGCAAAAAGATCATTGAGCTTGTCACGCTCGACGCCCACGAGCTTGATCTCTTCCTCCTTAGCTGTCAGACGCGCTTCCATTCCGTTAATTTCTTCGCCAGTTTGAGCAATGCTCAGCTCAAGCTGCTCCTTCTGGCTATCTCGACCAAGCTTGTTGCCTGCAAACAAGCGCCGTTCTCCCTGAATCACCGTATCAACTGAGGTCGAGATTGCTGGAAGTTCGGCAGGGAATTCAATGGACGGCAAGTTATCACGCTCAGCGATCAATCGCGCCTGACGCCCAAGGGACTCGCCAAGCTGCGACCGCACGATCAGGAGTTCGGCCCTAATCTGCACATCATCAAGCGTCGCGAGAATCTGCCCCTGCTTGACGAAATCACCGTGCCGGACGGCGAGAGTTTTTACGATACCTCCATCCCTATGCTGAACTTCTTTTAGGTTCTGGTCGACTTTCGCCACACCCGACGCGACAACGGCCCCCTCCAGCATTGCCAACGCGGCCCATCCCCCGCAGCCGGCCACTAATAGTAGAACGAGTGTAAGACCCCCCACGACACGCGGCCATATACGAAAGGAACTGCCGCGAACAGGCTTCGGCGCAACAACTTCTGCCTCAAACTGTCTGGCGTCAAAATGTTTCATTATCCAAGGTCCTGCCTGCTTTAGCTTATGGCAACGGTGAACTGGAGCTGGTGATGGCCGGCGACTTCGATGGAGAAAAAGTCGTTTGAATCTGGTCGGTCATGCACATCCACCACTGTAAATTCACCTTCATCCAGATGTTCAAACCGAAAGCGAACCGGTCGGTTATCCTGATTACCCTGCAGATAGATGTCGTCGAACATATCTGCGATCTGCTGCCCGGCGTCCGCTTCTTGCAAGTAGGCGATTTCGTATGTCGCCGCAAAAATGCGATCGCCCACCGTGAAGTCGGTGATCTTGCGGATCAGGAGTGGCTCATGGTCGTCATCGCTGCGTTGAAACTCAAAACGATCCCTGCCCGAGCCGCCGGTCATGGAAACCGATCCCGCACCGGCAATCAGGCGATCGTCCCCCCCTCCACCAATGATCTTTTCAAACGAATTGATCAGGTCGTGACCAATGTCCTGACCGTCCGCGCGTCCATTCGCAAGGTCGATGGTGACGCTGAGGGTCGCGGTGGCATAAGACAGTGTATCTGAGCCGTCGCCTCCATCGTATTGATCACTCGCAGCATCCGCGGTCGCCAAGACGCGATCATCGCCCTCCCCGGTCTGTACGACGTCCTGGCCCGCACCATCCGCGACGACATCGTCACCGATTCCTCCGATCAATCTGTCGTTGCCCGCCGCCCCATCCATTGACAGCGACGACACTGCGGCGATGATCGTGTCACCGCCGCTTCCGCCAATCACGGCTTCAAATCGCGAGATTGTGTCGCTTCCGATATCCGCGCCGCTCGCTACATTATTTGCGACGTCAACCACAACTCCCGATCTCGCGGTCGAATAATCTAAAGTATCAATGCCCGCCCCGCCATCGTAGCTGTCTGCTTCACCGTCTGCGGCCGCAATCAGATAGTCATCACCCGCGCCGCCATCAACGGTGTCGCGACCGACGCCGTCGGAAAGTGTATCGTTACCATCACCACCAGCGATGAGGTCGTTGCCGGCACCGGCAATCACAATGTCCGCGCCATCGCCGCCATCGAGATTATCGTCGCCATCTCCACCGTCGAGTGTGTCGTTGCCTCCATCGCCCCTAGCAAGGTCCTCGCCCGCACCGGCAAGAATGATATCATTCCCGGCGCCACCGAACAGCACATCATTGCCGTGTTCACCCATCAAGTTGTCGTCGCCGCCTTCGCCGTAGATCCGATCGTTTCCTGCCCCGCCGAAGACGATGTCATTACCGGCCCCTGCATACACAACATCATTTCCTGCTTCGGCATAGACGACATCATTGCCAGCCCCTGCGATGATGTGGTCGTCACCCCCCCCCCCGATAATGACATCATTGCCTTCGCGCGCATCTATATTGTCATTGCCGTCGCCAGCGTTGATGGTATCAACGCATTGCGTGCCAAGAAGATTGTCGTCCCCGCTGGTTCCGACAATCGGTGGCGCCGCCACGACATTAAAAAAGGCAACTTGAGATACAACAACGAAGCCGTCAGTGATGAAATAAGTCAGCTTGACCGGCCCGAGCATTCCCTCATCATGAACAAACGACCAATCGCCGTCGGCGCTTTGGCTCACGTTCCCGGAGTTCGCAGACAAGCCGACAACACGAAGACTGTCGCCGTCAGCATCGGTAGCGCCTGCCAGAAGAGCTAGCATTGAAATCAAGAACGCCTGGCAACCATATATGTCCTGAAGATATACTGGACCGTTGATGCGCGGCGCCCTGTTCCGCGCCGTCTCTGGATTCGCGCCTCCGGAATTTGGAATGTCGATCGCTGGTGAACGCGGTCCTTGCGGCTGCGATGCGCTCGATCCTCTGTTGTCTCCATCTCCGCCGCCGCCGCCGCCGCCTCCGCCAATTCGCCCGGTGTCACCCTGCCCTGCTGGCCGGTTATCCTTCGGACGCTCCGGATCGATCGCTGATCCGGAACTTAAGTAGACAACAGGTGGCCGTTCCAACCCATTCCTATGCGTGACGGAGCTGTTCTGTACGCCTTCTTCCGATTTAGGCAGGACCGGAGCATCGGATTTTGACGATCCTCGCGTCCGTTCCGTGCCGCCAGTTACGTCTTCTTCTGATTCTGATTCGCCTTCGGCGCGCTGTTCGTTGCCACCTCCGTCTTCGCTGCTCTCTTTGTTCGGCTGTTCGTGCTTTTGCTCCTCACGCGCTTCGACTCGAATCGGTAGAAAGCTGCGCAGATAGGCTACGCAACTAGCCAAGAGTAAAAGAAAGACAACCGGAACAAGCTTTCCCTTGTGGTTGTCACTTTCGACAAAATCATCGCGGCTCTGTTTCGCCGGTCCGCATGCCTGCTTGGTGGCCCTGGCTGTAATCATGCTGGCCTCCTGACCATTGTTTGTTGATCTTCTGTAACCGGCTTGGCAGCTCCCTGCAGACCCGGCGTCATAATGTCGTGCTTATTGCCGAAGGCGACCATCCGGCCATTCTGTACGATGGCGACGAGGTCCACCGCCACCAGCGCGCTCGGCCGATGCGCGATGACGATCGTGATCCCGCCGCGTTCGCGAATACCCTCGATCGCTCGCGTGAGTGCTTCTTCGCCTTCGCCATCGAGGTTCGAATTCGGCTCGTCCATGACGACGATAAAGGGGTTGCCATAGAGGGCGCGTGCCAACGCGACCCGCTGTCGTTGACCGGCGGACAAAGCGGCGCTTTGCGGACCCAGTTGGGTCCGATATCCCGACGGCATCTTTACGATCATCTCGTGAACGCCAGCCGCTTTCGCGGCGTCGACAACCTTGCGAAAGTCCGGCTGCGGCTCGAAGCGACAGATGTTCTCTTCGATTGTTGCTTCCATCAAGCTAACTTCTTGTGGCAGGTAGCCGATGTGCTGGCCAATCTCGTCCTCGCGCCATTGGTTAAGATCGGCCCCGTCGAGCCTCACACTTCCACGCAGCACCGGCCATATGCCGGTCAGTGCACGCACCATGGTGGTCTTACCGCCCGCACTGGGGCCGATGATTCCAAGCGCCTGCCCCGCCTCGATCTCGAAGTTGATATCGCTCAAGATAATTTGGCCTGATCCCGGGGCAGCAATGGTCGCCTTATCCACCGTTAGACGCATGCTCGGGGCTGGCAGTTGCATTGGCTGGTCCGCCGCAGCAAGAGCGATCACCGTATCGCGTAGCCGCGCATAGGCCATGCGCGCTGCGATAAACGACTTCCAATTTCCGATCGCGAGATCGACTGGCGCGAGCGCGCGCGAAGAGGCTACCGAACATGCAATGATCGCACCGGCGGACAATTCATTCTTGATTGTTAAATATGCACCAAGGCCAAGCAGCGCCGATTGCAGGATCATGCGGAAGACCCGAGAGACAGCTGCAAACGTACCTGTGATATCGTTGGCCTTGGTCTGCAATTCCAGATGCTCGCCGTTTGCCTCGTTGAAACGACCCACAGCTCGCCCGGCAAAGCCCATGGCCTTCAGAACGTCGGCATTGCGCGCATTGCAGTCGGCAATCGTGTTTCGCGCGAGCGCCGCCTTGCGTGTTGACACGCTGAGACGTTTTGTCAGCACTTCGCTGACAACCGTCATAACCGTCAGAAAGAGCGCGCCCGCGATCGTCAACGCACCAAGCAGCGGATGAAGGAAATAGATGAATGCGAGATAGATCGGCATCCAGGGTAGATCGAACAGTGCTGCCGGTCCCTGACTACCCAGGAAACCACGAACCGTATCGACATCGCGACCACGCTCAAGAGCCTCCGATGTCGAAAAGCCAAAACGCGGCATATCGATCGCGACCCGGTGCGCCAGTGGCGCAATCTTCTTGTCCATCCGGGCACCGACACGAACAAGCACCTGGGACCGGATGACGTCGAAGCAGCCCTGAAACAGATACAGCCCCACAGCCAGACCTGAGAGCACGACCAGCGTCGGTATGCTTCCGCTGGTCAAGGCACGGTCATAGATCTGCATCATATATAGCGAGCCAGTCAGAGCCAGAACGTTGATCAGCCCGGATACGATGAACAAGAAAATAACGATTCCGCGCAAGCCGCGCGTGAGTTCTGCAAGGCTCCTGCGTTTTGCGGGAGTGAGTTCTTTTGATTTTACCATTGTGATGCCGCCTAGATTTCAAACTCAAGAGGACGAGTTTGGGAGCAGTGGATCAACGATCCACCGCTCCCAATCTTGCAGACTAGAGCCCGACGTTGGCTGCCGTCAGCTGCTGATGCCCGGCGATTTCGATCTTGAAATCGGCATCCGTGTTTCCATCGATGTTACCCTGCACGATTGTGAAGTCACCGTCGTCTCGTGACACGAAGCTGACAGCCAGTTGGCCCGCGGCACTGAACGCGGCACCATCGATCAGCTCGAAAGCCTGATCGCCGGTTGCAGTCATATTGGCATCGATGCCGGTGAGGTCGATTCGGTCGCCCGGCTGGAATCCGAGGATGGTGTCGCCGTTAGTTGCCGACGTGGACGTGAACGTGAACGTGTCATTACCTAGACCGCCGTTCATCACATTGACGGCATTACTCGCAATGATGACGTCGTTTCCGGAGCCGGTCGTAACGTTCTCAATGCCCCAGATCGTGTCGTTGCCGGTCTGCGAACTCGATACGCTTCCATTGGCAAAGGCGGCCGGGCCGGAGCCCAGATTGACGGTGATATTGGCGGTGATCGCCGACATATTGAGGGCATCTACCCCCGTCCCACCTTCACTATCGTCACCGAAATAGACATCGTCGCCGTCGCCCAGCTCCGCCACGATCAGGTCGTCGCCGGCACCGCCGAACACCGTGTCTGCTCCGGCGCCGCCATTGATCAAATCGTTTCCTGCTTCACCTAGGATACGGTCTGCTCCAGATTCGCCGTAGATAATATCGGCCTGATTACCCCCGAACACCTGATCGTCGCTGTCGCCGGCGAAGATCACATCGCGGCCGTCGCCGCCGTTGACGAAGTCGGCGCCGCCGCCCGCCGAAATCGCATCGGCTCCAGCATTGCCGATCACGACGTCATCACCGTCGAACGCAATGATGTTGTCGTCGCTCGCCGTTCCGACCAGCACGTCCATCTGCGGCGTTCCGGTTCGGACTGCGCCGATCGATGGGACAGCATTCCCGGCTTCCTCGTTGCCTGCGTCATCGCCACCACAATCGTCGTCGCGGTTGCCGGAACCCACGTGAGGGCCGGCGCCGGCTGCGACGTAGCTGATGCTGTGGGCACCGTTAGTTAGGGTCGTTACGCCGTTGGTGAAAGTCTCATCGTAGTCGGCGGCCGTCGTACCTGCAGGCAGTTCGATCACATCCTGCGGACGCAGAGTTCCAATGATGGTGTCGTGGCCCCCATTGGAGCGGAACACGATGCGATGCGCCGAACTCAAGGCGGTGATATCCACGGTGTCGTCGCCGACATTGCCGTCGATGGTGATGGTGCTGAAGTTGAGGCTGGTGTTCGGCAGGTTGAAGTCGCCGATCACCGTGATCGTGTCGCCGCTCGAAGCACCGCCGTTCAGGCCGCCGCCGTCATTGGCGGTGACGTTGGTGGTGTTGATCTGGATTTCCTCGATGTTGTCGAGTTCGGCAATGACCGAGGCATTGTTGGTGCCGTTGCGTGTGATCACGATTTCGGTGCCAGCAGCGAGCGAGGAAAGGTTATTTCCCGCCACAGCACCCCATGCCGCCCTTGTATAGATACGGAAGGCTTCGGCAGCGGCAACACCAGTGAGCACGTAGGTGTCCGAGGATGTATCCCGGCCGGCGGTTATCGCGGTCGTGCCACCATCGATGATATCGCGGCCGTCGGTGCTGAGCTGGGTGATCGTGTCGGCGCCTGAACCGCCACGGATCGCATCGTTGGCCGCTCCGCCGTTGATGGCATCGTTGCCCCCACCGCCTTCGATGGTATCGGTACCGCCAAGACCCAACAGGGTATTGGCATTGCCGTCGCCGGTGATCGTATCGTTACCGGCGCCGCCGGTGACGTTTTCGATGCCCGACACGAACGAGAAGCCCGATGCCGCGCCGTTGTTGAGATCCACCGTGACGGGACCCGCTGACGTATAGATCAGGGTATCGGTGCCACCGGCCAGGTCGGCCGTAACCGATTCAACGCCGGCAATGGTGCCGCCCTCGAATAGGGTAAGCGCCGTGCCGTTGAAGGTCACGTCGAGCGTCTCACCACCGCCAGTCCCGGTGATTTCCAGCGCGTCGATATCAGTGCCGCCGTCCACGGTGTCGGTGTCGTCGCCGAATGTGTAGCGGATGGTATCGTTGCCGGCACCGCCGTTGACGATATCGTTGCCGTCGCCACCGGTCAGGGTGTCGTTGCCGATGCCGCCGTTCAGCGTGTCGGTGCCGTCCTGGCCGAGCAGGGTGTCATTGCCACCGTTGCCGTTCAGGGTGTCGTTGCCGGTTTGGCCGAATATCGTATCGTTGCCGATATTGCCGCTCAGGGTGTCGTTGCCAGCAGCGCCGCCATAGATGATGTGATCGTTCGTAAGCGTTATGGCGATCGTATCGTTGGCGTTCGATCCGGTTCTGATCGTGAAGGTCTCGACACGGGTCAACCCGGTGTCGTCCGTCACACGGACATTGAGCGTGTAAGTGGCGTTCGTGCCCATTGTGCCGCCGGTGCGCGCCACCGTGCCGCCGTTGCTCACCGTAAAGCCCGCGCTGCTCCCGGCCAGCAGGGCGTAGGTGAAGGTACCTGCACCATTGGGATCGACTGCGCTCAGGGTTGCAATCGTGCCGTTCCCGGGGAGCGCTGTGTTGCCCGGCGTGACACCGTTCCACTGGATGTCGGTGGGCGGACGCGGCACGTCGATTTCCACATCGGAGAAGCGCAGGCGCTCCATGTTGCGCAGGATATCGATGCCATCCAGACCGCCGGGTGTGAACCCACCTGCCCCATCCGGAACCAGATGCTCCACCCGGATACTGCCATCCGCATTACCCGTGATCGTGTAGTTCGCCCGGATATCGGAGAAGACCGCGGTGTCGGTATCGCCAATTCCAGTGGCCGACACGATGTCGCGGACGATCTTGAGCTGGCCGGGATTGACCGTGCCGGATAGAACCGAAGAAACCAGCGTCGTCATCGAGTCATGGTAGCTCAGGACTGTGTTGCCGGTCGGACCATTGGCGTCGAAGCTGGACATGACCGCGATGCGGACCCTCAGCCACTTGTCGCCATCGAGGATGTCGTCGCCGCCACGGCCTTCGATGAGGTCGCTGCCGGCACCGCCGAGGAGGATGTTGCCCCCGACAAAGCTGCCCTGGGCATCGAACGAGGCTGCCCCGGTGCCAACTAGCAGCTGCTGCAGACCCTGGATAAGGGCTATGCCCTCGGCATCCAGGGCACTGCCGCGGAAGCCTTCGGTCGGCACATCCGCGGCGGTGACGTCGGTACCGCGGATCACGTCATCCTTGGTCGAGCCCGAAGCACCTTCCACCTGGGTGAATGTATCCAGTGCCACATTGGCTGGAAGGACCGGGACGCCGGGAAGTATCTGCCGGGCGAGATCGACATCCACGGCGAAGTTCATGTCGCCGTAGGTCGTCCAGTCGTAGCCGGACATGCCGTCGAACTTGCCGCGGCCGAGGCTGCCGAACCAGATATCGTCGCCGCCTTCGCCGATGAACTCGTCGAAGCCGCCATCGCCATGGAACACGTCGTGACCCTTGACCGCGTCGGCCTGGAACTGATCGTCGAAGTTATCGCCGACCGCACCGGTCCAGGCGCCGACTTCGATCCAGTCGTCGCCTTCGCCACCAAGTGTCTGCTCGGTGGTCTTGCTGCCTAGCACGAAGTCGTTGCCGACCCCGCCAAAAGCCTCGTCAAGCATATCGGCACCCAGAACGATGAAGTCCTGTCCCGCGTCGCCGACGATTAAATCGACGCCGGCGCCAGCATTGATCGCATCGTGCCCTGCGCCGGACCGGATGATGTCGTCGCCGAACAGATCGGTGATGATGTCGTCGCCGTCGCCGCCGAAGTAGGAGTCGTTTCCGGCGCCGCCTTCGAGCCGATCATTGCCGCCGTCAGCATAGAGCGTATCGTCGCCTTCGCTGCCGATCAGGATGTCGTTGCCATTGGTGCCACCGAGCAGAACGTGTTCAATGCCGGTATATTTCAGGTAGTTGGTATCGGCACCTGGGGTGGCGGGATTGTTGCGGATCACCAGCGGCGTCAGGATGCTGCCGCCGGTCGGATCGTTACCGAGGTTGTCGGCGGATTCGTCGATCGCGGTGTTCGGATCATCCAGCAAGATGCCGTTCAGGCCGGCAGTTTCACCGAGGCCGGGATTCCATTGTTTGGTCCGGTCGATTTCCAGAATAAGGCCGGGCGTCGAGAAGACGTCGGAGGGCAAATGGCCCGCGTCGGCGTTGAGGCTGATAATTTTGGCGAAGGTGTTGTTTTCCATTTCCGACAGGAAATGCATGCCATCCAGGCGCTGCAGATAATAGAACCGGTCGCCATCCTGCAGTTGCTCGAGCTGTACTTCAAACACAAAGTTGAAAGTCGAGCCAAGCATGCCGCCAAACGGCAGGATCTTTTCGGCAAGACCACCAATCCACAGGTCGATGTTGTCGAGGCCGGTGATCGTGACGCCGTTGGGCAAGCTGGCCCACGCGCCGGTGCCGTTCAAGAAATCCTCCGCGTCAGACGGCACGCCGATCGTGCGGGCTTCGTTCACCGCAGTCGCCGGGTTATCGAGGATAGACTGTGGCGTGCCAAAGATGATGGCCATCGCCGCGGCGCGCTTACCTTCAATCGTTGCCTCGCCAGTAATCGAGCTGTGCAGGCCATAGGCGGCCATGAAGTTAATGACCGAGGCTTCATTCTTGAGATTGCCGGCAAACTCCACCCAGCTATCGTAGGGCTTGAGTTCTGGGGCGTGCGAACTTGCCTCGAAGAACTCGCGGCGAGCCGCATTTAGCGAAGGAACGCCTGCATCCCGGCCGCGCGCGAGATTGATGGTGGCCAGATCGAGCGGCAGCCCCAAGAGATTGTTGCGCAGTGCACTGGTGACGAACTCGTCGATTTCATTGCCAACCTGGCGCGTCATTCCGCGGATGATATCGCCAGCGGCGATGTTGTCGGCGACGGTGTGGCCCGTGTCGAACTCGATCGGGTTGAGAAAGCCTTCGATCAGGCTGATCTGATCATTGGTGAACGAGGCATCCAGCCGGTCGATCTGCTCAGTCAGCATGGAGTGGCCGAAGCGGTAAACCACATGGGCGAACTCAGCCACGATGGCCGGGTTGATGTCCGCGTGATACCCATCAGGAACCACGAAGAAGTCGATATTGGGTTGGATCTTGCGGGCAAAATCCTCGAACACCGTATGCTGATATTGCATTTCGGTGCCGAACTTGGCTGCCTGGAACAAGCGCTCGCCGTCCCAGGTCAAGGTATCGGCATAGGCTGCAAGGGCGGCCGGGTTCGTCGGGATGGCGTTGACCTGCGCTTGCGTCAGATCGATGTCCAGCCACTCGTTGATAAAGGCCATGTCTTTGCTGGCGAGCACGATTTCCTTGGTGTGCTCAACCAGACGGTTGTGCTCGGAATGGAAAATGTGATGCACGGCAGTCAGCCCGATATTCTCGTTGACGCGGCCGTCGCCGGCGATGAAGTGCGCATCGAGCAGTTCGTTGTCATAGACCGCCGGATTGTTGCCGGGGTTCAGCAGGCCGATTTCGATGTCGCCGTCCGCAATTCCATTTGGGACCGCGTCATGGGCAATATCTGCCAGGAATGCCGCATTGATGCGGATTGCGCTGGCGAGGCCGACCGGGGCGGCAAAGGTGCCGGAGATGACGATGTCATCGGCAGTATTGGGAACGCCATCGGCGCCGACGCCGGTGATTATCTGGGCGAAACCGGCGGTATTGGGGATGAAGTTGCCGTAGGCGTCGGTGCGGAGGAGTGGCACAGCGCCAACATCCTGGTCGGTTAGGAGGATGCCAAGCATCTTGGCCTGTTCCTTCACCTCGCCCCAAGTGGCCATGCCGCCCGGCTCGGCGCCGCCGCCTTCAATGAGATTACCAGTAGCGTGTGGCTTGCCATCGACGCCCATCGCGTACTGCCGCAGAAAAACCTGATGCGAAGCGTGCGAGGTATAGGTCTGATTTTGGTCAACGAAGGGCGTTGTGGTGTTGACCGGGCGAGTGTCGTCGGCCGTTCCCATGATGCCATCGGCACCGGGGCCAACCGTAGCGCGTGTCAGCACCATGAAATTGGTCGGGCTGCCCGCCACATAAAGCGGGTCATCCGGCTGCAGTGGAACGAACACGGTGCCACTGCCGCCCTTGTTCACGAGATCAAGGCCGTGATCGAAGAACTGGCCGAACAGGGTGAACCAAGAATTGAACGGGGCCGACAGGCCCGCGTCAGGTGCAACGTTGGTGACCATGACGTTATCGCCATCCATGGCGATGCCGAACGGCTCGAGCGCCGCATCGCGAACGATGCTCGCGGCTTCGAGATTGGCAACAGCGACATCGTGCGCGGCAGTCGCCGCTGCCAGCACATCTATTGCATTCTGCTCGGCGGGAGTCGGAGGCGTGGCCGGATTGCCATCGCTGAGGGCGTTTGCCGCTGCTTTGGCATTATCCATAACAACCCGCGACTGGTATTCCGCATTGGAGACCGGCTTGTAAACCGCGTAAATGGCCTGCACGAGGGCCACGTTGATGAGGTCCGCGGCCACGAGGCCGCCAACCTGCAAACCCTTGATGATGGCCGCCGGATTGCCCAGGGTCTGGTCGACGATCAAGTTGGAGATCGTGCGCAGGCTGGAGTCGAAGACCATCGAGCCAGGATTGTTGGAGGGATTATAATTGGTCGGCACTGGGGGGCCAAAGCCGGGCGGGACGTTTTGGGCCGGCCGAAACACCGGATCGAGCAATTCGGGGAATGGCAAATCGGCCGCGCCCCAATGTTCCTGGCCCGGCAACAGGTTGTTGTATGAGCCGTCGACGGTGCGAAGCCCAAGGCTCAGCGTATAGGCGGGAACCGAGCCAATCTGACCGGCATCGCCTACACCGTAGAGCGGGGCAGCGTTCGGATCATTCGGGTTGGCAACATAGGCGGCGTGCTTTTCGGCGATCTTGATCTGCTCTAGAATGAATTCCAGATCGCTCTTGATATAATTGGCCATAATGCTCTCCCTATGTAAGTCGTTTTACCCTTAAGCCCGTCTGCGACTATTCCGCCCGACAGTTTTCGATGTTTGAACGGAGGTCACAACAAGCTGGTGGTCATGGCTGGCCCCTCTGGCATCAGATCTCACGCTAGGGCCGGCCTATTCGCTTGCTCAGGGGATAAGGTCCGAGCGGGACCCGGACTGAAGACCAATCACGGTCGGACCTTGGTCTGACGACCTTTGTGTCGGTTGCGAGACAACATTCAATGATCATTGTGTCCAGGAACGCGTTCTGGATCAGTGCATCCGTCATCCAATGATCCGTATTTGGATTTGTATCGGGCCAACCGTCGCCGAGTTAGCTTTAGGTGGAATAGCTCGCGGTCCAACGGAAGGATAAGATGCGACGGCCCCAATCCTGATGCGTTCGCTTAGTGATCGCTTTTAGAAGACTTTGACGAATCCGACTTTATCCGCCACTACCCGTCGATTTTCTTATTCCGACTATCAAACAGTTAAATGCGATTTCAGTGATTCGATTAATTAAAGCGGAACCCCGAAATGATCTGGCACCGACTCGATATCGGTCACAAATCAAACCTCTTTCGACAATTCTTCATTGCCGCCACGCTGACGATCGTCATTTCCATGACTTTGCTCGCGTATTTCATCTCGCGCCAGCTTGAGACGAGCATGATGGGAACGGCAGCAGAGGAAGGCGCGATTCTGGTCGACGTATTCCTTGGCCCCTCCCTCCAGGAGCTGGCAACGTCCTCGACGCTAACTTCAAACACGGCACTAACGCTGGACAATCTGCTTAAGACAACCATGGGTGAGCGCACCAAGGCGCTAAAGATCTGGTTACGAGATGGTACGTTGGCTTATGCAACCGACAAGCGGCTCATCGGGCAGAAGTTTCCATCTATCGAACGGGATGCGGCGTTTGCCGGTAACGCCTTTGGTGGATTTGCGGATACGGACGATGCGGAACATCAGACAGAACAGCAATTCGAACGACCGCTGATCGAGATCTACGCACCAATCTATGGGGCGGGAACTCGCGACATCATTGCTGTCGGAGAAGTATACAATAGTGGAGCGCGCTTTACCGCTGAACTGCGGACGATGAGGGTAACCACAGCCAGCATTGTCGGCGCCGTTACCGCACCCATGATGATCATACTGTTTGTGACGGTATGGCGCGCCAATGCCATTGTTTCCGGTCAGCGCCTCTCGCTTCAAAACCGATTTGACGAGGCTCAAGCACTTGCAACGCAGAATGATCAGCTCCGCCGCGGTTCCGAGGCCGTTAAACTCGCCGCCATGCACTCCAACGAACGCCTATTAGGAGAAATCGGACAAGATCTTCACGATGGTCCTATTCAACTCGCCAGCGTTTTGGCACTTAAATTGAGTGAACTTGCCGACACAAATCCGAACGCTACACGTGAATTGTTGCCGAACGTTACAGACCTAACTTCCAGTATCCTCAAAGAACTACGCGACATCTCAACCGGCCTCGTGTTGCCCGAGCTTGATGGGCTCACCTGCGCCGAGACAATTAAGCTCGCGGTTTGGCGCCATGAACGAAACACGGCGACCAAGGTGACATGCGAGATCGACCCATTATCTTTTCGTCCAGAACAATCCGTTCAAGTATGCGTGTTTCGTGTGGTTCAGGAATGCCTGAATAACGCATATGCGCATGGAGACGGCCAGGACCAACATGTGACAGTAGTGGAGGATGCATCGTCTGTGACGATCATTGTACGCAACAGCGGGATCAATGAATTCAGCACGAAACTTTCGTCTGGCAGAGGCGCGCGTCTCGGGCTGTTGGGCCTTCGTAGGAGAGTGATGGCGCTTGGCGGCAGCTTCTTCGTCGAACCGCAAGATGACCGTATGTCAGTGACCGTAACGCTTCCCATATCAAGAACGTCGACGTCCACAACCTTAAATAGCAACCTTTAATCAATAAAAGCTGAGCTTAACGCTAAGTTAAGTTCCACATTTACAACACCTCTAAAGCGTGCGCAGTTTATCTCATTGGTCATGCAAACTGCATGCGTATTTGTACATATTAGTCTTACTTGATTTGAAATTCCTCAGCGTTTTGCGAGGCTTGTGATGAGTTTAATGTCCGTCGCTTTGGTGGATGATCATCCACTCATGATTGAGGCGATATCGTCGCTCCTTCTGCGGTCCGGTAGATTTGACGTCGTTGCTACAGGCGTGTGTGCGAATGACGTGGTCGACATTTGCACACGAAACACGCCGCAGGTCATCGTCGTCGACCTGAATATGCCAGGCGATATTTATACTGCAATGTCGGCAGCTATTTGCGCGTCGCCTTCGACAAAGGTTATAGCGTTCACCGCCGCGACGGGTGTCGATTCAGCAATACGCGCGCTCGACTCCGGCGCCACCGGCTATGTGTTGAAAGGCAGTAGCTCACGCGAGCTCATCGATGCCATCACATCTGCGCATTCCGGCGAAACCTACATCACACAACATTTTGCCAGCCGTGTCATCGCAGCGTTGCGAGATACGTCATTACGCCGTCGGGCTGCCGAAGCTGTGAAACTGAGCATTCGCGAGCAGCAAATCGTTCGACTCCTCCTTCATGGAAAAACGAACAAGGAAATCGCGCTGACAATCCGCATTAGCGAGAAGACGGTGAAACACTACATGACACTGCTGATGCAGAAGCTTCATGTTCGAAATCGCCTAGAAGTTGTCATTGCAGCCCAAAAGCTGGATGAGCGAGGCGCGGCAGCGATGCACTAGTGCGCAAGGCGCGATCAGTGCACGTGCCGCTTGTCGCCAATAGTGATTTCTTTGACATGGTGGCGCGGCTCAAGATCAGCTCCTGAAGCTTGCCGGCGGCCTCACGCTCCTTGGCGTCGATGTCAGCCTGTTTTGCGCCTGATCGGTCGAAGCCGGTGACGAACCGCGTCAATCCACCTCACCTATTTGGTGACTGGCCAAATGTGCTGAACCTTCTGCGCGATCTTTCACACCTATGGAAGCTGGGGATTTTGTGGGCCCAGTAATCAGACCAACGTCGCCGGGCGATCATATTCCGCTCAGGCGACGTTGTGCGTGCAGTCGCCCGCGTGACATGGTCGATTCTTTAAACGAGGTTTAGGTGGCTTCTTTTTCAGTATTGGTCTGGGGCGTGCCGTGTGAAGTCGTCACCGATCAGAAATCAAAAAGTGTTTGGATTGCCAGTGGCAGCTACGTCGGCACATCTCACAGCCTTAAAGGTCGAACCGAAGGTGCTGCCGTGATGCGCTGGACAGAGTGGGCGCGGTATAGGGGCGAAGGCCACTACTAGCACCCGCGACATATCCCGTTGAGCTTTGCGGTCGTTAAAGCGTCCTCTTTGGCGAATGGATTTGCTTTGTCGGTAACGGCGGGCATCGATTTCGTATTCGCCGGATACTCTTTATCGAAGCAAGCCAAACGAGCCTTTCCGTCCTTAATGGCGCTGCACTCAGATGCCGCTTGTGCGACTGAGCAAAAAGCCAGCGTAGCGGCAGCTACGATCACCAATTTCATCTTCGATCCTTTTTGAAGGGCTGCGCATGGCCGGCCGACAACACTTCGAACAATGCGCTGTCGCCTTTTTTTTGCGCTTCTGGGCGGGTGGGTTTGAGCCCGCTCATAATGATTTCTGCTTGGTCTAGTAGTTGCCATTCCCACTCGACTCCGTGAGCGCAGACTTGGACATCTAGAAGACGCGGTACTTTGGACATTGTCGCACAACGCGCTTACCGGACGCAAACGTCAATCTAATTCACGACGCACGCGTTGCACCAGAAACAGACATTCCGACGCCGCCAACTTCTCTCTTGCTTCGATGGTCATCAATGGAATTTCGAACAAGATGATCACCCGGGCAGGTTATCTGGCCCGCTCGCGGTAGAAACGACGTCACCTATTTTCGAGAACCAGCGCTTGGGGGACCAACGAAAGGCCAAGAGCTGTCACCAGAAACGCACCGGCAATGATGTCCTGCACTGTCAGCCGCTCACCGAGAATGGCGAGCAAGGCCGCGAGCCCGAAGAAAATCGAGCCCTAGGACGTCAATGCAACCACAAGAGCCACATTGAGCACGCGGAGCGCAACGCCCTGCAGCAACTGGCCGCCGAGTGACAGCAACAGCGCCAGTTCAAGGTTGAACCACAGCACGGTTTGCAGATCGAAATGCCGCAGTGGAATGAGATAAGCAGCCCCACGGACGCCCCAGCGGTCGTAGGAACGCGCCAGCGCAATCCCTGTGCCGTTGATGCAGCGCTCGCGAGTGCCGCTCCGACGTTGATGGCGCAGATCAGTCGGCCGGCGATGTATCGAGCCGGGCGCGCGAAACTGTATCCACACCTTTCCGTGCTGGCTGATCGGCGCCGTGTCCGCGATCACTGATCGCTGCGTCATGAAATTCGGCGGCTGCGCCCTCTCCGGCTTGTCCTCGATCTCTTGGATCTCGGCATCTATCCCGCCGAACTCTTTCAAGATCCCCGCCACCGAGCGATCAATGCGGCGGTGGATGGTCCGCACGCTGCATAGCTCACGTTCGGCCATTCGCCAGTTCGGCTCGTCATGGGCCCACGAGACAAGCCGGTGCACGCCCCCATCGTTGTTGCCCAGCCACAGCAGCCAGTCCGCGACGATCTCAGCTTGCGCGATCTCTCGCGCCGTCGGGATGAACCGAACGGTCACTTCCGCGTAGCCATAGGCCAGCGCAGCATCGTTGATTGCCCTGTTCCAGACCTGCCCCTGGTTCTGGAACCTCATCTCAGAGTCGCCGAGCGCGTCGAGCACGACGATCGCGCGTTTGATCACAGCCTTCAGAACCTGACAGCGGACTGTTCACTCATAGCGGAGCCTCGCGGTAGTTGATCGAACCAGCGCTGAAGCTGTAGGCTGCTCTTCATGATCAAAGAACATCTCACCGCCGATGAGCTCATCTGGATGTTTCACGAGAAGCTCGCAGGGTCGAACCTCCGCCACGCCCGCATAGCGATCATCCCAAGCGGCCGCTGGGATTGGAGCGCGCTGACGAATGCCAGTCAGCGTCGGCAATTTCCGAAGCTTGCGAGTATGGTGGCGGGCATAGAAACGCAGCTGCGGGATCGCTACAGCCTGAAATAAGACTGAGTTCACGTCGGGCGCTGCTAATACCGCCGGCTTCGGTCGTTTGCTGCTAGGGTCACTGCCAGAAGGCAGGGACCGATGGCAAAGAAGCCGATTTCCAAAGCCGAACTGGCGCAGCTTTTTCGCGAGCGCATGGACGAACACCCTGAATGTCCGCGGGGCATTTCCGTTGAGATCCGCGAGGTAAAGACCTCCGAAGGTCCTGGATGGAGCGCAGTGACAAGCACAGAGGATAGCCTGATCCACTTCAAGTGCGCCCGTACTGTCGGAGCGCTGACACTGGAGCTTCGGCAGAAGTATAAGCTGTCTGACGACTGACGTTGGACTGATTGCGCGTTTTTCCCTCGGAACTAAACCGCCCTTGGCCTGTTTTATGACCCCATCGACGAGGGGCGCATTTTGAACAACGTTTTTAACCGCCAGCTCGCTCCAACGAGCGACGAGCAAAGCCTCATCAAAGCCCGTTACTGCAGATCGATCTTGAAAGTGGCCGCGATCAGCACCGATCAGGAAGCGCGGGGACTGCTGGAAGGTCTGGCGACCGAGCAACCGACTACCAACACTTCGGATCCCATGGCTGAAGCCGAACGAGCAGCTCTGGCCGCGATCCGCGAACTTGCCGGGCATCAGCATGGGAGAAGCGCGGCCCATGGCTCTAGCGAGTGGCAGAGGGCTATGCGGACAATCGAGTTTTGGCTTAACGTTCATGATCGATAGACCTCGCGTGCAAGGCGGGGAAACTGGAAGATGTGACGTAAGCGATGGCAAAACAGCCAAAGACAGCTCGTGAGCTGCAGCTTCTCGTCTCGGAATGGCTTGGTATGCCTCCGGGAGATCGAAGATCCGAATTCATCAAGATCTTCGCGCTGAACGGCACTTGGCGCGCCATGTCGGCTCGCCACGACGACCACCCCGACTTCAGGAATGACGTGATCGCGGCGAGCATCCTGCTCTCGGAACGCTATATCCTGAAGGACTGAGCTCTTGCTCATGGCGCGCGTCATGCGGGGAAATCCTCCGGAGAGGCCGGATTCTTTGACCTGCCCAGTCAAGCTGATAACCTGCTTGCGTCTTCATTTCGGCCTTCCCATCCCCATATTGGCTGCGGTGCCGATTGGATCAGGAGCCGGTGGTGTCGGAGCAGTTCAGGGGAAACGCGCGGCGCGCCTGCATGCACCTCCACACCGACGTGGTGCGCCACCAGCCGAACGATGCGCTCTCCGTCAGCGGCCGAGAGGTACTCTCCCGTGTTGGTCAAGCCGCCCGACAGCCGGTCGATCCACAATTGGCCATCGGGGTTGAGCATCACCTCGACGATCGAGGCGTCCTCTAGGTACCGGGCAATTGCGGGGCCGAGCGCGCTACGGAGCATCCGCGCGCCGCGCGAGATCGCCTCTGCTTGAGCCGAATGAATTGCCACTGCCGCCCCGACCAATGAGGCCGCGTGAAGAGCGTCCTCAGATAGGGATGATTAGAAAAGGCAGGAATTGGCTTGGCGCAACAATGCACCCAAGACGATCGTACATTGGCGTAGAAAAAGAAAGACTCGGCGAGATGAGTGGCACCGACGAATCCGCGATCGAGACAATAAAGCGGTCCCACGCTCATCCGCGCCGCGGGCGCCATAAACGCACGCAATTCCATTTCAG
The DNA here is from genome assembly GCF_900188215.1 of Tardiphaga sp. OK246. NCBI lineage: Bacteria > Pseudomonadati > Pseudomonadota > Alphaproteobacteria > Hyphomicrobiales > Nitrobacteraceae > Tardiphaga > Tardiphaga sp. OK246. The sequence continues at coordinate 75,882 of NZ_FZOX01000001.1, forward strand.
GCCCGCCGCCTTCTTTCAGGCGCTTCCTCATAAAGTTCAGGGATTTCCCTGATAGACCGCAAGCGTGGCTGCGGACACGATCGCGTCGTTGATAACGAAAGAACTGGAGGTCAACATGGTACCTACCATGCGGGCGGCGGCCATGCCGCTGCCGTCTGTGCCGCCGTCATCGCGATTTTTGCTGTAACGGCTTCTCCCGGCCAGGCCCAGGCAGCGAAGGCAAAGAAAGTTAGTGCGGACAGCACCTACACCATCCGCGAGAAATGCGTGGCGAAGGCACAGGCCGCTTATCCGGACAACGGACTGGGCACCGCCACCGTCATGACGCAACGCACCGGCGTCTATGTCGATTGCGCTAAGAGCCACGGCATCAGGCCCTAGTGTCATTCGCCCCGGCTAGTCCGCTACACACCAATGTGGACCCGAATACTTCGGGTCCCCTCCCCATGGCGAAAATGGCGTCGCCGGCCAACTACTTTTGAAGCGCGTCTAAGGTCCTGACGCCCCGCCACAGCGGGCGAACAAAGCCGATCAGGCGGCCCTTAGACCACTCGCGACGGCTCGTCCTGAACCTTGGGGAACCGCGCCGCATGCCACCATGACCGAACATCGAACAGGCCTATTCGCTGCAATTTCACGGCTCGATGATCTTGTTGCGAAGTGCGTATCTCACCAGGCTCGCCGTCGAAGTCACGTCAATCTTCTTCATGGCCGCCGAACGCTGGGATTCAACGGTTTTAACGCTGACGTTTAATATGCCGCCGATCTCCTTATTGCTGTTTCCCTCCGCGATCAGCTGGACGACCATACGCTCTCGCGGCGAAAGGAGTTGTGGCTCCTGTCCTCCCGTTTGTGTCAGGTAGGACCCGAGCATGCGTTCGGTGATGCGACCGGTGAAGAACGGTTTGCGGATGGCGAGTGCCTCGATTGCCGATATCAGGAACCGTGAACGCGCGGTGCATGGTCTTGATGACGTCGCCGCGCATGCCGAGGTCGCGAAGACTGCGCTCGGCCTCCAGCCCGACCATCCATTCGCCAGGGCCAGCCGGCGCGGCAAGGCCCATCTTCTCCAGATGCTGGAGCCGTCCAATCATCAGGCGGCGGATTTCGGGGTCGGCCGTGCCGGGACTTTCAGGGCGCAGGTCGATGGTGCAGGTTTCATCGGCGGCCATGCGGATCTCGACGTCGAGCCGCGTCCAGCGCTCGGCCGCGATCTCCTTTTCCAGGGCGTTGCGGATCTCACGCTCGGGCTTCGGACCGAGCTCGATCGAGACCAACTCCTCCGCGCGCGAGCGCAGGCCCCGGCTGATGTAATCTCTGGAGATTACGAGGTCGGCGCCGGTCTGATCGACACCCCGCACCAGCAGATGAACATGCGGGTTATCCGTGTTCCAGTGATCGACGGCGACCCAGTCGAGCCGTGTGCCGAGATCGACTTCCATTTGTCTCGCGAGGTCGCGCGTGAAAGCTTTGAGATCGGTCATCTCGGCGGCGTCCTCGGGCGAGACGATGAAGCGGAAATGATGCCGGTCGTCCTTGCAGCGCCCCGCAAAGTTCCCTTCGTCGGCGTGGTCGCTACCCGCATCGAACATCACCGCCTTCTCATTGTTACGGGTGACACCGTCGCGCTTGAGGTACGAGAGATGCGCGGTTAGCGGCGCGGATCGGAAGGATCGTCCCTCGTGACGAACGACGCGCGCCTTCACCACCACGCGCCGCGCGGGGTTGAACAGGCGGCTGCGGCTAAAACTGATCCGGCCGCGCCCGAAGGTCGAGCGCCCGTAGCTTGAAAAGCGCTTCCCCGCAGACGCAAGACTGGAGGTGGGACCGGCCTTCTTCGCCGCACGCAGCACCTGATTGATGAAGCTCTTCGGCTTTGGCGCGCGCGTATTGCGAATGCGCCCGGGCCGAACGCGAAACTCGCTGTCGCCCACGCTCACAACAAGTTCTCCGCGGATATGAAGTCGTGGGCAGTGCCGAAAACACAATTGAATTCATTGGCGAAAGCATCAGGCGCGGCACGCGCCCCGACCGACCGGCACGCCCGAACCCAAGCCATTCCAATGGCTTGTGGTTCGAGCGGCGAGCCGCTTTTATCTCGCCGTCCCGCTGTCGTGTGTCCCTGCTGCCTCGCCTTCCCCACGATCCTATCCCAGAGCACGCTATCGCACGCCGGACTGCACGTCCCGTCATTGCAGGTCTCCCGCGCTGGATCGAATAACAAACAGGCTGCGCGCTTGCGGCACGAGCGCAGGAATCTTACGCATCGGATTGCTAGCCGGAGCGCGGTCCAATCGCCGCTCAGCCAACACCCGATCGGCAGCAGTTGCGCGTTCGGGTCGCCCGATGAACAGCGGCGCCTCGATCCATAACTTCGCGTGAACTGTTGCGACTGAGAGCGGACTGGTGAGTTCGGCGCCACCGAACGATGGAGCAAGCGTTGCCACATAAGCGCGGGTCTCGGCCGGCAACGTGCGGCCCGCGAGATATTGTTCGTAGCGACCTGGTCCCGCATTATAGGCCGCGAGGAAACCGGGCGAGCCATAGCGGTCATGCAGCTCGTGCAGGTACGCAGCACCGGCCAGAATGTTATCGCGCGAATCATAAGGATCGCTGCCGAGGCGGTAACGCATGCGCAGGTCTGCCCAGGTCTCGGGCATGATCTGCATCAACCCCATCGCGCCTTTTGGCGATCGGGCGCGCACGTCACCGGCACTTTCGACGGTCATCACGGCGCGTATCCAGTGCGCCGGTATGGCGAAGCGGCGTGAGGCCTCTTCGATGAGATTTGCAAACGACCCGGCGCGCCGTGCGCTCGCGGGATGTACGGTTGATGCGGTATCAGCTTGTGCGGCATTCACCAGCACGATCGCAAACGAAAACACGATCACGACAGTACAAGCTGCCGTCCCCAAACAACTCAAGCATGCCACCGTGCTCGCGCCCGTCCAGGGTAAAGCTGCTTCGCGCCGGCCTTGCGGCCGCCCTGGACCGTAGCTGCGCGCGGCGGCGTTGCGAATTTTGGTCGGGACATGGGGTAATCGCGGAGCGCCGTCGTTGCTAGTCTTTGCGCTCTGATTCCCGATGACAGGAGCAGCAAAATGCAGCCGATTGCCCAATATGTTGGTCTTGATGTTTCTCTTGAGGAAACCAAAGCTTGCGCAGTCGACGAATCCGGCCGTCCGATCTGGCGCGGTAAGTGCGCCTCTACACCGGACGACATTGAGAAGCTTGTCAGTAAGCATGCGCCAAACGCGGCTCGCATTGGCCTCGAGACGGGGATGCTTTCGGTCTGGTTGTTCCATGAACTCAAGAGCTGCGGACTGCCGGTGGTTTGTATTGATGCGCGTCACGCTAAAGCGGCGCTGTCGCTGCAGATCAACAAAACAGACGCGAACGACGCGCACGGCATTGCCCAAATCGTGCGCGTCGGTTGGTATCGGCAAGTGCTGGTAAAGAGTATGCAGACGCACGCCGTCCGTGCCATGATCACCGCGCGAGCGCAGCTCGTTAGCACGGCTTTGAAGATCAAAAATACTTGCCGCGGGTTGCTCAAGACCTTTGGAGTGGTGCTCAAGATCGGCAGTCAACGCCGGTACGTTCAATTGGTTCGGGCGGCCATCCAGGATAACCCAATTCTGCTTACGATCGTTGAGCCGATGCTGATCGCACTTACCTCTTTGCAAGAGCAGATAACGGTCTTCGACAGCGCTCTCTACCGTCGTGCTTACGCGGATCCGGTCGCAAAGCGACTCATGAGCACCCCGGGCGTCGGCGTCATTGTTGCGCTGTCCTACATCTGCACGATCGAAGATCCCCTGCGCTTTCGACGTTCGCGAACCGTCGCTGCTTATCTGGGCTTGACACCAAAACGCTTCCAATCCGGAGAGTCTGACCGAACTGGACGCATCTCTCGGGCAGGCGATCAGAGCATGAGGACGCTGCTCTACGAGGCGGCATGCGTTGTGCTCCGTCGCTGCTCCCGGCCATCTCCTCTTAAGGAATGGGGAAAGGCGCTGAGTGAACGGATAGGAAGTAAGCGAGCGATCGTTGCTGTCGCACGAAAGCTGGCGGTCATCCTGCATCACATCTGGCGCGATGGAACATCCTTTCAGTGGAGCGTCCGACCGATGATTGCCTAAACCATGCGCTAAAGAACGAGATCCGCTGTCACTGACCGCGGTAAGAGGTCCCTGCCGGGACGAGCGCCGGCGACCGCGCCATTCCTCCTGCGGCTGCATTAATGCAGACCGCGTTCGGGACATAGCGGCGCCGACCTCCTGACGCAAACGTGCAGCCGCATTATCGATCGGACTGCGAAGAGAACGGTGGACCCGGCAGCGACTGACAACTGTGTCAGTGACAAGTTGAAACGACGACGTAGTCGAAGGCAGGCGGCAAGTGTGTTCGCGTGCGTCTGCGACCTCAAGCCTGGCGCTGCGCGCCACCGCCTCTGGCGGCTTCGGGCTTGACCTCGCTGCCGCACACGAAAGTGGGGCCGCCATGACTTCGACGGTAAGAACTGCCGTGTTGGCTATTGCTGAAAAAGAGGAAGAAGGGGCTTGCATGATAGACCGCGATTAGAGAACGGAGGAATGGTGCAGCACCCGGTCGAACAGAGGAATGGCAGATCGAGAAAGAGATTTCGAACGCGTCGTTCGCGGTGTCGATGACACAGCGGATCGGTTCGGTCTTCTTGATCTCCTTGCGCTTGACGCGCAGAAGCTGCGCCAGCCTGCGGCCTTCGCCGATGGTGACGAAGTAAAAGCCGGTAGCCGTACCATCACCGTCTAGTTCCGGTTCGACAACAAGGTTTTGCAGGATGCCTTTCGCGGCGATGCTAGCCGCATAGGCCTCAATCGACGCCTCGCTGTGCGGCGTCTTGCGGGCGTTGTTCGGGGACTTCTTGAGCTTGTTGAGCGGAATGAAAATTTCAGTCCCGCTCGCCGTGACGATTTCAATATTCTTGGCAGTCATGGTCGTTCTCCTTTCGGGGTTGGGTGCAAGCGCAGCGCTGCGCTGCACCCCTGCCCGTCGGCGAGACCGGGGTAGCAAGGGCAAGGGCGGCCGGGGTGGAGGGGAATCACCCGGCCTGCACAAGCGGATGCCGACGGTGGCAGCTGTCCGGTCTTGACGCTCGCGCGGAAGGTCGGGGAGACCGCCCCGGCCGTTCCGGATTTCACCCTTGCCCGCGCGAGGGCGGAGCCCTTAGCGCCCAAACAGAAAAGGGCGTCTGTGCCGCAGCGAAGCGAAGGCCAGTCGACAGTCGCGAGACCGGTTAAAAAGGCACCCGCAGGAGGGTCAGCATAGCGCCGCCGCTTGGCGGGACCCGGGATCGAGTGCCTCCGGCGAGCGACACGTTATCGCGCGAAGGGATCGAAGCCGAAGGCCGAGACGCCTTGCGGCTCGTTTCACGAGAGCACGACCGGCAGAGCCGGTCGCGAACCGTCTTTTGTTTTCGATTCGGCAGCTAATTCTGCAAGGACGTATCGAGTAGCTGTACAAATCGTACGCCTGCTTTCTGGAGTTGTACCTTTACGGCAAGCTTGTTCGCATCAAGATACTGCGCACCCGCGTTGAGGGCGTCGCTCCTCACATCGCATGACGAGCCGTGCGTGACAGCGTGATGACTGCCAGAAGATCTGCCAACGCTCACATCCTGGCCGTACTGTCGCTAAAGCCTTCGGCCGGTGTGCGCGGCTCCAGACATTGTGAAGCAAGGACAAACGCCATGCGCCTTCCTTAGGAGCGCAGACTGCGCTTCACCGACAGGCCTGCGTCTTTGCAATGCCCCCTCTGCTCCAAACGCTACTACCGCGCATACCGCCGCTCATTCCGATATCGCGAAATAGAGCGATCCTTCATCCTATTTGTACGCCATAGCACCAAGCAGCCATATCTGAGCTCCAAGGCTCTTTGTGGCTGCAAAACCTACGTTCAATGTGCATTGGACCGATCATGGTTCGGAGCGGAGGCATGCGCGCCAAGGACGAAAGCCGCCTTAGATGACACGCACGGCGCCGGGCGAGTTCACGGAGGAATGGCTGCTCAAGGCCATCGACACCGTGTCGTTCTGCATCGTGGAGGACGGCGCGGTCTACGCGCCAATTCTGGAGCGGCTCGAAAACGAGCTGGAATTGATCCGCCGCAAAGATGACGTCGTCGCCCGCGCGCGGCGGAATGTTGAGTTACGCAACCAGCGTCTCGCCGAAGCGAGCCCATAGCGCAGTATCTCGCATTAGCGAGGGCACACTTTGAGAATTGATCTTGATAACCTTGCCGGCGGCAGCGAGCATAGGGGTTGACACTATCTGTGCAGTTTGGAGATCGGCAAAGGGAGCGGCGGCATGATCAAGTTTGCGGCGATCTTGGCAGTAATCTCGTTCTATCTCAGCGTTACTGACGCGCATGCCCAGGGACAGTGCTTTTTCAACGGCCAGCGATGGGTACTGCAGTATCCGAACAGGCTCTTTGGACCCTGCCCATCGCAGATGATCCCAGCTCCGCGCATAATGCCGTATCCCGGCCCTGTCCAAGCGCCGGACGCACTTCCCGCGCCGCCGGTGTTGCCTTACCCAACCATCGTTTTTCCGCCACCGCCCCCTGAAGAACTACCCATCAATCCTTACGGGCGCCAACAAGCAGTCCAGCCTCGGTTTCAAAGTGCGGAGAGGTTCGAAAGATCCTCCTCAGCCAGCTTAGCCGTCGATTGTGCCCGGCAATCCAGCACTCGGATTGATGCATTCCTTCAATGCAGTGGCGGAAAAGTCGTCCTAAATCCGGATCAACGCGTCCTTGTTGATTGCGCCGAGAGTTCGGGAACGACCGCGCAAGGCCTCGCGGAATGTGCCGGTCCAAAGTTACTTGGCAGGCACGTCAGTCAGGATCAGCGCGCCTTACTGAAATGCGCTTACGACGCGGAAGGACGATCGAATGCCTTCGTCAGTTGCATGAGCGCTTACGGCGTCTCTCGTTTATCAAATGAGCAACGAGCGGTCCTCACTTGTGCGGCGGACTCGGACAGCTCGAGTGAGTTTGCAACATGTGCGGGATCGCAGCTAATCGGATCGCGTCTCAATCCCGAGCAGAGAGGAGCGGTAGCATGCGCAGCCGAGTCAGGCGGAAGCGCGACAGGGTTTGCAACCTGCGCCGGCACAAAAATATTGGGAGCCAACCTAAATCCGGAGCAAAGGATCGCCATTGCCTGCGTCACCGAAACTGGTGGCCAACCTTACGCAGCTGCCGCCTGTGCGGCGATTAAGCTGACTATACGCGAACTCCAAAAATGTTTGTCGGAAGGATTCAACTCTAGGAACTGCTACGGGAAAAACAACGATCTCTTCGGGCGGGAGGGATGGGCGGTCAAGACGCTGACAAACGCGGGCAATGACTTAGTGCACGGTCCCGGTGAAACAAATGACCTTGTTGGCTGTAGAGGATGGCTCGCAAAGCGAATGGGGCGTCGATGCTAGTTCATTGCTCCATTATCCGCGTGCATCAGCATGGAGCCGGCATCACAGGGGGCGCCAATCGATGGGAAAGCCGCACGGCACAGAGCCCCCCCGGGCTTTTTTAAAGTGACAATTCCGGTTGCGACACAGCAACACAGCTCGGAACGAATGACAGATTCTCCTGTTTTACCGACACTCAAACAAGGGAGAGCCATCATGGCAAACGAAACGGGCAATCTGATCAGCAGCGAGAAGGTGGAAGGCACCGCCGTCTATGGTCCCGACAGCGAAAAAATTGGCTCCATTGAAAGCGTGATGATCGACAAAGTCGGTGGCAAGGTCGCTTATGCCGTACTGAGCTTCGGCGGCTTCCTTGGCCTGGGCGATGAGCACTACCCGCTGCCTTGGCAGACGCTGAAATACGACACCAATCTTGAGGGTTACGTCACCAACGTGACGAAGGCGCAGCTCGAGGGCGCGCCGAAATATGCCAACGAGAATGATTGGGATTGGGCCGACACCAAGCGGTCCCGCGCGCTCAACGATTACTATGGCACGCGCTGGGTCTGAACTCTTTTGCCCCGGTTCGCCGGGGCCTATTTGATCCTGAGGCCGGAAACCATTCCATTTTGGTCGAATTGTCTGGTGCTACGCCGGGTGACAACTGGCCGTAACGGAGATGATGGACGCGGCGGTTTTGCCGGTTTCTCGTCGCGACAGCAACGCATTGGTACGCGTGGCAATCTAACCCGTTCTCGGTGTATGCACTTTTCCTTACCTCACCTCACTCGGGTTGAAGCTGAACAATTCAATGATGCGCTTGTCCTGCCCGCCCAAGCCCTTGTAAGTGTCGAGATACGACGCCGTCTCCTTCGTGAGACCAGCCTTCGTCTCGGAATCTTTGAACAGCCTCACGATCTGGTTCTTGAGGACTTCGACCGCCTTCCTGTCGTTCTCGCTGAGCTGCTTTGTGGGAGTTGCGAGCGTCAATTCCTCTTCAAGTGAGTAAGTCGCTAGCTGCGAGAATAAATTATAGTTCGGCTTCCAATTTGCCTTCACCTCATCATAACTCGCCCCTTCGGCCTTCATGGCTTCGTTCTTCTCACGATCGCCTTGCATGCGCAGGGCGCTTGCCTTGGAATTGAAATAGCGGTCGAGGGTTTGGACGTAGTGCATGTACAGATCAAACCCCATGAGCCGGACGTAGTTCTTGGCCAACTCTCGTCGCTCCGCCTCGGCCACGCCAAAGTCGATAAGCTGCGCGTTAATCTCGTCTAAGCGCGCCTGGTTTTCGACGGCGCTCTGTCCGTCCCACCTTTGACCAATACCCACTGTCTCATAGGTCGATTTTGCGTTGATCACTGCTAGCCGTCGGAGCTTAGCCAAAATCTCGTCGGCTTCGTTGAGGGTGCGGACGAGGTGTGCCTTGACGCCCCAAGCCTCTAGAATCTCTAGCTTGGGCAGGTAAACGACCAACACGCATACAAGGAAGATTGTGCTCAAAAGCGCCGCGGAGCTAACCCTGTCGTTCATGGCTTGGTACAGGGCACATATGAGCGCGAATACAGCCATTGCAGCAGCAAAAAACAGCAAAATCTCTCGCACCTTATCCATTAGCCGGCGCTCCTATCACCGCAACTGATGGTAGATGACTAAGGCGGCGATGGTAGCCACTGCCCCGAGTAATCCCCGACTCAATGGAGTAAAGAGGAGCAAATAGACGAAGCTTGGCCAGCGCCCATATGCCTTCACCAGCTGCGGCACGTGGTCCAGCAATTCCCCCATATCTCTCTTCATCTCCGCCTCCGAGTTCGTTAGGAACATAATCTGAACGGATTGTGGCGCAAGTATGAGGCTTATAGTCTTACTAGGAAAAATGCCCGAAGCCGCTACCGCAATGAGCCAGGCAGCCAGCACAGCTATAGGGGCGATCCTTCGGTGGGGCGGATTAGAATTCTGCATGTGCGGAGCATGCTCGCGGCCCACCCTGCGTCTACTCTATTTTGTACACCCATTAACGATTGACGCACCCCATTATTGGGTGCACGTTTATGTTCATGAGCAAGCTATACGATGATGCGAAAGACGCTATCAACATCGCCAACCACAGCATTTCGCTGGCCCGTGCGACCTGCGCCGCGCCCGTGCAAAGGAGATGAAACGAAATGTCCGCTAAAAAGAGAACACCACTAGCCAGCCACGACGACAACCCGGAATGGACGGCCGCCGACTTCGCCGCGTCGCGCCCGGCCGAAGAATTGCCGCCGGATATTCTTGTCCAATTCAAGAATAAGCCCGGTCGGCCGCGCGTGGAAAATCCGAAGGTTCCCGTGAAGATCCGCCTCGACGACGACGTCGTCACGGCGCTGCGAGCGACTGGCTCAGGCTGGCAGACGCGCATCAATGACATGCTGAAGTCGCGGATCAAGCGGGGCAAGGTTCAGTTTCTTGCTTCAGGCGAGAGGCCGAAGCCGCGCGCGACGAGCGGTGCCGCAAAGCGCAAGCGCGCGTGATAACGCTTCAATTCCCAAAAATTAGGCCGCCTCGTTGGGCGGCCTCTCTCTCGTTAGTGAACCAGTTTGAATGGGCTAGCCCATCGCAAATGTGGCAGTTAGCATTTTAGAAATGCTTCGCATCATCGGCAATGCGAGTCGAGCGTACAGATCTCGAAGCCAGGGGGAACACGTGACTCTTTACAAACAAATCGAAGAAATCTCGGCAATACGGCGCCTCAACAAAGAACTTGCGGTCCGACTAAGACGAACCCTTGTTTACTCTGAAGATCGCATTGTCGGATAGTGAATAAATTCGTCGCGCTGTCTTTGACCTGCAGCCGAAAATCGCATCTACGGGATGCTACGCCTTATTGCAGCGGGATGTACGATCAAGCGACGTGTCGGCAGACCGCCGCGCTTAATTCGGCCGGGGCCAGCGCGATCATCTGCAGATACTTAAGTTTCAACTTCAGGCCGTGGCCATCACCGTACTTCGGTTTGCCGCTGGCATGGCCCATCAGCTCGTCGGTGAGCTCGTCCGGACACTCGACCGACCGCAGCCGGTCTTTGAGACTGTGGCGCAGCGAATAGAGCGTGTGCATCTTCGACAGCCATATGCCGTTTTCTTCAAAATACTTGTTCACGGTGGCCGACAGCGTATCGCCGTTGTCGGCATATTGCGCAAAGCCGATGGGGAATTCACGCATCGCATCCAGCGAGATGCCGACCAGCGGCACGTCGCGCTCCGAGGCCTGCGATTTCAGCACGCGGCCGAACGGCTTCACCCGCACATGCGGGATCTCCGCATCGAGCAGGATAAAGCCGGGAGTGAGGTTGATAATTTCGACTGGGCGCAACCCGGTATTGACCATGATGCGCACCACGGCCCGCGCCTGGTCGTTGAGGTCATCAAGCGCGCCGGGCCGTAAGATCACGCCGGTGATGAATGGGATCGGATAGGGACTGCGGCTACCATCCTTGCCACCACGCAGCCGCAAGCCGGCGACGATCGTTTCCTTGTCGAGATTGTGCCGCATGCTCACCTCGCGGACCATGCGCGTAATGTGGCTGATGTTCTTGTTGGCGGTTCTTACCTGGATGCCCTCATCTTTCACGCGCTTTGACCAGTGGTCGCGGAGCTTCAGCATCTTCTCGCGCGTCAGATCGTTGACTGTGCCATCGCCAACGACCTCGATCAGGATCTCGATCGCGCGCTCTTTGGCGGCCTTGAATTTCTTCAGCTGGCGCGGAGAGTACCCTAACCGCTCAGTGGCGGTCGCCAGGTCGAATTCGGCGTAGAGCCCGGAGAGCTTGATGGTCGGCGCGGCCACGGCACCCAGAACCGCCGCACGCGTTTCGGGATCGAGCACTCGATCGCCGGTGCCCAGCGCATCGATCCGGCGAATGAGATCGGCCGGCGCTTCCTTGGCGATGGCAGCCGCCGGCAAATATGGAAGGTCGAGGATCAACGAGCGTTTGACGGCAGCGTCGTAGTCGAGCTTCGCTTGCGCCGCGTTGCCGCCAGCGCACATGCGCCAGTACGCCTCGGTATCGAGGTTGAGTCGCTCGGCGATCTCAATCGCCTTGCGTCCGCGCTTGTCGTCTACGACCTTGATGCCGGTCGTCAGCCTGACGGGCACCCGCTTATCGAAGGCAGCAAATTCCTCCGGCACGCGCCGCTGATAGTGCCAGACCCCGTTCCGCTTCGTCAGATACTCACTCACCCTGCACCCATGTAGGACGCTATGTAGGACGAAACCGTCGCAACAAGGGCTTGAAGTGTCAATGGAATTGCGAAAACGCCTTGTTTAAAAGGGGTTTCCGCGAAAGGCGTGGCGCTCCGTAAGGGAATCGAACCCTTATTTTAGCCTTGAGAGGGCCATGTCCTAACCGTTAGACGAACGGAGCGTGCGCGGGAGGGGATAGCCGGGAATGGCGGTGGCTGCAAGATGCTGGCGGCCGCTGCCCCCATGATGGTTATGGTCTCCAAGCGAACTCAGTGGTCTCAGGCGAAATCTAGGGCTCGCTGGCGAATTTCAGCGTTCCGGCGGGTTTAAGGCTCTTGGCGTCGAAAGTGCGGATTTCGGTGCTGCCGCCGACGTCCAGCGTCAGCACGATCCGGTCGCCGGCTACCCCCGTGGAGAGGATTTTGGCGCCTTTCGGCAGGGTCGCGGTCGTCGCCGACGTCACAGTGCTTCCATCCGTGCGGAAAAGGCGGTAGCCGATCACGACGAGCAGCGCGCCGACGCCCAAGGCGGTGGTCAGGCCCGCGATCAGCATCATGCGGCGGACGCGCGCGATCATGGCGGCCTGTTCAAGGGTCGGTTCGGGCGCGCTATCGGCGGCGGGCTGGGTCATGCAAACACTCGTCTCTTAATTCACGGCTCTCGAAGCAACACGCTTCTGTCAGGTAAGGCTTTACGGAATGAACGATCAACGGCTGGATGTCACGGTGCAGGGCGACGAAGGCTCGACCCGGCTCGATCGCGTGCTCGCCGTGCGCAGCCCGGCTTTGTCGCGGTCGCGGCTGAAGGCGCTGATCCTCGCCGGCCAGGTGACGATCACCCGGTCGTCGCAAGACCCCACCCCCGTGCGCGACCCCGCTTATCATGTCGCTGCCGGCGATACGATCACAATCGACGTGCCGCCCGCCATCGCGCCGGAGCCCGAAGGCGAGGATATCGCCCTCGATATCGTGTTCGAGGACGAGGACATCATCGTCATCAACAAGCCCAAGGGGCTCGTTGTGCATCCCGCCGCCGGCCACGAGACGGGCACGCTGGTGAACGCGCTGATCGCCCATTGCGGCGCGTCTTTGTCGGGGATCGGCGGCGTGAAGCGGCCGGGCATCGTGCACCGGCTGGACAAGGACACCACCGGATTGATGGTGGTCGCCAAGAACGACGCCGCGCATGCGTCGCTCACCACACAATTCGCCGATCATGGCCGCACCAACGAGATGCGGCGCGGCTATATGGCCTTTGCCTGGGGTATCCCAAACCGGCCGCGCGGCACGGTGGAAGCGCCGATCGACCGGCATCCCCATGCCCGCGAGAAAATGGCCGTCCGCGAAGGCGGCCGCGATGCCGTCACCCACTGGGAAGTGCTGCAGGAATTCCCGGATCGCCACGGCAAGCCGATCGCCACCCTGCTCGCTTGCCAATTGGAGACCGGCCGGACGCACCAGATCCGCGTGCATCTGGCGCATATTCAGCATCCGCTGATGGGGGATTCGGTCTATGGCTCGCATTTCAAGACCAAGGCGTCGTCGCTGGGCGTAAAGAGCCGCGCGGCGCTGGAAGCGCTCGACCGGCAGGCGCTTCACGCCTATTTGCTGGCGCTGGAGCACCCTCGCACGGGCGAGATTCTGGAGTGGACCAGCGAGCTTCCTCACGATTTGGCGGTTCTGAGAGCCCATATGGCCGTGCCAGAATGACGCAGATGCATATAAAAAAGTAAGCCTTTCCAAACGCTTATATTGGCCCCACGGGAACGTGACAGGGAATTCACTTTCAATACGCTTGTAGTAGGGTGTATGTTGCACCTGCGTCAAATGAGACGCGGAACATCGCAGCCAGGGCGGCTTTAACAAAGCGCTCGCTGCCTGGCCCGCCGCTATCGGGGGTCTGAACCACTGGAGGGCATCATAATGGCCCGTACAGCTACCCTTCCGGTTCTCAATGGAGAATCCGGCCTCTCGCATTACCTCGCCGAGATCCGCAAGTTTCCGATGTTGGAACCTCAGCAGGAATATATGTTTGCCAAGCGTTGGCGCGAGCACGACGATCGCGACGCGGCACATCACCTTGTGACCAGCCATCTGCGACTCGTCGCCAAGATTGCCATGGGCTATCGCGGCTACGGTCTGCCGATCTCCGAAGTTGTCTCGGAAGGCAACGTCGGTCTGATGCAGGCTGTGAAACGCTTCGAGCCGGAGAAAGGCTTCCGCCTGGCCACCTACGCCATGTGGTGGATCAAGGCGTCGATTCAAGAGTACATCCTGCGTTCGTGGTCGCTCGTGAAGATGGGCACCACCGCGAACCAGAAGAAGCTGTTCTTCAACCTGCGTAAGGCGAAGAGCAAGATTTCCGCCCTGGACGAAGGCGATCTTCGCCCCGACCAGGTGAAGCTGATCGCCACGCGTCTCGGCGTGACGGAACAGGACGTGATCGACATGAACCGCCGCCTCGGTGGCGACGCGTCGCTCAACGCACCGATCCGTGACGACGGCGAAGCCGGCGAATGGCAGGACTGGTTGGTCGATAACTCGCCCAATCAGGAAACCATCATGGCGGAGCACGAGGAGTTCGATCATCGCCGTCAGGCGCTGAACGGCGCCATCGGTGTCCTCAACCCGCGCGAACGGCGCATCTTCGAGGCGCGTCGCCTCGCCGATGAACCGATGACGCTGGAAGATCTCGCCTCGGAGTTCGGCGTCTCGCGCGAGCGTGTCCGTCAGATCGAAGTCCGCGCCTTTGAAAAGGTGCAGACCGCGGTCAAGGGCACCATCGCCAAGGCGGAAGCTGCCGCTCTGGAAGCTGCGCACTAACGGGCGCAGCGGATACAACGAATACGAAAGCCGGCGGAAACGCCGGCTTTTTTGTTGGGGTCGATTATCTGATCGGCTTCGCCAGCGCTTCTGTCCGGTCGCGCTCGGTCATGTCGATTACCGTTTCGACAGGTGCCGTCAGTTCATAGACGTAGGACACGTCGGTGAAGTAGCGCTTCGCCGTACCACCCAGCGCTTCCGGCGCCACGCGATCGAGTAGCACCAGACCGAAATCGCTGTCCGGGCGCCGCGTTGCTTCGCTGGTGTTGAACTCTTCCCAGCGGAAATTGAACAGCCCATCCGGCTCACTGCCCGTAATCTCCCAATGCGCAACGATATGCGGATGCTTGCCGACCAGCGACAGGCCCTCGTCGGAATGCGAGGCCAGTTCAAAGAACAGCAGCGACAGGCTCTGCGCGGCGCGCGCGCTGACAATGATATCCGGACCTTCCAGTGCGATACGGTCGGCATGCGGGATCGCTCGCGCCTCGAACAGGCCCTTGAGCTGCACGCCCTGCCACTGGCTCTCGCTCAGCAGCGACACAACATTCGACATCGCGTGAATACGGCCGATCAGGAGATCGCGCGCGTTGTCCACATCGGAGCCGTGGCGCAGCGTGCGTGTCACGATGGACTGGATCACCGCCAAAATGTTTTTCACGCGATGATTGAGCTCGTCGATGACGGCGGTCAGGCGACGTTCGAAGCCGATGCGGATCTCCACCTCGCGCCGCAGCCGCAGATTGGCGTAGGAGACATAGCCAAACAGCCCGCAAACAATGGCCGTCAGCGCGAGGCCGAACCCGCCGACAATGATGGCGGTGCGCTGCGCGCGCAGCTCGGTATTGACCTTCGGATAATAGCCCAGCGACCAGTCACGCCCGCCGAACGAAACCGTGCGCAGGACTGCCAGCGCAGGACCATTCGCCACCAGCGGGCGCGCCGTTACCCTGCCATCGTCATCGGCGACGATTTCGCCATCAGCGACGCGCGGATCTTTCAGTGCCACCGAGAACAATGACATCTCGTCATTGGCCAGCATCAACGGCCCAAGTTCATAGGAGAACGACACGAAGCCGGCCGGCGCGGGATCACCTTCGGGCACAACTGGCGTCACCAGTACCAATCCCAGCGGTCCATCGGGCTGCTGCAGCGGCGTGGGGCTGGAGGCGACCGGCTTGCCCTCGTTCACGGCGCGCACCAGCGTTGGACCTGTGACGGGAGAGAAATTCAGAGCGCGACCGGCGAAGCCTTCGGTGACGGAATTGCGCGGCTCCACATCCATCAGCACGTCGAGCGGCTGCCCCAGCGCCCTGGCATCGAGGCGATCGTCGTTGTAGCTGCGGATCGTAGGATTGCGGTAGCCGGCACTGGCCAGCTCCGCGCTGGCGGCCGCGAATTCGTTCGGCTGCAGGCGAGCGATCCAGGCGGCAATCGCGAAATCGGTCTTGAAGGCGTAGATCGAGGCCCGCAGCGGCTGCAGCATATTGGCCTTCATGACCGTCGGCGCACGAAACAGCCCGGCTGCGACGCGCGCCAGCAATTCGCGCTCGGTCAAACGCTCCTGCACCAGGCTGGCATGGATATCCACGGCCCGGCCCAGCGCGATATTCTCGATCGCCAGCTCCTGGTCATGCACGCGATAGGCCGCAAGGCCGGAGAGCAGAGCTCCGACCAGTGCCAGTAATGCGATAATGAAACCAAGCCGGACCACACGGATACTCGGGAAATTAGGACGTTGCTGCCGGGTCAGCGGCTCAGGAGTATGCCAATCATGCCGGAACAATTTGGTTCCAGCCCGATGGAAATTATTTCCGGACCGGACAAATCTTGAAAAACAGGCTTAACGCAATATCACACGACACATTGGCCGACGGGCATCGACCAGCCCGTCGTTATAGCCAACCCAATATGAACGCCTCAAGTTGAAGCCCGCTCGTGAGAACTACGGCAGAGGCCTTATTCACAAGTCTCAGGCGACTGCCTTGGCCTTGAGGCCGCCCTTGCTCTCAATAAATGAGATAATCCGGTCGAGACCTTCCTGCGTCTTCATATTGGTCATCACAAAGGGCCTGATCCCGCGCATCCGTTTGGCGTCGACGTCCATCTTCTCGAGCGAAGCCCCGACATAGGGCGCCAGATCGATCTTGTTGATCACCAGCAGGTCGGAGCGCGTGATGCCCGGCCCCCCCTTGGAGGGGATCTTGTCGCCGGCCGCGACGTCGATGACGTAGATAGTGATATCGGCCAGTTCCGGCGAGAAGGTCGCCGCGAGGTTGTCGCCGCCGGATTCGATCAGCACCATGTCGAGATCGGGAAACTTGACACGCATGTCGGCAACGGCGGCGAGGTTCATCGAGGCGTCCTCGCGGATCGCCGTATGCGGACAGCCGCCAGTTTCGACGCCAGCAATGCGATCCGCTGTCAGCGAGCCCGAGCGCACCAGATATTCGGCGTCCCACTTCGTGTAGATGTCATTGGTGATCGCCGCGATGTCGTAGCGCTCGCGCATGGTCTTGCACAGCAGGTCCATCAGCGCGGTCTTGCCGGAGCCGACGGGACCGCCAATGCCGACGCGGAGCGGACCGTGAAAACTGGACATGTCAAATGCTCTCCGGGTTAAGGGTGTTGTTGCAAATCATGACCTGAACAGCCGCGTATACTGCGTCTCGTGACGCATGCTGGCGATATCAGAGCGAAATGTCGCGCCACCGAGATCGTCGAGGGATGCGGCCATAGCGCGATGGCCTGTGGTCACGACGACGGGCTCCAGCGCTGCAAGTACGCGCTGGCTGTCGGTCTGACCGAGCGGCACCAGCCGCGCGCCAGCGGAAATCCAGTTCGAGACCACCGCGTGGAAAAAACCATGCATGGTTGCCGACAGCGGCACGCCATGGGCGGCGCTCACAAGTCCGACGGCAACGGGATAGACGATCGGGCTGTCGCATATCGCGATCAGCCGCTCCATACCCTCATGCGACCAGGCATTGCGCGCGATCTCGATGAAGGCCTTGCCTTGCGTGGTGGTCTCCAGCTGACGTTCCCTTGATGGCACGAAGGCGCTGGCGAGTTCGGCAACCTCGCGCAATGCCTTGTCGTCGCCGTCAGATGCCGCGCGGTGCACATGAGCGAGAAACACGCCATCGCAAAACCCTGCGCCATCGGACAGCATCGCCGACAACCAGTCCTGCAGGCTGGCAGCATCGGTGATGTCGCCTGCTTCCACCGCCCATTCGATACCGCTGGAATAGGAAAACGCGCCGACCGGAAAAGCCGGCGACAGCCAGGTCATCAGCCGGTACAGCGCAGCGCCTTCGTCGGCAGACAAGGCGGGAGAGTCGTTCGGCGGGCTGTCGTCCGCCGCTTTATTTGTGGTCATGAGCATGAGAATGACCGTGGTGGTCGTGCTTGCTGTCGTGATCATGATGATGATCGTGATCGTGACCGCAATGCTCGTCATGGACATGCTGGTCATCGCCATGACCGGCATGACCGTGCGCGTCATGGCTGTGGCCATGGTGGTCGTGCCCATGATCGTCGTGACTGTGTCCATGATCGTGATGAGCATGATCATGATGTCCATGACCTGCCGGCTCATGCGCAGCGGCATAGGCGCCGCCTTCGGGATCGAACGGTGCCTCGATCTCGATTACCTTGGCGCCAAGACCCTTCACCATCTCCTCGATGACATGATCGCTGCGGATGCGCAGGCCCTTGGCCATGATCTGCGTCGGCAGATGGCGGTTGCCAAGATGCCAGGCGAGCCGCACCAGATGGCCGGGATCGGTACCACGGATCTCGATCAGTGGCTCCGGCGCTGCGACCACCTCGATCAGGCGGCCGTCTTCCAGCACCAAAGCGTCGCCGCCCCGCAGGGCGACGGCGTTTTCGAGATCCAGCAGAAATTCCAGTCCGCGCGTCCCCGTCATCGCCATGCGGCGACGATGACGATCGTCGAAATCGAGAACGACGGTGTCTGCCGCCGCCTCTGTCCAGTTGTATTGGCCTTTGACCTCAGTCGCGCGGATCATGGAATCTCTCGTTTGGTTTAACGCACCACGACGTCAGCCGGGGTGATGATTTCGATCTTCGGAGGCGCGCTGAAGCATTTCACCGCGACGCGGCCGAAGGTCTTCATATGTTCCTGCGTCCGGTGCGGCACCAGTGCCTCGGCATTCTCCCACTGCTCGACGAACACCATGCGGGTCGGATCGGTGACGCTCTCGTGCAGATCATAGGCGATATTGCCCGCTTCCTTGCGGGTCTCGGCGATACAAGCCTTGGCAGCTTCGATCAGTTCGGCACGGGCTTCGGGTTTCACGGACAAAGTGGCAACGACGTAGATCAAGGGGAGTCCTCCCGGTTTGTTGTTATGGCTAAGAATGCCGGGACGGACATTAGGGGGGAATGCGAGGGGGAGGAAGGGGGGCACCTTTCATCTCACCGCCTCTACTCGTCATTCCGGGGCGCGTCGAAGGCGCAGCCAGCGACGCGAGCCCGGAATCCCGACATGGTGAAGCGCCGTCGTGCCCCAGCGCGAGATTCCGGGTTCGCCGACCGTCGCCTGCGGCGCCGGTTCGGCGCCCCGGAATGACGAGCGATAGCGCACCTCAATACATAAAGTACCTCTGCGCCATCGGCAGCACTTCCGCCGGCTCGCAGGTCAAAAGCTCGCCATCCGCCCTCACCTCATAGGTCTCCGAATCCACCTCGATCTTCGGCGTCGCGCCGTTATGGATCATGCTCTTCTTCGAGATGCCGTCGCGGACATTTTCCACCGCATAGAGCGACTTCTGAATGCCGAGCTTCTTGGCGAGACCGCCGGCCACCGCCGCACCCGATGTGAACACCACCGACGACTGCGTCAGCGCGCGGCCGAAGGCGCCGAACATCGGCTGGTAGTGCACCGGCTGCGGCGTGGGAATGGACGCGTTCGGATCGCCCATTGGCGCCGCGACGATCGAGCCGCCCTTGATGACGAGATCCGGCTTGACGCCAAAGAACGCCGGCGACCACAGCACCAGATCCGCCATCTTGCCCTTCTCCACCGAGCCGATCAGCTTCGAGACACCATGGGCGATAGCGGGGTTGATCGTGTATTTCGCGATGTAGCGCTTGACGCGGAAATTGTCGTTGTTGCCCTTGTCTTCCTTGAGCGAGCCGCGCTGCTTCTTCATCTTGTCGGCGGTCTGCCACGTCCGGATGATGACTTCGCCAAGCCGGCCCATGGCCTGACTGTCTGACGACATCATCGAGAGCGCGCCGAGATCGTGCAGGATGTCCTCGGCGGCGATGGTCTCCTTGCGGATACGGCTTTCGGCAAAGGCCAGATCTTCCGCAATCGACGGATCGAGATGGTGGCACACCATCAGCATGTCCAGATGCTCATCGATGGTGTTGCGGGTGAATGGCCGTGTCGGATTGGTCGAGGACGGCAGCACATTCTTGAGGCCCGCGACCTTGATGATATCGGGCGCATGGCCACCACCGGCACCTTCGGTATGGAAAGCGTGGATGGTGCGGCCCTTGAAGGCCTTGATGGTGTCCTCGACGAAGCCAGACTCGTTCAGCGTGTCGGAATGCAGCATCACCTGCACGTCATAGTCGTCGGCGACGCTGAGGCAGTTGTCGATCGCGGCAGGCGTGGTGCCCCAGTCCTCGTGCAGCTTCAGCGCACAGGCACCGGCATTGATCATTTCCACCAGCGGCGCGGGCTTCGACGCATTGCCCTTGCCGGATATGCCGAGATTGACCGGGAAGGCATCGAAGGACTGGATCATCCGCGCGATGTGCCACGGGCCGGGCGTGCAGGTTGTCGCGAAGGTGCCGTGCGAAGGGCCGGTGCCGCCGCCGAGCATCGAGGTGACCCCCGACATCAGCGCGTGTTCGATCTGCTGCGGACAGATGAAATGGATATGGCTGTCGAAGCCGCCAGCGGTGAGGATCTTGCCCTCGCCCGCGATGACATCGGTGCCGGGACCGACATTGATGGTCACGCCGGGCTGGATATCGGGATTACCGGCCTTGCCGATGGCATGGACCATGCCGCCCTTGAGTGCCACGTCGGCCTTCACGATGCCCCAGTGATCGACGATCAGCACATTGGTGATGACCGTGTCGACGGCGCCCTGCGCGCGTGTCGCCTGCGACTGCCCCATGCCGTCGCGGATCACCTTGCCGCCGCCGAACTTCACTTCTTCGCCGTAGATGGTGAAGTCCTTCTCCACCTCGATGATCAGATCGGTGTCGGCGAGCCGCACGCGGTCGCCGGTGGTCGGGCCGAACATGTCGGCATAGACGGAGCGTTTGATTTTCACGGGCATGTTTTCGCTCCATTGGCCGGAGTATTCCCTCCCCCCCGCGCGAAGCGAAGCTTCGCTGGGCGGGGGAGGGTCAGGGAGGGGGGTGTGCCACAGGTCGCGGCCTCACCGATCGCGAGGACAACACCTTCGAGATTCTTCATGACATCGTCATTGCTGAAACGAAGGACGCGATAGCCACGCGCGGCAAACCAAGCGTCGCGGCGCGCGTCGTGCGCGATGCGCTCTACAAAATCATGGCTTTCACCATCGACTTCGACAATGAGCTTGCTCGCATGGGAAACGAAATCAGCAATGTAAACACCCATCGGGGCTTGTCGACGAAAACCCAAATTTGCCAGACGATGTGCCTTTAGCTGTCGCCACAGCAAGGTCTCGGCGCGAGTCATTACGCGCCGCAGTTCCTTGGCGCGACCGCGCTGAAACTCGCCGACCTCGTTGTGTGGCATACCCCCCTCCCCGCCCCTCCCCCGCAAGGGGGGAGGGAGCACTACGGCCGTCACATTCCCAACAATCACAACTTCACCATTACGTCGCTGCGGAATCCATAGACGGTACGCTTGCCTGCGCCTTCGTTCATTGACGGCGTGACCCGCGACTTCCATAGCTTCGCGCACCCCAACAAGGCGCGCGGCGTCGGGATCTGAAGCGGAGACCGATATCGTGAGATGGAAGAACGTCTATCCATTTGCTGCGGCATGCCTGCTGTTCGCGCTGACGTTCTGGCTATACATGACCCGCGTGATGTGGCTCGGATTTCCGGATGGCTTCATTGCCGAACTGGACGCTGCCGAAGCGATCCTCGTCACCTGGTTCAACTGGTTCAGCATCGCTCTGGGCATCTGGTTCGTGATCCTTGGCATCCGATCGTTCCGTGACGATGTCGGACGTTGGTCATTGTACAGCTGTCTTCTGTTCGTCTCGGTCGTCCTGATATCGCTGGCCATCGATCAATACTTCCGCTCATTCATGATGGACAGCGCCGGCGGCTAGGCGCTCAGAGCTTCCCCATCACATCGCCGCGGAAACCGTAGATCGTGCGTTTGCCGGCGAGTTCGACCAGCTGCACATCGCGGGTCTGGCCGGGCTCGAAGCGCACGGCCGTGCCGGCGGCGATGTCGAGACGCATGCCGCGGGCTTTTTTGCGGTCGAATTTCAGCGCCGGATTGGTTTCGAAGAAATGATAGTGCGAGCCGACCTGGATCGGCCGGTCGCCGGAATTTGCCACCGTCAGCGTGACGGTCTTGCGCCCGGCATTGAGTTCGATCTCGCCGTCCTGGATGAAGAGTTCGCCGGGGATCATGTGACCTCTCGATTTTCTCGGTGTCATGGCCGGGCTTGACTTGGCCATCCACGCCTTAGAGCGCTGAAAATGGATGCCCGGGTCAAGCCCGGGCATGACGGAGTTTGAACTAGCGGATCGGTTCGTGCACCGTGACGAGCTTCGTCCCGTCGGGGAATGTCGCTTCCACCTGAATGTCGTGGATCATCTCGGCGATCCCATCCATGCATTGCGCGCGGGTGATGACCTCGGCGCCGGATTTCATCAGCTCGGCAACGGTGCGGCCGTCGCGCGCGCCCTCGACGATAAAATCGGAGATGATGGCGATGGCTTCGGGATGGTTGAGCTTGACGCCGCGTTCCAGCCGGCGGCGCGCCACGATGGCGGCCATCGAGATCAGGAGCTTGTCTTTTTCGCGGGGAGACAGGTTCATTGCAGGTCTCTGAATAAGTTTAGTTGAGCCACATGCGCGGCAGCATCGCGCCCGATCGTCCAAGCACTGCCATCATGTCGGTGCGCAGCTTGGCCGCATCTTGTGCACAGAAGCGGGCCATTGCAAAGCCGTTCCAGCAGGAGATACCAACTTCGCCGCCGGCGCCATCCGTGGCTTCGCGTAGCCGCTCAATGAGCGCCTCGTCGCCGGGCACGATCAGCGCGGTGCCGATGGCCACCGCGCCATTGCCGATTGCCGGTCTGGCCAGTTTCGCGGCGATATCGCCATCCAGCCGCACGTTTTCCGCGAACACCAGCCTGCCGCCGCGGCGCAGGCGCCAGCGGTCGGCGAAAGACCCCGTCTGCATCACCTCGCCCATGGCCGCACGACCGAACACGACGATCTCGCAGAGCAGCAGGGTCGCGCGATCGGCCAGATCGATATCGATGTGCCTGATGGTGCGGGCCTGATCGAACAGGATGGTTTCCTGCGGCAGCCAGGACAGATGCGCGCCGGCCTCGGCCTTCAGCGCGATGTTGATTTCGGCGGCGGGACCATGGGAGCGATAGATCTTCTCGGCGGCTGCCGTGGTCACTGTCAGGCTCGTGCCCTCACCGGCCGCGATATCGATATCGAAACGGTCGCCGCCTGCCGCACCGCCCGCAGTGTTGACGAACATCGCCGAGAGACCGTCGTCTTCGGGAGACGGGAAGCGCACACGCAGCGAGCCGGATTCATGCAGCTGGCGGCGGCGCGTCTTGCCCTCCACCAGATGCACGTCGAACGTCACCGCGCCGCGGGCACGGTTGGCCGCAAAGATTGCCGATGACGACAGCGTGGTGTTGTCAGCCTGCATGCACTCTCCGGCCTTGAGCCTGCGTTACAGCGCCATCTGGCGGCTGATCTCGGCGGGATCAAGCGTGCTGCGGTCGCAGGTGTATTTCACCGCGCCGCGATCCATCACGGCGAAGTTGTCGCCGAGTTCGCAGGCAAAGTCGAGATACTGCTCCACGAGCACGATGGCGATATTGCCGAGCGAGCGCAGATAGGAAATGGCGCGGCCGATATCCTTGATGATCGATGGCTGGATGCCCTCGGTCGGCTCATCCAGCAGCAGGAGTTTCGGCCGCATCACCAGCGCGCGGCCGATGGCCAGCTGCTGCTGCTGGCCGCCGGAGAGATCGCCGCCGCGCCGCCCCAGCATCGAATTCAGCACCGGAAACAGCGAGAACACGTCATCGGGAATATTGCGGTCGGCGCGCTTCAGCGGCGCATAGCCGGTCTTGAGGTTTTCTTCCACTGTGAGCAGCGGAAAGATCTCGCGGCCCTGCGGCACGAAGGAAATGCCGCGCCGCGCCCGCTCGAACGGCTTCAACGTCGAGATGTCCTGGCCGTCGAACGTGATAGAGCCTGACGAGATCGCCTGCTGGCCGACCATGGCGCGCAGCAGCGACGTCTTGCCGACGCCGTTGCGGCCAAGCACGCAGGTGACCTTGCCGGGCTCCGCCGAGACAGTGACGCCGCGCAGCGCCTGCGCCGCACCATAATAGAGGCTGATATTATCGACTTTCAGCATGGTGATGCCTCAGGCATTCGCGATTTTACTCCGTCATGGCCGGGCCTGTCCCGGCCATCCACGCCTTGTGTATTAGCAGAAAAGACGTGGATGCCCGGGACAAGCCCGGGCATGACGGCGTGTGTGGTGAAGTGCTGCATCATCACCGCCCCAAATACACTTCGACCACGCGGTCATTGGTCGACACCTGATCGATGGTGCCTTCGGCCAGTACCGTGCCTTCGTGCAGACAGGTCACCTTGACGCCGAGTTCGCGCACGAAGGTCATGTCGTGCTCGACCACCATGACGGTCTTGTTGTCGCGATTGATCGCTTTCAGCAGCTCGGCCGTCTGGTGCGTTTCCACATCGGTCATACCCGCGACAGGCTCGTCCACCAGCAGCAGCTTCGGGTCCTGCGCCAGCAGCATGCCGATTTCGAGCCACTGTTTCTGGCCGTGGGAGAGATTGCCGGCGAGACGGTCGCGCGAGTCCGTGAGGCGAATGGTCTCAAGCACCTTGTCGATGCGCTCGGCTTCGGCACGATTGCCGCGCCAGAAAAGTGTGCCGCGCACACTGTGATCGACATTCAGCGCCAGCAAAAGATTGTCATAGATCGTCTGGCTCTCGAACACCGTCGGCTTCTGGAATTTGCGACCGATGCCGAGCTCGGCGATCTTGGTTTCATCCAGCAGCGTCAGGTCGTGAATGCCGTCGAAATAGACGTCGCCCTCGTCCGGCTTTGTCTTGCCGGTGATGATGTCCATCATCGTGGTTTTGCCGGCGCCGTTGGGGCCGATGATGGCGCGCATCTCGCCGGGAGCGAGCACCATCGACAGGTTGTTGATGGCATGGAAGCCATCGAACGACACATGAACGCCGTCGAGATAGAGCTGCGCGGAGGTGATGCGCTTCTGCCGGGCTTCCGCTTCGCGTGCTGCGACGATGGGATCAATGATAGCGGGCGCGTGGGAGGCCGGCGTTGCGGGGGCTGGCGTTTCAATCACGGTCATCACGCCTTCTCCGCCAGATGGGGTTTGGTGACGCCATCTTCCGCTGCAGCGCTATCGGCATTCGCGCTATTGCTGGCTTTGCGACTTTCCGACCATGCATTGAAGGTGCCGATGATGCCCTTGGGCAGCAACAGCGTCACGAGAATGAACAGCGCGCCCAGCATGAACAGCCAGTAGGGTGCAAGGGCGCCGGATGTGAACACCGTCTTGGCGTAGTTGACCACGACCGCGCCGAGCGCCGCGCCGACCAGCGTGCCACGACCGCCGACCGCGACCCAGATGACGGCCTCGATGGAGTTGGCCGGCGCAAATTCACCGGGATTGATGATACCCACCTGCGGCACATAGAGCGCCCCCGCAACGCCGGCCATGCAGGCCGACAGCGTGAACACGAACAGCTTGTAGGATTCGACGCGGTAGCCCAAAAATCTTGTGCGGGATTCCGCGTCGCGTATGGCGATCAGCACCTTGCCGAGCTTCGAGGTGACGATGGCACGGCAGACGAGGAAGCCGATGATCAGCGCCAGACAGCTCAGCGCGAACAGCGCCGCACGGGTGCCGTCGGCCTGCACGTTGAATCCGAGGATGTCCTTGAAATCGGTCAGGCCGTTATTGCCGCCGAAACCGAAATCGTTGCGGAAGAAGGCCAGCAGCAGCGCGTAGGTCATCGCCTGGGTGATGATCGACAGATACACGCCAGACACGCGCGAGCGGAAGGTGAGCCAGCCGAACACGAAAGCCAGGATGCCCGGCGCGATCAGTACCATGGCTGCTGCAAACCAGAACATGTCGAAGCCATACCAGTACCATGGCAGCGCCTTGTAGTTCAGGAACACCATGAAGTCCGGCAGCAGCGGATTGCCATAGACACCGCGCGAGCCGATCTGACGCATCAGATACATGCCCATGGCATAACCGCCGAGCGCGAAGAAGGCACCGTGACCGAGCGAGAGAATGCCGCAATAGCCCCAGATCAGATCGATCGAGAGCGCGAGAATGGCGTAGCAGACATATTTGCCGAACAGCGCCATCAGATAGGTCGGCACCTGCAGCGGCGAGTCCGCCGGCAGCAACAGGTTCGACAGCGGAATGAGAATGCCGACGGCGGCGACGATCAGCAGGAAGATCGTGGCGCTGCGGTCCAGCGTTCGGGTGAGGAAATGCGGCGTCATGCTTCGATCGCCCTACCCTTGAGCGCGAACAGACCGCGCGGCCGTTTCTGAATGAACAGGATGATCAGCACCAGGATGGCGATCTTGCCAAGCACGGCGCCTGCGACCGGCTCCAGGAACTTGTTGGCGATGCCGAGCGAGAACGCACCGACCAGCGTGCCCCACAGATTGCCGACGCCGCCGAACACCACGACCATGAAACTGTCGATAATGTAGCTCTGGCCCAGATTGGGCGAGACGTTGTCGATCTGCGACAGCGCCACGCCGGCAATGCCCGCGATGCCGGAGCCGAGGCCGAAAGTCAGCGCGTCGACACGCGAGGTCGCGATGCCCATGGATGCCGCCATGCGGCGGTTCTGGGTGACGGCGCGCATCTCAAGTCCGATCGAGGTGTAGCGCAGCATGGCCAGCAGGATGGCGAACACGGCAAGCGTGAAGCACAGGATCCAGAGCCGGTTGTATGTGATGGTGAGCTGACCGAGCTCGAATGCACCGGACATCCAGGAGGGATTGCCGACCTCGCGATTGGTCGGGCCGAACATGGTGCGCACCGCCTGTTGCAGCACCAGCGACAGCCCCCAGGTCGCCAGCAGCGTTTCCAGCGGACGGCCGTAGAGGAAACGGATGATGGTGCGCTCGATGACGATGCCGAGGAGACCAGCGACGATGAAGGCCAGCGGCACCGCCATCAGCAGCGAATAATCGAACAGGCCAGGATAGCTGGTGCGGATCACGTCCTGCACCACGAAGGTGACATAGGCGCCGATCATCACCATCTCGCCATGCGCCATGTTGATGACGCCCATCACGCCGAAGGTGATGGCGAGACCGATGGCGGCGAGCAGGAGAACCGAGCCGAGCGACAATCCATACCAGGCGTTCTGACCGATCGACCACAGTGTCTGCCGGCTGTTGATTGCCGTGACGGCGCTGGCCGCGCTGCGCGCGACGCCGACGGTCTGGTCGCTAGGCAGGCTGGTGAGCAGCGCCAGCGCGTCCTGATCGCCGCGCCCCTTGATGATCGCAATGGATTCGATCTTCTCGGCCTCGGTCGCATCTTCCTTGTAGAGCAGGATCGCCGCGCGGGCCTCGGTGAAGGCCTGTTTGGCGACCTTGTTGGTTTCTTTCTCCAGCGCGGTCTCGATCACCGGCAGCATCGCGGTCTCGTGGCTCTTGAACACCGACTGCGCCGAGGCGATGCGCTTGGCGGGATCCGGCGACATCAGCGTGAGTCCGCCCAGTGCAGATTCGATATTGCGGCGCAGGCGGTTGTTGAGGCGCACCGCGGCGGCGCTGGCCGGCACTTCTGCGACGGCTTCACCGGTCGCAGCATCGGTGACCTTGCCGTCGGTGCCAGTGAGATAAACCTTCTTGCTGTCGGGATCGGCGGAGAGGCGACCTTCCTGCAGCGCGGTGATCACAGCGAAAGCCTGCGGATTGCCGGAGGTGGCAATGATGCCCACGGCTTCGTCGCTGTCGGAGAAATCATCATTGGCGAATTTGGCGACGGCATCCTCGAAAGGACCCGCAAAGGCCGGAATGGCGGTCGCGACGATCAGCAGAAATGCAACAGCGATCGCGCGGAAACGATAAAGGAGATCAGTCACTGGAAAACCCCGGCCGAAGAAAAAAGAGAAGGCGACGGATTCACCGCCTTCTCCAGTTTTGGGAGTCTCGTGTCAGAAGAGTCTCGGGAGGATCATCATTGCGGGCGGAAAATGCCCGCAATGATGGAGAACACAGAACCTCAGAGCGAGATCAGGAACCCTGACCGCCGCACTTGTTGGTCTTGGTGTTGAAGTTGCCGCACTTCTTGCCAACCCAGTCGCCAATCAGGTCCTTGGAGCCGTCGAGCTCCTTCGACCATGCATCGCCAGCCACCAGCGCCGGGGTCTTCCAGACCACGTCGAACTGGCCATTGGCTTTGATTTCGCCAATGAACACCGGCTTGGTGATGTGGTGGTTCGGCAGCATCTTGGAGGTACCGCCGGTCAGGTTCTTGGCTTCGATGCCGGGCAGAGCGTCGATGACCTTGTCGGCTTCGATCGACTTGGCCTTCTCGACCGCCTTCACCCACATGTTGAAGCCGATCACGGTGGCTTCCATCGGGTCGTTGGTCACGCGCTTCGGATTCTTGGTGAAGGCCTGCCATTCCTTGATGAACTTCTCGTTCTCAGGATTCTTGATCGACTGGAAGTAGTTCCAGGCCGCGAGATGGCCGAGCAGCGGCTTGGTGTCGATGCCGGCGAGTTCTTCTTCACCCACCGAGAACGCAACCACCGGAATGTCGGTCGCCTTGATGCCCTGGTTGCCGAGTTCCTTGTAGAACGGAACGTTGGCATCGCCGTTGATGGTCGAGACCACGGCGGTCTTCTTGCCGGCCGAGCCGAACTTCTTGATGTCGGCCACGATCGTCTGCCAGTCACTATGACCAAACGGCGTGTAGTTGATCATGATGTCTTCCTGCTTGACGCCCTTCGACTTCAAGTAGGCTTCCAGAATCTTGTTGGTGGTGCGCGGATAGACGTAGTCGGTGCCAGCGAGCACCCAGCGCTTCACCTTCTCGTCCTTCATCAGGTAGTCGACGGCCGGGATCGCCTGCTGGTTCGGAGCAGCACCCGTGTAGAACACGTTACGCTCGGACTCTTCGCCCTCGTACTGCACGGGATAGAACAGGATGTTGTTCAGTTCCTTGAACACCGGGAGAACCGACTTGCGCGACACCGAGGTCCAGCAGCCGAACACGACGGCAACCTTGTCCTTGGTGATCAGCTCGCGTGCCTTTTCGGCGAACAGCGGCCAGTTCGATGCGGGATCGACCACCACGGCTTCGAGCTTCTTGCCGTTCACGCCGCCCTTCTTGTTCTGCTGATCGATCATGAACAGCACGGTATCTTTCAGCGTGGTCTCGGAAATCGCCATGGTGCCCGACAGCGAATGCAGGACGCCGACCTTGATGGTGTCGTCTGCCGCTTTGGCCGGCGAAAATGCCGACAGGCCCAGAGCCAGACCCGTCGCGGCAGCCATCAGGCTCCGGCGTGAGATCGGCTTGGCTATAGCGTGAGTCAAATTGGTAATCATGTGCGGTCTCTCCCTGACGCAGACGAAATCAATGCGGAACGGCCCCACGGCCGGCGCGTTAGGGAGATCGCAAGAAGTGTGCCAGCCCCGGAACACACGTTAAGTGATTGGGATTGTTCGCGTGTTTCTGATTTTCAGAAAGTGCTGAGGTTTTCCTGTTTATTTCTTGTGCAGAAAAATTGATCATGCACACGGCAAACAGCTTAAATAATCGCCAAAAATTGCCTCATGTCTAAATTTCATGCAGCGGTATTTTGTCGCTGGTTTTAACCCTCACGCCGATTGACCTTGAATCCGCCGCCTTGCTGTTCCATATCAATCGAACGACCTAGAGAATCATCAGGTCCTTGCGAGCCGCGTGTTCTGATCCCGTCTTTACTCTGATCTCCTCAGGGCAGTTCGACGGTTTCTGGCTTGCCCCTTCAGCTAACCAGAACTGACGCCCCAAACACGCGGGTGTCCCAGACACACTCGCGCGCTCCCTGGCCCCATGGTCTTTGAATCATGGCCGGGCGCCTGCTTTCACTTTGGAAAGATTAATCTTTTGACCACCTTTCAGGAATTCGGCCTCGCCGATCCCATCACCCGTGCGCTTAAAGAAGAAAACTACACGACCCCGACCCCGATCCAGGCCCAGACCATCCCGATCGCCATCACCGGCAAGGACGTGATCGGCATCGCCCAGACCGGTACCGGCAAGACCGCTTCCTTCGCGCTCCCCATCCTTCACCGCCTGCTCGAGAACCGCATCAAGCCGCAGCCCAAGACCTGCCGCGTGCTGGTGCTGAGCCCGACCCGCGAACTCTCCGGCCAGATCCTCGACTCGTTCAACGCCTATGGGCGCCATATGCACCTCGCATCGGCGCTGGCCATTGGCGGCGTGCCGATGGGCCGTCAGGTCCGTTCGCTGATGCAGGGCGTCGACGTCCTCGTCGCCACCCCGGGCCGCCTGCTCGACCTCGTGCAGAGCAACGGCCTCAAGCTCAACATGGTTGAGTTCCTGGTGCTCGACGAAGCCGACCGCATGCTCGATATGGGCTTCATCAACGACATCCGCAAAGTCGTCGCCAAGCTCCCGATCAAGCGCCAGACGCTGTTCTTCTCGGCCACCATGCCGAAGGATATCGCCGATCTTGCCGAAGCAATGCTCAAGGATCCGGCCCGCGTCGCGGTGACCCCGGTTGCTTCCACCGTGGAGCGCATCAGCCAGCGGATCATGCTGGTCGATCACTCCGCCAAGCCGACGATCCTCGCTCAGATCCTCAAGACCGAGACAGTTGACCGCGCCCTTGTGTTCACCCGCACCAAGCACGGCGCCGACAAGGTCGTGAAGGGGCTCGAGCGCGCCGGCATCGCCGCTGCCGCGATCCACGGCAACAAGTCGCAGAACCACCGCGAGCGCACGCTGGCCCAGTTCCGCACCGGCGAAATCCGCACTTTGGTGGCCACCGACATCGCCGCCCGCGGCATCGACGTCGACGGCATCACCCATGTGGTGAACTTCGACCTGCCGAATATCCCGGAAACCTATGTCCACCGAATCGGCCGCACGGCCCGTGCCGGACGCGAAGGCATTGCAATCTCGCTTTGCGCCGGCGAGGAAATGGCGTATCTGCGCGATATTGAAAAGCTGATCCGCATTTCGCTTCCGAAGGAAGACCGCCGCACCCCAGGCCGCAACGACGTGGGGCCGTCGCCTTCCCAGAACCGTGGCGGTCAGCGCAACGGTCGCTCCGCCCCGCACGCACCACGCAGCAATGACGGAGCGCCCGGCAAGAACGCGCGCAATCGTCGTCGTCCGCATGGCGGCAACGGGGGCGCATCGCAACCGAACCGCGATCATGGTCGGAACGAGAATGCGAGACACGAGAATGCACGGCATGAGCCGATCTCACGTCCGGCCAACCAGGCTGGAACTGCGACTAAAGAAGGAATGCAGGGCGTTGCCTTCCTGCACCGCGAAAGCCGACCGAATACAACCCCGAACCGCACCCAGCGGCCACGCTAACAGCCGATCGATCTGGAGCTAACAATGGCCAAAGAAGAGCTGATCCAGTTCGAAGGACTGGTGACCGAAATCCTCCCCGATGCACGCTATCGCGTGCAATTAGATGCAGGACACGAAATCGTCGCCTACACCGCCGGCAAGATGAAGAAGAACCGCATCAAGACGCTGGCCGGCGACCGCGTGACCATCGAAATGTCGCCCTACGATCTCGAAAAGGGTCGTCTGATTTTCCGCCACAAGGACGAGCGTCCCGGCGGTCCTCCGCGTGGCGCACCGCCGCGCGGTCAGTTCCGTCGCCGCTAAGCGCATCCCGCGTTTAACTGTCGACAGTTTAAATCGCAACGACAACCCATCCGCGCATCGGATCACTCGCGATCCCGCGGATGGGTAAGCGTTCCTGACCGTTCGTGCGCAATCAAAAAATCGTGCGCGTCAGGATTGTTTTGAGGGGGCGCTTCCCCTAATATGAGTTAATCGATTTTCGGCCGGACGACATTATCTATCCCCCGGTGCAGCCGGTCTAGACTGACGACCCTTCCAAAAATTCGATGTCACCAGCCCACATCTGTTGCGTGGGCTACACTATATCTTTGAGAAGGGACTACCCCCATGAGCATGGGAACAGTGAAGTGGTTTAACGCGACCAAGGGCTTCGGCTTCATTCAGCCGGACGATGGTGGCAACGACGTGTTCGTTCACATCAGCGCCGTTGAGCGTGCCGGTCTCGGCACCCTGCGTGAAGGCCAGAAGATCAGCTACGAAATCGTTGCTGATCGTCGTTCCGGCAAGTCGTCGGCCGACAATCTCCGCGCCGCAGGCTAAACGATCACTCGCAAGCTTGATGCTTGCGAACTAATCGACTGAATACGAAAAGGCCGCGCTCTTGAGCGCGGCCTTTTTGCTGAAGCATGATCCGGGAAAGTGGACCGACGATCGTTCGCTGCAACTACAAATGCGCAGCGCATGATCGCAAGTTACGGCGTGCAGCTCGTCACCATTACGACGCAGGAGGTTTGACGCGGCCGCGTGTACATCGCATCGGACAGCGTGAGCCCGCCCTTCGGCACGACCCAGCCGATCGTCGGCACGTATGTATAGTTGGCCTCGCCGAGGATCAGATACTGGTTCGCCACATAGTTCCCGTTGGCGTCCTTGACGATCAGATTGGTGGGAACCGATACGACCGTGCCCACGTCCTTCTTTTGGTCGCCGCGACTCCACACAACTTTGGCGGTCTTGCTCGATGGATCGATATAGACTTGGCTGATGGTCGCCTTGAGCTGCGTCTTGTCATAAGGCGTCAGCATCGCATCGGCGATGATGAAGAAGTTCGAGACATCGGTTTCCGCCAGCGTCGTGTAGCGTGACGCCAGGTCGGCCATCCCCTGTGAGATCTGACTGACCTTGCGATCGACGGCAAAACCGTTGGAAACGTCCAGCATGCCGAAGAACATCAGGAACATCAGCGGGATTATCATCGCGAATTCGACCGCGGAGACGCCTCTCGTGTCGTCTCGCAACAGCAAGGCCCGTCGCCAGGCTGCCAGTGCTGCCATACGCACGCGCATTGTCCCGATCCCTGCCATCACTGCGGCCCGGTCGCCGCTGTCGCGGCCAGCAGGCGCTTGCTGCTCGTCGTTCCACGACTGATATTGGCGATATTGTAGCCGAGGCCGGTCACATAAAGCGGCCACTGATAGAAGCCGCGCACGACCACCGTCTTGCTCGTCGGACAGGCCGGCGGCTGGTAGACGAGATTCGTCGACACATAGTTGCCGCTGGCGTCGATCGGATCCGAAATCGTGATCGCTGTGCCGGGATCGTACGAGCGCACATCGATGTCGAGCTTGGTGCAATCCATCAGCGCCGATGCGCGCGCGCAGACCGACGTCTTGAAATCGACGGCTGTAGCTGCAGCGGAACACGTATAGACCGACCGCGCGGCATCCTGGACGCCGGTTTCAAGGACCTGCCCCGCCAGAAACACCATGCCGGTTTCCATGATGGCAAAAATCAGCGCGAAGAAGATCGGCG
The DNA here is from genome assembly GCF_900188215.1 of Tardiphaga sp. OK246. Lineage (NCBI taxonomy): Bacteria > Pseudomonadati > Pseudomonadota > Alphaproteobacteria > Hyphomicrobiales > Nitrobacteraceae > Tardiphaga > Tardiphaga sp. OK246. The sequence continues at coordinate 109,274 of NZ_FZOX01000001.1, forward strand.
CGATCATCGCGAATTCGACCGCGGCCGAGCCGCTGCTGTTATGGCCGAAGCGGCGCAGCCGCCCGGCGAGCGTCGCCATCGAGATCAGCGGTAGCAGCATCTGCAAGTGCCTCGGTGATAGGAAGTAACTACCGCCGAGATGTATCGGAAACAGATTGTTGAAGTGTTTCGCCGGATCGAGACAACACGGCTCGATGCGTTAACCCGCAATTAACCATGTGGCAGGACGCTTGCGATGGTGTCCGGCGGGATTGGTCTGACCGATGAAAAGTGGTGGCTTAGAGCATGATCCCGAAAAGTGGATGCCGGTTTTCGGATAGGATCATGCTCCAACAAAGAAAAACGCTAAGTCTGATTCATCGGAGATGAATGAGACTCTAGTTGTTCCTCGCCCCGATCGTCGCGGCCTGACTGCCGATGGCGCCGGCCTGATCCATCGTCGACTTGAAGAAGGTTTCCCCGTCACCCAGCGTCAAACGCCGCTCGCAATTCGCCGCGCAGCTATAGGTCTCCCGGCTCATACCGCGATAGACCGTCACGACCTTGTCGGTCGGCCCTTCCACCTGAATAACGCGGTCCATCAGCACGGAGCCCTGGCGATCAATGGCAATCACATTGGTGGCGCCATAGCTCTTGCCGGTGACGACGACCATGCCGCCGGCCTGCAGCGTCACATCGGCGATCAAGGGGTTGCCGACCACGATGGTCGCGATCTTCTCGGGAAATTTGACGAGCCTGGCCTGATCGACGCTGACTGCGATCAGATCATTCGCAGGGGCCGCAAGACCGCCCACCGGCAACAGCATGGTCCCTGCCGCCAGAGCACGGGCCACAAACACCGCGCGCATCCGCGCGCGCTTCGACTGAAACGACATCCTGTACTCCGGGACGATACAAGCCGACAAAAGCAGATACGCAGCGGTGCCGGCGCCCGACATGGCAAATGTGCCGTTAATTGATGAAGGAACTGGAAACGGCGGTGGCAGGGTGCATGATGGACGCGGGGCGACGCTCACTGCCAGCCCAGGCGATCGTCTTGGCTCGTTATTCCGGCGCGCGCGTCGCCGGCGAAGCCGGCATAGCGCGAACCTCAGCCACTCCATTGGAGTGGCGGGGAATCTCGACATGTTTGGCGCGGTTGAAGACTCCCATGTTGAGATTCCGGGTTCGCGTCCGGCAAGTGCCGGCCGCGCCCCGGAACGACTAACTTGGGCAGCAAGACAGCGCCTAAACATTTTTTCCTATCCTCCGTTGACAGCATCCCTTGCATGGATTAAATTCTCCTCCGTCCTGCCCCACCGAGAGGGGCGATCGCGATCGTCACGTTCGCGGGGTGGGATGCGGTGGACGCCGGAGATGCGGCGTCACGCGGTTTGGGGTGACGTCTGTCTTCGGGCAGGACGGATCTGCGCCAGCACTGTCACTGGCAGGAGACGGCCGACCTTCGGATGGAAAGACTCCTGGACAGTGTGACGGACGACCAAGTCAAAACGTGTCCGGCCTAGTCGCTTGAGGCTCCCTTCCCATCGCCTTGGGACTTTAATTCGCGATCGGAGCGTTCGTCGAGGCAAAGTGCAAGCAACCGAAAAAACACCGCAGGCGGAACGTCGGGCAATCGCTCGGCGCCTCCGAAAGTCCTGATGCACTCCAGATTGCGGAAGACCGCATTCGCATCAGGCCCAAGGGTGCAACGGGCACCCGGCGTTCCGCACGCCCTCTCACAAGAGGGCGGGAATGCGAAGCACGATGGCGCCCCCGCGCCGCAAACAATGGGGGCGATGACGCATGTCTGAAGAACAGTGGCTGTTTGACAGTTGAATCTGCGATGGCGCGTAGGCGCCAGAGCAATCCCTCCCTCAGCGCGGCTACGCCGCTTGGGGGAGGAGCAGGAAGAGCGTGCTACTGCTTGAACGGATAGGCCAGTTGCCCGGTGAATTCGGTCGGCAAAGGCTCGCCGTCGACACCGTAATTGTCCGGCAGTTCACCCTTCGGCATGCGGAAGGTCCCGAACATGATGTCCCAGATCGGAAATGTGCCGGCGAAATTGGTGTTGCCGCCGCGCTCCAGCGACGTGTGGTGCCAGCGGTGGAACACCGGCGTCGCCAGCACATATTTAAACGGCCCGAGGGTCCAGTTCAGATTGGCGTGCACGAAAGCCGAGTGGAAGGTCGTGAACGGTCCGACCCACAGCATGATGTTCGGCGAGATACCGGCCATCAATAGCAGCACGTCGACCGCGACGGTGCCGAGAAACAGGTTGACCGGATGAAACCGTGCAGCAGAGATCCAGTCGATCTCTTCCGACGAATGATGGATGGCGTGGTACTTCCAGAAGCCGCCGCCGTGATACATCCGGTGCAGCCAGTAGAGCATGAAGTCGGACACCACGAGGAAGAAGATCCCCTGTACCCAGAGCGGCATCTGCGCCAGCGGCCCGTGGCCGTTGTCGTAGAAGGCAATCAGTTCATCGGCATCGTGAATATTGAAGACGACGGCAGCGCCGACCACGAGGAGTCCGATCCGCACGACGCGGGTGATCAGCGGGACGAAGAACCAGTAGACCACGTCGGTCACGATCTCCGTCTTGCGCCACCAGTGCTTGCCGGGATTGCAGGCCCAGAAATGCGTCAGCACCGTAAAGACCACCGCAACAACCAGCGTGATCGGCACCACCTTCATGATGGTCTCGCCGAACATGTTCAGGACTTCCATGGGGAGTATAGTCATCGCGACCTCGTAGGCTCCGGAGGCCAAGAGTTACCGCGGTATGCTTAAGGAGCGATGAAGCGAAAAGGACACGCCTGGTGTCATCACACCCAAGTCATTCTAAAATCGCTTTAAGTAGGTATTTACCGTGCAAAAGAAGAGACAAATGCGACCGACTTTCATCAATCGAATTAACCGCACTGCAATTCCCCACTCCTAGTGTTCCCTCATGGTCACGGTGCTGAGAACGCCGGGGAGACCAGGCATCACGATCGACAGCCACGTGCACATATGGAGTTTTGTATTATGAAGAACCTCGTTTCGCGTTTCATGAAGGATGAGTCCGGCGCCACCGCTATCGAATACGGCCTGATTGCTGCCGGCATCTCGCTGGCCATCATTGCGGTCGTTAACGGCCTCGGCTCGAACCTGAACGGCAAGTTCACCTCGATCAATGGCTCGCTCAAGTAAGCGACTGTTACGAGTGCATCAAAGGCTCCGGTGTCCGGAGCCTTTTTTGTTTCGGAATGCTGCTGAGCAGTCGTCGTCAAAAGTGTAATGCGTATGAGACACCCCGACATTCCCCGCTTTGTCCTGCAGGGACTTCAGATCTCGCTCCGCGACCCTGCCGGCTTGGTCTGCGCCGCATTGACCCTCGCGCTGGTCGCCGTCGCGATTCGGATCGCCAGCGTTTGGTAAATTCTTTCTTGTTGTCCGATTATTCATTTCTGCTGGCTAGGTTTTCCGTCGTCGCCGTAACGGGCCCTTGAAGCCATGATCCTCGATTTGACGCGCCTCCTGCTGTTCCCGGGCCTGATGGCCTATGCGGCGATCAGCGACCTTTTCACAATGACCATTTCGAACCGTATCTCGCTGCTGCTGGCAGCGGGCTTCACCGTATTGGCGATCTTCGGTGGGATGGGTCTTCACGATGCGCTGTCGCATCTCGGCGCGGGGGCGACCGTGCTGGTAGTCGCTTTCGCCTGTTTTGCGTTCGGCTGGATCGGCGGCGGCGATGCCAAGCTCGCCGCAGCTGCGGGACTGTGGTTCGGCTTCGACCATCTCCTGAACTACCTCGTTTACGCCTCGCTGTTCGGCGGCGCGCTCACGTTGCTGCTGCTCCAGTTCCGGCAGTGGCCGCTGCCCTATGCGCTCGGCGGCCAGGCCTGGCTGATGCGTCTGCATCACAAGGAAACCGGCATCCCTTACGGTATTGCCCTCGCCCTCGGCGCACTGCTCGTTTACCCCGACACCGGATGGGTGAAGACGATCGACCTGGCGCGTCTCGCGCTTCACTAAGATCGGAACTTTCTATTAACGCGATTTAGATACCGCTCATTAACCATGCTTTGACGAATAACTGGTCAACTCCCGTTACAGCGGCGGCAGCGTCGCGGCGTAATGTGGAAAGTTGAAGCGTATGAATACCGCACGCATTGTGGTCCTCGCCATTGCACTCGGCGCTGGCAGTGTGGCGCTATATCTTGCGAGCACATCGGACGCACCGCCGCCCCCTCAGGTCGCCGAAGCCCCGACAACTGACGTTCTCGTTGCCAAGGCCGATATCGCGCTCGGTCAGGCGCTCGGTCCCGATGATGTCCAGTGGCAGTCCTGGCCCGCATCAGCGGCGAGCACCAATGTCATCAGCCGTAACAGCCGCCCGGACGCAGCGACGCAAATCGCTGGCTCCATCGCGCGGTCGGCCTTCATTGCCGGCGAACCGATCCGCGAACCGAAACTGGTACGCGCCAATGGCGCTGGCTTCATGGCCGCCGTTCTGCCGACCGGCATGCGCGCCGTCTCCACCGAAATTTCGCCGGAAACTGGCGCCGGCGGCTTCATCCTGCCAAACGACCGCGTCGACGTGATCCTGTCGAAGCGCGAACGCGGTACGGATCGCAGCGGCATTGAGGTCATCAACTCCGAGATCATCCTGAATAATATCCGCATCCTCGCCATCGATCAGGCGCCCAAGGAAAAGGACGGTCAGAACTCAGTCGTCGGCAAGACCGCAACGCTCGAATTGAAGCCCGAACAGGCCGAGTTGCTCGCCCGCGCGCGGCAGAGCGGCACGATCTCACTGGCATTGCGGGCCCTGGTCGACGCTAACGCGCCTGCGCCGGTTGAAGATCCCAATGGCGGTAAGCGCGACAGTATTAGCATCGTGCGTTACGGCATCCCGTCGACCGCGACCATGACGAAGTGATGAAGAGGACGCAGGCGATGAAGCGCATCACAACAGGCGGATCGATGCGGGCTCTTGCAGCCCGCGCGCTGTCGCTCACCGCCATCACGGCGCTCACGATCAATCCCGTATTGACGCCCGTTTTCGCGGCCGACTCCGCGTCCATGCAAGCCGGCAGCGCCGGCGCCTTGAACGCAAAATTCCTGCCGCTCGGCATCGGCAAGTCGATCGTCATCGACCTGCCGCGCGACATCAAGGATGTGCTGGTCGCCGATCCCAAGATCGCCAACGCCGTCGTGCGTTCGGCACAGCGCGCCTACATCATCGGTGCGACCGTAGGCCAGACCAACATCGTATTCTTCGACGTCAACGGCCAGCAGATCGCCGCCTACGATATCGCCGTCACGCGCGACCTGAACGGTATTCGGGCCGCGCTCAAGCAGACCATGCCCAATACGGATATTCGCATCGAAGGTCTCGGCGATGGCGTGATGCTGTCGGGTACGGCATCGAGTCAGGTCGAAGCGCAGCAGGTCGCGGACCTCGCGGCGCGCCTCGTCGGCGGCATGGACAAGGTCGTGAACAGCATCTCGGTGCGCGGGCGTGATCAGGTCATGCTCAAGGTCACCGTTGCGGAAGTCCAGCGCAACATTGTCAAGCAGCTCGGCGTCGATCTGTCGGCGTCGATGAGCTACGGCACGTCCGTCGTCAACTTCAACAATAGCAACCCGTTCACGGCGCGCGGCGGCAGCCTGGTCTCCGATAATGCCCTCAAGGCATCCTTCGGATCGACGCCATCCGTCACGGCGACGCTGAAAGCGATGGAAAACGCCGGCGTCATCCGGACGCTTGCCGAGCCCACGCTGACCGCGATCTCCGGCGAGACCGCCAATTTCCTTGCGGGTGGTGAATTCCCGGTCCCCGGCGGCAATACCTGCGATCCCACGACGCGAATCTGTACGACGCAGATCACCTTCAAGAAATTCGGTATTTCGCTGGGCTTCACGCCGGTGGTTCTGAGCGAAGGTCGTATCAGCCTGCGTGTCGGCACCGAAGTCTCCGAGCTATCGCAGGAAAATTCCGTCACGATCAGCGGAACGTCGATCCCGGCGATCAAGGTCAACCGTGCGGATACCACGCTCGAGATTCCGTCCGGCGGTTCGATGGTGATGGCCGGCCTTATCAAGCAACAAACCAAAGCGGCCATTAGCGGCCTGCCGGGCATGTCGCAATTGCCTGTGTTGGGCACGCTGTTCCGCAGCCGGGATTACGTCAACAACAACACCGAGCTGATGGTCCTGGTCACGCCCTATGTGGTCCGCGCCGTCGCGCAGAAGGATCTCTCGCGTCCGGATGACGGCTTCGTGGATGCATCCGATCCGCAGGCCGATCTGCTCGGCAACGTCAACCGCATCTATGGCGCACCGCACCGCACCGAGCCGACCCAACCGACGCGCAGCTATCGCGGCGTTTTCGGCTTCATCACGGATTGAGACGGGGCAAGTATCCGATGACCATGATCAATCACACAGCGATACACTCTTCGCGCACACGGACCGCCACCGGCGCGCTGCTGTTCCTGGCGCTTGCGCTCGGCGGCTGCAAGACCGTTGCGCAGGACACCACGTCAAGCATACCGGACGATTACCGGCTGCGGCATCCCATCGTTGTCGAAGAACGGGCCAAGACCACCGAGGTCTTCGTCGGCAGCCAGCGCGGCGGCCTGTCGGCCACACAGCGCGCGGATGTCGTATCGCTCGGTCAGGACTGGTTGCGCGAAGGCACCGGCGTCATCACTGCGGAGGTGCCGGTCAATACACCGAACGCACGCGCCGCCAGAGAGTCTTATCGTGAAGTTCATTCGCTCCTGATGGCGATCGGTGTGCCCCAGAACGGCGTCCTGATGCGCAGCTATCAGCCGAGCGATCCGCGTATGTTGCCGACCATCCGCGTCAGCTACCCGCTGATCGCGGCTTCGGCTGGTCCGTGCGGCACCTGGCCCGACGACCTTGCGTCGTCGATCAAGAACAAGGGCTATCTCGCGAACAAGCCATACTACAATCTCGGCTGCGCCCAGCAACGCAATCTCGCCGCCATGGTTGCCAATCCTTCGGACCTGGTTCAGCCGCGCGCCGAAACCCCTGTCTATGCCGGCCGACGTACCGTCGTGCTGGACAAGTATCGCAAGGGTGAGAGCACCGCGACGACCTATCCCGAAGACAAGACCAGAATCAGCAATGTGGGCCAATGATTAGCTACGCGCAGAAAACCGCAGACGAGCAGCCCTCCGCCGCAACACCCGCGGCAGAGGAGCATATTGCGCCGGCACCGCGGGTGTCGGTGCAGGCGTTCTGCGAGACAGTGGAAACCGCTGCCGCTGTGCAGGCCGCCGCCGAGGACAGGCGCCTGGGCAAGGCTCACATCAAGATCCAGATGGGCGGCATGCCTGCGGCCATCGAGGCCTATCGGTCGGCACCGACGCCGAACGTCATTGTTCTCGAGACCGAACCGCGCGGCGACATTCTCGCTGGCCTTGATCAACTGGCGACGGTTTGCGATTCCGGCACCCGCGTGGTGGTGATCGGCAAGGTCAATGATGTTACGTTGTACCGCGAGCTGGTTCGTCGCGGCGTCAGCGACTACGTGATCGCGCCTGTTGCGACGATCGATGTCGTTCGTTCGATCTGCGGACTGTTCTCGGCGCCGGAAGCCAAGGCGGTCGGCCGCATCATTGCCGTGGTCGGCGCCAAGGGCGGCGTCGGCGCGTCCACCATCGCTCACAACGTCGCCTGGGCGATCGCGCGCGATCTGGCACTGGACTCCGTTGTGGCTGATCTCGATCTCGCATTTGGAACTGCCGGGCTGGACTACAACCAGGACCCGCCGCAAGGCATCGCCGACGCGGTGTTCTCGCCGGATCGTGTCGACACCGCCTTCATCGACCGACTGCTGTCGAAGTGCACCGACCATCTCAGCCTGCTGGCTGCCCCTGCCACACTGGACCGCGTCTACGACTTTGGCGCCGAGGCCTTCGACTCGATCTTTGACACGCTGCGGTCGACGATGCCCTGCATCGTGCTCGACGTGCCGCATCAATGGTCGGGATGGACCAAGCGGGCCCTGATCGGCGCGGATGACATCCTGATCGTCGCAGCGCCAGATCTCGCCAACCTGCGCAATACCAAGAACATGTACGATCTGATCAAGGCCTCGCGCCCCAATGATCGCGCACCTCTGTACTGCCTTAATCAGGTCGGCGTTCCAAAGCGGCCCGAAATCAGCGCCAGCGAATTCGCCAAGGCCATCGAGACACCGCCGATCGTCACGATCCCGTTCGATCCACAGATGTTCGGCTCGGCCGCCAACAATGGTCAGATGATTGCCGAGATTGCGGCCGGCCATCGCACCACCGAACTCTTTCTGCAAATTGCGCAGCGGCTGACGGGCCGCGGCGAGGCCAAGAAGCCACGAGGATCCTTCCTGGGTCCGTTCCTGGAGAAGTTGCGGTCGAAATAATCCGCCGCATGGAGTGTTGTCGTGTTTGGTAAGCGTAGCGGAACAGATACCGATGTCCGGGCCGTCAAGCCCGCCATCGCGCCGGAGCCCTCTCCCGGCGCGATGGCTGCGTCTGCGCCACCGGCTGTGTCATCGCCGCCGCTGTCACCCGCACGCGCCGCATCTGCCCCCGTCATCGCAGAGCGCCGCTCCGAAAATTACTATCAGGTCAAAGCGACGATTTTCGGCGCCCTGATCGAGGCGATCGACCTCGCGCAGCTCGCCAAGCTCGACGGCGAATCCGCGCGCGAGGAAATCCGCGACATCGTCAACGAGATCATCGCGATCAAGAACATCGTGATGTCCATTGCCGAGCAGGAAGAACTGCTCGACGACATCTGCAACGACGTGCTCGGTTACGGGCCGCTCGAGCCGCTTCTGGCGCGCGACGACATCGCCGACATCATGGTCAATGGCGCCGGCACGGTGTTCATCGAAGTTGCCGGCAAGATCCAGAAGACCGGCATCCGTTTCCGCGACAATCAGCAGCTGTTGAATATCTGCCAGCGCATCGTCAGCCAGGTCGGCCGCCGCGTCGATGAATCCTCACCGATCTGCGACGCTCGTCTTGCCGACGGTTCGCGCGTCAACGCCATCGTGCCGCCGCTGGCCATCGATGGTCCTGCGCTGACGATTCGTAAATTCAAGAAGGACAAGCTGACGCTCGAGCAGCTGGTCAAATTCGGCGCGATCTCGCCGGACGGCGCCCAGATCCTTCAGATCATCGGCCGCTGCCGCGCCAACGTGCTGATCTCCGGCGGTACCGGTTCGGGCAAGACCACGCTGCTGAACTGCCTCACCAACTATATCGACGACGACGAGCGCATCATCACCTGCGAGGACGCCGCTGAACTTCAGCTGCAGCAGCCCCACGTGGTGCGGCTCGAAACCCGGCCGCCGAACATCGAGGGCGAAGGCCAGGTCACGATGCGCGAACTGGTGCGCAACTGTCTGCGCATGCGCCCGGAGCGGATCATCGTCGGCGAAGTCCGCGGACCCGAGGCATTCGACCTGTTACAAGCGATGAATACCGGCCATGACGGCTCGATGGGCACCCTCCACGCCAACAATCCGCGTGAAGCGCTGTCACGCTGCGAATCCATGATCACCATGGGTGGTTTCTCGCTGCCCTCGCGCACCATTCGCGAAATGATCTGCGCGTCGATCGACGTCATCGTACAGGCCGCCCGTCTGCGCGACGGCTCGCGCCGCATCACGCACATCACCGAGGTGATGGGCATGGAAGGCGACACCATCATTACGCAGGACCTGTTCGTCTACGACATGGTCGGCGAAGACGCCAACGGCAACATCATCGGACGGCACCGCTCGACCGGCATTGGCCGCCCGCGGTTCTGGGATCGTGCCCGCTATTACGGCGAGGAGAAGCGGCTCGCGGCGGCGCTCGATGCTGCCGAAGTCATAGCGCCGAACTGAGGAGCGAATGATGAACATGCAGGCGCTCGCATTGGCATTCATGGCCAGCATCGCTGTCGGCGGTGTGGCCTGGGTTTTTCTCTATCCGCTGTTGTCCGGCGAGAAGAAGGCCGAAGCCCGCCGTGCATCGGTCGCGCGGACGGAGCCCGTGGCGCGCCAGGTCGACAAAAACCAGCGCTCCCGGCGCGAGCAGGTCGAAGGATCGCTCAAGGAAGTCGAAGCACGCCTTCAGAAGGAAAAGAAGATCCCGCTCGGAATCCGGATCGCGCAGGCCGGCCTCGACTGGAGCGACCAGAAATTCATGGTGATCTCCGGCATTCTGGGAGGCGGAAGCTTCCTGGTGACCATGATGTTTGGCGGCGGTCTGCTCGCGGCCGCCGGTCTCGGATTCGCCGCCGGCTTCGGCCTGCCGCGCTGGATTCTCAGCTTTCTCAAGAAGCGGCGCGAAGCCGCATTCCTCAAGGCGCTGCCGGATGCCGTCGACGTCATCGTTCGCGGTATCAAGGCCGGTCTGCCGCTATTCGACTCGATCAAGGTTGTCGCCGCCGACGCGTCGGAACCCCTACGCAGCGAATTTCTTGCCATCATCGAAACTCAGACGATCGGTATGCCGCTCGGCGAGGCTTGTGCGCGGCTCTATGAGCGCATGCCGCTTCCGGAGGCCAACTTCTTCGGCATCGTCATCGCGATTCAGCAGAAGTCGGGCGGCAACCTCTCGGAAGCTCTCGGCAATCTCTCCAAGGTGCTGCGCGACCGCAAGAAGATGGCCGAGAAAATCCAGGCCATGTCGATGGAAGCCAAGGCGTCCGCCGGCATCATCGGCTCGCTACCGCCGATCGTGATGTTGCTCGTCTATCTCAGCACGCCTGAATATATTTCGCTGCTGTGGACCCATCCGACAGGCCGCCTGATGCTGGCGGCCTGCGTGGTCTGGATGTCCTGCGGCATCTACGTCATGAAGCGCATGATCAACTTCGACTTCTGATGGTGCTGGCATGCTCGATCTCCTGATAGCAAAGCTTCACGACATCCGTTTCATGACGATGCTGCTTGCCGCGATCGCGGTTGCAGCAACAGCCTACAGCCTGCTTACGCCGTTGTTCGCCGGCGACGGTCTCGCCAAGCGGATGAAAGCGGTCGCCAGCGAGCGGGAGCGGCTGCGGCAGCGCGAGCGGGACCGCATGGCCAAAGGCGAGAGAGTGTCGCTGCGCCAGACGCCGAAGCAACTCGTCTCCAAGGTTGTGACCGACTTCAACCTCAGCAAATGGCTGGCGCAGGAAGCCGCGCTCGACAAGCTGGTCATGGCCGGCTATCGCGGCCAAGCGCCCTATATCACCTTCCTGTTCTTCCGCGCCGTCACGCCGATCGTGTTCCTCGTCTTCGCGATCCTCTATGTGTTCGTCATCTCGCGCATGGAACAGTCGATGCCCATCAAGATCGGCATGTGCCTCGGTGCCGCCTATCTTGGCCTGCAGGCGCCGATGATCTTTCTCAAGAATGCAATCACCAAACGCCAGCTTTCGATCCGCCGCGCGTTTCCGGACGCTCTCGATCTGCTGCTGATCTGTATCGAATCCGGCATGTCCATCGAAGTCGCGTTTCGCCGCGTGTCCATCGAGATCGGAACGCAGTCGGTGGCGCTGGCCGAGGAATTCACACTGACCACGGCCGAACTGTCCTATCTGCAGGATCGCAAGGTTGCATATGAGAACCTCGCAAAGCGTACCGGATTGGAGGGCGTCAAATCAGTCTGTCTGGCGCTAATGCAGTCGGAACGCTACGGCACTCCGCTCGGTCAGAGCCTTCGCGTGATGGCGCAGGAAAACCGCGACATGCGCATGAACGAAGCCGAGAAGAAGGCCGCCGCGCTGCCGCCGAAGCTGACGGTGCCGATGATCCTGTTCTTCCTGCCGGTTCTGTTCGTCGTCATTCTCGGCCCAACGGGCATCAAGGTCGCAGCGATGCAGTGACGCCGGTGAGCTTGGCCTTGCTCAACGTCATTGCGAAATTTGACCTGCGAGAAATTACGACCGACGCGGTGCGTCGTCGTCCCGGGCGCCCAGGCGGGGCTGACCTTTACTGCTCAGCATCTGCTTGAGATAGGCGACATTCGCCGCTGCTTCGTCTGGCGGCAGGTCAGCCCTCACGATGGATTCCGCTTCACCGAACCGGCCTTGCAGGCCAACCACGAGACCGAGATTCTGGCGAACGCGCGGATCGACATTGCCGCGGCCCTGCGCGCGGCGCAGCGTCGCCTCGGCCTGCGGCAGATCCTTCGAAAGCATGTAGGACAGACCGAGATTGGAGAGCACGGACGGCTCCTCCGGCCTGATCTTCAGCGCGCTGTCGTAGTAACGGCGGGCTTCGTCATGCCTCCCCATCTGGTCAAGGACGGCGCCTTGTGCCGACAGGATACGCCAGTCCGGATTGGCTGGGCTATGTGCGGTGGTCAGCACATCGAAGGCGCGCTGGAAGCTGCCGGCGTCGGCCAGCGCGCGGCCGTAGCCTGCCAGCAGCGGCCTGTTGCCGGGATTCGTCAGCGTCGCCTGTTCGAACACCGAAACGGCCTGGGCCCGCTGGCCGTTGGCCCGGAGGGCCTGGCCGTAACGCAGGGCAGCGTCAGCATCCTTGGGATTGGCGCGATAGCGTTCGCCATAGACTTCGGCCGCACGGGCGGGATCGGCATCGGCTGGTGCTTCCGCCCGAGCGCCAAGGGAACCGGTGATATCGGACATGCCCGCCGTCTTGCAGCCGGCAAGGCCGCTGGCCAGGATTGCCGTCATTGCCGCGGTCGTCAAAAGCCGGGCAAGACAAGGGGGCTGACGCATGGCACTTTGACTCAACAATGGAGCGGACGGACGAGCCGGATGCCTTCAGCAATAGAGTGTTAACCCTAATGGCTGGTTAATCGGCGCGGGCCACGCCATATCCTCCAATACCGTCGCTTGACGCCCTTTGCGCTTCAGGTGTCATTGCCGCTCCCTTTCGCGAGATTCTGCATATGCATTCCGCCTTCGAGACCGCTGCCGCCGCATCCACCATTCCGATCACCTTCGCGACCAAGACAACCTGGCCCGAAATCAGCGCAGCACTCCCCGCACCCGCGAAAGCTTTCGCCGCGGCCAACGGTTTTGCGGCGAAACCCGGCGCCTGGCTGGCGTTGCCGACGGAAGATGGCGCAATCGCCCAGGTCATCTTCGGGCTGGAAGACGACGGCGCGACCTTCCGCGACCTGTTCCGCCCGGGGCAATTGCCCGGCCTGCTGCCACCGGGCACCTACCGTTTCGCCAACGCACCCCACGACACCCGCCTCGCCGTGCTCGCTTTCGCCCTCGGCAGCTATCGTTTCGGCCGTTATCGCAAGAATGATGAGCCCAAGGTGAAGCTGGTGCCGCCTGAGGGCGTCGATGTCGCCGAGATCAGCCGTATCGCCGAGGCCACAGCACTGGCGCGCGATCTCATCAATACGCCGTCGAACGATATGGGGCCGGAAGCGCTCGCCGCGGCCGCCAGGGATCTGGCCGCGCGTTTTGGCGCAGAGTTCAACTGCATCGTGGGCGACGACCTCGTGCAACAGAATTTCCCACTGATCCACGCCGTGGGCATGGCCTCGACGCGCGCGCCACGATTGATCGATTTCTCCTGGGGTGACCCATCGCATCCAAAGGTGACGCTGGTCGGCAAAGGCGTCTGCTTCGACACGGGCGGCCTCGACCTCAAGCCATCGAGCGGCATGCTGATCATGAAGAAGGATATGGGCGGCGCCGCCAATGTTCTCGCGCTAGCGCTGATGGTGATGGACGCGAAGCTGAAAGTGCGGCTGCGCGTGCTGATCCCTGCTGTCGAGAACGCCGTCGCCGGCAATGCCTTCCGCCCACTCGATATTTTCAAATCGCGCAAGGGGCCGACGGTCGAAATCGGCAATACCGACGCCGAAGGCCGCCTGGTGCTGGCCGATGCGCTGGCCTATGCTGATGAGGAGAAACCGGACCTGCTGGTCGATCTGGGCACGCTGACCGGCGCTGCGCGCGTGGCGCTCGGGCCCGATCTGCCGCCCTACTACACCAACGACGAGACGCTGGCACTCGACGTCGCGCGCTGTGCGAAGGAGCAGAACGATCCGCTCTGGCGACTGCCGCTTTGGGCTCCCTACGATGCCTGGCTCGACTCCAAGGTCGCCAACATCAACAACGCGCCCTCCGGCGGCTTTGCCGGCTCAATCACATGCGCGCTATTCCTGCAGCGTTTCGTCGAAGCTGCGAAGAGCTGGCTGCATGTTGATATCTATGGCTGGACGCCATCGGCGAAGCCAGCGCGCCCCGAAGGTGGCGAATGCCAGGCTGCACGTGCAATCTATCAGCTATTGAGCCAGCGCTATGGATAAACGAGATCCCCGGCTCACGCCTGCGCGACCTGACGTGGCCGCGCGATATCTTGAAGGTCAGGTCGAGGCCGCACGTTTCGTCGACGGTGAAGAATTCGAGGTTGCCGATGGCGTCGCCTCCATGCGGCTCCAACCATTCTCCGGCGCAGAAATGAATACGCAGGCCTTGAAGGGCGAGCGCTTCACCATCTACGATCGCAACGACGAAGGCTGGGCCTGGGGCCAACTCAATGGCGACGGCTATGTCGGCTGGCTTTCGGATCTCGCACTCTATCCACCCGGGCCGACGCCAACACACAAAGTGACCGCGCTCCGGACGTTCCTTTTCCCTGGGCCCTCCATCAAGCTGCCGCCGACAGATACGCTGCCGCTAGGCGCGCGCCTGGCCATCGTCAAGATGACAGATGCGTTTGCGATGACGAATGCCGGACATTGCGTACCGAGGCGGCATGTCGCGGATATCGGTGCGTTCGAGACCGATTTCGTTGCGGTCGCCGAGCGCTTCGTCGGCACGCCCTATCTCTGGGGCGGCAAGAGCAGCCTCGGTATCGATTGCTCCGGGCTGGTGCAAATCGCACTGACCGCCGCGGGAACCGGATGCCCCCGCGACAGCGACATGCAGGAGAGCGGCCTCGGCCGCGCCTTGTCAGACGCCGAGATGCAGCATCTGAAGCGCGGCGATCTGATTTTCTGGAAGGGCCACGTCGCCATTGCCCGCGATGCCGACACCATCGTGCATGCCAATGCGCATCACATGGCAACGGCCATCGAGGACACGAAAGGCGCCATTGCGCGGATCAGGGCGGCCGGCAGCAATGTCACGAGCATCAAACGGCTGGACTAGGCACCGCGCGCTCGTAGTAGTCCTGCAGTCGGTCACGATGTAGCGCCAACCACTGTAGGGCACTCACCATTAGGCCATTGTGAATTACACCGCTATCCAGCGCCGCGATCGCCTCGTCTATGGAGACCACGAAAGGCCGGGTATCCTCGGTCTCTCCGACGAGGCCGCCCCGAACAGGCACCTTGCTGCTGTCGACGAAGCCGAGAAAGAACGTGATATATTCGTCGGTGCAGCCAGGCGTCGGCAGCACGCTATAGAGTTCAAACAAACGCTGCGGCGTTACGCCGATCTCTTCCGCGCATTCTCGCGCAGCGGCAGCGAGCGGCGTTTCATCGCCATCGATCCGCCCGGCGACGATCTCGACCATCTCACCACGCCCCGTGGCCAGATGCGCCGGCAAACGGAACTGATGGATCAGTACGATCTTGCCGCGCTCCAGATCGATGGGAATTACTGCTGCCACCTTGCTCGCACGCAGCACGTCGCGCTGCTGCCGCAACGTCTCATCGTCCGCGCGAATGATCGCGATATCGTACCGTTCGTAGGTCATGAAGCCGCGTCCGACCACCGTCGGGGCCGAGACAGCGACATCGGCAGCACGGTCTGTAATGGTGGGACGGTGATCGTTGTCTTTCGTCATCGTGTCCTACTGCGCAGCATCCCCGCCTGGCGCCGTTTCGATCCTGAACGCTGCGGCAAACAGCGCGCGGGTGTAATCGCTCTTCGGATTCTTGAACAGATCTGCAGCCGGGCCCTCTTCGACCACCTTGCCGTGCCGCATCACGATGAGGTGGCTCGCTAGTGACGCGACCACGCGCAGGTCATGCGAGATGAACAGATAAGTGAGATCGCGCTTGCGCTGCAGCTCGCGCAGGAGGTCCACCATCTGCGCCTGGAACAGCATGTCGAGCGCACTGGTCGGCTCGTCCAGCACGACGAAACTCGGCTCCAGCACGGCTGCGCGCGCGATGCTGATGCGCTGGCGCTGGCCGCCGGAGAACTCATGCGGATAGCGGAACCGGGTCTTGGGATCGAGACCGACATCCTGCAGCGCCTTGACGACGCGCGTCTCACGATCCTCCGGCGAAAGAGAAGGCTGATGCACGCTGAGCCCCTCGGCGACGATATCGCCGACTGACATACGCGGCGACAGCGCCCCGAACGGATCCTGAAACACGATCTGCATGTCACGCCGGATCGGCCGCATGTCCTTGAATTGCAAACCCTGGATATCCTTGCTCAGGAACACGATCGGCCCCTGCGAGGAGATCAGCCGCAGCAGCGCAAGGCCGAGCGTCGTCTTGCCCGAGCCGGACTCGCCGACCACCCCCAGCGTTTCGCCCTGACGCACCTTCAGACTGACGCCGTCCACGGCCTTCACGTGACCCACCGTCTTGCGCAGCAATCCGCGCTTGATCGGAAACCAGACCTTGAGATCGTCCGCCGACATCACCACCGGCGCGTCGGGCCGTGGCGGCGCCGGATCGGGCTTCGGCTCGGCGGCAAGCAATGCCCGCGTATAGGCGTGCTGTGGCGAGGTAAACACCTGCTCCACCGGCCCCTGCTCAACGATCTTGCCGTTATTCATCACGCAGACGGTGTCGGCGATACGGCGGACAATGCCGAGATCGTGGGTGATGAAGAGGAGGCTCATGCCGAGCCGCTGACGAATATCGGCCAGCAGAGCGAGGATCTGCGCCTGCACCGTGACGTCAAGCGCGGTGGTCGGCTCGTCGGCAATCAGCAGATCCGGTTCATTGGCGAGCGCCATCGCGATCATCACGCGCTGGCGCTGACCGCCAGACAGCTGATGCGGATAGCTGGCGAGACGCGTTTCCGGATCGGGAATGCCGACTTGCGTCAGCAATTCCAGCGTTCGTTCTCGCGCCTTGCTGCCGCGAATGCCGTTATGGAGTTGCAGTATCTCGCCGATCTGCGCACCGATGGTGTGCAGCGGGTTCAGCGAGGTCATGGGCTCCTGGAAGATGATCGAGATATCGTTGCCGCGGATGCCGCGGATCTCGCGCTCCGACATGCTCAAAAGCTCGTGGCCCTTGAAGCGGATATGGCCGGACGGATGTGACGCCGTCGGATAGGGCAGCAGCCGCAGGATCGACATGGCGCTGACGGATTTGCCCGAGCCGGACTCGCCCACAAGCGCAACGCACTCGCCCCGTTTTATCTCGAACGATACACTGTCGACAGCGACCGACGTATTGCCGCCATGGTGGAACGCGACCGAAAGATCGCGCACATCGAGCAGCGGCTGGTTGATGGCATCCATGCTGCGGCCCTACCTGAACGTCTTGCGCGGATCGAAGGCATCGCGCACGCCCTCGCCGATGAAGATCAACAGCGACAGCATGATCGCCACCGCAAAGAAACCGGTGAAACCGAGCCAGGGCGCCTGCACATTGGCCTTGCCCTGCGACAGCAGCTCGCCAAGCGACGGCGAGCCTGGCGGCAGGCCGAAGCCCAGGAAATCCAGCGCGGTCAGTGTCATCACCGAGGACGAGACGATGAACGGCAGGAACGTCATGGTCGCGACCATCGCGTTCGGCAGCAGATGCCGAATCATGATCTTGGCGTTGGATACGCCCAGCGCCCGCGCCGCCATGATATATTCGAAATTGCGGCCGCGGAGGAATTCGGCGCGCACGAGACCGACGAGCGATACCCATGAGAACAGTAGCAGGATCCCAAGCAGCACGAAGAAGCCAGGCACCAGCACGGACGACAGGATCAGCAGCAGATAGAGTGACGGGATCGCACTCCAGATTTCGATGAAGCGCTGGAACGCCAAATCGACCCAGCCGCCGAAATAACCCTGCACACCGCCTGCGGCAATGCCGATGATTGACGAAACGATGGTGAGCGCGAGGCCGAATAGCACCGAGATGCGGAAGCCGTAGATCAGCCGCGCCACGACATCGCGGCCCTGATCGTCGGTGCCGAGCCAGTTATATTCGAGATCGCGGCAGCTCTTGAGGCCCTTCTTTTCGACCACCGGCTTGCACTGCTCCTCGGTGAGCATCCATGTCGGTTTCGACGGTGCCGGCGTCGGCAGATCGAGATTGTGCGTGTCGTAGGAATAGCGGATCAGCGGCCAGAGAATGGTGCCGTTCTTCTCGGCGATCAGCTTCTGCAGGAACGGATCGCGATAATCGGCGGCCGTCTCGAAATCACCGCCAAAAGTCGTCTCCGAATAGGTGACGAAAGCTGGGAAATACATCTTGCCGTCGAACTTGATGAAGAACGGCCGGTCATTGGCGATCACCTCGGCAAACAGCGAGATGAAGAACAGGAACAAGAAGATCCAGAACGACCAGTAGCCACGGCGATTGGACTTGAAGTTCTGCCAGCGACGCTGGTTGAGCGGCGAAATGCCGAGCGGGTGACGCGACGGCGGCACTGCTTCGCCAAGCGGCGACAGCGTGGTGGTTTCGACGGGCACGGGCGCTGTGATCGTCATCAGACTTCTCGCGCCTCAAAGTCGATCCGCGGATCGATCCACATATAGGCCAGATCGGACAAGAGATTCACGACGAGACCAACCAGCGAGAAGATGAACAGCGTGCCGAATACCACGGGATAATCGCGGTTGAGCACGCTCTCGAAGCCGAGCAGGCCGAGGCCATCAAGCGAGAAGATCGTCTCGATCAGCAGCGAACCCGAGAAGAAAGCGTGAATGAACGCACCCGGGAATCCTGCGATGACGATCAGCATCGCGTTACGGAAGATGTGATTGTAGAGCACCTGCCGCTCGTTGCAGCCTTTGGCGCGCGCCGTCATCACATATTGCTTGCGGATCTCGTCGAGGAACGAGTTCTTGGTCAGTAGCGTCATGGTGGCGAAGGCACCGAGCACCATCGAGATCAGCGGCAGCGTCATGTGCCAGAAATAATCGATGATCTTCCAGTACCACGGGAACTGGCTCCAGCCGTCCGAGGTCAGTCCACGCAACGGGAAGATGCTCCAAAAGGATCCGCCCGAGAACAGGATGATCAGCAGGATCGCGAACAGGAAGCCGGGAATGGCGAAACCGACAATGATGACGGCCGAGGTCCAGGTGTCGAAGCGCGAGCCGTCCTGCACCGCCTTGCGGATGCCGAGCGGGATCGAGATCAGGTAGGTGATCAGCATCATCCAGATGCCGAGCGACATCGAGACCGGCAGCTTCTCCTTGATCAGCTGCAGCACCGTCGTGTCGCGGAAATAGCTCTTGCCGAAATCGAAGCGGGCGAAGTTCCACAGCATCAGCGCGAAACGTTCCGGCGCCGGCTTGTCGAAGCCGAACTGCTTTTCCAGGCTCTTGACGAAATCCGGATCAAGCCCCTGCGCGCCGCGATATTTCGAGTTCACCGCATCGCCTGCGGCGCCCGGCTGCGCACGGTTACCGAAGTCACCGCCGGACGAGCCGGAGACGCGTGAGGCACCGGTATCGGCGCCGCTGAGCTGCGCGATCACGCGCTCGACCGGACCACCGGGCGCGAATTGCACCACGACGAAGGAGACGAACAGGATTCCCAGCAGCGTGGGAAACATCAGCAGCACGCGCCGTGCGATATATGCGCCCATGCTATTTGGCCTGCTCGCTTGAAGGTTTTGCGGACGCCCACCACAGATCGGGCGCACCGACGCCGATATATTTCGGCAGATTGGCGGGATGGCCGAACACATCCCAATAGGCCACGCGATGCGAGGCCGCATACCATTGCGGCACCCAGTAGCGGCCGGCGCGGATGACACGATCCAGCGCCCGCGCCGCGAAAACCAGCTTGGGGCGCGTATCGGCGGCGATGACTTCGTTCATCAGGGCATCGACCACAGGATCGGAAATGCCGGCGAGATTGTTCGAGCCCTTGGTCGCTGCCGATTGCATCGAGAAGAATGAACGCAGGGAATCACCGGGAATGGTGGAAAAGCTGAAACGCTCAATGGCAGCATCGAAGTCGAAATCGTCGCGGCGTGCACGGAATTGCACGGGATCGACAAGACGCACACTGGCCTCGATGCCCAGCGTGCCGAGATTTTTGATATAGGGCATGTGATGCGCCTGGAAAGCAGGCTCATCAAGCAGAAACTCGATCTTGAACGGCTCACCCTGCGCCGTCATGCGCTTGCCGTCCTTCATTGCGCAACCTGCGTCGTTCAGGAGCTGGATGGCCTTGCGCAGCAGCGCACGATCCTGGCCCGAACCATCGGAAGTTGGCGGCACATAGGGATCACCGAACACTTCGCTCGACACCTTGTCCCGGAACGGCTCCAGCAATGCGAGCTCTTCCGGCGACGGCGCACCAGTCGCCATCAGGTCAGAGTTCTGGAACGGCGACACCGTGCGCACATAGGCGCCATACATGATGGTCTTGTTGGTCCATTCGAAATCGAATGCATTGCCGAGCGCCTCACGCACGCGCGGATCCTTGAACTTGGCGCGGCGTGTGTTGAGGAACCAGCCCTGCGCGCCGGACGGCGTATCGTCGGGCAGCATCTCCTGCTTGACCCGGCCATCCTTCACGGCCGGAAAATCGTAGCGTGTATTCCAGATGCGCGAGGTGAACTCCTCGCGATACAGATAATTGCGACCGGTGAAGCCCTCGAAGGCCACGTCGCGGTCGCGATAGAAATCGAACCGCACCGTATCGAAATTGTAGCTGCCCCGGTTGACCGGAAGGTCTGCGGCCCACCAGTCCTTCACGCGGTCGAATTCGATGTAACGCCCGACCTCGAAGCGCCCGACCTTGTAAGGCCCGCTACCGAGCGGCGTCTCCAGCGACGTCTCATCGAATGCGCGCTTATCGTAATAGGCCTGCGAGAAAATCGGCATGCCTGCAACGAACAACGGCACGTCGCGGCCGCGTTTCTCGGCGAAGGTCACCACCAGCGTCACGTCATCGACAGCCTCGGCCTTCACCATATCACGCATCTGCTGCGTGATGATGGGATGGCCCTTGGTCTTGAGCGCCGTCAGCGAAAACGCCGCATCGCGCGCAGTGAGCTTGCTGCCGTCATGGAATCGCGCCTCCGGCCTCAGCGTAAAACGATAGGTCAGACCATCGGCGGAGATCTGCACGGACTTCGCGACCAGCCCGTACATCGCGTCTGGCTCGTCGCCCGCGCGCACCATCAGCGGGGCGAAGGTCATGCCCATGCCCTGCGCGCCGTCGCCCTTCAGAACATAGGCGTTCAGCGAATTGAAGGTCTGGAACGACTGGTTGAATGCACGGCTCGACGGCACCGTCGAGAAGGCGCCGCCCTTCGGCGCCTTGACGTTGACGTAGTCGAAATTCGGAAAATCGGCCGGATATTTCAGATCGCCAAAGGCGGAGATACCGTGGGCTTCGCTCGGCGCCTGCGCCAAAGCGGGGCTGAAGCGCGCGACCGCGATAGCGCCGATCCCGAGACCCAGCACGTGCCGACGATTGAGCTGCGCCATGCGCGATGTGCTCCTCAAGAGCGCTTGCCGATCTTGGCGGCCTTGTCGGCGTCGTACCACCAGATGGCGGGGAAACCCGACTGCCCGTATTTCGGCGGCTCGGGCGGACGACCGAAGCGATCCCAGCGCGCGGTGCGGACCTTGTTGTAGGTCCATTGCGGCACCACGAAGTTGTTCCACAGCAGCACGCGATCCAGCGCCTTGGTCGCAGCGACGAGATCGTTGCGGTCCTTGGTGAAGATCACGCGATCGATCAGCTTGTCGATCGCAGGATTCTTGATGCCGACGATGTTGCGTGAGCCGGCCATATCGGCAGCCTGCGAGCCCCAGAATTCACGCTGCTCGTTACCGGGCGACAGCGACTCCGGCCAGGACGACACGACGATGTCAAAATCCCAGGTCCGCAGCCGGTTCTCATATTGCGTGGCATCGATGGTGCGGACCGACACGCCGATGCCGAGACGTTCGAGCGATGGCTTGAAGAACAGCATCACGCGCTCGAAGGAGGGATCTTCGCCGAGCAATTCCAGCTCAAACGGCGCACCGGTCTTGGCATTGACCAGTTTGCGATCACGGACTTCGTAGCCCGCTTCCTTGAACAGTTGTAGCGCTTCGCGAAGATTGCCGCGCACATTTTCAGCACTGCCACCGACCGGATTCGTATAGGGCTTGGTGAAAACCTCCGGCGGCACTTCGGCGCGCACCGTCTCCAGAATCTCCAGCTCCTTGCCTTCCGGCAGACCCGACGATGCCAGTTCGGTGCCGTCGAAATAGCTGGAGATGCGCTTGTACTGGCCGAAGAAGATCTGCTTGTTCATCTCCTCGAAGTCGAACGCATAATTCAGCGCGCGGCGAACGCGCGGATCCTTGAACTTGTCGCGGCGGATGTTGAGCGCGAAGCCCTGCATGATGCCCGACGAGCGGTTGAGGAATTCTTCGAGGATAACGCGCTTCTCGGCAACTGCAGGAAAGTCATAGGCCGTCGCCCAGTTCTTGGCGCTGTTCTCGGTGCGCCAATCGACCTGATCGCCCTTGAAGGCTTCGAGCGCGACGGTGCCGTCACGGAAATACTCGTAGCGCAGCTCATCGAAATTATTGCGACCGACATTCACGTTGAGGTCGCGGCCCCAATAGTCTTTCACGCGCTCCACCGACACCGAACGGCCCGGCACGAAATCCTTGATGCGGTAGGCGGCGCTGCCGAGCGGCACCTCCAGCGTGGTGCTGCCGATGTCGCGCTTCGCGCCGGAAGCGTTCGTGCCCTCCCACCAGTGCTTGGGCAGCACGGTGAGCTGGCCGACGATCTGCGGCAATTCGCGATTGCCGGGCGCATCGAAGGTGAACTTGATCTCACGCTCGCCGACCTTCTCGGCCTTCACCACATGGCGGTAATAGGCAGAATATTGCGGGTGATATTTCTTGAAGGACTCCAGCGAGAAGATCACATCCTCCGGGGTCACCGGCTTGCCATCATGCCACTTGGCATTCGCCCGCAACCGATAGGACACCCAGGAGTAATCCTCGGGATGGCTGACGGCTTCCGCGAGCAGGCCATATTCGGTCGAGACCTCGTCCAGCGATCCTGTCGTAAGGGACTCGTAGATCAGCCCGACGGCGCCGGCGATGTTGCCCTTCACGCCGGCCACCGCGATGTTGAAATTGTCGAAGGTGCCGATGGCGATCTGGCGGACGGTGCCGCCCTTGGGAGCTTCCGGATTGACGTAGTCGAAGCGCTTGAACTCCGCCGGATACTTGATCTCCCCGAACAGGGACAGCGCGTGGCGCCACTCTGCACCTTTAGCCGTAGACTGGGCACTTGCTGCATCGATCACGGAGAGGCTGCCGGCACCACCGATGACAGGGGCAAGTGCGGCGAAGGCGCTGGTCTGGAGAAGGCGGCGTCGGGAAATCGTCAATGTGCTGAATCCTGTGAACCGAAGCAGTCTATTAGAACGGTCATATAAGGCGAGGGTTCGACCGATTATGCCGGCTTTTCCGCAGGATACCACCCGTCACGCTGGTTGCATCCTAACGCGTTGCGGCCAAACGTCCCGCTTAAGCTTTGGTAATGCAGATACGAAAACGGCCAGGCTGAGCCTGGCCGTTTAATCGATGATAAATTACCAAGGAACAGCGTTACGACACCGTCCTCATTTCGCTGCAGTGGGCAGCGGCACCGGCTTATCGGCGAGAGTTGCCAGATAGGCGATCACGTCGGCGCGCTCGCTATCCTTTTGAATGCCGGCGAAGCCCATGGCCGTGCCCGGTACGGTGCCCTTCGGATTGGCGATGAACTTGTTCAACTCCTCGAAGGTCCAGGTGCCGCCCTTGGCCTTCATGCCCGCCGAGAAGTTGAACCCGGCCTTGCCTTCGCCCACCTTCTCATTGACGACGCCGAACAGGTTCGGGCCAACGCGGTTCGGACCGCCCTTTTCGAACGTATGGCAGGCAGCGCACTTCTTGGCTGCGGTTGAGCCCTTCTCGACCGAAGCCGTCTGCAGCAGCTTCTCGATCGGTTCGGACGGCGCGGCAGCGGCCTTGGCACCACCGGCAGCCTCTTCCTTCACGGCGATATCAAAGCCAGGCTTTTCCATATGCTTCGGTGAAAACACGGCCTGGGCGGTGAAATTCGTCACCATCAGAACCAGGCAGGTGCCGAGAATGGCGCCCATAATCTTGTTGAGTTCAAAGGAGTCCATAGTCGAAAAGCCCCACGCCGTTTTAGGTCATTGGAAGGCCGCTCCAACGGCCTCGACACACTCAGGAATCACGTTCCTGCGGCCCTTGGGCCTGCCGTTTTGAGATAACGGTTTGCCCATCCTCTGGCAACCCGTATAAACGCCGCGCCCTTTGATGTGCATCATACTTTTCGGGGGGAAGATCACTGGAATCCAAGCCGATTTTGACATGACAGACACACGCACCCTTGTGCTCATTCCCGCCCGGATGGCGGCCACCCGCCTGCCCGGCAAGCCGCTGCTCGATATTGGCGGGCTGCCGATGATCGTGCATGTGGCGCGACGCGCCAAAGAGGCCGGTCTGGGCCGTGTCGCCATCGCCACCGATACGGCCGACATCGCGGACGCCGTTAAAGCCCACGGTTTCGAGGCGGTCATGACCTCCCCGGACCACCCGTCAGGGTCCGACCGGATATTTGAGGCCCTGTGCAAACTGGACCCGGCCGGGCACGTCCAGACCATTGTCAATGTCCAGGGCGACCTGCCCACTATTCCGCCGGGCGACATTAGCGCCGCGGTCCGCCTGCTCGACGACCCCGCGGTCGACATCGCGACCCTGGCGACCGAGATCCACAAGGATGACGAACATACCAATCCGAGCGTGGTGAAGCTGATCGGCTCGCCAGCCGGGCCCGACAGGCTGCGTGCGCTGTATTTCACCCGAGCCACGGCGCCCTATGGCGACGGGCCCCGCTACCATCACATCGGGCTTTATGCCTATCGGCGCGCCGCGCTCGAAGGCTTCGTCAAACTCGCGCCGTCGACGCTGGAGCTACGCGAAAAGCTCGAACAGCTCCGCGCACTGGAAGCCGGCATGCGGATCGACGCCGCCATCGTCGATAGCGTCCCGCTCGGCGTCGATACGCCCGCGGATCTCGAAACCGCCCGCCGGCTACTGGCAAAAACCTGAGTGACTGATACAAGGCCCGCCATGACCATTCCCCAAAATCAGATCATGAAGATCGCATTCCAGGGCGAGCCCGGCGCCAATTCCCATATCGCCATCGTCGAGGCGTTTCCGAATGCCGAGCCGCTGCCCTGCGCCACCTTCGAGGATGCGCTGGCCGCGATCACCTCGGGCGAGGCCGATCTAGGCATGATTCCGATCGAGAACTCGATCGCCGGCCGCGTCGCCGACATCCACCATCTGCTGCCGCAGTCGGGCCTGCATATCGTCGGTGAGTGGTTTCTGCCCATTCACCACCAGATGATGGCGCTGCCCGGCGCGAAGCTCACCGACATCAAGACGGTGGAAAGCCACGTCCACGCGCTCGGCCAGTGCCGCCGCATCATTCGCAAGCTCGGCATCAAGGCCATCGTCGCCGCCGACACCGCCGGCTCGGCCCGCGCGATTGCCGAACGCGGCGACAAGAGCTGCGCCTCGCTGGCCTCACGGCTCGCGGCAGATATCTACGGGCTCGAAATTCTCGCCGAGGACGTCGAGGACGAGGATCACAACACCACGCGTTTCGTCATCCTTTCCAAAGACGCCAAATGGGCGCCGCAGGGCTCCGAACCGCTGGTCACCAGTTTTGTTTTCCGCGTCCGCAACCTTCCTGCGGCGCTCTACAAGGCACTCGGCGGCTTCGCCACCAACGGCGTCAACATGACCAAGCTGGAAAGCTACATGGTCGACGGCGAGTTCTTCGCCACGCAGTTCTACGCCGATGTCGACGGTCATCCGGATGACCGCAACCTCGCTTTCGCGCTCGAAGAGCTGAAGTTCTTCTCACGCGAATTCAGGATCGTCGGCGTCTATCCGGCGCATCCTTTCCGCGCGACCTTCGGCGAACCGACCTCGTAACCGGCAAGTTCAGGACGACGCCGGCCGGACGTGATCGGTCAGCGCATGCGTCGCCGCCATGGGCGATCCGGGCAGAAATAGCTGAACCGGACGGATTTCATAGACCGCAGTCGGATTGACGCGGCGCAGATCGCGCGCGGTTGCGACGGCGTCCTCACGGGTCGCACAATCGACGACATAGAAGCCGAGCAACTGCTCCTTGGTCTCGGCAAAAGGACCGTCGATGATCACGCCAGCGCCGGGTCCGCGCAAGGTGAATGCACCCTTGGTACCTCCGAGACGCGCAGCCGGCCCCATCCGGCCGTCGGCCGTCAGCTTCTCGTGAAGCTCATGAAGATTGGCCATCACTGCAGTGTCTTCGTCGGCGGTCCAGGACACGACGACGTCTTCGACGTGATAGGCCAGAATTGCATAGAGCATAGGTTTACCTCGGTGTAATGATGGCGCCGCCCCAAGGACGTTTCGGCAGTCCCGACCCCGACATTCCTCTCGAAACTTTACGATGCCTCGCAAATTGACGCATCCACCGCAACCAACTCGACGATATTGCCGTCCGGATCGGTGACGTAAATGGAGCGCCAGCCGATCCATCGGTGTTCGTAGGTGTTCGGCTTGAAACCCGCCTTCGTCAGGGCATCGAGAGCAGGCTGATAGTCCGATAACGCAATCTCTAGCGCAAGGTGATGCAGAGTGGGTGCCCGCAAATCGGGAGCGGACCATTTCGTGTCGTCACGATTGGACGGCTGATCGGCCCTGAAAAGGCCGATAATACGGTGATGGCCTTCAAAGCCATCCTCCACCTTGAGAAACACGATCCGATCGTCGAAGGCGCGCAGCGGAGTGAGGCCAAGGACATCTCGATAGAAACTGACCGCGCGCGGCATATCGCTGACACGCAGAACAACTTCGCCAAGGCCACGCGGTGTTACCAGAGGCGCCATCATCCCCTCCCATTGTCGCGGCGCTCGCTAAGCTCGCTGCGCCTAGGCTGCTGCTCTCTGCAATTGAAATACATCCGCCAACAGATCATAGGACCGCTTCCGCGCCTCATGATCATACATCGCGGTAATGACCATCAACTCATCGGCCTGGCATTCGCTGACGAGCGGCTGCAGCTTTTCCATGACTGTCGACGGGCTGCCGACGAACAGTCGCGAACGGTTGCGTGCGACCTTCATCTTCTCGCTGTCGCTATAGGGATAGGCCAGCGCCTCCTCTACGCTTGGCAGCGGCGCATATTCGCCGCGGTCGCGGCGCAGGCGATTGAGATCGGCTGACGACGCCAGCCGCTCGGCCTCGGTATCCGTCTCCGCACAAATCACTGCGACCGCGAGAATCGCATGCGGTGCTTGCCGCCAGCTGGAGGACTTGAAGCGCGCGCGGTAGTGCACCATCGCGTCGGCGGCGTCGTGGGATGCAAAATGGTGGGCGAAAGCGAAACCCATGCCGACCTGCGCAGCGAGATCCGAACTGTAGTCGCTGGAGCCGAGCAGCCAGAGCGGCGGCAGCGGCACGTCATTCGGCATCGCCACGACGTTGTTATAGGGATGACCTTCCGGGAATTGCCGCGTCTCCCACAGTACAAGCTCGCTCAGTCGCTCGAGGAAATCATCGCCTTCGCGGCCGGCAAGACGGTTGCGCAGCGCGTAGGCCGTCGCACCATCGGTGCCCGGCGCACGGCCGAGACCGAGATCGATCCGGCCGGGAAACAGCGCCTCCAGCATCTTGAAGCGCTCGGCCACCATCAGCGGCGCATGGTTCGGCAGCATCACGCCGCCAGACCCGACGCGGATATGCTGCGTTACCGCGGCGATCTGCCCGATCATGATCTCCGGTGCGGGGCTCGCCACCGAAGCGAGGTTGTGGTGCTCGGCCAGCCAGTAGCGGACATAGCCGAGGCGATCGGCATGTTTGGCCAGATCGATGCTGTTGCGGAGCGCGCCCGCGGGCGGCGTGCCTGACGTGACGACCGAGAGGTCGAGAATGGACAATGGGATCATGGCGCCAAGCTAGTGCCTGCGCCGGAGAGGGCAAAGAGCGTTTTGGGCCACCGACGCCTCCCCCAAACGCCGACCGCAGCAAGGGCCGCCTCTCGTGGGATGAATTCTGATATAAGAATAATTACACGACATTTGCCCACATACATCGTCTATAGATCGAAGTGGCTACATTGGCTATTTACAGCCATATTCTGGTAGTTTTGCGAGAAACTGGCGCTGCCCACTTGTATTCTAACGAGGAAAATTACGCGAGATATCTGCCCTTAGTTGGGCCAATTCCCACCCTAAAACCGCTCCAGATGGGCTATTTCAGTCACCGACCATAGCCTATCTTTGTGCAGTGCAGCCAAAGTCCCCAGGGCTTGGCGCCAGAGACAACCGGTACCGCTTCATGCGGTGGAGTTCGACGCGATGACCGAGATCAACCCGGCCACCCCCACCAAGCTTCCCAATATCTCCTTCGAGTTCTTCCCGCCGAAGACCGAGGAGATGGACCGCACCCTGTGGGACACCATTGAGCGCCTGGCGCCGCTGAACCCGTCCTTCGTGTCGGTGACCTATGGCGCCGGTGGGTCGACGCGCGAGCGCACCCACGCCACCATCGTCCGTCTGCTCAAGGAGACCGCCCTCACCCCGGCGGCGCATCTGACCTGCGTCGGCGCGCCGAAAAGCGAAATCGACGATGTCGTAACCCGCTATCATGAGGCCGGCGTTCGCCACATCGTGGCCCTGCGCGGCGATCCGACCACGGGCATCGGTACGGAATATATACCGCACCCCGACGGTTACAAGACCTCCGCCGATCTGGTCGCCAGCATCCGCAACCGCTATCCCGATATCGACGTCACCGTCTCCGCCTATCCGGAGAAGCATCCCGAGAGCGCCGACTTCGATGCTGACATCGATACACTAAAGGCGAAAGTCGATGCCGGCGCGACTCGCGCCATCACCCAGGTGTTCTTCGATAACGACCTGTATTTCCGCTACCTCGACAAGGTCCGCGCCCGCGGCATCGATATCCCGGTGCTGCCCGGCATCATGCCGATGCATAATTTCAAGCAGGCGAGAGCCTTCGTCACCCGTGCTGGCACCACAGTGCCCGACTGGCTCACCGCCAAGTTCGACGGCCTCGATAACGATGCCGAGACACGCAAACTGGTAGCCACCACCGTGGCCGCTGGCCAGGTGCAGAAGCTCGCCAAGCAGGGCGTCTCCGATTTCCATTTCTACACGATGAACCGCGCCGATCTCGTTTTCGCCATTAGTCACCTGTTGGGCTTCCGGCCGAACGGCGCGCAGAAAGCTGCCTGATCTCATGTCCGTACCCGTTTCGCCGAAGCGTACCGAACTGCTTGCCGCCGCTGCCGAGCGCATTCTCGTGCTCGACGGTGCCATGGGCACTATGATCCAGGGTCTGCAATTCGACGAGGCCGCATTCCGCGGTGAGCGCTACAAGAATTTCCACCGCGACCTCCGCGGCAATAACGACCTGTTGATCCTGACCCAGGCCGACGCCATCGAGGACATCCACGCGCAATATCTGCGCGCCGGTGCCGACATCGTCGCCACCAACACCTTCTCCTCGACCTCGATCGCGCAGGCCGATTACGACCTGCAGGACATCGCCTATGAGATGAGCCGCGAAGGCGCGCGGCTCGCCAAGAACGCTGCCATTACCGTCGCTGCCGAGGACGGCAAGCCACGCTTCGTCGCCGGCGCCATCGGCCCGACCAACCGCACCGCCTCGATCTCACCGGATGTCGCCAATCCCGGCTATCGTGCGGTGACCTTCGACGATCTGCGCATCGCCTATAGCGAGCAGATCAACGGTTTGCTTGACGGCGGCGCCGACCTCCTGCTGGTCGAAACCATCTTCGACACGCTGAACGCCAAGGCGGCGCTCTATGCCATTGCCGAAATCTGCGAGGCGCGCGGCATCGACGTGCCCGTGATGATCTCCGGAACCATCACCGACAAGTCAGGTCGCCTGTTGTCAGGCCAGATGCCGGAAGCGTTCTGGAATTCGGTGAAGCACGCGAGGCCAGCCACCATTGGCTTCAATTGCGCCCTCGGCGCCGAAGACCTGCGCGCGCATATCGCCGATATCGGCCGCGTCGCCGATACCCTCGTATGCGCCTATCCGAATGCCGGCCTGCCCAACGAATTCGGCCAGTATGACGAGAGCCCGGAATTCATGGCGGGGCTGATCGGCGAGTTCGCTGCCAGCGGCCTCGTCAATGTGGTCGGCGGCTGCTGCGGCACCACGCCGGATCATATCGCGGCCATCGCCAAGGCCGTCGCGCCGCACAAGCCGCGCGTCGTGCCGGAGATCGCACCGCTCCTGCGCCTGTCAGGTCTGGAGCCGTTCGAACTGACCTCGGCGATTCCCTTCGTCAATGTCGGCGAGCGCACCAACGTCACTGGCTCGGCTAAATTCCGCAAGCTGATCACCGCCGGCGACTACACCGCCGCGCTGCAGGTGGCGCGCGACCAGGTCGAGAACGGCGCGCAGGTCATCGACGTCAATATGGACGAAGGCCTGCTGGATTCCGAAGCCGCGATGGTCGAGTTCCTCCATCTGGTCGCCTCCGAGCCGGACATCGCCCGCGTGCCGGTGATGGTCGACTCGTCGAAATTCAATGTCATCGAAGCCGGCCTGAAATGCGTTCAGGGCAAGCCGATCGTCAATTCGATCTCGATGAAGGAAGGCGTGGAGAAGTTCATCCATGAGGCCAAGATCGCGCAGCGCCATGGCGCCGCCGTGGTCGTCATGGCCTTCGACGAGGTCGGCCAGGCCGACACATTCGCGCGCAAGACCGAGATCTGCAAACGCGCTTACGACATTCTGGTAGGTGAGCTGAACTTCCCGCCGGAAGACATCATCTTCGATCCGAACATCTTCGCCATCGCGACCGGCCTCGAAGAGCACAACAATTACGGCGTCGACTTCATCGAGGCGACGCGCTGGATCCGGCAGAACCTGCCGCATGCGCATATCTCCGGCGGCGTCTCCAACCTCTCCTTCTCGTTCCGCGGCAACGAGCCGGTTCGCGAAGCGATGCATTCGGTGTTCCTGTATCACGCCATCAAGGCGGGCATGGATATGGGCATCGTCAATGCCGGCCAGATGATCGTCTATGACGACATCGATCCCGAACTGCGCCAGGTCTGCGAGGACGTCATTCTCAACCGCGATCCCGGCGCCTCCGAACGGCTGCTCGAACTCGCCGAGAAATTCCGCGGCCAGACCAAGCAGGCCAAGGAACAGGATCTCACCTGGCGCGAATGGCCGGTGGAGAAGCGGCTGAGCCACGCGCTGGTGCACGGCATCACCCAATATATCGACGAGGACACCGAAGCTGCACGCCTGACCGTGGCGCGTCCGCTGCACGTCATCGAGGGCCCGCTGATGGCCGGCATGAATATCGTCGGCGACCTGTTCGGCGACGGAAAGATGTTCCTGCCGCAGGTGGTGAAGTCGGCCCGCGTGATGAAGCAGGCGGTGGCCTACCTGATGCCGTTCATGGAGCAGGAGAAGGCCGACAATCTCGCCGCAGGGATCACCGGCGATGGCCGCAAGAATGCCGGCAAGATCGTGCTCGCCACGGTGAAGGGCGATGTCCACGACATCGGCAAGAACATTGTCGGCATCGTGCTCCAGTGCAACAATTTCGAGGTCATCGATCTCGGCGTCATGGTGCCGGCATCGAAGATCATCGACACCGCCAAGGCCGAAGGCGCCGACATTATCGGCCTGTCCGGCCTGATCACGCCGTCGCTCGATGAGATGACGTTCCTGGCCGGCGAGATGGAACGGCAGGGTCTGAAGATGCCGCTGCTGATCGGCGGCGCGACGACCAGCCGTGTGCATACCGCGGTGAAGATCGATCCGAACTACCGCGCCGGCGCCGTGGTGCATGTCAACGATGCCAGCCGCGCCGTGGGCGTTGCCTCGTCGCTGCTGTCGCCTGAGAAGAGCGTCGCCTATGCGGCCGAGGTGCGCGCCGATTATGCGAAGATTTCTGCCGCGCATTTCCGTGCGCAGCAGGACAAGAAGCGCCTCTCGCTCATCGCAGCGCGCGCCAACGCGCATGTCGCGGACTTCAGCAAGACGGTGCGCAAGCCGACCTTCCTGGGCATCCGGACTTTCAGCGATTATTCGCTCGAAGAGCTTGCTGCCTATATCGACTGGACGCCGTTCTTCCAGACCTGGGAACTGTCCGGCCGTTTCCCCGGCATCCTCACCGATAGCGTGGTCGGCGAAGTCGCGACGTCGCTCTATGCCGATGCGCAGAAGATGCTCAAGCAGATCGTCGAGGAGAAGTGGTTCACGGCGAGGGCAACCATCGGCTTCTGGCCCGCCAACGCCGTGGGCGACGACATCCGCCTCTATGCGGATGACACCCGCTCAACCGAGATTGCTACGCTCTACACGTTGCGCCAGCAGCTCGAGAAGCGCGAGGGCCGCTTCAACGCAGCGCTCTCCGACTTCATCGCGCCGAAGACCTCGAATGTGCCGGATTATATCGGCGGCTTCGTCGTCACCGCGGGCATCGGCGAGGATATTATCGCCGATCGCTTCAAGAACGCCAATGACGACTACTCGTCGATCCTGTGCAAGGCACTGGCCGACCGTCTCGCCGAAGCCTTTGCAGAACGCATGCATGAGCGCGTGCGCAAGGAGTTCTGGGCCTATACGCCGGACGAGAACATCTCGACCGACGACCTGATCCTGGAGAAGTATCAGGGCATCCGCCCTGCTCCCGGCTATCCCGCACAGCCCGATCACACCGAGAAGGCGACGATCTTCAAATTGCTCGATGCGGAGAACACTGCGGGCGTAACACTCACCGAAAGCTACGCCATGTGGCCGGGCTCGTCGGTGTCCGGGCTCTATTTCAGCCATCCCGAGAGCTATTATTTCGGCGTCGGCAAGATCGAGCGCGATCAGGTCGAGGAATATGCCGCGCGCAAGAACATGAGCGTGGCCGAGGTGGAACGTTGGCTGGCGCCGGTGCTGAACTACATTCCGGGTGCCGAGCCTGCGCCGGTCGCCGTACCCGCGCCTGCCAATGACGAACTCGCGACCCATCCGCCGGGATGTAACTGCGCGGTGCATCTGATGTATCGCGGCAAGAAGGTCGGAGCGAAGTAGCGCTTTGCAAGTCGCAGGATGCGCTTGTCAAACAGCCAAGCTCTCGCATTCTCGCGGCGCTTGCGCGTCCGAGGTATGAGCAGTGCCCCTCGAAACATGAGGGGTGGCGGCGCGCCGTGAGGCGCAAAGGGTGGTTTTATCGCGATCCGCTCCACCGGAACGCCGGCAAGCTGCAACCGCGCAACGCCTCACGGCGCGCCACCGCGGCGATTTCTGTCCCCGGGACCGTTCTTCCGGGCAAAGGCGCAGAGCTCCGCACTCCGCTGATCCCGACGGTTTCCCGCCGTTCACCAATGCCACGTCCAGCCAGCATGAGTGGCAGACCCCCGTAGTGGGGTCGGACGGTGACCCAGGGCCTCCCAAGTGCGCAGGGTACGTCACCCCACACCCGCAGGCGCCGCATCCCTGTTCCACCTCAAGACGCCTCTAGAAGCGCCCCTCGCGAACGGAATAAAAGGCATATAGGCCCATATAGGATTTTCGTCAATATGGCGCGAGGGATTATTTTCTCTCTACCACCGCCGCGACGAATTCCGGTCCCGGCAAAGTTATCGTTTCAATCCCGTGGCGACGGAACGATCAGGAAGGCCGCAGCTTGTCGTATGCGCAATATTTGCGTTTGGAGGGTTGAAATGAAACGTACCATGATCGCGACGGCAGCCGCGGCACTCCTGGGTCTGGGCCTGATGCTTCCAGCGAACGCCATGCCGGTCGGTGGGCTTGCACCTGCGAGCACCGCCAGCGACATCATCCAGATTCGTGGCCATGGCGGCGGACATCATGGCATGCACCGCGGCGGGCGTGGACATCATTACGGCTGGGGCCGCGGGCGCGGCCATCATTATGGCTGGTCGCGCGGACGGCATCGCGGCTGGCGCTAGAATCTGACATGACCATCATAGGAGCCGCCGCACAGGCGGCTCTTTCTGTTTGGTGAGCAAGCTTTCAATCTTTCCCCGGATCGCTCGCCAATACCCCCTTCACTGCCTGCGCCCAGCCCTTCAGTTTTCGTGTCCGTGTGGCTTCGCTCATGGCCGGCTTGAAGCGGTGTTCGAGCCGCCAGTTGTCGGCGAATTTGGCAGGCTCCGGAAATACGCCGGCCGTGAGACCGGCGAGATAGGCAGCACCCAGCGCGGTGGTTTCCTGGATCATCGGGCGATCGACTGGTGCATTCAGGAGATCGGCGAGACGCTGCATGGTCCAGTCCGATGCGGTCATGCCGCCATCGACGCGCAGCACGACAGTCGCAGCGGAGACATCGGGCCAGTCAGCACGCATCGCCGCATAGAGATCCCTCGTCTGATAGCAGACGCTTTCCAGCGCGGCATGGGCGAGTTCGGCCGGGCCGGTGTTGCGCGTCAGTCCGAACAGCGCTCCGCGCACATCGGGATTCCAGTAAGGCGCGCCGAGGCCGACAAAGGCCGGGACCAGATAGACCGATTGCGAAGAATCGTTCTGATCAGCGAGCGGCCCGCTTTCGGCCGCGCTCTTGATGATGCCGAGCCCGTCACGCAGCCACTGCACGGCGGAGCCGGCAACGAAGATCGAACCTTCCAGCGCATAGGTGCGCACGCCGTTGAGTTGATACGCCACGGTTGTGAGCAGCTTGTTCTTCGATTGCACCGGCGTCGTGCCGGTGTTGAGCAGCGCAAAACAGCCGGTGCCATAAGTCGACTTGATCATGCCCGGCGCGAAACAGGCCTGCCCGATGGTTGCAGCCTGCTGATCCCCGGCAATGCCGCCGATGATGATCGTGCCACCGAACAGATCGGTGCTGCCGAAATCCGACGAAGAGTCCTGCACCCTGGGCAGCATCGCCTTGGGCACGCGCAGCAGCTTCAGCAGCTCATCGTCCCATTCACCGGTGTGGATGTTGAACAACTGCGTGCGCGAGGCATTGGTGGCGTCGGTGGCGTGCACCCTGCCCGCCGTGAGCCGCCACAGCAGATAGCAATCGACGGTGCCGAACAGCAATTCGCCGCGCTCGGCGCGGTCGCGCGCGCCGGGGACATGATCGAGAATCCACGCCACTTTGGTGCCGGAGAAATACGGGTCGATGATCAGACCTGTCTTTTGCGTGATCAACGGCTCATGGCCGTCGGCCTTCATCTGGGCGCAGATCTCCGCGGTGCGGCGGTCCTGCCAGACGATGGCGCGGTGCACGGCCTGCCCGGTGACGCGATCCCACACCACCACGGTCTCGCGCTGATTGGTGATGCCGATCGCGGCAATATCCTTCGCGGTAACGTCGGCCTTCTTCATCGCCTCGCGGCAAACGGCCAGCGTCGAGGTCCAGATATCCTCCGGCTCATGCTCGACCCAGCCGGAGGCCGGGAAATGCTGCGGGAATTCCTGCTGCGCGGAGGCCGCGATCGAGATGTCGGCGCGAAAGATCATCGCGCGCGAGGATGTGGTGCCCTGATCGATGGCCATCACGAAAGACATGACGTTTCTTCCCGAAAGATTGTGGTCGCGTTGTGTTGGGAGGCGCAGGCAACCGGATTAGCGCGGGCGCGTCAAGCGGCAGCGCCGGCGGTCAGGTCGCCGAGTCGATCATCATGACCAGAGCAGACGCGACCATCGCCAGTTCGCGCGGCAGCGTCTCGCGGGCCCGGCGCACCATGCCCTCGCCGAGCCGGCCGAAGAAACGCGCCCAGCGCTGCGCGCGCCAATACAGCGAATTCTCGACAGTGACTGAGCGCAGCTTGAACGCCTTGCCGGTGGCCCAGGCGTCGCATTCCAGTTTCAGAGGATCGGCGTAATATTGCGCGATCTTGTCGGCGCCCATGCCATCGGTCGCGAGCCAGTTCGGGATGTGTACGCTGCAAAGCTGCGCGACATCGGTGAACACCTTGTCGGTGCCGGTGCCGCTGCCCGGGCACGGCGAGGCAAAGGCATCGCCAACCAGCACGACACCGGGCTGGACCACATTGTCGCTCTCATAGAGATCAATCGGGCGGATCCTGATATCGCCGGATATCTTGTAGTCGCCGATCAGCGCACGCAGTTTCGGCAGGCAGGCGTCAAGCGCCGCCTCGGGCGTCCGGCGCATCTGGCGAATCCAGGGATCGTCGGTCTCGCGATAGACGAACAGGTTGCCGCGCATGGTCTTGCCAATGGGAAACAGCGTGACATAGGCGGTGCGATGAACCGTCGTTTCGGCAAAGTAGGTCAGCGCCGGAAAGGCAAAACGTTCACGGCCGACGGGCGCGATATCGAAACCCACCGAGATCGAATGATTGGCCGAGATGACCGGGCGGCCGATATTGAGCTGATTGCGCAGGCTGACGCTGGCGCCGTTGGCGAGCACAACGAGACGCGCGGAAATCTCCTCGCCATTGGACAGGCCGATGGTCTGACGGTCATCCGATGTGGCGATCGACGTCGCCTTGGCGTGAATGGTCTCGACAGATGACGGGATCTGGCCACGCACGGTATTGACCAGCGTGTCGTAGAGAAAGCCGTGCTGCTGGCTGGGGCGCTTGTCGATCGCGCGGCCGAAACGCGCGATCCAGATCTCGTCGTCATGGGTGGCGGCGCCGAGCACCGCATCGACGAGGCCTGTCTTGCGGAGCCGCTCGAGCTGGACGCCGCCGCTGATCTTCTCGCAGCGGAGTTCGGGGGGATGGACCTGATGCGGTTCGATCAGGATCGCAGACACACCGGCGCGACCGAGCATCGCCGCAGCCGTCGACCCGGCGAGGCCCCCACCAATGATCGCGATATCCGTCTGCCGCACGGGAACTCTCCAGCTGCGGCTATCCGTGCGCCCGAAGTGTTAAAAAACGGGAAAGGATTGAGGCAGGCGGCAAGTGGCTACCGCCGGAGGTTTATTTCGCGGGATTTCTTACCCTCCCCTGCAGGGGGAGGGTCGACGATCATCGCGCCAGCGCGGTGAGAGGCGGGGTGGGGTGAAGCTGCGGGCGACAGCGTCTGTGGCTTCACCCCACCCCGACGAACGCTACGCGTTCATCGACCCTCCCCTTCAGGGGAGGGTAAGGACGTCACACCGATGCGGTCGTCACGCCGCCGTCGATGACGATGGTCTGGCCGGTCATGAAGGTGGAGGAATCCGAGCCGAGATAGGCGACGGCACCGGCGATCTCGTGGGGCTCGCCGATCCGGCGCAGCGGCGTGGTCGCGGTGCGGCGCTTGAGATTGGCCTCGTCTTCCCACAGCGCTTTCGCGAAGTCGGTCTTCACCAGTCCAGGCGCGATGCAATTGACGCGCACGCCCTTCGGTCCCCATTCGCCGGCGAGGCTGCGACACAGGGAGAAGTCGGCAGCTTTGGAGATGCCGTAGGCGCCAATCACCGTGGACCCGCGCAGACCGCCGATGGATGAGATGATGACGACAGAGCCCTTGCCGCGCTCGGCCATTGCCGGGATCGCCTTGGCGCAGAGCCAGATGTTGCTCTTGACGTTGGAGCCCATGATCTTGTCGAAGGCTTCGTCCGCAATATCGAGCAGCGGCCCGTAATAGGGATTCACCGCGGCGTTGCAGACCAGAATATCGATCGGGCCGTAATGCTTCACCGTGCCGTCGATTAAAGCTTCGACTTCATCGCGGCGCGAGATGTTGCAGGGAATGACATGGGCATCGCCGCCATTGGCCTTGATGCCATCGACCACGGCCTGACAGGCATCGGCCTTGCGGCTGGAGACGACAACCTTGGCACCGAGGCTGGCGAGCAATTCCGCGGAGGCCTTGCCGATGCCGCGGCTGGACCCGGTGATGACGGCGACCTTGCCGGTGAGATCGAAGGGGTTTTTCACGGGCGGTCTCCTTGATGTTGATTGATTTTAGCGATGGCGCATTCCTTCTCCCCGCATGCGGGGAGAAGGTGGCTCGAATGCGCGTAGCGCGTCGGATGAGGGGGACTCTCCACGACTTCATGAGCGCGTGGAGAGTCCCCCTCACCCGGATTGCTTCGCAATCCGACCTCTCCCCGCAAGCGGGGAGAGGTTAAGAGCAGAGTTACTCCGTGATCCCGCCCGCCTGCGCGACGCGGCGCAGGTGATAATCGGCATCGCCGAACTGCTGCTCGATCATGGTCAGCCGCTTGAAGTAGTGGCCGATCTTGTACTCCATGGTCACGCCGACGCCGCCATGCAGCTGCACGCCGCCCTGGCCGACGAAGCGCGCGGAGCGGCCGATCTGCACCTTGGCAGCGGCGACCGTCTTGGTGCGTTCGTCGAGATCGGTGAAGCTCGACGCCATCGAGGCCAGGAACGACATGCTGCGCGCGGTCTCCAGCGCGGTGAACATGTCGGCCGCACGGTGCTGCAGCGCCTGGAACGAGCCGATGGCGACGCCGAACTGCTTGCGCTCCTTGATGTATTCGACGGAGATCTTCAGCGCTTCTTCCATCGCGCCGACCGCTTCGGCGCACAGTGCGATGCGCGCGTCATCGACGACCTGATTGACGATCGACAAGCCATCCTCGGCATTGCCAATCGCAGCATCTGCGCCGACCTCGACATTGTTCAGCTTGATATCGGCGGCGCGGCTGCCGTCCTGCGTCTCATAGCCCTTGATGTCGACGCCCTTGGCATTGGCGGGCACCAGGAACACGCCAACGCCCTTGGCATCGCGCTGGCCACCGGCGGTGCGCGCGGTGACGATCAGCGTATCGGCGGTGTCGCCATGACCGACGACGAACTTCTCGCCGGACAACGTGTAGCCCGAACCGCTCTTCTTGGCCGACGTCTTGATGTCCCCGAGGTCATAGCGTGAATCACGCTCGACCTGTGCGAAAGCCATGGTCTTGGAGCCGTCGATGATCCCGGGCAGATGCGCAGCACGCTGCTCCGCCGAGGCGCGGCGCAGGAAGCCGCCGCCGAGCACCACCGTGTCGAGATAGGGCTCGACCACGAGATTGCGGCCCAGCGCTTCCATCACGATCATGGTCTCGATCGGACCGGCACCGAAGCCGCCGTCGTCTTCCGAGAACGGCAGACCGAGCAAGCCCTGTTCGGCGAACTTGCCCCAGACATCGCGGCTCCAGCCGCCCTTCTCGGCGCGATACTTCTTGCGGGCCTCGAATTCGTAGGACGATTTCAGCAGGCCGTCGACGCTGTCCTTGAGGAGGCGTTGCTCCTCCGACAAATCAAAATCCATGGTCTTTCTCTCTCGGATCGCGCGTAACGCGCGTGTGAATGTGTTTAAGCTCCCTAACCTCTCGCCGCTTGCGGGGAGAGGTCGAGGGCGAGCGAAGCGGAGCCTTCGGATGAGGGGGACTAACCGCGGGCACCGAGCCGGCGGAGGCTCCCCCTCATCCGGTCCGAATGCGCTACGCGCAATCGGACCACCTTCTCCCCGCAAGCGGGGAGAAGGAAGACATCACAGCCCCAGCACCGCTTTCGCGATGATGTTGCGCTGAATCTCGTTGGAGCCGCCATAGATCGACACCTTGCGGTAGTTGAAATAGGTCGGCGCGATCGGCGAGGCCCAGTCACCCTCTTCGTTCTGCCCCTCGCCTTCCGGCATGAACGGCAGTGCGAACGGCCCGGTGACTTCGAGCAGCAGCTCGGTGAGCGTCTGCTGGATTTCCGAACCCTTGATCTTGAGGATCGACGAGGCCGGATCCGGCTTGCCCTTGCCGTGCTTGCCTTCGGCCGCGACGACGCGCATCTGCGTCAGTTCGAGCGCCTTGAGCTCGATCTCGGTCGCAGCCAGCTTCTGGCGGAACTGCGGATCCTCGATCAGCGGCTTGTCACCGGACATCACGCTGGACGCCAGCTCCTTGATGCGGCGGATGCGCTCCTTCGACATGCCGACGCGCGCGATGTTGACGCGCTCGTTACCGAGCAGGAATTTCGCGTAGTCCCAGCCCTTGTTCTCTTCACCAACCAAATTCTCGGCCGGCACCACGACCTCATCGAAGAACACTTCGTTGACTTCGACGCCGCCATCGATGGTCTGGATCGGGCGGACGGTGATGCCCTTCGACTTCATGTCGATGAGGATGAAGGAGATGCCCGACTGCTTCTTCGCATCGGGGTCGGTACGACAAAGGCAGAAGATCCAGTCGGCATGTTGCGCGAGCGTGGTCCAGGTCTTCTGGCCGTTGACGATATAGGTATCGCCCTTCTTCTTCGCCGTGGTCTTCAGCGAGGCGAGGTCCGAACCCGAGCCCGGCTCCGAGAAGCCCTGGCACCACCAGTCGTCCATATTCGCAATGCGCGGCAGGAAGTGCTTCTTCTGCTGCTCATTGCCAAAAGTGTAGATGACTGGGCCGACCATGTTGACGCCGAACGGTAGCGGCGGCGGCGCCGGGGTCTTCTGTAGCTCTTCGAGGAAGATGTACTGCTTCGCCGCGCTCCAGCCGGTGCCGCCATATTCCTGCGGCCAATGCGGGACGGCCCAGCCCTTCTTGTTGAGCGTGCGCTGCCAGTTCACCAGGTCGTCCTTGCTGGTGTGGTGACCTTCCTGCAGTTTCTTGCGCACCGCCGGGTCGAGGCTTTCGCGGAAAAAGGTGCGCACCTCGTCGCGGAATGCTGTTTCTTCTTTGCTGAAGCTCAGATCCATCGGATCCTCCTTGTGAGCAGATGTGTAATTACTGAACGATTTCGAGCAGGCCGGCGGAGCCCATGCCGCCGCCGACGCACATGGTGACGACGGCATATTTCGCCTTGCGGCGGCGGCCTTCGATCAGTGCGTGACCAGCGAGACGTGCGCCCGACATGCCATAGGGATGGCCGACCGAGATCGCGCCGCCATTAACGTTGAGCTTCTCCGGATCGATGCCGAGCTTGTCGCGGCAGTACAGAACCTGCACGGCGAAGGCTTCATTGAGTTCCCAGAGATCGATGTCCTCGATCTTGAGGCCATGACGCTTCAAGAGGCGCGGCACGGCGAACACCGGACCGATGCCCATTTCATCCGGCTCGCAGCCGGCCGAAACGAAGCCGCGGAAGATGCCGAGCGGCTTGAGGCCCTTCTGTGCGGCGAGCTTGTCGCTCATGATCACGGTGGCGCTGGCGCCGTCCGAGAGCTGCGAGGCATTGCCGGCAGTGATGGTGAAACCGTCGCCGCGCACAGCCTTCAGGCCGGCGAGACCTTCCGCGGTGGTTTCCGGACGCGGACCTTCATCCTTGGACAGCGTGATATCCTTGAACGAGACTTCGCCGGTCGCCTTGTCGACGACGCCCATCCTGGTCGCGATTGGCGCCAGTTCGTCGTTGAACTTGCCGCCCTGCTGCGCAGCCGCGGTGCGGCGCTGGCTCTCCAGCGAATACTCGTCCTGGCGCTCGCGCGAGATGTTGTAGCGCTTGGCCACCGTCTCGGCAGTGTCGAGCATCGGCATATAGACGTCGCCCTTGATCTTCATCAGTTCGGGATCGACGGTGTGGAACTTGTTGGCATGCTCGTTCTGCACCAGCGAGATCGACTCGCCGCCGCCACCGACCGCGATCTCGACGCCGTCGAAGATCACCGAACGCGCAGCCAGTGCAATCGCCTGCAGGCCCGAAGCGCACTGACGATCGATGGTGGTGCCGCCAACCGTGACCGGCAGACCGGCGCGGAGCAGCGCCTTGCGGGCGATATTGCCGCCGGTCGCGCCCTGCTGCAGGGCTGCGCCCATCACGACGTCCTCAACTTCCTTGGGATCGATGCCGGCGCGCTTGACGGCATGCTCGATCGCATGGCCGAGCAGCGTCGCGCCTTCGGTGGCGTTCAATGCGCCGCGAAAGGCCTTGCCGATCGGCGTACGGGCGGTGGAAACGATAACGGCTTCGGTCATGGGCGGGGTCCTCCAGAGGCGGTTTGTTGTTGCGAGGTCGTTTCTTGGTTCATGATGGGCGTGGGTTGCAGGCCACGCAAGGCGTGACGCGAGAGTTTTCCGACCGCAGTGCGCGGCAAATCGTCGACGAAATCCAGGGCGGCCGGTAGTTCATGCTTGCCGAGCTTGCCGGTGAGAAACGCGCGCAGCTCGTCGATGGTGAACGGCGCCGCGCCATTGCGCAGCCTGATAAAGGCCTTAGCCGCTTCACCGCGATATTGATCGACGACGCCGATCACGATCACTTCCTGTACGGAGGGATGTTCGTAAATCGCCTGCTCGATCATCTGCGGATAGACGTTGAAACCGCCGGAGATGATCATGTCCTTCTTGCGATCGACCAGATAGAAGAATCCGTCTTCATCCATGTAGCCAATATCGCCGGTCAGGAAGCGATCGCCGACGAATGACTCGGCACTCTCCTGCGCGCGGTTCCAGTAGCCTTTGGTGACGTTCGGCCCCTTGATGCGGATTTCGCCGGTTTCGTTGACGCCGAGCACCCTGGTCGGGTCATCGAGTGACACCACGTCAATCTCGATCCCTGGCAGCATCAGGCCGATCGAGCCCGGCTTGTCGAGACCGCCGGGCGGATGGCTGGTGCCGGGCGAGCAGGTTTCGGTCATGCCCCAGCCGCTCTTCAGCGACAGGCCAGTCTTGCGCTCGAACAGACGCGCCACTTCATCGGGCAACGGCGCGCCGCCAGAGGCCGCCGACACCAGCGACGACAGATCGCGGGTCTCCAGCGACGGATCGGCCGCGATGGCGATCCACATGGTGGGCACGCCGGGAAAGACGGTGGCTTTCTTTTTCTCGATATCGTCGAGCACGCGGCTGACATCGAAGCGCTGGTGCAGCGAGATGGTGTCTCCGAGGCTGATGCGGCTCAGCAGGATCACGGTCAGTGCATAGATATGAAACAGCGGCAGCACACAGATGACGCGCTCGATCCTATTGCGCCCGGCGCGTGCCGGCGCGCCCCATAGATTGTAGATCGAGACCGCCGAGGTGAGATTGCCGTGGCTCAGCATCGCGCCCTTGGGCAGGCCGGTGGTGCCGCCGGTATATTGCAGCAGCGCGACGTCATCGGCCGAAATCTCCGGCCACTGCGCCGGCGGCGTGGCGCCCGCGGTGAAATTGCGGAAAGTGACAATCGCGGGATTTTCCGGCAGCGGCAGCTGCGGATTGTTCACAGCGCCCCAGTCATTGTCTTCACAGACGATCAGCCTGTCGAGCAGCCCCTTGTCGAGAAACTTCAGCGCCATCGGCAGCAACGCCGCAAGGTTGCTCGTCACCAGCACGCGCGCGCCGGAATCCTTGAGCTTGTGCGACAGCGCGATCTCGCCATCGAGCGGCGACAGATGCACGAGCCGCGCGCCTGCCTTGAGACCACCGAAGAAATGCACCGGATGATCCGGCGTATTGCCGAGGAAGATGCCGATGGAGGAGCCTTTGCCATAGCCGGCGCGCATCAGCGCGGCGGCGACGACATCGACGCGCGCCTGCAGATCATTGAACGAGATCGGCTGATCCCGAAATTCGATGGCGGTGCGGTCACCATGTTTTGCAATGGAGTCGGCAAGCAGACCCGGCAGCGACCCACGCGCAATCGGCGCGTCCCAGGTGACGCCCGGTGGGTAGTGCTGTTCGCCGGGATGGGTCATGGCGTGGCCTGCTTACATAAGGAGCGCACGGCGCCAATGTTCCCTCCACCCTTGCGGGGGAGGGTCAGGGAGGGGGGTAAGCCACAAGTGACGTCGCCCGGGGACCCGCGCCCCCGGCCCCTCCCCGCAAGGGGGAGGGGAGCACATCGTGCTCGCGTCACCACAACTAGCCCTTCGCCAGTGACGCAAACGTCTTGCCTTCATCCGCCAGCTTCTTCAGCAGCGCGGCCGGCTCCAGCGACGGATCGTTGGTCTGCTTGGCGTAGAACTGCAGGCGCTCGACGATCTGCTTGAGGCCGACCTGATCGGCATAGAACATCGGGCCGCCGCGATAGATCGGCCAGCCATAGCCATAGAGCCAGATCACATCGATATCGCTCGGACGCGAGGCGACCTTCTCCTCGAGGATGCGGGCACCCTCGTTGATCATCGGATACATCATGCGTTCCAGGATCTCCTGATCGCTGACGGCGCGGCGCGTCAGGCCCAGGCTCCGGCAGGTATCGTCGATGAGCTTCTCGACGTCCGGATCCGGCACCGGCGCGCGGGAGCCGGCTTCATACTTGTAATAGCCCTTGCCGGTCTTCTGACCGAAGCGGCCGGCTTCGCAGAGCGCATCGGCGATCGGCGAGGTGATGCCGCGATCCTTGCGCGAGCGCCAGCCGATATCGAGGCCGGCGAGATCGCCCATGGCGAACGGACCCATCGGCATGCCGAACTTGGTGACGACGGCATCGACCTGCTGTGGCAGCGCGCCTTCGAACAGCAACTTCTCGGACTGCTTGGAGCGGGCCGCGAGCATGCGGTTGCCGACGAAGCCGTCGGAGACGCCGACCACGGCCGGCACCTTGGCGATCTTGCGGGCGACAGCGACGGCGGTGACGAGCGCATCCGGCGCGGTCTTATCGGCGCGAACGATTTCGCACAGCTTCATGACGTTGGCCGGCGAGAAGAAGTGCATGCCGAGCACATCCTGC
Organism: Tardiphaga sp. OK246; assembly: GCF_900188215.1. NCBI lineage: Bacteria > Pseudomonadati > Pseudomonadota > Alphaproteobacteria > Hyphomicrobiales > Nitrobacteraceae > Tardiphaga > Tardiphaga sp. OK246. Next base: position 153,941 of record NZ_FZOX01000001.1, read on the forward strand.
GGACGCTTGGTGACGGCCGCGATCTCGTCGATGTTGAGGTACGACGTGTTGCTGGCGAGGATGGCGCCCGGCTTGGCATAGGCATCCAGCGCGGTGAACACTTCCTTCTTGATCGCCATGGTCTCGAACACGGCTTCGATCACCAGATCGACATCCTTGACGTTTTCGAGGCCAACGACGCCGTTGATCAACGCCATACGCTTGGCCGGCGCATCGGCAGGAATGCCGCCGCGTGCTGCAGTGGCTTCATAGTTCTTCTGCATGATGCCGAGGCCGCGCTTGAGCTGCTCCTCGCCGGTCTCGATCAGCGTGACGGGAATACCGGCATTGGCGAAGGACATCGCAATACCGCCGCCCATGGTGCCGGCGCCGATGATGGCGACGCGCTCGACCGGACGCGGCTTGACGCCTTCCGGCACGTTCTGGACCTTGGCAGCTTCTCGTTCTGAGAAGAACGCGTAACGCTGCGCCTTCGACTGGTCGTCGGCGACCAGCTTGAGGAACATCTCGCGCTCCTTCTTGAGCGCCTCGTCGAACGGCACGTCGAGCGTCCAGCTCACGGCTTCGGCGCAGGCCAGCGGCGCATTCATGCCGCGGTTCTTCTTGTTGGCGGCTGCGGCGGCGTTGGTGAAGATGGTGCGATCGGCGCGAGCGGCGGCAAGCTTGGAATCGTCGTTGCGCAGCAGGCGCAGCGGACGCTTCTCGGCGATCACCTTGCGCGCAAAAGCTTCCGCGCCCGAGGCCGGACCTTCAACGATCTCTTCGATCAGACCGTTCTTCAAGGCTTCAGATGCGCTGATCGGATCACCGGTGACGACCATCTTGACGCCGAGTTCCGGGCCGACTGCGCGCGGCAGGCGCTGTGTGCCGCCGGCACCCGGCAGCAGGCCGAGCTTCACCTCAGGCAGGCCGAGCTTGGCTTCTTTTGTCGCCACGCGGAAATGACAGCCGAGCGTGAGCTCGAGGCCGCCGCCGAGCGCGGTGCCATGGATCGCGGCGATCACCGGCTTGGAACAATTCTCGATTTCCGCAATGACTTCGCTCAATCCGGGCGACTGCGGCGGCTTGCCGAATTCGGTGATGTCGGCGCCGGCAACGAAGGTACGGCCTGCGCATGCGATGACGATCGCCTTCACGGCAGGATCGGCAGCGGCCGTTTTGACGTTCTCAAAAATGCCGCGGCGAACCGCCGCACTCAGCGCATTTACAGGGGGAGAGTTGATCGTGACGATGGCGACTTCATCATGACGTTCAAGCTTTACGACATCGCTCACGGCATTCTCCTTGGCTACGTTTACCGGTCTGATTTTCTTAGTTTCGCACTGCGAAATTTAATTCCACATCTTGACACGGAGGGTTATTTTGAAGAGCGTCCCTTGTCAACGAGGGCCGTGGTGCAATCGTATGAAACTGACAAAACCAAATTTTGGGAAGCATGAAACGTCCAGCGAAGAATGTGGCGACAGATCGCAATTTCGTCGTCGCATTGGCTCGCGGCCTGGATGTCTTGCGTGCATTTCGCCCCAATGACGGGCTTCTCGGCAATCAGGAGATTGCCGCCCGCACCAAATTGCCGAAGCCAACCATCTCGCGATTGACTTACACACTCACGAAGTTGGGCTACCTTACACCTGTGCCACGCTTCGAGAAGTATCAACTCGCGCCAGCAGCCATGGCCCTGGGGTATGCTGCACTTGCGAACTTAGGCGTTAAGCATCTCTCGGAATCATTTCGCGACGAATTGATGCGGCAGACCGGCGGTGCCTGCGCAGTCGGCGCGCGCGATCGGCTGAGCATGATCTATTTCGGACAGAGCAGATCGAGTCTCACTGTCGGCGTTCAACTCGACGTCGGCTCGCGCATCCCCATTGCAACCACGGCGATGGGCCGCGCCTATTTCTGGGCGCTGCCACCGGAAGATCGTGCCCAATTATTGCGCGAATTTCGCGAACATTACGGACATCGCTGGTCGAAGATGCGCGATGGACTCGAACGTGCGGGCGAAATGGTCGCACGCCACGGCTTCGTCATCTCGGCTGGCGAGTGGCAGGACGATGTGCACGCTGCCGGTGTCGCGATGACATTGAATGACGGCACCGGTCCATATGCCTTTAATTGCGGCGCGCCCGCGTTCCGTTTCACGGAAGAGCGTTTGCTCAACGATATTGGACCTCGGCTATTGGCGATGGTAAGAAACATCGAAGCGGCGCTCGGGGGAACAGCTGCACCACAATCCAAAAAACTCGACAGCAAAAAAATCAAATCAGGAGGGAAAGTTGCACGCATTGTTGAAGGGCTCTGACAGCCTTCATCGTCGTGACCTGCGCAAGACTTCGCCGCAACCGACGATCGAGGGACGCCGCACATGACACAGGCACAACTCGCAGAGCGCGCGCCCGTCGCATCGACGGCGCCGCTGCTTTCGGTTCGCGACGTCAGCGTTGTGTTCGGTGGCATCATCGCGTTGAACGGCGTCTCGTTCGACATGCAACAGGGCCACATCCTTGGCCTCATCGGACCGAACGGCGCCGGCAAGACCACGCTGTTCAATTGCCTCAGCCGGCTCTACCAGCCGAGCAAGGGCGATATCCTGATGGACGGCCAGACGATCCTGAATCGTCCGGCGCACAAGATTTCCGAGATCGGCATCGGCCGCACCTTCCAGAACGTTGCGCTGTTTCCGAACCTGACCGTGCGTGACAATGTCCGCGTCGGCAAACATGCGCGCACCAACAGCGACATCATCAGCGACTCGCTGAAGCTGCCATGGGTTCGATCAGGAGAAGCTGCGATCAACAAGGACGTCAACGACATCCTTGATTATCTCGATCTGCACAGCGTTGCCGATACGATCGTCAGCGGTCTTCCCTTCGGCACGCAGAAGCGCGTCGAGCTCGCGCGTGCGCTCGCCGCCGAACCGAAGATCCTGCTGCTCGACGAGCCCGCAGGCGGCCTCAACCATGAGGAAGTCTACATCCTCGGCGACCTGATCCGCCGCATCCGCGACGATCGCGGCGTGACGGTGCTCCTGGTCGAGCATCACATGGGTCTCGTGATGTCGATCGCCGACCATGTCGTCGCATTGAATTTCGGCAAGAAGCTCGCTGAAGGCACACCTGCTGCCGTCCAGAAAGACCCTGCTGTGATCAAGGCCTATCTGGGAGACAAAGACTCATGACCGCGATGCTTCACGTAAAAGACCTGCGTGCGTATTACGGCCAGGTCCAGGCACTGCACGGCCTCGAATTCGAACTGCAGGAAGGCAGCCTCACCACCCTGCTTGGCGCCAATGGTGCCGGCAAGACCACGACGCTGCGCTCGATCTGCAACATGATCCGCTCCACGGGCTCGATCGAGTTCGAGGGCAAGAAGCTCGACAACAAGTCGACCGAAAGCATCGTGCGGCTGGGCATCGCCCATGTGCCGCAGGGCCGCGGCACCTTCACCACCATGACGGTGGAAGAGAACCTGCAGCTCGGCGCGATCAGTCGCAAGGATACCAAGGCGATCAGTGACGACATCGAGCGCATGTATGCCCACTTCCCGGTGCTCAAGCAGCGCCATACCCAGCAGGCCGGCACGCTGTCCGGCGGTGAACAGCAGATGCTCGCGGTCGCCCGCGCGCTGATGCTGCGTCCCCGCCTGATGCTGCTGGACGAGCCGTCCTTCGGCCTTGCGCCCCTGATCGTGCGGGATCTGTTCAAGATCCTCGGCAAGATCAACCGCGAGGACAAGGTCAGCATTCTTGTGGTCGAACAGAACGCGCAGCTCGCGCTCGAACTCGCCGACAAGGCCTATGTCATCGAAACAGGACGCATCGTGATGTCCGGCACCGCCGACGAGATCGCGAATAATGAAGACGTCCGTAAATCGTATCTGGGATATTGAGGAAACAGCCATGGAGCTCTTTACCAATCAAGTCCTGGCTGGCATCGCCACCGGCGCGATCTACGCCTGTATGGCGCTCGCCGTGGTCATGATCTACCAGGCGATCGACCACCTGAACTTCGCCCAGGGCGAAATGGCGATGTTCTCGACCTTCGTCGCCTGGCAGATGATGCAGTGGGGCATACCCTATTGGGGCGCATTCGCGCTCACGCTGATTTTCTCCTTTGTCGGCGGCATCGTCATCGAGCGGGCTTTGTTCAAGCCGCTCGCCAAGGCGCCGGTGCTGACCCACGTCGCCGGTTTCATCGCGCTGTTCGCCATCATCAACAGCGTCGCGGGCCTGACCTGGGACTTCACCATCAAGCAGTTTCCCTCGCCGTTCGGCTCGTCGCCCTTCCTGGGCAGCCAGCTGATCTCGACGCATCAGGCCGGCATGATCGGCGTGACGATCATCCTGCTCGTCCTGCTGTTCATCTTCTTCCGCTACACCCGCGTGGGCCTTGCGATGCGGGCAGCGGCGTCGATGCCTGAATCGGCGCGGCTGGTCGGCATCAACACGTCATGGATGATTGCACTCGGCTGGGGCATGGCAGCTGCGATCGGTTCGATCGCCGGTATGCTGATCGCCCCCGTCGTGTTCCTCGAGCCCAACATGATGGGCGGCGTGCTGATCTACGGATTTGCCGCGGCCGTCGTCGGCGGCCTCACGAGCCCACTGGGTGCTGTCATTGGCGGGTTCCTTGTCGGCGTCTTCGAGAACCTCGTCGGCACCTATATCCCGGGTGTCGGCAATGAGCTGAAACTGCCCATCGCCCTGGCGCTGATCATCACCGTGCTGGTCGTCAAACCCAATGGCCTGTTCGGCCGTGCCATCGTGAAGCGAGTTTGATCATGAGCACCGTTCAAGACGTCTCCGCCGCTCCCGCGGTCGCTGCCGTTCCCAAAAAGGCAATGGCGCTCGGCCCGCTGGCATCGCTGATCATCCTGGCGCTGCTCATCGTCACACCACTGTTCGTGAAGAACTTCATCATCTTCCAGATGACGATGTGGCTGATCTACGCCATCGCGGTTCTCGCACTGAACATCCTGACCGGCGCCAGCGGCCAGTTCTCGCTCGGCCAGAGCGCGTTCTACGCCCTCGGCGCCTATACGTCGGCAATCCTCATGGAACATGCCGGCGTCAACTACGCACTGACGCTCCCTGTGGCCGGCCTGGTCTGCTTCATCGCCGGCTTCCTGTTCGGCCTGCCGGCGCTTCGGCTCTCCGGCATCTACCTCGCGCTGGCGACCTTCGCCCTCGCGGTGGCGATGCCGCAGCTCCTGAAGCTCGGCGTGTTCGAACACTGGACCGGCGGCGTGCAGGGCCTTGTCGTCACCAAGCCTGATGCACCGGAAATCCTGGCCTCGCTGGGTCTGAAAGTGTCGCAGGACATGTGGCTGTACTTCTTCACCCTCGCGGTCACGATCCTGATCTACATCCTCTCGGTCAACCTGCTGAAGTCGCGGTCGGGCCGGGCCATGATGGCGATCCGTGACAACGAAATCGCCGCCTCGGCGATGGGTGTGGACGTCTCGCTCTACAAGACGCTGGCCTTCGGCGTCAGCGCCGGCATCACCGGCGTTGCTGGCGGTCTCGGTGCCATCGCCGTGCAGTTCGTCGCGCCGGATGGCTACACCATCCAGCTCGCCATCGCGCTGTTCCTCGGCATGGTGGTCGGCGGCGTCGGCTGGCTTCCCGGTTCGCTCGCCGGTGCGGCCTTCATCGTCTTCGTTCCGAATATTGCGGAACACGTCTCGAAGGGTCTGTCTGGCGCCGTGTTCGGCGTCATCCTGATCATCATCATCTTCCTGCTCCCGAACGGGGCCAGGCAACTCGCCTATTTGGCACAGGGCTTGATAGGCAAACTACGTAAACACTGAGGACCTATGAACTGCAGAAACTTTCTGCGCACCGCCGCGCTCTCGAGCGCGGCGTTTGCGTTTCTCGCCTTCTCAACTTCCGCGAATGCCCAGAAGAAATACGACACCGGGGCGAGCGATACCGAGATCAAGATCGGCAACATCATTCCCTATAGCGGCCCGGCTTCGGCCTACGGCATCATCGGGAAGATGGAAGAAGCCTACTTCAAGATGATCAACGATCAGGGCGGCATCAACGGCCGCAAGATCAACTTCGTCAGCTATGACGACGCCTATAGCCCGGCCAAGGCCGTCGAACAGACCCGCAAGCTGGTCGAATCCGACGAAGTTCTGTTCGTGTTCGGCCCGCTCGGCACACCGTCGAACACGGCGATCCTGAAATATCTGAACGCCAAGAAGATCCCGCAGCTGTTCGTCGCCACCGGCGCGACCAAGTTCGGCGAATACAAGACCGCGCCATGGACGATGGGCTGGCAGCCGGCCTATCAGAGCGAAGGCCGCATCTTCGCGCAATACGCGATCACCGAGAAGCCGAACGGCAAGATCGCCGTGTTCTACCAGAACGACGACCTCGGCAAGGACATGCTGAAGGGCCTCAAGGACGGTCTCGGCGAGAAGGCTTCGATGATCGTGGCTGAAGACAGCTATGAAGTGTCCGAGCCGACCATCGACTCGCACATCGTCAAGATGAAGGCATCGGGCGCCGACATCTTCGTCTCGATCTCGACGCCGAAATTCGCGGCGCAGGCGATCAAGAAGGTGGCCGAGATCGGCTGGAAGCCGATGTTCTTCCAGAGCAATGTCGGCTCCTCGGTCGGCGCAGTGATGCGTCCGGCGGGTATCGACAACGCGCAGGGCGTGCTGTCGCTGGCCTATGCCAAGGATGCCATCGATCCGCAGTGGAAGGACGATGAGGGCATGAAGAAGTATCTCGACTTCCTCGCCAAATACGCCCCCTTCGCCAATCCGGCCGAAAGCTCGGCTGCCTATGGTTACGGCCAGGCACAGACCGTGGTTCAGGTCCTCAAGCAGGCCGGCGACGATCTGACCCGCGCCAACATCATGAAGCAGGCCGCCAGCCTGAAGGACTTCGCACCCGACACGCTGCTGCCGGGCGTCAAGATCAACACCTCGGCGACCGACTTCTACCCGATCGAGCAACTGCGCATGATGCGCTTCACCGGCGAGAAGTGGGACGTGTTCGGCCCGCCGATCGACAGCAAGCTCGGCGGCTGACATCATCACCGTCATTCCGGGATGCCCGAAAGGCGACGAAGTCGACTGAAGGGCAGACCCGGAATCTCGACATGGGTGATGAACAATACGAGGTTCCGGTTTCGCACGCGCGAAGGTGCGCGTGCGCCCCGGAACGACAGCGATAATGCCCAATAAAACAGCCCCTTACGACGAAAGTCGTGAGGGGCTTTTTCTTGCTAGTTGCAGCGGAAAAGTATTCAATCCGACGCGCCGCAGCATTCAATAAAAACAAGAATACGCGCGGTTTTATGAAGAGATCAGGGAGATCAGAAATGCCTTCGTTCAGCTCGCGTGCAATGACGTTCACGGTTGCCGCAGCCCTCAGTGCGGCCCTTGGCGGTACTGCCTTCGCCCAGAAAAAATACGACACCGGCGCCAGCGATACCGAGATCAAGATCGGCAACATCATGCCCTATAGCGGGCCCGCATCCGCCTATGGCGTGATCGGCAAGATGGAAGAAGCCTATTTCAAGATGATCAACGATCAGGGTGGCATCAACGGCCGCAAGATCAATTACATCACCTATGACGACGGCTACTCGCCGCCGAAGGCCGTTGAGCAGGCCCGCAAGCTCGTCGAATCCGACGAAGTTCTGTTCATCGCCAGCTCGCTCGGCACCCCGTCGAATTCCGCGATTCAGAAATACCTGAATGCCAAGAAAGTCCCGCAGCTGTTCGTGGCCACCGGCGCGACCAAGTTCGGCGACTACAAGGACTTCCCCTGGACCATGGGCTGGCAGCCGGCCTATCAGAGCGAGTCCAGGATCTATGCAGCCTATCTGCTGAGGGAAAAGCCCGACGCCAAGATCGCGGTCATGTATCAGAACGACGACTTCGGCAAAGACATGCTGAAGGGTCTGAAGGATGGTCTCGGCGCCAAGGCGGCATCGATGATTGTCGCCGAGGAAAGCTATGAAGTGTCGGAGCCGACCATCGAGTCCCACATCGTCAAGCTGAAGTCGACCAATGCCGACACCTTTGTCAGCTTCACCACGCCGAAATTCGCTGCGCAGGCGATCAAGAAAGTGGCGGAGCTCAGCTGGAAACCAACCTTCATCCAGAGCAATGTCGGCTCTTCGGTCGGCGGCGTGATGAAGCCGGCGGGTTACGAGATCGCCCAGGGCATCCTGTCGGCGAACTACGCCAAGGACGGCGCCGATTCCAGCTGGGACAATGACGAGGGCATGAAGAAATTCTACGCTTTCCTCGCCAAATATGCGCCCACCATGGACAGGAGCGACGGCTCGGTCGTCTATGGCTATGGCCAGGCGCAGACCATCGTTCAGGTGCTCAAGCAGGCCGGTGACAACCTGACCCGCGCGAACATCATGAAGGAAGCAGCCAACCTCAAGGAATTCGCGCCCGACACATTGCTGCCCGGCGTGACCATCTCGACCTCGGCGATCGACTTCTACCCGATCGAGCAGCTGCAGATGCAGCGCTTCAAGGGCGAGAAGTGGGAGCTGTTCGGCCCGATCATCGCGGGCAAGATCGACGGTTGATGTTCTGATCTCTCCCCGCCGGTCGAAACCAGGCTTCGCCGCGCGGGGAGAGATCGAGATCAGTAATAATCCCGGAACGCATCCGCGAGACTGTCGGGCTGCCAGTCGATCTGGTCCGACGCGATCGGATCGTCCGAGAGCAGCGCACTCGCCTGCGTCTTGTAGTCCGGCGCCACGTAATCCGCCTGCGGCAGGCCACGGCGCACGATATCCTGATAGTTCAGATAATTGTCGCGATTGCCCACGAAGGTGCACATGCATTTGGCGGGATCGGCATAGAGATAGCGTGGACCCTTCGGCGTATTGTGCACGACGAAGCGATAGGCCGGCAATTTGCTTAAGGCCGCCTTCCCTGCCGCATCGTTGGCGAAGCGCGCCTTGAAGCCGGCGGACTCCATGTCGAATCCGACCTTCTGCAGCACTGGCACGCTCGGCAATTCGCGCGCCACCAGCAGCGTCACATCGAGCAGCGCCAGCACCGCGATGACAGCGAGCGCCGTGCTGCGCGGGCGCAAAGGAGAAAGCGTCGTCATCGTTACTGCGCGCATGTCGCGAAACCCCGGCTATGAGCGCGCATCGCCGCGCTCTATTGCGGGCGACACTAACGGACCCCGCAGGCGGTGTCACGGTAGCGCTGCCGCAGCGCGCGATGCCGGTTAACAAATCCATCACGCCGCCTCGCTGGCGACGAGCGCCTCCAGGACGCGCCAATACATTTCGTCCAGCATCGCTTGCTGCTGCTCTGCATTCAGAACACGTCGTCGTTGAAACAGAAGACAGATCGGCCGGCTGCCTGTGCAATGGTGTGCACGACGACAGGCCTTGATGACGCAAGTGCGATGGGTGCGCAGGATGTTCGCATTGCCGCGCTCGATCTCCTCGATGCAGGCGGCGACGATCATATCCGACAGCCGCTTGGCCGCCAGGTCGCTCTTGGCCCTGGCGCGCTGCGCGAGATGCCAGACGTCGTGTTGCGAGATGATCATGTGAACTCCCGTTGTGACGATGATGACCGGATATGAGTGACTTGGGTGACGGTCACGCGCCGTCCTTGCCCGCGCCTGTGCGCGTGAGTGGCAGTCCCGGTGGCCTCCCTCAAGAATGAGGGAGATGAAGCGCCGAAAGGCGCGACTTGGGTACAGTGCCGCAGCGTAGTGTCCGGATCGCCGGACAGCAGAGGCCGCGGAAACGCCTTTCGACGCTCCATCGTGGCGATTTCTGTCCCCGGGACCGTTCTTCCGGGCAAAGGCGCAGACTTCCGCAGTCCGCTTATCCCGACGGTTTCCCGCCGTTCACCAATGCCACGTCCAGCCAGCATGAGTGGCAGACCCCCGTAGTGGGGCCGGACGGTGACCCAAGGCCTCCCGAGTGCGTGAGGAAACGTCTTCCTCCCGCCCGCAGGCGCCACATCCCGCCCCGCGCTAACAAGCGTCCCTGGCAACGCCCCTCAAAGTGGGACGGGATGCAGTGGAATATAATCTCCCAGAAAACAACGTCAAGGATTATTTTCAGAAATCTTCGGAGGCACCCGCCAGACTTCAGCGACATATTCAATATGGCAGCCGGCGCGGCATCCGGGTCGCTCCGCACCGTTGGTCTGAGAGATCAAGAACGCACTTCGAAGATCATATTGAAAGGCGTCTCAGTCGCACGGCGGAAGCGCTTGAATCCTGCCTCAGTCGCGACCTGACGCAATTTGCTTTCACCTGCCTGGGCACCGAGCCCCAGGCCCACCTCCTGAGAGAGCGACGCAGGCGTACAAATGAATGTCGAGGCGTGATAGAAAATGGACCCGATCGGGTTGAGATTATCCTTGAGATTGTCATGAGCAAATGGCTCGACGATCATCCACGACCCGTCTTTGGCCAGTGTTTCCTTGACATGCTTGCCCGCACCAACGGGGTCGCCCATGTCATGCAGGCAATCGAAGAAAGCGACGAGATCGTAGTCTTTTGCCGGAAAATCCTTGGCACTGGCCTGCGCGAATTCAATTCGGTCTCCGACCCCCGCTTCCTGGGCCAGGACCTTCGCGCGATCGATCGAAGGTTTGTGGTAATCAAACCCGAAGAACTTGGATTTGGGATACGCCTGCGCCATCACGATGGTAGAGGCGCCGTGGCCGCATCCGACATCGGCTACCTTGGCGCCAGCTTTCAGTTTGGCTTCGACGCCTTCGAGCGTCGGAATCCAGTTCGAAACCAGATTGGCGTTATAGCCCGGCCTGAAGAAGCGTTCGGTGCCCGAGAAAAGGCACTTCGAATGCTCATGCCAACCAACGCCCTTCCCTGTTCGAAATGCTTCGGCGACCTTGGGTTCGTCGAGATAGGTGGACTGTACGACATCGAATGCACCGGCGAAGAAAGCTGGCGACCCCTCCTCGGCGAACGCCATCGCTTGTTCGGCCGAGAGCGAGAACGCGTTTTTCTCAGGGTGATAATCGATGTAACCAGAGGCGGCTTGGCCGGAGAGCCACTCGCGGACATAACGCTCATGCAGGCCGGTCTTCTTGGCAAGCTCCGACGGCGTGAAGATATCTCCATCCGCCATTGCCTTGTAGAGGCCGAGACGATCGCCGAGCAGTATACTGGCACCGCCAAGTGAAATGCCGAGGTCGTTGACCAGCTTTCCTACGAGTGCGTTCAGCTTTTCAGAATTTGGTTCACGCATTGCAGCATCCTCCACTTTGTGAAGAACAGCCCTCGTTCTAGTTAAGCACGACTGGCGAATTACAAGTGGGCGCCGAGCCACTCGATGTCAGATTCAGAATGATGCGGAATTGTCCACTGCTGGCGCGAAGCGGGCGTTGAGGCGCGTTTAGATCCAGTTAGCTCCACTGGCTGGAGTTGATCCAAATTTTCTCCTGATGGAGCTGACCGATCGAAATTGTTGTGCCTTCACGCGTGATGAGGCGCCATACCTTTATGCCGGGCCGCTTCTGGTTGGACGCGATCTGATGTCGTTTATCATCGGCGATGCCGGCACGGCGTTCGATCAGGCAGGGACCGCAATTTCTAGTCCGTAGGGTCTCAAGCCCTGTTGTTCAACACGGTCATACGAGAATTCGCTCGAAGTATGCAGCGAGCTGAGCGTGGCCCTTCAACGGAAGAACGTTGCCGATATATTGATCGGGGCGAACAACGACCATGCAGCCCTGGTCGCGGTCAATGCCTCGCATGGTGAAGATATCGCGATCATCGCTGCTGTCTGCACAGAAGATCTTCTCGTAATCCCGCAATCGATAGCGTCCTTTGCCTGGCAGCAGAAGGTGCGGCATGGCTTCGATGGCGAGGTTGCCGTGGCGTTGCTGGAAGACGGCCCGCACATCGATGACGGAATCGATGTCGTCATCTGTCGGCGTGTATCGTCTCAGAGGAGACGTCTCGGCACTGGCGAGGAACTCGCAAAGAGCGCAAATGGCGGAGCCCGGCATCGCCGAATCCTCAAATCCGGCGAATGCAAAGATGCGCCAGCGCCCGTCCGCTTTGATGGTGTGCCCAAGATGAATCGGTTTCGCGTCCGCGACACGGATCACCGGCGCGGAATGAAAGCGCATGCCGATCGTCAGTCCCGAGGCCAGGTGTTGATAAGTGGGTTCGGCGGTGAGAAGCGAGGGGCGGTAATGTGCGGCGGTTCCCGCGGTGTAACGCCCGTGCCGCACGAAATATCTTTGCGTCTCGGCGGGATCGAATTGCTTGGATGCGTCGTCTGGTTTCGCATCTGCTCTTGAAGCCGAACTGATGACCTGCGCCCATTCACGATCGAAGTCGATCAATTCCTTCGCAATTTCATGGCGCTCTGCGGAGTAGGAATGCAGAAGTGCGGGCGCGGATCGCTTGCGCAACACCGAAGCCAGCTTCCAGCCGAGATTGAAGCCATCCTGCATGGAGACGTTCATGCCTTGACCCGCTTTTGGGCTGTGGGTGTGACAGGCGTCGCCGGCGATGAACACCCGGGGCAGGCGCGTGCTGTCTCCATCAGGCACATCGTCGAACTTGTCGCACAGGCGTTGGCCGATTTCGTAGACCGACCACCAGGGGACTTCCTTCACGTCCAACGTGTACGGCTTGAATATCCGCTGCGCCGCCGCGATGAGGTCGTCGGATGTGATTTTGCGGTCCGACACGCGTTCGCCGTGGTGAAGTTTGTCCATCTCGATATACAAGCGAAACAGATAGCCGCCTTCTCTCGGGATGATCAGCATGCTGCCGTGTTGGTCGGACTGGATCAGCGATTTGAAGCGGACGTCCGGAAAGTCGGTGACGGCCAGAAGATCCATGACGCCCCAGGCGTGATTTGCCGAGTCGCCGTGCAGAGTGCGTCCGATAGATCTACGCACGGTGCTGCGCGCCCCGTCGCAGCCGACCAGATAACGCGCCTTGATCGTCTCGGTCTTACGTTCCTGGTTGGGCATTAGCCACTCGAGGCTGGCTGTCACCGGATACTGCGGTGTCGTGTCTTTGGAGGCCGTACCGTCGACCGCAAGATCGATCAGGCGCCGGCTGTAGAACGGTCTCAATCCCGTTGGGGAATTGCGCATAATTTCCAGGTAGAAATCATGAACGCGCGCCTGGTTCAGCACCACATGCGGAAATTCCGACAAACCGTCCTCGGTATCTTGCACGCGTCCGCTGCGGACAATGTTCTCCGGCTGCGCCTCATCGGGCTTCCAGAACACCGTCTCGTTGATCCAGCAGGCTTCCTTCAACACGCGCTCGCTGAATTCAAATGCCTCGAACATTTCCATCGTGCGGCAAGCGATTCCATCCGCCTGGCCTCGCAGCAGGGGTCCAGGCTTTTGTTCGACGATGCAGGTCTTGATGTCCGCGAATTTGGATAGTTGGGCTGCCAGCGTCAATCCGGCCGGACCGCATCCGATGATCAAAACGTCGACCTCGGCAGGAACAGTGCCAGAGCTTCCTGCAGCGTCATGACGCTGCGCCCGGTCAGAGATATGCGGATCACCGGGCTCAAAGCCGTTGAGATGAAACTGCATGGATCCTCCCAGGATCAGGTAGCCGTTCGTCGTCTTCGTCGACAGTACGATAAGTGCACTGTTGTGGCGTTGCGCCGGAGCACTATGCTGGCACGATCGTCACGTCGCACTTGATCAGCATGCTGATGATCAGTATACGTGTCAAGTGGGAGCTTTGGTATACAGATGAGCGATAACCTTGACAAACCAGGACACCTTGCCCGCCGGTTCCAGCAAGTCGCGGTCGCGGTATTTCATGCCGAGGTTGAGAAAGCCGGCTTTGATCTTACGCCCGTTCAATATGCGGCCCTGACGGCGATCAAAAAATCACCTGGGATAGATCAGGTGACGCTCGCTGCATTGATCGCCTATGACCGCACCACTATCATGGGTGTTATCGATCGGCTGGCGCAAAAGGGGCTTGTACTTCGCCGCACCACTGAGAGAGATAGGCGTGTTCGCGAACTGGTCATCACGGACGAGGGACGCAGTATACTCCAAAGGATCGAGCCGGCTGTCCGGTCGGCCCAGAAGATCATGTTGCGTGGTCTGAACTCGAACGAGGCGAACGAACTGGTGCGGTTGCTGCAAAAGACAATCGCTGCAGGCAACGAATTGAGCCGCGCGCCGCTGCGGGCGGAGCTCGCTAAGACCGCAGGGAAGAAGTAGATCCTCAGCGTTCCTCATCCTGGCGCCACGAGGGAATGGCTCCCCTGGAATCATCCTGTTGCGCAGGCTAGGGCCAGCGCCTACGCCACACGGTTCTTCGCTCGAGGCAAAGGCGACAATCTGACTGCGGAAGATTTGGCATACTGGGTTGTAAATCCAGAGGTTAAGAGCCGATACATCCAGGCTTTCGAGAAATCTTCCATCTTGGCCATGATGAGTTATTACAAAGCCAACTACGCGTTTTCTCAGCTTGCGCTCAATCTTTTCGATCCAACCATGAAGAAACTCTAAGGTGCTGTGATCAAATGCCCGGTCTTGCATATGCACGGAATCGAGGAGAGCTACGCTTTGCTAAGCACTATTGATTCGGGAAAGTCATGGATTGAAAATCCCGACAATCTCACGGTCAAAATCGTGCCTGAAGTTGGCCACTTCATTCAGCATGAAGTGCCGGACTACCTTAATCAGACGATTGCCTCCTGGTTAAAAGATTGAGGACATTAAGCCCGGTATCGCGGTGGTGAATAGTCGATGGCCGCTTATGGCGCAAAGCAGACGCTCAAGCTCTAGGATATTTGCCGCAAATATCCGAAGGCTGGCTCCCGACCTGAACTCCTCGGCGAGGTGTCGCTTAACAGGTGCCTAGGGCCCTAGCCCTTCGCAGCGGGCGTCGGCGGCACCGGCAGAATGATTTCGGAAGCGACCTTCCAGTCCTTCCCGACGCGAAGCCAATTGATGATCATCAGAAACGGCCTTGCTGTCCCATCCTGTCCCGCATATGAGACCGTGATGTTCATCGGCACATAGGACTCTGCTACGTCGCGCGTTAGGCTGACAATCTTGAGCTTCGAATAATCCGGCTCGAGCACGACCGGACCGGAGCTACCGATGTCATGCAGCTTTTGATCAATAGCTTCGTTGCCCCAAAAGCCGGCCCAGTTCCCCTCGGACGGGATCGCGCTCTTCGCCACCAACAGGGTTGACGGCGATTGCCAGAACATCTCGTGCAGAGCCTTGAAATCGTGGTTGTTGGCCAATTCCATGAGCCTGCCAAACTGCGATTTGATAGCGTTAAGGGTCGCGGCATCCAGCGGCTCAGCACTGGCGGCGGGAGCAGCCGTGACCGCCATTGTCGAAAGAGCCATCGCGATGAGGAGGGAAAGACGTTTCTTGTACATGTCGGAATTCTCTTTCAGGTTTAATGGCCATTCGTCTCGCTCGCGTCACGAAGTTGCGTTCTCGCGTTGCGCGATTGCCGCTTTGAGACGCTCACTTCCACCGACCGAAACGTCGTCGGGAATTTTTAGCTTGTGCATTCGTGTAGCAAGGTCGTGATTTTTGCATCGAGGTTGCGGGCGATGACAAGTGCTTCCGTGCTGCCATACGGCAGCAGATAGCTCTCCATTCTGTTGTAGGAGACATGCACACCATCGGGACGTTCATCAACAAGGATTGTGACTGGCGCGTAAGATCCCGCATCAGGTACGTGCTTGACCATTTCTTTCATGATGAGCGGATTGCCCACCACAAAACGCATACTGTTGGGCGTATCTGCACCAGATTCGAGACGGAGAACGGCGCCCAAGTCGAATTCCGCAAAGAGCATCAAACCCGTGCGGCCGAGCGCGCCCTGCACAACCCGATCCAATTCCGGGAAGGAATTTGCCGCCCTCGACGCCTTGAAGAATTCGACTATATCAGGCTGCCCGATCGCCGACTTGAATGCGGCCACAACAGCGTCGAACGGTTTTGCGCTCGTAAGGCTGAAACGTTCGACTTCGACTTTCTCTATTTTCATTTTATCCTCCGAAATAACTCTCATGGATAAAGTGCGTATGATCGCGTCGACCTCTCGCCGGGGATCATGCGGCCGCCGGTTACGCGTTCAGGAAAGTCCGGACGTGACTGACGAAGATCTCGTGGTGCTGAAACAGCGCGCCGTGGCCTGAATCGGGATAGAGGACCAGCTGCGCGTTGCTGAATTCTTTGAACATTGCGTAGGCATTGTTTGCTGGAAGCATGGTGTCGTGGCTACCGCTGACCACAAGAGTGGGCTGGCGGATGGCGCGCAGCATGGCGTGCTCGGGATCAGGTGTGGCGCACCAAGTGATCAGCGCCTTGGCCTGCGGATCGGTGACCGCGCTGCCGTTGGCGGTGTCCCTATCGTCCTTGCGCACCTGCGTCCGCTTCAGGAACGCCAGGCCGGACGAGCGGCTGGCGGACGACGTCGTGAAGAACAGCGGCAGGCGGGGGTCCGGCGCATCGGTTTGGGAAAACGCCTCCTGGAGAACCGCTAGCAGGTGTTGCTCTCCGCCTTTGGGCGCGGTACCGACGAGGATGAGCTTGCGGACCAGACGTCCGTGCTCGGCAGCGATCTGCTGGGCGACGCATCCGCCGAGAGAAAAGCCCAGCAGGTCGACTTCGGAGATGCCAAGCGCGTTGATGAAGGCGACCGCGTCGCCTGCCATCGCCGCGACATTGTCGGGCGTCTGACCGGTCGAGCGACCGACTCCGGCGTTGTCGAAGGCGATCACAGGGCGATCGGCGGCGAGGACGTTGACGACGGCGGGATCCCACGCATCGATGTTGCCCGAGAAATGCTGCAGAAGCACCAGCGGCGTGCCGGTCGATGGGCCGAGGCGGCGATAGGCGAAGCGGATTCCGCGCCCTTCGATGTAGCGGGTGGGTGCCGTTTCAAGCGTGGCGTCCTCGCTCGTGATGTCGAGTGCAGTCATGTCATCCTCCGGATGCTCGGCATGAAGTAATCAAGTGGGACCAGTGCAGCGCTCCCGGCACGCTTGTGCCGGGAGCGGTCTTGTCACTTCACCAGCGCGGCCTTTTCAATCACCGCCGCGACTTCCTTCGCATGAACAACGAGCGAAGCATGGCTGCCGGCGACCTCCGTCGTCTGAGCCTTCATCCTGCCGGCGAAAAACTTCTGGGCCTCGGGTGCGATCACCTTGTCCTTCGTGCTGATGACATAGAATGTCGGCTTGTCGCGCCAGGCTGCAATGTCGACGGGCGCCTCGAATGCAACGTGATTCAACGGAAGCTGCGAGTTAGCCAGGTGCGCGGCGATCTCCGGAGGAAGGTCGGCCGCAACGGCCGACGGAAATACCTTGGGATCGATGTAGAGGTTGCCCTTGTCGTCCGGATGAATCGCCGCACCACCTTCGGTCGCGGGACCGCTCTTGGCGAGCTCTGCCAGAGATTGTCCCACGTCGGGCGCGAAAGCGGAGACGTAGACGAGCGCCGAGATCTTGGGGTCGTTGCCGGCTTCGGTGATGACCACGCCGCCCCAGGAATGGCCGACGAGAACGGTCTTGCCGTTCTGCTTCGCCAGGGCTTGTTTGGTGGCATCAACGTCAGCGGCAAGGGAGGTGAGCGGATTTTCGACGAGCGTGACGTTGTAGCCCTTCTTGGTGAGGATGTCGGCAACGGGCTGCCAACTCGTCTGGTCGACGAAAGCGCCATGGACGAGCACGATGTTGTGAGCGGCCCCCTTGGGCAGTTCGGCCGACTGGGCGGAGGCGGCAAATGCCGCTCCGGCCAAGAGGACGGCGGCGGTTGAAAGCAGAAGATTTCGCATGAATGGCTCCTGTTGGACGACGAACGACGCGAGGTCGGGGATGGCAGGCGTTCAGCAAAGTCGCGGATCATCCATCTGCCCTTCGGGAGATGGATGACTGCACGATGCGTCCGCGCGCTTCGGCAGGACCTAATATGAAGATGTTTCGGACGGTAGAGCCCAATCGTCCAAGTATTGCGTCGGATCGTCCGCGAGATTAGCATCGCCGCCATGGACATCCTCGCCGAAGTACTCGACCGCGTGCGCCTCGGGGGGACTTTGCTGTTCCACTTCGAGCTCGGCCATCCCTGGAATCTGGCGTTGCCACAACGCCCGTACGCCATGTTTCATTATATCAGTCGTGGCTCAGCGACCCTCGCGCTCCAACAGGGATCAGAACTCCGCATGAACGCGGGCGACTGTGTTGTCATCTCGCGGGGCGAGCCCCATGTGATTTATTCGGATCGCCGGACGACGCCGTTTTCGGTTCTCGACTTCGATCGATCGGCCGCGGATCGTGGCGTCGTTCGTCACGGCGGCAACGCGCAGCCGCATGCGACGATGATCTGCGGCAAGTTCACCGTGGCGCGGCCCTCACGCGGCAGCGTGCTGGACTTGCTTCCGCCGGTGCTTCTCCTGAAGCCCACGGAGGACGGCGCGTGGCTCGAGGCGATTCTGCGACGCATGGTGAGCGAGTCGGCGTGTGAGCGTCCCGGCCAGGGCGTCGCGCTGTCACGACTAACAGAGGTGCTCTTCGTCGAGGTTCTGCGAAACTGGATCAAGTCGCTTGGTCCCGGAGAAGGCGGGTGGCTGGGCGCGATGGCGGACCCGCACATCGGACCGGCACTTCGGTTGATCCACGAGCGACTGGATCGGCCCTGGACCCTCGATGACCTCGGGCAACGCGTGGGGCTAGGTCGCTCGGCGTTTTCGGCGCGCTTCACCAAACTCGTCGGTCAGTCCATGTACAGTTATCTGATCGCGCGCCGGATGTCGGAGGCCGCATTCTTGCTTGAAACAAGCGACGAGGCGATCGCACGGATCGCGACCTCTGTCGGCTATGAGACCACTGCCGCGTTTTCGAAGCTCTTCCATCGACATCACGGCCTATCGCCTGGCCGGTACCGAGCAGCGCGGCGCTCTGACGGCGACCGAAGGCAAGAGGACGTCCTGGAAGCAGAAGTCGCCGATTGACAGCTATACTTCTTATAGACGATCGCTCGCGCTGCGATGAGCCGAACGGTCCATTTGGTCGCAGACGCATCCATTACGATTGTCTTGACCGATCCCGTGAGCGTCTGGCCATTTCAAAGCGGCGTCGCAACCTCAGCTCTGATGCGGGCCTTGCATGATCTTCATGGCGTCCTTCACGTGGCGCCACTCGTTGGCTTCTTCCACCTGACCTTTTTGCTCGCATGTTAGTGCATTCTGGGCGGCATGAGCGATGGCCACGGCGCCGTGCCGATCAAGCATCTGCCGGGCAATGGTGTGAACTTGAGTCTCGGACATCATTTGCTTTCTCCTGATTTTTCCCAGCCAAGGAAAAACGGTCCTGCTGGAACCGAACCGGCCAGTATCTTTTAAAAACGGTGGAACAGCCAATCTCGTTCCCGGAAAAATCGACCGGCCAAGCGACAAAGGGACATGATGATCATCGAGAAGTCTGATGAACAGACGCGAGCCAATCTGGAGGCCGCTCTGGCGCGTGTCTGCGATAGGTTGAGTTCCGCTGGACAGCAAGCGTAGGGCGCAATAGCGAAGCGTATTGCGCCCGCCTTACAGCGATCTTGCCTTCGGCGGATTACGCTGCGCTGATCCGCCCTACACGCCAGCAAATAGCCAGCAGCTTCGTGCTTTTGCGACCAGCTCACGGTTACCCGCAACGTCAACTGCAACTAAGCCAGTCCCAGGCCGCCATCAATAGCAACAACCTGGCCTGTCATCCATTCCGAAGCGGGACTCGAAAGCCTCACGATCCATTCTGCCAGGTCGTCAGGAACCCCGCGCCGCCCGAGCGGTATGCGCGCACGCTCCTGTTCCTTGATTGCCGCAGCCTGTTCCAGGGAGAGCCCCATCATGCCCGTCAGCGCGCCTGATTCCGTAGGCCCTGCCGCCACGGCGTTCACGCGTATGCCGAGCGGTGCAAGCTCCAGCGCCCAGCAGCGGGTCAAATGCTCCAAAGCCGCCTTGCTGGCGGCGTAATGAGACAGTCCAGCCACCGGCTTGTGACCGAATGTGCTCGAGACATTAACGATCGTGCCCCGTGTTGCCCTCAGGTGAGGAAGAGCAGCAGCGGCAAGGAGACTTGGGCCGAGCACATTGACGGAGAAAATGTCCCTGATCCGATCGGCTGTCGCGTCTGCCAGCGGAAGGATGGCGCCTGCACCCGCGTTGTTGACCAAGGCATCAACCCTGCCCCAAAGATCGACCGTCTTGGCAATTGTGCGCTTGGCATCTTCGGCGGAGGCTGCATCCGCCACCATGCCGGCTATGTTCGCATGCTCGGCAATCGTTTCTTCGATAGGGCCGGGACGGCGGCCGGTCACGAATACCTTGTTGCCTTCCCTTGCGAAGCGCAGCGCCGCCGCCTTCCCTATGCCGGAGCTGCCGCCCGTCACGATCACGACCTTTTCACTCTGCATTTTCAATCTCCTTCTTGCCAAGATGACACGGCTTGGCCCCACGACTCTGCAGTCCATCTGAATCGGCGCTGCTAAAACCAGGGCGCGCTCTCATTAGCGAAGAGGGCGCGCCCCGGTCCTAACCCGGCAAACGATCAGTAGTCCCAGGAGATCGGAACCCAGCGAAACGCGTCGCCATCGATCGCCACGTGGCCGGCGGACGGGAATGGCAGATGGGTCGCGACCAACAATTCGCCTGTTGCCGCCAGCTCCCGCAACAGACGAGTCCGCACGCGCGCCGCTTCTTCGGGGTCGTGCTCGAAACCGTTGTGCCAATCGGGTTGGTCAAACCCGACCGTGAACACGGCGTCGCCGGCGAAGGTCAGCGCGTCACCGCCGGATGCCAGGCGGACGACACTGTGTCCGGGCGTGTGGCCGCCGGTCCGACGCACGACGACTCCCGGCGCCAGTTCGTGCTCGTCCGTGAATGTCCGAAAATGCTTTCCATATTCGGCCATGAACCGCTTGGCGGTCGCCCGCAGCGCGTCCGGGAATCCGGGCGGCATTTGGGTGTGAGAGAAATCGGGCGCTTTCCAGAATTCGACCTCGGCGGCAGCGACGTGGATTCGCAGATCCGAACGTAGTTGATCCTTCACCCCTTCGACGAGCAGTCCGCCGATATGGTCCATATGCAAGTGCGTCAGCACGATATCGGTGACGCATGCAAGATCGATCTCGGCAGCGGCCAATCGCTGGATCAGTTGTCCGGCCCGCGGCAAATGCAGGTCCGGGTCCAATCCCAGCCCGGCGTCGACAAGAATGGTCTGCTCGCCACTCTGCACGACGACCACGTTCAGCGGCCAGTCGAAAGCGTCCGGCGGCAGGAACATATCGCGCATCCAGGCGGCCCGGACGGCGGGGTCTGCGTTATGTCCCAACATGGAGGTTGGGAGTGGCAGCACGCCATCGCTGACCACCAGCACGTCGATGTCGCCGATCTTCACTGCATAGCGCGACGGAACCAGTTCGTTGCGTCCCGACTTGGCGGGGGCCGATGTCGTATCAAGGTTCATGTGTTTCTCCTTCTGGGTATTTTGCTGAGTGCTTTTCCGAGTGGCTTGAATCGTCTGTGTCATCTGTGGGTCCTCCTGGTTGATCGTGAGAGCTGGCCGCGCTCCATGGAGCGCGGTTCTTTCTTGTGTGGGGTGGCTAGACTTCGGTCACATGCTCCGGATCGGCCGAGGCGAGAGCGGCGGCACGCTCGGGCTTCGGCGGGTAAATCCAGATGGTGTTGATTTCCTGCTTGGTCTTCTTGGCGACGTCGCCAACCATCTCGACCTTGCGGTCCCAGCCGCGCGTGAACAGTGCGCCGGCTTCGCCGAGGTCGAGACAGGTGACGTAGGCCTTCTGGTGATATGGCCTGGTCGCCATGCGCAATAATTCGGCGGCGGCATTGTTGCCGGCAAAGGCGCCCATCCGCGTCGCATGCTGGCACGACATCAGCGCGTAATTGCCGACATCGTCGCTGGCCGCTCTGGCGGCATCGCCCGTGGCAAAGACGCCAGGTACCGAGGGTACGCGCAAATCGCGGTCGACCAGCAGCCGGCCGAAATTGTCGCGCTCGGCTGGGATCTGCGTGGTCAGCGGCGCGGCGCGAATGCCTGCCGCCCAGATCACGGTCTCGGTTTCGATACGTTCGCCGTCGGACAGTGTGATCCCGGATGCATCCAGCGAGGCAACGCCGGCACCGAGCCTCGTCTCCACACCGAGTTTGCGCAGCGCCTCCTCGATGATGGGACGTGGACCCTCGCCCATGTCGGGAGCGATCGCACTGTTTCGTTCGACAATGATGACGCGCGGCTTGGCATCCTTGCCGAGGATCGTGCGAAGCCGCGCCGGGATTTCGGTCGCTGCTTCAATTCCTGTGAAGCCGCCGCCGGCTACGACGATGGTGTCGCGTCCGTTCGATGCCGGCCGATCGGCCAGGCCATGCAGATGCTTGTCGAGCGCGATCGCATCGTCGAGATTGTCGACGCTGAAACCATGCTCCGCGAGGCCGGGAATATTCGGACGGAACAACCGGCTTCCGGTCGCCACGACCAGCCGATCGTAGGACAGCGACTGTCGCTTATTGTTGGCGGTCGCGACCTGCACGATGCGGGATGCGGTGTCGATCGTCTCGGCGCTGCCTTTGATATAGACGACGTCGACGGCCTTGAGGACATCCAGCAAAGGCGCCGTCAAGGTTTCGGGCTTCGGCTCATAGAGCCGCGGGCGAATGACCAGTGTCGGCTCGGGTGCGACCAGCGCGATCTCGAGCTCTTCGGGCGAAACACCCTTGATGTCGCGCAGGCGGGCTGCGGACAATGCGGCGTACATGCCGGCGAAGCCGGCGCCTATAATGACTATTCGCATGTGATGTTCTCCTTGGGTTTAAGTTGCTCGGCAGTACGCGCGTCACCGCCGCCGCTTCTCACCTGCGGCAAATTTGTTGCGATCAACGATGACGCGAAGACGGGAAACGACGAGGTGGGCCCCTATGGAGGGGTACAGTCCAGCATCGACGCCAGTTGCATGGGACGTTCACATTCGGCGCGGCAGATTCGCGGAACCGGCGGCCGGTCACGATGAAAGATGATCGGCTGTGCGAACGTCAGCGGCCGGTCGTTCAAAGCCTGGATGTCGTCGCTCACGATAATGGACAACGAAGGGGTGCTGTCTTGCGCGGTCTGCGCTGGTTTCTCGGCTTCTTCGCCCGTCGATGTCGTCAGTCGAATGGTCAATGAAAGTCCATATATCAGAGAGCTCGTGACGACTCTCCGTCGCGGTATCATTGCAAGTGGGTCGACGAAGGTCTTCCAGGCCATTGTCTGTCTCCGTCCGTTATTGGCGTGGGCACGGTGATGATCTAGCTGATCGGATCTGCAACTGCCCCAGAGCGATTGACGTACCTGTCGAGAGATTGCGGCTAACGCGTCCGTCGGCGCCAATCGCTTGGACTTTCGCCGGTCAGCTTCCTGAACGCCGCTGCGAAGGCTGTCTGCGAGGCATAGCCAAGCGCCGCTGCCACCGACACGACCGATGCGTCGGTGTCGCGCAGCATGTTCATGGCCTGCTCGAGCCGGTGTTGGCGCAACCAGGCGTGTGGCGAAAGCCCGGTGCTTTCCTTGAAAGCGCGGCAGAAGTGAAAGCGCGACAGGCCGGCATCCGAGGCCAGGGCGGAAAGAGAGACGTCCGTATCGCTGTCCGAGCGCAAACGTTCGATGGCACGTAGCAGCGTCTTCGGCGCCAGCCCGCCCATGGTCTGCTGGAACGTGGTTGGCGCGCCGGTGTGCGCAGCCAGCAGGCGCGTGGCCAGTAGATCCGTCACTTGCTGCCTGAACAGGGCATCCAGGGCCGCATTGCCCTCCAGGACGTCCGCCGCACTTATGAGCAACCGCGATGTGATGGGATCGGGATGCGCCGTTCGCTCCAAAAGGTCGCCAGGAGCGGCGATGTCGGCTTCGTGGGCAACGCGCTCGAGTATTCTGTGCGGAAGATAGAGCTGAACGACATCGACAGGTTTCGGAATATCCCATCGGGAACTTGATCCTTCTGGAATGATGATCACAACCCCGGGACGAAACGTTCCAATCGCAACCGATCTTCCTGACCGCCGCTCCATGCGCTGCATCGAACCGTTGTAAGCCATGATGACGTGATGGGTCATCGGCTCGACGACGTCGTGCAATGGCTCATGTTTCCAGTGGGTGATTCCGGCACCGGAGGAATCCAAAGCCATATGAAATGGTGTGGTCCCGAGCACGCGGGACATCTCCGCACCGGCAGAAGGCCGCTCGGCATGGGACGGAGTTTCCTGGGGCGCCTCAGATGCGGCTGCCGGGCCATTCGAACGATCGTGAGGCTTGGTCATGGACGTGCACCCGCAGCAAGGGTTCGTGTGTGTCCGATGAGACCCGTACCGCCCATGACGATAATCCTCATGACTTTCCTCCGATTGTTCGGGCCATCCGTGGCCTTGCTCCTGAAAGCACTGCCAGAATGCGCGCGGACGGGCCGGAAAGCCTTGTAGGCACCTTGAATTGCCGTTGAGTTTTCCTTGGCTTCTTGTGCAATCGACGCGCGGACGTGCAGTTTTCATTCAAAAATGATTGCCTGGACGCCGATCAGCGCGAGCTCAAGCGAGGCGCCCGAACTCGTCGCTGCTGGACCGAAGCCGTTCGATCTGCTGCTCTTTCCGGTCCCGAACAATGACCCGAAGCGGAAACCGAGGATCCAATCATCGCTGATGAACTATTTGATCTGCGACCCCGACCAAGGGACAAATGAGCGTCCGGGGAATGGCGGTCGGGTATCCCGGCTGCTCCGGACAAGGTGCGGAGACCACATGCGATGCAGATGCGCTTCTCAACATACCGGTTGTTCGCATGCATGGGCGTGGTGCTTCTCGCCGGGTTGCCGGGAGTGGCCGCCGCAGACGAGTCGGATTCCTGCATAAAGCTGTCGGATGACCTCGCGGTCGCGGGGTGCACGCGCACCATCGACTCGCACCAATACACGGGTCGAAGCCTCGCGCGGGTCTATGCGCGTCGCGGCGGGGCGTACCGAGCACAGGGCGACCTCACCCACGCCATGGCGGATTACAACGAGTCGATGCGGATCGATCCGACCTATCCGTCTGCCTACAACAATCGCGGCAACGCTTGGTACCACAGCGGAAAATTCGATCGGGCCATCGCGGACTATAACCAGGCGATCCAGCTCGATCCGAAATCAGGGCTCGCCTACGCCAACCGTGGCAGCGCCTGGGGCGCCAAGGGCGACTTCAACCGGGCCATCGAGGACTTCGACCGGGCGATCCAGCTCGATCCGAAAGATGCTGACGCCTACTACAACCGCGGCAGCGCCTGGAGCGGCAGGGGTGACCTCGATCGGGCCATCGCGGACTACGATCAGGCGATCCAGCTCGATCCGAAACATGGGGCTGCCTACGTCAACCGCGGCAACGCCTGGGGCACCAAAGGCAATTTCGACCGGGCCATCGCGGACTTCAACCAGGCGATCCGGCTCGATCCGAAAGATACCAAAGCCTATTACAACCGCGGCATGGCGTGGGAGAAGAAACGCAGTCTGAAAGAGGCATTGGCTGACTTCAGGATGCACGCGCGACTGGCTCCGTCCGATCCAGAAGGCCTGAAGGCGTTGAAGCGCGTATCGAAAGAATTGAGAGCAATATGACGGGCCGGCGCTGACATGGCTTGATGTCTGAAAGCGGCAC
Organism: Tardiphaga sp. OK246; assembly: GCF_900188215.1. Lineage (NCBI taxonomy): Bacteria > Pseudomonadati > Pseudomonadota > Alphaproteobacteria > Hyphomicrobiales > Nitrobacteraceae > Tardiphaga > Tardiphaga sp. OK246. Next base: position 179,616 of record NZ_FZOX01000001.1, read on the forward strand.
ATTCCAAGCGTCATGCCTCCGACGTCTCCCATTCCCGCACCACCGATGTCCCGCGTCTCGCGATGCCTGATCGACATCGGGCGCATGATCGTCGGCCTGATCGCGGCGATTATCATCGCGCCTTTGGCCATGGGAATTCTGCTGCAGCTCAGCCTTCGGCCCACCGGCGGACTCGCCGCGCATCTCGGCGCGGTCGTCACGACGGCTCTGCTGACTCTCGTTTTCGGCGTGGCGGGTTCATTCAAGGCCACCGTTTTCATCGCCCTGCCCGGAATCCTCCTGGCGCGATGGGTCGGGATCATGTCGCCCGCGATGTGCATGATCGGCGGCGCCATCACCGGTGGCGGCTTCTTCGGCATCAGCGCCTCCGTTGGCTCCTCACTGCCGACCGAATGGGGGCTGATCGGCGCAGCGGCGTGCGGCGGAAGCGTTGCCGCGCTCGCTTACTGGTGGCTGGTAGAGCGTCACATCCGGTGACCGTCGCGACACCGCCAATGAGAACAATTGGCCTGTTTTGGAATCGACCGACATAGCGAAGCCTGTCGTGCCGCCCATTGCTCACATCACATCTGCTTTCGCAGCGATGCATGCCGATCAACGCCCGTCGACATAAGGATGACGCGAGAGGATATCATCGAGTCTGGCGCGACAGCGATCCGCCCATGCAGGATCAAGCCGGCCCAGCAATGCGAGCTGATGCGCAAAACGCAGGCGCCTGATATCGCCGGCGTTGGAATTGCGGTGCATGAGTTCATAGGTTCCGGCCATCGCCGAGGTGATGGTCTCGAAAGTCCAGTACATCAGCTCATCTAGATCGTCGGTGGTCCGCATGTCGTATCGCTCGCCGCGTTCGACGAACATGTAGTGGAAGTGCCCGTCATGCTCGATCAGCGCACGGCCGGAATCGACATGCCGATACCCCGGCAGCAGCTCCTCGGGCGCATGGATGCGGGCGGCAAGCACGCGCATGCGGTGATCGACTTGTTCAAGGGGTGTCAAGGCAGCGGCCTCGTGATTGGCCAATGCGGCCGTGGGACAGTGGCGATAAGTCGGGATAACTGCGCACCAGGTTCACTCAGACAGAGGGCACCAGACGGCAGCAGCACGCCTGAACCCGATCTTCGCGCGCGCCGACATATGGGACGAGGTGCCGTAGTCGATGTCCGAGCCAAGTCCCCTTCTGGAATTCATCATGCAGGCGCTGGCATCAAAGCCGGAGGAGCGCGGCATTCTGTTTTACGTCATACTGACATTCACCGTCGGCATCGCCATTGCCGCGATATGGCCGTTTGGCGGCACCCCGGCGGACGTCCTGACCGGCTACGGGATCGTGGTGGTGGCGGTCGGCAGCGGCGTGTTGCTGGTGAAGTGGTTCTTTCACAGCATCAATTGATGCGGTCTTCGCGGTTCGCGGCGTTGGCCTTACGCCACGCCCGCGCGATGCACGCACGGCGCAAACGGATCGACCGCCCACGCCTCGCCGGATTTGAGCCACGCTCGGCTGATCTCAAGCCAATCCGCCAGCGGCAGCAACCGGAGACCAGAGGGCGTTGCCCACCCCTGCGACTCCGTCACGAACGGCGCATCGTCATCGGGGCGGCGCACGATCTGGACCACATGGGTAATCCCGCGTGGCCGCGGATGGTTCGCGGCCCATGCTCCGCCACCCTGTCGCAAGCCGATCGTTGCAAAGCGCGGCAGGCTTTCGAGATCGATCCGATCGCCTTCGAGAATAAACCCGGTGCGGGCCTCGATGACCTCGATCATGCGATCGGACCAGGTCGAAATCCCGGCAATCTCACCGGCGCTGAAGACGCCGCTTCTGGATGCATCATTCATCGCCTGCATCGCGCTGGACAGCAGCAGCGCAGCCCAGCCGGAGCAATCGATGACCGGCGGATCCCACGCAAGTCCTTCGGACTTGACGCCGCCTTTATAGCCGACGTGCCCCACATGGCGCTCGACGAGTTGCCACATGGCGGGAGCGATCAGGCTCGTATGGTGAGGTTCAGCCAGCTCACGCACCAGACGCGCGACATGCGCTTTCAGCTCGCCCAGCGCGACGTCGGGAGGCGCCACGTCGATGTCATGGACGTGCCAATAGGTCACGCGATCTTCCCAGCCCGGAAAGCGCTCCGCCAGCAAGGTGCGGTGCTCGGCTTCCTTCACGGCCACAACCATATCGGACGCTGCAAGCGCATCATGCGTACAGACCTCCGGCATTCGCGATACGCCGAGGGGCGAGATGCCATCGACAGTCAGTGCGTCGATGGTCTGCCGCGCCATCGGGCCGACATTGTCCTTGCCCCGCTCGATAGCCAGGGCGTGCGACGTCGCCTCCCAGTCCAGACCGGCGCGACGCGCCAGGTGATTGAAGAGTTCTTCCGCATAGCGGCTGCGATAGTAGTTGCCGGTGCAGAGGAAGAGGACGGTCCTGGCCATGGCCGAGTGTGTTTGGTCGGGCCCGCATTTGTCAATTGCACCGCCCTCGCCGCTCGCGAGCCCATGGACCCCGCAACCATTTTGCTGGATTGTGCCGGCCTCGCCTTGCGCCAACGAATCATCCCTCGGAGGACACCCCCAATGTCGCGCTCGCCTTTCCGCACCACCCTCGTCGCCGCCCTCGCGCTGATCGGCGCCAGTCTCTCCTCTGCGGCTTTTGCCGATAGCGGCACGATCCGCATCAATGTGCTGAAGGGCGGCTGGTTCATCGGCGCGTCGGGCGGTTCGGGCACACTGACCTTTCGCGGGCGGACCTATCCGCTGTCGATCGGCGGCTTGAGCGCGGGCCTGGTGTTCGGCGCGTCGCAGACCTATCTGTCCGGCCGCGTCAGCCGCATCAACAGCCCGGGCGATGTGGCCGGCGTTTATGGCGCAGGCGGCGCGGGTGCTGCCGTCGGCCGCGGCGTCAGCGCCATCGTGCTCACCAACGAAAAGGGCGCGCTGCTGGAATTGAGCGGCCGCCAGACCGGATTGATGGTCAATGCCGATCTCTCGGGCCTCGCCATCTCGCTGAGGTAAGCGGCGAGCCCATAAGCAGAGCACGGACGCCTTGCTGCAAGGCGCCCGTGCAAACACATATCCGCGAACCGACGCCTCGACGCGAGCTCCATTCAACAAAATGGCAGGTGTCATCGATCGCGCGAATGTGCACGCGACGTCATCGTGGCTTCACACTTGTTAAAGATTTTATCGATCTTTTTTTGCGCTCTGGTGTGCAGCGCAATGCGCGCGACGCGATGTCGCGCAACACCGCGTGAAGGTTCACGCCCGCACTTCAAAACAATGTCACCAGCCGTCATCCACGTTTCATCGCACGGGCCAAGATACGCCCCAATGCGCCAGCATGGTCCGCGCAGCTCGAGACGACGGAGTGTAGCATGACAACCGACCCGACACCGAAGTTCGACGCAAACTATGTGGCCACGCTGCGCCAAGTGCTGGATATCGCTGTGCAGCAGATCGCCGTGCAGCATCGCACCCCGGCGACGAAGGCGATGATGGCGGAGACCATCGTGCGCCATGCGGCCGGCGGCATCACTGACGCCCATGCGCTCGTGTCGCATGCCGTGACCGCAGGCGCCAACGGCGCGCCGTAACATCGCTGCGCAATCTTTCGCAACGCGAAAAGCGGGAACTGCCACGTATTTGATGGCATGCCGCCACGTCTTCGCCAAACCGGACAGCGAAGTTCCATCGAAGCCGATGGAAAACGATACCGATGATTATGTCAGAAAATTATTTCAGAGACCGCGCGGACGATTGCAACCGCCTCGCTCGCGAGGAGAGCGATCTGGAAATGCGCGGCATGCTCTGCGATCTCGAACTGGATTATCGCGCCAAGGCGCTCCATGCCGCAGCCCACGGCTGGCGCGACGCCCCGCGGTATTTCGAATTGGCTGAGGCGTAGCCCTGTCGCGCGCGACAGCAGACCGGCCGAAATCTTTCTCGACCTTACGCTTTCACGAGCCGCACCTGGGTGCCCCAGGGATCGGCGATCGCAATGCCATCTGCGATCGACTCGCCTGACAGGCCCGCCGCCGCAAGACGGCGCTTGCGGTCAGTTATGACAGCATCATCGGCAATACGGAGCGAAAACCAGGCCAGCCCGGTCTCCTGCGCATTGCGCGGACCGCTGCCGGTGCTCTGCCAGGTGTTGATGCCGATGTGATGGTGATAGCGGCCTGACGACAGGAATGCGACACCCGGCCGGCCAAGCCGCGTCGGCTCCATCCCAATCAGCCCCTCATAAAAATTGCGGCCGCGCGCGACATCGCCGACGCGCAGATGCATGTGACCGATGCGCAGCGCCTTCGGCGCGGTGTGATACTGATCGCGGGTCGTGTCCGTCTGCGCCACGATGTTGTCGATGTCGAGCTGGTCGGTCCCCATGGTGACCATGTCGCCGGTCCATTTCCACGCCGACGGCGGCCGGTCCGAATAGACCTCGATGCCGTTGCCCTCGGGATCGGTGAGATAGGAGGCTTCGCTGACGTGATGATCGGCAAAGCCATCGAACGGCGTGCGCGCCAGCGCGGCATGGACCAGCCACCGCGCGAAGTCGGCACGACTCGGCATCAGGAACGCGGTGTGAAACAGCCCGGCGGTGGTCTGCGCTTCCAGCGGCGCATCGGGCCGATGGATCAGATGCAACAGCGCCACGCCATCAACGCCAAGCACGACCTCGGTCTTGTCCGCGCTGATGGTGTCGAGCTTCAGCAGGTCTGTGTAATAGGTCCGCATCTTGCCGAGGTCGCGGACACGAAGCGCGGCGGCGCCGATCCGCATCGGCGTCTGTTGCGCGAAGGGGAGCGCAGCCGACGCGGCCGCGCCGAGATCGACACCGCCCTCGGCACGCACCGCGCCCATCAGCGCGGTCTGGCTGGCGGCGAAGGCGGCCAATTTCATGACTTGTCGGCGCGTGGTCATGCGGGGGTCCATGGCGGCAGAAGGGGTTCAAGAGCGGATCATTGTGGATAGCAGGCGACCATACGGGGTCAAATCACATCGCTGTAGGCCCAATCCACGGGGCCTTTTTAACATAATGTTACGTTCCGACATCGTTTTGGTAGTTGATCGCAGAGGCGAAGTGAGGAGAACTCACCCCAACTCAAAAATAAAACAGACGGGAAACGCCATGTCGACAGCCCCCCACATCATCCGTGATGACAACCGCGCGCGTGCCATCGTGACGGCGATAGCCTTGTTTGCCGCGCTATGCAGCACCACCGCCCCCGCTTCCGCACAGCAGCTCGCCTGCGACGACGGTATCAAGGCCGCATTTCATCCCGATGAGGCCACCACCGTGGTGGCCGTGCGGGCGATCAAGAAGGGCGAGGAACTGGTCGCACAGGATTCGCCCCGCCCGATCACCATGGCGGCGGACATGTGCCTTGTGAAGCTTCTGGTGGGGCCAGGCTTCACGGCGGAAAAGGACAAGGCTGCGCGCTCCTGGTCCGAGGGCATCGGCATCGAGGTCTGGCTGCCGACACCGGCGAACTGGAATACGCGCATCCGCAATTACGGCGGCGGCGGCTGGGTCGGCGGTGGCCATCGCACTGTCGACAAGATCGGCAGCAAAGTGCCCGCCCTCGTCAACGCCAATATGGGTTATGCCTCGGGCACCACCGATGCAGGACAACCCTGGTATCAGGACGGCTCCTTCACATTCCTCTCCGACGGCAAGGTCAATGCCGAGGCGTTCCGCGACTTCTCGGTCCGCGCCATGGTGGAGCAGGCCGTCAAGACCAGAGCGCTCGTCACGCTGTATTACGGCAAGGCGCCGGCTTACGCTTATTACGATGGCCATTCGCAGGGCGGCCGGCAGGGCATGAAGATCGCCCAGGACTATCCCGAACTCTATGACGGCTACATGATCGCGCAGCCGGCGCTCAACATCCCGCAATTCGGCACGGCCGCGCTGTATCCGCAGATCGTGATGAAGACCGAACTCGGCTTCACAGCGCTCGACAAGCCGAAAGCCACCGCCTTCGCCGCCAAGATCGACGCCGCCAACAAACGTGCCCTCGCCGCCTGCGACAAGGCCGGGATCGGCTTCCTGCTCGATCCGTTCGCCTGCGATTACGATCCCGCGCGCGATGCCGCAGCTCTCTGCAGCGGCGAGGCTGGCCAGGGCGTCACCGGCAGCAATGCCGATGCGGCAACCTGTATGAGCCTGAAGGAAGCGATGGCGCTCGACAGGATCTGGTTCGGCGCAACGCCCGATGGCAGCTATGACGCCGCGCAAAGCTCCGACAGCCGCAGTGGCAAGGTGCTCGGCACGAAACAGGTGTGGTGGGCCTTCACCAGGACCACGGCGATCGGCAGCCAGATCACCGGTACAGCCGCCGGCAGCGTGGCCCTGGCCCTGCAGGACGTCCGCTACGCCGCCGATGCCAGCGCCACCAACCCGTCGGACATTCCGTTCAACAACGGCTCGACCACCGAACGCAACAAGTGGCAGGAGCTCAGCTATGCCGATCTGGCCGATACGGTGAACAAGAACCTTGCCTTGCAGCCCACCCTGTTCAGCAATCTCGGCACAGACAAAGCGGATCTCGGCAAGTTGCGCGATCTCGGCCGCAAGATCATCGTCTATAGCGGCCTCGTCGATGACGCGATCCCGCCCGCCGGCAATGTCAACTATCACGAGCGCGTCGCGGCGCAGATGGGCGGCCACGCGGAGGTGCAGAAGTTCATGCGGATGTATCTGCTGCCCGGCTCGGCCCACAGCTCGCAGGGCCGCGCCTATACGGTCAGCGGACAGAACGATTCCGTGCCGCTACCGAAACTGCCGGGGAATGCCAACCAGACGCCGACGCGCGAGCAGGATCAGTTCTTCACCGCGCTGACGGACTGGGTCGAGAAAGGTGTGGCTCCCGGCGAGATCGCACTGACGTCGCGCGACAGCAGGCTGAGCTATCCGGCTTGCGTCTATCCGTTGCGGACAGTGTGGAATGGTGGAGCAGTGACGCAGGCGGGGAGTTTCGGCTGCAAGTAGCTGTCATTCCGGCGGCGCGAGAGCGAAAGCTCTCGCCTCTCGTTCGTTATGGCCGGACTTGATCCGGCTATCAACAAATTGCCGCTCGGCACACTCCTGCGATTTTAACGGTTCTAGTGTGTAGAGGTTCTAACTTGGCAGGTAATGCCATGCGCGATTTGATGTCCTAGAGACCACGCAGGAATCGGGCTCGGTCAGTCCGAACGACATGCGGGGCGTTATCGGTGGGGATCGTCGAAAGAAAAGTCACCAAGGCAATGTGTCTTGGTGCAGCGAGTTCTATTGTCTTGTTGATGGGCCTGTCAGCGCAGGCAAGCGCACAAATGCTGGCGCAAGCCACCGGCACGGAGACGCCTTCAGCGCGCGCCACGCAGCTGGATCCCGTCATCGTTCAAGGCAGCGCAGACCGGCGCGCCAAACCCAAGAACACTGCGCGCAGCAGCGCGTCGCGCACCGCCGCGCGGACGGCGCGCACAGCCACGCGTCAGGGAACAGTCACGCCGAGCAATGTGCCGGGCGCCCGCGCAACGGAATCCGCATGGGGCCCCGTTCAAGGCTATGTGGCCACGCGAAGTGCCACGGGCACCAAAACAGATACGCCTCTGATCGAGACGCCGCAGTCGATTTCGGTGGTGACGCCGGAGCAGATGCGCGACCAAGGCGCGCGAACCGTCGGTGAGGCGCTGGCCTATACGGCGGGCGTGCAAACCCAACCCTATGGCTTCGATCCCCGCTACGATCAGTTCCTGATCCGCGGATTTGCGGCCAACCAATTCGGCGAATACCGCGACGGTCTGCGGCAGGGCAACGGTTCCTTCGCCCATTTCCGCAACGAACCCTATGGCGCCGAACGCATCGAGGTCATGCGCGGCCCGTCCTCCGTGCTCTATGGCGCCAACGAAGCCGGCGGCATGGTGAACTTCGTCAGCAAGATGCCGCTGGAGACGCGGCTCAACGAAGCCGGGCTCGATATCGGCAATTTCAATCGCTATCAGGGCCGTTTCGATTTCAGCGGGCCGACGCTCGACAACGACAAGCTGCTCTATCGCTTCACCGGCCTCGTGCGTGACAGTGGTACGCAGATTCCCGGCACCTGGGACGATCGCGTCTTCCTGGCGCCGAGCTTCACCGCGAAGCTGGGCGAAGACACGACGCTCACGGTGCTGGCCGAATACGAGCGCAGCAAGACGTCGATGTGGCCCTATTATCTGCGCAACCCGGCGACGGGCGTGGTGACCAATATTCGTCTCGGCGATCCGTCATTCGATGCGCTCACGCAGTCGCAGGCCTCGATCGGCTACAGGCTCGAACATCGCTTCAATGAGGCTGTGACGTTCCGGCAGAACGTCCGGCTCGGGCACCTGTCGTTCGAAGGCAACATGATCGATGCACTCAGTCTCTCTCCCGACGGCCGCACGCTGAACCGTTACGCGTCGACCTATAAGGAAAGCCTGAACACCTTCAATATCGACAATCAGGTCCAAGCCAGATTGGCAACTGGCCCGATCAAGCATACGGTCCTGGCCGGTGTCGATTACTTCCGGCAGGGAACGACTTTTGGCTACTATGCGGGCGCCGGTCCGTCGCTCGACCTGACAAATCCTGTTTATAGCACTTCGGTGCCGACATTGCCTTTGTCGATTATGAGCGCCAACAGCCAGACGCTCGGCCAGCTCGGACTTTACGCACAGGACCAGATGGCACTGGGCGGCTGGCGGCTGACCATCGGCGGCCGGCAGGACTTTGCCGAACTCTCGAACCACGACGACCTGTCAGGCGTGACCACCACGAGCGACCCAAGCAAGTTCACGGGCCGCGCGGGATTGCTCTATCTGTTCGACAACGGGCTCGCGCCTTACGTCAACTACGCGACGTCATTCCTGCCGCAGAGTGGCACGACGGCACCCGGGCGCGGCGCTACACCCTTCGCGCCGACGACCGGTGAATCGTTCGAAGCCGGTATCAAGTATCAGCCGCTCGGCTGGAACAGCTACTTCACGGCAACCTGGTTCAACCTGACCAAGGACAACGTGCTGACCACCGATCCGGTCTTCGGTTCGCTGTACTCGGTGCAGACCGGCCAGATCCGCTCACGCGGAACCGAACTGGAGGCGGTGATGGCGCTGATGCCGGGGCTGAAGGGCATCGCCTCCTACAGCTACACCGACGCGACCGTGACCCGCAGCAATGGCTTCGATCTCGGCAAGGTGCCGATCGGCGTGCCCACTCAGCAGGCGGCGATCTTCCTCGACTACACCTGGCAATCCGGCCCGCTCGCGGGCTTCGGTGTCGGCGCCGGCGCACGCTGGATCGGACAGACCTGGGCTGACGACATTAATACGCTCAGAAATCCTGCGATCACGGCGTTCGATGCGGGTGCGCATTACGATTATCGCGGCATGCGCCTGGCCGTGAATGCGCGCAATCTGTCGGACGAGCGTGTTCCGATCTGCAACGGTGGGACCTGCACCTTCACGCAGGGGCGCACCGTTCTCGGCAGCGTGACAGCGCGATGGTGAGAGCGGGCCTGCAAACCTCTGCTGAAGCAGTTCTGGCTGCAGGAATGACGTGAAACGACGGAGCGGTGACGCAGGCGGGTAGCTTTGAGGGCAAGTAACCGTAGCCTCAACATCGATTTGTTGGTCCAGGCAATGCACTCTCATTCGTCATGGCCGGGCTTGTCCCGGCCATCCACGCCTTCCTTTGGCACGGCTCAAGACGTGGATGCCCGGCTCAAGGCCGGGCATGACGTGGAGAGATCGGTGCAGATCACGAGCGGCTGACCAGCGCGCTTGATCTGCTACTCGCCCCAGGCCGCGAAGGCGTCGTTGAAGGCACGCTCGCCGGGCGAGCCCTTCTCGATAGCGATGATGGCGCGGCGCTGGTTGGCATAAACCAGCGGAATATCGAACCATGACCGCTCCTTCAGGAGCTGCAGGTTGCGCGCGCGATCGCTTTCGACATTGCTGAGACCGACCAGGAAGAAGCCGTCGGTGACCTTGACTGCGAGGCCCGCCAGTGGCGTGCCCCTTGCCTGCTCGTTCGACTTCATCAGCACGCCCGGAACGTTCGCGATACCGCCACCGGCGAAATCGGGCGGCAGCACGAAAGTGAGTTCGGCCGTGTGGCTGGCAGGCAGCGACGTGTCGGTGTTGCGGCGGAACGACATGGTCATCTTGAACTTGCGTTCCGGAATCTCGATGTCCGCGCGCACGGCGATGTCACCAGGCTTGCCGCTGGTGCCCTTGATCTGCTCGGTGCGCCAGACCACCGTGCCGACATATTGCCGGCCCTTCGGCTCAGCCGGATCCTCGTCATACAGAACGACGCGCTGCGCGACCGGCGCGATCTGATCCGACGACGACGGCTGACCGACGCGATCAGCGATTTTCGGCCGCGGCGCCAGCGGCGCATCCTTGTTGTCGGTGACGACGGGCGCCGAACCGCCAGCGAAACCGCGCACCATCTTGTTGATCGTCGGCCATCCCAGAATCACGGCGCCGATCAGGATCATCACGATGCCGATGAGAAGCGCGGTCTTGAACGGGAAACCGCCGCTGACGCGCTTCGGCTTCGGAGGCTTGGGCGGCTTCGCCTTCTTGCCCTTGGAATCCTTGATGCGCGACGGCGGCACCTGCGACTCGTCGCCGTCCTGGTCGTCGTAAGCCGTTTCGTCGTAGCCGAAAGCTTCGCTCCGCGCTTCCATGCTGGGTTCGAGACGATCGAATTCCGGCGTCGGCGACGGCACGTTGGCGTAAGTTTTCCGCGCCGCGCGGTTGGCCTGCGCGGCGGCGCGGCCGAGATCGTCGACATCGGCGGTGACGTCACGGAAGCCGCGCATGGCGGCATCGCCCTGATCGCCGCGGTCGTTGCGGGCCGGCGGGGGGGCCGCCGGATTGTTTTCGAAGCGGCGCGGCGTGCCTGATCGTTCGCGGGTTGGCGGACCGTTCGGATCCTGCGGGCCGGCATTGGGCGACTGCTGCTTCGGAATCGGTGGCGGATCGACGCGCAAGGTGCGCGGCGGGCGCGGCTCTTCCGGCCCGCGGGGAGACGCCGGCGTCGGCGTAATCGGCTGGCGGCCGCGCGGCGACGGCTCGGCCGGCGTGGCACCGGCACGCGGCCCGGCATTGCGGAAAGCATCGCCGGCGCGCGGCTTGCCGTCGCCCGTCGTTCCAGCCCCCGCAGGCCGCGACGCATCGCGAGCGCGCTGGGCCGCTTCAGATTCGACCTTGCGGACGGCCTCTTCGAGCGACAGCCGCTCCCTAGTGATCTCTGACTCGCTGAGGGGCGGCTCGACACTGCGCAACTGGGCAATCAGAGCCGTGCGGGCGCGCTCATAGAGCGCGCGCCGCTGCTCACCGGGAGCACTGGGGTCCAGTCCGGCGATGGCACGGGCGATCAACGGGTAGTAATCAGCCATCTCGACTCAATGTTGCGGGTGCATCAATTTGGAGGCTATCCGGTAACAGTCCGTTAAGCCTCGAACGGGTTTTGCACCAGAATAGTATCTTCGCGTTCCGGGCTCGTGGAAAGCAAAGCAATCGGACAGCCCACCAGTTCCTCGATCCGGCGCACGTATTTAATCGCCTGCGCCGGCAGATCGGCCCAGGAGCGGGCGTTCGCGGTCGGCTCTTTCCAGCCTTCGATGGTCTCGTAGATCGGCTCGATCCGGGCCTGGGCGCCTTCACCGGCCGGCAGATAGTCGATTTCCTTGCCGTCGAGCTTGTAGCCGACGCAGACCTCAATGGTGTCGAAGCCGTCGAGGATGTCGAGCTTGGTCAGCGCCAGGCCGTTGATGCCGCAGGTGCGGACAGTCTGTCGCACCAGCACCGCATCGAACCAGCCGCAGCGACGCTTGCGCCCGGTATTGACGCCGAATTCCTTGCCGCGACGGCCGATCTCTTCGCCGATCTCGTTGAGCAGTTCGGTCGGGAATGGACCCTGGCCCACGCGCGTGGTGTAGGCCTTGCAGATGCCGAGCACATAGCCGACGGCGCCCGGGCCCATGCCGGTGCCCGTCGCCGCCTGCGCAGCAACCGTGTTGGACGAGGTGACATAGGGATAGGTGCCGTGATCGACATCGAGCAGCGCGCCCTGCGCGCCCTCGAACAGGATGCGCTTGCCTTCGCGGCGCTTGCTGTCCAGCAGCCGCCAGACGGCCTCAGCGTAGGGCAGCAGCACCGGCGCGAATGCGGAGAGCTCCTTCACGATGTCAGCCGTGTTGAATTCTGCGAGGCCGAGGCCGCGGCGCAGCGCATTGTGATGCGTCAGCAGGCGATCGACCTTGTGCGGCAGCGTGGCGAGATCGGCGAGATCCATCAGACGGATCGCACGGCGGCCGACCTTGTCTTCATAGGCCGGGCCGATACCACGCTGGGTGGTGCCAATGGCGGTGGCCTTGTTGGCATTCTCGCGCAGTGCATCGAGTTCGCGGTGCAGCGGCAGGATCAGCGTGACGTTTTCGGCAACGCGCAGATTGTGCGGGCCGACATCGACGCCCTGGCCGCGGAGCTTGGCAACTTCGTCGACGAAGGCCTGCGGGTCGAACACCACGCCATTGCCGATCACCGAGAGCTTGGACTGGCGCACGACGCCGGACGGCAGCAGCGCCAGCTTGTAGGTCTGGCCATTGATGACCAGCGTATGACCGGCATTGTGGCCGCCCTGATAGCGGGCGACGACATCCGCCTGATCCGACAACCAGTCAACGATCTTGCCCTTACCCTCGTCGCCCCACTGGGCGCCGACGACGACAACATTGGCCATTTGGCGCTAGTCCTCTGAAAATACACGCGTCGAAGCGTGATCAGCGCGGAAAACGGTCTGCCGTTTGCCGGATCACGCCCAGGCATCCGCCTAAACGCGGCCAATGATCTTGGTTACCCAAGTCTTCCAGGACGCTGTCTGCGATGCAAAACGGGAATAAAGGAAGCGCGGGGGGAAAACAAGCATGAACGCCCCGAAAATGGCCTCGTTAGCCTCATGCAAACCTTTGATATCCCCTGAAAATCCGGGGCGATGTGGCGAGATTGCGGCAGCGCTCGCGGCCCGATTACTGAGAATGCCTCTCAATCTCACATGGTCGTGAGTTCGGCCATCCCGGTTGGATCTGCCCTCGTTGTGCCGCGGCGTCGCCCTATATGGGTACCTCCGAGCGTTAATCACGCCGCTCGCCCGCTGACGTTGAACGGAATCGCCCGCCGCCCGCCTTACCGATGTGGCGTTCAGGAGTAACCAACATGACCCATTCAATCAGGCTGGCGGCGGCCATCGTCGCTGCGGCGTGCCTGTATGGCAGCGCTGCATCGGCGCAGCAGGCCGGCCCCGGCTGCACATCGAGCCAACCGGTCAGCGGTCCGCAAACCCTGCACTGCGGCGGCGTGACGATCATTGCTGAAAACGGAGCGCGTTTCACGCTGCTCGACCGCGACCGCAACGGCCGTGTCGACGGCGTCGACCTGCAAAGCAAGGCCATTTTCATCGAGGCCCCCAAACAGAAGGCCGGCAAAACCTTCGAGGTGATGACACCGCAAGCAATCGCCGCCGTGCGTGGCACCAGGTGGGCGGTGGACGCCGAGGGCAGCAAGACCTCCGTCTTCGTCGAGACCGGTCGTGTCGGCGTCAGGCGCGTGACCGGCCCCGGCAGTGTAACCCTCGGCCCCGGTGAAGGCGTCGATGTCGATACCTCGGCGACGCCACTCGACATCAAGCGTTGGCCCGCGCCGCGCGTCGCCGCATTGATGGCAAGGCTTGGGCGTTAGGCGGCCCGGATACAAACGATGATGAAGGCCAGCAGCTTGCAGACACCGCTCGCCATGATCCTGGCGGGCATGTGGGCGGCAGCGCTGGCCTTTGGTCACAACCGCGGCGATGTCGGCTTTCTCGACCGGTTAGAGGCGACGCTGACCGACCTGCGCATCCAGATCCGCGGCGTGAAGAAACCGCCCGATCTCGTCACCATCGTCGCGATCGACGATCGGATCGCCCGCGAACAAGGCAGCTATCCGCTGCCCCGCGCCACGCTGACGACGATCATCGAGGAGATCGCACGCTACAAACCGAAAGTGCTCGCACTCGATCTGCTGCTGGTCGATGCCGGCGCAGCGGAAAGCGATGCCGCACTGGCGCTGGCGCTCGGCAAGACCAACACCGTCGTCGCCGCGGCGGCGCTGTTCAGCGAGTCCAAACAGACCGTGGCCACCAAGGAGGCCGGTCCGCTCGCGGACCTGCCGGTGGCATCGGGATTTCTCCTGCCGCTGAAAGTCTTCGCCGATCAGGCCACGGTCGGCGTGGTCAATCTCAACACCGACAGCAGCGGCGTACCGCGCTCGATGCCGATGCTGATGCGCTCGGCCGACCGCGTGATGGTGTCGATGCCGCTGCGCGTCGCATCCGCCGCCTCGCGCGACGATGCCCAAATCGGCGAGTATAATTTCTCCCTCGCCGGCACCCATGTCCCGACCGATGTCGGCCATTTGCTGCCGATGTCTTTCTATGGGCCGCACGGCACGATCAGGACGATCAGCGCATCGGAGGTTCTGGCGGGCAAACTCCGCCGCGCCGATGTCGAGGATCGCGTCGTCGCCATCGGCGTCACCGTCAGCGGCGGCGGCGATTTCTTCTCGACGCCGTTCGATCCGGTGATGCCCGGCGTCGAGGTCGTGTCCACCGCAATCACGCATCTGCTCGCCAAGGACACCTTGCTGCGCAATACATCCATCCGGCTGTTCGATGCCGGCTTTGCGATCATCCTGGCGATGCTGTGCATCGCCCTGCTCGCCTGGCGGCGCAATGCCGTCGGCCTCATTGCGATCGTCGCCGTCGTCGCATTGTGGGCCGTGATCAACACCGTCGCCTATGCCCATGGCATCTGGATGAGCGCTGCATTGCCGCTGGCCGCGGCTGTGCCGCCGGCCATGACGTTCGGCGCGCTGCAGATCTGGAGCAGCCGGCGCAGCGTGCAGCATTTCGCCGCCCGCAGCGATCTGCTGCGCCAGTTCCAGGCGCCGGGCCTGCGCGACTGGCTGATCAAGGATCCGGACTATCTGTTGCAGCCGGTGCATCAGCATGCCGCCGTCATCTTCATCGATATCTCGCGCTTCACCGCACTCAGTGAGACACTCGACGCAGATGCGGTGCGCGAATTGCTGAAGTCCTTCCACGCCATGATCGATCAGGTGACCCTCGCCCATGGAGGTGTGGTGACAACCTTCATGGGCGACGGCGCGATGATCCTGTTCGGATTGCCTGTGGTCGCCGATGACGATGCCGCCCGTGCCGTGCGCTGCTGTATCGAACTGACGACGCGCACCGGCACATGGATCGCCGGTCTTCCGCCTGAGATCGCCAGCCAGATCGGATTCAAGATCGGCGCACATTTCGGCGATATCGTCGCATCGCGTCTCGGCGGCGCCAGCTACCAGCACATCACCGCGACCGGCGATACCGTCAATGTCGCCAGCCGGCTCATGGAGGTCGCCGCGAGCCACGGCGCCAAGGTGGCCCTGAGCGACGACCTGCTGCGCGCCGCGGGAGCGGACTGTGCGGTGCGCGCGACGGGGGCGCTGAGCGGCCCGACCGAAGTCCAGATCCGCGGCCGCAGTGGCGCGGTCAGCGCGTGGCTCTGGCACGACGGCAGCGCGGCGGAGGCTATATCGACCTCAGCGTAAATCGACGCACGCGGCATCGCCGCGATTGAGCCGGAACCCGGTCTGGTCTGGCACGTTTGCTCGAAGACCTGTTAGCGTACATCCGCAACCGTATCTGTTTGCGGTCGTATTTCGTTGCAGCGTATTTTTGCGATCGGAGCCGCAGCTCCCGGGGTATTCGTGGATCAATCGTTAGGACCTATTCAGGACGCCAATTCATTCTTGCGAAGTTTGCTCGAAGCATCGGGCGACTGCATCAAGGTTCTCGATTTCGACGGCAACCTCATCTTTATGACCGACGGCGGCCAGCGCATCATGGAGGTCACGGACTTCGGCGCGATCAAGGGCTGCCCATGGCCTGACTTCTGGCAGGATCAGGGCAATATCGACGCGAAGGCGGCTGTTAGAGCCGCTCAGCTTGGGCGTACCGGACACTTCCAGGGTTTCGCCACCACGATGGCCGGCACGCCGAAATGGTGGGATGTCACCGTCACTGCCATTCCCGGCCCCGATGGGAAACCGCATCAGCTGCTTTCGGTGTCGCGCGATATCACTGCATCGCGTGCCGTGGATGTGGCGCTGCAGGCAAGCGAAAGCCAGCTACGACTTGCACTCGACGCCGCCGACACTGGAACCTGGGATCTCGACCCGCGTACCGGCGTGCTACAATGGGACCGGCGCTGCTACGAATTGTTCGGCCTCACCTTCGGCAAGCCGATCTCGTTCGACGTCTTCCTGCAAGGGCTTCATCCCGACGATCGCGACGTCACTGAGAAGGCCTGCCTGAACGCCATGAAGCTGGACGGACCGCAGGCCTATGACATCGAATACCGCACCATCGGCCTCGATGACGGCATCGAGCGCTGGTGCTCGGCCAAGGGCCGTGCGGAATTCGAAAACGGCGAAGTCAGTCGCTTCATTGGAACCATTCGCGATATCGGCAAGCTGAAGCGCGCCGAAGCGCAACAGCAAATGTTGACGCGCGAACTCGAGCACCGCATGAAGAACACCATGGCGATGGTCGGCGCCATCGCCAGTCAGACGTTCCGGACTGCCGCGACCAAGGAAGATGCGCGCACGATCTTCGATGCGCGTCTGGCCGCGCTCAACCAGGCGCATGACATCCTCACGCAATCGAGCTGGACCAGCGCGTCGATGCCCACGGTGATCGCTGGCGCGCTCGCGCCGCATCGAACGGGCGAAAAGCGCATTCGCGTCTCGGGCCCCGAGGTGGAACTGACGGCGAAGCAGGCACTGTCGCTGGCGCTCGCGCTGCATGAACTCGCAACCAATGCCACAAAGTATGGTGCATTGTCCGTCCCGGACGGAACGATCACTATCGACTGGGCTTGTCACACCGGCAGCGACGGGCCGGCGTTAGGTTTCGCGTGGCGCGAATCCGGTGGCCCCGTCGTGGCGCCGCCGACGCGACGTGGATTTGGCTCACGACTGATCGAAGGTACGCTGTCTGCCGACTTCGGCAGTTCCGTCAAAATCGAATTTTTGCCCGAAGGGCTCACATGTCGGTTCGAAACCAGATTGAGCGATCTGGCTTCGGTGCCCGACGAAAGGTGACACCAATTTTTATGGCATCACTCCAAGAACTCAATGCACGTGACATGCAGCGGCCCGCCGTCCTCATCGTCGAGGACGAGCCTCTGCTCCGTATTCACGCCGCCGACATCGTCGAGGAAGCCGGGTTCTTCGCCATCGAGGCCAACAATGCCGACGAGGCCGTGCGAATTCTGGAAACGCGCGACGACATCGTTCTGCTGTTCACCGACGTACAGATGCCTGGAAGCATGGACGGGTTGAAACTGGCCCACGCGGTACGCAACCGCTGGCCACCGATCAAGATCGTGATCGTTTCCGGCCATTTGCAGGTCGCCAAGAACGATCTGCCCGACGACAGCCGCTTCTTCGGCAAGCCGTTCGAGACGACGAAGATGATCGCGGAACTGCGCGCGCTGATCGGCTAGCGCCGGCGCTACTGGACGGATTGCTCGCCGGCGATGGCACGATCGATCGCGTCGATCACGTTCTGAATCTCGACAAACTTCATGCGAGCCCGTTCCGCATTATCGCGGTTGAAGGGCGCCGCCAGCACTTTTGCGTGCGCATCACGTTCCTCGATCATGCGCATACGCGCCGCCTTGAGCGTATCCAGACGTTCAATCATCTTGATCGATCCTCATATGGGACGCTGAAATCGGGCGTATGATCATGCGTATAGCATGAAGCCCGCCGGTGATGATCACCGACGGGCTTCAGTCATTCAAAATCTATGAGGCGACGCAAAACTTGTCGGTCGAGAAATCCCAGTACATCCGTGGAAATTTCAGGACCTTCAAGCTCAGATCGCGCGGAGATCTTCCGCGCTGGTCTTGCCGCGCATCTTGTCAGCCTTGGCTTCGAAAGAAACCTTCTGGCCTTCATTGAGCGAACCCAATCCAGCGCGCTCGACTGCACTGATGTGGACGAACACATCCTGGCCGCCGTCATCAGGCTGAATGAAACCGAAACCCTTGGTCGCGTTGAACCACTTAACTGTACCGACTGCCATAACTATTCTCCAAGATGTGCGAATGCGCGAGCCCTACGCGACATCGCGTGAGCCCGATCCGATTTCAACGATGTCTTGGGGAATGGAGCCGATTACGGCGCGGTCAACAAGCCAGAGCATATATTCGAATAACTGCAATATAGATGATTTCAGCCGAATTACAAGAACAATGATTCCAGAGCGTGTTTAACGAGCATTTACAACGGTGAACTTCAGATCGAAGCTGGCTGTGGAACTCTGATTTACCGTTGCTGCAGCGGGCACACGAATGGACAGATCGAGGCGACGCACACCGGTTCTGGCCGAACTTCGCTTCGCCGAGCGGCGCTGCGAATTCGACGGGCTCGATCTCACTACGCGTTTCGAACTGATCTATCGCACCAATCTGTGGCGCTAAAAAATCGCAATCCGGCCTCGGCTCCGAACTCGACGCAACAACGTCACTCCGCCGCGACCTCACGCAATTGCTGCGGCGATTGCGGGTGCAATCCATCCTCGATCTGCCCTGCGGCGATTTCACCTGGATGGCGCAGATGGACCTCGGTGGTATCCGCTATCTCGGCGCCGATATCGTTCCGGATATCGTGGCAGCCAATGCCGCGCATTATGGCCATGCAGGCCATATCGATTTTGCCCGTCTCGATCTCGTCAGCGATACCCTGCCCGCTGCCGATCTGGTGTTGTGCCGCGACTGCCTTGTGCATCTGTCATTCGCCAACATCCACCGCGCCATCGCCAATCTGAAACGCTCCGGCACCCACTGGCTGCTGACCACGACATTTCCCGACGCATCAGCCAATCGCGATATCGAGGACGGTGACTGGCGCGTGCTCAATCTGCAGTACGCGCCGTTCCTGTTTCCTGCTCCCTTAGCCGTGATCAACGAAGGCTGTACGGAAGCCGGCGGCGACTATGCCGACAAGTCGCTGGCCCTGTGGCGCGTGGAAGATCTGCCGGGCGATGCGTGATTCAGCTTACACGTCGATACGGCCCTGCATCACCGGCACGCAACGGCCGGAAATGCGAACGCTCTGCACCTGCCCCTCGGCTTTGTGCACTCCAACCTCAATGAGGCTGCGGCGCCCCATCTCAACGCCCTGCTCGATGGTGATGCTACAGACCGCATCGCGGCGCGGGTCGAGCGTGACGAGATAGGCCGCGAGCGCCGCAGAGGCGCTCCCGGTGGCAGGATCTTCGGGGACATTGTCGAGCGGCGCGAACATCCGCGCGCGCAGGTGATCGATACCATCGCCGGTACGGACATAGATGAAGGCCGAGAAACGATCGTCGTGATGCCGGTGTTTCTGTTCGGCCTGCTCGAAGGCCGTTGTGTTTGGCCGCGCGGACGCCAGCGCATCGAGACTGCTCAGTTCGGCCACCGCGAAAGGCAGACCGACGGACACCATGCGCGGCCCGTGCGTTGACGTGACGATGGCATCGGGTGCGAGTGATACGCAGGCGGCCATCATGTCACGGTCAATCTCACCATGCATCGTGAGTGGCTGCGGCGCGACGAAGCCGGTGCCAACAATCGCGCCACCATCGCGCAGCAGATCGAGATGGACGAGGCCTGCCTTCTCTTCGAACACCATGCGATCGCCGACAGGCCTGCCGAAGGACGTGCCCTGGCGGCCAAGCACGAAGGCGGTGCCGACATTGGGATGACCGGCGAAAGGGATTTCAGTGGTCGGCGTGAAGATGCGAACGCGTGCGGTATGTGCGGGATCATCCGGGGGAAACACGAAGGTCGTTTCCGAATAGTTGAACTCGGTGGCGATCTTCTGCAGCAGCGCATCGTCGATGCCGCGCGCATCGGGAACAACCGCCAGCGGATTGCCGCCGAAGCGGGTATCCGTGAACACATCCACGGTGACGTAGTCGATCATCCTGCAGCCCTCACCATTCCGTTACCGCTGGGTTCGCCGACGTAACAGTCGGCGCCGGCCCTGCGTATTCGTAGCCATAAACCTAGGTATGCCGGCTGCACACCACCGTCCGATTCACCGCGGCCTCGCCATCCCATAGACCAGATAATGTCATGCCGATCCGCTCCCGTTCGAGCTGACCGGCGCGAACTCGTCAAGTGCAACATCCATGCTTCCTTCATCCCTCCGGCGAGGACAATCGCCGGCAACCGAATGGTGATACCATGTTGATGAACTCCCTTTCCAAGACGACTCTGCGTGCGATGCTGACAGCGGCCATGTGTGTGCTGACGGCGCCGATGGCGCAGGCCGCAACGGCAGCGCCCGTAAGGGCGAAGAATGTGGTTCTGGTGCACGGCGCCTGGGCCGACGGATCGAGCTGGGCCGGGGTCATTCCGCTGCTGCAGAAGGCAGGCCTCCATGTAACGGCCGTGCAAAATCCGCTGAGCTCGCTGGACGACTCCAATGCCGCGACCCGCCGCGCGCTCGCCTTGCAGGATGGCCCGACCGTGCTGGTCGCCCATTCCTGGGCCGGCACCGTGATCAGCGACGTCGGCACCGATCCGAAGGTCTCGGCGCTGGTCTATGTCGCGGCCCGTGCGCCGGACGCCAATGAGGATTTCGTGGCGCTGTCCGGCAAATTTCCGACGGGCGAGGTGCGCGCCGGAATCCAGACCCATGATGGCTACACCCAGCTCTCCGAAGACTCGTTCCTGAAATATTTCGCCAATGGCGTTCCGCGCAAGCAGGCCGAAGTGCTCTATGCAGTGCAGGGCTCGACCGCCGCATCGATCTTCGCAGGACGCACCACCGCAGCCGCGTGGCATGACAAGCCATCATTCTATGCGGTGTCGAAAGAGGACAAGACGATCAATCCAGATCTCGAGCGTTTCCTCGCCAAGCGCATGAATGCGACGACGATCGAACTCAATGCCGGCCATCTCTCGCTGGTGTCGCACCCGAAGGAAGTCGCCGACCTGATCCTCGCAGCCGCAGGCATCAAGAAGTAGAGCTGTCTCTTACCCCTTAACAGCGCGCGTCGGGGGTACCCGGCGCGCAACGCTTTCATCGATCCGACAATCATGACGCAGATCTGCGTCGCAACAGGAGGACGTCCCATGTTCTCACGGAGAGATCTCATGGCCGCAACAGCATCGGGCATCGTGATGAGCGCCGCAGCATCGGCACAGGCCGCGACATTCGGCAATCCGGATCTGCCGCCGCAGGGCGCGATCAACGCCAAGGGGCCGAACAATCTGAGCGATCCCGGCCCGCAGAATCCCGTCATCGCCGGCCAGTTTCCATCCTCGCAATTGCCGCCGGCGACCGATATCGGCGGCATGGCGCTGCCCTGGGCCACGTTCAACAATGCACCGCGGCGCATCCAGAACGGCGGCTGGGCACGGCAGGTGACGCAAGCAGACTTTGCGATCTCGACCACGATCTCCGGCGTCAATATGCGGCTCACCGCCGGTGGCATCCGCGAGATGCATTGGCACCAGGCCGGCGAATGGGCGATCATGACTTACGGCTCGTGCCGGGTGACCGTGCTCGACAATCAGGGCCGGCCTTATGTCGCCGACGTCAGCGCAGGCGATCTCTGGTACTTCCCCTCCGGCGCACCGCATTCGCTGCAGGGCCTGGGCCCCGATGGCTGCGAATTCGTGATCTGCTTCGATGACGGTCAGGCCAACGAGTTCAATACGCTGCTGCTGTCGGACTGGATCGCGCATACGCCGCCGGAAATCCTCGCCAAGAATTTCGGTGTGCCAGTCGAAAGCTTCGCGAAAATCCCGCTGCAAAATCTCTGGATATTCCAGGGCACGGTGCCCGGCGCTCTCGCTGCCGATCAGGCCTCATCCTATCGCGATGCGGATGTCGCGCCCTATCCGTTCACCTATTCGCTGGGATCGTCCAAGCCGGTCAAATCGACACGCAACGGCGAGATCCGGATTGCCGACACCAGCAACTTCACCGCTTCGGCGACGATTGCAGTAGCGTTGGTCACGGTGAAGCCCGGCGGCATGCGGGAGATGCACTGGCATCCGAATGCCGACGAATGGCAGTATTATCTCGCGGGCCGCGCGCGGATGACCCTGTTCAATTCCGGCCCGAACGCCACCACCATCGACTTCACAGCGGGCGATGTCGGCTACGTCAAACGCAACTTCGGCCACTATATCGAGAACACCGGCGACACCGATCTGCAATTCATCGAGGTGTTCCGCACGGCGCATTACGAGGAAGTGTCGCTGTCCGACTGGCTAACGCACACGCCACCGGCTCTCGTCGCGCAACACCTCAACGTGGCACCCGAAGTTATCGCCAAATGGCCACGCCGGGCGCCAAGCATCATGCCAGCCTGACGCTGCAAGACCGCATGGGAGGTCTCGGGACTTCCCGCCTTTCGGCGATCACCCGCCCGACTGTCCGTCGATTGCGACATCGACACCTTCATAGTTCTTGCCGCGAAGACTGACCTTGTCGCCATCGAATGACAGCGTCCATGTCCGTATGCGGCCGTCCTCGCCGAGGGTCCTGCGCTCGATTTCGAACGCATGTTCGTCGAGCCACCTCCCCTTTACGGTAATAACCCCAAATGCCGTTGGCGTCCCTCTGCGATACCGTCCGTCGAGCCCGAGAGGGCCACTGATCTTCTCAGCCCCTCTCGTGGGATCGCGACTATAGATTTCGAAATCATAGTGCGGATGGGAGTCCACGAATGTCAGCGACAGCGACTTCACACCGAGAGGATTAGGCGAAAAGGTGTAGGTCTTGCCTGATACCGCGGAGGCAATCGGAGGTGCTTCCTTAACTTCCACCTGTGCCTCGGTTGAAATGGCGCGAACAACGCTTGCGAGTCGCGCAGTGCCGGCAGGGTCCGGCTGTATTGCCGTCTCGGACCTGACAGCCTTTGGGATGGCGTCCACGATGTCGGTCACCGGGCAATTGTCTCGGCCGGTCGTCACGGCAACGAGGTCCAGTGCTGGATAGACCATCACAAGCTGACAGTGCAGCCCGCTCGCCCAATAGACATTGCGGTCAGGTCGCGCCCAGAAGAAGTTCGAATAGCGAAACTCCGGCGCAAAGGAGAGCTTCATGTCCACCGTGGCGTGGCTCACTCTGTCGATCCAGGCCGGCGACACCAGCGGTTTGCCCTCCCACGTCCCGTTGTGCAGATACAGATAGCCGAATTTCGCCATGTCGCGCGGATGCAGCGCCAGGCCGTATCCGCCGGTCGAGATGCCCTGCGGATCGCGCCGCCATTTCCACGCCGTGATGCCCAACGGACCGAACAGCTTCGCTTTCGCGTAATCCTCCGCACTCATGCCGGTCACTTTGGCAAGGACGGCCGATAGTAGACGTGCATTTCCACTATCGTAATTGAAGCCGTCTCCCGGCGAAGCAGCCATCGGACGATCGAGAATGTACTGGATCCAGTCCCGGCTCCGCTCCATGCCGGCCGTCGACTCCAATGAACGGTTGACACCGGCCCGGACGTCCCGCGCCAGTCCGGACGTCATGTCCAACAGACTTTGAAGCGTGATCGCCTTCTTGTTGTCATCAAGGTTAGCAGCACTGCGCTCGCCGAAGAATGCCAGCATCCGCTGGTCCGTGCCCTTCAGGAGACCATCCTGCAACGCCATCGATGTCAGCGTGCCGATGACGGCCTTGGTGACGGAATTGACCACGTGCGGCAGATCGGCAGTGTAAGGCGCGTAATAGGCATCCAGAACGATCTTGCCATGACGCACGATCAGCAGGCTGTCGAAGTCGTTGCGGCTTCCGAGCTCCAGCAGCGCGGCGAGCGCTGCCGAATCGACGCCCTGCTCTTCCGGCGTCGATGTCTGCCAGCCCTGGGTCGGCCACACTACGGCCCGTCCCTCCTCTGCGATGACGCCCTCACTACAAAACGCAGCGGCGAACATGCCCAGGCCGAGCACAAGCTTCAGAACGGGAATTCGTGAAGATCGCATGACAGCCTCGCTGTGAGTTTTAACGCTGCGCGAGAACCATATCTCCAGCTACAGATTGTTCAACCGAATTGCAGCCTCATTCCGTCCGCGGACTTGGAGGTGCGCGATCGCCTACACGGCAACAGGAACAAGCTTCGCGACGGCGCTAAGCAAATCGGTCTGGGTGATCAGCCCCTGAATCATGCGGTCCTGATCGACGATGATGACGGCGTGCGTTCGTCCATCGGTCAGCGTCGGCAGCAAGGTCACCGCGGGCGTCTGCATCGTCGCCGTCGCTGCGGGCGACATGGATTTTCCGACATCGCCCGATTCTTTCATCAGCTCGCGGAGACCGACCGTTCCGACGAGCTGTCCCTGCTTGCCCAGGACGGGAAGCGTGCGGACATTGTGCAGGAGCAGCCGCGAGCGGGCCAGTTCGGCACTATCCCGCAATCCGACCGTGACGACATCGCGCGACATGATGTCTCCGCACAGGATCGTGCCGTGCGAGCGCAACATGGCTTGCAGTTCGACCTGCCGCAGCAGCGTTTCGAGATCGTCGGGGCTGATATCGAAAGTCTCGCTGAGCGCTTCCAGCGCCTTGTCGATATCCTCGGCGCGAAAGCCGACCCGCAGCTCCGGGCTGATGTCCGATGTCTGATGCGGATTTGCTGATGGCACCGGCGCCCTGTGCGGATAGGTCCGCCGCGAGATCTTGTGGAACAGATAGCCCAGCCCGACCAGAAGCACCGAGTTCAGGCCGACAGGCACGAATGGAAACAGATAACCAGATGACGTAACGATTGGCCCGCCGATGATCGCCGTCAGCGCCGTGGCGCCGCCGGGCGGATGCAGGCAGCGCGCAAAGGACATCGCGGCGATGGCGAGCGATACGCCGAAGCCGATCGCCAGGATCTGATCGGGAATGAGATGCGCGACAGCGACACCGATCAGAGCCGAGATGGTGTTACCGCCGATGATCGCCCATGGCTGGGCCAGCGGACTCGTGGGAACCGCAAACAAGAGCACAGCAGATGCGCCCAGCGGCGCCACGATCAGCGGCAGGCTGGAGCTGTCACCCAGCACAGATCGGCAGATCAATCCCGTGAGCACGATGCCCAGCAGTGCGCCCAGGCAAGCAATCATGCGCTCGCCAAGCCGTGCCCCCGCCAGGATGGGGACGAACAGTCGAATACCTGTCTTGCGAGGTGCAACGTCGCTCGAAACGTTCCTTGGGTCTTCTCTTTTTGTCATTGAATCGAGACCGGCGCATGGCCCCGCCAGAATGACGGGCCCCCCTTTGACCACTATGCACAAGCGCCTGCAATGTTGAATACGACACGCGGGCCTGACGATCGCGATCTGGCAGAGCTATCCCTGCTCGGCTACAACGGCACGGCCATTCGCCCGAACGCGCCCCATCAGGAGGGCGCGACGGCGATCTCAAGGGAGGATCCATGGCCCGCATCGACTACAGCGATCCCGCCGCAGCCAGCGAACGCACCCGCGAGATCCTCGGCAAGAACCGCAATGCCAACATCTTCCGCATGATGGCGCATTCGCCGAGCTATCTCGAACAATATTGCCGGCTCGGCGGTGCCATCCGCAACAAGGGCGAGCTCGATCCCGTCATCCGCGAACTGGCGATCACCCGCACCGGCATTCTTTGCGAGGCGCCTTATGAAATCGCCGCGCACAAGCGCATCGGTGGCTATGTGGGCGTCACCGAGGAGCAGAACGCCGCGCTGGAGAACTGGCAGTCGGCGACATGTTTCGATGACACGCAACGCGCAGCGCTGGCCTTCACCGATGAGATCGTCGGGCTGCATCGCCCAACCGACGCGACCTTCAAGGCGATCGCAGCCAAGCTGACGCCGGGCGCGCTGGTGGAATTGCAGCTCTCGGTCGGCTTCTACATCATGACCTCGAAATTCCTCGAAAGTTTTGCTATCGACATGCAGCCCGTGTCCGAGGTCGTCTGAGTCACCACTGCTTGAGCACTCCATGTCGAAAACCACCCGTGCCACGCAGATGCTGAGCAAGCTCGGCGCCGCGTTCACCCTGCACACCTACGAGTATGATCCGAATGCGGAGAGCATCGGCCTGCAGGCAGCGGAGGCACTCGGCATTGCGCCGCAACGCATGCTGAAGACGCTGATGGCCGAGGTGGATGGCAAGCCGGTTTGCGTCGTCGTGCCCTCCGACAAGGAGGTCAGCATGAAGAAGCTGGCCGCGGCCTTTCGCGGCAAGAGCGCGAAGATGATGCGCCCGGCCGACGCCGAACGCATGACCGGCTATCACGTCGGTGGCATCAGCCCGTTCGGACAGAAGAAGCGCGTGCCGGTCGCCATGGAGCAGGCGGCATTGTCGGAAAATACGGTCTATCTCAATGGCGGCCAGCGCGGGCTGCAGATCGAGATCGCGCCGGAGGCCGCACGGGCAGCGCTGGATGCGATAGCGGCCACACTGACGGACTGATGCGCATCACCGCGGTTTGAAGCCCCGGCAGGGTGCTGTGATCATGATGCGCTGTCGCTGGCGGGAACGGCCATGTAAGCTGCGCATTATCGATTTCGGACCTCAAGGGAGAATCGACATGCGCTCAATCCTGGCAGCAACCGCATTTCTGGTCGTGATGGGCGCCACGCCCTCCATGGCCCGCGAATATCCATGGTGCTCACGCACCTCGGCCACCGGCTTCAATCCGAGCTGTACGTTCACCTCCTATAACCAGTGCATGGCCACTGTGAGCGGCCAGCGCGGCGACTGCATGCAGAACCCGATGCTGGCCTATGGCGACCAGCGCCGCGGCCAGAGCCGCGCCATGCGCGGTCAGCAGGACGGTTGGGACAATGGATGGAATAACGGCTGGAACAATAACTGGGATCGCCGCTGGTAGCCTCATAGGCCAACAACGGATTAGCCGAAGGCGTAATTCGTCGCAGGCGTTACGATGTCGGAGACGTGGCGGATTGCGCTTCGCTGATCCGCCACTCTCCCTTGTCACTTTCGGCAATACGCCCACATCACGATCGCGATCGGCAGCCCGACGCCGAACCACGCAAAATAGCGGCCGGGATCGCCGGCGAGCAGCGCCGACAGCAAGCCTGCCAGCGATAAAACGCCAATGACGATCGGCGCGCCGAACACGCGCCACCAGCTCGCCCTGCGCTCCTGCACCTCGCTCATGACGATCGTCCGAATGCTGCCGTCGCGCCGGCAGACAGCCGCGCCCCGCGCCTGACCTTGCTGCGCTTCACCGCCCACAGATACAGCCCGCTGCCGAGCACGATGATGGTGAAGACTGTGAGCAGCGCCCAGATGATCTTCAGCGGCATGCCACCATAGTCGCCGAAATGCAGCGGCTGCGAGACCAGCACGGCTTTCAGGTAGGTCGGCAGCTCGCTGGTGTCGGACACCTCGCCGGTCTCGCCATCGAGCAGCACGGGTTTCACCAGCCGTGATGTCAAAGGCGTGTCGCCGCGCAGAAAAACGGCGAAGTGATGCGTCGATGTGAACGGCGTGCCGGGGAATGCGATGAAGGCCGGATCCATGCCGGGCGTCGTCTTCATGGCATTGCCGACGACCTTGTCCAGCGAGGCGAGCTGTGCCGGTGTCGGCTTGCCGGCATAGGGCGCGGCCATGGCAGCCAGTTCATTACGCTGCCAGATGCCGAGCATGACTTCGGCATAGGCGTTGATGACACCGGTGCCGCCGACCACCAGCGCCCACACGATGGTGACCACGCCAAGTAGATTGTGCCAGTCGAGCCACAAGACCCGGTGCGATTTCTGTTTGCGGATCACCGCGAAATTCAGCCGGCGCGTGAACGGCCAGTACAGCACCACGCCGGAGATGATGGCGATCATGAAGAGGAAGCCCATGACGCCCATGAACCACTTGCCGGGGAGACCGAGATACATGTCGGTATGCAGCCGCAGCATCACCAGCATCGGGCCGGTGCCGAGGAGACCCACCGGCTTCGCCGTATAGGCATCGAATGCCTTCACCACCGTGGTCTGCGGATCGGAGGTCACCGACGTGTTGGTGAAGGTCGAGACCATGCCGGGCTCGTCCTTGTCCCAGGCCATATAGAGCAACACACTGCCGCGATGGTCCGCGATCGCGGCGCGGCCGATGGCATCCAGGCTGAGCTTCGGCGCGCCGGGCACATGCACATCCATCTTCGGCGCATAGCCGAGCGCCTCGTCGATCTCATGATGAAAGATCAACGGCAGGCCCGTGAGGCACAGCAGCAGCAGAAAGACGGTCGAGACAAGGCTGGTCCATTTGTGGATCAGTGACCAGATGCGGGCCGTACGCGCTTTCAGGGGATCGATCCTTCTTCAGCTACTGAAAATGTCGTCCCCGGCAAGCCGGAGACGACATGGGCAGATCATTTTGACGTGGCGACCGTGCGGCGAGCGGGACGTACGGCGACCTATTGCCGTGCCGTTTCGCTCGCCCGTACCGTTACCACTTGTAGCCGATGCTGCCGGTCACGCGGCGGCGATCGCCGTAGAAACAGGCATTCGCGGTCGAGCAGTTGGCGACATAGATCTCGTCGGTGACGTTGTTGGCATTCACAGCAAATCGCCAGTTCTGCCAATCGTAGTGCACAGCGAGATCGCCGAGGGTCCGCGAGGGAACGGCGAGCGTATTTGCGGTATCGGCGAAGGAGCCGCCGACATAACGCACACCACCGCCGAAACCGAAGCCACGCAGGATGCCGTCCTGGAAGGTGTAGTCCGCCCAGGCTGACGCCAGCTGACGCGGCGTATTCGTCGGAACCTTGCCGATCAAAGTCGGATCGGCGTTCGAACTGTTGAACAGGTTGTAGGTGGTGAACGAGCCAACGACCTTGAGGCCCGGAGCCAGATTAGCGACGGCTTCGAGTTCGAGGCCGCGCGACGTCACCTCGGCGTTCTGCATCTGCAGGTTTGGCGGAATGCTGTTCGGATCGGTGGTCAGCACGTTCTTCCGCTTCAGGTCGAAATAGGCGAAGCCGAAGTGACCGTCGAAGCCTGCGGGCTGATACTTGACGCCGACCTCGGCCTGTTCACCGGTTTCGGGCAGCAGCAACTGACCGGACGAGTTGGTGCCGATGATCGGATTGTAGCTGGTGGCATATGACACGTAAGGCGCGACGCCACTGTCGAAGTTGTAAATCAGGCCGGCGCGACCGCTGAACTTGCTGTCGCTGCGGCCGAGTGGTGCGGTGCCGGTGATGCGGCTGACGTCGTTCACATCGACCCAGTCGTTACGGCCCGACAACACCAGCGTGAAGCGATCGAGCTTGATCTGGTCCTGGACGTAGACGCCGAGCTGCTGCTGCGTCAGCTGCGTATCGCGATAAGGAGCGGCGGTCAGCGGCGGGGCACCAGTATAGACCGGGTTCAGCACGTTGATCGACGGATTTCCGAATGCAAAGGCCTGGGTGTCGCTGATGGAGTAATACTTCAAGTCGAGGCCAAACAGCGTCGTGTGGCTGAGAATGCCGGTGTTGAAGCGGTACTCGACCTGGCTGTCCATCTGTGCCTGATCCGCGATGCCACGGGTACCAAACGAATAGCGCGCGAAGTCACCCGTGGTCTGATTGGCGTAGCCGTTGCCGGTAACGCCAGTGTAGTTCACGTCGACATGCGAGAAGCGCGCATTCTGGCGGAATGTGACACTGTCGGACAGCTTGCGCTCGAACTGGTAGCCGAGCATTTCCTGCTCGCGCTTGAACTTGTCGAAGTTCGGTTCGCCGCCGAAGAAACTGGTGGGGATACGGCCGAACGGAGCATTGGTGACGGTTCCGACGTAAGGCAGGAACTGCGCGGCACGGGTCTCGTTATACGATGCCGATGCGAGGATCGTCAGGGTGGTGTCGACGTCCGGCTTCCATGTCACCGACGGCGCGATGAAGTAGTTGTTGTTCGGCGTAAAGTCTGTCTGCGTGCCGCCGTTCTGCACCTGGCCAACGATGCGGGTGTAGAGCTCGCCATTGCCTGGAGCCAGCTTGATCGGCGTATTGATGTCGAAGCCGAAATAGGCATTGCCGAAGTTATCGACGCCGGTTTCGATATAACGGATCGGCTCAGCCTGCGGCATCTTACTGACGACGTTGACGAGACCGCTGGGGCTCGAGCCGCCATAGAGGATCGCCGACGGACCGCGCAGGATTTCGACGCGCTCCATGTTGAACGGCTGCAGCTTCCAGCTTGCATAGGAGGTGTAGAACAGCTGGAGACCGTCGAGGAACACGCTGTTGTCGTCGGACTTGAAGCCGCGGATGAGGAACCAGTCGTTGCGGAAGTCGGAGCCGAAGGTGCCGGCTGCAACACCCGGCACATAGCGCAGGACGTCGTCGAAGCTGCGAGGCCTCTGATCGCGGATCTGCTCCGCGCCAACCACCGAGATCGCCTGCGGCGTCTCGTTGATCGGGGTGTTGGTCTTCGTGCCGGTCGAGCTGCGATTGGCGACATAGCCCTGGATCGGACCGCGCGGGCTTTCCACGAACACGTTGCTGCGCGGGGGCTGCGCCACCGGGCGCGGCGCGACGGCGGTGCGGGCGCGGGGCGTGCGGCTTGGAGCCGCCGTCGCACGGCGACGCTGCTGCGGTTGATTAACGACCACGGGTGGCAGCGGCTGCGCCCGGGTCTGCGTGGAACTGGACTGCGCCAGCGACGTGTCGAGCGTGACGACGCTGAGCGCGCAGACCGACGACAGAAGCGCGAGACGCGACAGACGAATGGTGTTGTTCAAGGCGATCCCCAAATCTCATCCGCATCGACATATTCGATGATGGATGCCCTCATGTGATGGATCGGGGTTAGAGGGACCGCCGCGTCATCGCCAATAGAAGCGTTCCAAACAACAAGCATTCTGCGGCAGTGTGACATCACTGCCGCAGATTTTAATGGTTCTAAATTCAGCGGGTATTTTTCTCAGCAAGATGCGGTCCAGGCGCGACGGTTATGTCTGCCCGCAAATAGTTGTAGCGCCGTCGCGCGCGATTCTTGTCTTTCCCGGTGGATAGTTACGCGGCGCGCACCGAGCGCAGGAAGTTGCCGACCTCCTGCTTCAGTCGCGTGCTTTCGCTGGACAGCGACTGTGCCGCGGACAGAACCTGCGATGACGCCGAGCCTGCTTCTTCGACGCCGCGCTGCACGTCGGTGATGTTCGCGCTCACCTGCATCGTGCCTGCTGCGGCCTGCTGCACGTTGCGCGAAATCTCCTGTGTGGTGGCGCCCTGCTCTTCAACGGCCGATGCGATGGCGGACGCGATCTCCGACATCTGACCGATAGTCATGGAGATCTCCTTGATGGCCGAGACCGAATCCTCGGTCGCCTTCTGGATGCCGCTGACCTGCTGGCTGATCTCGCCAGTCGCCTTCGCGGTCTGCTCGGCCAGCGCTTTCACTTCGGCGGCAACCACCGCAAAGCCGCGACCGGCTTCGCCGGCACGCGCCGCTTCGATGGTGGCGTTGAGCGCCAGCAGATTGGTCTGGCCCGCGATATTGTTGATCAGCTCGACCACATCGCCGATGCGTGCCGCGGCCGTCGCCAGTTCGCTGACGCGGTTGTTGGTATTGTCGGCCTGCGCAACAGCCTCGCTGGCGATGCGCGCGGCGCCCTGCACCTGGCGGCTGATCTCGTGCACGGACGACGACATTTCCTCTGTGGCGGATGCGACCGACTGCACGTTTGTCGCGGCTTCTTCCGATGCCGCCGACACAGCGATCGCCAAAGCCTGCGAGCGATCCGATGTTGCCGTCAATGTGGTGGCCGAACCTTCCAGTTCCTTCGAGGCGGATGACACGGTCTCGACGATCTGCCCGACGGCGCCTTCGAAATCGGCGGCGAGCTTCATCATATCCGCCTTGCGCTGTTCGGCCGTGCGGCTTTCCGTAGCGATCTGCGCGACCTTCATGCGCTCGACTTCGAGGCCGTTCTCCTTGAATACACTCAGCGCCGTCATGATCTCCCCGATCTCGTCGGCGCGCTTGCTTGCCGGAACGTCGACGGTGAGGTCTCCTTTGGCGAGCTTGTTCATCGTGGCGATGCTTGCCTTCAACGGACGCACCACGCTGCTGCGCGCCACAACATAGCTGACAATGATGGCGAGCAGCATCACGCCGAGCGTCGCATAGATAATGGTCCAGAGCGTGTCGTTGGCGGTTTCGAGAAACTCGACCTTCTTGATGCCCACATAGAGAATGCCGATCACGTTGCGGCTGGCGTCGAAGATCGGATCATAGACGGTCATATACGGCTCGCCGAGGATGGCCACTTCACCACGGAATGCGGTCTTGCCGGTGAAGACCGCCTCGTAGGCCGGTCCTTTCGCCAGCTGCGTGCCGATAGCGCGGGTGCCATCCGGCTTCATCACATTGGTCGAGATGCGGGTGTCATTCATGAAGATCGTCGCGGTGCCGCCGACCAGCGTCTTGATCTTGTCGACCGCTGCAAAATTGCCGTTCAGCGGCTTGCCATCGGCAAGCAGCTTGCCATCCGCGATGCTGTATTTGTCGCCGCTCTCGCGCAGCACGTTCCAGGCGACGCGCATGTTGGTCTCGACCCGCTCCGTCGCGGATTTGGCGGCGCCCTGTTCGAGCACATATTTGGCGACCAGCGTGATGCAGATGCCGAGGATGAGAATGCCGGAGACCGTCATCAACATGATGCGCGGGCCAAGACCGAGACCCCGGCGACGGCCGGGTTTGGGTTGGGAGGCGGACAACGGCATTGCGATCTCCTGTCGCGCCGACCCCTCGGTCGTGCGCTCAAAGCCGAACGGCTCCAGACACACTCACTGCACAACGTCGACGAGGTATCCGGACCCGCAATTCAAGAAACAAGTTCCATCATTATGATTCAGTTCTATCGGCTAGCCGTTCGAAAGCGGTTAATGTTCGCCTAGCGGAAAAGGTATAATCGTCTGATTTTGCATGATTTTCGGCATCTGAATACCTGAATCGAAGCTCATTCTCGACGTCCATTCGACGCATCTACCGATGCGCGCTCCGCTGCCGCGCATGGTGCCCGCGCGCCGGCGTGACTTGTGCCACCCGGCGAACTGCCGCCTATGGAAAGCTGCATTGACCATCGAGCCGATGACCCCTTCCGCTCCGCCGCGACAAACGATCGTCGGCTGGTTCGCCAACCAGCCTTATCTCCTGCTCAGCCTCACCTCGCTGTTCTGGGCCGGGAACATCGTGCTCGGCCGCTATGTCGCCGGCCACGTCCCGCCGGTGACACTGGCCTGCGTGCGCTGGATCGGAGCCTTTTTCCTGTTGCTGCCCTTCGCCTGGACGCATCTGCGCACGGACTGGCCGGTTCTCCGCGCGCAGCTTTCTCTCATGACGATGCTGGCGCTGACCGGCTTCGCCGCCAATACGGTGCTGGCCTATTGGGGCCTGAAATACACGCAGGCCCTGAATGCGCTGCTGATCCAGTCGTCGGGCCCGCTCTGCGTCGCGCTGTGGACGCTGATCCTGTTCGGCGTGAGGCTGACGCTGGCGCAACTGCTCGGCATTGTGGTCTCCATGGCCGGTGTGCTGATCATCATCCTGCGCGGCGATCTCACCGCACTGGCCAGTATCCAGATCAACAAGGGCGATGCGATGCTGTTCGCAGCGCTGCTGGTGTTCGGCGTCTATTCGGCGCTCATGCTGCGGCGACCGGTGACGCATCCGATGTCGCTGATTGCTTTCACCACCGCCGGCGGCGCGATCCTGACCCTGCCGGTCAGCATCTGGGAACTCAACTCGGGATCGCCGCTGATCTTCGACACCGTGACGCTGCTGACGCTCGCCTATGCCATGATCTTTCCGTCGGCGCTGGCCTATCTGTTCTTCAATCGCGGCATCGCGCTGATCGGCCCGAATCGGGCTGCACCATTTCTGCATCTGATGCCGGTGTTCGGCTCGGTATTGGCCATCGCGTTTCTCGGCGAACAGCCGCAACTGTTTCACCTCATCGGCTACGTGCTGGTACTGTCGGGCGTATTCATCGCATCACGGCGATAGACCGAACATCCGGCCCGGCCAGCCAGACATCGGG
Organism: Tardiphaga sp. OK246; assembly: GCF_900188215.1. NCBI lineage: Bacteria > Pseudomonadati > Pseudomonadota > Alphaproteobacteria > Hyphomicrobiales > Nitrobacteraceae > Tardiphaga > Tardiphaga sp. OK246. The sequence goes on from NZ_FZOX01000001.1 coordinate 213,758, forward strand.
AGTAGAAACATCTCATGACCGTTTTCTCGCTCGCCCACCTCACCGTGCTATCGCTGGCGCCGCCAGAGATGATGGACGTTGCCGCGCGCTGCGGCTACCGGAGTGTCGGACTGAGACTGATCGCCGTGACCGCGGAAAGCCCTGGCTATCCGCTGATGAACGACAAGGCGATGATGCGGCAAACCAAGGCGCGTCTCGCCGATACCGGACTGCACGTGCTCGATATTGAACTCGTCAAGATCACGCCCGGGATCGACGTCGCAGCGCTTGAGCCGATACTCACCGCCGGCGCGGAGCTCGGAGCCCGCCATGTCATCGTCGCGCCCTATGATCCCGACTTGTCCCGCCTCGCCGACCGACTGGCGGCCATCGCCGATCTTACGGCGCGATATGGCATCATGCCGGTGATGGAGTTCTTTCCCTGGACCAATGTGTCGAACCTGCGCAAGGCGCGCGCCATCGTCGAGACCGCAGGCCGCGCCAATGCGGGTATCCTTGTCGATACGCTGCATTTCGACCGCTCCGACAGCAGCCTCGCCGAACTCGACGACATGCCATCGCGCTTGCTGCCGTTTTTCCATTTTTGCGATGCTCCGGCGGAGAAGCCTGGCACGGTGGAAGGACTGCTGCACACCGCGCGCTCTGAACGGCTGCCACCCGGCGACGGCGGCATCGATCTCTGCGCCATCGCCGCGCACCTGCCGAAGCATATTCCGGTCGCGCTCGAAGTGCCGATGGATGCGCTGACCCGGGAGCGCGGCCCCGAAGAAGTCGCGCGCCGCGCAATCGCCGGCGCGAAGCGCCTGCTGGGAGATTGAGAATCTAGCGAGTAATCTACGCGCACATGCCACCGCCCGGCATAGCGCCTGTCCCGCGCGCGTTATGCCAACGTATGAACGATAACCGGCCCGGCTATCGCTGTGGCTGGTCCAATCAGCAAGGGCGCCAGATTCTGTTCGCTCCACGCGAGCCCGCGTCGGTTCGACTCCTCGGCGCCCGCGAAATTGTTGAAGATGCTGATCGCCGTCACCGTATCGTCGGACGCATAGACCACATAATAGGCCATGAAACCTTCGACATCACTGATGATCGGAATGGCACCTTCCTTGATCCTGCGCGTCAGTTCCTCAGCCATGCCGGTCTTTGCCTTGCTCTGACGAATGGCAGCATACATGGGACGCTCCTTCACCCGTAAGCTGCCCGCGATCGCACCTGCCGCGATCATGCATCGCACACACTCATCATCGGCGGGACGAGCAGCAGGGTTTCCCGCGCGTAGAACCTACGCCATCCCGCGCAACGACGCCATCTGACGCCTCCCCACCCACTACGCGCCTCCGATCAATATTCCCACCGCCAGAACGATGACGCCGCCAAGCACCACCTGAAAGACGGCCTGCAGGAACGGCGTATCCATATAGCGCGCCCTGATATAGGCGATGGCCCAGAGTTCGAAAAAAACGACGACACCCGCGATGGCCGTCGCGATCCAGAATGCATTCGGCCAGCTGTCCGGCACGAGATAAGGCAGAGTATGGCCGAGACCGCCCAGCGTCGTCATCAGCCCGCAGATGCCGCCACGCAACCACGGCGAGCCGCGTCCGGTCATAGAGCCATCGTCCGACAGCGCTTCGGCGAAACCCATGCTGATGCCGGCGCCGATCGACGCGGCGAGGCCAACAAGGAATGTCTGCCAGTTGTGATGTGTTGCAAACGCGGCCGCAAACAGCGGCGCCAGCGTGGATACGGAGCCGTCCATCAAGCCCGCAAGACCAGGCTGAACATACTGCAGGACGAACATCCGGTGGCGGGTGTTGTCCTCCATCGTACGAACGTCGGACGTCAGGATGGCATCCGATAATTTGGCCGCGAGATGCTCGTGTCCTTTTTCCAGCTCGGCCAGATCGCCCAGCAACTTGCGAACGCCGACATCCGTCGCCTGCTCGGCAGCCCTGGCGTAAAAACGCTCGGCCTCAAACTCCATCCTCTCGGCTTCCTTGCGGATAGTGTCGAGCGACAGGTTACGCGTGAGCCAGATTGGTCGGCGGCGGATGAAGCCCTTGACGTCTTCGCGCCGGATCGGCGGAAGGTTCGGTCCGAAGCGCTTCTCATACATCTGCAACAGCAGATGTCGATGGCCCTTTTCCTCTTCGGCCATCTCGCTGAAGACTTTCGCGGAATCGGGATAGCGCTCTGCCAGATCCTCGGCGAAGCTGAGATAGATCCGGCTGTCCTCTTCCTCGCTGGAGATCGCAACCGCCAGCACCTCGCGTTCGGTGAGCTCCGAAAACGCCTTCATATCAGAGCCTTACTTAATTTAGAATTATTCTAATTTATATAGGAGCTGCTTTGCATTTGTCAAAGAGCTTCGCGCCTGCGCGGCGCTGAACCTGTCCGCTGGTCGGGAAGCAATAGCGGGGACGAGAAGGACCGCGGCGAAACGATCGTGCTTGCTCCGGAGCTTGCACCGGCATTCGCACCGACCTCGACGCGGAGATGCTGCGGATCAGCGGCCGTCTGCAGGTGCCGTCGCTCACGAACGCGATAAGGTCGACCCGGTGCAGCAGAAGTCGCTGCATGGCCTACACCATCGACAGCGCGCTCACCTGAACTGCATACCTTTCCGCTTCCGTGCGTCACCGACCTCCGCTAGTTTGCCCGCAACAAATGTGGGCTACCAAAGCCGATTCAGGGAGAAAAGCGGAATGCACGGACTTTCAGTTCTTCGCGGTGTGGCGAGCGCATGGTTTATCGGAGCGCTACTGTTGGCGACCCCGGATGCCATCGCACAAACCGCGAATTATCCAAACCGGGCGATCACGCTGGTGCTCCCTTTCGCCGCAGGCAGCGGCACCGACACCACGACGCGCCTGATCGCCAAGGAACTCGGCACCGCACTGAACGCCAACACCGTGATCGACAACAAGGCCGGCGCCAATGGCTCGATCGCCGCCAGTTTCGTCGCTCGCGCCCCCGCCGACGGTTACACGCTGTTCGTCACGACCAACACGACGCATTCGGCCAATCCTTTTCTGCTCAAGACCATGAGCTATGATCCGATCAAGGATTTCACGCCGATCGCGCGCACCGGCGACCTGCCCTTCATGCTGGTGATCAATCCCGAGATTCCCGCCAACTCCGTGGAAGAGCTGATCGCGCTCGCCAAGAAAGAGCCGGGCAAGTACTCCTACGCATCGGGCAGTTCGTCGGCGATCGTCTCGGGCGCGACCTTTGCCCGCCTCGCCAAGCTCGATCTCCTGCACGTGCCTTACAAGAGCTCACCACCGGCGCTCACCGATGTCATCGCCGGCCGTGTCAGCATGATGTTCGTCGACGTTCCGACCGGCCTGCCGCATGTCAACGCCAAGGCGTTGAAGTCGCTTGCGGTGACCACCAAGTATCGCTCCAAGCTTCTGCCCGACCTTCCGACCATGGACGAGGCCGGCGTGAAGGGCTTCGACATCACCTCGTGGCAGGGCTATCTCGGCCCGGCCAACATGCCGAAGGACATCGTCGTCAAGCTCAACGCCGAAATCCGCAAGATCGTCGAACGCCCCGAGATCCAGAAAGACCTCGCCAACCGCGGCATGGAAGCCTTCTCCGGTACGCCGGAAGAGTTCGACGCCTTCCTGAAGAATCAGCTCAAGGTGTGGGAGAAGCTGATCACGGATGCGGGGATCGAGAAGCAGTAGGCGCATTTCAGATAGAACCGCACGGCAGGTATGTTCGTCATGCCCGGCGAATGCCGGGTATCTACGTCTCGGCCACAAAGAAGACGTGGATGGCCGGGACATCCAGCGAAGCCGCGCTTCGCGCTTTGCCCGGCCATGACGATGGTTTTGCGTGGGTTGAACGAAGAGGAACCGCGCCTAACCCGCAGCCGCGGCGACCCCATGCCGCAGCTCTTTCCCCCGCTGTCACCCATTCGTCACGGAACTGTCAGCGCAGCGTAACGCCCGCCCCCCAGAACACCGCGCATGGTCACCACAAAGGAGACAACCATGCGCAGCACATTCCTCTGCTCCGTCGCTTCCCTCGTCATGCTTTCTTCCGCAGCCTTTGCGCAGTCGGAAGGCGAATTTCCAGCCAAGCTCGCCGGCCATGCCGTGCTGCCGGCGACGTCGACCATCGATGCGCCAGCGGATGCGCCGAACGACCTGAAGACCTCGGGCAAATACACAACCGGCAAGCGCGTCGACGCGCTCGGCACCGTGATGGGCAAGTCCTATGAGCGCGCCACCGGCATCTCGCTGCCGATGAAGGGGCAGCCGCTGCAGGGCCATTCCGGCATCAAGGTGATGCCAGACGGTTCGTTCTGGGTGCTGACCGACAATGGCGCCGGCTCGCGCTACAATTCGGCCGACTACATGATCTATCTCAATCATCACAAGATCGACTGGAAGAACGGCAAGGTCGAGCGTCAGGCCACCGTGTTCCTGCACGATCCCGACAAGAAGGTGCCGTTCCGCATCGTTCACGAAGACACCGCCAAGCGCTACCTGACCGGCGCCGATGTCGACACCGAAGGCTTCCAGATCGTCGGCGACAATTTCTGGATCGGCGAAGAATTCGGCCCCTACATCATCAAGGCCGACAAGACCGGCAAGGTTCTGGCTGTGTTCGACACCGTCGCCGACGGCAAGCCGGTGCGTTCGCCCGACCATTGGTCGGTGCAGTCGCCGGGCGCACCGGGCGCCACCTACACCACCGTCAACCTGCGCCGCTCCAAGGGCTATGAAGGCTTCGCCTCCTCCAAGGATGGCAAGTTCCTATACGGCCTGCTCGAAGGCCCGATCTGGGATGCCGAGAAGAAGGACTGGGAAAAGGTCGACGGCAAGGAAGCTTCGCGCATCCTGGAATTCGACGTCGCCAACGAGAAGTTCACCGGTCGCTACTGGCAGTACGTGTTCGAACAGAACGGCAATGCCATCGGCGACTTCAACATGATCACCGCCGACAACGGCCTGATCATCGAGCGTGACAATGGCGAAGGCACCAAGGACAAGGCCTGCGCCGACGGCAAGCGCGGTGAAGACTGCTTCCCGGATCTCGCCAAGTTCAAGAAGGTCTACAAGATCGAACTGAACGACGCCAACGTCGGCAAGCCCGTTCGCAAGATTGGTTTCATCGACCTGATGAAGATCCAGGACCCGAACAAGCTGGCCCGCAAGCCGCTGAATGACGGCGTGCTGACCTTCCCGTTCTTCACCATCGAGAACGTCGACCAGGTTGATGCCACCCACATCATCGTCGGCAACGACAACAACCTGCCGTTCTCGTCGAGCCGCGAGCCGAACAAGGCCGACGACAACGAGTTCGTGCTGCTCGAAGTCGCCGACTTCCTGAAGGCGAAGTAATCAACGCGAGCAGGCATCAGCCTGAACGACGAAAGCCCTCCCGCAAGGGAGGGCTTTTTGCGTTAGAGCGTGATCTACTTTCCTCTCCCACAAGGGAGAGGGGAAGAAGAGCCTCTACGCAGCACGCACCTTGGTCAGGAACTCGTCCACAGCCGTTCGCAACATGCCGGACTGGGTGTCGAGCTCCCTGGCATTCGACAACACCTGCGAGGCCGCCGTCCCGGTCGCTTCCGCTGCGCTGCTGACGCCCCCGATATGTTCGCTGATCTCACTGGAGCCTGCCGCGACCGACTGAATGTTGCGCGCGATTTCCCGCGTGGCCTCGCCCTGCTCCTGGACGGCCGTGGAGATGCTAGTGGTGATCTCGCTCATCTGCGCGATGGTCCCCGTAATGGCGCTGATCGAGAGTACGGCTTCGCTGGTCGATGCCTGCATAGCTGCGACCTGGGCGGAGATCTCTTCGGTGGCCTTGGCGGTCTGGCTTGCCAGCGCCTTCACTTCCGAGGCGACGACCGCAAAGCCGCGGCCGGACTCGCCGGCGCGCGCCGCTTCGATGGTCGCATTCAGCGCGAGCAGATTGGTCTGGGAGGCGATGCTGTGGATCAACTGAACCACTTCGCCGATCTTCTCCGCGCCGCTGGACAGCAGCTGAACGGTCGCATTGGTGCGTTCCGCATCGCCGACTGCCTTGCTGGCAATTTGGCTCGACTGCGAGACCTGCCGCAAGACTTCGCTGACCGAAGCCGACAATTCCTCGGCGGCGGCTGCAACCGTGCTGACATTGTCCGACGACCGCTCCGACGCGGCGCCGACCGTCGATGCACGCGAACTGGCATCGCTGGCGGTCGCCGTCATGGATTGCGCGGTAGTCTGCATCCCTGCTGCTGCCGTCGATACCGAGCGGACAATACCGTTGACGCTGCGTTCGAAATCATCGGCGATGCTCTCCATGGCCGAACGACGCTCGGCCGACGCGCGCGCCTGCGTCTCAGCTTCGATCTTGTCGAGCCCGCGAATCCGGACCGCATTGTCCTTGAAGACCTGAACGGTCGATGCCATCGCACCGATCTCATCGCCGCGCCCGGTCCCGGGAATGTCGTCCTCAAGCGCGCCATCGGCCAGCGTGCGCATCCGCGCACCGAGCTGACCGAGCGGGCGGCTGATGCTGCGGCCGATCATCCAGGCGATGCCGCCCGCGACCGTACCAATAGCAAGGATCGCCAAACCGAGCGCCCAGACGATCGGCTTCAACCTGGCGTCGAGGTCTTCCAGATAGGCTCCGGCGCCCACATACATGTTCCATCCGGGGATCGCGGCGGCATAAGCAACCTTGCGCAGCGGCGCCGTCTGGCCGGGTTTGACGTAGTCATAGAACATCGTGTGCTCGCCCTTGGCAGCAACACTGTCGCGCCACTCGCGACCGATCGCCTTGCCATTGGTCACCACATCGAGGCGGTTCTGACCGATCTGCTTTGCGTCCGGCGACAACACCGTCACGCCGTCCATCATGGAGCCAAACAGGTAGCCCGAGCCGTTGTCGTAGGTCATCGTATTTGCACGACGACCGAATTCAGCCATCGCGGCTTCCTTGGTGAGCTGGCCGGCGTCGACTTGTTTTTGCAATCCGATTGCCACGCTGCGCGCGGCATCGACGAAGTGGCGCAGCTCCTCGATCCTTGAGGTCATCATCTCGCGCTGAACGAAATATCCCGCGAGAACGCCAGACGCGCACAGACCAAGCAACATGACACCCACCAGAATACCTAGCTTGGGCGTGATCGTCAGATTACTTATCTTCACAATGAGTTCTCCAAAAAAGGTCGCGGGTGCAAATACCAATTGAGGAGAAGAATACCGAACAGACCTTTTTTTGTTCTTTACAAACCAAACCCGCAAATCATCGAGCCTGTGATACTTGATGATGAGCAACGATTGCAGCGCTACAAGAGCTCGCTCTCCGCGAGAGAAGAGGAAAGGCTCTACGCTGCGCGAACCTTCGCGAGGAATTCATCCACCGCCTTGCGCAAGATGCTCGACTGGCCGTCCAGCTCCTTTGCATTCGACAGCACCATGCCTGCCGCCTGCCCCGTTGCTTCCGCCGCTGCGCTGACGCCGCCGATATGAGCGCTGACCTCGCTCGAGCCAGCGGCAACCGACTGGATGTTGCGCGCGATCTCCTGCGTGGCCGAACCCTGCTCTTCCACTGCCGCCGAGATCGTCGTGGTGATCTGGCTCATCTGCGCGATCGTGCCGGTGATGGCGTTGATCGAGTTGACAGCCTCCTGCGTCGACGCCTGCATCGCCGCAACCTGCGCGGAGATTTCCTCGGTCGCCTTCGCTGTCTGGCTCGCCAGCGCCTTCACCTCCGACGCGACGACCGCGAAGCCACGGCCGGATTCACCGGCGCGTGCCGCTTCGATGGTTGCGTTCAGCGCAAGCAGATTGGTCTGCGATGCGATGTTGTGGATCAGCTGCACGACCTCGCCAATCTTCTCGGCGCCGCTGGAGAGCTGCTGCACCGTCGCATTGGTGCGCTCCGCATCGCCCACGGCCTTGCTGGCGATATCGCTCGAGGCTGCGACCTGACGCAGCACTTCGCTGACCGATGCCGATAGTTCTTCAGCCGCGGCGGCAACCGTGCTGACATTGTCAGATGAGCGCGCCGATGCCGCACCGACCGTCGATGCGCGCGAGCTCGCGTCGCTTGCTGTCGCCGTCATCGACTGCGCGGTACTCTGCATACCGGCCGCGGCGGTGGAGACGGAACGGACGATGCCGTTGACACTGCGCTCGAAATCATCTGCGAGGCTTTCCATAGCCGCACGGCGTTCGGCAGCAACACGGGCCTGCGATTCCACCTCGATCTTGTCGAGCCCGCGGATACGCACCGCGTTGTCCTTGAACACCTGAACCGTTGCGGCCATGGCGCCGATCTCGTCGCCCCGATCGACGTCGGGGATCGCTTCATCCAGCGCGCCATCGGCGAGACCGCGCATGCGCGCGCCGAGCCGGCGAAGCGGGATGGTGATGCTGCGGCCAATCATCCAGGCAAGCGCGCCGAGAATGACAATGACCGCGAGTGCCGCGATCATCACGGTGCGCGCACTCTCCCAGAGCTGTACCTGTAGGTCGTCGATATAGACGCCGGTGCCGATCACCCAACCCCACGGCTCGAAGCCGACGACATAAGAGAGCTTCGGCTGCGGTGCGTCCTTGCCGGGTTTCGGCCAAAGATAATCGACGAAGCCGGCCTTCTGCTTCTTCACGACATCGGCGAACTCGACAAACAGCCGCTTGCCGTTCGGGTCCTTGTTGCCGGAGAGATCGCTGCCGTTCATCTCGGGCTTGATCGGATGCATTACCATGCGCGGCTGCAGGTCGTTGATCCAGAAGTAATCGCCATTGCCGTAGCGCAGTTTGCCGATACGCGCCGCTGCGGTCTTGCGCGCGGCCTCGTCCGACACGCCGCTACGCTGAATCGTCGCGTATTCTTCCTGCGCAATGCCGAGCGCCAGCTCCGTAAGATGGGTCAATTCGCTCTGACGCTGCTGCTTGAGGGAGTCGCCGAGGGTGTTCAGCTGCATCCAGGCCAGCCCGGCGAGGCCAAGAAAGCTCAAGCCAATGATGCTGTAGAGGCGAAGGCCGATCGAAATTTTCAAACGATTCATGGGAAGTATCCCTGTAAGGCGCGCTGAAATAAGCGAGTCACCATCGCAGGGTGTAGTTTCGAGTTCGTGAAGTGGTGTGTAGTTCCGTTTTTGCAACCGCGGTTATAGGTTACCTCGAATGCACCAAAAGTCGCGCGACAGGTAGCTGCGCACCACTATGAACTATCGTTGTGCCGATTTTAATTTGGTGGTGCAGCGATACGACGCAGCGGCCGAAGCTCAATAGTTCAGGCAAGTCCAGCCTGGTAGCTCCCCGAGCGCAGCTAAGCCGCGCTCGGGGAAGGATTTGACTCAGGCTGCTCTCACCTTGGCGAGGAATTCATCCACGGCGGTGCGCAGCATGCCGGACTGGCTCTCCAGCTCCTTTGCATTCGACAGCACCTGTGACGCCGCGGAGCCGGTGGCCTCGGCTGCGCTGCTGACGCCGCCGATATGATTGCTGATCTCATTCGCGCCGGCCGACACCGACTGAATGTTGCACGCGATTTCCTGCGTCGCCGTGCCCTGCTGCTCCACCGCCACAGAGATCGTGTTGGTAATCTGGCTCATCTGGGCGATGGTGCCGGTGATGGCGCCGATCGATGCAACGGCCTCGCTGGTCGATGCCTGCATGGCGGCGACCTGCGCCGAAATTTCCTCGGTGGCCTTGGCGGTCTGGCTGGCCAGCGCCTTCACCTCCGACGCAACCACGGCAAAGCCGCGACCGGACTCGCCGGCACGTGCGGCTTCGATGGTCGCGTTCAGCGCCAGCAGATTGGTCTGGGAGGCAATGCTGTGGATCAGCTGTACCACTTCGCCGATTTTCTCAGCGCCGCTCGACAGGATCTGAACAGTCGCATTGGTGCGCTCGGCATCGCCTACCGCCTTGCTGGCGATCTCGCTGGAAGCCGATACCTGACGCAGCACTTCACTGACTGACGCCGACAATTCCTCCGCAGCCGCCGCAACCGTGCTGACATTGTCGGACGAGCGCGTCGAAGCTGCACTGACCGTCGCGGCGCGCGAGCTTGCATCGCTTGCCGTCGCCGTCATCGACTGCGCGGTGCTCTGCATGCCGACTGCGGCGGTGGAGACCGAGCGGACGATACCCGTCACGCTGCGCTCGAAATCCGTGGCCATCGCCTCCATGGCGGCTCGGCGCTCCGCGGCGATACGGCCCTGCGCATCCGCCTCGACCTGTTCCAGCGAGCGGATACGCAGCGCGTTGTCCTTGAACACCTGAACCGTCTTGGCCATCGCACCGACTTCATCGCTACGGCCAACGCCGGGAATTTCTTCATCCAGCGCACCATTGGCGAGCGACTCCATGCGCGATCCCAGCATGCCGAGCGGCTTGGTGATGCTACGGCCGATCAGCCACGCAATCGCACCCGCCACTGCGGCAATGGCCAGCATGGCCAGGCCGAGCGCCCAGATGATCGGTTTCAGATGAGCGTCGAGGTCATCGAGATAGGCGCCGGTGGCAATGAACATGTTCCAGCCGGGAAGCGCCGCGGCATAACCCATCTTGCGCGACGGGACCTGCTCATTGGGCTTCTGGAATTCGTAAGTCAGAATCTTCGTGCCGTTGGCTGCGACGCCGTCGCGGAATTCACGCGTAATGGCTACGCCGCTAACCTTGACGTCGAGCCGGTTGGATCCCGCCTTGAAGCCCGGCAGATGAACCACTTCGCCGTCCATCGTGTAGATGAACAGATAGTTGCCGTTGTCATAGGTCATCGGCTCGATGCGGCGTACCAGCTCGGCGGTCGCGGCTTCCTTGGTGAGCTTGCCTGCTGCGACATCCTTCTGGATGCTGGCCGCTACGTTGGTCCCGATTTCGACGATCGACTTCAGCTGCTCGGTTCGCGCGGAGAGCATCTCGCTCTTGACCATATAGGCGGCCAGAATGCCCGCGGCGCAGAGGCCGATCATGGTGACGGCCACCAGAACGACGAGCTTGTACGTAATACGGATATTGGCGAGCTTCACGGCTGTATTCCCCCGGGCGTGCGATTTTCGATCGCTGATTCCTCGGAGTAAAATGTATCGGGGTAGTGTTCCCAAATCCTTACACGTGCGGGGCGGGGCAAACCTGCCGCGCCGACCTGAATGTGAACATTTTCCGCAAAACGAAGAAATCCCCGCCTTTCGGACGGGGATTTCGGCAATGTCAGTTCGGGTAAGAGACACTCAGAATGTCAGCGCCTTGGCCTGTTTCACCTGCGGCAGCGCCTGCACCTTGCTCAGCACATCGGCCGGCACAACGCCGTCGATCTCCACCAGCGCGATGGCGTCACCGCCCTGTTCGTTGCGGCCGAGATGGAAGGTTGCGATGTTGACCTTGGCGTCGCCGAGCAGCGAGGCGAACTTTCCGATGAAGCCCGGCTTGTCCTCGTTGGTGACATAGATCATCGACTTCCCGAATTCGGCATCGACGCGGATACCCTTGATATCAACCAGCCGCGGCTTGCCGTCATGATAGACGGTGCCGGACACCGAGCGTTCCTGCCGTTCGGTGATAACAGTGACGGTGATCAGGCTTTCGTAATCGCTCTGCGCCGCGCGTACCACTTCATCGACCACCATGCCGCGCTCCTTGGCAACGGCCGGCGCGGAGACGACGTTGACGTCGCCGAGCATCGGCCGCAGCAACCCGCTCAATGCAGCAGACGTCAGGGCCTTGATCTTCATTTCGGCCACCGCGCCTTCATAGGTGATCTGCACCTTGGCAATGCCGGTCTCGGTGAGCTGGCCCGCGAACGAGCCAAGCTTCTCGGCGAGTTCGATGAACGGCTTCAGCTTCGGTGCTTCTTCCGCGGTGATCGACGGGAAGTTGACCGCGTTGGAGATCGCGCCTGACAGCAGATAATCCGACATCTGCTCGGCGACCTGCAGCGCGACATTCTCCTGCGCTTCGGTTGTCGATGCGCCCAAATGCGGCGTGCAGATCACATTGGGATGGCCGAACAGCACGTTCTTGGTGGCCGGCTCCTCGACGAACACGTCGAAGGCAGCGCCGGCGACATGCTTGCTATTCAGCGCATCGACCAGCGCCTGCTCATCGACCAGACCGCCGCGGGCGCAGTTGATGATGCGCACGCCGGGCTTCATCTTGGCGATGGCAGCGGCATCGATGATGTTCTTCGTCTTCTCGGTAAGCGGCGTATGCAGCGTGATGAAGTCGGCACGCTTGAGGAGGTCGTCGAGTTCGACCTTCTCGACGCCGATATCCTTGGCGCGCTCCGGCGACAGGAACGGATCGAAGGCAATGACCTTCATGCGCAGACCGAGCGCGCGGTCGGCCGCGATGGCGCCGATATTGCCGCAACCGATCACGCCCAGCGTCTTGCCGGTGATCTCGACGCCCATGAAGCGGTTCTTCTCCCACTTGCCGGCCTGCGTCGACGCATCGGCCTGCGGGATCTCGCGGGCGAGCGAGAGCATCAGTGTGATCGCATGTTCGGCTGTCGTGATCGAATTGCCGAACGGCGTGTTCATCACGATGATGCCCTTGGCGGTCGCCGCGGGAATTTCGACATTGTCGACGCCGATGCCGGCGCGGCCGATCACCTTCAGGCGCGTCGCCTTTTCGAGGATCTTCGCGGTCGCCTTGGTGGCCGAGCGGATGGCGAGGCCGTCATAGTTGCCGATGATCTCGGCGAGCTTGTCCTTGTCCTTGCCAAGGTTCGGCTGGAAGTCGACGTCGATGCCGCGATCCCGAAAGATCTGCACGGCGGCGGGAGAGAGAGCGTCGGAAATGAGAACTTTGGGGGCGGTCATGATGAGGCTCCTTCACCCTCCCCTTGAGGGGGAGGGTCGGCGCGAAGCGCCGGGGTGGGGTGAAGCAACGGGCTGATCATTGAATGAGAGGACGGGGAGAGGATGTCACCCCACCCCGCCGAATCCTGACGACGCTGCGCGTCGCCAGTCCTCGTCGACCCTCCCCCTCCAGGGGAGGGTAAGAAGCCGCCTTACGCCGCTTTAGCGAGCGAAGCCTTGGTCTCGGCAAAGGCCCAGTCGATCCACTGCGTGAGGATTTCGACGTCCTTGGCTTCAACTGTGGCACCGCACCAGATGCGCAGACCAGCCGGCGCATCGCGATAATGCGCGAAATCGAAACCGGCATTTTCCTTCTCGACGGCTGCGACCAGCTTCTTGGCGAAGTCAGCCTGCGCGTCCGGCGAGAGCGCGGTGATCGCGGGATCGATCACCTTCATGCACACCGACGTGTTGGAGCGGATCGCCGGATCGGCCGCGAGGAAGTCGATCCACGGCGTCTTCGCTTTCCAGTCGGCGAGCGCCTTGGTGTTGGCGTCCGCACGCGCGATCAGCGCCTTGAGACCTCCGACCGACTTGGCCCAGCCGAGCGCATCGAGATAGTCCTCGACGCACAGCATCGACGGCGTGTTGATGGTCTCACCGACGAAGATGCCTTCGTTGAGCTTGCCGCCCTTGGTCATGCGGAAGATCTTCGGCAGCGGCCATGGCGGCGTGTAGCTCTCCAGACGCGCGACGGCGCGCGGCGACAGCACGAGCATGCCATGTGCGGCTTCGCCGCCGAGCGCCTTCTGCCAGGAGAAGGTGACGACATCGAGCTTCGCCCAGTCGAGCGGCTGCGCGAAAGCGGCCGAGGTCGCGTCGCAAATGGTCAGGCCTTCGCGGTCAGCCTTGATCCAGTCGGCATTCGGTACGCGCACGCCGGAAGTGGTACCGTTCCAGGTGAAGACGATGTCCGAGTTCGGATCGGCCTTCGACAGGTCGGGAAGTTCGCCATAGCCGGCATGCAGCTTGGTGACGTCCTTGAGCTTCAGCTCCTTGACGATGTCGGAGACCCAGCCCTCACCGAAGGATTCCCAGGCGATGGTGGTGACGGGACGCGGCCCAAGCAGCGACCACAGCGCCATCTCGACGGCGCCCGTATCCGATGCCGGCACGATACCGATGCGGTAATCGGCGGGCACTTCAAGCACTTCACGCGTCAGATCGATCGCGAGTTTGAGCTTGTTCTTGCCGATCTTCGCACGGTGCGAACGGCCAAGGGCTGCGTCGGTGAGTTTTTCGGGGGTCCAGCCGGGGCGCTTGGCGCAGGGGCCGGAGGAGAAATGCGGCACGTTAGGCCGCGAAGCGGGCTTCGCTGCAGTCATATTCTATCCTTCCAGATAGCTAGCCTCCCGTTGGGGGGAGGTGTCCCGCTGGCGTGGATATGGGAACCGACCCGGAGCGTCAAGCGACTTCCGGGCTATCACGCGTCATTGATCTTGGGTGACATCGCCCGCCGGGTCGAGATCCTTCACAGACGATGCACCCGCAGGCATCGCGAGGTCACCGGACGATGCAGCGTCATCGGGTACCAGGGGCACGTCGTTCAGCAATTCCGACGCATAGACCACGAGCTGCGCGGCACGGCGGCGGCTGCCGACTTTCATGACGCTTTGATCGTCGACTTTCACGACATAGTCGCTGCCGACCTTCTCAATCGAATAATTGCTCATGAGTCCTTCCAACGTCCCCGCATATATGGATACGTCGCTCGTCCCCGCACGTTCCGAAACAAATCCCATCAGCGCTTCGCTGGTTTACGGGTCATTAACCGGAACACCGGCGCCCACAGCCGCATGATACCGGCCCTCTTCGTCATTTCCCGCTGACGGAACGAACATGCGCGGTAGGGCAGCGATGACCATCGCTGCCCTTGCGTTTGAGGTTGCGGCTTACTCGCTCTCACGAGTGACGCCTATCGTCCGACCTTTCCGGGAAAGCCCGGCGCATTCGGATTATCCCCAGGCAAACCGCTCGGCGACGCGCCGGTGCCGATCCGTCCCGGCGTCGTTGTGTTCGGCGCGCCCGGCTGACTCGTGCCGCCGCCCATGCCTGTCGTCGAATGCGTTGAGGGAGGCGACGAAGCGCTGGGGCTCGGCATCTGTGTCACCGGAGCGCCCGTGACACCGTCCGTGCCGGCGCCTTGGGCCGAGGCGAATGCGGTCGAGGCCAGCAGCGAGGCGACGACGATAGCGGAAAGACCAAATCGGGATTGCATGGGCAGCTCCATCGTTGATGACGATGGGCAACCACCGGTCCTGTTCGACGTTCCCGACCGCACGGCATGGTGATCGCGCGTGGCCTAGAAGCGGAACGTCATGCCCACATGACTGTCAGCGAAACCGAGCCGTTTGTAGAATCGCTGGGCATCGAGCCGGGTCTGATGCGTCAGCAGCTCGACGAGTTTGCATCCCCTCGCCCGCGCTTCATCGATCGCCCATTGCACGAGCTGCTCGCCGATGCCCTGGCTGCGCAGCGTCGTCGACACACGCACGTCCTCGATGAGGGCACGCGAGGCGCCCTGCGAGCTCAGGCCCGGCAGGATGCAGAGCTGCAGGCATCCGACGACGCTGCCGTCGTCGCCTTCTGCAACCATCAACCGGATATTTGGATCATGCGCGAGTTTATCGAAGGCATCGTAATAAGATTTCGGCAGCGGATCCTCGATGCACTCACGGCCGCGGCCCAGCGCATCATCGGCCAGCATCGCCACAATTGCAGCGACGTCCTCGCGCTGCGCCGGCCGCAATACGACCTTCGTGCTCATACGAGGCCCAATGCCTTCTCGCTGTCGGCGATCCAGCGCCTGATCGATGCGTAACCGTCGAGATGAAAGCCGCCCTCATGGGCCACGCGCGTATAGGCCAGCAACGAGGCGTCGGCCAGCGAGACGCGATCTCCCACAAGGAAACGCGATGTCGTCAGGTGATGCTCCATGCGCACCAGCGCGAAATAGCCGCGCTTCAGCTTTTCGGGATCGAGATCCGAAATCGCCTTGCCGAGATAGACGATCTGATAGCGGCACACCGCTATATAGGGCTCGTGGCTGTATTGTTCCCAGAACAGCCATTCATCCATCTTGGCGGCGTCATAGGCATCGGTCGGGATCAGATCGCTACCACGGGCGAGATAGCGGATGATGGCATTGGACTGCGCGAGCGGGCGACCGTCATCGAGCACGACGGTCGGCACCTGGCCGGCGCCGTTAAGCGCCAGAAACTCCGGCGTCCGGCTCTCGCCCTTGCTCGTGTCGATATCAATCCACGTATAGGGAAGTTTGAGGTGATCGCTCACCCACTTCACCTTCAGGCAATTGCCGGAATTCAGATCGCCGTAGATTTTCATGATGACTGCCCCGCCGCGATGGACACAGCAAAGCAGCACCAGCCAGAACATATGTCAATATGAGCGACTGCCGCGCAACTTGCAGCAGCCAGGACTTAGAACTTGTAGCCGATGCCACCGCGAACGCTATTCACGTTCACCGAAATGTCCTTGACCTTCAGGAAGCTGATATATTCCCATTCAGCGCGCGCAAACAGATTTCCAAACAGAGCGACTTCGGTACCCAAGCCAACGGTCCAACCACCGACGATGCTGTTTCCACGGTTCTCGGCCAAAGACTGTTGCGGACGGCTGCCATTCGAAATCGTGGATGTGCTGTTAAATGCCAGACCACTGACGGGATCTATAACGGTCGTCGTGCGATCGACCCGCGTCGTAACATCCAGTGTTGCCGAGCGCGAGGCCTCGACCCGTCCAATGGCCGCACCAGCGAACATATACGGCATGAACTCGCCTGCGGACCAACCGGCTCGGACACGCATCGTCAACGCATCCTGGACATTGAGCGCAGCTTGACCGCGCAGCCTCGTCCCATAGTAGTACGTATCGGTATCCGGCTTCACCAACCCCGGAGGGTTGATGATGGTAAGCGCCATCACTCCGCCGCTCCCCGAACTCAAGCCCGAAAAATGGTTATAGTTTGCTTCGAGGCCGAGAACTGCGTCTTCCCACTGCCAGTTTTGGCCGACGAAGCCACCAAATCCCGTGCTGCTGTTGTGGGTCTTTTCCATAAGGTCAAAGCCATTGATCGAACTCTGAAGCACATCGTTCTTGAGCATGGTGTCGGTCAGCGCCGAAGTCGAACGCGTGAAATCCATATTCGCATTGGAATATCCGAACTGGCCGCCGACGTAGGTTCCCTCCCACGTTCGCGACGTCTTGCTCAAACCTTCCGGGAAGCCTCCGCGCAGCGCCGGGAACTCCGGCATGTCGGCGGCTTGAGCGGTTTGCACTGCGCCCAGCAGCGCTGCAGTGATCAGAAGTCTACGCATCACGACAATTCCTCAACTCACCGAACTGTCCCGATCATCCGCTGTTAACCTTAATCATTGGTTGCGATGATACTACCCGTGCAAAACAAAACGGCGCGGGAAGCTCCCGCGCCGTTAAGGTCTCTTAAGATAGTTGAGGCAATCCGCTTAGCTTTAGCCCTTGCGGATCAACGGCGGCGGCGCATAGGCCGGCGGGCTGTCGAGATTCCAGCGCACGCCGAGCTTCAGGTCATGCGAGGTGATGTCCTTGAACTGCATCGCCACGCCGCGGGTGAAGCCGTCATAGGTCGAGACCGGCCCGGTCTGGCCATCGCCGAGATTCATGTAGCTGTAGCCGAGTTCGACGGTCATTGCCGGATTGACCTTGTAAGCCAAGCCCGTGTGCAGGGCCCATGCGAAATTCCACTTCGATGCAGCAGGTGCACTAGCGTAGCTCGGGAACGGGCCGCCGATGAAGGGCACGCCGCCGGCAGAACCGACATTGATCGCACCGTTATCCGTGTAGTTCCCGATATTAACGCGAGCCATACCGACGCCGGCGCCGACGAACGGGGTCACGCACCACCAGGTACCGAGATCGACGTAACCATTGGCCATCACCACCCATTCGGACTTGGTGGCGTTATAGTTGTTCACGCCGGTACCAACGAGGCCGCTCGACGGGAACGTTACGTGATCGGCGCCCTTGAAATTCGAATTGCCGCGATACTGGCCGGTGATGTCACCGCGGAACCAGTTGTTGAACTGATAACCGACACCGAGCTGGAAGATGCCAGCCGTATCGAAGGCAGTGGTCTGCTGAAGCGAGAGCAGATTGGCGTTGCGACCATCACCCATCTCGATGTTCTTGACGCGCTGGTTGCTGAAACCGATATCGCCGCGCAGGTACCAACCGCCGAAGTCTTCGACCGGCGGCGGCGCATACATCTGAGGCGGTGGAGCAATGGGCATGTCGGCAGCGAGAACGGCGGTCGACATCAGGGAAGCCGCGCCCGCGGCCAGAATGAATTTAACGCTACGCATTGGCTTCGTCCTTTTGGGCCAAAGAGGCAACTAATGGAGGCCTCACACTCGGAAACTCACAAACGGACGATGACACCAACTCCTTAAGCGGCGCTTAACCCTAACTTTTAAGGTTGATATTTGGTGACGAAAATGCACGCAAACTCCATCACGCCACTGCGTCGCCACAGTTACTAACAATGTCTTGCTATCAAACCGCGCTGCAATGCGCCGCGGCATCGCCAGGTGTTAACGAGGACTTACCTGCCCGGAGATTTCGGCTCTGACCGGATCAGAACCGAGGCTCCGGCTTTTTTTTGAGACGCGTTTCCTTGATGCGAACCGGTGCCCACTTCGCTCGAAAGCGCTCCAACGCGAACTATCAAAACGCAAAAGAGCCGCCTCGCCCGATCAAATTCGGACAAGACAGCTCTTCATGTCAGTTCGGCAGGCATCGCGCGCTGGCGCCTTGGCCAGAGCGAACGAACAGGAAGCTTACGCCGCGGCTGCGTGGCCCAGCGCGTCAACGATGGAATCCACCACTTCCTCGACCATCACGCGGTCATCGCCCTCTCCCATCACGCGGATGACCGGCTCCGTGCCCGACGGGCGGATCAGGAGACGGCCATGGCCGTTGAGGCGCTGTTCACCGGCAGCGATGGTGGATTTCACTTCCGCATCATCGAGCGGCTTGCCGCTGCGATAACGCACATTCTTCAGAATCTGCGGCAACGGATCGAACAGGTGGCAAACTTCCGACACCGGCCGACCGAGCTTGGTCACCACGGCCAGCACCTGCAGCGCGGCTACGAAACCGTCGCCTGTCGTCGCATGGTCCGACATGATGATATGGCCGGAGGGTTCGCCGCCGACATTGTAGCCGTGCTGCAGCATCTGCTCGAGCACATAGCGATCGCCCACCGCGGTGCGGATGAGGTCGATGCCCTGCCCCTTCAGGAAGCGCTCCAGACCGAGATTTGACATCACGGTGGAGACGATACCCGGCTTGGCAAGCCTCCCGTCTTCCTTCCAGCTCTGCGCGATAACGGCGAGCAACTGATCGCCATCGACCAGATGGCCACGCTCGTCGACCATGATCAGCCGATCGGCGTCGCCATCCAGCGCAATGCCAATATCGGCGCGCATCTCGCGCACCTTGCGACTCAGCGCTTCCGGTGCGGTCGATCCGCATTCCTTGTTGATGTTGAAACCATCCGGCTCGACACCGATGGAGATGACGTCCGCGCCGAGTTCCCAGAGCGCCTCCGGCGCCACCTTGTAGGCGGCGCCATGGGCGCAATCGATGACGACACGCAAACCATCGAGGCTGAGATTTCGTGGCAGCGTGCGTTTGGCAAATTCGATGTAACGATCATGCACCCCGTCGATGCGGCGCGCCCGACCGAGGCTGGCGCTCTGCGACAGTCTCTTGTCGAGATTCTCGTCGAGCAATTCCTCGATCTGCTTCTCGACATCGTCCGACAGCTTGTAGCCGAGCGGTCCGAACAGCTTGATGCCGTTGTCCTCGAACAGATTGTGCGATGCGGAAATCATCACGCCGAGATCGGCGCGCATCGACTTGGTCAGCATCGCCACGGCGGGCGTCGGCATCGGCCCGACCAGCAGCACATCCATGCCGACCGACGTGAAGCCTGCCACCATCGCATTTTCGATCATGTAGCCGGACAATCGGGTGTCCTTGCCGATCACGACACGATGACGGTGTTCGCCGCGCTGAAACACAAGACCTGCCGCCTGCCCAACCTTCAGTGCCAGTTCCGGCGTGATCAAACCATTGGCGCGGCCGCGAATGCCGTCTGTCCCGAAATATTTACGGCTCATGGTAACCCCCAATGCCCTCGCGCCTTGCGCGAGGGCTCAAAACCCTGTCTCAGGCGACTGACCCATTGGCAGCGCCATATATGTGACGGACTTATAAGGCTACGGCCCCTAAAATCGCTTCAAAAAATATGATGAATCATTACCAAGGCCCGGAGCACGCGATCGACGACAAGCCATTGATATTACTTATATACCTTACCTTTCATGTAATGCCTTCGATGGAGCATCGGCTGACCGGAACCCGGCCGCTCAACCCTTTCGCTTGATATGCGCGTCCGCCTTTGAATGGGCAGGCTGGGTCACACTGACCGGATCGGAGCCCGGAAAAGTCTCCTCCAACCCTTCGTCCAGCGCAACTTCCAGCTGT
Source organism: Tardiphaga sp. OK246 (assembly GCF_900188215.1). Taxonomy (NCBI): domain Bacteria; kingdom Pseudomonadati; phylum Pseudomonadota; class Alphaproteobacteria; order Hyphomicrobiales; family Nitrobacteraceae; genus Tardiphaga; species Tardiphaga sp. OK246. The sequence goes on from NZ_FZOX01000001.1 coordinate 234,132, forward strand.
CGCTTTTCTTCGTCCTCGGCTGCCTTGCCGGGAGCCTTGCCGGCCCCGTGGCCTGCTGGATTTGTCTTGGAGCCGGACATTCTGGCCTCCTTCAATTTCGACGACATTCCAATGACAAGGATGATATGGCGGACCGCCTAACCATGCTAGATGACACCGAAACAAGCAAATACAAGCAAAGACAAGAACGGCTGGGACATCTCATGAAGCATATCACCTGCATCGAAGATCTTCGCCTCGAGCACAAGCGCAACGTGCCGAAGGCGTTCTTCGATTATGTCGACCATGGCTCCTATAGCGAAGACACGTTCCGTGCAAATTGCGAGGATCTGCAGAAGCTGAAGTTCCGCCAGCGTATTCTGGTCGACATCGCCAATCGCGACACCTCGACGACCATCCTCGGTGCGAAGGCCACCATGCCGCTGATCTGCGCGCCGGTCGGCTCAACCGGCTTGCAATATGGCGACGGCGAAATTCACGCCTGCCGGGCGGCGCAGGCGGCGGGCATTCCCTATACGCTCTCGACGATGTCGATCAATTCGATCGAAGACGTCGCCGAGAATGTCGAAAAGCCGTTCTGGTTTCAGCTCTATGTCATGAAGGATCGCGGCTTCATCAAGGAATTGATCGAGCGCGCCATCAAGGCGAAGTGCAGCGCGCTGGTGCTGACCGTCGATCTGCAGGTGATCGGCCAGCGTCATGCCGACATCAAGAATGGCCTGTCGGTGCCGCCTCAGATCTTGAATGTGAAGAACCTGATCGATTTCATGAGCAAGCCCGGCTGGCTAGTGCGGACGCTGAAAGCCAAGCGGCGCAACTTCGGCAACATCGCCGGCTTCGTGAAGAACACCAACGATCTCGGCTCAGTGGCGGAGTGGACGGCATCGCAATTCGATGCGTCGCTGAACTGGAAGGATCTCGACTGGATCCGCAGCATCTGGCCCGGCAAGATCGTGATCAAGGGCATTCACGATATCGAGGATGCCCGCGAAGCCGTGAAGGTCGGCGCGCAGGCGATGGTCGTCTCCAACCACGGCGGACGTCAGCTCGACGGCGCGCCATCGTCAATCTCGGTGCTGCCAGGGGTCGCCGATGCCGTCGGCTCGGAGATCGAAGTGATGTTCGACAGCGGCATCCGCTCGGGGCAGGACGTGATGCGTGCGCTCGCCCTCGGCGCCAAGTCCTGCATGATCGGCCGCGCCTATATCTACGGTCTCGGCGCCTATGGCGGCCCCGGCGTGACCAAGGCGCTGGACATCCTGCGCAACGAACTCAGCGTGACCATGGGCCTGTGCGGCGTGAATTCGATCGCCGAGATCGACAGGCACGTTTTGGTGGGCTGAATGCCTCTCTCAGTCGTCATGGCCGGGCTTGTCCCGGCCATCCACGTCTTTCTGCCTTGCCCAAGACGTGGATGCCCGGCACAAGGCCGGGCATGACGATGGTGTTCTAGTTCAAGCTTTCTAGCTCACATCGGCGGCGTCAACCCATCCAGCCCAACATTAACCCGCGCCGTCTCGAAGGTGCCGTCATCCTTCTTGGTAGCGCCCATGATGATGATCTTGGCGCCAGGCTTGAGTTCATCCTTGTTGCCCGGCACGAATGTCACGATGGGTGTGTCAGGCGTCACGGTCACTTTCTTTTCCCCGTCCTTGTACTTCACCGTCACCGTCTGGCCATCGGAGGCCTGGACCTTCTGATCGACGGTGGCATTGGTCATGCTGCTGTTGGGGCGCAGATCCCAGGGGCGCGAGCCTTCGCCGGTGCCGCGCATCGCTTCTGGAAAGATATGGATCGCGATGGCCTTCTGCGTGCCATCGGCCTGCGGCATGCCGGTCACGCCGATATAGGAGCCGGGCTTCACCTCGGCCATTGTCGTTCTGGCAATGCCGGTGACGGTGACATTGTCCGTCATCTTCACTTTGCGCTCATCGCCTTCGCGCGTCTTGATCGTCAGCACCGCGCCATCGACGGCCTCGATGGCACCACGGATGCGCAGGGGTTGCGGCTGCTGCGCCGATGCGGCGGAAATCAGCAATGAACCAGCAAGAAGTGAGCCCGCGAACAAGCGAGCCGAAGTCGATACGATCTGAACCATAGGGGAATTTCCTTTGAAGGCAGCGCCCACCGCTGCAGATGGAAACCCCAAGGCCAAATAGCTATTCCCCGCTCACGCCACTGTGAGGTCGGCCTCGACGAGGCGACGCAGTTCCGGCGTCACATCGGGGCGCTGCCCGAACCAGAGCTCGAAGCCACGCACGGCCTGATACAACAGCATGCCGAGACCATCAGCGGTGCGGAGGCCCCTCGTGCGGGCGCCGGCGAGCAGCGGAGTGTCGAGCGGCACGTAAACGAGATCGGCGACGACCGCCTGGTCTGGCAACAGATCGAGATCGATGGTCAGTGGCGGCTGGCCGCTCATGCCGAGCGACGTGGTGTTCACCAGCAAGGATGCGCGCGGCAACATGCTGGCGACATTCTCCCACGCCAGCGGCACCACCTGCGAGCCGAATTGCGCTGCCATCGCCTCGGCGCGATCGAGACTGCGATTGGCGACATAGACATGTTTGATTCCGCGTTCGAGCAATCCGAACACCACTGCACGCGACGAACCGCCCGCGCCGAGCACCAGTGCATCGTCCGTGTGGTCCCAATCGTGAGCTGCATGATCGAGATTGTCGATGAAGCCTTCTATATCCGTATTGGTCGCGCGCAGCGTGCCGTGGTCGTACCATAGCGTGTTGGCGGCACCGACTGCGCGCGCGCGGCGATCCGGTGAGGTCAGCTTCAGCACACGCTCCTTGTGCGGGATCGTGACATTGGCGCCGATGTAACCGTGCTTGGAGAGGTTCATCACGAATTCGGCTACGCCTTCCGGCGGGATCGACTCGATGCTGTAACCGCCCGGAATATCCATGCTGCGCAGCCAGTGATGGTGGATCAGCGGCGAGCGCGAATGCGCGGCAGGCCAGCCGATCAAACAGGCGGCGCGGGGCGTGGTCTCGTTCGGCATCATTCATCCTTCGCTTCAAGCGGAAGCGTGCGTAGCATAAAAATCATGCAGGGGCTCTTAATCATCAGACAGTTTGCAGCGCACAGCAAGTCCGACAACCATGCAGACGATCAATACTGCAGCTGCGAGCAACTGCCGATGCCATCAGCTCGACGTCTCCTGGATCGCTGCAGCGCGTCGGATCTTGATCTCGCTGACGGCCACTGCAACATCAGCACGGTATTTCACCAGTGGCGGTCGCGCGCCGTGGGTCAGCAGCGCCCGGCGCACGCCCTGCGAGGTGCCGGTGAGAATGACACGGACGCCTTGTCGCTTTGCCTTCTCGGCAATGCCCTTGATCGCATTCGCAGCAGTCGAATCCAGGAAGGGGACCGCGGCAAAATCGATCACAAAAGCCTTGTGGCGATCCGAGAAGCCCTCGAGCACAGATCCGATGGTGGAGGCCGCGCCGAAGAAAAATGCGCCGGTGATGCGATAGACAACGACGTCGGGATCGGCAGCGAGACCGGGATCATAGGGTTTTCGGTCGCCATTGGCGTCGTCGGCCTTGTCGGCCACGACCAGCGGCTTATCCGCCTCAATGCCGGTTGTTTGCGCCATGCGGTTGATGAACAGAATCGCGCCAAGCGCGAAGCCGACCACAATGCCTTCGGTAAGATCGCGGAAGATCGTTAGCAGGAAAGTCGCCGACAGCACGGCAGCATCGCCCCATGATGACCGCAGTAACGTCGCGAATTCATGCTTCTCCGCCATGTTCCAGGCGACCACGGCAAGCACCGCGGCGAGCGCCGCCAGCGGAATGTAACTTGCCAATGGCGCCGCGACGAGAATGAATACCAGCAGGAATACCGCATGCAGCATGCCCGAGATCGGGCCGTGCGCGCCGGCGCGGACATTGGTGGCGGTTCGCGCGATGGTGCCGGTCACGCAGATTCCACCGAACAGCGCCGAGCCGATATTGGCGATGCCCTGCGCCACCAGTTCGCAATTGGAGCGATGCCGCCGGCCGGTCATGCCGTCAGCGACGACAGCTGAGAGCAAAGATTCAATCGCGCCCAGCAGCGCAAAGGAGATGGCGTCCGGCAGAATGGCCTGCAGCTTTGCCAGGGAAATCGCGGGAAGCGACGGCAGCGGAAAGGATTGCGGAATGCCGCCGAACTTGGTGCCGATGGTTTCAACCGGCAGCGCAAAGAACCATGCCGCGACCGCGCTTGCGGCAACCGCGATCAGAATGCCGGGCCAGGAAGGCCGCAGCTTCTTGAGCAGAAGGATGATCGCAATGGTCGCGATGGTGATCGCGGCGGCCGACAGGTTGACGGTGTGGATCGCACTTCCGAGCACCTGCAGCTTCGGGATCAGTTCGCCAGGCTCCTTGCCGGTGAGTGTGAGCCCGAGGAGATCCCTGATCTGGCTGGCGAAAATAATGACGGCAATACCGGCGGTAAATCCCACCGTGACCGGATAGGGAATGAACTTGATGTAAGTGCCGAGCTTCAAATAGCCCGCCACCATCAGGAACACGCCAGAGAGCATGGTCGCGAGGATCAGTCCGTCGATGCCATGGCGGCTCACGGTGGCAGCCACCAGCACGATGAAGGCGCCGGCTGGACCGCCGATCTGAAAGCGGCTTCCACCCAGCGCAGACACGAGGAAGCCGCCGATCACAGCGGTGATGAGGCCACGATCCGGCGACGTCCCCGAGGCTATGGCAATCGCCATGGACAACGGAAGCGCGACGATTGCCACCGTCAAGCCGGACAAGATGTCGGCGCGCAGATCGGCGATGCCGTAGCCTTCGCGCAACACCGTGATCAATTTCGGCGTGAACAGTTCGGCGAAGGTCGGCTGATGCGGCCCCCACGCGCGATTTCTGGACATGTCCATTCCCGACTCGCCCCTGTCACCTGCCGCGGATCTCGATCGAGGCCGCGGCCCGTTCTCAATCCGTCAGCTTTGGCTCTTCAAGTTTCGGTGGTGGACCGGGCTGTTTCAGCCTCACCCCTCGTCCGCCGGAATCGCTGCGGACGTTCTCGCCGATCAAATCGACGCCTGAGCGATCGAGGGCATCGACAACCTTGATCAGCGAATCCACTACGCCCCTGACATTGCCTTCGCTCGCTTCCATGCGCTGGATGGTCGGTAGCGACACGCCGGCCATTTCGGCCAGCCGCTTTTGATCGATACCCAGCAGCGCACGGGCGGCCCGCATCTGAAACGATGTAATCAAGGGCGGTTTCCAGTTTCACGAGTCTTATATCATATGTGAGATATCTTCAATGATGTATAAAACATCACTTGAGCGGCGAAGCCGCCATGGTCGCCACGAACTGGGTGACAGCGGCGCGCGATGTCAGGCGTCGTTTGACGCCGCCGAAGTCGTCGAACAGCGCCAGGTGGCCAGCGAACGAACTCGACGTTTTGCGCTGCCAGTAGGCCTCGGCCCAAGCCAAAAAATCTGCATGTTCCTCGGCCGTCGCGCCACCCCAGGGGCCCCGGAGAGCGAGGCTATCACGACAAACCTCCGGGCTCATGTCGAGCCAGATCAATGCTGTGGCGCGCGGCAATGCCGCTTCGACCAGCCAGCCGTAAACGCCTTCGATGATCCAGTTCGACTTCACGGCAAGGGCGGCCACCAGTTCTTTGGCCTGCCCCTCGTCGCGCTTCACACCGACTTTGTCCAGCCAATGGATATGATCGAGATCCGTGCGTTCGCCGCCGACGCGGCTTTCAAGCTGCCGCGCCAGCGTGCTCTTGCCCGAGCCGCTATTGCCAATGATTACAACCCGCGGTCCAAGCGTCATGGGCCACTGTACTAAGCCGCCACCCGATGCGCCGCAACGATCTGGTCGGCGGCGCGGCCCGAGACTTCGGCCATGTGGTCGAAGCTGCGGGTGAAGCTGCCGGCACCCGCGGTGGCCGAACGCAACTCGACGATCAGGTCGCCGATCTCCGCTTCCGGCAACATCGCGCGCACCGTGTCCCAGCCCGGCCAGTTGTCACGGGTATCGAAGCCGAGGATCTGGCCGCGCCGTCCTGACAGAATGGCGTTGACCTTGGCCGTGGCCTCGGTGGGACAGACGATCTCCACCGTATGGATCGGCTCCAGCAGCACCGGCTGGCATTGCGGCAGCGCCTCGGTGAAACCGATCCGGGCAGCGGTCCGGAACGCCTGATCGGAAGAATCCACGCTGTGATAGGACCCGTCGGTGAGCGTCACCTGCACGTCGATGACAGGAAAACCGAGCGGGCCACGCTGCAACCCGTCGACGACGCCCTCCTGCACCGCGGGAATGTAGTTGCGCGGCACCGCGCCGCCGACCACCTTTTCCTGGAATGCAAAGCCCTCGCCGCGCGGCAACGGGCCGATCTCCAGCACAACGTCGCCAAACTGGCCGTGACCGCCGGACTGCTTCTTGTGCCTGCCGCGCTGGGTGATCGGTTTACGGATGGTCTCCTGATAGCCGATCACCGGCGCATGCGATTTGACGTTGATGCCGAAGCGCTCGTGCAGGCGCTCCATCGCCACGCGCAGATGCATCTCGCCCTGCCCCCACAACACCACGTCATGGGTCTGCGCATTATTGACCACCGCAAGCGACGGATCTTCCTCGGTCAGCCGCAACAGCGCCTGCCCGAGCTTGACGTCGTCCTTGCGATCGGCGGACGCTAGCGCCATCGCCAGCACGGGCGATGCAGCTATGACACTCACGACAGAGGCCGGCGCAGTCTTGCCGGTCGAGATCGTGTCGCCGGTCCTGACATGATCGAGCTTGCCGAGCGCGACGGTCTCGCCCGCTTCGGCCGATGCGCGCTTGCTGTCATGCCCGCCGCTCGCCGCAAGAATGCCGGAGACACGCCCGCTTTCGCCCGACGAGGACAGCAATGTTGCGCCATCATCGAGATGACCACTCAGCACGCGCGCGTAAGACAGCTTGCCGCCATGCTGTAGATGGCTGCTCTTGAACACGTAACCGATCGCATCCTTGCTGTCAGGCACGCCGAGGCGCTTGGCCGTCTCGGCCACGCCGGGTGCCTCGTGGCGTAGCGCCTTCATCAGCCGCAGCACGCCATTCTCGCGCATTGCCGAGCCCAGCAGCACCGGACAGATCAGACCTTCGCGCAATTCGCGCGCGAGATCGTCGAACACGGCGTCAGCCGGCGGCGCGATGTCGTCAAGCAACTGCTCCATCAGCGCGTCGTCATGATCCGCAAGCCTCTCCAGCATGGAGAAACGCGCCTCCTTCTCCCGATCGAGATCGCCGCCTTCGAGCTTGATGACTTCGGACGCCTTGTGCTCGCGATAGACGAAAGCGCGCTCCAGCGCGAGATCGACGAAACCGGCGACCAGATCGCCGTTCCAGATCGGGATCTGCCGCAGCACCAGCGGCACGCGCGAGGCCGGCTGCAATGTCGCCAGCGTCTCGCGCACGCGCTTGTGGGCGCGGTCGATCTTGTTGAGAAACAGAAATCTGGGAATGCCGAGGTCTTCGAGTTCGCGCAGGATCAATTGCAGCTGCGGCAATTTTCGCGCATCCGCCTCGCAAACCACGATGGCTGCATCGACGGCGGGTAATGCCGCGCGCATGTCATGTGCGAATTCCACCGAGCCCGGACAGTCGATGAATGTGTAGCTGTCGCCCATGAAGGTGGTGGTCGCCGCCGTCAGGCCGACGCCCATCTTGTGGGCTCTGGCTTCCGCATTGGCATCGCCGATGCTTGTCCCATTGTCGACGCTGCCGGCCCGCGGGATCGCCCCGGTGCGGGCCATGATCGCTTCAAGCAGTGTGGTTTTTCCGCTCTGGAAAGGGCCCACCAGCGCAATGCACTTTGCGGCATTGCCTTGTGGACCGCGGGGACTTCTCAGGTCTTGTCCCATTGCCGCCTCCTCATGTGGAGCTCGGCCCATGATTGGGTCGGCGGTCAATGCTCCGCCCGGTCCGGATATTTGGCAAGATGGAAAAGTTGCTGCGCTGCGATGAACGTGATCGGATTGCGCCATAAAAAATCCGGCTCCGCCATGGGCGAAGCCGGATGAATTTGTGTGAGCGATCGCCGCGGGATCAGCGACCGGGGCGCAACTCCAGGCTCTGCAGGCCGGCGGCGACATTCAGCCCCACCGACCCCTGCAGACTGAGCGGCTGCAGGGAGAAGGCGTTTTGCGAACCGCCAACCAGGACATTCGCGCCGACGCCGACACCAACCGACGCACTGCCCTGTGCGCCCGCATAGTTGCCGGACAGATCGCCGGGACCGCTATAGTTCACCGGCACGAACACGGCCCAGGATAGCGCGGTCTGTTCGGTAATACCGAGATCGATGCCCACCTTGCGGATCGTGGCGACATAAGGCTGGTCCGGACGACCGGTGCCGGTGAGCACGCAGCCGAGATTGGTCACCGAGCCCACGACGAATCCGACGCTGGCTCCGCCCCGGCAGTTCAAGACGCCGACCTGCACGCCTTGCTGCGACTGCGCTTGCGATGCAGTGAAAAAGGCGGCGGCAGCGATACCGAGAACAAGCGATGAGAGGCGGACCATCAGGAATCTCCGGGTGATGAACGGAAGTAAGGATGTAGATCGACTATCCATAGCTAATGATACCGCCCAATGACAGCGGCGCACGCGCAGCGCGCGCAACAAAAAAGGCCCGCTCGCGCGGGCCTTTTCGTTAACCTTGCCGGATCGCTTACGCGATCACAGCGATCGCTGGCGATCGCTTAGCGATGGCTGCGATGACGGCGCTTCTTGTTGTAGCGATGACCGCTGACCGGACCGGTCGCTTCCAGTTCGAGCTGCACGATGCCGCTGGCGACGTTCAAGCCGGTCTGGCCCTGCACCGAGATCGGCTGCAGCGAATAGGTGTTGCCCGGACCGCCAACGAGGAAGTTGCCGCCGAAACCGAGGCCAACCGATGCGTTGGTACCAACGCCGCCGTAGCTGCCGGCCAGTGCGCCGCGCGGCACGCGGGTGGTCGGAGCGAAGGCAGCCCACTGCACCGTGGTGTTTTCGGTGAAGCCGAGATCAAGGCCGAAACGGCGGATGTTGGCGACGTAACCTTCGGCGCGGCCACCGGCGCTCTGGAAGACGCAGTTGAGGTGCGCATTCGAACCGACCACGTAGCCGACGTTCTGGCCGCCACGGCACTCCAGCACGCCAACCTGAACGCTGCCAGGCTGCTGTGCATTTGCGGTCGCAACCGACGCCGCAAAGGCCACGGCCGTCAGGCCGAACATCTTGGAAAGTCGCATAGTGTTACTCCACCTTGGGGATTTTGATAGCGAGGGGACAAGAAGGAAGCGCCGTGTCGAAAACAAGGCGCTTCCCGGAATAAGCCCCGAAACCGTCAAAAGTTTCGGAGCGGGTTTTGTTACCGAAGATTTCCGCAGAAGCGCTGGATGCGCTTGCAGGCATCTTCGAGATCGGACGTCTTCGTCGCGTAGGAGATGCGGAATGCCGGGCCAAGGCCGAAGGCCGAACCCTGCACCACCGCCACGCCTTCGGTTTCCAACAGTTCTGTGACGAAGTCTTCGTCATTGGCGATAACCTTGCCCGAAGGCGCAGTCTTGCCGATGGTGCCGGCGCAGGACGGATAGACGTAGAATGCGCCTTCCGGGCGCGGGCAGTTGATGCCCGAGGCCTGATTCAGCATTGCCACCACGAGATCGCGGCGCTCCTTGAACACAGCATTGTTCTTCGGGATGAAATCCTGCGGACCGTTCAAGGCTTCCACCGCCGCCCACTGTGCGATCGACGACGGGTTCGAGGTCGATTGCGACTGGATCGTCGCCATTGCCTTGATGAGCTCGGCGGGACCACCGGCGTAACCGATGCGCCAGCCGGTCATGCAGTAAGCCTTGGAGACGCCGTTCACGGTCAGCGTGCGATTGAACAGGGACGGTTCGATCTGTGCCGGCGTGGTGAATTCGAAGTCGTCATAGACGAGGTGCTCATACATATCGTCGGTCATCACCCAAACGTGAGGATGCTTCACGAGGACATCGGTCAGCGCCTTGAGCTCCGACTTCTTGTAGGCGGCGCCCGTCGGGTTCGACGGCGAGCACAGGATGATCCACTTGGTCTTCGGCGTGATCGCTGCTTCCAGCGCTGAAGCCTGCAGCTTGAAGCCGAATTCTGCGGTGCAGACCACGGACACGGGCGTGCCGCCGGCCAGCGCCACCATTTCCGGATAGCTCACCCAATACGGCGCCGGGATGATGACTTCGTCACCCGGGTTCAGCGTCGCCATCAGCGCGTTGTAGAGCACCTGCTTGCCGCCGGTGCCGACGATGATCTGGTTCGGCTTGTAGGTCAGGCCATTCTCGCGCTGAAACTTGCCGATAATGGCTTCCTTCAGTTCGGGAATACCGTCCACGGCGGTGTACTTGGTCTTGCCGGCCTCGATGGCGTGAATCGCTGCCAGCTTGATGTTCGCCGGGGTGTCGAAATCGGGCTCGCCCGAACCAAGACCGATGACGTTGCGGCCGGCTGCTTTCAGCGCACGTGCTTTATCCGTCACCGCGATCGTCGCGGACGGCTTCACACGGTCGAGCGCAGCGGACAAAAACGACATCATCTTCTCCTGAGAAAGGTCGCGGACCCGCGGTCGGCGACGTCAAAATGGCTGATCCTGCTGGGATCGGCGCACCCTAGTGCGTGCGACGTTGCATCGCAAGAAGCTTGGGCAAAAACACATCTGGAAGTGATGCAATTCAGCAAGCGTTAAACGGGGGACGGTAGCGTCAACCGCACGTCGCAATCGACGATTTGGGCCAAAATGCACCCTTAAAATGATCTGGATCTGGCAGCACATTGAAAGCGGCGCATGGCTGACCCTCGAACGCGTGCGGGCTTACAGCCTGATCGTGCTCGCTTTGGGCACATTGGCCTTCGCCGGCTGGATTGCGGTCTCGGACGGCGCGATCGACCGCAATGGCAAGCCGATCGGGACCGACTTTTCCAACATCTATGCGGCGGGCCGGCTCACCCTCGAAGGCAAACCCGCCGACGCGTATGATCCCGCCCTGCAACATGCCGCGGAACAGCGGGTGTTCGGCCGCGATGTGCCGTTCTACGGCTGGCACTATCCGCCGTTCTTTCTCGGAATTGCCGCGCTGGTGGCCACGGTACCCTATGGATGGGGGCTCGGTCTGTGGCTCGTCGCCAGCTTCGCCGCCTACCTCGCCGCGATCCGCACGATCCTGCCCCGCCGGGAAACGCTGCTGGTGGCCGCCGCCTTTCCTGCCGTCTTCATAAATGTCGGTCACGGCCATAACGGATTTCTAACCACCGCACTGCTGGGCGGCGCATTGCTTCTGCTACATCGCCGGCCGTGGCTGGCCGGCGCGTTGATCGGGCTATTGGCCTACAAGCCGCAATTCGGTGTGCTGATTCCTCTCGCCCTGCTCGCCGACAGACGCTGGATCACGATGGTATCGGCCGCACTCACCGTCGCTGTCCTCATCGTATTGAGCACGGGGTTGTTCGGCGCCAGCATCTGGCAGGCCTTTGCCGACTCCACTGCTTTCACTCGCGATGTCGTACTCGAACAAGGCGGCACCGGGTGGCAGAAAATCCAGTCGATCTTCGCCGCAACACGGATGTGGGGCGCCGGTCTTCCTGTCGCTTATGCCGCACAGTTCAGTCTCGCAGCCGGCATTGCCATCAGTCTGATGTGGCTATGGCGCAGCCATGCAGCGTTCGAACTCAAGGCAACAGCGCTCGCGGTCGGCAGTCTGCTGGCGACGCCCTATGTGCTCGACTACGATCTCATGGTGCTCGCCATCGCCATCGCCTTCTTCGCGCGGCATGGACTCGATCATGGCTTTCGCGCGGGCGAGATCAGCCTGCTCGCATTGACCTGGATCATGCCGCTGCTGACGCGCAGCATCGCTGGCGCCATCGAACTGCCGCTCGGCTTTCTGGTGATGGTCGCTTTCTATATCATCGTGCTGCGGCGCGCACTCGCTGATAACAGCACATCGCGGCACCTTCACACACAGATCGCGGCAGCGTGATCTTCCATTGCCGAATGCTGCCTGACATACATTTTTCTCAATCCAGACTGCCGCAGCCGTTTTCGACTTTTTCCATTCCGAGGGCCTTGCGACAGGCTCGCATCAGCATCATTGTCTAACCGCGATCTGCGCTGGCCAATCGCGCAGTTGCCTTGACCTGAAATGAATTGAACATCTGCGAATGTACAAACTCTATTCGATGCAGCGCTCTGGCAATAGCTACAAGGTTCGCCTTGCGCTGGCGTTCCTGGACGCGCCTTATCGCGCCATCGAAGTAGACATCCTGCGCGGCGAGAGCCGTACCCCGGAATTTCTGGCCAAGAACCCCAGCGGTCAGGTGCCGCTACTCGAGATCGCCGAAGGCCGCTATCTCGCCGAATCCAACGCCATCCTGTGGTATGTCGCCATCGGTACATCTCTGGCGCCGGAATCGCGGATGGACCGTGCCGAAGCCATGCAGTGGATGTTCTTCGAGCAGCACGCGCTGGAGCCGAATCTCGGTGCCGCCTATTTCTGGCTGTGCCTGGTGCGCGGCGGCCGCGACCTGCAGACCCACGCGCTGGAAGACTGGATGGAGCGGGGCTATGCCGCGCTGCAGGTGATGGAGAATCACCTCAAGATCCATGACTTCTTCGCCGCGGGCCAGCTGACCATCGCCGACATCGCGCTATACGGTTACACCCACGTCGCCGAGAAGTGCGATTTCGACCTCTCCAGCTTTCCGTCGATCCGCCGCTGGCTGCGTCTGGTGGAAACCCAGCCGGGTTTTATCTCCATGGACTGGCACCCGACGTCGTCGGAATATGATACTTTGGACGTGGTTGCCGACGCTTAAGTCCTGAAATAGCGGGCATAAGCGCTGTGAATGCCATTTTCCCGCCATAGTTACGGCCAATCCCGCCCAAATCTCGCCTGCCGCAGCTGCGAATTTGTAGCACGCGGGTGATTCGCCCGCGATTTGAAGGATTTACGGCCATGATACGGTCGCTTCGCGTGGGTGCAGGATTTCAGGCGCGCCCCACGTCCATCGCATCCACCCGGTTGACCCACGCCGTCGCGGCGTCGCTCGCGGTTGGCTGTCTGTCGCTCTGCGTCATCCTCGCCCTCACCGTGATGTCGATCCCGGTGGCGAGTGCGATGCCGCTCTGACGGTCCCCACAACTCATAAACACTCAACCGCGATGCCGCGCATCGCTTATGCAACCTGCGACTCCGTGATGGAGCCATTTCGATGAAAAGGCCCGTGATCTGGGTCACTGTCACGTTGACGGCGGCTATCGTCGTGACCGCGACCCTTCTGATCGCCACGACCACCCGTGGCGAAAACACCTCGTTCGGCTCGTCGGCCGGCAGGCTCGAAGTACAGACCGTCGCCTCCGGTCTCGCTTATCCATGGGCACTGGCGTTTCTGCCCGAGGGCCGCATGCTCGTTACAGAACGGCCCGGTCGCATCCGTATCGTCTCGCCGCAGGGACAGTTGTCGCCTGCGGTGAAAGGCGTGCCCGAGGTGATGGCCGTCGGCCAGGGCGGTTTGCTCGACGTCATCACCGACAAGAACTACGCGCAGAACAACACAATCTACTTCTGCTACTCGGAACGTTCGGGCAGCGGCGGTCGCACCGCCGTGGCGCGCGGTAAGCTCATCGACGGCACTGCGCCGCGTCTCGACGACATGAAGGTGATCTTTCGCCAGGACGGCCCGCTGTCGTCGGGCAATCACCACGGCTGCCGTATTGTTCAGGCGCCTGACAGCAACCTGTTTGTCACGCTCGGCGAACACTATAGCGGCCGCGATCAGGCACAGAGTCTCGATAATCATCTCGGCAAGCTGATCCGCATCGCGCCGGATGGATCTGTGCCGAAAGACAATCCATTTGTCGGCCGCGACGGCGCCAGGCCGGAGATCTGGAGCTACGGTCATCGCAACCAGCAAGGCCTCGCCATCAATCCGGCGACCGGCGACTTGTGGGAGACCGAGCACGGGCCGCGCGGCGGCGATGAAGTGAACATCATCGGCAAGGGCAAGAATTACGGCTGGCCTGTGATCGGCTACGGCATCGACTATTCCGGCGCGAAGATCCACGAAACCACGTCGAAGGCGGGCATGGAGCAGCCGGTGAAATACTGGGTGCCGTCGATCGCCCCGTCCGGCATGACGTTCTATACCGGCGATCTCTTCCCGCGCTGGCGGGGCAGCCTGTTCACCGGCGCGCTGGCAGGCCAGATGCTGGTGCGGCTACAGCTCAACGGAAACACGGTCACGTCCGAAGAGCGCGTCCTGCAAAATCTCAACGAACGCATCCGCGACGTCCGGCAGGGACCGGACGGCGCACTGTGGCTGCTGACGGATAGTTCAGCGGGACGGATCTTGCGGATTACGCCGGCCGGGAAGTAAGCGGTCGTTACGACCACTTGTGGAAAATGAAGAACGCCCCGAGCGCGATGAAGGCAAAGCCCAGCGCGTGATTCCAGCCGAGCGGCTCCTTCAGATACAGCACCGAAAATGCAGCAAACACGACCAGCGTGATGACTTCCTGCATCGTCTTCAACTGGGCCGCATTGTAGACTTCGCTGCCCCAGCGATTGGCGGGCACCGCCAGCCAATATTCGAAGAAGGCAATGCCCCAGCTCACCATGATGACGAGGGGCAACGAGTGATCCTTGAATTTGAGATGGCCATACCAAGCGAAGGTCATGAAGATATTCGAGGCCAGCAGCATCAAAATCGGCAGCAGCAGCGGCGGAATGGTGAAGGGCATTCGATCGGGGTCCTTTTTAAATCCCGGCGCTAACATTCAGGGGCCGGCGCCGGTTCCGGTGGCATCGATAGCATTTGAAGCGAACAAGGGGAAAATGATGCCGGGCTCTTCACGCGCCGTTAGCTATACCGGCGGGAAATTGTGGGCCTTTTTGCAACCAGAGGCCAACCTGCGTTTCTTACCTTTGTACGGACACAGGTACAGCCGATGCAGTACGATTGGCGACTGATTCTCGATCCGGGAATTGAAACGGCGATCATTGTGATCGCAGCCGTCGGGATTACTTTGGCAATCCGCCTCTTCCGGCTGCGACGCGCGGCCCGGGCCCGCGAGAACGAGCAGCACGCCACTGCCCAGCGCCTTTCGGCTGCACTTGACCAGATCGATATCGGTGTCGTGCTTCTCAATGCCGACACCCGCGCCGAATTCATCAACCGCGCGTTTCGCGATTACTTTACGCTCCCCGATGAGAAGGCCGACAGCAAGCCGCCGCTGATCGCGCTGATGTATCACGCGCGCGATATCCACGCTTACGCCCTCCCCGACGACGAGGTCGACAGCTTCATCGCCAGACGCGTCGAGATGATCCGCGCCGGCACTTCCACGCCGACGACGTTGCGCCTCGCCAATGGCCGGGTGCTGCGGATGAGTTGCGCCGTGCTGCCCGATGGCGGGCGGATGCTGAGCTACACTCCGGTGACCGACCTCATTCGTCACACCGACGAGCTCTCCGAGCGCGACTATTATCTGGCGCTGCGCGAAGGCGACGTGTTCAGCTCCCACCGGCTGGACGCGGCCGAATAGGGCGCAATGCCACCTGTGGATATCCCGGGTTGTCATGGCGATGTCACTCGCCCCGGCTAGGCTCCTCATGCAGCCGGTTGCTTCCCCCCGTCGCCAATCGGGTGCTTCCCCAGCGGTCTCCGTCAGTTGCCGCGCTGACCGGGACCGCTTCTTTTTGCCGTGGTTTCTCTTAATTCAAGCAACTGACTTTGCCTGCGGAAGTCGGCCCCGGTATAATAAACCCATGATCCGTTTCGCCGCCGTCCTGATCTCCTTGACCATGCTGACGCTGCTGCTGGCGCCGTTTCAGCTGATCGCACTGGCCTTCGGCCTGCGCTGGCAGCGGAGTATTCCGCATCTGTTTCACCGCGTGCTTTGCGCATTGATCGGGGTGCGCATTCACGAGGTCGGCAAGCGGACGACGGACACGCCGGTCCTGATCCTCTCCAATCACGTCTCATGGCTCGACATCATCATCATCGGCGCCAGGGCGCCCGTGGTGTTCGTCGCCAAGAGCGAAGTTGCCAAATGGCCCGTGTTCGGCTGGCTCGCCAAACTGCAGCGCACGATTTTTGTCGAGCGCGAACGCCGGCAGAAGACCGGCGCGACGGCGCAGGAAATCGGCGACCGCATGCTGTCCGGCGACGCGGTGGTCCTGTTCGCGGAGGGTACCTCCAGCGACGGCATGCGCGTGCTGCCGTTTCGCTCGGCACTGGTCGGCTCGGTGCATCACGCGCTCGGCGATTCCACGCATCACAAAGAGATCACGGTGCAGCCGATGTCGATCGCCTATGTCGGCTTCGGTGGATTGCCGGTCGGCCGCGCCTTTCGCGAAAACGTGGCGTGGTATGGCGACATCGATCTGATCCCGCATTTCATCGGCATCCTGTCGTCGGGCGCCATCGACGTCGTCGTAAGCTGGGGCGAAGCCGTCGCCTATGACATGTCCGCTGATCGCAAGACCATCACGCGTAACGCGGAAAACGCTGTACGGCGCATGACATCCGCAGCCCTGCGCGCCGGCCCGCCGCGGAAGACCCCGACCGCCGCGCCCGCACCCGAAGTTCAAACGCCCGAGTCCGCTTCCGCAATCGCCTGAGCGCCCGCGCGACTGCCATGATGCAGCGCGTCTTGCTGCGCGATGAGGCGCGCGCCATAACCTTGGTCCGCGCTTCCCTCACAAGGCACACTCATCATGGAAATCCGCAATCTCGGCCGCTCCGGCCTTCGCGTCTCCGCCGTCGGTCTCGGCTGCAACAATTTCGGCCAGCGCACCGATCTGGAGACCGCGCGCAAGGTCATCCACAAGGCGATCGATCTCGGCATCACGCTGTTCGACACCGCCGACATCTATGCCGGCATGGGCGGCTCCGAGACGGTGCTGGGTGAAGTGCTGGGCGATCGCCGCAAGGACATCGTACTCGCGACGAAATACTGCAAGCCGATGAGCAATGACGGCAGCAAGCAGGGCGCCTCGCGCCGCTACATCATGAGCGCCGTCGAGGCCAGCCTGAGGAGGCTGAAGACTGACTATATCGATCTGTATCAACAGCACGATTACGATGCGCTGACGCCCATCGAAGAGACGCTGCGCACGCTCGACGACCTCGTGCGTCAGGGCAAGGTGCGCTATATCGGCAATTCCAACTTCCCGGCTTGGCGCATCGCCGAAGCCGAGATGGCCGCGCGCCAGATGGGCGTCGCGCCCTTCGTGTCGTGCCAGGACGAATACAGTCTCGTCGTCCGCGACATCGAGAAGGACCTGCTGCCGGCCGCGCAGCATTTCAATCTCGGCCTGCTGCCGTTCTTCCCGCTCGCCGGCGGCATGCTGACCGGTAAATATGCCGGCCTGAAGAACGTCCCCGCCGATACGCGCTTCGGCAAGACCCCCTATATGCAGGAGCGCTATCTGAACCCGCGCAACATCGCCTTGGTCGATCAACTGCAGGCCTTCGTCAGCGCGCGCGGCCATTCGATGCTTGAGCTCGCCTTCTCGTGGCTCGCCGCCCGCCCGCAAGTCTCCAGCGTCATCGCCGGCGCATCATCGCCCGAGCAGATCGAGCAAAATGTGAAGGCGGCGCAGTGGAAGCTGACGACGGACGAGATGAAGGAAATCGACGGGATTACATTGGGGTAGTTAAACGCGCAGATTCTTCCCCTCTCCCCCAGCGCGAGGGCTCTATCGTGCTTGCGGCTAGACCCTCTCCCGCCTTCGCTTCGCTCAGGCACCCTCTCCCACTGCGCGCAGCTACGCTGCGCTTGGGGAGAGGGGAAGCAAGCTACCCCACCAATCCCTTGGCCGGCTTCACCAACGCACTGTCAGGAAACACCTGCTCGGCCAGTGCACGCTCGCTGATGCCGAGATGATCGTGCAGCACGCCCTTGAAGATCGCGCGCAGATCCGTGGTTGGCGCGAGATCGCGGGCTTCATAGAGCTTGCCATTCGCAAGGCCGGGCCAGTCCGCAATCACCCGGCCGCCCTTGACCGCACCACCCGCAAGCAACGCAATCGTGCCGGTGCCGTGATCGGTGCCGGCCGTGCCGTTGATCTTGGCGGTGCGACCGAACTCAGTGGCGACAACGACAATGGTGTCCTTCCAATGCGGCCCAAGCCCGCTCTCGAATTCCGCCAGCGCGCCATCGAGACCGCCGAGCAATTGCGCAAGACGCCCGACCGGGCCACCTTCCTGTGCATGAGTATCCCAACCATCGAAGGCCAGCGCCGCGATGCGCGGGCCGTCATCCGCGGCCATCAGTTTCGCCGCGCCGCGTGCGACCTGACGCATCGCCGCTACGGCATTTCCGCCGCCCTTCGGCTTCATCTCGTCGCCAACGGCAATCTTGTCGAGCTTCAGGCCTTGCGACAGCGCCGTCGCCAAAGCGGGATCGCGGTCCTGATAGAGTTGCATCAGCCGCATCGCCGTATCATCGGCCGCATTGGGCAGATTGACCGGCGCCCAGCCAACCGTCGGCGCGGCGCCGCGCAGCACCAGCGGCGTGGTCGGTCCGATCGCAAGACCTGACGAGACGCGTTCGCCACGCGGCAGCGATTCAATGGCGCGGTTGAGCCAGCCCGACTGCACGCGGCCGGGGCCGGCATAGCCGCTCTCAAGCACGTCCTGGCCGTCGAAATGCGAGCGCTCGCGATAGGACGTCGCGACCGCATGGACCACGGCCGCTTTCTTGTCGCCATACATCCGCGCGAATTCCGGCATCGCCGGATGCATGCCGAAGAACGAGTCCAGCGCGATGGCTGCGTTCGGGCCATCCTTCGCCAGCGCAATCGAGCCGTGCAGGCCGGCGTAATCGGGATCGCCGAGCGGCGCGACGGTGGCCAGACCATCGAGCGCACCGCGCAGGATCACGACGATCAGGCGCGGATCGCGCGCGTCGGCGGCCCTAGCGAATTTCGGCAGATAGGCCCACGCCGCAAAGGCTGCGCCTGACAGCAAGAGCGATCGGCGCGTGGGGCCGAGCATGCGGCTTTCACAGCAGTCCATCGTCATCTCCTCTGGAATTCCGGCGACATCAGCAGCAGCGTCAGTGCCTGCTGCCGCGTCTCCGCGCGCGCGATCGTCTGTCGTGTTTCGGACGAGGCCGCCTCGCCGGCGACCACGTCGAGCATCTCGCGCGGATCGATACTGTCGGGAATGCGCGACGAAACCTGTGCGGCGAGATCGAGCCGCAGCTTCATGCCTTCGGGCACGGCCCAGGCGGCATTGCCGTCCGGAAAGCCGTTCGGCCCCGGCGGTGTCCAGAGCGGCTGGCCAAGCGTCTGCAGTCCCGCAAAGTAACGGCCGGGATCTTCGGGGATGCGCGCCAGCAGGCGGCCGGTAGAGATCAGATATTCATAGGGCGTGCGCAGCTTGGCCATCGGCATCTGCCAGGCTTCATTGGAATCGAGCAGCGTCAGCGCCAGCGCCTTCAGATCGCCGTCGGTCTTTTTGAACACGCCTTCCAGCCGCGCCAGCAGTGCCGGCGGCGGCGCATCAGCCACGAAATGCTGCGCGAATTTCCTGGCGATGAATGTCGCCGTCGATGGCTGCCGCGCAAGATCGGCGAGCGCTGTTTCGCCTTGCGCGACGCCGCTGTCGTCATAGGTCTTGCCCAGCAATTGCTGCGGCCCCGGTTCATGCGCATTGGCGTTGAAGGCAAAACTGCCGGGCGTGCCGATCTTTCCTTCGCGTCCGGCAAAGGTCCAGCCGGTGATGATGCGCGCCAGCGACGTCACATCGGCCTGCGTGTAACCACCGCCGACGCCGAGCGTATGCAGCTCCATGATCTCGCGCGCGAGATTTTCATTGAGGCCGCGCTTGCCCCTCTCACCGGCTTTCGAATTCGGGCCGATCGATTGCTGGTTGTCGAGAAAGAACAGCATCGCCGGATGCTGTTCGACGGCTTTCAGCATGTCGGCAAATTTGCCCAGCACATAGGGGCGGATCGCCTCGCGTTCGAAGGAGCCAGCCCACATCCGCGCCGGGTCGCCCTTGCTGGCCGAGATGCAGAAATGGTTCGACCAGAACACGACGAGGCGTTCGACAAAGCCACCCTCGGTAATGGTCGCGCGCTGGATCCGCGCCAGCGCTTCTGCGCGATAGGTCTTCTGCACCACATTGGGCGGCAGCGCGACGGCCGGCGGCGGCTTCGGTGCGTCAGGCTGCACGGTCATGGTCGTATTGCCGGTCATCGCGGGAGCTTCCGGCTTCCTGTCCATCGCAGCCGGCGGCGCTTCAACCGGCACCAGCCCCGGCGTCTTCAGCGCCGCCTCGCGTGCCGTTTTCACTTCGAGCTGATAGGCGAACATCGCCTGCCCCAGCTCGGTCGTGGATTGCAGGCCGGGCAATTCCAGCAGCGCCGCATTGGGGCGCGCCAGCTCGGCCTTCACGAAGCCGCGGGGATCGGAGGCCGCATTGACGATGTCGCCGGAAGCGCCACCCCGCGCGCCAAAGCCGAATCGGTTCAGCGCGATCAGCGCACCTTGCGGGTCGCGGGCCATCGGGTTTCCCTCACTCTGCCTTCGTCCTATGATGCATCTGGCCGTCACAGGCGCCACACCCGATATACGGGTGGAACAGATGAACCCGGCATGAAAATCGCGCTGAAATTTGGGCTGCTTTCATGAATTATCGGACAGAAAGCTTAAAGCCGCTCAGCCGCAGCCTCACCTGCTCGGACTGCGGGACTGAATTCGGCTGCGACCTGTCCGGCAATTGCTGGTGCGCCGAGGAGACCGCGAAACTGCCGATGCCGACCACAGGCGGCGATTGCCTGTGCCGCGACTGCCTGCGCGCCAAGGCAGCGGCGGCGCACGCCACGACCTGACGGACGTGGTGATCCGCATGGCGCGCGATTGCGCATCGGCTCCCGCAGCCTGCTTACACCATGCCCGCGCTGCGCCGGTCACGATCGGGTTGCGCATAGTAGCTGCGCTTGGCTTGCAGCATTTCCATATCGGCGCGCTTGACCACGGCTTCGAGCCGCTCGCCCGTCCGGCTGGTGGCAATCCCGGTGGAGAGGCTCAGCGTCAGATCCGGATAGTACTGGTTGTTGACCTCGATCAGTCGCGCCAGCGAGGCAAGTACAGCTTCGCCGCCGGCAGCATCGACTCCGGGCAGCAAGATGGCGAATTCGTCGCCGCCGATGCGCGACACCGTCGCCGGCTTTTCGACCAGTTCGCCAAACACTTCACCGGCCCGGCGCAGCAACCCGTCGCCGGCGGCATGGCCAAGATCGTCATTGGCAGTCTTCAGCGCATTGAGATCGGCAACGATCACGGTGACCGGTTGCGATCCCTTGCGTTCGAGCCGGTTGAGTTCGTCCACGAAGAACGAGCGGTTCGTGGTGCGCGTCAATACGTCGTGGGTGCCGAGATATTCCAGATAGGCTTCCGCCTTCTTGCGCGCGGTGATGTCGGTCAGCGCGACCTGCACCTGTGACCAGTCGCGCTCATGCCCGGGCAACACCGAGAACTGCAGCAGCAGATGCAGCTTGGTGCCGTCGAGCGCGTAGTTGACGACCTCACGCTGCTGGAACAGCTTGCCCTCCCACAGGTCGATAAGTTGTTCGCGGAAATGCGGCTCCATCTCGTCGCGAAACACATCCGACAATTGACGGAGCAACGTGTCCTTGTCGGGCGCTCCGAACAATTCCAGCGTACGGCTGTTGACATCGAGCACACGGATCTCGCTCATGCAGCGCAAAACGAATTCCTCGTGCACATCCGTGAACACGCGAAAATCCTCGATGCCCCGCGCGCGAACGTCGTCCACCAGGCGCTTGACGCCGCTGAAATCCTCGACCCACAGCGACACCGGCGAATGCGCGAACAGGCCGAACGCATAATTCTCGCTCTCTGCGAGGCGACGACGCGCGCCTTCACGTTCGGTCACATCCTCGATGGCGATCATCACGCGATCCCAGCGCTCTTCATGCCCGGGCAGAACAATGCCGTGCAGCTGGATGTCGAGCCGCTCGCCCTTGAGCGTGTAGTTGACCGTATGGCTGGAAAAATGATTCCGGCCGCTCCAGAGCTGGGCCAGTTCCGACACATGACTCTTGAACGTATCGTCGCGCATCACCAGGCCGAGACTGAGCGTCAGGTGAGACAGGTCGCGCGCGCCGAACAGTGACAGCGTCTTGCGATTGACCTTGAGAATGCGGATGTGCTGCGAGCACTCACGGACCCGCTCGGGATTGGCGAGCAGGAATGTCTCGATGTCGTCGACGCCCTGCGCCTGCCACTGTTCGAACAGCCCCTTCACATCGCTGTAGTCCTCGATCCAGAGCGAGACCGGGGCAAGATCGAACATCACGGCATCGTCGGCGAGATTGGTAGGCGGAACGGACATAGAGACCTTGGCGCGTGAGACAGCGTGAATCGTTGAGGTATTCCCTTATAGCGAGAGTTACAGGGAATATCCTCGGATTTTCACGAAGGCACCAAGCACCATCGAGAACAACGCTGGTATGCGGACATGAATACCAGCGTTGCTCAATTCATCGCCCGTAGAGAGTGGAACTCAGACCGGATAGCCCGCCGAGTTCCGCGCCATGCCGTTAAAAGCATCAAGCATTCTTTCGCGCCATGCATAGATCGCGTCGTCTTCCGCCAGCAGCTTGAACGGCGAGATCGCACGCGCCCACTGGAACGGACCGAATACGATGTAGTCGGCATAGTTTGGCGCGGCGCCACCAAGGAACGGCTGCGTCTTCAGGGTGAGGCGCATCGGATCAAGCGACTTGCGGAAGGCATCTACGCCCGTGTCGCGATTGGATGCGACCTCTTCCAGCGACTTCTTGAACCGCGCTTCGCGGCTCTCGCGGAAATAGGCCTGATCGACCGGACGCAGATGACCGTGAATATCCGCGACAATGAACGGAAACATGCCGGCGACCACGACCGTGTCGCCCCACCAGTTCAGCATCCGCCCCATGGCGCGACCGCCCTCGCCGCCGAACAGTGACGGGCGATCCGGATAGGTGTCTTCGAGATAATTGGCGATCGCCCAGGAGTCGTTGACCGCGCGCTCACCATCGAGCAGCACCGGCACCTTGTCGGATTTGTGCTTGTTTATCGCGTCCTTCTCGGTGAAGCGCCACGGGATCGATGTGGCGTCGAGGCCCTTATGTGCCAGCGCCATCCGGATGCGCCAGCAGAACGGGCTGAAGGGACGATCTTCTTCGGTGCCGACCAGTTCGAACAGTTGCAGCGCCATGATTGCTTCTCGTAATTCTGAGCTAACTCTTCACCACAGCCGAGGTCTGGCCGAACAGTAGCTTGCGCTCTTCGTCGGTGCGGATCGGCGGCTGGCCGAAATTCGGATTGACCTCTTTGGCGATCTCGTATGCACGCTTGACCGCCGGCCGCTCGGCGATGGTTTCGAGCCAGCGCTTGAGATGCGGGAAGTCGTTGATGTCCTGGCCCTGGTTCTTGTAGGGCACGATCCAGGGATAGCTCGCCATATCGGCAATCGAATAGTCGCCGGCGATGAACTTGCGATCTGCAAGGCGCTTGTTGAGCACGCCATAGAGCCGGTTGGTCTCGTTCACATAGCGGTCGATGGCGTAAGTGATCTTTTCCTGCGCGTAATTGCGGAAGTGATGGTTCTGTCCGGCCATCGGACCAAGGCCGCCCATCTGCCAGAACACCCACTGGATCGCATCATAGCGCACGGCGAGATCGCCCGACAGGAACTTCCCGGTCTTCTCGGCGAGATACATCAACATCGCGCCGGACTCGAACACCGAGATCGGCCTGCTGCCACTCTTGGGTGCATGATCGACCAGCGCCGGAATGCGGTTGTTCGGCGCGATGGCCAGAAACTCGTCCTTGAACTGGTCACCCTTGCTGATATTCACCGGAATGATCTTGTAGGGGAGCCCCGTCTCCTCAAGAAAGATCGTGATCTTGTGGCCGTTCGGCGTGCTCCAGTAATAGAGATCGATCATCGTTCAATCCGTTTTGCGTGATGAGGCAACCCGCAAACCCGACCGAAGGCCGATTGAATGCGACTGCATGAAATGTTGCCGGATCATCGGATCAAGTCAATGCAATTTGCTCCGCCTCCGATGATCTTCGAAAGATCATTCCCTGCCAGTGGCGCATCCGGTCTGTTATCAAACGGAAACTCCGCACAGGCGGATGATTTCCGGGAGAGATGCCATGACCGCAGATATCCGCCGCCGCGACTTTCTCAAGACCTCGGCAGCCTTTGCTGGCATGGCTGCGGCCGGATTTTCCTGCGTGGAGGTTGCCAACGCGGCGCCGATCCAGGTGCCGACCGTCGATCGGCTCTCGATCCGCGTGCTCGTCGATCAGCAGCACGATCAATTCCTGCGCGGCAGCACGGTAAATGGCGTGGTGCATGAGGGGCCAGGACCGGCCCGCAGCGCCGATGCGCGCAACGTGCTGCACAATGAGTGGGGCCTGTCGCTGTTTCTGGAATCGCAGCGTGAGCAGGACAAGCGTAATATCCTGCTGGATTTCGGCTATACCTCGCCGGCGATCATCAACAATATCGGGCTGCTCAAGGTCGACCCGGCCTCGCTCAACGCGCTGATCGTCAGTCACGGACATATCGATCATTACGGTGGACTGATCGGCTTTCTCGAGCAATATCGCAGCGTATTGCCACCCGACATCAAGCTCTATGCCGGCGGCGAGGATAATTTCTGCCACCGCGTCAGCCGCGCATCGACCGGTCAGTTCGGCGAAGGCGGCATCCTCGACCGCAAGCAGATCGCCGCGCAGAAGGTGCAGACCGTTCTCTGCGAAACCCCGACGGTGATCGAGGGCCATGCTTTCACAACAGGCAAGATCAAGCGTAACAGCGTCGAGCGCGTGCTGCCCAACACCTTCGTGGACTACAAGCCGGACAGCGCAGGCTGCGACTACGGCCACTATACGGCTGCCGAACTGCAGGGCAATTTTGCACCGGACGAACACGTCCACGAACACGCCACCTGCTTCAACATCCGCGGCAAGGGGCTGGTGGTGATCAGCTCCTGCGGCCATGTCGGCATCGTCAATTCGGTCCGGCAGGCGCAGGAGATATCGGGCGTGCAGAAGGTACACGCCGTCGTCGGCGGCTTTCACCTCGGTCCCGCCCCTGCCGACTACCTCAAGCAGATCGTCGGCGAGATCAAGAAGCTCGAGCCCGATGTGGTCATCCCGATGCATTGCAGCGGTCTCAACTTCCTTCTCGAGGCGCGCGCGCAGATGCCGGACAACGTCATCAACGTCTCGACCGGCAGCCGCCTGACCTTCAGCGCGTGACCTCGCGCGCCGCACGCGCCTTCTGGTACCGGACCGGCATAGCCGCCATGGCTGCGCTGTGGCTCGGGTGCTGGAGTGCGGCGCCCGCCTCGGCGCAGGGGTCGTCCCGTTCGGCAGCCGAATTGATGGACGCAGTGATGTGGAATCGCGAGCCGATCGGCGGCGCGTTCCAGCTTATCGACCAGTCGGGCCATGCCCGCAGCGACCGCGACTATCGCGGCCAGCTGTTGCTCGTGTATTTCGGTTTCACCTATTGTCCGGACATCTGCCCGACCGACCTGCAGGCCATCGGACTGGCGATGGACCGGCTTGGCGCCGACGCCGCTCATGTGCAGCCGCTCTTCATCACTCTGGATCCCGAGCGCGACACCCGGGAGCAACTGGCGCAATATGTGCCGATGTTTCACCCGAAGCTGATCGGCCTGACCGGCAGCACTGCCGCGATTCATGCCGCCGCCGAAGCGTATCGCGTTTATTACAAGCGCATCGACTTCGACGACAGGCCGACCGACTACACCGTCGATCACTCGGCCTTCGTCTATCTGATGGACCGCGACGGAAAATATCTCGGCTTCTTTCCGCCCGGCACCTCTGCCGAGAAGATGGTCGATATGATCCGGCCGTATCTGGGAACCGGAAAATAGAGATGCCGCGCCCTTGAGAGCGCAGCATCGTGATAGAAGTGATCGACTGAAGCTTACATGCCCATGATCGCGATATCCGTCACCTTGCCGGTGACGCCCGAGATTTTGACGGCTTCGGTCGCCTTGCCGGTGGCGAGATCGACCGAATAGAGCGTACCGTCGGCCATCAGCCAGGCTTCGTTCCTGGTGCCGTCCGACCAGATGTCGAAGGCGACGCTCGCCGGTTTGATACCGAGCTTGCCGACCGCGCCGAGAATGCCGTCATTCGGTGGCGCCTGCTTGACCAGAGCACCGATGGTGCCGTCGATGTTGAACAGCGCGGTCTCCTTGGTGCCCTTCACAGAGTTTGTGTAGGCGCCGGCGATGACATTCGGCTTCTCGCCCTTGTGCATGTCGGTCTCGGCATATTTGTGATCGCCGTCCTTCGTCACCTTGCCGTCCTCGACATTGGCGCGCAGGCTCATGCCATCCGAGCCCATCACGCGCAGACGGTCGGCCACCGGGTTGAAGTCCACAGTGGCGGTGACGCCCTTGGCCAGCATGGTGTCGAGCTTCGACTTCGCCGTCGCCTTGCCGTCCGCGGCAATGGTGACCACGGTGCCGTCATCGACCACCCCATAGAGCATGCCATCGGCCGGACGGACGTCGATGCCGACCAGCGCGCCGGAAATACCAGTGACCTTGACGGACCCGGTGGCCATCTTCTTGGTGGTATCGACCATGGCGATGGTGTCGCCACCGACCAGGGCTGCGACCTGGGCGGCATTGGCGGCGGCGGATGTCAGCAGCAGCGCGGCGGAGGCGGCAAAAAGCGAACGAAATGACATGAGTGGCTCCCTGTGTTTCCGCGGTCCCCTCGGGACCGACACAAGGACTACCGGCGGGCCCTCCCGACTGGATGCACGCCCCTGAAAATAAATTCATTTGGGTGCATCCAATTGCGCGCAGCAAAGGTAGACTGACCATGCAAGGGCATGGACATGACTGGGAATGGCACCATCACCGAGACCCGGCGCGACGAAGCGGGCCTCGACCACGCGCGCGAGGCGCAGCTGTCGGCCGCGCTGGCGCGATGCGCCGCCGGCGACCGGGCGGCTCTGCAGATGATCTACAACAGCGAAGCCCCGAAGATGATCGGCGTCGCCCGCCGCATCCTGTTCCGGCAGGATCTGGCGGAGGAAGCCGTGCACGATGCCTTCGTGCGGATCTGGGGCGCGGCCGCGTCGTTCGATCCGCATCGCGGCTCGGCGCGCGGCTGGCTCTATGCCGTCGTGCGCAATCGCGCGCTCAGCATTCATCGCAACGAGCATCGCTATGACGCGTCCGACGACAGTGCGCTGGATATCGACTGCGAGGCGACCATGACGCGGATGCCCGAGACATCGGCGCTTCGCAAATGCCTGGAGCGCATCGACCGGCCACGCCGCGATGTCGTGGTGCTGGCCTATGTCCATGGCATGAGCCACGGCGAACTGGCCGGCCGGCTGAAGGTGCCCTTGGGCACCGTGAAGAGCTGGGTCCGCCGCAGTCTGTTCGCACTGCAGGAGTGCATGGGATGAGCATGCACGACGACAACACGCATTCCACCGACGATCTCGCCGCCGACTATGTGATGGGCCTGCTGGAAGGCACCGAGCTCGCCGCTGCCGAAGCGCGCATGACCGACGATGCCGATTTCGCCAGGGCCGTCAGCACCTGGCGCGAGCGATTGGCCGATCTCGACGCCACAGCCGAAGCGCTCGCCCCCAGTGCCGCACTGTGGGACCGCATCGCCGACTCCACCAAGGTGAAACCGGCGATCCCGCTGCCTGGCGCCCGCGCCGCGCTGCGCGGCGCAACGCTGTGGGACAATATCGGCTTCTGGCGCGGCACCGGGATCGGCGGGGTGTTCGCGGCCTTGATGCTTGTGGTGATCCTGATCGGCGCGCTCGCAACGTCGCGCCAGCTCCGCCGCGAACTGATCGCGCTGGCGCAGCGCAAGCCGATCTATGTCGCCGTGCTGGTCAACGACACCACCAGGGAAACCGGCGCCATCGTCAACACCTTCTCCGACGGCCGCGTCGAACTGATCCCGCTGCGCCCGATCGACGTGCCCGCCGGCCGCACGCTGCAGGTCTGGACCCTGTGGGATCGCGACATCGGCCCGAAGTCCATCGGTCTCACCGGACAGTCGCGGACATTGCAGCTCGATCTGGAAGCATTGCCGGATACTGTAGCAGATCAGCTGTTCGAGATCACACTGGAGCCCGAAGGCGGCTCGCCGATCGGTCGTCCGACCGGGCCGATTTTGTTCAAGGGGAATGCGGCAAGGGCGCTTTAAGCCTCCTCATCGCTCGTGCCGAAGTCACGCCCCGCGAACTGAACGCCATCACTGAGTTGTCGGTTGCGTAGGCTTGTCCGGCTTCGCAATGGAGCCGGTTGGATCAGGGTCCCGGGCGGCTGGACTGGAAGACGATTGCGGTGGACTTGCTGAGGGCTTTGACGGGGGCTGCGCAACTCTTGTGGCTCTCGGTGCAGCGGCACTATCGATGCGATCAAAGCGATCATTCGGATGACTGAGATTGACCTGAATCGACTGCTTCGTCGCATAGGCAGAAGCTTTGGTCATCAGCGCACCGCATTCCGTCTCCGTAAGATAGTTCGTGCAGGACCGCCAGATAAAACGGCTAACGAGCATAAAGTGTGGCGCGTACGCTTCAACATAGGGGTTTGTATAGTTCATGTTACGAACGAAATTGCGCCAAAGCGAAAGACTGCCGCCACCTCGACTTAAAATGTAGTAAACATAGTCGCGTTTGTCGCAAGGCTCCATGTTTGTGAGCGCAGGCGTACCATCCGCGTTGAAAAGACGAGCGGCATCAGTGCTGACATTGAGGTTGCAGGCCTTGTTGAGCGAATCCAGGATGACCCACATGTTCAGCTCAAGCGCATCCCTGTACAGTGGCAGCAAGATGAGCGTCGGTCCGAGGCTGGAGAAGCTCAGATTGAGCAGATCATCCACGATATTTGTCGCTTCATTCGCAGCCATGACAGTGAAGATAGCAGCTTTGGCCGATGCAGACAGAACCGGGATTTCACCCACAAGCTTATCGCGGATCGTGGCAAGTTTTGCGTTCGTCTTCTCGTTGAACAGCGCACTCAGAGCTAACCGGTAAAGCGCATAGTCAAGCCGTGCCATCTTCTCATCGAAAAATTGACAATTGGCCGGCTCCGCAAAGGCGATAGTTTTGAAAGTGGCACTCGCCGGCGCATCGCTCGCGACCTGCGCCATCCATTCCGTTAGTGTCCGATTTTGTCGATCCTCACGTGCATCTCCACGATTTTGGTAGAGGCAGGCATAGGCCTCGAAGGCAACACTCAGGGTCTCCTTCAAACTTCCTTCGATCGCCGCTCGGTCTGCTTGATTGTGCCCGCCCTGCCGCGCCGCTGCCATCAAGACGCCAATCAGCATGTAAGATCGAAACAACCGGTGACTCTTAGTGTGCGCCGTAAACAGTACGTAGTCTTCGACCTCTGCTACTACGCCACCCCGACGATCAATCTCCGCGCACCCCGTCAGCATTGACGCCACCAGAACAAGCGCCGTCATTCGCGCAGTAAAGCGCGTCGCGAATCCTGAAAACATGATCGCCCCCAAGCAAATCTTTGATTTGTAATGAGGTGAAGCTCGCCAGATTCGCGGCACATCCCGTAGTTGATATTTATCAGGGCATTTCCTTTGATTGATTTATCCACATCAATCGCTTTCGGGTTGAGTGTCCATTCGCGCAGCTGGCGCAGCACGGCGGCGCCCGTCGCTTCGTCGTGGTCCCGACTGTCGCCGGAAATCGTCGCCGACCAGCCGTTCGAGATCACCCGGGAGCACGAAGACGGCTCGCCGGCCGGCCATCCGACCGGGCCTGTATCGTTCAAGGGCAATGCCGCGCGGGCGTTGTAGTCTCACGGCGACCGGTTTTGGCCCTTGAACGCTTCGGCCTGTGTAAGCGACAAAGGGCAGTGTTCGGCGTCGAATGGCGCATTGCGGAGAGAGTGCATGCGATATTCGACCGATGATCTGCGCGCGGCTGTCACAGCCGGCGTGCTTCCTTCCACGCAGCTCGACGCCCTGCTGGCTTTCCTCACGGCGCGTGTGCCGGAGCAGCCGGCTGCCGGGCCCAAATTCGACGTCGTGCATTTGCTCTGGTACGCAGGCGCGCTGGTGGTGATATCAGCCATGGGGCTGTTCTCGACGCTGGCGTTTTCGCAAATGGGCGGGCCGGCGCTGACCGCCACTGCCCTTGTCTATGCCGGCCTGTTCACCGCCGCCGGTCACTATCTCTGGACGGTCAAGAAGCTGCGGACGCCGGGCGGACTGCTGATCGCGGTCGCCGTGGCAATGACACCGCTGGCCGTGTTCGGCATACAGGACGCCTACGGTGCCTGGACCGAATTCGGCAAGCCGGCGGCGATGCGCGATTTCTATGTCTGGATCAAGGGCAGCTTCGTCTTCATGGAGCTGGCGACCATCACCGCGGCAATCGTGGCGCTGCAATTCTATCGCTTTCCGTTCATCGTGTTCATCATGGCGGTGGCGCTGTGGTTTCTGTCGATGGATGTCGTGCCGTGGATCGCGGGCGCGAGCTACGGCAACTGGGAGCTATCGCGCAAGGTGTCCATCTGGTTTGGCCTTGGCATTCTGGTTGCTGCGGTGATCGTCAACCTGCGCCAGCGCAGCGGCGATTTCGCATTCTGGCTTTATCTGTTCGGCGTGCTGACATTCTGGGGCGGCATCACCGCCACGTCTAACGGCACCAATCTCGACAAGGCGCTATACTGCCTGCTGAACGTCGGCTTCCTGCTGATCTCGGTCGCGCTGTCGCGACGGGTGTTCGCGGTGTTCGGCACCATCGGCATTGCGATCTATCTCGGCGACCTCGCCGAGAAGATCTTCAAGGATTCGATGCTGTTCCCGTTCGCGCTGTCGCTGATCGGCATCGGCATCATTGCGCTGGGGCTCTATGTGAACCGCCACCAGCGCGACATCAGCGCCTGGGTTGACGCGCGCCTGCCCGCATCGCTCAAGCGCCTGCGGGCGGAGCCGGCCGGACAGGCGTGATATAGCCGGACCTATTCCGCGCGCGCTTTCTTCGGTTCCACGATCTCGAATCCCGGCGAGAATTCGTCCAGCAGACCGAACAATTCGCGCAGCTTAAGCGGATTGCCGCTGAGTGATGTTTCCCCGGCGGCCACACTATCCGCAAAGGTGCGCTGCTTCAGCGTGATGGCGTCGAGCGCTGCGCGCGTCAGCGTCACGCTGGCGTCGGCGTTGTCGGAAAGTTTGCCCGACATATGCGTCAGCGCTGAATTCTCCAGATTCATCACATAGGTTTCATTGAGATCGGTGAAGGTCCAGTTGATGACGATCTTCTTGCCTTCCGCCTTCGTCGCGTTGAGCCGCACCCCGAGAAAATCGAAGGCCAGATCGATGGATACGCCCTTGAGCAGCTCGGCGTTCGCCAGCGACGATCTCTGCGGCCCGACGCCGCTGCGCAGTTCCAGTGCACCGAGCAGATAAGCATTCCGCCACGTCGCCGCCTCGCTCTGATAGCCCAACTGTTCGAGTGCATCGGCACCGAGATCACGCGCCTCCGTGTTCGACGGGTCGGCGAACACGACCCGACTCATCACGCTAGCAACCCAGCGATATTGCCCTGCCTTGAAATCCTCGCGCGCGCGTCTGATCGTGGCGTCCGCACCGCCCATGTATTCGACCTGCTTCTTCGCCTCCTCTGCGCGCGGCAACGGATTGAGGTCCGCGGGATTGGCGTCATACCAGCCAAGATAGAATTGATAGACCGCCTTGGCATTGTGGCTCAGGGTGCCGTAATAGCCGCGCGACGCCCAATCGTTCGCCAGCGACGGCGGCAGCTTCAATTGCTCCGCGATCTCGGTCGATGTGAGGCCGTGATTGAGCAACCGCACGGCCTGGTCGTGGATGAATTTGTAGAGATCGCGCTGTTTCTTGAGAAAATTGACGATGCGCGCGTTGCCCCACATCGGCCAGTGATGCTGTGCGATCACGATATCGGTCTTGTCGCCGTAGCGCGCGATCGCCTCGCCGATGTAGCGCGACCACAACCGGCCGTCGCGAATCTCCGCACCCCGGATCGTGTAGAGATTGTGCATGTTGTGGGTGGCATCTTCCGCCATGTTCAACAGCTTGAACTGCGGAAAATACAAGATCATCTCGCTTGGGGCTTCCGAGCCCGGCACCAGATGAAATTCGATCTCGACGCCATCGACGATGCGCGTCTCGTAGGACTGCTTGATGAGGTCGTTTGGAGGGATCAGCGAGATCGTCCCCCTCGCCAATGCCTTGCCCAACCCCGTATCGACCTGGGCGCGCTCACCGACCGGCAGTGCGCTGCCGAACTGGTATTGCGCGCGGCGCGACATCGCATTGCCGGCAATGATGTTCTCCGCCACCGCATGCTCCATGAAGCCGTCGGGCGCGATCACCTTGACCTTGCGCTGCCTGGCGTCGTTCTCGCTGATGACGCCCTTGGCGCCGCCGAAGTGATCGGCATGGCTGTGGGTGTAGATCACGGCGGTAACGGGCTTCGCAGGCCGGTTCTTCAGATAAAGTTCGAGCGCGGCTTTTGCGGTCTCGTTCGACAGCAGCGGATCGATCAGGATCAGGCCGCTGTCGCCCTCGATGATGGTCATGTTGGAAATATCGAGCCCGCGCACTTGATAAACGCGCTCGGTGACCTTGAAGAGGCCGTTGATCGCGTTGAGCTGCGCCTGTCGCCACAGGCTGGGATTGACGGTCGCCGGCACAGCGTCGTTTTGCAGGAACGCATAGGGCTTGGTGTCCCATGCCGGCCTACCGTCCGGACCTGCGATCACGCCATCCGGCAGCGTGGCGATGAAGCCGCGTTTGGCATCATCGAAATCGGCACGGTCGGAAAACGGCAGCGTCTTCAGCACCGATTCGTTCAGCCCCTTCGTGGCCGGCTCGGCGTCCCTGGACTGAGCGAGGCACGGCGCTGTTGCAAATCCTATTGCAGTGCACAGCAATATTGTCGGCATCACACGCATGGCAATCCCTCGCAGACCTCGGCCGCATCGCCGGATTTGAGTGTTGAACCCGGAATCCGAATGACGCATCCTGATTGAAATATAGAGTACGCCAAGGGAGATGATCATGACCACACGCCGCACGGTTCTGCTATCTCTCGCGATACCTCTTGCCGCGCTGGTGCCGGCGCAGGCCGCCTCTTTCCTGGCGCAGCTCGATCCCGACAAGGATGGCACCGTCGACCTCGCCGAGGCGAAGGCGGCCGCCGGCAAACTGTTCGACAAGCTCGACCGCGACAAGGACGGCACGCTGGACGCCCGGGAGCTGCGCGGCCGCATGAGCAAGAGCGAATTCGCTGCCGCCAATCCGGACAATGACGGCACGCTCGACAAGGCGGAATATCTCGCCGTGGTGGAAACCCGGTTCCGCGCGGCAAACCCCGATAATGACGGCACCATCGACGCCAGAGAATTCGCCACGCCGGCGGGCAAGAAGCTGTTGAAGCTGCTCAAGTAGGGCCCTTTTATCGCCACCGGACTCGCCCCATATTCCGCCCATGGCGAAGAAACCCGACTCTCCGAAAAAGCCCACAAAATCAATCAAGACCCCCGCCGCCAAGCCTGGCGCCGGCCGTCCCGACGTCAAGCCGATCGGGCCTGCGCTGGCGGAACTGCTGAATCCCGCGATCAATCGCGGCGATGCCGGCATGGGCTCGGGCACCGGGTTGCAGCCGCCGCCGAGTAATTCCTTCGAGCGCCGCTCCGGCGGCGAGGCCGCGGTGCATCGCGCGCGCAAATCGACGCCTAAGAAGTTCGAGGGCGATGAAGGCATGCGCCCGACGCCGTTGCAGCCGTTTCCGCAGCCGGTGGTGGCGCCCTATGCGCCGCGGCTGAGCGAGCAGAAGGGTCTCGAGGAAGCGCCGCAGGCCAATTACAACACCTCGGCCTCGATCCCGACGCTGGATCCGGAACTGGCCAAGCAGCTCGGTTTCACCACCGAGGAAGAAGACGCCGAGGCGCTGACGGCGCGGCCGCCGCGCAACAAGATGGAAGCACTGGGCGTGCAGGCCACCGCCGATGCGCTGGAAGCGCTGGTGCGCGATGGCCGTCCGGAGTTCAAGGACCAGAAAGTGTGGACGCCGCACCGTCCGCCGCGCCCGGAGAAGTCCGAAGGCGGCGTGCGCTTCGAGCTGAAATCGGAATATGAGCCGAAGGGCGACCAGCCCACCGCGATCAAGGAACTGGTCGAGGGCATCGACCGCAACGACCGCACCCAGGTGCTGCTCGGCGTCACCGGCTCCGGCAAGACCTACACCATGGCAAAGGTGATCGAGGCGACGCAGCGCCCGGCGATCATCCTCGCGCCGAACAAGACGCTGGCCGCGCAGCTCTATGGCGAGTTCAAGAGCTTCTTCCCCGACAACGCCGTCGAATATTTCGTCAGCTATTACGACTACTACCAGCCGGAAGCCTACGTCCCGCGCACCGACACCTATATCGAGAAAGACTCGTCCATCAACGAGCAGATCGACCGCATGCGCCACTCGGCGACGCGCGCGCTCTTGGAGCGCGACGACGTCATCATCGTGGCCTCGGTATCGTGCATCTACGGTATCGGCTCGGTGGAAACCTATACCGCGATGACCTTCGCGTTGAAGAAGGACGAGCGCATCGACCAGCGCCAGCTGATCGCCGACCTCGTCGCCCTGCAATACAAGCGTACCCAGCACGATTTCACGCGCGGCACCTTCCGCGTGCGCGGCGATGTCATCGACATTTTCCCGGCCCACTATGAAGACCGCGCCTGGCGCGTGAACCTGTTCGGCGACACCGTGGAGAGCATCGAGGAGTTCGATCCGCTCACCGGCCACAAGCAGGACGAGCTCGAATTCATCAAAATCTACGCCAACTCACACTACGTGACGCCGCGGCCGACGCTGATCCAGGCGATGAAATCGATCAAGGAAGAGCTGAAGTGGCGGCTCGACCAGCTGCACAATCAGGGCCGGCTGCTGGAAGCGCAGCGGCTGGAGCAGCGCACGACCTTCGACCTCGAAATGATGGAAGCCACGGGTAGCTGCGCCGGCATTGAGAACTATTCGCGCTATCTCACTGGGCGTCGCCCGGGCGAGCCGCCGCCGACTTTGTTCGAATATGTGCCGGACAATGCGCTGGTCTTCGCCGACGAAAGCCACGTCTCGGTGCCGCAGATCGGCGCCATGTTCAAAGGCGACTTCCGCCGCAAGGCGACGCTGGCGGAATACGGCTTCCGACTGCCCTCCTGCATGGACAACCGGCCGCTGCGCTTCGAGGAATGGGACATGATGCGCCCGCAATCGATTGCGGTGTCCGCGACGCCGTCCGGCTGGGAGCTGCAGGAATCCGGCGGCGTCTTTGTCGAGCAGGTCATTCGCCCGACCGGCCTGATCGATCCGCCGATCAATATCCGCCCGGCCCGCACCCAGGTCGACGATCTCTTGGGCGAAGTCCGCGCCACCGCGGCCCAGGGCTATCGTTCGCTGATCACCGTGCTGACCAAGCGCATGGCCGAAGACCTCACGGAATTTCTCCATGAGCAGGGCATTCGCGTGCGCTACATGCACAGCGACATCGACACCATCGAGCGTATCGAGATCATCCGGGATCTCCGCCTCGGCGCATTCGACGCGCTGGTCGGCATCAATCTCCTCCGCGAAGGTCTCGACATTCCCGAATGCGCGCTGGTCGCCGTGCTCGACGCCGACAAGGAAGGCTTTTTGCGTTCGGAGACCTCGCTGATCCAGACCATCGGCCGCGCCGCGCGCAATGTCGACGGCCGCGTCATTCTCTATGCCGACCAGATGACCGGCTCGATGACGCGCGCCATTGCCGAGACCGATCGTCGCCGCGAGAAGCAGGTCGAATACAACACGTTGCACGGCATCACGCCGGAAAGCGTGAAGAAGTCGATCGGCGACATCATGAACTCGGTCTATGAAGGCGACCGCGTGCTGGTGGATATCGGCGGCGGCATGGCAGAGGATGCCATCACCATCGGGCATAATTTTGAAGCCGTGCTGGCCGATCTGGAAGTGCGGATGCGCGAGGCTGCCGCCGACCTAAACTTCGAGGAAGCCGCCCGCCTGCGCGACGAGGTCAAGCGCCTGCGCGCCACCGAACTCGCCGTGGTCGACGACCCCACCGTCAAGCAGCGCGGCGTCGCCGCGCGCGGCGGCGGTTACAAAGGCGAGAAGAAATATGGCGACGCCGCCAATCTTCCCGCGCGTCTCGACAAGGCCGCGCAAGGCAAGGCGCGTGGCAAATACGGCAAGAGTTCATCAGCGGGCGGTGCGTCGTCGAAAGTGCACAAGCCCGGGCTCGACGAGATGGGCATCGCGAACTGGCATGAAGTGAAGCCCGCCCGTGGCAAAGAGGTGGAACGTCCGCGCAAGCCGACACTCGACGAGATGGGTCCGGGCACCGAGAGCAAGATCTTCCAGCCGAAGAACAGCCGCGAGTCCGGACCGGAGTTTGGCCCTGCGCCAAGATCGACCGGCGGCGCGCCGGGGCATCGGGGCGGGTGGAAGAAGCGGCCCTGATCGCTGCTCTCTTTGCCACACGAACCGCCCGCGATGTCCCTCTCCCCTCGCGGGAGAGGGGGAGCCGCGAGCGGAGGCCGATGTAACCGCGCTCCACACATCGCATTGAACGACGAGCATCTCGCGGCGACCAATCCCACGCCTGACCGCGGCAGTCGAACCCGACCGCACAAAATATTCGAAGGGCTACTTATCCACGTTATCCCAGTTATCCACCATATCGGTGGGAATCGGGTGTAACGGCACGATTCCCTTGCGTGGAGTCCGCAAATCACCGACAGATTCTCTACCCCCTGATTGTTCTCCATGAATTTCAAATGGAGAGCTGTGACATGCCCGAACCTACTAAGTTTGAAGTTAAGTTCATTGGCCTGAGTATTTCCGCTGAAGGTGCGCTCGGTATTGTGGCCGCCGTTGTCGTGTTCTTCGGGGCCATCGCGTTCTACAAATACCTATGAGACCGCGAGAACAGACCGTCGCCTTGGTGAAAGAGCTGACCCACTTGCGGGGTCGGATAATCACCTCGTATGCCCAAGTAGAATTCCTGCTCGCCGACTTTTCGGTGAAGATTAATGTCGATTTTCCTTATCGGATAAAGGACCGCATCAAAGCGGCGAAGAAAATCGTTGAGCGGCCCGAGTACGCGTCCTACCGCGAAGAGATGATCAAGATTTGCGACGAACTGTTGGAGTATGACGAGGCAAGACACCTCATGGCACACGGCATGGTGAAATTGACCGCCGACCCTCAGGGCAATCACGATATCGAATTCAGGCTGTATCGGCAGACTCGCAAAGAGACATTCGAGCTTGTCGAGGTACATTCCAGCGTTGCTCGGATGAGGGCGGCCGCCGATGAGATCACGGCCTACGTAGGTCGCGCGGTTGACCTATTCCGGCGCATTTACAAGGAAATGAAATTGGAATGACCACTTATTCTTTAGGAAGCGCTGCATCCTCGCAATTCATATTGACATGATTCCTATAAGACTATATACCCCTCTCCGTCCTGCTCGTGAGGGGCGCTTCTCGAGGGCGCTTTCGGAGTGGAGCAGGATACGGCGCCTGCGGACGTGCCTCGCAAGCACGGACTCGGGAGGTCCGGGGTCACCGTCCTGGCCCACTACGGGGCTGCGCCGGAAACGGCTGGACGGGTGCGGGTGAAGGCAGGCGAAAGCCTGTCCGGAACGGGGGACTTTCATTAGTCCTGCCCAGTACCCGGAAGCACGGTCCCTGGAACAGAAATCGCCGTGATGGAGCGCCGCAAGGCGTTGCGCTGTGGACGGAACGGTGTCGCAACCGGACCGGACGCAGCGACTGACTATCAAGGTGCGCCTTGCGGCGCTCCATTCCCCTCAGTTCCGAGGGGAGAACGACAGCTCACCTCGGGGCTTTCGCCCACGAGAACGATGTCGCGTGGCTGTTTGACATGTACATCCGAGCGAACGACGGCGGGCTTCTCCCGCGTCGTTACTTCCCCGCCGGCGGCGCGACGTCGGCGACCTGGCCGCTGCGCTTGAGCGCGTCGGCGACGAAACCCGAGGCCTTCATCTCCTCGACGAAGGCGGCAAGATAGGCGACACCAGTCGTGCGCGGCTTGTCGGCGATGCGCGGCATGGCCATCGCCTGCTGGATCTCCTGGAAGTGACCGGACATCACGCGCATCTCCGGATGGTCCTTGGCATAGGCATCGAGCTGCTGACGGACGCCGGCGGCCGCATCGAGCTTCTCGTCGAGAAACTTGCGGATCATCGCGCTGCCGCCGCCGGCATCGGCGCGCAGCACGGTGGCATGCTTGATGGTGCGGGTGAGATAGAGGTCGTAGGCCGAGCCGAGGCCGACCGACATCCGGACGCCGTCCTTGTCGACGTCGTCGACGGTCTTCAGCAGCGAATGCGCGGGGACCATGTAGGTGCCCTCGATGATCACATAGGGCGCGGTGAAGATGATCTCCTGCGCGCGCACCGGCTCGATGGCGATGAAGCCGACATCCCAGGCGCCGGCCTTGGCGCCCTCGAACACCTTGCCTGCCGCCTCATAGGGCACATAGTCCACGGGCACGCCGAGGCGCTTGGCGAGTTCAGCGGCAAGATCCGCCGAGACGCCGCGCGGCGCGCCGTCGGGACCCTTCTGGGCCAGGACGCTATTGCCGTAATTGATCGCGGCGCGGAGTTTGCCCGTGGGAGCGAGATCGCGCAGCACCTCGGGCGACGGCGCCGGCTGGGCGAAAGCCGGAAGTGCAGCACTCATGAACAGCACCATCCATCGTAAAATACGCATCATAGGCCTCCCCGATTTCGGCGCGACCATGCCCGCAAACCCGCCGCGCGACAATCGGCGACCGAGCCTCCAATGACAGCGTGATCGGCCCGGCGCGACCAACCTCCGTTCGTCACGCGGACGGGATGGCTGATATGCCCGGCCGGGAATGCCTGTTATCGCACTGCGCGAACGTCTACACTGATGCCCGTTGGCGCAGTGGGTGGCTTTAGGTGTTCGACGGTTTCTACAAATGCGACTACCGGGCGGGCGACGTGGTCGGCCGCAGCGTCATGTATTGCAAGGACGGCCGCATGCTGGGCGGCAACACCGCCTTCGCCCATATCGGCACCTATGAGGAAGCCGACGACGGCATCCATGCGGTGATCCACGGCCAGCGCCATCATGTCGGCTCGCAGTTTCGCACGCTCTATGGCGACGACGACGGCTCGATCCGCGTCCGTGGCATCCACGACGGCAAGAACTACAGGTTCACGGGCGGCGACGCGCAGGGCAAGGGGCCGGCCTTCGAGTCGGTGATGACGCGGCTCGACGAAGAGGACTTCCCGGACACCGGCACCGTGGGTGATGGCGGCATCGCCAACGGGCTGTATTCGCTGCACATGAAAACCCTCGACGGCGTCGAGGACGGGCTGACCGGCGTGATGCTGCTGTTCGACGGCCGCATTCTCGGCGGCGACGCGCGGTTCTATTATCTCGGCGCCTATGGCTCGGCCGGCGGCCGCTGGAAGGGCGAGATCGTCAATCAGGAGCACACGCCCGCAGCCGGCGGGAGTTCGCTTTTCGCCGGCTATGAAGTGGGCATCGGCTTTTCCGGCAGTTGCAGCGACGGCCGCGCGGCCTTCGAAGCCACCGCCCTCGCCGGCAAACGCAGCCTGCGCCTCAAGGCCGAGCTGTCGCTGCTGCACAAGGCCTGATAGTTACGCGCGCGCCAGCACCTTGCGTTCGACGGGATGAATGTCGATGGCACGCAAGCGGCCCATCCGCAGCACGTCGATCTCGATCGTCCGATCGATACGGTCGCGATCAAGAATGCGGATCAGATCATCGACGCCATTCACCGGCACGTGATCGAGGCTGATCACCACATCGCCAGGCAACAGACCAGCCTTGAACGCCGGACCGTCGGGATCGATCTGGTCGAGCAGCGCGCCCATGGTGTTCTCGATGCCGGCGAGCACCGCATGGCGGCGCGGGATCGGCGCGGTCTGGCCGGACACGCCGATGAAGGCGCGGCGGACATAGCCGTGCCGGATGATCTCCGACAGCACGAATTGCGCGGTGTTGCTGGCGACCGCAAAGCAGATGCCCTGCGCGCCCTGGATGATGGCGGTGTTGATGCCGATCACCTCGCCGCGCGACGACACCAGCGCGCCGCCGGAATTGCCGGGATTGAGCGCGGCATCGGTCTGGATCACGTCCTCGATGTTGCGCCCGCTCACCGAGCGGATCGAGCGGCCGAGTGCCGAGACCACACCGGCAGTGACCGTGGATTCGAAGCCAAGCGGATTGCCGATGGCCACGACAAGCTGGCCGCGCTTCAGGTTCTTGGAGTTGCCGAGACCCGCATAACGCAATTCGCGCGCGCCATCGGCCCGCAGCAAAGCAAGATCGGTATCGGGATCGGCGCCGAGCACGCGGGCATCGGTGACGACGCCTTCGGTGTCGCGCAGGCGGATATGCCTGGAATCGCCGACGACATGACTATTGGTCAGGACGAGGCCGTCGGGCGAGATGACGATGCCAGAGCCGAGCCCGCCACGTTCGCGGGCATTCGGCGTCTTGGCTCCGGTCTCGACCCGCACGACCGCGGGGCCGACGCGTTCGGTGACATCGATGACAGCGTTCGAATAGGCATCGAGCAGCGCAGCATCGTTCGGCACTGCGGCAACGGCGGGTGTCGCGGAATCGTCATTTAAGGGATGTGCGGTGATATCAAGCATGGCGATGCTTCCTTTGAGATTTAAATGGCCCCGGCGCGCACCACTGCAAGTGCAGCATGCGCGGGAGACATGGCCGGGCTGCGCCGCGCTTTAACCTCAGGTCTGTTCAAACCGTGACTTTACGCCGCAGCTCAGCGCACCTATGTTTTGCGCGCGGCTGTCGATGGTGATGAGCGCTTTCAAGGGACGAAACCACGATGGCCAAGCAACCCTGGTATCGCATTCTCTATATCCAGGTGCTGATCGCGATCGCGATCGGCGTCACCGTCGGCTACTTCTATCCGGATGCCGGCAAGGCCCTGAAGCCGCTCGGCGACGGCTTCATTGCCCTGATCAAGATGATGATCGC
The DNA here is from genome assembly GCF_900188215.1 of Tardiphaga sp. OK246. NCBI lineage: Bacteria > Pseudomonadati > Pseudomonadota > Alphaproteobacteria > Hyphomicrobiales > Nitrobacteraceae > Tardiphaga > Tardiphaga sp. OK246. The sequence continues at coordinate 275,327 of NZ_FZOX01000001.1, forward strand.
ACCGGCGATCTTCTGCACCGTGGTGCACGGCATCGCCTCGATCGGCGACATGAGCAAGGTTGGCCGCATCGGCGGCAAGACGCTGCTGTATTTCGAGACGGTCTCCACCCTGGCGCTGCTGATTGGCCTGCTGGTCGGCCACTTCCTGCAGCCAGGCGCCGGCTTCAATATCGATCCCTCCACATTGGACGCAAAATCCGTCGCCAGCTATGTCAGCCGCGCCAAGGAGGAAAGCTTCGTCACCCATCTGATGGGAATCATTCCGACGTCCTATTTCGACTCGCTGGCCAAAGGCGATCTGCTGCAGGTGCTGCTGGTGGCGATCCTGTCCGGCTTCGCGATCTCGCATATGGGCAAGCCCGGCGAAAAGATTGCCGAAGGCGTTGATCTCGCCGGCAAGATGTTCTTCCGCATCATCGGCATGATCGTGCAGCTCGCGCCCATCGGCGCCTTTGGCGCAATGGCTTTCACCATCGGCTCGTTCGGCCTCGGCGCCCTCGTCAATCTCGGCTATCTCATCTTCACCTTCTATCTGGCGTCGCTGCTGTTCGTGCTGCTGGTGCTCGGCGGTATCGCGCGTGCCTTCGGCTTCTCGATCCTGCGTTTCATCGGCTATATCAAGGACGAGCTGCTGATCGTGCTTGGCACCTCGTCGTCCGAGACCGTGCTGCCGCGCATGATCACCAAGATGGAAGCTCTGGGCGCATCGAAGCCGGTGGTCGGCCTCGTCATTCCGACCGGCTACAGCTTCAATCTCGACGGCACCAATATCTATATGACGCTCGCTACGCTGTTTCTGGCGCAGGCCACCAACACGCATCTCACCTTCGGCCAGATGGCCGCGGTGCTCGGCGTGGCGATGCTGACATCGAAGGGTGCATCGGGCGTCACCGGTGCGGGCTTCGTGACGCTGGCCGCGACGCTGTCGATCATCCCCGATATTCCGATCACCGCACTGGCCATCATCGTCGGCATCGACAAGTTCATGAGCGAATGCCGGGCGCTCACCAATCTGATCGGCAACGGCGTCGCCACCATCGTCATCAGCCGCTGGGAAGGCGAACTCGATCGCCATCAGCTCCACGAGGCGCTGCTGCATCCGATCGATTTCGGCGAAGAGATGGAGCGCCGCCCGCTGGGAGAACTGCCGGAGAAATCGGCCGCCTGACCCCTCTGTCTAGGGCACCCGATCTGGCATCAGCGTCGCCGCCGCCTCTGCGCTGGCGTCCGCACCTGACAGCAACAGATACTGCCCGTTCTGCAACGTCGCGGCGCTCGCCACGACGACGGCCCGCTTCGGGCAGATGCCAAGACAGCTCGTCAGTACCACGCGCGGACTTTTCACGTCCTGCTTCGCGCTGCGGCGTTTCAAGTCCGACTTGAGCGATTTGCGCAGTGCCTTGCCGTCATCAATGCGACCAAGGCATTTCTTGCAGACAAGAACGGGGGGCGCGCGGCGCAAGCGCGCGGTGACGACGGGTTTGCTGGCCATTCCTCTTATATAGAAACCGCCCGCTGCATTGCGATCACCCCGACCGACGGTTGCTGGTGTTCTGCGTGAGATTGCCGTGCGCCGCCTGTTCGCGAATATTGTGCTTCTCGTCGTCGCGATGACCCTTGGTGTTATCGAGCGTCACCTTCGGCGCGCTGCCAGGTCCCTTGTCGCTGCAGTTATCTTCGGGAACGGGCTGGATGTGCTTGGTCATCGGGAATCTCCCTTGCAGATCGGGAGAAAACGCAGCCGCCCAAGCAGCGTTCCTTTCCCGGGCTCCGGCACATGAAATCGCCGCCCGCCGTTGAACCTTCTGGCGCCGTTGTTTGACGCATAAAACATTGAGTGGGGGCGCTGCATGAAAATCGCGTTGCTGATCTTGCTGGGTCTGGTTCTGGGCTTGCTCGGTGGAGCGGCCGTGGGGATCGGCGCCGGCGTTGCCTGGGTCGAATTGTTCAAGACCAGCAATTTCGAGGGCTATAGCGCCATGCTGGTGTTTTTCACCTTCATGCCCATTGGCGCACTCCTCGGCGCCGTCGGCGGGGCCCTCCTGTTCGGCGTCATGGCTGCCCGCAATGGTGATGTCGCCATGGAACCGCTCCCCGTGCAGGACCACGAGCAGACATATCGGTAAGGTTATGCCGACGCCGCAATGCAGCTTAACGTTTTGGTGAGCAGCTCCTCACCACGAACATTTGTGCATTGCAAAATAAACCGTTGAATTTTAGCGAAATTATATTACTTCAGCTATCAAGCAATTTGTGCAGACCGCCCGGACAACGTTGCCCCGGCGCGCAAGTGTTTCAACCATTTTCAGGACTATCCCAATGACAGAGCACAGCCTCTGGCGTTTCTCGCGTGCGTTGCATCGCGCCATCAATGAACGCCAACTCGACCAACTCGCTGACATCATCGACGACAATATCGAATGGGCGGTCTACGGGCCGATCGACATGTTTCCGTTTCTCGGTGCGCGCCACGGCAAAGCCGCCGTGCTCGATGTCTGCAAGCAGATCGCCGACAATGTGCGGGTGCATCGCTTCGAGCGGGAGTCGATGATCCTTGGTGATGAGTCTGGCTCCGCAATGATGCGCTTCTCGCTGACCGCACTGGATTCGAACCGCCCTATCAGCCTGCGGCTGGCGCAATTCGCGCAGTTCAAGGCCGGGCGTCTGACCAGCATGCGCGTGGTCGTCGATACATTCGACCTGGTCGAACAGGCATTGGGCCGACCTATCCATCTGCCGAAGATCGCCTGAGCAGCACGGCGATTGCCAATCGCCAAGTTCATCCCCAGCGAAATGTTGCGACGCCACAATTCCGCCGAGCCTGATGGTATTATGTGCCAATCGATCCGCGATCTTGCTGGGCAGTGGCACGATGGCTTCAATCAAACCGACATATTGGGCGCTCATCGCAGCACTCGGCGGAACGGCGTTTGCCTTTCCGGCTCACGCGCAGAATCCGTGGAGCGGCCTCGTCGACGTTGCGCCGCCTCCCGGCGAAATAGAGCAGGTCGACACGGCAGCCACTCCTCCTGCTGACACCCCGGAACCCGACTGGAGCCTCTTGAACACCGACGATTCGCCGACGGCGAAGGCATCGCTCCGCGAGAAGCGCTCGTCGCTGATCGTCGGCAGCCCGTCGTCCAGCTGGACTTCCAACGACAGCAACGGCGCGTCCGCGCTCTCGGTCAAGCAGTCGGTTACGCCGTTCTGGGATACCCGCGTCGGCGCCGACATCAATGTCGCGCGGCAAAACGCGCCGCGCAGTGCAGCCGATGCCTACCGCAACCAATTCGGCGACGGCACGGTGCAGGCCCAATCGGGCGGCGCCGCCTGGGCGGCAGCGACTGCTCCCGGCGTGGGCTCAATCTGGGACAAGACGGCGATCGAAGCGCGCGTCGATCCGGGCGCGGATCAAACCAAACTGGGCACTTCGCTCAGCAAGTCGGTACCCATTGCCGGCGATCAGTATTCGCTGACGCTGCAGAGCGGCTACAACGTGATCCAGCAAGGCAGCATTCCAGCCATTGGTTACAACGGTCGCCCCACGCGAAGCTACGAGACCGATCAGCTCGCGCGCTTCAACATCACCGATACCGGCACCAGCTTCATCGCCGGGCAATCGCTCGCCACCACCGACGACAAATGGCTGCGCAAGTTCGGCGCCGAGCAGAAGCTGTTTGGCGGCGTCAACGTCTCCGGATCGATCAGCGAGACCGTTCAGGGCGTGACCAACAAGACGTTCTCGGCAGGCTTCAAGCATAGTTGGTGAATTAAGTTTTAATACACTTTGCCAGACGATTGCCGGCAAAGATCGGCGCCCTGCCGCATATTCGCCGCTATCTCGTCAAAATCCACTGCGCAGATGTACACGTAAATTTGTCATGCGGGGGACCGCGCTCGCTCATTGTGAAGTCCGCTTCACACAAACAAGGAAGAGCTGATGAGTGCCATTCGTTCAGAACAGACAGAAGCCAAAGATGACGACAGCAACCTCGCCGCTGTGTCTGAAGTCGAAGCGGGTATCCGCGACTTCGTGCGCAACGATATCGCTTACCTCCGTCGTCCGGTGCCTGGCATGGTGAACAACAGCAGTGAAACCACCACCGGCACCGAAGCGCCGCTGGAAGCGACGACCGAAGCGACCGTGAACAGCGTCAATTCGCTGATCCAGCGCGTTGCAGGCACCTCGCTCGGCGAGATCGAGAAGCTGGTTTCCGAACTCGAGAGCCTGCGCGACCTGCTCCACGCCGAAGGCCAGCGCGTTCAGCGCGAGATCTCCGGCTATGCCCAGCTCAGCCAGGCCGCGATGAAGTCGACCCGCCTGATCGCCGACAACGTCGCGCAGTGGAAGCGTACCGCTGACGGTCTGCGTCACGACTGATCGGCACTAGACCACCCGAATCAAAAGCCGCCGCCCGAAAGGGCGGCGGCTTTTTCATGAGCTCGTTCAATTGAACTTTATTCGTTTTGTTCCCGACCAACGGTTACGCAGCACCTGCGAACTGCTTTGGGGGGAATCGATCCGTGGAGACCATTCGGCCGAACAACACCGACCCCATTCCGGCGCGCAACAATGCGCCCAGGATGGGGACCATTATCTTACGCTTTGTCGGATTGCTGTTGGTGGCCGTGGCATTGCTCGCCTGGGCCTGGAGTCGCTGAGGTCGCCATAGACCCCGCTCACGAAAAAACCCGCGCAGTTCGGCGCGGGTCTGGTTAGCAACTCGTAAAATTACTCGCTGACGACCGCGCTGCTCTCGAGCGTATAGGCGCCATCGGCATAACCCTTGACCACCATGCACGTGGCCAGCATCACCGCAAGCGTCACGCTCGCGAAGATGAAGCCCACAAATTTTAATCCGGTGCGGTCAGCCATTGTCGTCCCCAAAATCGTCCTACGAAGTGTCGTCTCGGTCGTCATACCCGTGAGTCGCAGATCACGCTCACAAGGTTCAGAACCCCTTAACAGAGCTAGGGTTCCATCGATAAAGTTTGAAATGGTTAAGCCGCGTCGCCCCGTTGCGGCAGGAAGACCGAACCAAGGAAGCTGTAGACCTCCTCGCCGCGCTGATTAACGGCAACGTTCCTCGACTGCAAGATCCCCCAACCCGGACGCGTCGCGGTCGCGCGCACGGACACGACCTCGCTGCTATAGGTCAGGGTATCGCCGGCGAGAACAGGCCGGGTCCAGCGCAAATCACGAAAACCGGGAGATGGGCCGCCGACTGGAGGCTCTTCGCCACGCGACTCTGCTTCCGCCTTTGCGCGCTGGCCGTCGGCCACCAGCAACTTCATGCACACCGACGCCACGTGCCAGCCCGACGCAGCGAGACCACCGAATAGCGATTTGCGGCCGGCCTCTTCATCGAGATGGAACGGTTGCGGATCGAATTGCCTGGCAAACGCCTTGATCGACTCCGCCGTGAACGTGAACGAGCCGAGTTCACGGCGCATACCGATTTGGATGTCTTCCAGATAGCGCATGCTGCGACCCTAGTTCCCGGAGGCGGGTTCACGCACCCCGATCATGATCGGGGTGATCATCTCGGAAATCGTCTGCCCCTTGGCATTGCGTGTGCTGAACTTGAATTTGACGATGCCCAAGGTCGGCCGGCTTTGCGATACGCGCGCCTCGACCACTTCGACATCCAGCGTCAGATCGTCGCCGGGGCGAAACGGCGCGAGCCATCGCATCTGATCCACACCCGGCGAGCCCATCGATGCGGTCTTGTGCAGAAACCCGTCATAGATCATCCGCATCATCAGCGAGCACATGTGCCAGCCGGAGCCGGAAAGTCCTTTGAGCATCGATGCGCTTGCGGCAACTTCATCGAGATGCATCGGCTGCGGATCGTATTCTTTCGCATAGGCGATAATCTCGTCGCGCGTAATATGGCGCGGCCCGAAGGTCCCGAAGTGGCCGGGCTTAAAATCTTCAAATGTCAGGGTCATAATGGGGAATGCCGTCGAGGAAGCCTGATTGTGGCCGTTATTTGCAGCAATCTCAACCCGGTCGCTTGCATGGCTTTCCCGCGATCCTGCCCGTCAATGTGGTCGGGCCGGGATATTTGAAGCCGTTTCTCAATGCAATTGAATTTGTCACACATCTACACGGCGGGGGATTTTACCGATGTTCGAATTTCGCGATCTGTTTCAGTGGGACCGTTTCATCACGCCCACCATCATCAAGACGTTCTATTGGCTGGTGATCGCACTGATCATTCTGTTCGGCATTTCCGGGATCTTTTCGGGTCTCGCCGCAATGGCCATCAGCCCGTTCGGCGGTTTCGTCCTCGTGATGTCGAGCCTCGCCAGCGTGATCGTCGGCATCATCTTCGCGCGCATTGCGGCTGAGTTCGTTCTGATCGTGTTCCGCATCAACGAACACCTCGGCGCGCTACGGGATCAGGGGCAAAACCTCGGGCAGGATCACGGCCACGGCCAGCAGTACTGAGCGTTAATTCTCTCCGCCGTCATTGCGAGGAGCCCTTGCGACGAAGCAATCCAGTCTTCGCTTGTGGCTCCTGGATTGCCGCGTCGCTTCGCTCCTCGCAATGACGGGGAGAGGACTGAGAATATCTTACGTGTTGAATCGGAAATGCAGCACGTCGCCGTCGGCGACGACATATTCCTTGCCTTCCAGCCGCAGCTTGCCGCCATCGCGCGCCCCGGCTTCGCCACCGAGCCTGACATAGTCGTCATAGCCAATGGTTTCCGCGCGGATAAAGCCCTTCTCGAAATCCGTGTGAATCACGGCTGCAGCCTGCGGTGCCTTGGTGCCCTGGGTGATGGTCCAGGCACGGGCTTCCTTTGGGCCGACGGTGAAGTAGGTGATGAGGTGCAGCAGCGAATAGCCTGCACGGATCAGGCGATCGAGGCCCGCTTCTTCAAGCCCGAGCGTATCGAGGAATTCCGCACGTTCGGCACGTGACAGCGTCGCGATTTCGGATTCGATCTTGGCCGAGATGGCGACCGCAACAGCGCCCTCCTTCTCAGCATGTTCTGCAACCCGCTTCGAGTATTCGTTGCCTTCGCCCGCCGCGCCTTCTTCGACGTTGCAGACATAGAGAACAGGCTTGGAGGTCAGCAGGCCGAGCATTCCGAAAGCGCGCTCTTCCTCGGGCTTGCGCTCGAGAAAACGCGTCGGCTTGCCGTCGCGCAGCAACACCAAAGCGCGCTGGACCAGATCGAGCTGTTCCTTGGCGTCCTTGTCGTTGCCCTTGGCCTTCTTGGTCAGGTTATCGATGCGCTTCTCGCAGGAATCCAGATCCGCGAGCATCAGCTCGGTCTCGATGATCTCGATGTCGGCGAGCGGATCGATCTTGCCTTCGACATGGGTGATGTCGTCATCGATGAAGCAACGCACCACATGCGCGACGGCATCGACTTCGCGGATCGTGGCGAGGAACTGGTTGCCAAGGCCTTCGCCCTTCGACGCGCCTTTCACCAGGCCCGCAATGTCCACGAAGGTCAGGCGCGTCGGGATGATCTGCTGCGACTTGCCGATCTCGGACAATTTGTCGAGCCGCTTGTCCGGCACCGCGACTTCACCGACATTCGGCTCGATGGTGCAGAACGGATAGTTCGCAGCCTGCGCCGCGGCAGTTTCGGTGAGCGCATTGAACAGCGTCGATTTGCCGACATTCGGCAGTCCGACGATCCCGCATTTGAATCCCATGACCCTGTCCTAATTCTTCGACGGCTTCTCAGCGGAGCCGTTGTCGTCCTTCGACGTGAAACCCTTGGCCTGCATCGTCAGATGCACCTTGTTCTGAAACGACGAGTCCTGACCACCGACCAGCAGGCCGACATGGTCCGACACCGCATCGTTGAACGCTTCGAGCTGAGGCCGTTCGGCCTTGGCGAAATCGCTCAGCACGTGATTATGTACCAGCTCCTTGGCACCGGGATGTCCGATGCCGAGGCGAATGCGCCGATAGTCGTTGCCGACATGCGCGGAGATCGAGCGCAAACCGTTATGTCCGGCAATGCCGCCGCCGACCTTCACGCGCACTTTCGCGAATGGCAGTTCGAGCTCGTCATGAAACGCGGCGATGTCGCCGAGTGAAATCTTCAAATAGGCGGACGCTTCCTGCACCGAGCGGCCGGACTCGTTCATGAAGGTCATGGGCTTCAGCAGGATGACGCGCTCACCAGACAGCGTGCCTTCCGAGGTCTCGCCCTGAAAGCGACGGCGCCACGGTCCAAAACCGTGACGCCGCGCGATATCATCGAGAACCATGAACCCGATATTGTGCCGGTTGCCCTGGTATTTGGCACCAGGGTTTCCGAGTCCAACAAAGAGAAGCATGACGCGGAGCTCCGCGCCGGATTACTTCTTCTTCGCCGGAGCGGCGGCAGCGGCCGGAGCCTTTGCACCAGCGGCGGGGGCCTTGGCGCCGGCAGCCGGAGCCTTGGCACCAGCAGCCGCGGGAGCCGCAGCAGCAGCCGCAGGGGTCGCAGCTTCTTCACCGTAGCCCGACGGCGGCACGATGGTGACCAGCGTCAGGTCGGCATCGCGAGCCAGCGTCTTCACGCCCTTCGGCAGAACAACGTCGGTGATGTGCAGCGACGTGCCGATATCGAGCTGGCCGACATCAACTTCGAGGAACTGGGGAATGCTCTCGGCTTCGGCTTCCAGTTCGATCGTGTGGGTCACGATGTTGATGGTGCCGCCACGCTTCACGCCCGGAGCGCCTTCAGCGCCCTTGATGTGCAGCGGAACGCTGACGCGAATGGTCGCGCCTTCGCCGAGGCGGAGGAAGTCGACGTGGAGCGGGAAGTCCTTGACCGGGTCGAGGTGGAAGTCGCGCGGAATCACGCGGTGCTTCTTGCCCTCAAGCTCGATGTCGTAAATCGTGGTGAGGAACCGGCCTGCCAGAATGCGCTGACGCAGTTCGGCATCATTCACCGAAATCGCCACCGGGGGCTTGTTGTCACCATAGATCACTCCGGGCACTCGGCCGGCGCGACGCTCTGCCCGTGCGGCCCCCTTGCCGCCGACCGGACGTGAGGTCGCCTTCAATTCCTTGACGGTCGCCATCGTTTAAGTCCTTGTTTTCTAAAAGTTAAAGGCCGCAATGCGGCCCGTTTTCACGCTGCAGCAAGCCTCCAGGGGTGCGGGGGCTGCGGACGTGGGCGGCTTCTACCGCCGAAACGCCAAAAAGACAAGGAAATGACAGGCTTTTTCTTCGTCGGCGGGCCCCTTCCAGGGGCTTATTTTGGCCGTCTATGCACGGGTAGCCGATGTCTGGCGCGCCGTGCAGGCCACCGCAGGCTTCCACTCAGCCGCCGAGCTTGGCTTCCAGCGCTGCGATCCGAGCCTTCAGCGCCTCGTTCTCCTCGCGGGCGAGCCTGGCCATATCCTTGACCGCCTCGAACTCCTCACGCTTCACGATATCGAGGTCGCGCAGGATCTTCTCAGCCTGGTTGCGCACAACCGTATCGACCTCGCGCTTGACGCCCTGAGCCGCGCCGGCGGCATCATTCATCAGGCGGCCGATCTCGTCGAAGAACCGATTGTTGGTCTGGGTCATGGCAAGAACTCCGGTCGGATGAACAAACACGCGGGATTAAGTTGTAGATCGACAATGGCGATCCCGACCGCGCAGTTCAAGTATCGCCTGCTTTTGGCGTTCACAACTGCAGAAGTCCCTTAATTCGTCACATGCCAATGCTTTACTGGCGCCATCGGGAGCCGTAAGCCCACCACATGCCATTCCTGACCATCGCCTTCCCCGTTTTCGATCCGGTCGCCATCGCGCTCGGCCCCATCGTCATTCGCTGGTACGCGCTGGCCTATATCGGCGGCATCGTGCTCGGCTGGATCTATGCGCGCGCGCTGATCAAGAGCACGAAACTGTGGGGCGGCCCCTCACCGATCTCCCTGCTGGATTTCGACGACTTCATCCTCTGGGTGACGATCGGCATCATTGTCGGTGGCCGCACGGGCTATGTGCTGTTCTACAATCTCGATTTCTTCATCGCCCACCCCGCCGAGATCTTCGAGCTCTGGAAGGGCGGCATGTCGTTCCATGGCGGCTTCATGGGCTGCGTCTTTGCCGTGTTTCTGTTCTGCTGGAAGCGTGGCCTGTCGATCCTGTCGCTCGGCGACATCACCTGCGCGGTCGGCCCGATCGGCCTGCTGCTCGGACGCCTCGCCAATTTCATTAACAGTGAATTGTGGGGCCGCCACGCCGATGCGAGCGTGCCTTGGGCGATGGTGTTCCCCAATGGCGGGCCGCTGCCGCGCCATCCCAGCCAGCTCTATGAGGCCGGCCTCGAAGGCATCGGGCTGTTTCTCATTCTCGCCCTGATGATCCGGGCCGGTGCGCTGAAGCGGCCTGGCCTGATCCTCGGCGCCTTCATCTTTTTTTATGCGCTGGCGCGTATTACGGGAGAATTCTTCCGCGAGCCGGACCCGCAACTCGGATTTCTGTGGGGTGGGCTCACCATGGGCATGCTGCTCTCCGTGCCGATGATATTTGTGGGACTCGTTTTGATGGTGCGCGCCTGGCGAAAGCCGCAGGCATCGCTCGAATTGAGCCCAGGCAAGAAGGCCTGATGTGACCGACCAATCGCCGCTGCAGGATGAAATCAAGCGCCTGATCAAGTCCACCGGACCCATGCCGGTGTGGCGCTACATGCAGCTGTGCCTGACCCATCCGCAACACGGCTACTACATTTCGCGCGATCCGCTCGGTCGCGAGGGCGACTTCACCACGTCGCCCGAAGTCAGCCAGATGTTCGGCGAGCTGCTCGGCCTGTGGTCGGCTTCGGTCTGGCGAGCCATGGGCGCGCCGCCTTTTGTGCATCTGATCGAGCTTGGTCCCGGACGCGGCACCATGATGGCCGACGCGCTCCGCGCCCTACGCGTGCTGCCGCCGCTGTATCAGGCGCTCAACGTGCATCTCGTCGAAATCAATCCGGTGCTGCGCGAGAAGCAGAAGGCGACGTTATCCGGCACCCGCAACATCACCTGGCATGACAGTATCGAAACCGTCCCCGCGGGCCCATCGATCATCCTCGCCAATGAATATTTCGACGTGTTGCCTATCCATCAGGCCGTGAAGCGCGAAGGCGGCTGGCACGAGCGCATGGTGGATATCGACAGCAACGGCCAGCTGATGTTCAGCGCGTCAACCGATCCGCTGCCGCGTTTCGATGTGCTGCTGCCACCGCTGGTGCGTGCAGCCCCTGTCGGCGCGGTGTTCGAATGGCGCCCCGATACCGAAATGATGAAGATTGCCAGCCGCGTCCGCGACGAAGGCGGCGCAGCTCTGATCATCGATTACGGTCATGTCCGTAGCGATGCCGGCGACACCCTGCAGGCTATCGCGCAGCACAGCTATGCCGATCCGCTGAAGAATCCCGGCCAGGCCGATATCACCGCGCATGTGGATTTCCAGGCGCTCGGCCGCGCGGCGGAGGATGTCGGCGCACGCGTGCACGGGCCGGTGACGCAGGGCGAATTCCTCAAGCGCCTCGGCATCGAGACGCGCGCGCTGACCCTGATGGCCAAGGCCACGCCGGAAGTTTCCGAAACCGTCTCGGGCGCACTGAAACGCCTGATCGACAGCGGCCGCGGCGGCATGGGCTCGATGTTCAAGGTGGTCGGCATCTCCGATCCCAATATCGACACGCTGGTGGCGCTGAGCGACGACACCGGCGTCGAGGCCCCGACATCATGACTTTCACATCACCTTTGCTGTCAGCCATTCCCGGCCTGCGCCACGCGTTCTTCACGCGCGACGGCGGCGTCTCCGAAGGCATCTATGCCGGCCTCAATGGCGGACTCGGATCGAACGACGATCCCGCGCATGTGGCGGAGAACCGCCGGCGCATGGCAGCGGGGATGGGCGTCGATCCCCTGCACTTCCTCACCGCCTATCAGGTGCACTCACCCGATGTCGCTGTCGCCAAGGCGCCGTGGAACGGCGATTCACGGCCGCGCGTCGATGCCATGGTGACGAAGGTCGAGGGCCTGGCGCTCGGCGTCACGACGGCCGATTGCGGACCGGTGCTGTTTGCCGATCCCAAGGCTCGCGTCATCGGTGCCGCTCATGCCGGCTGGAAGGGCGCCTTCACCGGCGTGCTCGAGGCCACCATCGCGGAGATGGAAAAACTCGGCGCCGACCGCTCCGACATCGTGGTCGCGATCGGTCCGCTGATCCGCCAGCCAAGCTATGAGGTCGGGGCCGAATTCGTTGAGCGCTTCACGCAGTCCGATGCTGGCTTCGCCCGGTTCTTCATTCCCTCAACCCGCGCCGGTCATGCCATGTTCGATCTCGGCGGCTTCATTCGGATGCGGCTGGAGCGCGCCGGCATTGCCATTATCGATGACACCGGCATCGACACCTATCCCGACAGCAACCTGTTCAGCTATCGCCGGTCGGTGCATCGGAACGAGCCGGATTACGGACGCCAGATCCACGCCATCGTGCTTGAGCGGTAACTCGCGCGTTGACGCGCCGTTATCCTTAACGCGTCCGAACTGCCTCAAACTGAACGCGAATTGTCGGGGCGCGGTGACCGTTTCGGTCACCCTGGAAAGACCTGTGGCCGCGCTGCCCTAGACCTTAACGCATTTTAACGATATCGCTCGACCTGTCCGGCGCCGCTTGCGGCAAACGGACGGAAGTCGGGACGCCCTATGCGATTTTCTGCCCTTACGACCGATCGAGCCAGACCGCGCCTGATCCAGGCTGCGCTGTTGCTGACCGTAGCGTTTGGGCTTGCCGGCTGCGCCAATGTCCCCAATTCGGGCGGCGCCATGAACGCGCAGGCCAGCCTTTCCACCACCTCCGGCCCGACGATCGCGTTCGAATCCATCGACGGGCCGCCGCCGCAGGTCTTCGACCGCATGGTCAACCTTCTGGATAGTGAAGCGCGCCTGCGCAACCTTGCGGTTGTATCGCGCAAGGACAGCGCGGCTTTTCGGGTCCGCAGCTACCTCTCGGCCCAGGTTCGCGGCGGCCAGACCTCGATCGCCTGGGTGTGGGATGTCTATGACCGCGACCAGAACCGTGCTCTGCGCCTGAGCGGCGAGGAACAGGCCGGCAAAGGCGGCCGCGACGCCTGGGCTACTGCCGACGACCTTGTCTTGCGGCGGATCGCGCAAGCGGGGCTCACCGGCCTCAATGGCATGATCAACGGCACCACGCCCGGCGAGCAGCCGCCTGCGCCAAGTGGCAACGGACCTGCCATCGCCAGTACCGATGAATTGCCCGTGCAGGCCACCGCATTTGCCGAGACGCGCTGACTTCAGTTCACGTTAAGCAGAGGCCCGTTTTTACGCAGGAAAACAGCGGCCCACGGGTTGCCAGCGGACGGCCGTCCTTGATATCACCTCGCTCAGCTAGACGAGTTCTTGTGGGTAATCCGATATGCTGAACGTTGTATCCACCAAGCCGCGGGGAGACGCGTCGATGTCGGCCAAGAACGGTTCGATCAAACTGGTCGCCGGTAATTCCAATCCTGTCCTCGCGCAGGAAATCGCGACCTCGCTGAATATCCCGCTGACCAAGGCCAGCGTCCGGCGCTTCGCCGATATGGAAATCTTCGTCGAGATCCAGGAAAACGTCCGCGGCTCCGACGTCTTCATTCTTCAATCCACGTCGTTCCCGACCAACGACCATCTGATGGAACTGCTGATCATCACTGATGCGCTGCGCCGCGCTTCCGCGCGCCGCATCACCGCGGTGATCCCCTATTTCGGCTACGCTCGCCAGGACCGCAAGGCCGGTGGCCGCACCCCGATCTCGGCCAAGCTGGTGGCCAACATGATCACCCATGCCGGCGCCGACCGCGTCATGACACTCGACCTGCATGCCGGCCAGATCCAGGGCTTCTTCGATATCCCGACCGACAACCTCTATGCCGCGCCGCTGATGGTTCGCGACATCAAGGAGAAGTTCGATCTCGCCAATGTGATGGTGGTTTCGCCCGACGTCGGCGGCGTCGCCCGTGCCCGCGGCCTTGCCAAACGCATCAACGCGCCGCTCGCCATCGTCGACAAGCGCCGCGAACGCCCCGGTGAATCCGAAGTGATGAACGTGATTGGCGACGTCGCCGGCTACACCTGCATCCTGATCGACGACATCGTCGACTCCGGCGGCACGCTGGTGAACGCCGCCGATGCGCTACTCAAATACGGTGCCAAGGACGTCTCCGCCTACCTCACCCATGGCGTTCTGTCCGGCGGCGCCGCCGCGCGCATCGCCAATTCCAAGCTCAAGGAATTGGTGATCACGGACTCGATCCAGCCCACGGAAGCCGTCAGCAAATCGCCGAACATCCGCGTGCTCTCGGTTGCCTCGCTGATCGCCGAAGCGATCGGCCGCACCGCATCGGAAGAGTCGGTATCGAGCCTGTTCGACTAAGGCTCGCGCCTCTACACGATCCCGGCCGCGACCTGACCGCGCAGACGCTCCAGACTGAGTAGCGTCTCGGCGCAGGCTGCCGCGACCTTGAGGCCGCTCTCCGCAAAGTGCTTGCGGAAGAATGCCGCCCGCTCTTCCGTCTCGTGAAAATCCTCCGGCGCCGTCACGGCCGAGAACACCGGGATCTCGGTGCGTAGCTGCACATCCATGAGCGCACGGATGACCGTGTCCGCCACGAAGCCGCGGGTGCCGCTGTCGATCACGAGGCCGGCCGCGACGATGGCCGTGTAGCGCCGCGTCTTGGCGAGAACCTGCACATGCAGGGGGATCTCGAACGAGCCAGGCACTTCGAACAGATCGACCTGCGACGGGCCGATATGACGCGCCTCGATCTCGCTCAGAAACGATTCCCAACACGGTGCAACGATGTCGCGATGCCAGGACGACTGCACGAAGGCGACGCGTTGCGGCTTGGCAAAGCGCGGATGCTGGACTGCGGATGACTCGGAGGTGGTGTCGTTCATGGCCTGATACTTTCGTTACGGCCAAACTATGCCGAAACCGAACCAGCCCAGCAAGGCCGTCCACAGGCTGTATCGGGCCCCAACAGGACTCCTGCGAGGCCGGGAAAGCTTTCGGGCCCCGCGGCGGAATCAATAGTTACCACCCCAACCGGACTCGCGGCGCGCGAGGGCGCACCGCACAGACTCGCAATCCGGGAATCCGATTCCGGTTTGTTCTCATTGCGGCGAGATGACCTGTGGATGAGGGCCGGTTTGTCTGTGGATGGATTCGTGGTGCCGTTGCGCAGATTCAGCAAATCACATCACTTCAAACTCGCAAGGTCTGGACGAATAGAACTTGCAGCCTGCAGCGACGCTCCGACATTTTCGCGTACCGGCCAGCTGTTTGCATCATCACATTTCAAGAGCAAGGTCGCGACGGCATGTCACTTCTCGAAGGTACTATCGATTCACGGCTCAACCCGCTCGCCGTTGTCGAGGATATTGCCGCCGATCATAACTGGGCCTTCGAGCGCTCCGGCGAAGACGAAGTCACAATTGTTTCTAAAGGTGACTGGATCGATTACCAGCTCTCCTTCACCTGGATGAACGAGATCGAGGCCCTGCATCTGGCTTGCGCCTTCGACATGAAGATTCCACCCGCTCGCCGCGCGGAAGTGCAGCGCCTGATCGCCGCGATCAACGAACAGATGTGGGTCGGTCATTTCGATATCTGGACTCACTCAGGCATGGTGATGTACCGGCAGGCACTGGTGCTGCCCGATGGCCTCACCGCAACGACCGCGCAGTGCGAAGCGATGCTGGTATCGGCGATCCATTCCTGCGAGCGCTACTATCCGGCATTGCAGTTCGTGGTGTGGGCCGGCAAGACCGCAGCCGAAGCGATGTCTGCTGCGATGTTCGACACTGCCGGCGAAGCATGACCGACGCGCCGGTCATCACCGTGCCGGATGCGCCCGGCGAGGCCGAACGGCTGGTGGTCGCAAATGCGTTGCTGGCCTACAATACCAAGACCGTTGGCCCCAACAATCACCAGCCGCTCTCGATCCTGATCCACGATCCTGCGACCGGCGAGCCGATCGGCGGCATCTGGGGCAAGACCGCGTTCAACTGGTGTTTCGTCAAACTGTTCGTCGTGCCCGAGCAGTTTCGCGGCCAGGACATCGGCTCGAAGGTCCTCGCCAAGGCGGAAGAGATCGCGCGTGAACGCGGCTGCATCGGTCTGTGGCTCGATACCTACTGGTTTCAGGCGCGGAGCTTCTACGAGAAGCAGGGCTATGAAGTGTTTGGCGAAATCCCGGACTATCCGCGCGGCGGTCCGCGCTACTTCCTGAAAAAAAGCTTCGTCTAGGTCCGTTCGGGCTGTGCGGCCTGCCCCGCAATGTTATGGTCCCGGCCGTTCTGACAGCCGGGATTTTGCGATGACCTCCTCCACGACCTCACGCGCGCTCAACGATATCGACGGCCATATCGTGCTGGCCGGCGCCGGCAAGATGGGCGGCGCAATGCTGACGGGCTGGATCGCCGGCGGCCTCGATCCCAAACGCGCCATCGTGATCGATCCGTATGTCTCCGACGAGATCAAGGCGCTCGCAGCCAAAGGCGTCCGCCTCAATCCGGATGTGAAGGACATCGGCGCCGTCGCCGCACTGGTCCTCGCCGTGAAACCGCAGATGTTCGCCGAGGTCGGGCCGACACTGCGCACAATCGCGAGATCATCCCTCGTGGTCTCGATCATGGCGGGCACAACCGTCGCCGGCATCGCCAAGGCCTGCGGCGGCAAGGTGGTTCGCGCGATGCCGAATACGCCGGCCGCGATCGGCCGCGGCATCACCGTGGCGGTTGCCGCGAGCGACGTATCGCCGGAGCAACGCGGCCTGACCGACGCGCTGTTGCGCGCCACCGGATCGGTGGAGTGGGTCGAGGACGAGAGCCTGATCGATGCTGTGACGGCCGTCTCCGGCTCGGGTCCTGCTTATGTGTTCCTGCTGGCCGAAGAAATGGCCCGCGCCGGCATCGCTGCAGGTCTTCCGCCTGAACTCGCGATGAAACTTGCACGTGAAACCGTATCCGGCTCAGGCGAATTGCTGCGCCAGTCCGATCTCGACGCGGCAACGCTGCGCAAGAATGTCACCTCGCCCGGCGGGACCACTGCAGCGGCGCTCGCCGTGTTGATGGCCGATGACGGCTTCGAGCCGTTACTGACTCGCGCAATTGCTGCGGCAACGGCGCGGTCGAAGGAACTGGCGAAGTAACGCAGGATTTGATCGGAACTGCCTATGTCGCATGGTCGGGATAAATATCGATCCCGTAGAAATCGGGCCCGCGTCCGAGAAATTCTTTGGCGCGAGTGGGATCCAATTGGCGTTAACACTTCTATTAGTGCGACAGACGAGTATGATTCGTACGCAGACGAAGCGTATGTCATGCTGATTGACAAACACCGATCTGCCGAGGAAATTGCCAGCCACCACATGGGTCTTGGACCACAGCCCGAACTCAGGCTTGCGAGCCAGCAGGTCGCAAACAAAATCTTCGGCTTGGCTTCCGATTTCAAGGCGGAGTCGAACGAGCCATTCTGAATGCCGATAGCTAAACCGGCACCCGCACCACCGCCCTCAATCCGCCCATCGGACTCTCGGCCAGCGTGATATCGCCGCCATGGGAGCGCGCGATATCGCGGGCGATAGCGAGGCCGAGGCCTGTGCCGCCTTCGTCCTGATTGCGCGCATCGTCGAGCCGCAGGAACGGTTTGAACACTTCTTCACGCATATCGGCGGGAATACCGGGGCCGTCGTCGTCCACCGTGACCGTGAGATAGCGATGATCGCGGTGCCCAGTGATGGCGATGTCATTGGCATGGCGCGCGGCGTTGGAGACGAGATTGCCGAGGCAACGCTTGAACGCGGCTGGCTTCACCGTGACTATCGGCAGGCCGTGGAACGTGACCGTCGCCTTATGGCCGTTGCGCTCGGCATCGCTGCGCAATTCTTCCAGCGCCGCAGCCATGTCTGTCGGCTGCGCCTGCTCGCCGCTGTCGCCGCGCGCAAAGGCGAGATAGGCCTCGAGCATGCCCGACATCTCATCGATATCCTTGCGCATGCCATCGACTTCCGGACCGTCCTCGATCAGCGCCAGTTCGAGCTTGAAGCGCGTCAGGATGGTGCGTAGATCATGCGAGACGCCGGCCAGCATGGCCGTGCGCTGCTCCATTGCGCGTTCGATACGCGCCTTCATCTCGATGAAGGCATTGGCGGCACGACGGACCTCGCGTGCGCCGCGCGGCCGGAAATTCGGCGCTTCGCGGCCTTTGCCGAAACTTTCAGCGGCATCAGCGAGTTTGAGGATTGGGCGGATCTGGTTTCGCAGGAACAGGATCGCGACGATCAGCAGGATCGAGGACGTCCCCACCATCCAGAACAGGAAGATTTCCGAATTCGACGCGTAAGCAGCACTACGCTGGGCGAAGATGCGCATCACGGCATCATCGAGTTGGATGCGGATTTCCACGAGATTGGAGCGGCCAACGGTGTCGATCCAGAACGGCCGCGTGATCTGCCGACCGATCTGGACCGACAGCGCCTGATCGAGCAGCGAGAAGAACGGCTTCGGACCGGGCGGTGGCATGTCGCCGAGCGGCAGGAAATCCACCACGAGGCCAAGGCGCTGCTGAGCGATGGCTTTGATCTGCGTGCGGTCCTTATCCTGCGGATAAACCTTGTAGACGTCGATCAGCGTTGCGATGTCCTGCACCACGGCCTGCGACAGGCGCCGCGTCACCGTGTTCCAGTGCCGCTCCATGAACACGAAGGCGACCACCGACTGCAGCAGCACCATCGGCACGATCATGATCAGCAGCGTGCGGGCATAGAGCCCCGTGGGCATCACGCTCTTGAAGCGCCGGCCCATCAGACTGTGCGCCGCAGAGACGCGGCCCGCCGCAGAGCGGAGGATGGTGATGCCAGTGTCGAGCGTGGTCATCGTGCAAACTTCATCGAACTATGGCGACGCGACGAGGCGATAGCCGATGCCACGCACGGCCTGCAGGAAGAGCGGATTGGCCGGATCGGTCTCGATCTTGCGACGCAGGCGATTGATCTGCACGTCCACCGCACGCTCGTTCACGGTGCCACCGCCGCCGGTGAGTTCACCGCGCGGCACGGTCTCGCCGGGCGCTGCGGCGAGCACGCGCAGCATGTCACGCTCGCGGTCGGTGAGATGGATGATCTCGTCGCCCTGGCGTAGTTCGCCACGCGCGAGGTGATACACATAAGGCCCGAATTGCAGCGACTCCGCGCGCTCGACCGGCACCGGCGCACTACGCTTCAGGATGTTTGCGATGCGCAGCACCAGTTCGCGCGGCTCGAACGGCTTGGCCACATAGTCGTCGGCGCCGATCTGCAATCCCTCGATCCGGCTTTCCGCCTCGTGCCGCGCCGTCAACATGATGATCGGCACGGCCGAGGACGTCCGAATGAAACGCGCGAGCTCGAAGCCGGTCTCGCCTGGCATCATCACATCGAGGATCAGGAGATCGAAATGCAGACCGAGCAGCTTGGCGCGCGCTTCCTTGGCGCTCGGCGCCGTGGTGACGCGGTAGCCTTCGCCCGAGAGAAAGCGCGAGAGGAGATCGCGAATACGGCGGTCGTCATCGACCAGCAACAGATGCGGCGCATCGTCGGCCAATGGCACCGGCATACGTTTGGCGGCCTGAGCTAACATCATGTCTTGTTTGTCCTGCCGTCAGTTTTGGCGGATGCCTGGCCCAAGATGACCTGCAGCACCTTGTCGGGATCATTGCGGTCGATCATCGCCGAGAGAAACCTGCCGATCGCTTCAATTTCGACCGGCGTAAAATCCTTGAGCGCGCGGTTGATACGATCGGTCTGCAAACCCGCGAGCTGCGCAACGAGAGCTTCACCCTTGGCCGTGGCGAAAAGAAGCCGTTGCCGCCGATCGGCCTCGCCGGATTTCTGAACGATATACCCTTCATCGAGCAATTGCTTGAGGACACGGCCCAGCGACTGCTTTGTAATACGCAAGACATCGAGCAGATCGGCAACCTTCAGGCCGGGATAGCGATGCACAAAGTGTACGACCCGGTGATGGGCGCGCCCGAAACCGAACTGATCGAGCACATCGTCGGGATCGCCCACAAAGTCGCGATAGGCAAAGAACAACAGCTCGATGATGTCCCAGCGGGGCGGTTTCGCAGGATCGCCGCTCGATTGCCGCTGGATCGTCTCAAGCGATCGTGACGCCGCGTCCTTGGAATTTACGTCAACCATATTGACATATCTTGGGTTCAATCTTACAAAACTGACCATCGCGACGAAACATTAGAACTCTCGCCGCATGGCCCAATAGGGCCGATCTGAGAACCATACCGGACTTCGGCATGGCGCTAAAGCCTGTCCTCGGTCATCCCCCGGGGCCGGAAACGCTTTTGCCGTGGGTCTGCTTGACGTAGAACAACATCGACGCTGCCGCCCCCAGGAGCTGCGCCGTAAGCAGGAGTGAGGTCCATGGGAGTTTCGTTTGATAAAATCGATGGCGCAGCTTTGCTGAAATTCGACATTCAGCCCGCGGCGAACGCAGTGTCCGAGGCGGACCGCGCAGCAAAGCTCAAGGATCCGGGCTTCGGCCGGGTTTTCACCGATCACATGGCCATCGTCCGCTATAATCAGACCGACGGCTGGCATGGCGCGCGCATCGAATCCCGCGCGAATTTCCCGCTCGATCCCGCAGCAGCCGTCCTGCATTACGCCCAGGAGATTTTCGAAGGGCTCAAGGCCTATGTGCGTGAAGATGGCGGCGTGAATCTGTTCCGCCCCGATGCCAATGCCAAGCGTTTCCGGAATTCGGCCGATCGCATGGCCATGGCCCCGCTGCCCGAGCCCGTGTTTATCGAAGCGATCGAGCAACTCGTGCGCATCGACCGCGCCTGGATTCCATCAGGTGAAGGCAGCCTCTACCTGCGCCCATTCATGGTCGCGAGCGAGATTTTCCTCGGCGTGAAGCCGTCCGCGGAATACATCTTTGCCGTCATCGCCTCGCCGGTCGGCTCCTATTTCAAGGGCGGCCCCGCCCCGGTGTCGATTTGGGTGTCGGAGAACTACACACGCGCCGCGATCGGCGGCACCGGCGCCGTCAAATGCGGTGGCAACTACGCCGCGAGCCTGCGCGCGCAGGCGGAAGCCAGCGATCACGGCTGCGATCAGGTCGTGTTCCTCGATGCGGTCGAACGCCGCTACATCGAAGAACTTGGCGGCATGAACATTTTCTTCGTGTTCGAGGACGGCTCGCTGCTAACACCGCCGCTCGGCACGATCCTGCCAGGCATCACGCGCGATTCGATCATCGCATTGGCGAAGGACAAGGGCACGCAGGTGCGCGAAGAGGCCTACACGCTCGACCAGTGGCGTGCCGATGCTGCCAGCGGCAAGCTGAAAGAGGCCTTTGCCTGCGGCACGGCGGCGGTCATCTCGCCGATCGGCCAGGTGCGCTCTGCGAGCGGCGATTTTACCATCAATGGCGGCGCGGCTGGTCCGGTCACGATGGGGCTGCGCAAACAGCTGGTCGACATTCAGTACGGCCGCGCGCCAGACCCGCACAACTGGATCCGCAAGGTTCTGTAAGCGCAGGCGCTTCAAGGCGACAAATGCCGCAGCCTTTCGAGGCTGCGGCATTTTTGTTTGTTAAGCCGCCGGTACGAGGCCGAGTTGCTCGCGCCGGGTCCAACGCCAGAGCATGACCGGTGCAACGACCGCGAGACCCGCTGCCAGCCCAATCCAGATGCCGACGCCGCCGAAGCCCAGCTTGAATGCGAACAGCAGGCTGAGACCCATGCCGAAGCCCCAATAGCCTAATGCGGCAAAGATCATCGGCACCCGCGTATCCTGCAATCCGCGCAGCATCCCTGCTGCGACCGACTGCGCGCCGTCCGCAATCTGGAACACCGCCGCACAAAACAGAAACGACATTGCCGTGTCGATGACGACGGCATTGGCGGGATTGCTCAGATCGATGAAGGCGCCAATCAGGAGACGCGGCGCAGCCAGCAACAACATGCTCATCGACGCCATGAATGCCACCGCAAGGCCAAATGCAGTCCATCCTGCTCGCGTGATGCCATCGCGATCCACGGCGCCTTTGGCCAATCCAACGCGGACAGTTGCCGCCTGGCTTAGTCCCATTGGCACCATGAACGAGATCGATGCGATCTGGATCGCAATCGCATGCGCCGCGATGGCGGCCGTTCCAAACTGCCCCATCAGGAACACCGCCGCATTGAAGACGGTAATTTCGAATGCAAGCGTTGCGCCGATCGGCAGACCGATGCGCCATAGCTTTGCGAGACGTGGCCAATCGGCGCGCCACCAGTTGCCGAACAAATGATAACGCCGGAACTTCGGATGCCATCCGACGACGAGCGCAAAGACAGCGAACAGAAAGACGTTCGACAGCGTGGTCGCAAGGCCGGAACCGCGCAGACCCATCTCCGGGAATCCGAGATGGCCGAACACCAGAACCCAGTTGGCAGCAGCATTGAACAGAACGGTGACGCCCGTCACCAGCAGTGCCCAGAGCGGACGTTGCACGGCAGCGACAAAGGAGCGCAGCACAATGAACCCGAGCGCGGGCAGGAAACCCCATTGCAACATATGCATGAAGGTCTGCGCATCGGCAGCGGCCTGCGCCTCCTGACCGAACAGCAACAGGATCGCTTCGGTCTGCCAGAGAACGATCCATGCCGGCACCGAGACGATCAGCGCCGTCCACAAACCCTGCCGGAATGTTCGCCGGACATCTCGCACCGCATGCAGCTTGCGACCAATCGCTTCCGCCATCATCGGCGATGTCGCAGTGACGAGGCCGATGGCGAAAATCAGAAACGCGAAATAGAGATTCACGCCCAGCGCCGACGCAGCCAAAGCCTCCGCGCTCACGCGGCCGAGAATGATTACGTCGGTCGTGGTGAGTGCGATCTGTGCCAGATTGGTCAGGATCAGCGGCCAGCCGAGCGCCAGCGTCGCTCGCAATTCGGCGAGCCACAGATTGCGCGTTGGCGCTTTCTGATCGACAGCCAGCAGCATGGGATCCTTCACTCGATTTGAGTGACGCGGCTGCAAGGGCTGTCGCGTCAAAATCCGCCCGACAACGATGTCGGACATTCACACATCAAAATGCGCGTGAAGGTGCCGTGATAAACGCTACGGGCTTGTTTGGCCAGATGCCGAACTAGCCGGCGCCGCGACCTTGCAGCGCAGCAGCCGACACCCAGAACACCTCGCCCTCGGAGTCTTCGGTGTCCAGCCAGATCAACGGCAGATCGGGAAAGGCTTCATCGACATTGGCGCGGCCGCGACCGATTTCACACAACAAACCGCCATGTGGATTCAGATGATCGCCAGCCTGTTCAATGATCTTCCTGACGATGTCGAGCCCGTCATCGCCGCCATCGAAAGCCATGGCCGGTTCGGCCAGGCATTCATCCGGCAAATCCGCCATGCCCTGCGCGTCGACATAAGGCGGATTGGTGATGATGAGATCGTAACGGGTATCGCCGAGCGGTTCGAACAGATCGCCCTTGTAAAGCGTCAGTCGCTCGTCGAGACCGAAGTCAATGACGTTGCGCATAGCGACGGCGAGTGCCGCGGGCGACAGATCGACGGCATCAACCTGCGCGTTGGGGAACGACTGGCTGGCCAGGATCGCGATGCAGCCAGAACCTGTGCAAAGATCCAGCACGCTTTCGATCTCCATGGGATCGTCGATCAGCGATCCGCCTTCGCCGTCGTCACCGCTGAAATGCGAATCCAGCAATTCGCCGATAAAGGAACGCGGCACAATGGTGCGCTCGTCCACATAGAACGGCAGGCCGCGCATATAGATCTTGTTGAGCAGATAGGCCGCCGGTTTGCGCGTCGTCACGCGGCGATGAATGATGTCGAGGATCTGCTTGCCTTCAGCCGCAGTTACCCGCGCCATGGCGAAACTCTCGAACTGGTCGGGATGCAGATGCAGGACTTCGCAGACGATGAAGGCGGCTTCGGCCACGGGATCGGTGGTGCCGTGCGCAAAAGAGAGCCGGGCTTCGATGAAACGGCTGGTGGCGTAGCGCACATAATCGAGCAATGTCGCAAGCTCGCCCGGCGCCACCTTCGGCAGGGTCACAGTCGCGATCTTCTTCACGGAAGTCTTTGCCTTTGCAGGAGCCTTGCTCGCAGATTTCCTGACCACCTTCTTCGCGGTTGTCTTCACAGTCTTCTTTGCCATCAGTTTTTATCCCAGCGCGCCGCGGCGTCGTCATCGTCGGTGTTCGCAGCAATCCAGCTGCTGCCACCGGCGGTTTCCTCGCGCTTCCAGAACGGAGCATGCGCCTTGAGGTAATCCATCAGAAACTCGGCGGCCTGAAACGCCGCTTGGCGGTGGGCCGACGCGGTCAGCACCACCATGATATTCTCGCCGGGCAGGATGCGGCCGACGCGGTGAACGATCGTCAATCCCGTGAGCGGCCAGCGGTTCATCGCCTCATCGGCATGACGCGCAATCTCTGCCTCGGCCATGCCGGGATAATGCTCCAGCGTCAGCGCCGTGGTTGCGTCGCCGCTGCCACTTAAGTTTTCTTGGCCGCCACGGCAGATACCACTGAACGTAACGACCGCGCCGATGTCCGTACGGCTTGCCGTCAGCGCCGCGATTTCGCTGGAAACGTCGAAATCGGCATCCTGAATGCGGATGGTCACGTTGGAGGTCATGAGATCAACGCAGTCGTTGGTAAATCAGCCGCCGGTCATCGGCGGGAAGAATGCAATCTCGCGGGCGCCAGCGATGACGGTGTCGGGCCGCACATGGGTATGGTCGATGGCGGCGCGGATCACTTTCGGTGTTTCGAACGCATACGCATATTCGTCGCCGCGCGTGCTCAGCCATCCGATCAGATCGCCGACGGTGCGCACGGCTGCTGGCGGCTCGACAGTCTCTTCGGCCTTGCCGATGCGCTCGCGCACCCAGGCGAAGTAGACGACCTTCATGCATCCTCCGCAATGAGGTGGTGAATGCCAGCCCTGAAATAGTCGTAGCCCGTATAAATGGTGACGAGCGCGGAAATCCAGAGCAGCAACAGGCCGAGCTGTGTCGTGATCGGGATCACCTGATCGCCGGCCTCACCGGCCAGCAGGAAGCCGATGGCGATCAACTGGGCCGTCGTCTTCCACTTCGCCACTCTGGAGACCGGGACGCTGACACGGAGTGCGGCGAGATATTCACGTAGACCCGAGACCAGAATTTCGCGGCACAGGATCACGATGGCGGCCCACAGGGTCCAGCCATGGATGATGCCGTCGGCCGCCAGCATCAGCAGGCAAGAGGCCACCAGCAGCTTGTCGGCGATCGGATCAAGCATCCGGCCGAAGGCCGACTGCTGATTCCAGATCCGGGCGTAATAGCCATCGAGAAAATCCGTGACCGCGGCGCCGATAAAGACGGCCAGCGCGACCCAGCGCAGCCATAGCGGGCCATCCATGATCGACTGCGAATAGATGCAGCCGACCACCACCGGAATGGCGGCAATGCGGGCCATGGTCAGGATATTTGGCAGGGACATCGCGGAATTCGCGGCCCGTCTCGTGGTCACTGTCATCCGTCTTACCAATACTGCCAGAGCGCAGAGGTCAACCGCCAGCGAAGCGGCGCGGCTTAGTTTACCGCAAAACTGCCTCAAGGCATGCGACAGCCAGATTACGTCTCGTCCATCTTTGCGGTCATCTGGCCACCGGCTGGGGGTGAAAAAAGTCGAAAATCTTGCGGGCGCTCTCGGCCGAGATGCCCGGAACCTTGCCGAGGTCGCCTACGGAGGCCCGCTCGATCTCTTTCAGCGTTCCGAAATGGTGCAGGAGTGCCCGCTTGCGGGTTGGGCCGATCCCCGGGATTTCCTGCAGTCCGGCCTCACGGATGTCCTTCTTGCGCAGTGTGCGGTGCGATCCGATGACGAACCGATGCGCCTCGTCGCGCAGCCGCTGGATAAAATACAGAACGGGATCCCGCGGCTCCAGCTTGATAGCCTCGCGGCCGGGAATGAACATGGTCTCGCGGCCGGCGTCGCGATCCGGCCCCTTGGCCACCGCCATCAGGGTCACATCGGTCAGTTTCAGCTCGTCGAAGATCTCCTTGACCGCATTAAGCTGGCCGCGGCCGCCATCGATGATGACGAGATCGGGCCATAGCGGCACGTCATCGTCCTTTGGCTTGACCACCTCGCCCTCAACCGGCGGCACCAGCAGACGCTTGAAACGGCGCTGCAGCACCTCCTTCATCATCCCGTAGTCGTCACCGGGCGTGAGCCCTTCCGACTTGATGTTGAACTTGCGGTACTGGTTCTTGATGAAGCCATCCGGCCCCGCCACGATCATGGCACCGACTGCGTTTGTCCCCTGGATATGGCTATTGTCATAGACTTCGATGCGCTTCGGCACGGTGGCCATGCCCGCCATCTTCGACATGCCTTCCAGCAGACGCGTCTGCGTCGCCGTGTCGGCGAGCTTGCGGCCAAGCGCCTCGCGGGCATTGGTCAGTGCATGGACGACCAGCTCCTTCTTTTCGCCGCGCTGCGGTGTCAGCACCTCGACCTTGAAGCCTGCCTTGACGCCAAGCGCGCTGGCCAGCAGTTCGCTTTCCTCGATGGCATGCGACAGCAACACCATCTTCGGCGGCGGCTTGTCCTCGTAGAACTGCGCCAGGAACGAGCCGAGCACTTCCTCCGGTGTGTATGATTTTTCGGCCTTCGGGAAATAGGCGCGATTGCCCCAGTTCTGGCCGGTGCGGAAGAAGAACACCTCGACGCAGGAATAACCGCCTTCCTGATGGATGGCGAAGACGTCGGCCTCTTCCACCGTGCGCGGATTAATACCCTGCTGGGACTGGATCGCCGAGAGTGCCGCAAGGCGGTCGCGATACAGCGCGGCGCGCTCGAAAGCGAGCTCGTCCGACGCCTTCTCCATTTCACCAGCCAATAGCTGCTTCACTGCGCGGCTGCGGCCGGACAGGAAGTCCTTCGCCTCACGCACCAGTTCGGTATAGCCGGGAAAATCGATCTCGCCGGTGCAGGGGCCAGAGCAGCGGCGGATTTGATACAGCAGACACGGGCGCGTGCGGCTCTCGAAAAAGGAATCCGTGCACGACCGCATCAGAAACGCGCGCTGCAGTGCCGTGATGGTGCGGTTGACCGCGCCCACCGACGCGAATGGACCGAAATAGCGGCCGGGCCGCGACTGCGCGCCGCGATGCTTCAATATCTGCGGCGCCCAGTGATCGCCCGAGATCAGAATATACGGGAAGGACTTGTCGTCGCGGAGCTGCACGTTGAATCGCGGACGCAGTTGCTTGATGAGATTGGCCTCGAGCAACAGTGCTTCGGTCTCGGTCGCCGTCGAGATGATCTCCACCACCACCGTAGCCGCGATCATGCGTGCGATGCGCATCACCTGCCCGGTTGGCCTTGCATAGGACGACAACCGCTTCTTCACGTTCTTGGCCTTGCCGACATACAGCACGTCGTTGGCCGCATTCAGCATCCGGTAGACGCCGGGCGATGTCGGAGCATGGCGTACGGCATGTTCGATGGCCGCGCGGCCGAGCGCCAGCGGGCCTTCGGCAACCACGTCGCCGGAATCGTCATCGCCAGTATCCGGGAGCGCGCCGTCTTCCTCGTCGTCGGCCGCCGCGGGTTCCGGTTCGATGTCGGGTGGTGCCTGCAAGGTGGCCTGGGTGTCCTGCCCGGAACTAGGGCTGTCGGAACCTGGCTCTGCTGCGGGCTCGGATGATGTCTCGTGCAGCGGCTCGGTGGGGTCTTGAATCATGAGGTCAATTTAAGCGCTGCAGCGGGTCATCGCCAGCATTCGTGCGACCGGAAATGCCCTCGCAACGGCCGGTTTTCCGGCTGCTCGCGGCAGGCCACAGGATTTTGGCCGCCGGCCCCAGGAAATTCGCCGATTGCCAAAAGTAAGACTCTTTTAACGCCAATACGGCGCCGCAGCAGCCCGTTAAGGACCGCTTAATCTAAAACTCTCGATAAATCGTCTCGATAAAAGATGGAATTCCGTAACCCTAAGGCTTCGTTCGGCAGAATCCCGAGCGCGCTCCCATGGGCCGGCAGTAACGCGTATTTTGGAGAGTTGAGATGAGTAAGTTTGCGTTCGCGGCAGTCGCCCTCGTGGCTGCAGGTGCGACAACAGCACATGCGGCGGACATGCCTTACCGGTCGCGCGCCCCCTATACCGTTGCCCAGCCGCTCAACGCCTATAGCTGGGCCGGCCCGTATCTCGGCGCCACTCTCGGTTACGAATGGGGCAGCGTCTCCAATACCGGCGCGAAGCCCTCGGGCATCGCCGGCGGCGTGACGGGCGGCTACAACTGGCAGAGCGGCAACATCGTGTTCGGTCTCGAAGGCGATCTGCAGGGCACCGGCGCGGATGACCGCTTCGCCACCTACAAGTTCTCGAACCCCTGGTTCGGCACGGCGCGCGGCCGCATCGGCTACGCCTTCAACAACGTATTGCTCTACGGCACCGCCGGTCTCTCCTTCGGCAGCCTGGAAGCCGAGCTGAACGGCCTGCAGCAGTCCCAGACTTCGGTCGGCTGGACCGCCGGCGTCGGCGCCGAAGTCGGCATCTACCAGAACTGGACCGCCAAGATCGAATATCTCTATGTCGATCTGTCCAAGAACACCTACACGCTCACCGGCACCGACAGCGCGCTCAGCTTCGGCACCGTGCGTATCGGCGTGAACTATCACTTCTAAGTCCGGCTCCGGACGCCTCGCGTCCGGACCTCTACTCAAGTACTTCGTCTCCAGATACGTCGACTCCAAGTACAAGAAACCATCGCCATTCACTCCCGGCCGCGCTGCGGCCGGGATTTTTTTATGGCCCACTCCCAAGCTGGATCCGCCGCTATCCCGTGATGACCAGATTGACCGCTTTGGGGCCCTTGCCCTTCTTGTCGGGCTCGACCTCGAAGGTGATCCGCTGTCCTTCGATCAGGTCCTTCAGGCCAGCGCGCTCGACTGCGGTAATGTGCACAAACACGTCCCGTCCGCCATCGTCCGGCTTGATGAAGCCGTAGCCACGCTCGCCATTGAAAAACTTGACCGTACCGCTCATGCCCATCGGGTCCCTCCCCGCAATGCTCCGCCGCGGCGCTTTCGCGCTGCGACCGACCGGACATTCACTCCACGGAAGCTAGGCCTTGTTTCAATATCGATTTGGGCCACGTCACTCCGCCGCAACCATTCGCGGAAGCGGAACGTAAAGCCAGTCATAATGCCAGCAGCTTAATACGGTTCCGCCGGGATTGACTACCGTTTTTGGCGGCGCCGTTTGATAGTTGGAGTTTGCGTAGTTCAGCGCAGGCCGTGCGACGTCAGGGTTTGGCCGTCTCGAGCCGGAAGCGTCCGGCGCCGCCAAGGCCAAGCGGCTTCTCGAGCTGCGGCAGGATTTCCTTGAGCTCGGCAGCAAGCTTCCACGGCGGATTGACGATCAAAAGTCCCGTCGAGGTCAGCGGACCATCCGCCGTTTGCGGTGCAACGCTGAATTCGAGGCGCAGGCATTTACCAGGTGTAGCGGATGCAGCGGCCGTCGCGGCGACGTGCTGCGCCAGCTCATCGGTGGCGCGGCGGCTCTTGGCGGGATACCACAGCATGTAAATGCCGGTCGCCCATTTGGCATAGACCTGCTCGAACACCGCAGCCATCCGCGCGAATTCGTTCTTGTCTTCATAGGGCGGATCGATCAGCACCACGCCGCGTCGTTCCTTCGGCGGCACATAGGCCGGCAGACCTATCCAGCCATCGATATCGACCACGCGCGCCTGCTCGTCCCTGCGCAGCGCTGAGATCAGCTTCTTGCGCGCCGTGGGCTCGACCTCGCAGCACACCATGCTGTCCTGCGGCCGCATCAAGGCGCGCGCGATCAGCGGCGAGCCGGGATAGGCCTTGAGTTCGCGCGGCGCATTGAATGACCGGACGATGTCGAGATAGGGCGCGACCAGCGGCGCACTGGCTTCGCTGAACCGCGCCTGCAGGGCGCGCGCGATGCCGGTGGTCCATTCGCCGGAGCGCGTGGCTTCATCGCCGGTCAGGTCATAGAGCCCGGCGCCGGCATGACTGTCGATGACGCGGAACGGCGCCGGCTTCTCCTGCAGATGCGTCAGGATGCGGACCAGCACGATATGCTTGATGACATCGGCAAAGTTGCCGGCGTGAAAGGCGTGTCGATAATTCATGCGCCAGCAGTACGCTAGGAATGCCGGTTGAGCTAGCCGCCTCGCATCGGCGGCATCACCACCTGGTCGCGGCGGCAGGCGCGGCGATCGATCTCCTCGCAGGCGCGGAACTGGAGATCCTTGCTCATGCAGACCCGGACCTCGGTCAGGCGGTTACGATCGCAGGTCACGGCGATGGCCGAATTGCTGAGGCCCGGATTGACCTTGATGAAGGCTTCCTCGATTGCGTCCGGCGCAATCGTCTTGGCCTGCTGCAGATCGAGAAATTCGTCGGGAATTTTGACGCCGGCGCGCGCCTTGCGGATGGCTTCGAAATAGGCGCGCTGGCCGAGGCCGGAGCAGGTGCCGTGCTTGTCCCATTCATTGAAGATCAGGCCGGGCGCCGGCATCAGGTCGAGCATCGACTGCATGATATTGCGCGCCAGCCGCGGGGCCGGACGCTCGCAGTAATTCGGGAAGCCGCGGTCATATTGCGGCCACAGGCCATGAACCACGAAAGAGTAAGGCCGGCCGCCGCATTGCATCTGGGCTGAGCGGTTGTTGCCGCTGCGCTCCTGGGCCGCCTCGCAGAAACTCGGCGACCACGACAGCGACAGCACGTAAAAATCGAATTCGCCCGGCGCGTTCTGCCGGCGGTCCTGTGCTGAGGCCGGATCGACGCTCAGCGCCGCGAGCGCGAGAAACCCAAGCGAAATGACAAGTCGAAATGCCTGAAACATGACGCGCCCCACCCCTGAGAAGGGCAAACCTAATCAGGCATCAAGAACAATTCAAGAACAAAATGGGTTGGATCCGCAAACGAAGCTTAGTGCTTCGCCGCCCGGCAACGCGGGTTATAGGCCCAGTCGCGGTCGAGACCGACGACGCACCATTCCACGCCCTGGCCGTAGCCGGCAAAGCCGCCATCCTCGATGATCGAGTAATGCACCTGGCGCGTCTTGCCATCGGTCAGCATCGCGTCGGCGGTGCAGTAGCGGCGCGGAATGTTGTCGGAGGTCCAGGGGCGGAAGGCCGTCTCATGGACACGGCTGAAGCCGGTGATCTGCAGCGCCGAATTCCAGAAGGTGCTTTCCTTGTCCTGGAACTGCGACGAAATCGTCGAGAGACCAGCTTCGCAATCCGCCAGACGGCCCTCGTAGTTCGGCCCCGACAGCCAGAAATTCAGCTCGAGCAGGTTCGCAGCCTGTGCGCCCGGAGCCAGGGTCATAAGCCCGAGAACGGCGCCGGTAACGGCAGCCAGGACGGCTTTCTTCCAGGATGAAATGAGGTCGCGCATGGGGAATCCGCCGTCTGATGATTGTTCCCGGAACGTGCCGCGAAGCCCGTGCAGGGTCAAGTGCATCGCGGCCACACCCAGCGCACAACTCTGTCAGAACCTGGACGGCGTTCTTTTCAGTGTCGCCGATGCCCTCTAAGGTGCCCATAATGACGATGGAGACGGTGATGCGAATGATTCGGTTGGCGATTTTGGCTGCAGGTCTGAGCGGTGCGATCATGAGCAGCGCGGCCCAGGCCGACTGGGTGCCGCCATTCAAGGGCAATGACACCGGCGGCATCATCTCCACATCCCTGATCAGCCAGACCGACATTCGCGCCCTGGCGATCGATCATTGCGCGCGTTACGGCAAGGTCGTGAAATTCCTGAGCGCACCGCAGGAATATGGCGCCTACGTCTCGTTCGCCTGCCGCTGGGTGCCCTATGGCGCCTCGGATCGGCCGCTCCGCGTTCGCTACTGAACCTTTTTACGCGACACAGCGTCTCATCGGCTTGGGGAGAACCAAGCATGATGCGACGCTATGTTTCACTGTTGAATGTTTCCGTTTTGAGCGGGACTGCGATGTTGTGGGCAATCCCCGCCATCGCCGATCCCATCGAGTTACCGGCACGCAAGGCTGGGCTCTGGGAAATGAAGATGCAGGGCAGCGCCGGGATGCCCGGCATGACGATGCAGCATTGCACGGACGAGACCACCGACAAGTTCATGAACACGACCTTCTCGCCGATGGCGAAGGACATGTGTTCGAAGAACGAGATGAAGAAGACCGCGACGGGCTATGTCACGGATTCGGTCTGCAATATCGGCGGCACCACCAGTACATCGCATGCCGAGATCACCGGCGATTTCAATTCCGCCTATACGATGAAGATCACCTCGCAGAGCTCGGGCGGCGCCAAGGCCAACGCTGGCGACAGCACCACGCAGCTGGAAGCAAAATGGCTCGGCGCCTGCAAGCCGGACCAGAAGCCCGGCGACATCATGATGCCCGGCGGCATGAAGATGAATGTCAAGGACATGGAGAAGATGAAGGGCATGCACCGGCCGCAATAGAGCCGCAGGCCCGCTGACTCGATGTTTTCCACCGCTGCGTTCTCCGCTATAGATGATGGTAATCATCCCAATGGCGTGCGCAACGCCGGCGACAGGAAACTCCAAAGGGCAGCTCCATGACTGAATTCACCGCACTGATGTCGTCCATGACCCGCTCCGGCGACGGCTGGGCCGTCAGCGTCAGCGACGACTGGCTACAGGGCCGTACCGTCTATGGCGGTCTGGCCGCGGCACTGTGCATGCAGGCTGCGCTCAATGAATTCGGCGCCGTGCCGCCGCTTCGCTCGGCGCAGATCGCCTTCGTCGGCCCGGCCCCCGGTCCATTGCAGTTGCGCGCCAGCGTTCTGCGCAAGGGCAAATCGACCTTGTTCGCCAGTGTCGATCTTGTCGGCGAAGCAGGCCTCGCGACCCGCGCCATGTTCTGCTTCGGCGCCGCGCGTGAATCGGCTTTTGCCCATGTGGTTACCGGGACGCCAGAACTGAAAACACCGGAGGACTGCCCGGACTTCTTTCGCCGTGCGCCGCCGACGCTACGTTTCCTGGAGCATATCGAAGGCCGGCATATGGGGGGCTCGATGCCGTTCAGCGGCAGCGAGGATCCGCAGATGATGCTGTGGCTGCGCCACCGCGAGCCCGGCATCCAGCCATCGCTGGTGGCGTTACTGGCCTTAGCCGACGCGCCGCCACCGGCAGCTTCCGTCCGATCCACAACGCCCTCGCCGATCAGCACGATGACTTGGTCGATCGACATGCTCACCGACGAGATCACCACCGACGACGGCTGGTGGCTGATCCGCAATGTCGCCGAGCAGATCGCCGGCGGTTATTCCAGCCAGGCGATGACGCTGTGGAATCGAAACGGCCGGCCCATCATGGCCAGCCGTCAGAATATTGCAGTGTTTGGATAGACGCTTACTTCTTCGCGGCGGCGGCGCGCTCGACGAAAGTCTGGCCACCCTTCATCTTGTTGTTGAGCGGCGCTTCGTTAATCTGGATGACGACGGCATCGGCGGTGACGCCGAGATTCTTCACCAGCGCCTGGGTGATGTCGAGCATCATGCCCTTCTTCTGCTCGTCGGTACGGCCTGCCGCCAGGTTGATCGTGATCTCAGGCATTGATGTCTCCTTTTATGATTTCACTCTCGTCATGGCCGGGCTTGTCCCGGCCATCCACGACTTCGTATCAACCGCATCAAACAAGACGTGGATGCCCGGGACAAGCCCGGGCATGACGATCAACTGATGGTTATGAGCTCCACTTCACGCCGTGCTTGTCGAGAATCTTGCGGACCGCACTGACGAGATCGGTTTCCGCGATCTTGGTCTGCGCCTCTGCCTGCTTCTGCAGATAGGCGTCGCGGTCACCTTCCAGATCCGACAGTCCGGCACCGAGGATCAGATCCTTCAGCATCACTTCGCCGGTCGCCTTTTCGTCGGAGCCTTGAATGATCACACAGGGTGAATTGCGCCGGTCGGCATATTTCAGCTGGTTGCCCATGCTCTTGGGATTGCCGAGATAGAGTTCGGCGCGGATGCCGGCATTGCGCAGGCTCGCAACCATCTTCTGATAATCGGCGACACGGTCGCGATCAAACACGGTGACGACGACCGGGCCGAAATCCGGCGTGGTGTCGATCTTGCCGAGCAGCGTCAGCGCGGCCTGCAGGCGCGAGACGCCGATGGAGAAACCGGTGGCCGGAACAAGCTCGCCGCGGAAACGCGACACGAGACCGTCATAGCGACCACCGCCGCCGACCGAACCGAAGCGCACGGGACGCCCCTTCTCGTCTTTGGTTTCAAGTGTGAGCTCAACTTCGTAGACGGGGCCGGTATAGTATTCGAGGCCACGCACGACAGACGGATCGATCTTGATGCGATCGGTTTGATAGCCCGCCGCAGTGATTAGCTTTTCGATCTCGGCAAGCTCGGCGCGTCCCTGCTTGTATGCATCGGAGCTATCGAGCTTCGCAGTCGGCTCGCTCGCTGCGTCGAGACTGCGCAGTACTGTCTCAGAATCGTCCGGCGAGAGTCCCGCACCTTTGGTAAAATCACCCTTGCCTTCTTCGCCGCCATCCCAGCGGCCGGGGCCGAGCAGCTTCCTGATCTCGTCGAGCGGAAACTTGTCCATCTTGTCGATGGCGCGCAGCACCGTGAGGCGTCGCCCGGCGTTCTCGTCGCCGCCGAGACCGATGCTCTCCATCACGCCGTCGAGCACCTTGCGATTGTTGACGCGCACCACATAGCTGCCGCGCGGAATGCCGAGCGCTTCCATCGCATCGGCCGCCATCATGCACATCTCGGCATCCGCCGCCGGCGAGCCGGAGCCGACGGTGTCCGCATCGAACTGCATGAACTGGCGGAAGCGGCCGGGCCCCGGCTTCTCGTTGCGATAGACATAACCTGCACGGTAGCTGCGATAGGGCTTCGGCAGCGCGTCCCAATGCTCGGCGACGTAGCGCGCCAATGGCGCGGTCAGGTCGTAGCGCAGCGAGATCCACTGCTCGTCATCGTCCTGGAACGAGAACACGCCCTCGTTCGGCCGGTCCTGATCGGGCAGGAATTTGCCGAGCGCATCGGTGAATTCCATGGTCGGGGTCTCGACCGGCTCGAAGCCGTAGCGTTCATAGACCTCGCGGATGGTGTCGGTCATGCGCCGGGTCGCGGCGATATCGGCCGGTCCGCGGTCGCCAAGGCCACGCGGCAGACGCGCGCGCAGTTTCTGGGGTTTTTTGGGCTTTTCAGACTTTTCGCTCATAGCGGCGTGGTACCAGCGCAGGCAGGAACCGGCAAGCGTTCGGCCCCGCGATCACCTGAGGTTGGCCATGCGCGACGCCACAAGGTTCGCCACGGCGGAACCTTCGTCATGCCTCCCCGTTCATTTTCATATGCCGGCCGCGATACCATTTCAGACATCTGCCGGCGCAGAACGAGGCTTTCCATATGCCACCGCTCGCAAGCGCCCTGGTGCGAACAGGGCTCGCGCTCAAGCTCAATCAGGTCAAGCGCGCCACGTCGTCCTATGTCCGTGACCGCAGTGAGCAGACCCAGGGCATCGCGGTGTCTTACGCGGTTGCTGCCGGACTTTATGCTGCCGCAGGCGTCTTTCTGATTGCCACCTTGCTCGTCGGCGCTGCCGCGCTGTTTCGCTGGGTCGAACTGCGCTACGGGCTGTTTCAGGCCTTTGGCGCAACCGGCGGATTGCTGCTGGTGCTCGCTGTCCTCTTCGCTGTCCTTGCGGCAAGCCGGCTGAAACGTCCCTCGAAACAGTTTCCCAGTCTCGGCAGCCGTTTGCGCGTCGCGATCAATGCGAGCCCCGGCAAGCATGAGCAGGTCACGTCGGCCGCACCGCATCGCGCGCCCGCGCCGAACGAATTCAGGCCGAGCACACGCGCTGCACAGCCCCCGCAGAGCAGCGGCCCGGTGAAAGCCGGACTGGTGCTCGCCGCGACGCTTGCCGGCTGGGCTTTCGCCCGGCGCCGCAGCCTTGCGCAGCCAGCCCCTGCCCGCAGACCCGCGAGCAAAGCGAACGCCTGATGGCCGTCCGCCGATCCGACACGGACAGTCTGCTGCTTGTCGCAGCGACAACCTTTGCCGTGCTCGCGTTGCAGAGCTTTTTCTCGACACGCAATACCGAGAGGTCCGTGGCAGATGAGCCGCAACCGATCGGCGACACCGACGTCCCGCCACCAGCGACATTCACCCGCGAACTCGCTCAGTCCGGACGCGGCCGCCATTCGTCCAGCCCGCTGCAGATTCCATGGACGGGCTGGAAGGACGTGCTGTGGCGCACCTACGAGCAGATCAACGAGGATCGGCTGCTGGCGATAGCGGCCGGGGTCGTGTTCTTCGGCCTACTCGCCGTGTTTCCGGCAATCACCGCACTGGTCTCCTGCTATGGCCTGTTTGCCGATGCTTCCACGATTTCGGACAATCTGCAGACGCTGGCGCTGATGCTGCCGGATGGCTCGTTCCAGATCGTGCAGGACCAGATCGCGCGCGTACTCGCCAATGGCCAGGCCAAACTCGGCCTCACCTTCCTATTCGGCCTTGCGCTGGCGCTGTGGAGCGCCAATGCCGGCGTAAAGGCCGTGATCGATGCGCTCAATGTCGTCTATGGCGAGCGCGAGAAACGCAGCTTCATCAAGCTCAATATGCTCTCGCTCACTTTCACCGCTGGTGCCATCGCCGCGCTCCTTCTCATGGTGAGCGCCGTCGTTGCGCTGCCGCTGACGCTGGACCGGATCGGTCTCGCGACCGACAGCAAGACGATCATCAGCCTCTCCCGCTGGCCGCTTCTGCTGCTGGTGGTCGTGCTGGCGCTTGGCATTCTCTACCGCTTCGGTCCGAGCCGCCCCGGCGCGCGCTGGGAATGGCTCAGCATCGGCACCCTCGCTGCAGCCCTGCTCTGGCTTGCCGGCTCGGCGCTGCTGTCCTGGTACCTGTCTAATTTCGGCAATTACAGCGTCACTTACGGCTCGCTCGGCGCCGCCATCGGCCTGATGATGTGGATGTGGATGTCGGCAATCATCGTTCTGTGCGGGGCCGAGCTGAATTCCGAGATCGAGCACCAGACCGCCGTGGATACCACCGTCGGACCGGGACGACCGATGGGCGCACGTGGCGCCGCCATGGCCGATACGCTCGGCCGCGCCAGCACCTGAGGTGCAAAAGCACCGGTGGGCAAGTTCTCCCAGCCCTGCTTTCCGAATCAACAATAATGCTAAGGTTGGCCGGGTACTTAGCGCCGGGAGCGCTCGCGGCCGGACCTTTATCGTGCCGTGCAGGAGTTTGGATTTGAGGATGTTGCGCGCGTTATGATCCGCATCTCCACGATTTTTGTCGGCATTTGCATGGTGCTGGTCTCAGCTTCGCTTGGCCTGGTGCTGTATGCGATCGCCGGCATCAGCGGCTACGAATCGGCCATCGTCGCACTGACAGCGCTGACCGTGATGATCCTCTACAACGCGGTGTCGATGCGCATCAAAGACCGCACCGAATCCACTGGCCAGATCACTGATCTGTCGCGTGGCACCGCCGATCTTGCCCGGCAGGTCGCCGAATTCGGCCGCCGCCTCGCCGTGGTCGAGAGCAAGATCGCATCCGCTGGCACAGCCAATCAGGACCGTATCCAGACCGTCGCCGGCGAGATCGGCGAATTGGGCGCGCTGGTGAAGCAACTCGCCACATCGGTCGCTACCCACGAGGACATGCTGACCGCGCTGCCAGCGACCGCGTCTGCCGCCATCGCGCCGCCATCGCCACCGGTCAAACCCGTGACCGCTGCCGATGTGCCGCTCGCCGTCGAAGTCGCCGAGGACACCGTGACACCGACGGCACCTGCGATCATCGTCAAGCCGGAGGCAGCGCCAGCGCGCGACAATGCGCAGTTCACCGCCATGGTGAAGAGTGCCATCGCCGACAACCGTATCGACATCTATCTGCAGCCGATGGTCACGCTGCCGCAGCGCAAGGTGCGCTTCTACGAGGCGATGACGCGGCTGCGCGACGACAAGGATCAGGTGATCACCGCCGACGAGTTCATCGGCCCCGCAGAAGCCGCGGGCCTGATGGGCCAGATCGACCACATCGTGCTGCTGCGCTGCATGCAGGTGCTGCGCCGCCTGATGGTGCGCAACAAGGATGTCGGCGTGTTCTGCAACATGGCTGGCGCGACCCTGTCGAATGCCGAGACCTTTGCGCAATGCATCGACTTCCTCGAAGCCAACCGCGCGCTGGCACCGTCCTTCGTGCTGGAATTCAAGCAGAACGTGTTCCGCAATCTCGGCCCGATCGAAAGCGAGCATCTCGCCGCCCTCGCCCAGCGCGGCTACCGCTTCTCCATCGATCACGTCACGGATTTGCGGATCGAGCCCCGCGACCTCGCCGATCGCGGCGTGCGCTTTATCAAGGTACCGGCAGCACTCCTGCTCGACCCCAAGCAGACGTCGAATTCCGACATTCACCCCGCCGATCTCTCCGACCTGCTCGGCCGGTTCGGAATCGACCTGATCGCCGAGCGAATCGAGGGCGAACGGGCCGTGGTCGACCTGCTCGACTTCGACGTCCGGTTCGGGCAAGGCTTCCTGTTCGCGGCGCCCCGCCCGCTCCGGCCGGAAACGCCGGCCAATGGCGGTGCGCCAAATCCCGCTATCAAGGAACCCGCCAGGGCATCTACGGACCCCAATGGCCCAGTGAGATCCGCCCCAACCACGCCTCCGCGGCCTGAGCCGCCGCGCTCCACCGGCAATGCCGCGCTGGCACGCCGCGCCACCGGCCCGAACTGATCGGCCCTCAATTCATGACCACACTGCGTTTCGTCGAGCGCTTGCGCGACCTCACCGGACATGTCGACGTCGTCCTCAGCGATATCTGGGGCGTCGTCCATAACGGCCTCGAATCTTTCCCCGAAGCCTGCGAGGCGTTGCATACGTTTCGCGCCAAGGGCGGCACGGTGATCATGATCACCAATGCGCCGCGCCCGGCCGACTCCGTGCAGCGGCAGCTCCGCAAGCTCGGCGTCGCTGACGACACCTATGACGCCATCGTCTCGTCCGGCGACCTCACGCGCAATTTCGTCGCGGGCCGGCCGGGTCAGGCGATGTATCTGATCGGGCCGGATCGCGACAGTTCAATCCATCGCGGCCTCGATGTGAAGCTCACCCAGCTCGAACAGGCCGACTACATCGTCTGCAGCGGATTGTTCGACGACGAGACCGAATCCGCTGACGACTATCGCGACATGATGAGCCAGGCGCTGGCGCTCAAGCTGACGCTCGTATGCGCCAATCCCGACATCATCGTCGAGCGCGGCGACCGCTTGATCTATTGCGCTGGCGCGGTCGCTGAACTCTATCGCGAGATGGGCGGCGAGGTGATCTTCTACGGCAAGCCGCATCGGCCGATCTACGATCAGGCCATGGCGCTGGCCAAGGCGAAGCGCGGCAAGGACACGGCGCTGGATCGCGTGCTGGCGATCGGCGATTCCGTGCGCACCGATCTCGCCGGCGCTCACGCCTATGGCATCGACCTGCTGTTCGTCACCCGCGGCATCCATGCGGGCGATTTCGAAGGCATCGAACAGATGGGCGCCGCGGAAGTGAAGGAACTGTTCGGCCATCCACCGAAAGCGCTGATGCGCGAATTGAAGTGGTGAGCTGAAACATAGAATGGGATGACGCTCTCGGTCGTCATGGCCGGACAGCGCGAAGCGCGCTTCGCAATAATCCCAGGCCTCTCCCCACGTCATGGCCGGGCTTGACCCGGCCATCCACCTTGTCTTGTGCGACGGTGTGCGGGCCAAGCTGGATCCCCGGGTCAAGCCCGGGGATGACACCTGTGGGTGCGGCGCGTCCACGTCGCGCCATCGCAGATTCAACTGTCAAACAGCCACTGCTCTTCAGACATGCGTCATCACCCCCATTGTTTGCGGCGCGGGGGCGCCGTCGTCGCTTGCATTCCCACCCTCTTGTGAGAGGGCGTGCGGAACGCCGGGTGCCCGTTGCACCCTTGGGCCTGATGCGAATGCGGTCTTCCGCAGGTTAGTGTGCATCAGGACTTTCGGAGGCGCTGAGCGATTGCCCGGCGTTCCGCATGCGGTGTTTTTTCGGTTGCTTGCACATCTGCCATGGCGAACGGTCCCATCACCAAAATTAATGTCCCAGGGCGGAGGGACAGGGTAGCCTCAAGCGACTGGGCCGAACGCGTTTTGACTTGGTCGTCCGTCACACTGTCCAGGGAGTCTTTCCATCCGAAGGTCGGCCGTCTCCTTGCCAGTGGCAGTGCTGGCGCAGATCCGTCCTGCCCGAAGACAGACGTCCCCCATGAACCGCGTGACGCCGCATCTCCGGCGTCCACCGCATCCCACCCCGCGAACGTAACGATCGCGATCGCCCCTCTCGGTGGGGCAGGACGCAGGGAATATAGTCCATGCAAGGATATTGTCAACGACAGATAGGAAAAAATGTTTGGGCGCTGTCTTGCCGTCCCACACTCGTCATTCCGGGGCGGGACCGACGCCGCAGGCGACGGGACCGAACCCGGAATCTCAACGTTGGAGTCTCCGTAGAGCCAAACACTCCGGGATTCCGGGTTCGCGCCGGCCCGCTTCGCGGTCCTTTGCGCCCCGGAATGACGAGGGGGGACGATCATCAGCCGCGCGACGCATCCGGACTTGCGTCAGTGCAGACATGAAAATGCCCGGCACGAGGCCGGGCATTGCGAAACTCAAAAGCTCTGAGCGAAGCTGCGCGGCTTACGCCGGCACGGTGTCCGGGAACACGGCTTCGATCTTGGTCTTCAGCGTCGCCGCGTTGAACGGCTTGACGATGTAGTTGTTCACGCCGGCCTTCTTGGCGGCAATCACGTTCTCGGTCTTGGATTCTGCCGTGATCATGATGAAAGGGGTCTGCGACAGGTTCGGGTCGGCGCGGACTTCCTTGAGCAGGTCGTAGCCCGTCATCGGCTCCATGTTCCAGTCGGAAATCACCAGGCCATACTTCTTGGTACGCATCTTTTCCAGCGCCATCGAACCATCGCTGGCATCGTCGATGTGTTCGAAACCAAGCTGCTTCAGAAGATTGCGAATGATGCGGATCATGGTGTTGTAATCGTCCACCACCAGCACCGTCATCGACAAATCAACCGCCATCTTCATTCCCCCTGAGGCACGATACGCAAATGCAAAAAATGATATTTGCCGTCAGGCAAACCGTTCCAACCGGGATTGGCGAGTATTGCTGTCCGCGGCCCGGAGCCAGAATTAGCAGGGTGGGTTAAATTTCCAGTTAACCGCCCCATGGCGCGAAATTCGTCAAATTCGAGAAGAAAGCCGATTTTACCTTCGCTTGACTTCGACGTGGTGGGCGCGCCACGGTCCCTCACCCGCCAAAACCACCAACGAATCCAATCATGACGACTGCTTTCAGCGTGATCCGCGACACAACGCCTGCCAATGCCATCCCGCGCGGATGCGTCGTGGCAATGGGTAATTTCGACGGTGTCCATCTCGGCCACCGCGCCGTCATCGGTGCTGCGTTACGCATGGCGGAATTGCATAAAACAAGCGCTTTGGCGGTGACCTTCGAGCCGCATCCGCGCAGTTTCTTCAGCCCGAACACACCGCAGTTCCGGCTCTCTGACGAAGCCGCCAAGCTGCGCCTGCTGGCAGGAACCGGCCTGGCCGGCGCCGTCGTCATGACCTTCGACAAGGGACGCGCCAGCACCACGGCGCAAGACT
The DNA here is from genome assembly GCF_900188215.1 of Tardiphaga sp. OK246. Classification (NCBI taxonomy): domain Bacteria; kingdom Pseudomonadati; phylum Pseudomonadota; class Alphaproteobacteria; order Hyphomicrobiales; family Nitrobacteraceae; genus Tardiphaga; species Tardiphaga sp. OK246. The sequence goes on from NZ_FZOX01000001.1 coordinate 317,079, forward strand.
TCATTCACCACGATCTCATTGAGCGTCTCGGCATCAGCGGCATCGCCGTCGGCTACGACTTTCATTTCGGCAAAGGCCGCGTCGGTTCGCCCAGCCTGCTGGCCAACGAAGCGCCGCGCCTCGGCATCGAGGTCGACATCCAGCCGCATGTCGATATCGATGAGCGCCCGGTGTCTTCGACGGCCATCCGCATGGCCTTGGCTGAGGGCCAGGTGACCGAGGCCACGGAGATGCTGAACGGGCCGTGGTTCATCACCGGCGAAGTGATCCACGGCAAAAAGCTCGGCCGCGACCTTGGCTATCCCACCGCCAATATCCGCCTGAATAACAATTGCGGCCTCAAGCACGGCATCTACGCCGTGCGGGTTGGCCGCGGAAACGAGCGCTTCGACGGCGTTGCATCCTTTGGCCGCCGCCCGACCTTCGATAACGGCGCGCCTTTGCTCGAAGTCTTCCTGTTCGACTTCAAGGGCGACCTTTACGGCAAGGCACTGGACGTCGCCTTCATTGCCTTCATCCGCGATGAAATGAAATTCGAGGGCATCGAACCCCTGATCCGCCAGATGGACGACGACAGCGCCAAAGCGCGGGCCGCGCTGGCGGCTGCGCCGGATGCGTTTCCGAAACTGGGAGACATCGACTGACCAGGACCGAAAAGCAGAAAATGCTGGCGGGCGAACTCTATCGTCCCGGCAGCCCCGAGCTGGTCGCTGACGAGAAGGCCAACAAGGCCTGGCTCGCGAAATACAACGCGCAGCTGGACCGGCCTGTGGCCGAACGACGGACACTGCTCGCCGAGCATTTTGGCAAAGTCGGCGCCGACTGCGTCATCCGGCCGCCGTTCTTCTGCGACTACGGCTACAACATCCATCTCGGCGACAACGTTTTCCTGAATTTTAATTGCGTGATCCTGGATATCGTCGCGGTCTCCATCGGCGACCGCACCCAGATCGGCCCGGCTGTGCAGATCTACGCTGCCGACCATCCCCGGGACGCCGAGACCCGCCGCAGCGGACTGGAATTCGGCCGGCCGGTCAAAATCGGCGCCGATGTCTGGATCGGCGGCGGGGCCATTATCGTGCCCGGCGTCACCATCGGTGACGGCGCCGTGATCGGAGCCGGCAGCGTGGTGACCCGGGACGTTCCGAACGGCGCCACCGTGGCCGGCAATCCGGCCCGGTCGATTGGCAAACGGGGCTAATCCGACCCTTTGCGATCGTCTCCCCGGCTGCTATTGAGTGCCGGATGTCTGCACGGCGCCCCATCATAAGCATTATCGGCCCGGCTTCCGCCTGAGCTTTGCTCGGCGCAAGACCGGGACCGTCCAGTTTCATCGCGTTTTCACGCGTTTCAGCGCCATTCGAGCAAGCCAGAGCCATTATGTCCGACAAGCCCGCCAAATCTGACGCCCACGACTATTCCAAGACCCTCTATTTGCCGCAGACCGAATTTCCAATGCGCGCCGGCCTGCCGACCAGCGAGCCGAAAATGCTGGCGCGGTGGAACGAGATCGACCTCTACGGCAAGCTCCGCGAGACCGCGAAGGGCAAGCCGAAATTCGTGCTGCATGACGGGCCGCCCTATGCCAATGGCAACATCCATATCGGGCATGCGCTCAACAAGATCCTGAAGGACGTGGTGACCAAGAGCCAGCAGATGCTGGGCTTCGACAGCAACTACGTGCCGGGCTGGGACTGTCACGGCCTGCCGATCGAGTGGAAGATCGAGGAAGAGAACTACCGCTCCAAGGGCAAGGTCAAGCCGAACTTCAAGGACGGCGCGGCGATGATCGCGTTCCGCCAGGAATGCCGCGCCTATGCCAACAAGTGGCTCGACATCCAGCGCGAGGAATTCAAGCGACTCGGCATCATCGGCGACTGGGCCGGCCGCTACGCCACCATGGACTATTTCGCCGAAGCGCAGATCGCCCGCGAGCTGATGAAGTTCGCGGCCAATGGCACGCTGTATCGCGGATCGAAGCCTGTGATGTGGAGCGTGGTCGAGAAGACCGCGCTGGCCGAAGCCGAAGTCGAATACGAGGACTACACGTCGGATGCGGTATGGGTGAAATTCCCCGTGGCCGCCGAATTCGGCCGGCTCGCCAAGGCCGCGGTGGTGATCTGGACCACCACGCCATGGACGCTGCCGGCCAATCGCGCCATCTCGTTCTCCAGCAAGATCTCTTACGGCCTCTATGAAGTCACCGAGGCGCCGGAGGATAACTGGCTGAAGACCGGCGACCTGCTGATCCTCGCCGACGCGCTGGCCGAAAGCGTGTTCAAGCAGGCGCGCGTGACGTCCTGGAAGAAGAGCAGCGAGCTGTCGTCCGATATCCTCGAGGATCTGGAATGCCGTCATCCGCTCAAGGGTCTCGCCGGCGGCTATGACTTCATCGTACCGCTGCTCGACGGCGATCACGTCACCGACGATACCGGCACCGGCTTCGTGCATACCGCGCCAAGCCACGGCCGCGACGACTTCGATATCTGGACGTCGAATGGCCGCCAGCTCACCGAGCGCGGCATCGCCACCACGATCCCCTACACGGTCGACGAGAACGGCGCGCTGACCGAACAGGCGCCGGGCTTCGCCGGCACGCGCGTAATCAACGACAAGGGCGAGAAGGGCGACGCCAACGAGGCCGTCATCAAGGCGCTGGTCGAGCGCGGCATGCTGGTGGCGCGTGCGCGCCTGAAGCATCAATATCCACATTCCTGGCGCTCGAAGAAGCCGGTGATCTATCGCAACACGCCGCAGTGGTTCATCGCGATGGACAAGGACATTTTGGAAGTGAACGCTCCCGGCAAGCCGGGAGCTATGGCGGACGACGGCAAGGCGAAGCCCGGCGACACGCTGCGTCACCGTGCCCTCGAAGCCATCAAGGTCACACAATGGGTACCGGCCACCGGCCAGAACCGCATCAACGGCATGATCAACACCAAGCCCGACTGGGTGATCTCGCGCCAGCGCGCCTGGGGCGTGCCGATCGCGGTGTTCGTGCGCGAGAAAGGCGACGGCTCTGCCGAGATCCTGCAGGACGAGGCCGTCAACAAGCGCATTGCCGACGCGTTCGAGAAGGAAGGCGCCGACGCCTGGTATGCCGAAGGCGCGCGCGAACATTTCCTCGGCTCGCTTGCCAATGAGGAGTGGAAGAAGGTCGACGACATCTGCGACGTCTGGTTCGACTCAGGCTCCACACACGCTTTCGTGCTCGAAGACCCCGTGCACTTCCCCGGCCTTGCCGGCATCAAGCGCAAGGCGCAGGGCGGCGCGGACACCGTCATGTATCTGGAAGGCTCCGACCAGCACCGCGGCTGGTTCCAATCGTCACTGCTGGAGAGCAGCGGCACCCGCGGCCGCGCACCGTTCGACGTCGTGCTGACCCACGGCTTCACGCTCGACGAGAACGGCCGCAAGATGTCGAAATCGATCGGCAACACCATCGAGCCGCAGAAGATCATCAAGGACTCCGGCGCCGACATCCTGCGCCTGTGGGTCTGCGCCACCGATTACGCCGACGACCAGCGCATCGGCGCGGAGATCATCAAGAACACCATCGAGACCTATCGCAAGCTGCGCAACAGCGTGCGCTGGATGCTCGGCAGCCTCGCGCATTTCCGCGACGAGGATCGCATCAAGGCCGACGATATGCCGGAGCTCGAGCGGCTGATGCTGCATCGTCTCGCCGAAGTCGACGGTGTTGTGCGGCAGGCCTATATCGATTTCGACTACAAGACGGTGGTAGCCACGCTCGCCGCCTTCATGAACACCGAACTGTCGGCGTTCTACTTCGACATCCGCAAGGACACGCTGTATTGCGACGCGCCGTCGTCGGTGACACGCAAGGCGTCGCTGACCGTGATCGACTACCTGTTCCGCTCGATTGTGACCTGGTTCGCACCCATTCTGAGCTTCACCGCCGAGGAAGCGTGGCTGTCGCGCTACGGCAGCAGCTCCGTGTCGGTGCATCTCGAACCGTTCCAGAAGACGCTGCCGGCATGGCGTAACGAGGCGCTCGCCGCGAAGTGGGAGACCATCCGCAATGTGCGCCGCGTTGTCACCGGCGCGCTTGAAGTCGAGCGTGCCGCCAAGAATATCGGCTCGTCGCTGGAAGCCTCGCCGCTGATCCATGTCACCGACAAGGCGATCTTCGCCATTCTGGCCGACGTCGATCTGGCCGAAATCTGCATCACCTCGAATGCGATGCTGACCAATGCCGAAGCGCCCGCAGGCGCCTTCGCGCTGAACGACGTGCCCGGCGTAGCCGTTGTGGTCGAAAAGGCTGTCGGCACCAAATGTGCGCGGTCGTGGAAGATCCTGCCGACGGTCGGTGAGGACAAGGAGTATCCCGACGTCACCCCGCGCGATGCGCAGGCGCTGCGGGAATGGAAGGCGCTGGGAGTGGCTGTTTGAAACCAGCCGTCCGCTCCGGGCTGATCGCAGCCATCGCCGTCCTGATCATCGATCAGGCGACGAAGCTGTGGCTGCTCTATGGCTTCGATCTCGGCCATCGCGGCCTGGTCAGGATCACGCCGTTCTTCGATCTCGTCCTGGCCTGGAATACCGGCATCAGCTACGGCTGGTTCTCCGATTCCGGCCCCACCGGTCAGGTCGTGCTGGTGGCCATCAAGGCGATCGCGGTGGTGGCGCTGGCCGTCTGGATGGCGAAATCCGAGACCAGACTGGCCACGATCGGGCTGGGACTGATCATCGGGGGCGCGATCGGCAATGCCATCGACCGGTTCGCCTATGGCGCCGTGGTCGATTTCGCCCTCCTGCACGTCGAAATCGCCGGCAAGACCTACAACTGGTACGTGTTTAACCTTGCCGATGTCGCCATTGTTGCCGGTGTAGCGGCCCTGCTGTATGACTCTTTCTTCACGGTACCCGCCGCAAAAGCGCCCTGATCCCAGCCGATACGCAAGGCCAAGGGCGATACCAGCGGAACCGCAGCAGGTTTTTTCGGATTCTTGCCGATCCGCCAGATATTTGAACAGGATGAACACGATGCGCGAGACCGAAACCGGTTGGGCTCTGCACACTTCATCGGGCGCCTGGATGCGCGCCCTGCGCCTCACCGCCGTTGCCCTTAGCGTTGGTCTCGTAATGTCCGCAGGCGCCGCACGCGCCCAGGATGCCGAGGAAGAAGACCAGCCGTTCGAGCAGAAGGTCATCAAGCAGATCATGACCGGTCTCGGCGGTACCAACATGGAAAACACCGGGATCGATTATCGCGAGCGGTCGCCGCTGGTGGTCCCGCCGAAGATCGACCTGCCGCCACCGGATGCCAAGGGCCCCGCGCCTGTCGCCAACTGGCCGAAGGATCCGGATGTACAGCAGCGCCGCGCAGCCGCCGCCAACGCCAAGACCGGACGTCCGGAAGAAGTGCTGGAAGCCGCGCGTCCGTTGACCCCGCGCGAAATGGCGCCGAAGCGCGCACGTGGTGCATCGTCCGCCGTGGACAATTCCTCGCCCGGCGATCCGAACAAGAACATCGTGCTGAGCCCGAAACAGCTCGGCTATGAAGGCGGCCTGTTCAAGAACATGTTCGGCAGCAACAAGGGTGAGACCGCCGAGTTCAAGGGCGAGCCGACACGCGAGTCGCTGACCCAGCCGCCGGCCGGTTACCAGACGCCTGCCTCGGGCTATGCCTATGGCACCGGGCCGAAGGAAACCATGAAGAACGATTACAACATCAACCCGATGACGGGTAAGTTCTGATCGCAGCGCTCCCTTTGCGCTGCCATTCCAAAGACGTCCTTTCACTGCGATCAGCCTGCACGCGCGGATGTGTCCCGCGCGATGGCTTGGTCATGCCTTTCTCTTTGCTTTCTTCCCCCATGCTTTGGAGCTGTTAGCCCCGCCATGACCTCTTCATTCCGACTTGCCGTACGATCCGTCGCAGTCGTCGCTTTGCTGCTGGCTCCCGCCCTCGCCATATCGGGCGCCCGCGCGCAGACGGTGACGGCGAAGCCGCCAACCACGTTCAAGCTCGATAACGGCATGCAGGTCGTCGTGATCGAGGATCACCGCACGCCCGTCGTGACGCAGATGATCTGGTACAAGGTCGGCTCGGCCGACGAGACGCCCGGCAAATCCGGCCTCGCGCATTTCCTCGAACATCTGATGTTCAAGGGCACCGCGAAACATCCGGTCGGTGAATTCTCGCAGACCGTGCAGCGCGTCGGCGGCGAGGAGAACGCTTTCACCTCGACCGACTATACCGGCTACTATCAGCGCATCAGCAAGGACCAGCTCGGCAAGATGATGGAATTCGAGGCCGATCGCATGACGGGCCTCGTGCTGAAGGACGAGAACGTGCTGCCCGAGCGCGACGTCGTGCTGGAAGAATACAACATGCGCGTCGCCAACAGCCCGGATGCAAGGCTGTCCGAGCAGATCATGGCCGCGCTCTATCTCAACCATCCCTATGGCCGCCCGATCATCGGTTGGCATCAGGAGATCGAGAAGCTGGACCGCGAGGATGCGCTCGCCTTCTACAAGCGCTTCTACGCCCCCAACAATGCGACGCTGATCATCGCGGGCGATGTCGACCCGGCGGAGATCCGCCCGATGGTAGAGCGCACCTATGGCGTGGTCCCGGCACAGCCGGCGATCCCCGAACGCCGCATGCGCCCACAGGAGCCGACGCCCGCCGCGCCGCGCACGGTCACGCTCTCCGATCCGCGTGTCGAACAGACAAGCCTGCGCCGCTACTATCTGGTGCCATCGGCCACCACTGCTGCGGCCGGCGAGAGCCAGGCGCTCGATGTGCTCGGCCAGTTGATCGGCGGCGGCGCGAACTCATATCTCTACCGCGCCCTCGTCATCGACAAACAGCTCGCGATCAATGCCGGTGCCAGCTATCAGGGTACCGCGCTCGACAGCGCACAGTTCATGATTTCAGCCTCGCCGAAGCCGGGCACCGAATTCGCCGATATCGAAAAGACCATCGACGCCGTGATCGCCGACCTCGCAACCAACCCGGTGCCGGCTGCCGACCTCGAACGCGTCAAGACGCAGCTCGTCGCCGAAGCCACCTATGCGCAGGACAGCCAGGCCTCACTGGCGCGCTGGTACGGCGCGGCACTCACCACGGGCCTCAGCGTCGAGGACATCCGTAGCTGGCCCGACCGCATCAAGGCGGTCACCGCCGAACAGGTGCGCGCAGCCGCGCAGACCTGGCTCGACAAGAAGCGCTCGGTCACCGGCTATCTGATCAAGGATACATCTGCGCCGAAGCGCGAGGAGAAGCGGTCGTGAGCATCATCTTCAACGCCGGCCGCCTCGGCATTGCCGTCGCCACCGCCTTCTCACTTGTCACCCTGACGGTGACGCCATCTTTCGCAGCCGCCAAGGTGCAGCGGCTCGTGACGCCAGGCGGCATCGAAGCCTGGTTCGTGCAGGATGCAACCGTTCCCCTGATCGCCATGGAATATGCGTTCGGCGGCGGTGCGGCGCAGGATCCGAAGGATAAATCCGGCACCGCCAACATGGTGGCCAGCCTGATGGACGAAGGCGCGGGCGATCTCGATTCCACGACCTTCCGCGATCGCATGGAACGCCGCGCCATCGAGCTCAACTTCAACGCCCAGCGCGATTACCTGCGTGGCTCGCTGCGCATGCTGAAAGAGCATCGTGACGAAGCATTCGACCTCGCCCGCCTCGCTTTGACGTCGCCACGCTTCGACGCTCCCGATGTCGAGCGCATCCGCGCGCAGATCATGTCCGGCCTGCGCCGCGAAACTTCGAACCCGAATTCGCTGGCGACGCGCAAGTTTCTGCAGGTGGCATTCGGCGACCATCCCTATAGCCGGCCGTCCAATGGCAGCCTGACCGACGTGCCGACCATCAATGTCGATGACATCAGGGCCTACAAGCAACGTATCGTCGCGAAGGACACGCTGAAGATTGCCGTGGTCGGCGACGTCGACCCCGACACGCTCGCGACATTGCTGGACAAGACCTTCGGTGGCCTGCCCGCCAAGGCGACACTGACGCCGATCCCGGAAGTCACAGCGGCCAAGCCGCCGCAGAAGGAATCCGTGACGCTGGACGTGCCGCAGACGGTCATCACCTTCGGCAGCCCGGGCGTCAAACGCGACGATCCGAACTTCATGGCTGCCTATATCGTCAATCACATCCTCGGCGGCGGCACGCTATCGTCGCGGCTGTATCACGAAGTGCGCGAGAAGCGCGGCCTGGTCTATTCCGTCAGTGGCTCGCTGCTGTGGATGCAGCATTCCGGCATCTATATCGGCAGCACCGCGACTCGCGCCGACCGCGCCACCGAGACGGTCGATACCGTGACCAGCGAAGTGAAACGCATGGCCGAGCAGGGTCCGACCCAGCGCGAGCTGGATGAGGCCAAATCCTATCTCAAGGGTTCGCAGATGCTGGCGCTCGACACCTCATCGAAACTGGCCGGCGCGCTGTTGCAATACCAGCTCGACAAGCTGCCGATCGATTACATCGAGAAGCGCAATGCCGTGGTCGATGCCGTGACGCTGGACCAAGCCAAGGCTGCAGCCAAGAAGCTGTGGGCGGATGGCCTGCTGACCGTCGTCGTCGGACGCGCGCCGCAGGCGGCCGCAGCGCCGGTGGCCCCGGCGCCGAAGGCCAACTGAGGCGCCGACATGCGGATCGCAGTGATCGGTGCCGGCGCGGTTGGCTGCTACTATGGCGCCAAGCTGCTGCGCGCCGGCCATGACGTGACATTGGTCGGACGCCAGATCCATGTCGATGCCATCAATGCAAACGGCCTTCGGTTCGAGAGCGCCGAGTTCGACGGTTTCATTCCGGCGAAGGCGGTGACGCAGATCGCCGATCTCGCGCCACCGGATCTCGTACTGTTCGCCGTGAAGTCCGGCGATACGGACAGTTCAGCGGCTGCGCTCAAACCTGTGCTCAAAGCCAATTCCATCGTGCTGAGCCTGCAGAACGGCGTCGACAATCCCGAGCGCCTGCGCGCCATCCTCAGCCAGCCGGTGATCGCCGCAGCCGTCTATGTGGCCTCGGAGATGCCGGGTGCCGGTCATGTGAAGCACAATGGCCGCGGCGAGTTGATCATCGGCGCCTCGCCCGAGAGCGAAAGGCTGGCGAAGCTGCTGTCCGACGCCGGCGTGCCGACCGCCGTCGCCGGCGATATCGACGCGGTGCAGTGGTCCAAGCTCATCAACAACTGCGCCTATAACGCGCTCTCCGCGGTGGCCGGCATCGCCTATGGCGAGATGTTCAAGGTCCAGGGCGTGCCTGACATCGTCACCAATGCCGTCGTGGAATGCATGGCGGTGGCGCGCGCTTGCGGCGTGTCGCTGCCCGCCGACCTCCTGGACAAGACCCTCGCCCTCGCCGCCAGCATGCCGCTTCAGCAATCGTCGACATCGCAGGATCTCGCGCGTGGCAAGCCATCGGAAATCGACTTCCTCAACGGCTTCATTGTCCGCAAGGGCCTGGAGCATGGGATTCCGACGCCGACGAACCATGCGCTGCAGGTCATGGTGAAGCTGGTCGAACGCAGCGGATCGCGGCGGTCCTAGCGGCGCTTCACTGGCTTCGGTGGACCCCAGAGCCGGAAGCCGCCTTTGAACGCATTCGCGTTGTCGCCGCGCCGGGTCTTGTGCGGGAGTTTGTCGAGCATCTCCACATTGCCACCGCCGAGCACCGTATAGTCGGGCTCCAGCGCAGCCGTCAGATCAGCAACGACATCAGCCACGCGCTGCCGCCACTTCTTCTTGCCCAGCTGCTTCAGGCCGGCTGCGCCGACATAATCCTCGAATGTCTTGTGACGATAGGGCAGATGACCGAGCTCCATCGGCTCGGACAGACCATCGATGATCATGGCCGCACCCAGTCCGGTGCCGAGGCCGAGAAACAGCATCCGGCCGCCATCATAGCTGCCGACCGCTTGCATCATGGCGTCGTTCACAAGCTTCGTGGGCTTGCGGAATGCCCGTTCGAAATCGAAACCCTTCCAGCCCGTGCCGAGATTGTGTGGCTCCTTGAGCGGACGATTGCCGGCCACCGGGCCGGGATAGCCGGCTGAGACGACGTCATAGCGCCAGTCTTTGGTCAGCGCCTTGACCTTGCGCACCATTTCCTTCGCGGACAGGTCCGGACCGGATTCGAATTCGCGTTTGATCCCTTCACGGCTGGTCATCACCTTCACATGGGTACCGCCGATATCGATGGTGAGAATATTGCGGGGGGTCTTGGTCATGAGACGTCCGGATTGACTGATGGTGCAACGATAAGCCTCGGCAGGGCGCCAGTTCCAGCATTGCCGCTATGTCCCGGGCATATCTTTGCGATCTGCGATCAAGCGCACGGGGCACCAAGCAAAACGCGGTATCCTGTGCTACGGAGACAGAATGCTGCTCCGGATCACCCGCTCCATCGCCATCGACGAAGACGACATCGATATCGTCTTCGTCCGCGCGTCCGGACCTGGCGGGCAGAACGTCAACAAGGTCTCCACCGCCGCGCAATTGCGCTTCGACAGCCGCAAGCTGGCGCTGCCGGAGGACACCGCGATCCGCCTACGCACCCTCGCCGGCCAGCGCATGACCAAGGACGGCGTGATCGTGATCCACGCCCAGCGCTTCCGCACCCAGGAGCGCAACAAGGCCGACGCCATCGAGCGGCTGGTCGAACTGATGCAGGAAGCCGCCTTCCGGCAGGCGCCGCGGCGGGCCACCAAGCCGACGCTCGGCTCAAAAATGCGCCGCCTCGACGGCAAGAAGCGCCGCAGCGACGTCAAGGCCGGCCGCGGCGGCCGCTTCGACGACTGAGCCGCGCCCCACACAACAAGCCAGACCACTTTTTCCAGGAATTTCCCGATGGCCAAACCCGTTCATTCGATGATCCGCGTGCTCGACGAAGCGCGGTCATTGGACTTCTACAAGCGCGCTTTTGGCCTCGAGATTGCCGAGCGCATCGCATTTCCCGACTTTGCGCTGATCTATCTGCGCCATCCCTCCTCGCCGTTCGAGCTCGAATTGACGGTGAATTTCGACCGTACCGAGCCCTATGTGCTGGGTGACGGTTACGGCCATCTCGCGGTTGTCGTGGACGACGTGGCCGCGGAACATGCCCGCTTCGAGGGCGAGAAGCTTGCGCCCGGTCCGCTGCGCGATTTCAAACATGAGGGCCGCACGCTGGCGCAGTTCTTTTTCGCCACCGACCCCGACGGCTACAAGATCGAGGTGATCCAGAAGGGCGGCCGATTCGCTTAACGCGTTTTCGACCGAAGTGGATACCGGTTCGCGTCAAGAAAACGCGTCAAAACAAAAAGCCAGAACCGGGGAAAAGCGGGCTGCGGCGGGGACATCAGGCGCCCGGGGCCATAGAATGGCGCTTCAGGTTCCCTACATATCCCCGACCCATCACCGCGCCCCGAGATCCATGCCCGTTCGCCAGCTGCCAGAAACCATCGTCAACCGCATCGCCGCCGGCGAAGTGGTGGAGCGGCCGGCCAGCGTGGTGAAGGAACTGGTGGAGAATGCCATCGATGCCGGCGCCTCCCGGGTCGAGATCTTCACCGATGGCGGCGGGCGAAGGAAGATCGCCATCACCGATGACGGCGGTGGCATGACCCATGGCGACCTCACGCTTGCCGTAGACCGCCACGCCACCTCGAAGCTCGATGACGAGGACCTGCTGCAGATCCGCACGCTTGGCTTTCGCGGCGAGGCGTTGCCCTCCATCGGCTCTGTGGCACGACTGAGCATCACCACACGCCACGCGTCGGAACCGCATGCCTGGTCGCGTACCGTCGATGGCGGCGAGAAATCGCCGATCGCACCCGCGGCGCTGTCGCAGGGCACCCGCGTCGAGGTCAGCGATCTGTTCTACGCGACGCCTGCCCGGCTGAAATTTCTCAAGACCGACCGCACCGAAGCCGAAGCGATCCGCGAAGTCGTGCGCCGCCTCGCAATGGCACGGCCGGATATCGCCTTCACCATGGCCGGCGAAGAACGCGCGCCGGTGACATGGGCGGCTGCCCTGCCCGGGCCGGCCGGACAGTTGACGCGGCTTGGCGACATTCTCGGGCCTGAGTTTCGTCTCAGTGCCATTGAAGTGCGCAGCGAGCGCGAAGGCGTGGTGGTTGAAGGTTTTGCTGCGGCGCCATCGCTGACCCGCGCCAATGCGCTTGGACAGTATCTGTTCGTCAATGGCCGTCCGGTCCGCGACAAGCTGATCATCGGTGCGGTGCGCGCAGCCTATTCCGATTATCTGCCCCGCGACCGCCATCCGATCGTCGCGCTGTTCGTCACGCTCGACCCAACGGAGGTCGATGCCAATGTGCATCCGGCCAAGACCGAAGTGCGTTTCCGCAATGCCGGGCTGGTGCGCGGGCTGATCGTGCATGCCCTGAAAGAAGGCCTCGCCCGCGAAGGACGCCGCACCGCGGCCAATAGCGACGGCGCCGTGCTGGACTCGTTCCGCCCCAACTTCGCCCCGAATTTTGCGCCGCGCCCGAATGCGAACTGGGACTGGCAGCGCTCGCCGGCCTATCCGGTCAATCCAATGCCGGGCTTCGATGGTTCGGCGGCGTTTGCCGAACGCAGCCAGGCGGCATTCGATGTCGGCACGCCCACGGCCGATGTGCGTTTTGAAGAGACGCCGCAGACCGATCTGGTCGACCGGCCGCTCGGTGCCGCGCGTGCGCAGGTGCATGAGAACTACATCATCGCGCAGACCCGCGACGGCATGATCGTGGTCGATCAGCACGCCGCGCATGAACGTATCGTCTATGAGCGGCTGAAGGCATCACTGGCCGCCAATGGCGTGCAGCGACAGATCCTGCTGATCCCCGAGATCGTCGAAATGGACGAGGCCATCGTGGAGAAACTGTTCGATCGCGCCGAGGAACTCGCAAGCTATGGCCTCGCCATCGACAGTTTCGGCCCCGGCGCCATTGCCGTGCGCGAGACACCGTCGCTGCTCGGCAAGACCAATGCCGCGTCGCTGCTGCGCGATCTCGCCGAACATATGGCCGAATGGGACGAGGCGCTGCCGCTGGAGCGCCGGCTGCTGCATGTGGCCGCGACCATGGCCTGCCACGGCTCGGTGCGCTCAGGCCGCCGCCTGCGGCCCGAGGAAATGAACGCCCTGCTGCGCGAAATGGAAGACACGCCAAATTCCGGCCAGTGCAATCACGGCCGGCCGACTTATGTCGAGCTGAAGCTCAGCGATATCGAGAAGCTGTTCGGGCGACGATAGACCCCTCAGCCGTCATTGCGAGCGCAGCGAAGCAATCCAGAGCCGCAAGCGAAGACTGGATTGCCGCGTCGCTTCGCTCCTCGCAATGACGTGGACGGGCTGGTGCTCGACTCACGTATATTTCGGATCGCGCTCGAGCAGCTCGATCGACACGCCCTGCGGCGCGCGGATGAAGCAGATGCGCAGGCCGGGCTTCAGCGTATGGGGCTCCTTGGTGAACTCGACGCCCTTGGCCTTCAGCGAAGCGGCCACGGCATCGATGTCCTTCACCTTCAGGCCGAAATGATCGAGGCCCTGATAGGGCGTGACCGGCGGCGGGTTGACGCCCATCTCCGGCGTCACGGGGGCGAGGAAGATCATGCCGCCGCCAAGCCTGATATCGATGCGGCCAGGGGCACGCAGGATCTCGGCGCCGAGCATATCGGCAAACCACTGCGCGGTCGCTTCGGTGTCCGGCGTGCGGATATGGACATGATCCCAAGTGTATTCGATCGCAGACATCGGCGGCTCCTTTTGAAGTCTTTTTACAAAAATCGCAGAAACGTAAACTCGGTATCGTCATAGGCGCGGCGCTCGAGTTCTTCAAACCCGTCGGGCGCTGCGAAAGCAGCATCCTTCGCCTCTTCCACCACCAGCAGAGCGCCCGGCGTCAGCCAGCCACCATCGCGCAGCGAGGCCAGCGCCTTTTCGGCAAGCTTCATGCGATAGGGCGGATCGAGGAACACCAGCGAGAACGGTTCGACCGGATGGGCGGGGCCGAGATCGGCGGCGTCGCGGCGATACACTTTGGTGACGCCGCCGAGACCGAGCGCCTCGACATTGTTGCGGAGCAGCGCGCGCGCCTCGGACCCGTTATCGACGAACAGCGTGAACTTTGCGCCGCGCGATACGGCCTCGATGCCCAGCGCGCCGGTGCCGGCAAACAGATCGAGCACGCGCGCGTCCTGGATCGGACTCTCGTAGGCGTGGATCAGGATGTTGAACAACGACTCGCGCAATCGATCCGCCGTGGGACGGATCGCCTGCGTCGTGGGCGACGCGATGTTGCGGCCTTTCAGCCGGCCACCGACGACACGCATCAGATGCCTCGTTTGAAAAGTGGCAAAGCCACCGCAGGTGTAGCGTGGTCCCCTCCCCCCTTGCGGGGGAGGGTGGCGCGAAGCGCCGGGAGGGGGGTGAGCCACAAACGCCGGAGCTCCGGGTTACCCCCCTCCCCGACCCTCCCCCGCAAGGGGGGAGGGAGCACAACTGCCGTCGCGATGCACATCGTACTTCTCTTTGACTTCTCTTACGCGTCCCGCGGCTTCAGATCGCGCTTGCCGTGATAGCCGCGCTTCGGCTTCTTCGGCGGGCCACCGAAGGTGGCCGCGTCCTCGTTGCGGGCACGCGACTCTTCCGAGCCAGCGCGCTGCACCAGAATGCGACGGCCCTTGCGGTCTTCCACCGTCGAGCGCTTCAGCACCGGCTTCTTGACGATCACCGGGTCGAGCGACACATCGCCTTTGCTCGGCAGTTGCCGACCGAAATCGGCGCCCGAGGCATCCGCTATCTTCTCACCGAGCTGCTCGCGCAGCACGCGGGTCTTCACCTCGTCAACCTCGCCTTCCTCGATCTCGCCGAGCTGGAACGGACCGTAGGAGATGCGGATCAGCCGGTTCACCTCGAGGCCCAGATGCGCCAGCACGTTACGTACTTCGCGATTTTTGCCTTCGCGGATCGCGAACACGATCCAGACATTGGCGCTCTTATCGCGCTCCAGCGTCGCATCGATCGAGCCATATTTGACGCCATCGACCTCGACGCCGTTCTTGAGCTCGTTGAGCTGTGCCTGCGTAACTTCGCCATGGGCACGCACGCGATAACGGCGCAGCCAGCCGGTTTCCGGCAGTTCCAGCGTCCGCGCAAGGCCGCCGTCATTGGTCAGCAGCAACAGGCCCTCGGTATTGAAATCGAGCCGGCCGATCGAAATCAGACGCGGCAGGCCTTCGGGCAGATGATCGAACACCGTCGGCCGTCCCTCGGGATCGGCATGGGTCGTCATCAGGCCGCGCGGCTTGTGATACAGGAACAGGCGCGTGCGCTCCGGCGCCGGCAACGGCTTGCCGTCGACGGTGATGACGTCGTTGGTCGAGACATCGAGCGCCGGCGAGTTGATGACGCGGCCGTTGACGGCGACGCGGCCCTGCGTGACCCATTCCTCGGCATCGCGGCGCGAGCACAGGCCCGCGCGCGACACGACCTTGGCGATACGCTCGCCGGCCTTCTTGGCCGCGGGAACGCGCGCCGGGCGGCGCGCTTCCGGATCGCGCTCGCGATATTCACCGCGACCGCCGAATGCAGGACGCTTGGCGAAAATCTTGCTCTCGTCCTCGTTCTCACGACGCGGACGATCATCATCGTCACGACGCTCGCTCCGGCCATGCTCCTGCCAGTCGGTGCGGCCACGCGGCTCGCGCGGGCGATCGAAGCTCGGGCGATCTTCACGCGGACGCGAGAAACGCGGACGCTCACTGTCGCTACGCTCCGGCCGGTCGTCGCGCGAACGCTCGAATTTTGGCCTGTCGAATTTCGGCCGATCGAAATTGCGCGCGCCATCCCGCGGCGGACGCGCGCTGCGGCTGCCGCGATCATCCGACCCGCCTTCGCGCTTCTGCCAAGGCTTCTGCTCGCTGCGATCAGGGCCGCGCTCGAAATCACGCCCGCCACGATCACCGCGATCGGGACGATCGTTGCGATCGGGACGATCGTTGCGATCGCCAAAGCTCTTGCGCGGGCCGCCGCGATCCGGCGCACCGCGGGAGAATTTCTTGTCGCCGCCAAACTTCTTCTCGGCGCTGAACGGCCGGTCGCCGCGCGGACGATCTCCGTCACGCGAAGGACGCGGGCTGAACGGACGATCGCCATCACGCGACGGGCGCGGGCTGTAGGGGCGGTCGCCCTGCGGGCGCTCGTTGCGATCACGCTGTGGCCGATCGTTGCGATCGCCTTGCGGCCGATCGAAGCGCGGACGCGGACGGTCACCATCGCCACCGCGGAAACCTTCGCCACGCGGCGTATAGGGGCGCTTCTCGCCACCACCATCACGCGATGCATATGGCTTCTTGTCACCGAACTTCTTGTCGGAGAAACGTCCGGCCGGACGCGCATCGCCGCGGTCGCCACGCGGGGCGCGGTCATCCCTGTTGAAATTCGGACGGTCGCCGCGCGGTGCCTCTCCGCGCGGGCTGTAGGGACGTTTGTCGCCGCCACCGGCGCGCGGTGCATAGGGCCGCTTCTCGCGGTCACCGAAATCCTTGCGCGGACCGCGATCGGGGCGATCACCACCGCCGCTGCGCGCGGGACGGTCGTCGCGGTTGAAGCGAGCCGGACGCGCATCGTCACGATCGCGGCGCGGCGCGCGGTCGTCATCGCGTTTGCCGGCGTAGGGCTTGGCGCCAAAAGATTTGCCGCCAGAAGGCTTGCCACCGAAAGATCGCTTCTCGCCGCCACCAGCACCGGGCGGCTTCGGGGCATATGTGCCGTCGCGCTTGGCGAATTTCTTGTCGGGTCCACGTGCGGCGCCGGAGCGGCCCTTGCCGGCTCCGCCTTTGCCACCGGGTGGCCGGCCGCTCGAGGGGCCGTTGTTTTTGTCGTTGTCGCGGGGCATGAAGGGTCTCACTGCAGCGGAAGCTGAATTGGGTTGAGCGGTGCGGAAACGGTTCGCGGGCCGAAAATGCGCGCTCATTGGGGCGCATTCTCACGCAAAACCAGTATCCACTTTTGCTGAATGCAACTCCGTAGCAGAGTTTTGCGCAGGAAACGAGCCGTTGACCGCACCTTCTTTCATGGATCTGGCGCTGAAAGCGGCCGAAAGCGCCGGAAATGCCGGTGAAGTCCCCATCGGCTGCGTCATCGTCGGGAATAACGAGGTGATCGCCACAGCCGGCAACCGCACCCTCCGGGACCGCGACCCGACCGCCCATGCCGAAGTCCTGGCGATCCGGGAGGCCGCCGCCAAGCTCGGCAGCGAGCGGCTGGTCGACTGCGACCTGTATGTGACCCTGGAGCCCTGCACCATGTGCGCGGGCGCAATCTCCTTCGCCCGGATCCGGCGGCTGTATTACGGCGCGGCTGATCCCAAGGGCGGCGGGGTCGATTCCGGCGTGCGCTTCTTCGCTTCGCCGACCTGCCACCACGCGCCGGAAGTCTATCCGTCCGTGGGCGAAACCCAGTCCGCCGCGCTGTTACGAGAGTTTTTTAGAGCGCGGCGCTGAGGCTTTGCTGACAGCCAAGTCAACGGGAACGCGGGTCACTTCGTGCCCGTCTTCGTGGATGACGCAGATGTGGCGCTCATGGTCCTGATGCATCGCCGGCCGGGCGCTGACTTCGTCGGCGATCACATAAGCCTGTGCAATCGCTTCGGCGTCACTGCGCAGCTCCCGACCAGCATGGTCGCGCTGTGTCGTGCCGTTCTTGAGGTCGAAATAATAGTGCGCCATGGGTACCTCACAGCCCCATCAACGCGCCATACAACCTTCGGTTCCCCAAGAGGAACCCCTGAATACCGTTATTTGCCCTTGCGCTCCCGCGCCACCGCCTGCCAGCCGATATCGCGGCGACAGAAACCTTCCGGCCAGTTGATCAGGCCGATGGCCTCATAGGCGCGGCGCTGGGCCTCAGCAACGGTCTTGGCGGAGGCCGTCACGTTGAGGACGCGGCCGCCATTGGCGAGAATCCAGTCGCCGGATGCCTTGGTCCCGGCATGGAAAATCTCGACACCCTCGATCTTCTCGGCCCGGTCCAAGCCGGCGATGCGCGTGCCCTTGTCGTAGTCGCCGGGATAGCCCTTCGTGGCCATCACCACCGTCAGCGCCGGATCCGGGAACCAGCGCAGATCGAAATTCTTGAGCTGCCCGTCACAGCAGGCAATCAGCGCCGGCAGTAGATCCGACATCATACGGACCATCAGCACCTGACACTCCGGATCGCCGAACCGGGCATTGTATTCGACGAGTTTCGGCCCCTGCTCGGTCACCATGACGCCGGCATAGATCACGCCCTTATAGGGCGTCCCCATGGCGCTGAGCGCGCGCAGGGTCGGCATGATCATCTCGTTCATCACCTGCGCGCAGAGCGCCTCGGTCATAACAGGCGCCGGCGAATAGGCGCCCATGCCACCGGTGTTCGGGCCCTTGTCGCCGTCGAAGGCGCGCTTGTGGTCCTGCGCAGTTGCCAGCGCCAACGCGTGCTCGCCATCGCACAGCGCGAAGAACGAGGCTTCCTCGCCCTGCATGAACTCCTCGATCACGACTTCCGCACCGGCCTCGCCGAAGCCGCCATCGAACATCATGTCGACCGCGTCCAGCGCCTCGGCTTCAGACATCGCCACCACAACGCCCTTGCCAGCGGCGAGGCCATCGGCCTTGACCACGATCGGTGCGCCCTGGGTCCGGATATAGGCCTTGGCAGACTCTGCATCATGGAAATGGCCGTAGGCCGCAGTCGGGATGTTGTTGGCCCGGCACAGTTCCTTGGTGAAGCTCTTCGAGCTTTCCAGTTGGCCGGCGGCTTTACTGGGTCCGAATGCCTTGATGCCGACGGCAGCAAGATCGTCGACGATGCCCGCCGCTATCGGGGCATCCGGGCCGACCACGACGAAATCGACCTTGTTCACCTTGCAGAAATCAATCACGGCCGCATGGTCGGTGATATCCACCGCCACGCATTCGGCCTCCCGGGCGATGCCGGCATTACCTGGCGCGCACCAGAGTTTGGTTAGCAACGGAGACGCGGCGAGTTTCCACGCCAGCGCGTGTTCGCGACCACCGGAACCGAGGAGGAGAATGTTCATAACGAGCCAGACCAATTGCAATCAAACACGCCCATCGTTTAGCACGGCGCGTCGGCACAGCAATCAGTGGTCTGAGTAATCAACCGGCCAGGCGGCCAACCCGTCAAGCGACGGCGACATGTGTTTCCGCGCGATAGCGGCGGATCAAGCCCACCGTCCAGCCAAGGAAATAGCCGGCGCACGCCCCGGACACCAATTGGCCGATCAGCGGGACGGCAGCACCCGAACCCAGCTTCATCGCGGTTGCGACCGCCACGGCATATTGCAGGAGGAAGACCGACAGGTTGCGGATCAGGGGCAGCCAACTCCCAGGGCGCAGAATGGTGCCGTCCTGCCGATCGACCGTCGTCTCGCCGGGACCGATCCACAGAGCGACGGCCGCCATCACGATTGCCGCTGCCAGCCATGCCCCGATCAGATGCAATTGGCCGCCGGCAAAGATCAGCCGCGACAACCCCATCAGGAGAAACACCATCGGAACGATCAGCAAACGGCGCAGCGGCGTCTTTCGCGGCCGGAGCGACAGGCTTCCGAGCCAGATCAGCAGTGCGAGCAACGCGAACACCCAGATCGGCGTGTTGGTCAGAATGCGCCACGCGATGTCCATGACAATCTCCCAGGCTTTGCTCTACTTGCCTTCCGCAGTTGCGATGATCTCACGCAAGGTGGCGACGTGCCGCGCGAAGGCGCCACGCCCGGTCGCGGTGGCCGTCACCGTCGTCTGCGGCTTCTTGCCGACAAAGGCCTTTTCGACGCTGACATAACCGGCTTTCGCCAGTGTCTCGATATGAGCGCCGAGATTGCCATCGGTGGCGCCGGTCAGTTTCTTCAATCGCGGGAAATCCAGCCCCTGTGCCGGATGCAGAGCGTTCAGCGCTGCCATGATCTTGAGCCGCAGAGGCTGATGGATGATGTCGTCGAGTTCGGCCATGTCAGCTGCGCCGCATCCAGAGGCCACCGAGCAACAGGCCGCCGCCATTGACGACAGCCATCCAGAGCGTGAACCACGGTCCGGCCAGGAAGTAACCGAGCAGCGTCAGCGCGATCACGCTCATGCCGATCACGACAAAGACGCGGCCGAACCAGAACCCTGTCATCACGTAAGGCAACATGAAGTAAGTCGTCCAGAACGCGCCTATCTGCCGCGGCGCCATGTTCCCGAAAACGATGCTCCACAGACAGCCAAAAGCCACGAACGCGATAAACGCTGCCGTTGCGCGGGCATCGAAGGTGCTGACGCCTTCGCGCTTCTTGTTGAGGGCCCCGATGATGATCGCGCAGATGACACCCGCGACAATGACGACCGCCCAGATGACGGGGGCCGCAGCAGGCGCGAAGAACGAGAGCAGATAACCGATAAAAGTCGCAACGCCCCATAGAATGAGCATCGTGCTGGCGTGCCGATAGAACACCGACTGCCGGACCAGCCGACTGAGGCTCTCGATCTCCATCAACACAGCACTGGCTTCCTGGCTGTTGATCACGATGTCACCTCGTTGCGATATCGTCGGCGACGACGGCGACGAAACTTGCCGTGCTGACGACGTCCATGTGATTTGCGTCGTCGAGGACGCGCACGTCGATATTGGCTTTCGACTGCATCGCCTCGCGATATTTGTCGGCGAACATCAGCTCGTCATTGCGCCCGGCGATGACCGATATGGGCCCATTCGCCGGATCGAGATCCAGGCGGTAGTCGCGATGCGTGCCGAAATTCTGCAGCAGCCGAAATGAATATTCGGACGTCAGAATGCGTGTCGACCCTGGTTGCACGGCAAAGGCAACCACCGGGAGCTGCGAACAGCATGTCACGCCGAACGATTGCAGTAGGCTGAGCGCGATGATGCGCGGCACATTCGGACTGGCCCATCCACCTGCGTTCTCGCGTGTGGATGGCGACTTCAGGCCGAGATAGGGTGACAGCAGAACGGTGCGTGCGAAAAGCCCCTGATTGACGGACCCCGCCACGCGCAGCGCAAACCCGCCGCCCGACGAATGCCCTGCGAGCGTCAGTGGCGACGCCAGCCCCTGCCCGCGCAAGTGGCCGACGAGATCTGCGAGATCATCGTCGAGCTGCCCGAGATAAGCGATATCGCCGCGGGTCCCCGACGCGCCATGGCCGCGCATGTCGGGAGCGATGCTTTCGACGCCCCGCGCGGCAAGCGCTTTCGCTAGGGCGTGCACCGCTATGCAGGATCCCGACGAGCCATGAATGAGGAGTGCGGCACGGTTCACGGACGGTCCGGATGGCGTGTAGCGCCGGTAGGCCAGATTCGAGCCGTCTCTCGCCTGGAAATACTGCAGTGGCGGCACGTCCCCGCGATACGCACTGCGCGCCGTGTCCGCAATGGAGGCCAGTGCCTTGGGCCTGGAGACCGGCACCGCAATCATGCCGGCCAGCACCAGGGCGACCAGGCCCGCTGCAGCAAGGAGCCAAATGATGCCACGAACCGCGAAGATCAATATCGACGCCATAATACCCGCCATTCTCTGAATACAGATAACTCTGTATAACAGAGTTATCTGTAAATCAATATCTGATTGGCGTTTTGCAACCGACATCCCTACTTTGCGACGATCCTGAAAGCCGAGATTCGATGTCCAAAGCCGCCGCCCCGCTCACCAATTCCCCCGAATTCACCGTCTCCGAGCTGTCCTCAGCCCTGAAACGGACGGTGGAAGACACTTACGGGAACGTGCGGGTGCGCGGCGAAATCTCAGGCTTTCGCGGGCCGCATTCCTCCGGCCACTGCTATTTCTCGCTCAAGGACGAGAGCGCCAAGATCGAGGCGGTGATCTGGAAGGGCGTCCATGGCCGGATGCGGTTCAAGCCGCAGGAAGGCCTTGAGGTCATCGCCACCGGCAAGCTGACCACCTATCCAGGCTCGTCGAAATACCAGATCGTCATCGAGGCCATCGAGCCCGCCGGCGTCGGCGCGCTGATGGCGCTGATGGAAGAACGCAAGCGCAAGCTTGGCGCCGAGGGCCTGTTCGACGAAGCGCGCAAGCAGCTGCTGCCATGGCTGCCGGAGGTGATCGGCGTGGTGACGTCGCCGACCGGCGCTGTCATCCGCGACATCCTGCACCGGCTGGAAGACCGCTTCCCGCGCCGCGTGCTGGTCTGGCCCGTCAAGGTTCAGGGCGAAGGTTCGGCCGAGCAGGTCGCGGCCGCGATCCATGGCTTCAATGCGCTGCCGGAAGGCGGCGCCATTCCACGGCCGGATCTGTTGATCGTCGCGCGCGGCGGCGGCTCGCTGGAAGACCTGTGGTCGTTCAACGAAGAAATCGTGGTGCGTGCCGCCGCCGAGAGCATGATCCCGCTGATCTCTGCCGTGGGCCACGAGACCGATATCACGCTGATCGATTTCGCCGCCGACAAGCGCGCGCCGACGCCGACAGCCGCTGCCGAAATGGCTGTGCCCGTGCGCGCCGAACTGATGGTGGAGATATCCGGCTTCGAGCGCCGCATGATGCTGTGCTGGCAGCGCGGGCAGGAATCCCGCCGCAACGAACTACGCGCCGCGGCGCGTGCCCTGCCGGATCTCAGCGAATTGCTCGCCATTCCGCGCCAGCGTCTCGATGGCGCAGCCGCATCGCTCCCGCGTGCGTTGAAGGCCAATACACACGCGCATCATCGCCGCTTCGCGCAGGCCAGCGCCGGGCTGACGCTGCGCGTGCTGCGCGCACAGATCGCCCACGCCACGCAGCGACTGACGGTATCGGGTGAACGCCTGAGCCTCTCCGCGCGTGCCCTGCTGCGGCAGCGCCGCGATCGTTTCACTGGCCTTGAAGCACGATTGAAGGCCTCCAAGCTCGCCAATGCGCAGGCGCAGCGCAATGCCATCACGCGCGATCGGGAGCGCGCTCTGCGCCTTGCCGAACGCGCGCGCCGTGCATTGACGACACTGATGCAGCGCCAGCAGGCGCGCGTGCAGGCATCGAGCCAGTTGCTCGGTGCCCTCTCCTATCGCAGCGTGCTGGCCCGCGGCTTTGCGCTGGTGCGCGACGAGCAAGGCGCGGCGCTGCATGCCGCCGCCAATATCGGAGCCGGCGCCCGCCTGAGCATCGAATTCGCCGACGGACGTGTGGGTGTGACGGCCGATGGCGACCGCCCGGCCGCTCTGCGTGAAGCAAAGCCTGCGTCGCCGGCCGCGCCGAAAAAGGCGACGAAAATCGATCAGGGCAGCCTGTTCTAGAGGTTACGCGGGCCGCCTTTATTGGGCGACGCCGCGGCCCTATTTATGCTACGAGATGACGACATTCAGGGCCGGTGACCAATCCGGCAAGATGACTTAGTGACGATCCAGGAGACCAGCCGTGCTGAACAAATTTGGCCCCTCGGGCCACGGCGAAGCCCAGTTGCAATATCTCGACGGCGATTTCCGCGTGGTGTCACCCGGCACCTATGTGACTTGCGCCATCACAGGCGAGCGCATTCCGCTGGACGAGTTGAAATACTGGAGCGTCGATCGTCAGGAAGCCTATGCGGTGCCGAATGCCGTGCTGGCGCGGCATTATCCGGACGCGGTGAAGGGTCAGAAGTAAAGCTCGTATCGGTCATTCCGTAGGGTGAGTACGCTTCGCTTTGCCCACCTTACGTTCTGAGCGTCTTCACTCTTGCCTGATTGAGCCGTTCGATCACGAAAGCCTGCAGCGCCGCCTTGTCTTCAAAGGCCAGCGTGACGGCGAATGGCACGATCTCCGCTACGGCCGGCATGCTGCTGAGTTTGACGACATCCTTTTCCGTCGTCACCAGCGTCAAGCCATCGCGCTTCGCTTGCAGGGCCAGCGCATCGATCTCACCGGGCGCATACGGGTGGTGATCGGCGAAGGCCTTCTCCACAGCCACGTCCACATCTGCATGACGCAATGTCCGGAAGAAGCGTTGGGGATCGCCGATTCCCGCAAAGGCCAGCACGCGCTTGCCGCGCAGAGCCACTACTGACGTCTCGTCCGGCACGAGGCGCGCCGTCAACACCGGACCGCCCCGGCCCGCGACCAGCGCCGCCACGCCCGTCGCCGCAACACCATCGCCAATCACGATGAGCGCATCGGTGCGTGCGATCTGCAGATCGAGCGGCGCGCGCAAAGGTCCCGCGGGCAGCACACGGCCGTTGCCGAGACCGCGATTGCTGTCGATCACAATGAACGACGCGTCCTTGGCGATCGCAGGATTCTGGAAGCCGTCATCCATCACGATCACGCTGGCGCCGGTCGAGCGCGCCAGTGCGGCGCCCGCGACGCGATCCCCGGAGATCACCACCGCCACCTGCCGTGCCATCATCAGCGGTTCGTCGCCAACATCTGCCGCCACGTGCCTGGACGGATCGACTTTCACCGGGCCGCGCAACTTGCCGCCATAGCCGCGGCTGAGCACCACCGGCGTCTCGCCGAGATCGCGCAGCACGTGTACCAATGCCAATGTCGTCGGTGTCTTGCCGGCACCGCCGACGTGATAATTGCCGACGCAGAGAACGGGAATGCCGACATCGACGCCCTTGCGCGCCATGCGGCTGCCTGCGACTTCGCCATAGATGGCGCCAAGCGGCATCAGCAGACGCGACAACCATGTCGATGGCGGCCGCCAGAACGCCGGCTCACGCATCCTGCGCTCCCGCTTCGAGCCGGAGCTGCATCAGATAAGGCTCCAGCGCATGCAGCGTGCGATCGAGCGCACCGCCAAGCCGTTCAACCACGCGACGCCCAGACTCGATCGCAGCATCGCGCGCTGCCTCGTTGCCGAGCATCTGGCCGAGCTGTTTCACCAATTGCTCGGAGGAGTCGGCGAGCTTTGCACCGCCGGCGCCATCCAGCGCCTCATAGACGTCGGTGAAATTGAAGACGTGCGGGCCATGCACCACGGACGCACCGAGCTTCACGGCTTCAATCGGATTCTGCCCACCATGCGGCACCAGCGAGCCGCCGATGAACACCACCGGTGACAGGCGATAGAACAGGCCGAGCTCGCCCATGGTGTCGGCGACATAGATATCAGTGCCTGCATGCGGCAACTCCTCGCGCGAGCGCAAGGCAACCTGCGCACCTGCCACCGTGATCATCTGCGCGATATCCGCTCCGCGATGGGCGTGGCGCGGCACGATGACCGTCAGCAATTTCGGGAAGAAACTGGTCAGCGTCTTGTGGGTCTCGAGGATGATCTCCTCTTCGCCGGGATGCGTCGACGATGCGACGATGATGGGGCGACCGCGCGTTACCGCCATGAGCTTGTCCAGCTTCACGGCGTCGCCCGGCGGCGCCTGCACGTCGAGCTTCAGATTGCCCGTGACGACGACGCTGCGCGACCCCAATGCGCTGAAGCGCTCGGCGTCGGTTTCGGACTGCGCCAGGCAAATCTCGAAGCGGCCGAGCAAGGCGCTGATGGTCGCCGAAAATTTCTGCCAGCGCGGAAATGAGCGCTGCGACATGCGCGCATTGATGAGGACCATCGGCAGCCGACGCTTGGCCGCGGAAATGATGAGGTTCGGCCAGAGATCGCTCTCGATGAATAGTGCCAGGCTCGGCTTCCAGTGATCGAGGAAGCGCGCCACGAAGCGCGGTGAGTCATAGGGAATGTATTGATGGATGATATCGGTCGGGAATCGCTTGGCGATGATCTCGGCCGAGGTGACCGTGCCCGACGTCAGCAGGATGCGCATGCCCAGCGCGCGCAGCCGCTCGATCAGCGCTGCCGCCGCCAGCACTTCGCCGACGCTGGCGCCGTGAATCCAGACCAGCGGCCCGGCGGGGCGCTCGATCTGCGAGATGCCGCGACGCTCGTCTAGGCGCGTGGGATCTTCCTTGTTCTTCTTCAGCCGTTGCCTGATCAGGACCGGCGCAAGCGGCGTCAGCGCCGCCGACAATCTGCGATAGGCGCGCAGCGTGATCGGCAGCGCGTTAGGCACGACGCGCACCTTCCGGCCGACCTACCGCGTCATAGGCACGCTGCGTGGCCTCGTTCAGCGTGGCTTCGAGCTGCAGGCGCAGCGCCTCCATCGTGGCAGCGTCGGCATCGGCAGGAACGCTCAGCGGTTCACCGCCGACCAGCACGCCGCGACCGAAAGGCAGATTGATCGTGGTGCGGTCCCAATTGTTGAGCTGGACGTAGCGGCTGGTGGCCATGGCAAACGGCATGATCGGCCGGCCGCTTTCGCGCGCCAGCATGATGATGCCCATGCCGGCGACACGCGAGCGCTTCGGCACGTCGGCGGTCAGCGCCATATTGATACCGCGCTCCAGCACCCGCACCATTTCCTTGAACGCACCGACACCGCCCTTGCGGTGGAACGCGCCGCCGTGATCGCCGGAGCCGCGGACGGTGGCGATGCCAAGGCGCTCGGCAGCCAGCGCATTGAACTCCCCGTCGCGATGCTTCGAGATCAGCACCGCGCCGCGATAGTCCTTCTGCCGGATGAACGGCGTCATGAAATGCTGGCCATGCCAGAACGCCAGAATGACCGGCATCTGCGGCTCGACAATGTCATAGACATCGACGGGATCGAAGGTGAAGGTGTTGGTCTTCCAGACCAGACGCAAAAATTCGGCCGCGAGAAACCCCGCGGCGCGCTGAACCCAGCTGCTGCGCAGCGTGTTTCGGAGCAGTCGTTTCAAGCGGTCGGCTTCGCGTCTTGACCCGGATCGAGCAGCCGATGGAGATGGACGATGAAGTAGCGCATGTGGGCGTTGTCGACGGTCTGCTGCGCCTTGGCCTTCCAGGCGACAAATGCCGTCGCGTAATTCGGATAGACGCCGACGACTTCAACCTGGCTGAGATCCTTGAACGTCGTCTCTTTCAGGTTGGTCAGTTCGCCCCCGATGACCAGATGAAGCAGTTGCTGTGGTGTGTCAGACATGAATCCTGTTCCTGCAGCGACCGGCTGCGATCCGATAAGTCAAAGATAGTGGTGCAGCCGGTTAAACCCGGCGGTTCTGGAATTGCTCGACGATGTAAGCATGGCGATCGGCCCCCGCTGCCACCAGCAACCCGTGCGTGACTTCCCGGCGATTATAGAGGATGGGATCGCCCGAAAGCTCGGTCATCCTACCATTCGCTTCGTGCACGATCAAATCTGCGGCGGCCAGATCCCAGTCCCGGCTCTGCCCCCCGGCAAAGGCCGCATCCAGCCGACCATTGGCGATCCAGCACAATCGCAGCGCCAGTGAGCCGATTCGCGGATAAAGGGTGATATCCTGTCTGGGATGGACCATCCGCTCGACCAGAGGTTTCGGGCCCGCCACGCGTGAAAAGTCCATTGCGGAACCGGTCGTGGCCCGAACCGGAACGCCGTTGCAGGTGGTGCCCTGCCCTTTGATCGCCAGGAAAAATTCATCTGTGGATGGCGCAAATACCGCGGCCATCACCGGCCGTGCATCCTCGACCAGCGCGACACAGACACACCAATCCTCGCGACCGGCGAGATAGCTGCGGGTGCCGTCGATGGGATCGATGATCCAGGTCAGTCGCTTACCGAGGCGGGATTCGTCATCGGCGCTCTCCTCCGAGAGCCAGCCGTAATCGGGCGTCGCGGCGCGAAGCCGCTTCTCGATCAGATCGTTGACGGCGATATCCGCTTCGGAGACGGGCGAGGATTCGCCCTTGGTCCATTTCCTAAGTTCTGTACCGAACATTGCGAGGCCGAGCTCGCCGGCCGCCCGCACCGTGTCCGCCATCAGGGCAACATCGTGCGCGAGCCGTTTGTCGGTGTCGAGATCAGCGTCCGGCAATCGTCAGTCCCTCGACGCGCACGGTCGGCGCGTTGACGCCGTATTTGAACGTAAGGTCGTTGGCCGGGATCACCGACTTGAAAATCTCGAACAGATGACCGGCGATGGTGATCTCGCTGACGGCGTAAGTGAGCTTGCCGTTCTCGATCCAGAATCCGCCGGCGCCGCGGCTGTAGTCGCCGGTCACGCCATTGACGCCCGAGCCGATCAGATCGGTGACGTAAAAGCCTTCCTTGATATCGGCGATCAGGTCTTCGGGGCTCACGTCGCCCGCTTCCATATGCAGGTTATACGCGCCGGGCGATGGTGACGACGACACGCCGCGATGCGCGTGACCTGTCGTGGTCATGCCGAGTTCCCGCGCGGTCGCGCAATCCAATAGCCAGGTGGTGAGCACGCCGCCGTCGATGATGGCCTGCTGCTTCGTCGCAACGCCTTCGGCATCGAAGGACTGCGAGCGCAGACCGCGCACGCGCAGCGGATCGTCGATGATGCGGATATTGCTGCTGAAGAGCTGCTTGCCGAGACTGTCCTTGAGGAAGGTTGTCTTGCGCGCGACGGACGCGCCATTGGCGGCACCGATGACGTGACCGACCAGCGAGTTCGAGACGCGCGGATCGTACACCACCGGCACCTTGCAGGTCGGCACCTTGCGCGGATTGGCCCGCGCCACCGTGCGCTCGCCCGCGAGTTTGCCGACACTCGATGGAGAGTCGAGATCAGACGCATGCAGCGCCGAGGTGAAAGCGTAGTCGCGCTCCATCTTGGTGCCGTCGCCGACGATGGCCGTCATCGAGACGCCCTGGCTGGAGCGCAGATAGGAACCGTGGAAACCAGTGGAGGTCACCAGCACCATGCCGCCGATGCCGGTCGAGGCCGATGCACCGCCCGACTTGGTCACGCCCTTCACCGCGAGCGCCGCCGCTTCGGCTTCCACTGCGCGGCGTTCGAGCTCTGTGACCGATGGCACGACGGGATCGAGCAGATCGAGATTGGCAAAGTCGCGCGCAAGCAGCACTGGGTCCGCAAGGCCGACATATTGATCATCAGGTGCGACGCGCGCCATCGCGACAGCACGTTCGGCCAGTTGCGCGACATTATCGCCGGACATGTCATTGGTGGAGATCACCGCCTGACGGCGACCGACGAACACGCGCAATCCCATATCGTCGCCTTCCGAACGCTCGGAGGCTTCGACCTTCCCATCACGCACTTCGACGCCATGCGACACGCCGCGCACCGCAACCGCATCCGCGGCATCCGCACCGGCCTTCCTGGCAGCCTCGACGAGACGCTGCGCCAGCGTGGAGAGTACGGACTGATCGAGCAGATCGGAATTGTCGGATTTCGTGGAGACAGACGACGACGCGTTTGGTGAAGAGTTCACGAACAAAATCCCAACATTGAGAGACGATTTCAACAGGTCCGAAGCGGCGATGGCCGCTGTTAGAGATGTGCTTATTTCGCAGGGACTTCAAGCATTTGCCGCGCCGAAAAGGAAAGAATTTCAGGGCTCTCGCAACGGTTCGTCAATCATGCCTGCCAAGCTTCTGTCAATCATGAAGGGCAGTCGGATTCGATTAACCAGCCTTTTTAAGCCGATTCCGAACCGGCTCTGGCAAGGTCTCCCCATCGACCGGGAACATAATTCCGGCGGGGAGATAAAAAGCCGTGAGGCATCAAACAGCGACAGGTGGGGCCCATGCCCCGGGATCGGGCAGCGCATTGCGGCTCGATCCCCATTCACTTCCGGTTCGTTTCGAGGCGCATGATACCCGCGCCGACGGAGCGATCCGCCATATCGAACTGCATCGCACCCGCGTCGTCCTGCATCGTGCCGTCAGCGGCATGCGTATGGCGATCAATGTGCGCGTCAGCGATTTCCTCGGCGTCACCTTGCGCGGTCTCGACGACGGCAAGATGCTGATGCTCGCGCATCGCGATCCCTCGCTGTCGATTCCGTTGCTGGTCAGTTCGGATCGCGAAGAAATCGACATGGCCTGGCTGATGTGGAGCGAGATCTTCGCGCTTCCGCAATTGCCGGAAGAGAAGACTTACGAACCGTCGCAGCGCCGCCGTCGCCGCAACGCGATTCGCGAGCGCCGCCCGAAATTCCTGGTACGTCGTCGTCCGGGCGGATTGCTCGGTGAAGCCGGTGTCTACAAGGATGAGCGCGAAATCATCGCGCGACACTAAGAAGACAGGGCAGGAGCCTCCTGCCGTCTTACTCTCCCGGCAGTCGCAACACCTTGACCGGATTCATCATCCGGTCGGGATCGAGTGCGAGTTTCACGCGCCGCATCAGATCGAGCTCGACCTCCGACGTGTAGAGCGGAAGCCGGTCGATATGCATGCGGCCGATGCCGTGCTCGGCGCTGATACTGCCGCCACAGGCGACGCTTTCCTGATGCACAATGGTGTTAGCCTCGTGCGCCGCAGCCTCGCGCACCTGCGCATCGCCGATGTCGTAGGGAAACACGACGATCACATGCACATTGCCGTCGCCGACATGGCCGCAATGCGCGACCTGCGCATTCGGCAGCTCGCGCAGCAGCCGACGCGTGACGCGGTCGATGAATTCCGGCAGCGCCGAGATCGGCACCGACGTATCGTTCGACACGGTGAAGCCTTCGCGCTTGTTGGATTCAGAAATCGTGTGCCGCAGGTTCCAGATCCGATCGGCCTTGGCCTGATCGGTTGCGATCACCGCATCACCGATGAGCCCGTCCTCCATCGCTGCGGCCAGTGCGGTCTCGAGGCTTTCCACGGCATTCCAGTCCGCGGCGCTGTCGGCCAGTTCGAGCAGCACATACCACGGGGCTTCGCCCGCCATCGGACTGCCGCTCGCAGAACCATGACGCAGCACGATCTGTAACTGGCTCTGCGACATCAGTTCAAAGGCCTCGACACGACCGCCCGTCGTGCGCTGGAGATACTGCAATAGTTCAACCGCCTGGCCGACCTGATCCATCGACACCATCGCCGTCGCCGAGACGGCGAGCTTCGGATACAGTTTCAGCACAGCGGCGGTGACGATGCCGAGCGTACCCTCGGCTCCGATGAAGAGCTGCTTCAGATCGTAGCCGGTATTGTCCTTGCGCAGCGCCTTGAGGCCATTCCAGATCCGACCGTCTGCCAGCACCACTTCCAGTCCGAGCACCTGTTCGCGCATATTGCCGTAACGCAGCACACCCGTGCCGCCGGCATTGGTGGAGATCAGCCCGCCGACCTCGCAACTGCCGACGCTACCGAGCAGCACGGGAAATTGCCGGTCGTGCTGGTCTGCCAGTGCACGCACATCCGCCAGAATGCAGCCGGCTTCCAGCGTCACCGCATTGTTGAGCGGATCGACATTGCGCACGCGATTGAGCCGCGAGACATTGACGATCAGGCAGTCCGGTCCATCCGGCGCAATGGCACCGCCGGTGAGCCCGGTATTGCCGGCTTGCGGCACGACCGCCACACCGAAGCTGCGGCAGACGCCCATCAGTGCCGCAACTTCCTCCGTACTTCCCGGCAGGGCTACAGCGACAGCAGCCCCGCGATAACGGGCGCGCCAGTCTTGCTGATAGGAATCGGCATCCGCACCAGTACGCACATATTTGCCGCCAACGACTGCGGCCACGGCAGCAAGAAATGCAGCAGGATCAGCTTTCAGAGACGTCAACACGCTATCCTTCCGCAGAGCTACTCAGCCTTCAGACCGGCGGCCTGGATGATCGGGCCCCACTTCACGCCCTCGGCTTTGACCTGCGCCTCGAGCTCGGCGCCGGTCGAGCCCACCGGATCGCCGCTCAGCTCACGCAACTGCTTCGCCACGTCCGGATCCGCCACGGCCTTGCGGAACTCTGAACTCAACCGCTCGGCCAGCGCCGGCGCCATGCCGGGTGGGCCGAACACCGCGTTCCAAGTGTAGGTCTCGTAATCAGGCAAGCCGGACTCGGCAACGGTCGGGATATCAGGGAAGGACGGCGACCGCTTCTTGGTCGTAACGGCCAGCGTGCGGATCGAGCCCGCCTTGATGAACGGTGCCGCGCCGCTGAGCACGTCGAACAGAACCGGGATCTGTCCGCCCATCAGGTCGTTCATGGCCGGCGCACCGCCGCGATAGGGCACGTGCTCCATCTTCACGCCGGCCTGTACTTTAAAGAGCTCGCCCGACAGATTCGGCGGCGTACCCACGCCGGACGACCCGTAACTATATTTGGTCGGATCGGCCTTGAGCAGCGCGATGAGTTCGCCGACGGTGGTCGCCTTCACCTGCTTGGACACCATCAACACATTGGGCACCGTCACCAGCATCGAGATCGCCGTGAAATCCTTGACCGGATCGTAAGGCGGCACCTTCGCCATCAGAGGATTGATGGTGTGGGTAGAGATAGTGCCCATCAGCAGCGTCAGCCCGTCGGGTTTCGCACGCGCGACCCGCGTGGCACCGACAACACCTCCTGCCCCGCCGACATTTTCAATGAGGATGGTCTGCCCGATCTGATCGGAGACCTTCTTGGCCACATGCCGGCTGACAATGTCGGTGGCCCCGCCAGCTGCGAAAGGCACGACCAGCGTGATCGGGCTTTTCGGCAGGTCTGCCTGCGCCCAGACACTGGTACCTGGAATCATCATGCTGGACGCCGTGACGGCTGCCGAGCGGCAGAACGTGCGGCGTGTGATCTTGCTCGCCATTGTTTCCCTACCCTTGATGATGTTTTTGTTGCCCACACTGGTTTTCCAGCATTGGGTCTTCCAGCGATCGTCAAAAGGGCGCCGCATCTATTTCGATGGGCGCCCTTCCGTTGGTTCAGAGCGGCGCGTGTCCGAGCGCTGCGCGGAATCGGTTCTTCACATAGACACCATCACGCGGCGGCAGCACGCGCGGCGGGTTTTCCGCTTTCACTTTGATCGTCGCGAGCTTGACGCCATCGCGCGACGACAGCCGACCGCGCAGATCATCGACGCCAGCCATGTCGCGGATCTCACGCGTCCAACCGAAACCGCAGGCTTGCGCCACGCGATCGAGATTGACGCCGAGCCCGGCATGGCTGACCTGCATGCCGGTCTCGCCGAAATGCCCGTTGTCGAGGATGGCGATGGTGAGATTGGCAGGTTTGCGCGTGGCAATGGTGGCAAGCCCGCCCATGCCCATCAGCATCTCGCCATCGCCGGTGATGACCAGCACCGAATGGTCGGGCTTCGCCGCCGCCAACCCAAGCCCGACCATGGCGGCGCTGCCCATCGCCGCCCAGAGATAGTAGTTGTTGTCGTGGTCGCCGGCAGCCATCACGTCATAAGACGGTGAGCCGAGGCCGGTGACCACGAGCAGATCCTTGCGGCCGGCCAGCAGCTTCTGCACGACCTCGCGGCGATCGAGCGCGCCGGTTGCGTTTACTTGACCCACTGCTTCTCTCCGATCAAACGCTGCCCCAGGAGCAATGCGCAGGCCGCATCGCCATTGAATGCCATCGACGCGGCACCATGCAACAGCGGTGCTACATCCTGCGGCTCATCGGCGCGCCAAGTCAGCACGCCCATCAGGTTGAGCGCCTTCTCCGTCGCCTGCCCCATCGGATTCTGCCACGCATTGAACTCCGCCCAGTCGCCGCGCATGGTCACGACCATCAGCAGCGGAAAGCGCGTGCAAGCCTGCAGTGCCAGCGTATTGATGCAGTTGCCGACGCCGCTCGACTGCATCAGCAGCGCACCGCGCTCGCCGCCGAGCCAGGCACCTGCGAGATAGCCGATGCCTTCCTCCTCGGTGGTCAGCACCACGGAATTGATCGCATTGTCTTCGTCGGCGAGACGGATCGCCGTGGAGTGGCCGGCATCGGGCACATAGACGATGTGCTTGACGTCGGCCTCCTTCAGGATGCGGAACACATCGTGCCGCCAATCCACCTGTGAACCGGGCGTGGGCCCTGCATCTGACATTCCAGTCTCCGTTGCTTGCAGCATAGCGCTGACTCACGCTTAGCCCAAAGCAGACGGCCCGACGCATACCGATTTGCTCGAAGAGATATGCCGAGATTTGATCTCTGGCGTTGCAGCACTCGACAGCGCGCGAATGGTGCGACGCAGCTACGTTTTCCTGGGATCGATCATGTGTCCAACCCAGATATTCCGGGCGACGAGATCGGCCGCGATCTCCGTGAATGTATCGCCGACGAAGCGCGCCGCCGCGCTGACCGAACGGTCTGCCGGATAGGCCAGCACCAGCTTGCGCGCTGGTGTGGGATCGACCAGCGGCGCCGCACAGAGCACGCCGCTCTCGACCAGCGCATGGATCGGCGCGAGCGGCAAAGCAGTGGAGCCAACACCGTTGCGCACCAGATCGATCATCGCACCGAAGGAGTCCGCTTCGACACTGCCACGTAACTGGATGCCGGCTTGTCGCGCGCATTCCTCCATGATTCCGCGCAAGCCATGGCGGAGGCTCGGCAGAACCAGTTCTTCATGGGCCAGTGCCGCGAACGGAACGGGACGATCCATGCGCAATCCCTTGCTGCCGGCGCTGACGAACAGCAGGTTCTCCATCATCACCGGCACGATGCGCAGTGAACGCAGCGGCTGCGGATCGTAGGACACGGCGAGCTCCAGTTCGCCGCGTTGCAGCCAGTCGAGCAGATGGCCCGTGAAGGCCGATGACAGCCGGATTGAGAGCTGCGGATGCACCTCCTTGATCTTCTTCACCAGGGGAACGGTGACGATCTCGGCCACGGTCGGCGTCGTGCCGATGGAGACGAGCCCCTTGAACGACGCGCTCTCTTCGGATGTGACATTGCGAATAGCGTCAAGCTCGGTCATCACGCGGGTGGCGTGGTTGAGAACTTCGCGGCCGATCTCCGTGATAACCATGCCGCGCCCGTGCCGCTCGAACAGCGCGGCGCCAAGTTCCTTTTCAAGTAATCTGATCTGCCGGCTCAAGGCCGGCTGCGCGATGCGAAGGCGATCGGCGGCCTTGCTCAGGCTTCCCAGTTCGGCCACGTGGATGAGTGTCTTGAGCTGCGCGACGTCCATCTCTGCGGTCCACCAATGCCTGGGAAGGCGCGATTACGCCGCCCGCATGATGGCATCCACCAGCAATCCTGCAAACAGCAGCAGCCCCGCGTCACGGTTGGACTTAAACAGCCGCAGGCATAATGCGGAGTCGCTGATATCGATGCGGGTGACCTGCCAGGCCAAGTGCGCCGCGAACGCCGCGAGGCCGAGCCATGCCGGCCAGCGCGCGCCAGCCAGTGCTAGCGCCGCGCCGATCAGCAACACGGCAAGCCCGTAGAACAGCGTCAGCGCGGCCTGCGTGCGTTCCCCAAACAGCAGCGCGGTGGACTTCACTCCGATCAGCGCGTCGTCCTCGGTGTCTTGATGAGCGTAGAGCGTGTCATAGGCGATCACCCAGCAGATCGAACCCGCGTACAAAGCCAGCGCTGTTGCATCGATGCGGCCGAACACGACAGCAAAGCCCATCAGCGCGCCCCACGAGAAGGCGAGGCCCAGCACGCTCTGTGGCCAGTAGGTGATGCGCTTCATGAAGGGATAGGCGGCAACGATGCCAAGCGAGGCGATGCCGGTGGCAATGGCGAAGGTGTTGAACTGCAGCAGCACCACAAGGCCGATGAGGGCCTGCAGCACCAGAAATGCAAAAGCCTGTTTCGCCGTGACCTGCCCGGCCGGAATCGGCCGCGAGCGCGTGCGCTCCACCTTCGCATCGAGGTCACGATCGGTGATGTCGTTCCAGGTGCAGCCGGCGCCGCGCATGACAAAAGCACCGATGAAGAACAGCGCGATCATCTTGGGCAATTGATGGATATCGTGCGCCATGCCGGAGGCGAGCGCCGCCGACCACCAGCACGGCATCAGCAATAGCCATGAGCCGATCGGACGATCGAAGCGCGACAGCCGCAGATAGGGCCGCGACCACAACGGCGCCGAGCGATCGACCCAGTTGCCGGTCGCATCCGCAACGCGGGCGGCCGCGTCGCTCATCGGAACAGAATGATCTGCCACCCGATCATCGGGTGAGCACGTTGCCGTTCAGCGTATCGAAGGTGGTGCCGCCGCTCTTGCGCGCATTGTTCGCTTCCGGCAGCGACGCTGAGGAGCCCAGCACGTCGCTCAGACGCGGCGCTGCCACCGGGCCGCCACCACCGCCACCCCGTTGCTGCTGCGCGACGCTGCAGACCTTCTGCCGCATGCCTTCAGTGTTCTTGTGGCCGGTCTTCATCTGTTCGCCGACATTGGGCGGAATGCCGCACTTCTGCGCATTCGCCTCGATGTATTTGATCATCTTGACTTCGGTCTGCGAGAAAGAGGTGATCAGCTTGCAGGCCTCGTCCGGAGGCGCGCGACGCTCGCTCGCAGCCTTGATGGCAGCGCCCTTCTTTTCGGCGTCCTGGCGCAGGGGCAGAAAGCCCTTCATGCAATCTTCGCCGCCGGGCGGCCCCGCCTGTTGCTGCGGAGGAGCGCCAAAGCCGCCACCACCGATCGGCGCAGCGCCGTTGGAGGGAAACGCGCTGGGCGCAGTGGCCGCACCATTGACCGGCGGAAATGGCGATGCGCTGGCAGGCGCACCGTTCACCGGCGGGAACGGCGACGAACTCGCAGGCGCGGCCGAGCTGTTGCCCGGCAGCGGCGCGGGAAACGCGCCCTGGGCATGAACTTCGATAGCCTGCATGGCGAACACGGCCATGGACAGCGGCACAATCAAACGACGGATGATCACAGATATTCCTCCGGCAGCTCAGTGCCCCGATCGATCGGGGGCGAAGCCCATCCTGATTCAGGACTTTCTACGATTCCTGCCAAGCCTTAACAACCCACCAACAGCACGCGGATTCGGGCGGCAGCGCGGCGCAAACCCGCGTTCTCGCATGATAATTCGTCGCAGTTGGGCTAAAGCTCGCCCTCTGAATGGAACATGAACGATGCCGCAAGCCGATTTCCGCAGTCCCCGCCTGTTTGTCGATGCGCCTTTTGCAGCCGACGCAACCATTTCGCTCGACCGCAACCAGAGCAATTACCTCGGCAATGTGCTGCGGCTGGGCTCCGGCGCCTCGGTGCTGGTGTTCAACGGCAAGGACGGCGAATGGCAGGCCGCCATTTCCGGCGGCAAGCGGGCAGACCGCCTGACCCTGCTGACCCAGGTCCGGCCGCAGGACCGCTTGCCCGACGTGACCTATGTATTCGCCCCGCTGAAACACGCCCGGCTGGACTACATGGTCCAGAAGGCCATCGAAATGGGCGCGGCGGCACTGCAGCCGGTGATGACGCGCTTTACGCAGGCCAGCCGGGTGAATACCGAGCGGATGCGCGCCAACGTGGTCGAGGCGGCCGAACAATGCGGAATTCTGAGCGTGGCCAGCGTCGCCGAGCCGCTGAACCTGCCCAAGTATCTCGACCAGCGGGAGGCCAAACGGCTGCTGATCTTCTGCGACGAGGCCGCGGAAGTGGCAGATCCCATGGCCGCGCTGACTGGCGCCCGGGAGGCCGCCTCAGCCGGAATCGATGTGCTGATCGGCCCGGAAGGCGGCTTTGCCGACGAGGAACGGGCTTTGCTGCTGAAACAGGCCAATATTCTCCGGCTGGCACTGGGTCCGCGGATCATGCGCGCCGATACGGCGGCGGTGGCTGCGCTGGCACTGGTGCAGACGGCCCTTGGTGACTGGAATGGTAACCAAGTAGGCAAATAGCCCGCTGCCATGACCCGACATTAAGGCCACCGGGTGATGGTGGTCGAAACGTCGCAACCGCCATGCTATGGGCTGCGCCAACGACCACTCTGTTGAGATTGCTGGACTTCGAGATGACCAAACCCGCCGCCCCTCGCGCGACCGGATCCGCCGCCTGGGCGGATGCGCTGCTGTTGTCGTTTGCCGAGGCCGGCTACGCCCATGCCGAGCCGGCGATCCTGCAGCCGGCCGATCCGTTCCTCGATATGTCCGGCGAAGACATCCGCAAGAGCCTGTATCTGACGACCGACGCGTCGGGCGAAGAGCTGTGCCTGCGGCCGGATCTCACGATCCCCGTGGCGCGCGACTATCTCGCCTCATCGCAGGCAGGCCAGCCCGCCGGCTTCAGCTATCTCGGCCCGGTGTTCCGCTATCGGCAGGGCACGCCCAGCGAATTCCAGCAAGCCGGCATCGAATCCTTCGGCCGTCAGGACCGCGCAGCCGCCGATGCCGAAATGCTGGCGCTCGGCCTCGAGGCGACGGCCGCCTTTGGCCTCAGCGAAATCGAGATCCGCACCGGCGATGTCGCACTGTTCGCGGCGCTGATCGAGGCGCTCGACCTCTATCCGGTGTGGAAGCGCCGGCTGATGAAAGACTTCAACCGCAAGATCAGCCTGACCCACGATCTCGACCGGCTGACCCTCGCAGAGTCGCCGGTCCGCAACGAATATGAAGGCGTGCTCGCTGCTCTCGCGGGCTCCGACCGCAAGGCAGCGCTGGCACTGGTCACCGACCTGATGTCGATCGCCGGCGCCACCAATGTCGGCGGCCGTTCGGTGGCGGAAATCGCCGATCGCTTCCTCGAACAGTCGACGCTGAAAGGCGGCGCACTGCCGCGCGATGCGCTGGTGCTGATCAAGCGCTTCCTCGCGATATCAGGCGATCCCGACGATGCCCTGCAGCAACTGCGCAAGCTCGCCTCCGATGCCAAACTCAATATCACGGCCGCCATCGACGAATTTGAAAGCCGCATCGGCTTCATGGCGGCGCGCGGTATCGATACCACCAAGACGCGTTTCTCGACGTCGTTCGGCCGCGGCGTCGACTACTACACCGGCTTCGAATTCGAGCTGCACCGCAAGGGCAATGGCACCGAGCCGCTGGTCGCCGGCGGCCGGTATGACGGACTGCTGACGCAGCTCGGCTCCGCTACGCCGATCCCTGCGGTCGGCTTCTCGATCTGGATCGAAGCCCTCACTCACAACGCGTCCTCGGCGCTGGTTTCCGGGAGCGCGTCATGACCGCACCATTCGTCCTTGCCGTTCCCTCCAAGGGCCGGCTGCAGGAAAACGCCGAAGCCTTCTTCACCCGCGCCGGTCTGACGTTGGCGAAGCCGGGCGGCGTGCGCGATTACCGCGGCACCATTGCCGGATTCGACAATGTCGAAATCGCCTATCTCTCGGCCAGCGAGATCGCCTCGAACCTGGCGCGCGGCGCCGTGCATCTCGGCATCACCGGCGAAGATCTGCTGCGCGAGAGCATCCCCGACGCCGACAAGAAGGTCGCTTTGATCGATGGCCTGGGCTTTGGCAGCGCCAATGTGGTCGTTGCCGTGCCTCAGGCCTGGATCGACGTCCGCACCATGGCCGATCTCGATGACGTTACCACCGGCTTCCGCGCGCAGCACAATCGCCGCATGCGCGTCGCCACGAAGTATATCAACCTGACGCGCAACTTCTTCGCGTCGCACGGCGTGGTCGACTATCGCATCGTCGAAAGCGCCGGCGCCACCGAAGGCGCACCGGCCACCGGCACGGCCGAACTGATCGTCGATATCACCACCACCGGCGCGACCCTCGTCGCCAATGGTCTCAAGGTACTCGATGACGGCGTCATCCTGCGCAGCCAGGCCAATCTCGTCGCCTCGCGCGCCGCCGACTGGTCGGCGCAGTCTCTGGAAACTGCGCGCATCATTCTCGACCACATTGCCGCGCGCGCCCGCGCCAGCAAATACAAGGAAGTGCGCACCCGCTTCGCCGGCTGCAATCAGGCGCTCCTCACCGAGGCACACAACCGCTTCGGCGTGGTGTCGCCGTTCGGCGGCCCGACCTCGTCGGGCATGATCACGCTGCACTGCCCGCCGGCGCAGCTTTACGCGCTGAGCAGCTTCCTGCGTGCCAACGGCGCAGATACCGTCTCGGTCGCCTCGCTCGACTATGTGATGGATCGCGAGAATCCGCTGTTCGCCAAACTTGAGGCGTTCTTGCGGCAGTAACGCGCAGCGCGGCGTTTCGCCTTGCTGGCGGACGCACTGGCTGATTACCATATGATTCATGAGCGTATTTTGGATATCGGAATCTGATCGATGATGCTGGGCAGCGACGTATCGAGCCTGTCGACCGATGCCGCGACCGCCGCGGCACAAGGCCTGTCGATCGTTGTGCCTGTTTACAACGAGGCGCCCGGCCTTGCTCTGTTTCATGAGCGGCTGGCGACGCTCGCGACGACACTGAAAGAACGCCACGGCCTCGCCTGCGAAGTCGTCTATATCGATGACGGCAGCGCCGATGGCACGCTGGCGGTTGCGCGCAGCCTGCAAGCCACGTCGCTCGACGTTCAGGTCGTGTCACTGTCGCGCAATTTCGGCAAGGAAGCCGCGCTGATGGCAGGGCTCGACCATGTCACCAAGGGCGCGGTTCTGTTCATGGATGGCGACGGCCAACATCCGCCGTCACTGGTCGAACAGCTGGTGCGGCACTGGATCGTCGAAGGTTATGACGTCGTCTATACCGCCAAGGCCCATCGCGACAACGAGTCCTTCCTGCGCCGCCAGGCCGTGCGCGGCTTCTATGCGCTGATCAACTGGGGCGCGCGGCAGAAGATCCCGGAAGATGCCGGCGACTTCCGTCTGCTGTCACCGCGTGCGGCTGCGGCGTTGCGCCAGTTGCCGGAGCG
Source organism: Tardiphaga sp. OK246 (assembly GCF_900188215.1). Lineage (NCBI taxonomy): Bacteria > Pseudomonadati > Pseudomonadota > Alphaproteobacteria > Hyphomicrobiales > Nitrobacteraceae > Tardiphaga > Tardiphaga sp. OK246. The sequence continues at coordinate 357,468 of NZ_FZOX01000001.1, forward strand.
CAACCGGTTCTTCAAGGGACTGGCGACCTGGATCGGCTTCCGCCAGCTCCGCGTCGACTACGAACCGGCGGCACGCGAGCACGGCGTGACCTCGTTCAATCCGAAGCAGTTGATCGGCCTGTCGATCGAAGGCCTGACCTCGTTCTCGGTGGCTCCGCTGCGTTTCGCCAGCCTGCTCGGTCTTCTGCTCGCCTTCGGCGCGTTCCTGTTCGGTCTGTCGATCCTGTGGGAGACATGGGTCTCCGGCAAATCGGTACCGGGCTATCCATCGCTGGTCGTCGGCCTGATGACCCTCGGCGGCGTGCAGCTGATCATGATCGGCGTGCTCGGCGAATATATCGGCAAGATCCTGTCCGAACTGAAGGCGCGGCCGATCTATTTCGTCGCCGAACACAGCGTGAAGCGCAACACCCCCGATAGTGTGACGCAAACCACCGACCGGACCGCTGCCGAATGACCGGCGCAGCCCTGCGCCGCATCACACTCTGCGCCGACGATTACGGCATCAGCCCCGGCGTCAATCGGGGCATCCGCGAACTCATTGCGCTCGGACGCCTCAACGCCACATCTGTGATGGTGGTCGGTCCTGCAATTTCGCGCGATGACGTGAGTGCGTTGCAGGACGCCGTCGCCAAGAATCCGAATTGCGAGATCGGGCTGCACGCGACACTGACCGCCCCGTTTCATCCGCTGACGATGCACTACCGGCCGCTGCTCGACGAGCTGTTCCTGCCGCTTGGCAAGATGCTGCGCTTCAGCCTGTTGCGAAAACTCGATCGCGAGGCGATCGAGACCGAGCTGACTACGCAGATCGCGAAGTTTGTGGCCCTGTTCGGGCGCGCCCCCGACTATGTCGACGGGCACCAGCACGTACAGACCTTCCCGCAGGTGCGCGATGCGCTCCTCGCTGCGGTGAGGAAAAATGCGCCGACGGCCTGGGTCCGCCAATCCGGCCGTGTGCTGCCGTTAGGCCAACGCCTCGATAATCCGAAGGCGCTGCTGCTCGACACGCTCAGCGCCACGTTCCGCCGACGTGCGACGCGCGCCGGCGTGACGTTCAATCCGGGATTTGCCGGCGCCTATGACTTCACCAAGCATGCCGACTTCGGCACGCTCATGGCCGGTTTCCTCAACGACCTTCCGGATGGCGGACTCGTGATGTGCCACCCGGGTCATGTCGATGAGATCCTGATCGACCTCGACCCGTTCACCGACCAGCGCGAGCGCGAATATCAATATCTGGCAAGCGATGCCTTCGTGCAGTTGCTGGCGACAAACAACGTCACGCTGGCGCGCTAGTCGGCAAACTGTCCACTCGCCTTGATGATCGGCGCCCAGCGATCGACCTCGCTATCGAGCTGCTTCTTCAATGCCTGCGGCGTCGCCTGATCCTGCGGCACCGGATCGGTGTTGATGTCGTTGAAGCGCTTGATCAGTTCGGGATCGCGCAACGAATCCTGCAGCACCTTCGCCAGTTTCTGCACGATATCGTCAGGAGTTCCCTTTGGCGCGTAGATGCCATGCCAGGCGCCCGCCTCAAAACCCTTCAGGCCGGCTTCATCCGCGGTGGGCAGGTCCGGCATGGACGACAAACGCGTCTTCGTCGTGATCGCGTAGCTCTTCACAAGTTTCGCCGCGATCGGGCCGGTGGTGTTGGTGGTCTGGTCACAAGTGAGATCGATCTGGCCGGCGATCAGATCGTTCATCACCGGGCCGTTGCCCTTGTAGGGCACCGACAGGATCTGCTTGTCGATGGCATTCATGAACATCAGGCCACAGAGCTGCGAGGCGGCGCCGAGGCCGGCATTGCCGAATGTCATCTTGTCGCCGTTGGCCTTGATATAGGTGATCAGCTCGGCGAGCGTGTTCGGCGGCAGGTTCGGCCTGGAGATGATGGTCATCGGCGCATTGGTGACGAGGCCGATCGGCGCGAAGGCGGTCTTGGTATCGTAAGGCAGTTTGCGATACAGCGTCGCAGCCGTAGAAATTCCGATGTGATGGATCAGGATCGTGTAGCCGTCCGGCTCGGCGCGAGCCGCGCGTGCGGCGGCAATGGTGCCGCCGGCGCCTGTGGCATTTTCAATGATGATGGTCTGGCCGAGGATCTTCGACATTGTCGCAGCGGTGACGCGCGCAACGGTGTCGGTGGCACCGCCGGCCGCGAACGGCACCAGCATGGTGATCGGCCTGTTGGGATAGCCCTGTGCGAAGGCAGCGGAGCTTGCCAGCGTAATCGCAAACGCAAGTGTAGCTGTGACTTTCATGAGATCCTCCCTGAATATTGTTTTGATTATTGAAATCGAACGCCCCGGTGAGACCGGGGCGTTCGGAAATCGCGTCAGACGTTCGAACTATGGATCGCGTCTACCACGGCGTCGGTCACTTCTTTCGTCGTGGCCTTGCCGCCGACATCGGGCGTGATAATGCCGGCTTCGCAGACCTTTTCCACCGCACGCATCAACCGCGCCGATGCATCCGGCTCACCAAGATGATCGAGCATCTGCGCAGCGGTCCAGAAACTGGCGACAGGATTGGCGATGCCCTTGCCGGTGATGTCGAAGGCCGAGCCGTGGATCGGCTCGAACATTGAGGGAAAACGGCGCTCCGGATCGATATTCGCCGTCGGCGCGACGCCGAGGCTGCCGGCCAGTGCGCCGGCGAGGTCGGAGAGAATGTCGGCGTGAAGATTGGTGGCGACGATGGTGTCGAGGCTCTGCGGCTTCAGCGTCATACGCACGGTCATGGCGTCGACCAGCATCTTGTCCCAGGTGACGTCAGGGAAGTCCTTCGACACTTCGTCAGCGATCTCGTCCCACATCACCATGCCGTGGCGCTGCGCGTTCGACTTGGTGACCACGGTGAGCAGCTTGCGCGGACGTGACTGCGCGAGCTTGAACGCGTAGCGCATGATCCTGACCACGCCGACCCGGGTGAACACCGAGACTTCGGTACCGACTTCCTCCGGCAGCCCGCGATGCACGCGGCCGCCGCAGCCGGCATATTCGCCTTCGGAATTCTCGCGCACGATCACCCAGTCGAGATCGCCAGTTTCGACACCGCGCAGTGGCGAGGTGATGCCGGGCAGGATCTTGGTCGGGCGCACATTGGCGTATTGGTCGAAGCCTTGGCAGATCGGCAGCCGCAGGCCCCACAGCGTGATGTGATCGGGCACATCGGGCGCCCCCACCGCACCGAAATAGATCGCGTCGAACTTCTTCAGCTTCGGCAGGCCATCGGCCGGCATCATCACGCCGTGCTTGCGGTAATAGGCCGAGCCCCAGTCGAACGTCTCGACATTGAAAGTCACGTCGCCGATGCGCTTTTGCAGCGCTTCCAGCACGCGTGTACCGGCGGCGATGACTTCGGGTCCGATCCCGTCGGCCGGGATGGCCGCGATGGAATATTCGCGCATGGTGAGGTCTCTGCTGGGTTGAACTGGCTCTCCCCACCCTGCAGGCGGGCAGCGCCCGGCTCAATCGAGGTTGTTTATATAAATAAATGATATAATGACTTCCGAGGCGGCCGAAGGGCGCCATCGGGAGGCTTGATGGATCTGCACCAGTTGCGCTGTTTCGTAACGGCGGCGGACGAACTGCATTTCGGCCGCGCGGCGCAGCGGCTCGAGATGATGCCGTCGGCACTCGGCCGCTACATCCGCCTCCTTGAGGACGATCTCGGCACACGCCTGCTGACGCGCACGACGCGCAGCGTCGCCCTCACCGATGACGGCGTCGAGTTTCTGAAACAGGCACGCGACCTGCTCGCCCGCGCGGATCAGATCGCGTCGTCCTTCCGCGCACGCGTGCGTGCCCGTGCGGCCACGATCCGGGTCGGCGCAATCGACAGCGCCGCCGCCGGGCTTCTGCCGGCGCTGCTTCACGATCTTCGCGAACGCGCCCCTGACCTTGCCATCAAGCTGGATGAGGACAAGACGATCCGGCTGCTGCCGCGCCTGCTGTCGGGCCGGCTCGATCTCGCTTTTGTCCGGCCGCCCGAGAGTGCCGACAAGCGGCTGGAATTCATGTTTCTGTTTCACGAGACAGCCGTCGTGGCTGTCTCCGAGCGCCATCCGCTGGCATCGCGCACGCATCTGACGATTGCAGACATCGCCGACGAGCCGCTGATCGTGCCGGAGCGGCGGTCACGGCCGCATAGTCACGACCTGACGATGAAGCTGTTTGCGGAAGATGAACTGCAGGCCAATGTGGTTCAGATCGCCGACGAGAAGCAGACCATCGTCAATCTCGTTGCCGCCGAGATCGGGCTGGCGATCGTGCCGCGCTGGACGTCTCGCATGCCCGCGCGCGGCGTTCGCTATGTGCCGCTGGGCATGTCGGCCATGAACCGGCTGCCACTCGCCGCAGCCTGGGTCAGAGGGACCCGCGATCCGGCACGGGATCAGATTCTCGACATGCTGAAGGCCAATCTGGCGCGCTACGCGCAGGAAGCATGACAAGAGGAAGCACGACAAGGCCTGCCGGTCGTTTTGTCGCATAACTAAATTTAATCCAGGCGGCACTTATTGCGACACAAAGCGTCACTACATCTCCAGCGCGCAAAGCAAGCGCGCTTTGAAGACAGAGGACGCCATGACACCGCAAGAACGCCAACTGGTTGATGATCTCTTTGACCGGCTCAGCAAGGTCGAAGGCGCGCCACGCGATCCAGACGCGCTCGACGCCATTGCGCAGGGCCAGCGCCGCGCACCCAATGCGGTCTATGCGCTGGTGCAGACCGTATTGCTGCAGGACGAAGCGCTGAAGCGCGCCCATGAGCGCATCCAGCAACTGGAAGGCAACGGCGCCCCCGAACAGGCTGCTCAGGGCGGTTTCCTCGATTCGATGCGGGATGCCCTGTTCGGTCAGGGCCAGAGCCCGAACCAACCGCGTGGCTCCGTGCCGAGCGTTCGCCCGCCCGAGCCGAGCCGTCCTGCCTGGAACACCGGGCAGGTCATCGGCCAGCCACAACCGCAGGGTGGCTATGGTCAGGGTGGATACGGCCAGGGTCCGGGACCAGGCCAGTTCGGCCAGCAACAACCGCAAGCTGGTGGTGGCGGTTCGTTCCTGGGTACAGCGGCTGCGGCAGCAGCCGGCGTGGTCGGCGGGTCACTCTTGCTCGGCAGCATCCGTTCGATGATGGGCGGCAGCCATCAGCAAGGTTTCGGTGACGCCGCCAATGCCAGCGAGAGCAAGAGCCCATGGAGCTCCGGTTCGGATTCCTCCGGCGGCAACCTCGGCAATCAGGCCGGCGTCAATGATATCGGTTCGTCCAGCGGCTCCCGCGCCGGATCCTTCGATCAGGCGCAGGCCGATGCCGATCAGGACCAGGATCAAGACCAGGACGACGGTGATTACGACGCCATGGACATGGATTCCGACGACAGCGATTTGGCATAATTGTCGGGCGACGCAGCCTTAACCTCTCCCCGTTTTTTACGGGGAGAGGTCGGCCGGCGAAGCCGGACGGGTGAGGGGCATCGCGCGATATGAGCCTCGGTCGCTCAACTATCGGATCGGATTTTAGCAGCAAAAGATGGCCGGCCGCGTAACGGTGGGATTCGACAGTCCCTTCGTGATGAGAGCGCATGCCCCGCCCCTCACCCGGCGCTGCGCGCCGACCTCTCCCCGCACAGCGGGGAGAGGTTAAGTAAGATCAGATCACGACGACCCGGGCGCCGACGCCGACGCGGCCATAGAGATCGATGACGTCCTCGTTGCGCATGCGGATGCAGCCTGAGGAAACGTTGGTGCCGATCGTCCATGGCTCGTTGGAGCCGTGAATACGATACAGGGTCGAACCGAGATACATCGCGCGCGCGCCGAGCGGATTCTCCGGACCGCCTTCCATGTAACGCGGCAGGTCAGGACGGCGCGCCAGCATTTCCTTCGGCGGCGTCCACGACGGCCATTCCTTCTTCGCGGTGATCGTCTTTACGCCGGACCAGGTGAAGCCCGGCCGGCCGACGCCGATGCCATAGCGCATCGCCTTGCCGCCACCTTGTACCAGGAACAGGAACTTGTTCGGCGTATCGACAACGATGGTTCCGGCGCTTTCGCTGCCCTGATACTCGACCAGCTGCGGCTGATACTTGGGATCGAGCGCGGGGCGTGCGGCATCTGCCGTCTCTTCCTGCTGATAGACGCGCTGTTGCGGATCCATCGGCGGCAGCAGCGAACGCCGCTGCTCGTAAGAGTAGTCCGGCTGTTGCTGATAACGCTGGCCCTGCTGCGCCGGACCATCGCTGAACAGAAACTCGATGAAGCCGCCGCCCATGCGCGAGCGTTCGGCATAGGCCGTGCGCTGCATCGGGCGCTGCGGCTGCTGCGCATAGACCACCGGAGGCTCGGCGAATTGCGCCGCGGCTTCCACCGCAAGCGTCTGATGCGATCCAGCTGCGATGAAAGATGCGCTGGCAAGAAGCGTGAGAGAGAACTTTTTGAACATCGACGTACTCTGCACTGTTTCGTCGTGCGCGTTCTCACCTGAGAAGCGCTTTGCACACTCCGACTTAAGGTTAAAATCGCCTCGGTTTGGTAAACACAATCGCCGTTTGGATTCACCACGTCGTCAAACGGCGCAGTTCTATTTGGTAGCGTTTATTTTGAATGAACGCGAAAGCCCCATGGTTAACTAACAGTTTGCGCAGCGATTATCGGTGATAGGTGCGATGTTCCCGCGTGAACTTCACGTTAAACTCATGGGTATACGAACGGGGGATTGATTGAACGTTGGGGGACCTGATGTCTGTTCGTCGCAAGCGATTTCGCATTGAAGAAGTTTTCGGTACCGCGCCTATGCCCAATGAAGTGGTGGGCAGCAGCGAGCCTATGCCGATGCATCGCGAAATCATGGCTGAGCTCCGCGCGATCCGCGCGCAGATGGGAGCGCCGGCCCGTAACGCCGTGACAGATCAGGTCGGCGCCGCCGCCGATCAGCAGGTTGCGGAAGCGCAGGCGCTGCTGGCAACCTATCGCGCTCAGATCGAGCAGTGCGAAAAGCTCAAGATCGAACTCGATCTGATCCACGACGCCATTACCCGCACCAAGATGGAAATCGCAGTTCTTCACGGCAAGAGCTTCGAAGGCGACGAAATGGCGAAGGTCAACGGTGAACTTGGCGCCGTCGTCGGCGGCACCGAAGAAGCCACGCAGCAGATTCTCGCCGCAGCCGAAGCCATCGATAATGCATCGACAGCGCTCGGCAAGGTGACCTCACCCGATCAGCAGAAGCAGATGCTGGAAGAGATCGGCGATAACGTCGTCGCGATCTTCGAAGCCTGTAACTTCCAGGACCTCACCGGCCAGCGCATCAGCAAGGTGATGACCACGATGAAGTTCATCGAAAACCGCATTACTGCGATGATGGACATCTGGGGTGGCGTCGATGAGATCAAGGCGCATGCGCCGGCCAAGGTCGACGACCGTAGCGAAGACGACAAGCTGCTGAATGGTCCGAAACTGGACGGCGACGTCGGCCATGCTTCGCAGGACGATATCGACGCGCTGTTCGGCTAAGATAATTTTCGACCACAGTTAGAGATCGTTTAACGCCGGGCAGCAATGCCCGGCGTTTTTATCATCACGAAACAGAGCAGCACCGCGAGTGCCAGCACGGTCCCAAGCAGCAGCACCATGCGGTCGGACAGCGTCTCGACTGCGGAAGCCACCACGAATGGCGCGAAGGCCTGCACGAACAAAGCCGGCCGCGCGATGCGGCCGATGACGCGGCCATATCCGACCGGACCGAACATCAGAAGCGGCAGCGCACCGCGCGCGATGGTCATGACGCCATTGGCCGCGCCGAAGCCGATAGCGAACAAGGCCGCCAGCGGAAACGAAATTCCCGCAAAGGCCAGCATCGCGAAGGCCGACACCACCAGCACCACCGCCCCGCGCGCGATCCACAGCGGATGGGTGCGCCCCGCCAGCATGAAGTCTGCCAGCCGCGATGCCACTTGCGCCGGTCCGAACATCGCACCGATGGTCACCGCCGTTGCAGCACTGAGCCCGCCGCGCTCCAGCAGCGCCAGCAGGTTCGAGGTCACGCCCGACAGAATGAAGCTGTAAAGCGAAAAAGCCGCCGCCAGCAGGATGAACGGCCAGCCTTCCGGGCGCTGGGTTGCCTGTTGGGGGACGACAACGGCATCCGCCACGGGCAGCGGCACGACGGCGACGTGGCGCGGCAATGCAAAAGCATGAAGCGGCGCAACGACAAAGGCGAAGATTGCTGCGAAGGTCAGATACGTCCCGCGCCAGCCGACAGCCTCAAGCAGAAGATGGGTCGCCGGCCAGCCGACCGTCGAGGCGAAGCCGCCTGCAAAGGTCACGAAGGTGATCTGCCGCCGCGCCGAGGCACCGAAGATGCGCGTCAGCGTGGCGAAGGCGGGATCGTAGAGCGACGCCGACATTGCAGCGCCGAGCAACAGCCAGCAGGCCAGATAGGTCGCGGGATGATCGGCGACTGAAAATAGAGCGAGACCCAAGGCACCGGCCAACGCGCCCGATGCCATGACGACATTGCCGCCGTGGCGGTCGATCAATCCACCAACCACCGGCGACAGCAGTCCCGATACGATCAGCCCCAGCGAAAAGCCCGCCATGCCGAAGGCCAGCGACCAGCCATGCGCCGCCGTGACATGTGGCATGGTCAGCACCGGTGGATAGATCAGGATGCCCCAGGTCAGGATCTGGGTGAATGCCAGCACAAGGACCGCGCGGCCCGGTCCGAAAACAAGGTCGCGCAATCGGTGCATGGGCTCACGTCTTCAAGGGAGTGGCGGGATCCGCCTTACGCCTCAGGTCAGGCCTTGGGTGCGCAACGGACATAGACCATGTTGCCGTAGCGAACCGCAGCGTCCTTGTCGATGAAGCGTGTGACGAGAATCCGACCGTCGAAGGAGACGATCTCGCGATCCTTCTCACCACCGGCGGGACCGGGCGGGCCGATATAGTTCTTGCCGCTCGGCGAGCCCTTGAGGCGCAGTTCCTGCGGCGTCGCCTCGTCGGCAAGATGCATGATGACCCCGCCGGTGGCGCCCTGGCCGATGATATAGGGCTGCTTGCACTGGCCGCGCGCGGCATTCTCTGTGCGAACGCGATCGTTGGGATTCATGTAGGACGCCAGACCCCAGCGGCCGACGAGTTCTTCCGAGCGGATCGAGGCTGGCAGTTCCGGCGCCGGCGGGGGCTCCGGCGGCGGTGTCGGCTGCGAGTTCCCAAAGCTGAACCCGCCCAATCCACCAGACGTGCCGCACCCGCCCAATGACAGCGCCAAAGTTGAAACGATCGCCAGATGGGCAACCGTGCGGGCGTAGCGTGACCTGATCATATTATCCCCTAGAGCAAATTCCCCGGCTGCCCGTCCCGGCAGCCAAGCGCAAAACACCTGACGGCGCAATGAGGTCGGCAGAATTACGCCGACTCTCCATTATGGTTTCCAGATCATCCTATATTGGCCTCACCAAGGCCTTAAGGCCTCGCTTGACTCAAAAAGCGTCTGGCCATATTTCCCGGACGCTCAATTAGCACTCCCGGAGCGCGATTGCTAAGGGAATGAGCCGGCCGCCTTGAGCGTTCCGGCTGGATTCCCGCCCGCCTCCGAGATGGCAACGAAATCGCAAACCCTAAAGGGACACTCCCATGGCCAAGACCAAATTCCGCCCGCTGCACGACCGCGTCGTCGTCAAGCGCATCGTCGCCGACGAGAAGACCAAGGGCGGCATCATCATCCCGGACAGCGCCAAGGAAAAGCCGTCTGAAGGCGAAGTCGTCGGCGTCGGCCCCGGTGGCCGCGACGAAGCCGGCAAGCTGATCCCGATCGACATCAAGGTCGGCGACAAGGTTCTGTTCGGCAAGTGGTCGGGCACCGAGATCAAACTCGACGGCGAAGAACTCCTCATCATGAAGGAGTCGGACATCATGGGCGTGATCGCCTAAGCGACTCGCTTCAGCCTCCCCACACGCCGTCGTCACCGGGCTTGTCCCGGTGATCCACGTCTAGGCCGCAAGCTCGGCAAGGCGTGGATGGCCGGGTCAAGCCCGGCCATGACAGCGTTTTAGTTTCAAATTCCCATCACTTGGAGCACCATCACATGGCAGCCAAAGACGTTAAATTCTCCGGAGACGCGCGCGATCGCATGCTGCGCGGCGTCGACATTCTCGCCAACGCCGTCAAGGTCACGCTCGGTCCGAAGGGCCGCAATGTCGTGATCGAGAAGTCGTTCGGCGCTCCGCGTATCACCAAGGACGGCGTCACCGTCGCCAAGGAGATCGAGCTCGAGGACAAGTTCGAGAACATGGGCGCGCAGATGCTGCGCGAAGTCGCCTCGAAGACCAACGACACCGCAGGCGACGGCACCACCACCGCCACCGTGCTGGCCCAGGCCATCGTCCGTGAAGGCGCCAAGTCGGTTGCTGCCGGCATGAACCCGATGGACCTCAAGCGCGGCATCGATATCGCCGTCGCCGCCGTCATCAAGGACATCACCAAGCGCGCCAAGCCGGTTGCGTCTTCGGCCGAAGTCGCCCAGGTCGGTACCATCTCCGCCAACGGCGACGCTGCCATCGGCAAGATGATCGCTCAGGCAATGCAGAAGGTCGGCAACGAAGGCGTCATCACGGTTGAAGAGAACAAGTCGCTCGAGACCGAAGTCGACATCGTCGAGGGCATGAAGTTCGATCGCGGCTATCTGTCGCCCTACTTCGTCACCAATGCCGAGAAGATGACCGCCGAGCTCGAGGACGTGTACGTCCTGCTCGTCGAGAAGAAGATCTCCAGCCTGCAGGCCATGCTGCCGGTGCTCGAAGCCGTGGTGCAGTCGGGCAAGCCGCTCCTGATCATTGCTGAAGACGTCGAAGGCGAAGCCCTCGCCACCCTCGTCGTCAACCGCCTGCGCGGCGGCCTCAAGGTTGCTGCCGTCAAGGCACCGGGCTTCGGCGATCGCCGCAAGGCGATGCTGGAAGACCTTGCAATCCTGACCGGCGGTCAGCTCGTCTCGGAAGATCTCGGCATGAAGCTGGAAAGCGTCACGCTCGCCATGCTCGGCCGCGCCAAGAAGGTCGTGATCGACAAGGAAAACACCACCGTCGTCAACGGCGCTGGCAAGAAGCCGGCGATCGAGGCCCGCGTCAATCAGATCAAGGCACAGATCGAGGAAACCACCTCGGACTATGATCGTGAGAAGCTGCAGGAGCGTCTGGCCAAGCTGGCTGGCGGCGTTGCCGTCATCCGCGTCGGCGGCGCGACCGAAGTCGAAGTGAAGGAAAAGAAGGATCGCGTGGATGACGCGCTGAACGCGACCCGCGCGGCCGTTCAGGAAGGCATCGTCCCCGGTGGCGGCACTGCGCTGCTGCGTGCCAAGAAGGCCGTCGGCCGTCTCACCAACGAGAACGCCGATGTGCAGGCCGGTATCAACATCGTGCTGAAGGCGCTGGAAGCTCCAATCCGCCAGATCGCCGAAAACGCCGGCGTTGAAGGTTCGATCGTGGTCGGCAAGATCCTGGACGAGAAGTCCGAGACCTTCGGCTTCGACGCGCAGACCGAAACCTATGTCGACATGGTCGCCAAGGGCATCATCGATCCGGCCAAGGTGGTGCGTACTGCACTGCAGGACGCGGCCTCGGTGGCCGGGCTGCTGGTCACCACCGAAGCCATGGTCGCCGAACTGCCGAAGGAAGCTGCACCGGCGATGCCGGGCGGTGGCGGCGGTATGGGTGGCATGGGCGGAATGGGCTTCTAAGCCCTGCTTTCACGCTCAACTGCATTGTGATCGAAGGCCGCCTCCGGGCGGCCTTCTTTTTTGCCTGCCACGCATCGTGCTTGCGACTTATGGCCTTTCGCCTTGGTCGCGGTTCTGATTCAATCCCGTGATTAATCTCGCATGGGCGGAATCAGATAAATCCGCCCGGAGACACGTCGATAACGTCCAGGGACTTTTGAAATGCGCGCGCTTCATCTTTGTCTGCTCGGCCTTACGGTCACCGCCTCGGTTGGGACCGTCCACCACGCTTTCGCGCAGGTGAAAGCCGCGCCGAAGAGCCAGCCGGCAGGCCCCGAGACGCGCTATTTCACCTCGATCGACGGCGTCATGAACGGCAATGCCGACGTGATCCTCCGGGAGACGCGGCAGGGCAAGGCCGTCACGGCCGCGACGCTTGATGTCTGCTATCCCGCCGAGAAGGGCAGCGACCGCAAGGATCGCTTCGTCGCCAATCTCACGGTCAGCGGTTCGACGTTGACCGGCGCAACGCAGACCCAGGTCGACAAGCTGCCGGTGACCATCAAGCTGAACCGCCGGCCGACGGGAGACACATTCGAATTCAAGGGACAGATCTCGGTCGGTCAGACCAACAACAACGTGACCTCCTCGGACAATTCCGATCAGAGCGAGAAGGAATTCCAGGACAATCAGTCCACCGACGACAATATCGCGCCCGCGCCGAAGGATTTCACCGAAGTGTCACCCGAAGCGATCGCGGTGAAGATCAAGCTCGAAGCCGCACTCGATTTCGTCCGCACGCTGCGCGGGCAGAATGTCGAAGTCGCGTTGAACAGTCTGACCGTGTCGTGCGATGCGCTCCGCGCCGGCGAGCAGGTCATCAGCCTCGCCATCGATCCGGAACGCGCTGCGGCTTTCGTCGCCAAAACCAAGACCTATCCCGGCGTCGTCAATGTCGGCTGGACCACGGGCGCTATCGACATGGATCGTACCGTACGCTTTGCGGCCACCGACTGGCGCGATGGCGACAAGATCAATCGCGACAAGGTTGCTACGGCGCTGGCGAATGTGCTCGCCAGGACCATGTCGGGCAAACCTGCGGCCAGCTCATGGGATGATGAGACCGGAAAGCTCAAGCTGACCTTCAAGCGCCCGAGTCAGGTTCTGCCCGCGCTCGAATTGACGGAGACGGTCGAGGTCAACGCGATCATCGCTCCCGACAAGCCCGGCACGACGGATAAGCTGATCCTTTGGGTCAGCACGCCGTCAGTAACGACCGCGGATGAGAACTCGGGTGCGAAGCTGGCTCTCGCGGATTCGCCGACGGCCGATGAAGAGAGCGATCCGCGCGACGACAACGGCGCGGTTGCAGCTGTCGCGGCGGAGTTCAAGGCACAGCGTTGGGATGCAGATAATTCGAACTGGAAGTGAGTGACAGCATTCTGCTCAGCCGTCGTTAGCAATGCCGAAGCGTAGGATGGGTAGAGCGCCTTCGCGAAACCCATCAACCAAAATCGTCGAAAGCGATGGGTTTCGCTGCGCTCTACCCATCCTACGCGAGCCGCTCTAGTTCGTATTCAGCCGAAACCGCAGCGACTTCGGCCCGACGAACGTCACTGCATCACCGCGCCGCTGCCAGTTGGTGGCCCCGCCGAGATCGGCGATCAACTGATCGTCCATCGCGGCCTGTGCGTCCGAGCAACTGCGGCTCTCCATCGCGCCGGCGACGAAGACGACGGTGTTGCCAGCGACCGAGAACTGCCCCTTGCCGCCCTTGCACCACAACTCCACCCGCGCCTCGCCGGCCTCGCCGATTTCCAGATTGGGAATCCGCTTCGAGCCGGGCTGACGCTGTGCATCCAGAGTCATTTCCATGCCGAATGGAAACTCTTCGGCGGCATGCGCAGGGACGACAATCAGAAACGCCGCACCGGCAATAGCGGCCCGCAGCAAAGTGGTCATGGCAGTCATAAGAATTCTCGGCGTGATCGTGGATGGCGACAATGGCCGCGGTTCTACGCGCGGCCGCGATGGTTGACCAGAACCGTCGGGAAACAATATGGCGCGACAACGAAAAATCCCCGCGGCCTTGCAGCCGCGGGGATTCGTCATTGGTTCGTTGCGTGCACCCTACGGCGCCAGGACCATCAACGTGAACGGATAGACATAGGCCTGTAGCATCACGAACAGGCCGACCATGCAGGCCAGCACGATCGAGTGCCAGAACACGAAGCGCAGGATCGTGCCCTCATGCCCGAACCAGTTGGTTGCGGTGGAGGCCACAACGATCGATTGCGCGTCGATCATCTTGCCCATCACGCCGCCGGACGAGTTCGCCGCGCTCATAAGGATCGGCGACAGACCGAGCTGTTCGGACGTGATCCTCTGCAGGTTGCCAAACAGCACGTTCGATGCGGTATCCGAACCGGTGAGCGCCACGCCGAGCCAGCCAAGCAGTGTGCCGAAGAACGGGTACAGCACGCCGGTGGCAGCGAAGGCCAGACCGAGCGTCGCGTCGACACCCGACAGACGCGTGAGCGTGCCGATGGCCAGCATCGCCGAGATGGTGATCAGCGAGTAGGCACAGATCTTGATGGTGCGGCCATATTCCACAATCATCTTCGCAGGCGAAAAGCCCATGATGAAGCCGGAGATGATCGCAGCCAGCAACATGCCGCTGCCGGTATAGGAAACGTAAGTGAACGCGAACACCGCGCCTTCCGGCGTCGGCTTGGCGGCCACCGGCGGCACCTTGTTGATCATGTTGTGCAGTTCAGGCACTGGAAAATTCCAGGAGAAGATCGGGTTGACGATCCCCTTGAACCAGTTGGTGCCCCAGACCAGCAGGATGACGCAGAGGATGATCCATGGCGTCAGCGCGCTCCAGACCTGAGCCGAGGTCAGCTTCTCCGTGCTCATCGGTTTCACCGGCGGCACGGTCGACGCGGAATCGTCGTGCTGGCGCAGCGCAGCCGAGGTCCAGATCGTCTTGGGCTGCCAGACCTTCAGGAACAGGATCAACGCGCCCATCGAGATCAGCGAGGCGCCGATGTCGACGATCCACGGATTGATGAAGTTCGAGATCACGAATTGCGGGATCGCGAAGGAGAGCGCGGTAACGAGGATGGCAGGCCAGACTTCCTTCATGCCCTTCCAGCCGGCAAAGGCCCAGACCACCCAGAACGGGACGATCATGGAGAAGATCGGCAACTGCCGGCCGACCATCGCGCCCAGGATGAAGGGGTCGAAGCCGGTGACGGTGGCGAGGCCCTGGATCGGCGTGCCGAGTGCGCCATAGGCAACAGGCGCAGTATTGGCGATCAGAGACAGGCCGGACGCAGCCAGCGGCGAGAAGCCGAGACCGATCAGCACGGCGCCGGTGACGGCGACCGGCGTACCGAACCCCGACGCGCCTTCGAAGAACGCGCCGAACGAAAACGCGATCAGCAGGATCTGCAGGCGGCGGTCATTAGTGACGCCGCCGATGGCGCGTTGCAGTACCTCGAAGCGGCCGCTATCGACCGTGAGGCGATACATGAAGATGACGTTGAGAACGATCCAGCCGATCGGGAAGAAGCCGGTGACGACGCCGAGCGCCGATGCGCGAAGCGACATATTGGCGGGCATCGTGAATGCGTAGATCGCCACAAGATTGGCGAGCACCAGCGCAATGATCGCAGCGATATGTGCCTTGACCTTGTTGGTGGCGATCAGCACCAGCAGGACGACCACCGGTATCGCGGCCACAAGCGTCGAGATCGTCGAGCTATTGAATGGATTGTAGACCTGATTCCACATGGCCGTTTTCCCCCTTTATATTATTGCAGCGGCGCGATCGTTATCGATCGGCAAATTGCTGATTGTTCACTTGCGAGGGCATCCACGATCGGTCAAAGCCGATAGCGCCCATAGGCTACGCGAATGCGAGGCCCCCATGCCTCGCTTTTCGTCATGCTAGGGTGAATCACAGTTTCGCGACAAGGTGCCGCAGGCCATCAAACCAGCTACTTTAGTCTAAACGCTGGAATTCATTTTTGATCTTAAGGGCTTAGAGCCCTCCTCCCGGAGACGACCTGTGAATAACATCCGCTCCACGCTCGCGACCGTCTGGCGGATCGCGGTTCCTTATTTTCGTTCCGAGGACAAATGGGCGGGACTCGGCCTCCTCACGGCGGTGATCGCCATCGAGCTGGCGGTGGTTGGTCTCAGCGTTTTGTTCAATCGCTGGAACAACACCTTCTACAACGCACTGCAGGACAGAAACCTCGACGTCTTCACCTATCAGCTCGCTTACTTCAGCGTGCTTGCCGCGATCAACATCGCACTCAAGGTCTATCAGCTCTACCTCAACCAGTGGCTCCAGATCCGCTGGCGGCGCTGGATGACCGAGCGCTATCTCGGCAACTGGCTCGCCGACGCCAACCACTATCGCATGCAGCTGCAGGGCGACGCTGCCGACAACCCGGATCAGCGCATCGCCGAAGACGTGAAGCTGTTCGTGGAGAAGACGCTCGACATCGGCATCGGCCTGTTGAGTTCGGTCGTCACGCTGTTCTCCTTCGTGATCATCCTGTGGGGCCTGTCCGACGCGGCGCCGCTGCATGTGTTCGGTCGGGATATCCCGATCCCCGGCTATCTCGTCTGGGGCGCGCTCGTCTATGCCGTGATCGGCACCGCGCTGACGCACTATATCGGCGCGCCATTGATGGCACTGAATTTCCAGCAGCAGCGCTATGAAGCGGACTTCCGCTTCAATCTGGTGCGTGCGCGCGAAAATGCCGAGCAAATCGCTCTCCTGCGCGGCGAGCCGGTCGAGCGCCAGCGACTCTCGACCCGCTTCCAGCTGGTCGTCGGCAACTGGATCGACATCATGCGCCGCACCAAGAAGCTGACATCCTTCACGGTCAGCTATCAGCAGATCGCGATCATCCTGCCTTTTGTTCTCGTCGCGCCAGCCTATTTCGCGGAAAAGGTCCAGCTTGGCGTCGTGATGCAGACCACGGATGCATTCGGCACCGTGCAGGGTGCGCTTTCATTCTTCGTCACGGCCTATCGCACGCTGGCGGAATGGCAGTCTGGCGTGATGCGCCTCGATGGCTTCGAACACGCCATCGCCAATGCGCAAGCGCAGACGACAAAGGCCGGTATCGTTCACGTCGCAGAGACCGGCAGCAGCGACATCGCACTGACCGGCCTCACGCTCGCACTTCCCAACGGCGCCGCCATGGTTGAAACACCAAGCTTCAGCTTCCACCGCGGCGAACGCACGTTATTTACCGGCCCATCGGGCGCCGGAAAATCCACGCTATTCCGTGCCATCGCCGGCATCTGGCCGTTCGGCAAAGGCAAGATCTCAATTCCTGCGGATGCGGGGATCATGATGCTGCCGCAGCGGCCGTACTTCCCGGTCGGCACGCTGCAGGAGGCGGTGGCCTATCCCGCGGGCACCGACGCATTCAGCCCACGCGAGATCGCCGATGCCGTCAGGTCCGTGGGTCTGCCCGCGCTGGCGACCCGGCTTGACGAAGATGGTCACTGGAATCGCATGCTGTCGCTCGGTGAACAGCAGCGCCTCGGCGTTGCCCGCGCGCTGCTGCAAAAGCCGCAATACCTCTTCCTTGACGAGGCTACTGCGTCGCTCGACGAGCCCTCGGAAGAAGCACTTTATCGGCTGCTGGAAGACAAGCTGCCTGGCACGACCATCGTTTCGATCGGCCACCGCAACACGCTCGATGACTTGCATCAGCGCAAGGTGTCGCTAACGCGGTCCGGCGATCACTTCGCGCTGGGAGATGCAAAGGCCAGGACGGAAACTGCCTGAGGCGTGACACGCCCCCCGCTAAAGCCAGTGCCGCGGCCAGTCGCGGCCTGCCGCATAGCGATGCCAGACAAACGTGAAACTCGCGAGCAGCAGCGCGCCGACCAGCACCGGCGCGAGCAGGAACGTCCACGGTAGGGCGTGAGACACGACCAGCAGCGGGTTGATCCCGGCGGGCGGGTGGAATGTGCCGGTGACATACATCGCCAGCACAGCGAGGCCGACTGCCATGGCGGCGGCCCAGGCATGGGGGCCGGTCAGCTTGAGCACCGCGAGCCCTACCAGCGTCGCGACGATGTGTCCGCCTACCAGCGCGCGCGGCTGCGCCGGCTCGGCTTCGGGTGAGCCGATCACGAGGACGATCGAGGTCGCAAAGGGGATGATGACCAGCGGATAATGCGCAACGGCCGAGAAGAACTCCATCACACCGATGGCAATCCCGGCCCCCAGCCCGGCAACGGCACCAGCCAGCGCATTGCGATGATTGTTGCGACGGATCGTCTTCGCTGCGCGCCGCAACCAGTCCCGATTCATGGAGCTCTATCCCAAAAGAAAAGGGGCGGCAGATTGCTCTGCCGCCCCTTCGATCTCAGTCGAAGTTCTTACTTCAGGTTGGTCATCGCGGTCAGGTCAGCCGACAGCTTGACGATGCCGGTGGCGCCGCACCAGCTCGAGCCAGCGCCCGACGGGTTGATCGCGGTGAAGTTGGTGCCGGCGGCAGGAGCCGTGAAGTCCGAAGTGAAGGCGTTGCAATCACCCTTGGACAGGTTGGTGTCCGAGTAGCGCAGGTCAAGCGTGAAGACCTTGTAGGTGAAGCCGATGCCGATGTTCCAGGTGTTGTAGTCGGCGTACTTGATGCCGTTCGGGAAGGCGACGGTACCGTAGAAGGAATCCGAAGTGCCGAGCCACTGGCGACCGAACTCGCCCGAAACGTAGGAGCCGATGCCGGTCGAACCGAACCAGGTCGACGGCGCGATCACCTTACCGGTGATCGAAGCATAGGTACCTTCGGCGCCGGTGTTCAGGAAGTTCGGCGAGTAGAACGCGTTGCCGCCCAGCGAGAAGTAGTCGTTGAAGGTGTAGTTGAGCTTGGCATAGCCTTCGTAGAAGCTTGCGTTCTTCTTGGCGACGCTGCCGTTGGGCAGCGCGACAGCGGAGAGATCGCCACCGCAGAAGGCGGGGGTGTTGAAGCACTGACCGCCCGGATAGCCGTAATAGAAGAAGCCGAAGTCGAACGCTGCTGCGCCCCAGGTCGGGCGGATACCGAAGTAGCCATCGAGTTCCATCGACGCGCGGTTCGGGAAGGCGATGCTCTCACCGGAGACACCAGCGTAGATCTGGACGTCCTTGGTGATGTTGTAGCGCGGTTCGAAATAAGCTGCGACCGAACCCTTGTTGCCGTTCGACTGGGTGATACCGCGGAACACGTAGTTGCTCATGACGGCAGCGCCGAAAGCGATGTCCCAAGGATCGTAGGCCGCCACGATCGGCGGCGCCTTCTTGTACATCTTCGCGCCCAGATCGGCTGCGGAAGCCGAGCTCATCCCCATGGCGAGCACCGCAGCAGAGGCGACAACAATTTTCTTCATGACATTCCCCATCACTTTTGAAACCAGAGGCAGTTCCGTGTCTGAAAGACGGCGAGACCGCGAAATTCATCGACTGAACGCAACTTTGAGGCGCAAAGCCGCAGTGGTGAAGGAAAAAAAACGAGCAAGTGCCGCCTAAATAGGCGTTCTGACGTTTCCGTGAGAGGTTGTGGCGCGGTGTTGCAAAAGCACAACGTTTTTGGAGGGATTCCAGCCCGAAAATACCACCACGGGGAATTACCACTGACTGGGAATTGTGGATTGCCGTCCGTGGAGCGGTTAACAGCTGCCCGTCAGAGCCTCCGGGCCGACGATCACTCGAATCGCCTGCAAATTCAGGACACCCGGCATCGGTTGAAATACGCATGCGCGGCAGAGGCTGACCAAGCAAAAACCGCAGCGGCGAGCGCTGCGGTTTTCCGGAGTTTATTGGCGAGTCAGGAACGCGGACTTAATCCGGTTCGACTATCTGGTTTCGTCGTGATCGGGCGACGTATCGCCAGGAGATTCGATTGCCGTCGTCTCGCCTGAAGAATGCCCTTCGACCGGTGACGGATCAGGCTCCGGCGTCGCCCAGCTCGGTGTCTCAGCGATTGCCGGTGCGACCGGCTTGGGCTTGGGAGCACGGGGCTTGCGCGGCGGCTTCGGCGGCAGCGCGACCGGCGCTGGAGCTTCTGTTACAGCGGGCGCGGGCGCCGTGCTTGACAACAGCGTAGAAGGAACCTTCACGGACTTCTTGGCAGCTTTCTTCGGTGTTGCTTTCTTGGCGGCCTTTTTCGGCGCAGCCTTCTTCACTGCCTTCTTGGCGGGAGCTTTCTTCGGCGCCTTCTTGGCAGACTTCTTCGCGGCCTTCTTGACGGTCTTCTTGGTGGCTTTCTTGGCCGCCTTCTTCACCGTCTTCTTGGCTGATTTCTTCGCAGCCTTCTTGGCCGCTTTCTTCACAGCCTTCTTCGCGGATTTCTTGACTGACTTCTTGGAGGACTTCTTCGCGGGTTTCGCCGCCGTCAAAAGCTTCTTCTGCTTTTTCTTGTCCTTCTTCGACTTCTTGCCTTTAGCCATCGTGGTCCTCCTGTTGGCGCCGATCCAAAAGGGACCGGCGT
The DNA here is from genome assembly GCF_900188215.1 of Tardiphaga sp. OK246. Classification (NCBI taxonomy): domain Bacteria; kingdom Pseudomonadati; phylum Pseudomonadota; class Alphaproteobacteria; order Hyphomicrobiales; family Nitrobacteraceae; genus Tardiphaga; species Tardiphaga sp. OK246. The sequence goes on from NZ_FZOX01000001.1 coordinate 377,691, forward strand.
TTCAAGTCTTCCGCGCCAGCGCGGGGCCAGTTTAACGCGGGGCCGTTGTCACAATTAGATCAGTTCAATCCTGGCCTGGGACCGCCTGTCGCCCAATCGAGTAGCTCAATCGTATGTACGACCGGGACTGACGTCCCTCCGGCGATCTGAACCATGCAGCCGATGTTGCCGGCAGCGATGATATCCGGCTTGACCATCGCGATGTTGGCGACCTTTCGATCGCGCAACCGGCTCGCAATATCAGGCTGGAGAATGTTGTACGTCCCCGCCGAACCGCAACACAAATGGCTCTCTGGGATATCTTTCACCACGAATCCATTCTTGGAAAGCAATTCTTTGGGAGCCTGTGTGATTTTCTGCCCATGCTGCAGCGAACACGCCGAGTGATAGGCGACGACAAGGTCGCTTTGTTTGTCAGGCTTCGGCAGATCCATGGCGCTGACATACTCGCTGATATCCTTGGCCAGCGCAGAGACCTTGGCGGCCGGCGCGGCAAACTCCGGATCCTCGCGCAGCATGTAGCCATAGTCCTTGATAACGGTTCCACAGCCGGACGCCGTGACCAGGATGGCGTCGAGACCGCCCCGGTCCGCCTCCCCGAGCCAGACGCCGATATTGGCCCTGGCCCGCGCCAGCGCATCCCCGTCGCGGCCGAGATGATGGGTCAGCGCACCGCAGCACTGTTCGTCCCGGACCAGCACGACCTCGACGCCATGGCGGGTCAAAAGGCTGATGGCGGCCTGGTTGATCCGCGGCGCCAGCACCTGCTGGGCGCAGCCCTGCAGGAGTGCGACCCGTCCACGACGAGCGCCGATGGCGGGAAAGACGCTGCCACCCAATGGACCGGCGGCGGGGAGCTGCTTCGGCGCCATCGTCAGCATCGCCTTCACGCGGCTAAGCAGGTTCGGGTTGGATTGCTTGCTGGTCGAGGGCAACAGCGCCGCCAGCGGCCGCGCCAGCCGGGCCATGGTCATGCTCAGGCGAAACAGGCCGGGACGCGGCAGCACCCAGGCCAGCACGTCACGCAGCAACCGCTCGGAGAGCGGCCGGGTGTAGTCCTTCTCGATCTTGACCCGCGCCTGATCGACCAGATGCATGTAGTTCACGCCGGACGGGCAGGTCGTCATGCAGGCGAGGCATGAGAGGCAACGATCGACATGCTTGACCACCTCCTGCGTCGGCTTCTGATCCTTTTCCAGCATCTCCTTGATCAGGTAGATGCGGCCGCGCGGACTATCGAGTTCGTCGCCGAGCAGCACATAGGTCGGACAGGTCGCCGTGCAGAATCCGCAATGCACGCATTTGCGCAGGATCTTGTCAGCCTCGGCAATATCCGGATCGGCCAGCTGGGTCGGGGTGAATTCGGTTTTCATGTCGCAAGTCTTTCAAGTACCAAGGCCACGCGACATCCGGCCGCGATTGAGAATGGTCTTCGGATCGAAACTGTGACGCACACGCTCGCCGAGCGCCGCGATGCCTTTGGGCTGCGGGTGAAACACATCGACGGCACGGCGCACATCTTCCGGCGCGCGGATCAGCGTCGCATGGCCACCGGCTGCATTGACCAGCTTGCGGAGTTGCGCTGCCTGCGCATCGGCCGATGGCGGTAGTGCCGCCCAGATCAACCCGCCGCCCCAGTCATAGATGACCTCGCCTTGCGAGCCCTTGGCGATAGCTTGGCCAAGCGCACCGCCGGATGCCGGCGGCGTCACGATGCGCCATACCGGCCACATCGCGCGGGGCCCGCTGGCTGCGAATGGCGTCACATCTCGGATACCCGCCCACAGTGCCGCGGACTGAGCGTCTTCAAGTATCTCGGCCACGCCGAATGACTTCAGCGTCGTACTCAGTGACACCGCGCGCTGCGACGCTGACGCGGTGATGCCTTCAAGGCGGATCAGCGTGACCGACTGGTCGGGCGACGCGATTTCGCCAAGCGTCCCCTGCGTGGTGCGTAACGCCGAGCCCGGCAGATGCGCGGCACCTGAGACATCGAAGGGCGACCCCAACGCCGCGGTCATCGCCTTGTTCGCTGCGATATCATCGAGCCCGCGCAGCACCAGGGTGCGTTCGCTCTCTGCCCGCGGCATGACCTTGAGGGTCACCTCCGTCATCACGGACAGCGTGCCCCACGCGCCGGCGAGCAGCTTGCAGACATCGTAGCCGGTGACATTCTTCACCACCCGGCCGCCGGCCTTGTAGCTGTCGCCGAAGCCGGAAACCGCATGCACGCCGAGCAAATGATCGCGCGCACCGCCGGCCTGAATGCGCCGTGGCCCGGCGAGCCCGGCCGAGATCATGCCGCCGATGGTGCCGATATCCGGCGTGCCCAGGAGCTGCGACGTGTTCATCGGCTCGAACGAAAACTGCTGATTCTTGGAATCGATCAGCGACAGCACGTCGGCCATCGGCGCGCCGGCCTGTACGGTGAGGATCAATTCGTTCGGCTCATAGGACGTCACCGCATTCAGCGCCGACAGATCGAGCACCGCATTGGTCGCAACCGGCTGGCCGACCATGCGCTTGCTGCCATGACCGATGACTTCCAGCGGCTGCTCGCTTGCAATTGCCGCGCGCACCGCCTGCTCGACGTCCTGAGCGTCGCGTACTTTCAAAATGTCCACGATAGATGCCCTACACGCTGTAGATTCCCTCCCCCCTTGCGGGGGAGGGTTAGGGAGGGGGGTAGCCACACACGCCGGAGCCCGGGGTTACCCCCCTCCCCGGCCCTCCCCCCTAGCGAAGCTTTGCTTCGCGCGGAGGGGGGAGGGAGCACTTTGTCCGCGCGTGCTGCAAAAGCAGATGGCACTACTAACTTCACAGTTCTCATCATCAAAACCGCGGCAGATCGGGAAACGCCAGCTTGCCGCCATGCACATGTACACGGCCAAGTTCGGCGCAGCGATGCAGCGTCGGAAACACCTTGCCGGGATTGAGCAGACCCTGCGAGTCGAAGGCGCATTTGATACGCTGCTGCTGATTGAGATCGACCTCGCTGAACATCTCCGGCATCAGATCGCGCTTCTCGATGCCGACGCCGTGCTCGCCGGTCAGCACGCCGCCGACCTCGACGCACAGCCTCAGAATATCTGCGCCGAAGTCTTCCGCGAGCTGCAACTCGCCGGGCTTGTTCGCATCGTACAGGATCAACGGATGCAGATTGCCATCGCCCGCGTGAAACACGTTGGCGACGCCAAGACCGTATTTGGCTGACATCTCCTTCATGCGGCGCAGCACCAGCGGCAAGGCCGCGCGAGGAATGGTGCCGTCCATGCAGAGATAATCCGGTGAGATACGACCGACGGCAGGGAAGGCCGCCTTGCGGCCGGACCAGAATAGCAGGCGTTCCTGCTCGGAGGTCGAGATCTGACACGTCGTGGAGCCGCAGCCGAGCGCGATCTTCTCGACGCGCTTGATGAGTTCGTCGACCTCGACACCGGGCCCATCGAGCTCGATGATGAGCAGCGCTTCGACGTCGAGCGGATAGCCCGCATGGACGAAGGCTTCGGCCGCATGGATCGCCGGCTTGTCCATCATCTCCATGCCGCCGGGGATGATGCCGGCGCTGATGACATCGGCAACGCATTGGCCGGCCTGCTCGACCTCGGCAAAGCCGATCATCAACGCACGCGCCGTTTCCGGCTTCTGGAGGATGCGCACGGTGATTTCGGTGATGACACCCAGCAGACCTTCGGAGCCGGTGATGATCCCCATCAGGTCGTAGCCCGATGTCTCTGCGGTCTTGCCGCCAACGCGAATGACTTCGCCCGACATCAATACAATCTCGCAGCCGAGCAGATTGTTCGTGGTCATGCCGTATTTGAGGCTGTGCACGCCGCCGGAATTCTCCGCGACATTGCCACCGATCGAACAGGCGATCTGAGACGACGGATCCGGCGCGTAGTAAAAGCCGGCATGCGCTACCGCCTGGCTGATGGCGAGATTGGTGACGCCGGGCTCGACGACGACGGCGCGGTTGTCGAAATCGATCTCGCGCACGCGCTTGAACTTGCCGAGACCAAGCAGTACCGCGTCGGCCAACGGCAGCGCGCCACCGGACAGCGACGTGCCCGAACCGCGCGGCACCACCTTGATGCCGTTCTCGTGACAATATTTCAGAACTTTGGAGACCTGTTCGGTCGTATCGGGCAACACGACGACCATCGGCGGCTGGCGATAGGCCATCAGCCCATCCGATTCATAGGGCAGCATTTCCGCAGCGCTTGAGATCACGCCCTCGCCCGGCACCAGCTTGTGCAGCGCAGCGACAATGGCCTCGCGCCTTGCGAGGACAGCCTGATCCGCCGCCGGCATCATGATGGTCATTGAACGCGCACTCCCGAAGATCGCAGCGATCACTCGGCTGCTTTGCCATGAATCAACCACGTCCGTGTGGCTTTGGGTAGCTTACCAAAGCATGACGCGTCGCATGGTGCCGGAACGCGCGGCAGCCGCCATCGCACTTGTGGACTACTCGGAGCGTGTGCAACAAACTAAGCTGGAAAGCCAACCAACAAAAAGAGCCATCCATGAAGTCTGTCACTTTCGGCGCCCTGATCGTTCTTGCCGCCTCGACCGCCTCCTCCTTCGCACTTGCACAGGACGTCGCCGCCGGGAAATCCTCCTTTAACAAGTGCCTCGCCTGCCACGCTGTCGGCGACAACGCCAAGAACAAGGTCGGTCCGGAACTCAACGGGTTGAACGGCCGCAAATCTGGAACCGCCGAGGGCTATTCCTACTCGGACGCCAACAAGAATTCCGGCATCACCTGGGATGAAGCGACGTTCAAGGAATACATTAAAGACCCGAAGGCCAAGATCCCGGGCACCAAGATGGCCTTTGCCGGCATCAAGAAGGAATCCGAGGTGAATGACCTCTGGGCCTTCCTCGCGCAGTTCGACAAGGACGGCAAAATCAAGCCGTAAGCGCTGAAGCCTTTTGGTTTGGCGCGTTTTCTTGATGCGAACCGGTGCCCACTGCGCTTGAAAACGCGCTAGGCGCCGGCCGCCATCTTGGTCGGCAACACGGCCTGCACCACAAGCCCGCGGGCGCGGGCATCCATCACGCCGACGGCGCGCAGCGCCAGCAGCGTGACGGTCTGCACCGCGTCGCGCAGCTTGGCCTGATCTTCGAGATTGTCAGGCGCCATCGGCCCGACCAGCGCTTCATGTAACGCGCCGAGCAGTGCAGCGGCTGCCAGCGCCGTATCCTGCGCCGGCAAATGACCGGCGCGAATAGCGGCCGAAATGCGGGATTCGATCTCGCCGGCGATCTCGCGGCGGCTGGCCAGTCGCGACTCCGTCACATCGACCTCGACCGGTTCGGCCAGGATGCCCCACGACAATTTGCGGTGAGAAACGACGTGCACGGCGACCGTGGTCACCGCAGCGGCGAGCGCCGATGACGGACCCGGCGCGGCATCCGCAGCCCGGCGGATCGCGGCGAGTTCGTCGCGCGAGACGTCAGCGATGAGTTCGGAAATCAGGTCGGCCTTAGACGGGAAATACCGATAAACCGTGCCCGCCGCGACATTGGCGCGAACCGCAACCGGCGCAATCTGAACCGCCGCCATGCCACCTTCGGCACAGGTTTCGCGTGCCGCCGCCAGAATGGCGCTGCGCCGCGCCGCAAGCCGCTTCACGACTTGATGGGTCCGTCGGTAAACCATGAGCGTCTCATCCCCGGCACCCCTTGGCCAACCTGACGGCTGTCACAAATAAGGTGCGTAACTTCAAGGTTTTGAGCGAACTTCGAGGTGCTCGCGATAAGAACTGAACACTAGTTCAGACTCGTTGACAAGGTGTTTTGCGCATAGCGGGATTCAACTTTTCGGGTAGATCTAGCCGCCAAAACCGAGCGCCCGGGCGGCCGCGGCTACCGCCATGCCGGTGATGACAGCAATGAAGTCGTTGCGGCGGATGATGGTCACGGCCATCGCAGCCAGAATTGCGAAAACCACCACCGGCCCGCCATTGACGGCCACGGGCAGCGCGGCGGCGACGATGATCGAGCCCGGCAATGCGTCGAGCATCCGGCGAACCCGCGGCGTGACATTGACGTAGCCCATCAGCCAGTAGCCTCCGAGGCGCGAGGCCACTGTGACCGCCGTCATGACAGCAAAAGCGACCATCACATCGCTGCGCAAAAATTCCGTCATGCGGACACGCCCGCCGGATGTTGCGGTTCGGGTTCGTCCATGAGCCCGGCACTGATCGCTCCCGATAGCGCGCCGGCGATGATGAACCACCAGCCCGGCACCAACCAATGCACCGCGAGGGCAACGACGCCCGACACGACCCAAGGGATGGCACGGCGGGGGCCCTTCCATGCGGGCACCAGCATCGCGGCATAGAAGGCCGGCATCACCAGATCGACACCATACTTTCTCGGGTCAGTGAGTTGTTCGGCCAGCAGGAAGCCCGGGATGGCCGAGAACAGCCAGGTGAAATACAGCACGATGCCACCGCCGAGATAGAACGACGCATCGGCCCCGCCATGATCGCGATAGCGCATCGCGGCGAGCCAGCCGCCGTCGGTCACGAGCAGCATCGACGGATAGGCCTGCCATGCGGGCAACGTGCCGAACCACGGGCGCAGTGTCGCGCTCATCAGGAAGAAGCGGATGTTCACCGTAAGCGTCAGCAGCGCCAGCGTCGCGATCGCGCCCGGCGTCAAAACATCAGGCCATGACTGCACCGCAACAAACTGTGACAAGCCGCCATAGACCGTCGCCATCATCACTTCGACTTCGGCAAGCGTGAGGTTCTTCTGCGCACACAGCGCACCGAACGCCATGCCGAAGGCCAGCGTGCCGGGCAGCATCGGTCCGATGGCAATGATGCCAGGCACGATGGCGACCTTCGACCAATAGGCTGGTGCTTTAGGGATGTGGGTGGCGTGCATCGACTGATCCGCGTGATGCCGAAAGGCGAGATCATGCCTGCGGGCATCACGCGATCAGGTCAAGCGATGCGGATTCATATGCGCCATGCAGCGGCGGATATGAGACCAAAGACTACTCCCAATTCAACGCGCCGCCATTCTGGTACTCGATCACCCGGGTCTCGAAGAAGTTCTTCTCCTTCTTCAGATCCATGGCTTCCGACATCCACGGGAACGGATTTTCCGTCTCAACGAACACCGGCGCGAGGCCGATCTGGGCGCAGCGACGGTTGGCAATGAAATGCATATAGGTTTCGCACAGCGCCGCATTCAGTCCAAGGAAGCCGCGCGGCATGGTGTCCCGCCCGTAGGCCGCCTCGAGCTCGGCCGCGGTGCGGATCATGTCGCGGATTTCCTCCTGGAACGCCTTGGTCCAGAGATGCGGATTCTCGATCTTGATCTGGTTGATGACATCGATGCCGAAGTTCAGATGAATCGATTCATCGCGCAGGATGTATTGATATTGTTCGGCGATGCCGACCATCTTGTTGCGGCGGCCGAGCGACAGGATCTGCGCGAAACCCGTGTAGAACCACATGCCCTCGAAGATCACGTAGAACGCCACGAGGTCACGCATGAAGGCCTGATCGGTCTCAGGCGTGCCGGTCTTGAAGTCGGGATCGTCGAGATGCTGGGTGTGCTTGAGCGCCCAGGCGGCCTTCTCGGTGATCGACGGCACCTCGCGATACATGTTGAACAGCTCGCCCTCATCGAGGCCGAGACTCTCGACGATGTACTGGAAGGTGTGCGTATGCACCGCCTCCTCGAACGACTGCCGCAACAAATATTGCCGACATTCCGGATTGGTGAGGTGGCGATAGATCGCCAGCACGATATTGTTGGCGACAAGGCTCTCTGACGCAGCGAAGAAGCCGAGATTGCGCTTGATGGCGCGGCGTTCGTCTTCGGTCAGGCCGTCGCGCGACTTCCACAGCGCGATGTCCGCCTGCATCGAGACTTCGGTCGGCATCCAGTGATTGTTGCAGCCGGCGAGATACTTCTCCCACGCCCACTTGTATTTCAGCGGCAGCAGCTGATTGACGTCGGCGCGGCAGTTAATCATGCGCTTCTCGTCCACCGAGACGCGGCCGCCGGAGCGATCGATGGTGCCGAGGCCGGTGGCGTCGGCCGGAGATTGCGGGATCGGGATGAAGGCGGGGGTTTTGGGAGCGGATGAGGTATCGGACCAGTCGAGCATGGGGTGTTCCTGGAAATAGCTGAGTTTGATCGGTCGTCATTGCGAGCGAAGCGAAGCAATCCAGAAGGCCGCGAGCGCGGAAAGAACTGGATTGCTTCGTCGCTGCGCTCCTCGCAATGACGGCGGAGAGAACGCTGCCCTTACTGGCACGCCTCGCATTCGGGGTTGTCGATCGAGCATGCCATCGCGACATTCAACTCCAGCGCAGTGACGGAGGACTGAACCAGGATCGGCGCACCCGCCGTCTTAGCTGTCGCGACCGTCGCCGAGACTGCGTTGAGCTTGCCATCGGTCCCCTTCAGCGTTGACTTCTCCACATGCGTGGCGCTGCGCGAGCGCAGGTAGTAGGTCGTCTTCAACCCCAGCGTCCAGGCCAGGCGATAGAGCTGATCGAGCTTCTTGCCTGAGGGATTGGCGATGTAGAGGTTGAGCGACTGCGCCTGATCGATCCACTTCTGACGGCGCGAGGCCGCTTCGATCAACCATGCACTGTCGATCTCGAACGAGGTCGCATACAGCGCCTTGAGATCGTCAGGTACACGGTCGATCGATCCGACGCTGCCGTCGAAATATTTCAGGTCCGAGACCATCACCTCGTCCCACAGGCCCCTCTTTTTCAGATCGCGCACAAGGAAGGCATTCACCACTGTGAAATCGCCTGACATGTTCGATTTGACATAGAGGTTCTGATAGGCCGGCTCGATCGACTGCGCGACGCCGCAGATATTGGAGATCGTCGCTGTCGGCGCGATCGCCATCACGTTGGAATTGCGCATGCCGGTGGACTTCACGCGGTCACGCAGGCCGTTCCAGTCGAGCGTGGTCGAGCGATCCATCTGCACACCACCGCGGGCCTCCGCAAGTATCTCGATGGAGTCGATCGGCAGGATGCCGCGGCTCCACAGCGATCCGTCGAAGGACGGATAGCGGCCGCGCTCGGCGGCAAGATCCACCGATGCCGAGATCGAATGGAAGGCAATCGCTTCCATGCTGGTGTCGGCAAACGCCACGGCCGCATCCGACGCCATCGCGATACCCTGCGCCTGCAGTGCATCCTGGAAGCCCATCAGACCCAGACCCACCGGACGATGCTTGAGGTTCGAGCGGCGCGCTTCCGGGATGGTGTAGAAATTGATGTCGATGACATTGTCGAGCATCCGCATCGCCGTGGTCACGGTACGCTTGAGCTGCGCGTGGTCGAGACCATCCTTGCCGATATGATTGAGCAGGTTGACCGAGCCGAGATTGCAGACCGCGACCTCATCATCGGACGTATTCAGCGTGATCTCCGTGCAGAGATTCGATGAATGGATCACGCCAGCATGCTGCTGCGGCGAGCGCAGATTGCAGGGATCCTTGAAGGTGATCCAGGGATGGCCGGTCTCGAACACCATGGTCAGCATGCGGCGCCACAAGTCAGTTGCGCGCACCTTCTTGAACACGCGGATCTCGCCGCGCGCAGCCTTCTCCTCATAGGCCGCATAGCGCTCGGCAAAGGGCTTGCCATAGAGGTCGTGCAGCTCCGGCGTTTCGTCGGGCGAGAACAGCGTCCATTCGCCATCGGCCTCGACGCGCTGCATGAACAGGTCTGGCACCCAGTTGGCGGTGTTCATATCGTGCGTGCGGCGGCGGTCGTCGCCGGTGTTCTTGCGGAGATCGAGGAATTCTTCGATGTCGATGTGCCAGGTCTCGAGATAGGCGCAGACCGCGCCCTTGCGCTTGCCGCCCTGATTGACGGCGATGGCCGTATCGTTGGCGACCTTCAGGAATGGCACCACGCCCTGGCTCTCGCCATTGGTACCCTTGATATGCGCGCCGAGACCGCGCACGCGCGTCCAGTCATTGCCGAGACCGCCGGAATATTTCGCCAGCAGTGCGTTGTCCTTCACCGACTTAAAGATGCCGTCGAGATCGTCGGCCACCGTCGTGAGGAAGCAGGACGACAGCTGCGGCCGCAGCGTGCCGGAATTGAACAGTGTCGGCGTCGAGGCCATGAAGTCGAACGACGACAGCAGGTTGTAGAATTCGATCGCGCGGGCTTCGCGGTCGATCTCGCGCAGCGCGAGGCCCATGGCAACGCGCATGAAGAAGGCCTGCGGCAGTTCGATGCGATTGCCCTGCACATGCAGGAAGTAGCGGTCATAGAGCGTTTGCAGGCCCAGGAACTGGAACTGGAGATCGCCTTCCGGCCTCAGCGCGGCAGCGATTCGCTTGAGATCGAAGCGCGCGAGTTCGGGATCGAGCAGCTCGGCCGCAATGCCGGTCTTGATATAGGCGCCGAAATATTCGGCGTAGCGCGTGGTCATGTCAGCCTGCGACGCGTGGGTCGGGCTGCCATGAACGAAGGACAGGACTTCCGTGCGCAGTTTATCGAGCAGCAGGCGGGCGCTGACAAAGGTGTAGTTCGGCTCCTGCTCCACCAGCGTGCGCGCGGCCATGATGCCAGCCAGTGCCAGTTCATCCAGCGTGATGCCGTCATAGAGATTGCGGCGGGTTTCCTCGAGCACCGGGGCGGCATCGACGCCATCAAGGCCGGCGCAGGCCTCGTTGACGATCAGCGCGAGACGCGCCGAATCGAGCGGGGCGCGCGTGCCGTTGGCGAGCGTGACGTGCAGCACCGGTGCGGTGGAAACCAGCGCGGGCTTGGCGGCCAGTTCCTCGGCGCGGGTGCGAGCGCGCTCCTCGCGGTACAGCACATAGGCGCGGGCCACCTTGTGGTGCTCGCTGCGCATCAGCGCCAGTTCGACCTGATCCTGGACGTCCTCGATATGGAAGGTCCGGCCTTCACCGACGCGGCGCGTCAATGCAGCCACGACTTCGCCGGTCAGTTGTTCCACCGCCTCATGGACGCGGCGCGACGCCGCTGCCGTGTGGCCCTCGACGGCCAGAAAGGCTTTGGTCATCGCGACGGAAATCTTGCTGCCGTCGAAGGACGACACCGTGCCGTTGCGCCGGATGATCTGCATCGAGGGTTCGCGCGCAGGCGCAGCGAGCGTTTCCGGCGACAGTTGAATCAGCGGCGCATGAGCCGCATCGCGTCCGTTGGACAAAACAGAAGATGAAGTAGGCATCGGCAAGACCCCGTGTGATGCATCAAGCAATGGGGGCTGGGGCCGAAAGGACGCTGCAAAATACACGGCGGAGATCCGCCGGCATTGCCTGCAAGCGACCGCTGGGACACCCCGCCCATGGACGTTCTGGTGTCGCGGCAGGTCTCCTGGCTCGCAGGTCAATGTCTGTTTCAGCCTTCCCGATGCTTGCGCATCAGTGACTTCAATCGAAACAGACTCACTGCTTACAGTTGCGGGGGCAGCGCCGGAATATGACGCAAAACAGCGTCTTTACCGGCTTCCCTCTTAGCCACCAAGTCTTGCGACAGGGCGGACCGTGACGTCTACATTTGGTGTGACCCGCGGCGAAGTGTCAAGCGGGCATTGAGCCGAACGCAACAAATTCGGTAGGGCTGTTGGTTCAGTGGACAACCGCTTGCGTGGCGGAAACCGCGGGATCGTTGGCGGTTTCTGCACGATGCGATTCGTTGTCCGAAAGGACCGTGAGGCGCAGAAGAGCCACATCAATCGATGGAGGATGCCATGCGGAACCTGGCAACGAGCACTGAGAGAACCGAGTTCAACGCTTTCGTGGAGCACGCAGGCGCGCTCACGGCGTTCGAGACGACGGAGCAGATCGCCCGGCGCCGACTCGACGAGATGCTGAACGAAGCGCTGATGGACAGCTTTCCTGCGAGCGATCCGGTTTCTTCACTGCAACTCGCCTGAGCAGAATCAGACCGCGCGAAAGCTGGCCCGATACTGGCTGGGCGTCAGACCCAGCCGTCGCACGAAGACCTGACGCATATGTTCGGCGGTGGTGAAACCGGATTCATAAGCCACCACCTTGAGCGGCAGATCGCTGCCTTCGAGACGGTTACGCGCCGTGTCGATCCGGGCGCCCTCGACAAAATCTGCCGGCGTCATCTTTGTTTCCTGCTTGAATGTCCGCGCAAAGGTGCGGGCGCTCATGCCCGCCACATCGGCCAGTTCATCCACGCTGTGCGCGTCACGCAGATGGGCCATCACATGAGCATGGACTCGCGCAATCGGTGAATCCGGCTCGGCCGGCGGTACCAGATAGGGACTGAATTGCGACTGGCCACCCTGGCGCTGCGCCACCACAACCAGACGCTTGGCTACGGCCAGCGCAACATCCGCGCCATGATCTTCCTGGACCAGTGCGAGACCGAGATCGATCCCTGCGGTGACGCCGGCCGACGTCACCAGCGCGCCATCGCGGCTATAGATGCGATCGAACTCCACATGCGCTTTGGGGAAACGCAACGCCAATAGCGGCGCATTCTGCCAGTGCGTCGTCACCGTCTTGTCGTCGAGCAAGCCTGCATGGCCGAGCGCGAATGCCCCGGTGCACACCGAACCATAACGCCCCGCCTGGAGCGCCGCATTGGCAAGCCACTCTGTGAGCTGCGGATCCGCCTCCGCCGTCGGCAGCCCTGGCCCGCCGGCCACCAGCACCAGATCCCAGGGCTTGTTCGCATCACTGAACGCCAGATCGGCGGATATCCGCAAACCGTTCGATGCACGCAGCGGCGCGCAGTCTGCAGCGACAAGTGTAATGTCGTAGCCGTCGCCCGGTGCAACGAAGCCATTGGCCTCCATGAACACATCAAGCGGACCGGCTACGTCCAGCGACTGGACGCCCGGAAAGATCGCAAGAGCAACGGTCTTCATGGTGATGCTTCATTCCGACGGCGAGGACAGGCCCAAGTCATTCTGAATAGATAGTCGTCTTGCGGCGGGAAATCACGGGCGAATGGCAGCTTTGCAGGGCGCGGCGCGATTGCGAGGACACCGCCCGCCGGCGACAACGGATGCATCACAACACCCCCGCAAGGAGCATCTCATGAGCAAGACCATTGCCGGCATCAAAGTCCCTGACAGCGCCCTCGCTCGCCAGGTCGATCAGCTGGTGCGCGACACCGAAAGCGATCTTCTGTATCATCATTCCAATCGGGTTTTCCTGTTCGGCGCGCTCGCCGGACAGCGCAAGGGTCTCAAAGTCGATTCCGAGTTACTTTATGTCGGCGCGATGTTTCACGACATGGGCTTACAGGCGCCCTATGCGAGCAAGGATGAACGTTTCGAAGTCGATGGCGCGAATGCTGCGGCGGACTTTCTGCGCAGCCACAGGATCGATGAGCGCGACATCGACGATGTCTGGGACGCCATCGCGCTTCACACGACACCGGGCATTCCCAAGCACAAGCGGCCCGTGGTGGCGCTCGTCACGGCTGGTGTCGAGATGGATGTGCTGGGTCTTGAGTACGACGCCTTCACGGCACATCAGCGCCACGAAGTGTGTGCCTGCCATCCGCGCGACCATGACTTCAAGAACGGGATCATCGATGCGTTCGCTGCAGGGACGATCCACAAGCCGGAGACCACCTTCGGCAACGTCAAGGCTGACGTGCTCGACCTCCGCGACCCCACCTACAAACGCGGGAATTTCTGCAGCATCATCCTGAACTCGGCGTGGAGCGAATAGACTCCCGCACGCGCATGGCGATCAACGCTGCCACCAGCAGCGTTGCGCCAAAGCCCGTGGGAGCGCCGAGAAATGGATAGGCGATCAGCAGCGCAGCAGCGAGACCGAGCACCGGCAGTTCGTGACGGCGAAAGCCTTCCGCGAGACCGATACGGGCGATGAAGCCGATGGCAATCGCAAGCACCATCACGTCGTACAGGAAAAGGTAGGGCGTCGTGAGCAAGGCGCCGACTGCCAGCGCAGCGGCTTTCAGTTCATAGCGCACGCTGCTGCGCCACAACGGCACCAGCACCGCTACGACGGCACCAATCATGATCCACTGGAACGTCCAGGCCAGCGGCTCGCTGCCGTCGAAATAGCGCACCAGTGCGAAGATGCTCTGCATCTTGCCCCATGGCGCGCGGCCTTCGGTAAGGAAGGCCTGCGAGAACATCGGCATCCAGTGGATAAAGGCCTGCCAGCTCTCGGTGCCGAAAGCGAGCCACGACACCGCGGCCAGCAGCACTGTTGTGATACCTGCGCTGACAAACGCCTTCCATTGTGACGCCGCGATCAGCATCAGCGGAAACAGAAATCCGTACTGCGGCTTGTAGCTGAGCAGGCCCAGACAGATCCCCGACAGGATCGGCCGGGTCGGCAGCAGCACCAGCATCCCGCCGATCAGCGCCGCGGTCAGAAATCCATTCTGCCCGACAAGGCCGTTGGTCATCACCACCGGAAAAGCCGCAGCCAGTAAAAGGCCGAAGGGACGACCGACGATCGCACGCATCGCCGCCAGATACGGCACGAAGCTGACCGCAGCCCAGCCGGCAAAAGCTACAGCATAAGGCAGCTTTGCGAGCAGTGCCGCGATGAACAGGAACGGCGGCGGATAATGCCAGGCGAAATTGCCGGGATAGCTCTGACCGAGAACCGCAATCTGGACCTTTTTCTGGATGTCCCAGTCATAAGCCCAAGCCGGATGACCATCGAGCACCAATCGCCCGGCAGACCACACATTGACGAAATCGGTGGGCGAGCCGAGGCCGTCTTCATAGATCCAGCCGCGACCGTAGAAGGTCGGGAAGAAGGCGAGATGCAGCATCGTCAGGATCGTGCAGACGATCAGCAGCGCCGGCGGAACAGGGCCACGCTCGGGTGTCGAAGTCATCGTGAGCGGCGCTGGCATAGGGTCCCCAATGCGCATCAAGGGCGCCGGGCGACAGTGCCGATGGAAGTTTGAGGAAGGTTTAAGTGGGACGTGGTCCCCGCGTCGGGCCTCGCTCCATTCGAGCTACAGATAACAAAAAACGCGGCCTTTCGGCCGCGTTTTGCATGTTTACGTGTGTCGACTTTACGCCTGCGGCTGCGGCTCCAGGCCACCGTCCGGACGCGGGCGCGGCTTGCCAGCGGGAGGCACAGCCGAGGTACGCGGGCCCGACGGCTCCAGCACCGACTCGCGGTTCGGCTTCTTGCCGTTCAGCAAATCCGTGATCTCGTCGCCCGAGAGGGTTTCGAATTCCAGCAAGCCCTTGGCCAGCGTTTCGAGGTCATCGCGCTTCTCGGTGAGGATCTTGGTCGCTTCGTCATAGCCTTCAGCGACCAGACGCTTCACTTCGGAGTCGATCTTCTGCGCTGTGGATTCCGAGACCGCCTGGGTGCGGTTCATCTGCATGCCGAGGAAGACCTCGTCGTTGTTCTCGCCATACGACACCGTACCGAGTTCTTCCGACAGGCCCCAGCGCGTCACCATCATGCGAGCCAGCCGCGTGGCCTGCTCGATATCGGAGGACGCACCCGAGGTGACCTTGTTGCGGCCGAAGATCAATTCTTCAGCAACGCGGCCACCCATCATGATGGCGAGGCGCGAGGTCATCTGCTCCAGGGACATCGACATCTTGTCCCGTTCCGGCAGCTGCATGACCATGCCGAGCGCACGGCCGCGCGGAATGATAGTCGCCTTGTGGATCGGGTCGGTGGCGATGACGTTGAGGCCGACGATGGCGTGACCGCCTTCGTGATAGGCCGTCAGCATCTTCTCTTCCTCGGACATCACCAGCGACTTGCGCTCGGCGCCCATCATCACCTTATCCTTGGCCTCTTCGAACTCGCTCTGCGTCACCATGCGCTTGTTACGGCGCGCGGCAGTCAGTGCGGCCTCGTTGACGAGGTTCATCAGGTCCGCGCCGGAGAAACCGGGCGTGCCGCGTGCGATCGTCTTGAGATTGATATCCGGCGCCAGCGGCACCTTGCGGACATGGACCTTGAGGATCTGCTCGCGACCGACAACGTCCGGATTTGGCACCACGACCTGACGGTCGAAACGGCCGGGACGCAGCAGCGCGGGATCCAGCACGTCCGGACGGTTGGTGGCGGCGATCAGGATCACGCCTTCATTGGCCTCGAAGCCGTCCATCTCGACCAGCAACTGATTGAGGGTCTGTTCGCGCTCGTCATTGCCGCCGCCGAGACCGGCGCCACGATGACGACCGACGGCGTCGATTTCGTCGATGAAGATGATGCAGGGCGCATTCTTCTTGGCCTGCTCGAACATGTCACGCACACGGGATGCGCCGACGCCGACGAACATTTCGACGAAGTCCGAACCCGAAATGGTGAAGAACGGCACATTGGCTTCGCCCGCGACCGCACGCGCGATCAGCGTCTTACCGGTGCCGGGAGGGCCAACCAGCAGCACGCCGCGCGGGATACGTCCGCCGAGGCGCTGATACTTGCCGGGGTCGCGCAGGAATTCGACGATTTCCTGCAGATCCTGCTTGGCCTCGTCGACGCCGGCGACGTCCTCGAAGGTGACGCGGCCATGCGCTTCCGTCAGCATCTTGGCGCGCGACTTGCCGAAGCCCATCGCCTTGCCGGCGCCGCCCTGCATCTGGCGCGACAGGAAGATCCACACGCCGATCAGCGCGATGAACGGCAGCCATGAGACGAGCAGCGACACGAACCACGGCACGTTGTCGCCCGGAGCCTTCGCGGTGATCGAGACCTTGGCGTCATACAGACGCTTGATCAGGGTCGGGTCGCTCGGGGCATAGGTCTGGAAGCTGGAGCCGTTGGTGAAGGTGCCGTGAATTTCAGGCCCCTGGATTACGACATCGCGGACGTGATTTTGATCAACTTCGGTGAGGAGCTGCGAGAACGAAATGTCCTGCGAGGCGGTGCGCTGACCAGGATTCTGGAAAAGCGTGAACAGCGCCAGCAGCAACAAAACGATAATGACCCAGAGGGCAAAATTGCGCAGGTTCGCGTTCATCGATCTTCCTTCGTCGCCGCGCGAAATCGCGGCCTTATTCCCTTGTGGGTCGCCACAAGGGTTCACCCTGGGTCGGTCGGATACAATCTAGGTGCGACCGAGGGCGCTGCCAAGGGAACTGGGATGGACTATTTAACGCATCTACGCGCATTTCCGGTTCAAATAATGGCAGTGCTGACAGGGTTTTCCCACGGTGGTTAAGGTACTGTGGGGCCACAGGTAGGTCTTTGCACTCAATCGGCGCGGCGACGCCTGGGCGGCGCCGGAACGATTCTCAGGCGGTCCTGCGTCAGCGTGATCATGGCACCGGCGAGCGTCTGCTTCAGCAGAGTACCTTTCCCGCCCGATCGCGTGGCCTGAACCATGGCGAATACAAGCATTTCGACCTTGCCGAGCTCGGCCGGCCCTTCGTGCCCGACCTGATCGATCATCCGCAGCAACAACCGAACGCGAATTTCCTCAGCCAGCCCCGCAAATGCTCCCGCATCGATGGCTTCGGGCACCCTGCCCGGGCTGTGCAGCGCCAGAAACCGCTCTGCCCCGTCGACCATCAGTTCCAGCGCAGCATCGGCACGCCGGAGCCGCGTCGCCAGCCGGGCGAGGTTGCGCGAATCGAAGCCCTCGGACGCCAGCGCCGGCATCAGCGCCCGCAGCCGCGGGCGGGTGTAGCTTGGGTCGGAATTACTGGGATCGGTCGCGAAGTCGATTTTCGCTTTGGTCAGCGTAGTAACAAGCTGCGCCTTCGCGATGTGCAAAAAGGGACGCGCGAGCTGGATGCCGTCACGCTCGGTCAGCCGCGCCATGCCCGCGAGGCCGGCAATGCCGCTGCCGCGCGCCATCCGCATGAGGAGGGTCTCAGCCTGATCGTCGCGGGTATGGGCAGTCAGTACATGGAATGCTCCGACGCTGCGCGCGGCCTTGGCCAGCAGCAGATAGCGCGCCTCGCGGGCCGCGGCAGGCAGTCCGGTTTTCGGCTTGGCACCAGTCCAACGGAGAGTGCGGTGAGGAATATCGAGAGATGCCGCGAGCCGTTTCACGTCGCGGGCCTCGCGGGCCGCTTCAGGTCGTAAGCCATGGTCGATGGTCACCGCAATAAGGTCGGGGCCGCGTTTGAGCGCACGCCGCCAACGCGCGGCGAGCCACATCAGGGCGACGGAATCAGGACCGCCGGACACGGCAAGGACCAATGCTGGCGCGGACGCCCAGTCAGCGAATAGCTGTTTCGCCATCTGGGCCGAAATCGGCGACTGGTCGTCGTCGGACATGCGCGTCAGAACCGGTTGCGACCCGGCTCATTGTCCGGGTCGATCACCTAGCACTTAACGCGTTTTTGCTCGCGGTCCACGCCCTGTTTCACGCCGGCCGAGGCACGGGGATATTTCCGTGTCACTTCACCGAAGGCGGCACAGGCCGCTTCCTTTTCCTTCAGCGCGGCCAGCGACTGGCCGAGCCGCAGCAACGCATCGGGCGCCTTGGCGGAAGTGTCGTATTTCGTGGTCACGCCCAGGAATATCTCGGCGGCATCGCGATATTTCTGACGCTGGAAGAAGCTCTCGCCGAGCCAATACTGCGAATCCGCAATCATTGGATCGCCGGGATATTTCTGGGCGAAGTTGCGCATGGTCTCTTCGGCCAGCGCGTAATCACGACGCTGCATATAGCCGATGCCGAGATCGAACTCGTCCTTCGGGGTCGCGCCCGGCGGTAAGGTCGTCAGTGCTGGTGCTGCTCCGCTCGGGGCGGCATTGCCCAGCGGGAGCGGCTCGCCGGCCCCACGACCGCCCTGTGCACCGACCGGTGCGTTTGCGGGCATCGGCTGCTGCCCGCCACCCAGCGCGCGCGGCACGCCCGGCGCATTGGGGTTTGCATTGGGATCGAACGCATCGTTGCGACGGCCAGCGCGAGGAGCCGGCGCGGGATCCTGAGCAATTGGTGCGGGTGCCGCGATCTGCGGCTGTTGCTGGTTGTAGCCCGGCTGCTGCACCGGAGCCTGCTGCATCGGCGGCTGCTGGACCGGCGCGGCAGCGACATTGGGACGGCCTCCTGCGCCCGCTGGGGCGCCGCCCGCCTGCAACTGCCTGAGCTGATCCTCAAGCTGCCGATTGCGGAACTGCAGCTCCTCGTTCTGGCCGGTGAGCTGCCGCAGCTGGTTCTGCAACCGCTCGATCTGCAAGCCCTGATCGGCATCGTCGTCGCCCGACTGCTGGCCGTAGCCCTGCTGACGGGGAGCCGGTTGACCGAACAACTGCGCCCAAACCGGCGAAGCCGTGACGAGCAGCATGGAGACGAGTGCAGCGCCGGCGAGCGAATGAGATCTGGATGACATTTGAGCCTGAAAATGACCGGTTTCGCGCCCCATCGGCGCGCATCACGATGAGGATTTCACTACGCCAAAAATGTGACTTTCGACAGCGACAAAGGCGCCCGTTGAAAACAAAAACGGCGCCTGCCCGGGGCAGACGCCGTTCTGTTTGATACCAGACGTCGCTTACGCGCCGGCGTTCAGCACGGTGACCGCACGGCGGTTCTGCGACCAGCACGAGATGTCGTTACACACCGCGACCGGGCGTTCCTTGCCGTAGGAGATGGTGCGCATCCGGCTGGCATCGATCCCGCGCGAGGCCAGGAAGGTGCGAACCGACTGGGCACGGCGGGCGCCGAGCGCAATGTTGTATTCGCGGGTGCCGCGCTCGTCCGCATGACCTTCGATGGTGAAGGAGTAGCGGCTGTACTGCTGCAGCCACTGCGCCTGCTTGTCCAGGGTCGCGATCGCCTGCGGCGACAGTTCGGTCTGATCGCTCTCGAAGAACACGCGATCGCCGACATTGACGACGAAGTCCTGCTGGCTGCCCGGCGTGGCGGCATTGGCCATCGCGCCATCGGCACCCAAACCATTCTTGTTGGCGCAGGCGCCCATCGACAGCGCCACGGCCAGCACTGCAGCCAGTTTTAATCCCTGGAGGATACGCATCTGATGCTTCATTCCCGGAGCCTCCACGCTCACGCTTTACCCAACTGTCATTCGGTCTACAGGGCGTTGGTTAAGCGAACGTTCCGTCAACCTTGATGAGGTGTTGCCAAAACCGATCAAAAGCCACAGGCCGCGAAAAAGCAACGACGTGGTTAATGGTTGGCAAATGTGGCGCGACGGTGAAGGTTCTGAGAAAGCAGCTGGTTTTAGGCAGAATCCCGCTGCAGGGACTGCTGAGAAAGTCAGCAATGACCGACGACGGGACTGTCGCCCCCTTCACCCTCAGGTGCGGGGCAACACCGCGGCCTGGGCGATATGGAACTCGGATGAATGGAGATCCGGCGCCAGGGGCTCGCTCCTGCGCTCGAACAGAGCCCGCTGCTCGAACAGACTCGAGCGGAAATGTGGGTAGCGCATAAAAATGCGTTCGCGCACCGCGGCGTAGTCGGCCGCCATCAGGCATAGCGGCTTGGTCAGCGTTGGATAGGGCCGCGGCTCGCACATCGGCGTCTGCAGGAAAACCTTGCGATAGAACGCGCGATGCTCGGCGCGCACCGTCGCCGTCCCGATATCGGCTTTGAAATAGCCGCAGGCGACATAGCCCAGCCGAACCGTCATGTAGGGCAGTTCAGGAAACTTGGTGCGGTTGTTCGGGTCGGCCACGAAGCGGTTCGGGTCGACGATGATCTTCCCTTTGTCCAGCTCGGGACGCAACAGGTCTCCGAATGCATCGACGGCAGGCGTTTCCGGATTGTCCGGCGTCGCTACGCTGACGCGCAGCGAACTGGCGAGCTCGCCATCAACGAATATCCCGAAAGTCCATGAATTCGGCAAATCATCAAAACGGTCGGCGAGACGGCGATCCGCCCGAGGCTCGATGGCCCCCTCATGGAGATAGGCTCTATAGCGCAGGCTATAGATCGCCTCTTTCTCCGCTTCGGTTTCGGCAAGACGGTAGTCAACCCGGTCGAGAATATCGCTGCGCTTCGAAGCTTCAGTCGCTTGATCGGCCGAAGCCATCATTCCGTCTCCTACGCACCAACGCCATGACTACGCGAGTAAGGAAAGGTTAAAGCTTTCTTAAAAGTTGTCAAAGGTTCTGCCACAATGTGGTTAACCCTTTTGGCCTATTCGGCGTGCGAAACGAATGGAAATGGAAATTCGAGAGTGTGGCCCGCGGCTGGTCAGGCCGGCGCGCGCGTGGCCTCTACATTGGCGCCGGGCTCGATCACGCGGCGTCCGTGGGACGCGTCCAGGAGCTGCCTGATCCGGGTCGCAGGCACCGGGCGGCTGAACAGATAACCCTGGGCCTCGCTGATCGTGCCGTCGGCACTGATCAGCTCGAGTTGCTCGTTGGTCTCGATGCCTTCGACGACGACCGTCATTCCCAGATCGGCACTGAGGCGCGCGACGCCGCGCAGCAGCGTCAACGGACGGTCCGTATCGATCCCTTCGAGGAATGAGCGATCGATCTTCACCTTCTGCAGCGGGAAATTGTGCAGATAGCTCAGGCTCGAATAGCCGGTACCGAAATCGTCGAGCGAAATCCGGCAACCTGCTGCGTGAAGCTGCGCGAGGGCATCGTGAGTCCACTGCGTATTACGCAGCAGCGACGATTCGGTAATCTCGATCTCGAGACGACGTGCCGGCAGCCCGGACACATCGAGGGCGTAGCGTACCTCGCTCAACACGTCGCGCTGATGAAACTGCTGCGACGAGAAGTTGACGGCGACGCTGACCGCGTCCGGCCACTTCATGCATTCGATACAGGCCTTGCGCAAAATCCAACGGCCAAGATCGACGATCAGGCCCATGTCTTCTGCGACGGGAATGATGTCGACCGGCGAAACAGTGCCGCGGACAGGATGATTCCAGCGCAGCAGCGCTTCGCAGGTCGAGATGCGTCCCGACTTCAGATTGACCAGCGGCTGGTAGTAAATCTCGAATTCTTCATTGGCGAGCGCCTGGCGCAGATCCAGTTCGAGCACGCGGCGCGCCTCGACCGTCTGGGCCATCTCGTCGCGGAAGAAGCAGAAGGTGCCACGGCCGGAGGCCTTCGCACGATACAACGCCATATCGGCGTTCTTCAAAAGGTTGTCAGCGCTGACGTCGGGTTCCGTCAAGGCGATGCCGACGCTGGCGCCGATCTCGACCTGATGATTGTCGACCTCATAGCGCTCACTGAGCCGTTCGACGATGCGACGCGCCAGATCGGCTGCATCATGATTTGTCTTGATGGCACGTTGGAACACAACAAATTCGTCACCGCCAAAACGAGCCACGAAGTCATCCGCGCGCAACATTTCGCGCAGCCGATCAGCGACCATGCACAACAGCTGATCGCCGCATGGATGACCAAGCGTATCGTTGACCTGCTTGAACTGATCCAGATCGACGAACAGCAGGGCCGACAGCGTGGATTGGTCCGAGCTCTTCAGCATGCGGCCGATTTCGTTCCGGAAACTGACCCGGTTCGGCAGCCCCGTCAATTCGTCGAAACGCGCCATGTGGCTGATACGCGCTTCGGAATTGCGGCGCTCGGTAATATCTTCAAGCAGAACGACCGTGCCGCCGCCGACCATCGGCTGAAACTTCCACGACAATGCGCGTTCGCTCTCGTGGGCATGATCAAGGGTCGTGATTTCGGCCGCCTTCGAGCTTTCAATCTCGGTGATGATGGTCATCGCACTGGCCGACGACACCGTCCCCGCATTGACGCAGAGCGAGACGACTTCGCGAGCGGTCACGCCGCGCTGCACGAGATCCTCTGAAATCTCCATCATCGCGGTAAAGCGATTGTTGAGCACCGCCAACCGACCATCGGCGCCGAACATGCACAGGCCGTTGGGCATATTGTTCAGCGCCGTATCGAACTGGCCGGCGATGGAGCCGACCCGCTCGGTGGCCAGCAGCGCCTTGACGTAGACGTCATGCAGACGAAGCGTGATCCGGCGCAGGCCGACAAAGAACAGGACGTTCAGAAACGCAAAGCCGATATAGTAGAAGTCACCGTGGATAATCAGTGCCAGCGCCATCGGACCGCACGCCAGAAGCACCTGCAACTGCGCGATCTTCGGACGGCCATAGGTTCGGCCGGCGCCGGCCGCGATATAGGCGACGGTCACTGCCGTACCCAGCATATGCGCGACCGGATCATCGCTGCCAAGCAAAACAACCCAACACCACAGGCCCAACGCGGCTGCATAGAGCGAGCCGCCAACCATGTAATTGAATTCCCAGCGGATCGCCTCGTCAGGCGTCAGCGCGGTCTCGCGCTTTTCATAGCGGCTAAGCTGAAGGGCCCGCAAAGCGCCAATGACGATGATCAGGGCGGCGCATGGCCACAGCAAAGGGTTGCCGGTCTTCACCGCAGTCATGACTGCGCCGGTCCCGGCGCAGACCGCACCGGCCAGCATCGGAATCGGGTTTTCGAACAAGGAATCGACGAGCGCCGTGTAGATCGACGGCGACATCGATTTGCTGTTCGTCCGGTTGTGGTCGGCGAGCTGCATCGGGCGTAAATGCGTCCTGTTCAGGCGCACATTGGTACCGGGTCCTGATGAAGTCTTTCTGAGGGAACATCGTTAGCGAACTGTTTACGCATTCGCATAAACAGCAAATCTGCTCGTGATTTCAGCGCGGTGGGCAAAGTTTGCCGGGAATAGCCGGTAATCCGCCCGTCGCCGCCAATCGTTTGTTTACGATAGCAACGGCGACCAGGCCGGATCGGACGCGAAGCCGGGGGTCGGGACCTTGAGCTCGTTGCGGCCGGACACGTCGACCGTAAACAGGGACGGGCCCCCGCCCGTATCGCGGAAGAACATGATCACGCGGCCATTGGGCGCGAAGGTCGGACCCTCATTATGATAGCCGGACGTCAGCAGCCGTTCGCCGGACCCGTCGGGCTTCATGATGCCGATCGAGAACTGCCCGCCGCCCTGCTTGGTGAAGGCGATATAGTCGCCGCGCGGCGACCAGACCGGGGTCGAATAGCTGCCTTCGCCGAACGAGATGCGCTGGGCACCGCCGCCGGTTGCCGCCATCGTATAGATCTGCGGCTTACCGCCGCGATCCGATTCGAAGCAGATCTTCGAGCCATCCGGTGAGTAGGACGGCGAGGTGTCGATTGCCGGCGTGTCGGTGAGTCGCGTCGTCGACTTCGACCGCAGATCCATGACGAACAGGTTGGAATTGCCGCCCTGCTGCAGGCTCATGATGACACGCTGGCCATCCGGCGAGAAACGCGGCGAGAACGACATGCCCGGGAAGTTGCCGACAACCTCGCGCTGGCCTGTCTCGATATTGAAGAGATAGACCTTGGGATCACCCTGACCGAATTCCATATAGGTGATCTCTTGCGTCGACGGCGAGAACCGCGGCGTCAGCACCAGATCCGCCCCGCGCGTCAGGTAACGCACATTGGCGCCGTCCTGATCCATCAGCGCCAGTCGCTTGACGCGGCGCTCCTTGGAGCCCGTTTCGTCAACGAAGACCACGCGGCTATCGAAATAGCCCTTCTCGCCGGTCAGGCGCTCATAGATTTGGTCGGAAATGATATGGGCGATACGACGCCAGTATTCCGGCGAGGTGAAATATTGCTGGCCAGCCAATTGCTGACCGGTGGCGACGTCCCACAGCCGGAATTCGGCCTTCAGGCGACCATCGCCCTGCCGGGTCATGCGGCCAGTGACTAGCGCCTGTGCATTGACGGTCTTCCAGTTCACGAAGTTCGGCGGCGCGTCGATATTGATGGCCTTCTCGACGAAGGCCGCCGGATCGATCGGCGCGAACAGGCCGCTGCGCTTCAGATTGTTGGTGATGACCTGGGAGACGCCGACGCTGACTTCGTTATCCGCACCGGTGCCGGCGGAGAAGTTCGGGATCGCGATCGGCAGCGGCGCGACATTGCCTTCCGTGATCTGCACGCGCGCCTGCCCGAAGGCGGTTCGCGCACTGGTGCCCATCAGCAGACCTGTCGCCGCCATTCCTGTGATGATCTGTCGGCGGCTCGGGCGAAACAACATCGGGGGCAATCCATTCTTGTCGGTC
This sequence comes from Tardiphaga sp. OK246, assembly GCF_900188215.1. Taxonomy (NCBI): domain Bacteria; kingdom Pseudomonadati; phylum Pseudomonadota; class Alphaproteobacteria; order Hyphomicrobiales; family Nitrobacteraceae; genus Tardiphaga; species Tardiphaga sp. OK246. The sequence continues at coordinate 402,660 of NZ_FZOX01000001.1, forward strand.
ATTATTGCGGGCTTTGCTCGGTATTCGTGATCGTCACCAGGAGTGACGTGCTCATGACCGTCGTTCGGTGAAAACGGGTTCGAAAAACTTCCACTCGTCAAAAAACGCCGTAGGCAGTTTATACGGCGCGCATTCGATGATCGCACGCAGTGCGCTCTCCTGATAGACGCGGAAATACGGCGTCGATGGATTGCTGATGGCAACCGGCGTCGTCTCCAACGACCCATCACGCCTCAGCTTGACGCTGAAAATCGACTCGGTCATCTGCGCTTCGATGCCGCCATAGGGCTTCTTCCAGCAGCGCTCGACCTGCGACTTGAACATTGCGCCCCAAGTGGCGACGTTGTTGCTCGCATTGCCTTTCGCCAAACCCAGAGCCTCGTTCGGATTGAGGTCGGACCCCGTCACCGAATTCCGGGTCGGATCGCGCTTGTCGATCAGCGCCGCGATCTTTGACTGATCGAACACGCGCTCGGCCTTCTTGGCCTCTGTTGCCTTGGCCTGTGCTTCGGCCTTGGCTTTCGCTTCGGCATCAGCCTTGGCTTTGGCCTCAGCCTTCGCTTTGGCTTCTGCTTTAGCCTTGGCTTGCGCTTCGGCCTTCGCCTTGGCTTCTGCCTGCGCCTTGGCGTCAGCCTCGGCCTTCGCTTCAGCCTCTGCCTTGGCGTCGGCAACCGCCGCCGCTTTGGCTTCTGCCTTTGCCTTGGCATCGGCCGCGGCTTTCGCTGCAGCCTCGGCTTTTGCCGCAGCCTCCGCCTTCGCCGCTTCGGCCGTCGCTTTCTCGTCAGTCTTCGGCTGTTCCTTCGGCGCCGTCTCGGTGATCACCGGCGGCTTCTTGTCGTCGATCTTGCCGACGGTATCCTCGACCGGCGGCTTGGCCTCGGCGACCTTCTCCACTTTCGGCTTCGGATTTTCCTTCTTGCCGGTCTTTTGACCGACCATGGACTGGCTTTCGACGCTGATGTCGACCCCGACGGAATCCTCCGGCATCACTTCCAATGCCTTGGAAGAGAACGTGAGAAGTCCCCACCCGATCACGATGACGTGCAGGGCTACCGATGCGATGAGTGTCTTGTCGACCTTCACGATCAGATTTCCAATCCTGCTCCTGCCCAGATCAACCGGCTGTTCCACGAGCTTACGTCCCCTGCTCCGGCAGGATCACGATATTGGCCTTGAATCCGGCAGAGCGAACAGTGCCGAGCAATTTCATCATGTCCGTGTAACAGACGTCCTTGTCACCACGGAGAAACACGGTGTTGTCTGTCTCCGAACGCGTCGCCCGGATCGCCTTGATCTTGGCGTCGAGCTCACTCACCGGCACCAGGGCGTCGCCGACATACATTTCGACCGCCGAATTACAGCCACCGCCGGTGCGCTTCACCGACACGGTGAGCGGCGGAGCATTCTGCGATATCGACTTGCCGCCGCTCGCGATCGGCAGGTCGATATCGATGGTCGAGGTCATCAGCGGCGCCGACACCATGAAGATGATCATCAACACGAGCATGACGTCGACCATCGGGGTGACGTTGATCTCGGCCATGACGGCAGCACGCCGGCGCCCGCGCCGACTTCCGCCACCACCGCCCGACCCCACATTCATCCCCATGACAGGGTGCTCACTTCAAGGTTCAATTCGTCACCCATCAGACGCGCTCGTCGATCTGGCGCGACAGGATCGCTGAAAACTCGTCGGCAAACCCCTCCAGGCGCTGGGCCTGTTTGTTCACTTCTGACGTGAATTTGTTGTAGAAAATAGTCGCCGGGATGGCGGCGATAAGGCCGATGGCCGTGGCGAACAGCGCTTCGGCGATACCAGGCGCGACCACGGCGAGCGACGTGTTCTTCGAGGCGGCAATCGCCTGGAAGCTCGACATGATGCCCCAGACGGTGCCGAACAGGCCGACGAAGGGGCCGGCCGAACCGACCGTCGCCAGCACCAGAAGGCGGCGCTCGAGGCGCTCGACCTCGCGGGCGATGGAGACGTTCATCACCTTGTCGATGCGCATCTGCAAGCCGGTGAAGGAGCGCGCCTGGCTTTCGAACGACCGCTTCCATTCGCGCATGGCTGCGACGAAACACGCCGCCATCGACTGCGTCGGCTTGGCAGAGAGCGCGCGGTACAGATCCTCGATGGACTCGCCGGACCAGAAGGCCTGCTCGAACCGGTCCATGGCGCGGCGTGTGCGCGCATACAGGAACATCTTGTCGATCGCGATCGCCCAGACCCACACCGAACAGCCCAGCAGTCCCAGCATGACCGCTTTCACGATCCAGTGGGCCTGCAGGAACAGCGCGATCAGCGAAACGTCGGATGAAGCCAGCGGCAGGGCTGACTGCGCCACATCGGCCGGATTCATGAACGGTATCCTCTCAACGCAAAAATCCTCAATTTGCCAGCGACTTGCTCATCGCTGGTGCCGCGGCCACGCATCGCGCGCGGCGCGGAACGCCAGTGCAATGTTCTTGTTGTGTCGCATGGAGGGCTTGTCCGAAGCCGGGCCCTAAATTCCCTGCCAACATGTCAAAACAAGGGCTTGCACGCGTTTCTGCGGCTTTTACCAGACGCCAGTCATGGTTAATGCGGAGTTACCAAAGCGTGTTTTGGCCGAGAAATGAAGCGGTATTCGCTTGTTCGTGAAGGGCCCGTGACAAAGCAAAACCGCCCGCCTGAATGATCAGACGGGCGGCGATGTCGGCATCGGGCGAAGGGGGCGCTACCGCCTGACGCCTATCAGTTCCGGGCTGTTAGCCCTGCGGCTGATTGTTATCCGATGGCGGGGTCGGCTTTGGACGGTGTTGCGCCATGAACTGGTCGAACTCTTCCTTGTCCTTGGCGTGACGCAGACGATCGAGGAAGTTCTTGAATTCGTGCTGTTCTTCCTCGAGGCGGCGCAGGGTTTCGACGCGATATTCGTCGAAGGCGCGGTTGCCCGAGGTCGGCGGGCCGAAGCCGAAGCCCGACCCGAAGCCTGAGCGCTCCATGCGGTTGCGCATGCGCTCCATCTTGTACTGCATCCGCTCCATCTTGTTCTCGAAACGGCCGTTACGATCCCAGCAACCCATTTTTCTGCTCCCGAGTGTGAAGAAGAGAAGTGCGAGGCCAACCGGCCACCAGATGATAAAACCGAGCACGATCAATACGATGTGCCATGGTGAGCGCATCTGGTAGGACACCCGATCATCGGCGGGTGGACCCCATCGATTGTAATCTGCAGCGTTGGCCATTTTCCTCTCCATCAGCGGCACCATGCCGCTTGTGAATGTAAATAACATTTACATACGTAGCTCACGGCCGGATTTTGTCAAGGCGACCGCAAGGGGAGCGCCGCGAATTATTTTGGGGCGGTTCCCCAAGGACCCGATTTGGGCGCTGTAGATGTGTCGGACTTGTGGACGTTTTGGTCGGTTGGAAAGCCCAGTCCGCGCAAATAAATCAGGGCACCGGCCTCCAGCAGGTCGTCCGGCGACATCGGCAATTTGCGCCGCGCGGCATCGCCGCGGCCGAACAGCGAGGCCACGCCGTGCGCCAGCGACCAGATATGCAGCGCCATCATCATCGCCGGCGGACGCGTCACACCGGGCGGCGTCAAGGCGGCCAAACGTTCTGCCGCCGCACGGATCACACCGAAGGCACGTTCTCCCGCCGCGGCCAGTTCAGGACTGGAATCTACGGGGATTCCGGATTCGAACATCGCCGAATAGAAGGCCGGTTCAGTGCGGGCGAAAGCGAGATACGCCTTGCCGATCCGCTCGAAGGCCGTGACCGTATTCGGACGGCCATCATCCCACGCCGCCGTCAGCACCAGCTCGAACTGCTCGAAGCCACGCTGCGCGATGCTAGCGAGAAGATCGTCGCGATCGCGGAAATGGCGATAGGGCGCGGCGGCGCTGACGCCGGCGGTGCGCGCGGCATCGGCGAAGGTGAAGCCCGCAGGCCCCTTCTCCGCAATCAGCCCCAGCGCCGCCTGCAGCAGGGCCTCTTTCAGATTTCCGTGGTGATAACCGCGCTCGCCGCGGCTGTCTTTGCGCCAGCTCATGTGAAGGGCTTTAACATGAGCCGGGCCAAAAGGTCACACCAAAACGGTGTGACCGGCGCAAATTCCCTCAACAAATCAACGCCGGCCGCATGCGGAAATCCTGCGGCAGGCATGCGGCCGTGTTGCGACACGACCGTTTCATGCCCGTCGCAGTGATTTTGCCTCAGCCGAGCCGCTTCGCAGTGGTCTGCATCTCCTCAAATCCCGAGGCGACGGCCTGCACGTCCTCCGGATAATCAGCCATTTCCTGCACCTGGCGGATCTCGATCACCTCGTTGGGCGTCGCCGGGCAGCGACTGGCCCAGGCGATGGCCTCATCGCGCGAGGCGACGTCGATCATCCAGTAGCCGCCGAGCACTTCCTTGGATTCCGCAAACGGCCCGTCGGTCACCACCGGCTTGCCGGATGGAAAGGACACCCGCGCGCCCATCGATGGCGGGTGCAGTCCGTCGCAGGTGATCAGCACACCGGCGTCCATCAGCGCCTTGTTATAGGCCATCATCGCGGCGACGCGTTCGACGTCCTCCGGCACCGTGCCCGGCGCCGCAGTCTCATAGCCGCCGGGGATCATCAGCATCATGAATCGCATGGTCACTATCCTCGTTGATCTCTTTGCTTATTTCTTCGCGGCTTGCGCGCGCAGACGCTCTTCCTTCTCGCGCAATTCGGGCGTGAGGGCGTCGCCGAAATCCTCGGCCGCAAACACCTGACGGATCTCGATCTCGTCGCCGGCCGCAAACGGCGCGCGCTTCATCCACGCGATCGCCTCGTCCTTCGAGGCGACGTCGATCAGCCAGAAGCCCGCAATCAGATCGCGCGTCACATCGAACGGCCCCTGCTTCACCACTGGCTCACTGCCGGTAAAGGCGATGCGCGCGCCCTTTGAGGTCGGATGCAGCCCCTCGCCGGCCTGCATCACGCCGGCATTGCACATCTCTTCATTGAACTTGCCCATCGCGGTCAGCAGTTCCGTCGTCGGCATCACGCCGGCTTCGGTGTCCTTATTCGCGTGCACAATCACCATGAAACGCATCGGTCTCTCTCCGTTGGAAGGTTCGACTGCAAGGATGACGAAGCAGCTTTTGCCAGTCCGACATGACCGGTGAAATTATTTCAGACGTCATGACCAATGGATTTTTTCCTTCAACCATGGTCAGCGGCAATCCCGCTGCGAAGTTGGGCTATGCCGCTGCCCAATCGGCCTGGTCCAGGCTTCGACAATTACCGGATCACAACTGGCCGCCCGTGTGGCTCTCCCGGAAACGCAATCATCGCTCAACAGAATGATCGACTAGCGCGACGCCCGATCATCTTTCAGCGCATCTGCGAATTCGGTCACGATTGCCTTTATCAGGCGGCCGCTGAATCTATCCTTTTGCCACAGCGCCGTCATCTCGACAGGAGATGGCTCCCACCCCGTCAGGACGCGAACAAGCGCACCGGATGTCAGTGCGGCTTCAACCAAAAAGAATGGCAGGTTGGCAATCCCGAGGCCCGCAATTGCGGCGTCCACCAATATCGTCTGCCGGTTGGCCGCAAAACCGATTTTGGGATGGACAGTCGCAGTCACGCCTTTGTCGTTTCGCAGGTCCCATTCGACCAGATCGCGACGGATCGCAAGTGCGGGAATTTCCCTGAGGTCCTGCGGCTCTTTCAAACCGGAGTGTGCCGATAAAAAGCCCGGACTGGCGACCAGCACTCTCGGCAAGGTGGCAATTCTCCTGAAGATGAGTTCGGAGTCCGCGACCGGCCCCATCCGAACCACCAAATCATATCCTTCCTCAATCAGCGACACTCTGCGATCGGCAAGCGTTATCTCGATCGTGACATCGGGATGTCTTGCCCCGAACCGGATCAAGACAGGCGCAAGCACTGCAGTGGCGATATCGGGCGGCAAGGAAAGACGAATGTTGCCCGACAGGGCGGCGCGTTCATCCTGAACCTCGGCTACGGCCTCTTCGGCGAGCGAGAATGCCGCACGGCTTCGTTCGAAAAGTTGCTGCCCCTGCTCTGTGAGCACGACGCCCTTCTTCGTCCGCCGGACGAGTCGGACGTTCAAGGTATTTTCCAGCACCGACAGTCGCCGGGACAGCGTCGCTTTCGGAATGCCCGTCGCACGCTCGGCCGCCGCGAGCCCTCCCGCCTGGACGATGCGGGTGAATAGCGCAGGACCGTCGAAATCTCCGAAGACTGTCATGTTCCATTTATGAAACATGATGAGGTCATTTTTCAAGTCTGCCGCGGGCTTTGTTTCATTTCTACACTTATGGACGAGCAATGACGCTCTTTGAGCCAAACGAGGTCAGATCATGCCCAATTACTTCACGCCGGAAAATTCCGCGCTTCTGCTTATCGATCATCAGATCGGCACGATGCAGTTGATCAAGAACATCGACGTCGCCCGGGCCAAGCGCATGTCGCTGGCACTGGCGAAAACAGCGAGCATCCTGAACATTCCGACCGTCCTGACGTCGAGCCAGGAAGATCGCCTGCAGGGGCCGCTGTTGCCGGAGCTGCAGGAGATCCTGCCAGACGCCTTCAAAGCGCGCGTCAAGCGCGAAGGCATCGTCAATGCCTGGACAGACGTCAACTTCAAGGCAGCGGTGGAAGCGACGGGACGAAAGAACCTGATCATGGCCGGCGTCACGACCGATGTCTGCCTTGTCTTCCCGGCGATCAATGCGGTGACCGAAGGCTACAGCGTCCAGGCAGTCATGGACGCTTCCGGGTCTCCATTCGAGCTCTCCGAGGATATGTCCCGCCGGCGCATGCAGGATGCTGGCGTTGTTTTAACAGCGACCAACACGATGATCGCCGAGCTCGCTCAGAACTGGGGCACGCCCAATGGGCAAAAGCTCATCCAGTTGCTGTTCACCGAGGTGCTTCCGCCGATCAATCCGTAACGACATCGCGCCCGCCGAAGCTGGAGCCTCATTGGTTCTGATTGAAGCAGAACCGGGCTCCAGCTTCTTGTTTGACGCGTTTTCTTGACGCGAACCGGCATCCACTTCGCTCGAAAACGCGATAAGGAGAAAAAACATGACCTCAGCACCAACCATCACAGGGATCGGTGTCGTCTCGCCCGAAAGCCATCAGGTGCGGTCGCAAGGGCCATTCCAGTTGCGTCGCATCCATCCCGGCATCTCTCTGGGACAGCCAAACGACGCAGGCTTCGGCGGGCTTGGCGTTATCGACCACGCCCGGCTGCAACCCGGCCTCGTCGTGAGGATGCACGAGCATCGCAATGACGAGATCATAAGCTACATGCGCGCAGGCCGCATGCAGCACACCGACTCCGCCGGAAAGAGTGAACTTATATCGCCCGACCGGTTGATGGTGATGAACGCAGGCCGCGGTTTTCATCATGAAGAACGAGTTGTCGGAGACGACCAGATCGAAATGCTGCAGATTTTCGTTCGGCCTGAGGCCGCAGACGAAGAGCCAATCGTTCAATTTGTCCAACTCGATGAGATCAAGCGAAACGATCAATGGCGGTTGCTGACCGGACCGAAAGGATCGGGCGCGCCGACCTTCGTACGTCAGGCCGTCTATTTGTACGATACCCATCTATCGGCAGGTCAAAGCATCGACCTCCCGTCCAAACCCGGGTTCGATCGTTGGCTATATGTTTTTCAGGGCAGAATATCTGCGGGACAGCACGACGTCGGAACACATACCGCGCTGATGCTTGCCGCGGATCAGGCCGAGATGAACGTTACCGCCGTCCAGGAAACGGACCTCGTTGTTTTCCTCGTTGATCGGAACGCGAAGTTCTCGCGTGGAGGAACGATCAGCGGCTGATCCGAATGGATGCAGTCTCTCGCCGGCCTGCATCACGCCGGCTTCGGTGTGCTTGTTCGCATGCACAATCACCATGATTATTTCTGAGGTCATGCGACCTTACGACGCCTGCTTCTGGAATACCCCATCCCTGTATGTCGCGCCGAAATACACATCGATCGACCGGATGAGATCGCCCTCGAAGCCGAAGACTTCGGTGTTGCGAAAGCTCCTGCCGTCCTTCGCCACGCAGCGATAGGTCACGAAAGCCGTATCGCCATCGACCGCGATACGCTCGAGATCATGCTGCGCGATCCAGTCGGCGACACGCCAGCAGCGGACGAAATAGGTCACCTTGTCGATCCCGTCATCGAACGGGCTCGTAAAGGTGAAGTCGTCCGTGAACGCATCTTCGACGGCCTTGCGGTCATTGCGCAGATAGGCTGCAAACAGGTCTCGAATGATCCCGGCCTTGTCGGCACTCATGATGCTTACTCCTGCGGAAACATGTGCGCGTATGGCTCCGCCTCCTTCACCACCCGCGCGAATGATGGACGCGCCAGCAGCCGGCCAAGATAGGCCGCGACGTTGCGATGCGCGTCTCCGAACGGATGCACCTTGTTCGCGTAATAGAGCGCCGGCGCAGCCGCACAGTCGGCGAGCGTGAACGCTGCGCCCATCGCCCACGCGTTCGTCGCCATCTGCCTGTCGATCATGCCGTAGGATGTGGTGAGCAACGCCCGCCCCATGGCCACACCATGCGGATCCTTCTTGTCGGCCGGCACCAGCCTGTCGCCGACGATTTTCTGCACTGGCGTATGAACATAGAGATCATAGAAACGGTCGCGTAACCGCATCTGCAGGCCGGCGTCGCCATCGGGGATGAAACGCGTGCGGCCGGGAAAATGCCGGTCGAGAAACTCGATGACGATGGAGGACTCCGGCACGATCGCGCCGCGCTCATCATCTTCCAGCACGGGGAATTTGCCGATCGGCCACAGTTTCAACAGCGCCGCGCGCTCGGCTTCGTCGCCGAGATTGACTATATGCGGCGTGAACGGCGTGTCGTTCTCGTACAGCGCGACCAGCGCCTTCCAGCAATAGGACGACAGCGGATGGAAATGCAGGGTGAGGGACAAGGGAACCTCCTGTCGGGATGGATAAAATACATCGCCGCTACATGAGCCTGGCGAATGACGTCAACCAAGGACGAATGGGCTCTACGTATCCCGACAACTACTGACCCATTTTCGCTACAGACGAGCCAAAATCCTTCCATGCAGGTCTTGGGCATATTCAGAGATCGAAAAGTAGAACGATACTAAACTGGCAACCTGTGGAAATGGCCATTTGCCGTTCACACCGCTTCACGCGCGCGTTACCGACTTAGCTGAAAATTAGCTAAGGAGCGTAAGCGTGGCCATTTCTCAAACCTCACAGCGACTCTTCGGAGCGTCTATCGCAGTTCTTATGACCTTCGCGATCGAAGCTCCGGCGCAGGCGCAGAGCCAGCTTCCTCCCGTCGTTGTCGAGCAGGCCAAACCGCGTGCCACGCCGGCACGTCCGCAGCGGTCACAAGCGGCGCGCTCCGCCGCCAGCCGTCGAACTGCAGCGCGGGGGCCGACGGCGCCGGCCGCGACCGCCGCTCCGGCTGCTGCGGCTTTCGAATCCGGCACGGGTCCGGTCCAGGGTTATCTCGCCGGGCAGAGCACCACCGGCATGAAGACCGACACGCCGCTACGCGAAACCGCGCAATCGATTTCGGTCGTGACCGCCGATCGCATGACTGATCAGGGCGTCACCAACATCCAGGAAGCGCTGCGCTATGTGCCCGGCGTGTTCGCCGACGCCTATGGCATGGATTCGCGCGGCGACTATCCGCGCATCCGCGGTCAGGACCCCAATATCTTCCTTGACGGCACCCGCGTCGTGAACACCTTCAAGTTCAGCGAATGGCGGCAGGATCCCTACATGCTGGAGCGCGTCGAGGTGTTTCGTGGGCCTTCCGTGCTGTATGGCGACACTTCGGTGGCCGGCCTGATCAACCTGATCTCGAAGCGGCCACAGCCGGTCAATTTCAACGAGGTTGGCGTGCAGTTCGACAATTTCGGACGCAAGCAGGTCCAGTTGGACACAACGGGCAAACTAACCAAGGACGGCGAATGGTTGTATCGCTTCGTCGGCGTGTTCCGGGACGGTCACCTGCAGACCGATTTCACGCCGGACGACCGCATCCTGCTCGCCCCGTCGCTCACCTGGCGGCCGACCACGAACACCAACTGGACCGTTCAGGGCTTCTATCAAAAAGACAAGACCAGCACGGGGACCGGCTTCCTGCCGCATGAAGGCATGCTCTATCCTGGCCCCAACGGCCTGATCCCGATCACCCGCTTCGCCGGCTATCCCGGCTACGATCTGTACCAGACCGAAACCGCCGCCATCGGCAGCATTTTCGAGCATCACTTCAACGATGCGGTGAAGTTCACGCAGAACCTGCGCTACGCCCATGTCGAGGGCATCTATCGCACCGGTTATTCGAACAGCTTCTCGGCCGATCCCTTCCTTGATCCCGAACGCCGGACGGTTGCGCGTGTCGTCTCCAACAATGAGACGACACGCGATATGCTGACGATGGACAACAATCTGCAGTTCAAGTTCTTCACCGGTCCGGTCAGTCACAAGGTGCTGGTCGGCACCGACTATCGCGAGATCAACGAACGCAGCCGCAGCGGCCAGTTCGACGACCTCACGCCATTCGATCTCTATGCGCCGATCTATACGACGACTGCAGCCCCGACGCTGCTCGACGATCCCCGCGTCCGGCAAAACCAGTTGGGCCTCTATGTGCAGGATCAGTTGCGTTATGGTCCATGGCTCGCCACTCTTGCCATCCGGCAGGATTTCGTCGGCAACTACGTCATCGGCAGCCCCGACGAGGACACCCGCGCAACCACCGGACGCGCCAGCCTGATGTATGAAACGCCGGTTGGCTTCAATCCCTATGTGACCTATGCGACGTCGTTCAATCCGGTGTTCGGCGCCAATGTCTGTGCCGATATCTGCAAGGCACAGCGCGGCGAAATCTATGAGGTCGGTTTCAAGTACAATCCGTTCCCCGGAACTGCGATCAACGGCGCGATCTTCGACACCGTCGAGAAGAACAGGCTCGCTGCCGATCCGGACAACGCGAACTTGTCAATCCAGACTGGCCAGGTTCGCATCCGCGGCGCCGAGCTTGAAGTCATCACCAAGGTCACGCCGGATCTCAACCTGATCGGCGCCTATACCTATCTCGATGCCAAGGTCGAGAGCGGCGACAATACCGGCAAGCACGTCGAGATCGTGCCGGAACAGCAGGCCTCGCTCTGGGGCACCTATCGGCTGTCCGCGCTCGGCCTGCAAGAGGTCACCATCGGCAGCGGTGTGCGCTACATTGGCGTTTCCTGGGATGGCACCGACACGCTGCAGACGCCGGATTACACGCTGTTCGATGCCATGATCAAATACGAGACCGGTCCGTGGCGGCTGCAGATCAACGCCACCAACCTCGCCGACAAGCGCCACATGACCACCTGCCTTGCCCGTGGCGATTGCTTTCCGGGCATGGGACGGACGGTGCTGGGCTCCGCAACCTATCGGTTCTGAACTCCGCACATCGTCACCTGATCGAAGAGTGGCCGGGCTTGTCCCGGCCGCTCACGTTCTCTAAACAGCCCTGCAACGATCAAGACGACAGGGCAGGACATGACCAAGGCTGACGGCAAGGAACAGATTCGCAAGGTGGCACTCGTCACCGGCGCCGCACGCGGCATTGGCCTGGCCGTGGCCAAGCGCTTTCTCGGCGAGGGCTATCGCGTGGCGCTGCTGGATATCGAGGGCGAGCTGCTCGATGCCAGCGTCAAGGCGCTGAACGATCCCGACAACACGCTGGCGCTGCATACGGACGTCTCCGACGCCGCTGCTGTCGACAAGGCCTTTGCCGCCACGCAGGCCCGCTTCGGCCGGCTCGATGCGCTGGTCAACAATGCCGGCATTGCGAATTTCAAGCCTCTGCTCGAGACGACGCTGGAGGAGTGGGAACGCATCATGGCCGTGAACCTCACCGGCCCGTTCCTGTGCACCAAGGCGGCGGCCCCCTTGATGCGCGAGCATGGCGGCGGCGCCATCGTCAACATCGCCTCGATCTCGGCGCTACGCGCGTCCACGCTGCGCGTCGCCTACGGCACCAGCAAGGCCGGCATCATTCACTTCACCAAGCAGTCCGCTGTCGAGCTCGCGCTGCTCGGCATTCGCGTCAATGCGGTGGCGCCGGGCCCGGTGGAAACCGCGATGGCCAAGGCCGTGCATACGCCGGCGATCCGCGCCGATTATCACGATGCGATTCCGCTCAATCGCTACGGCGGCGAGGACGAACTCGCCGACGCCATCTTCTTCCTGTGCAGCGACCGGTCGAGCTATATCACCGGCCAGATGCTGGCGGTCGACGGCGGTTTCGACGCCACAGGCATCGGCCTGCCGACGCTGCGGCGCGAGGGCATCAACGGTTAGCGAAGGTCGGGCCCGGATGACGCGCAGCATCATCCAATTGCACGGCTGCCGATTCGATCGCGCAGCTTTGCCACCTTAGAGAGATACTAATTCCAGACTAATTGTATGACGCCCCGGACGTCTTTCGGCTGCGTCGCTGCGTGATAAGTCGCCTGCATCACTTGGTAATGGGGTGCGGGCAAATGACATTCAAATCTTCCACACATCTGGGATGGCTGGTCGGGACGGCACTGCCGATGCTGGCGCTGATCACGACGCCATCGCAGGCGCAATCGCCGCAAGGCAGCACAGCGTTGCCAGCCGTGGTGGTGGATCAACCCGTTCGACAGGCCGCGCGTGCACGCGCGACCCGCCCATCGACGGCACGCGCGCGTGCAACGCGCCAGGCTGCTGCGCGCAACAATGCGCCAGTTGCTGCTGCCGCCGCGGCTTCCGGCGTTCGTGCGGAAACTGCCACCGGGCCGGTGCAGGGCTATCTCGCCAATCGCGGCATGGGCGGCACCAAGACCGACACGCCACTCCGCGAAACGCCGCAGTCGATCTCGGTCGTGACCGCCGATCGCATCACCGACCAGGGCGGCCTGTCTGTCCAGGAAACCCTGCGCTATGTGCCCGGCGTGACCGCCGATCCGTTCGGCGGCGATGCCCGCGGCGACTACACATTGATCCGCGGCCAGGAGCCGAGCCGCTATCTCGACGGCATGCAGGGCTCGCGGCTTAGCCAGGTGCTGGAATGGCGCCGCGATCCCTATGCGCTGGAGCGCATCGAGGTACTGCGCGGGCCATCGTCCGTGCTGTATGGCGGCTCGTCCACCGGCGGCGTGCTCAACGAAGTATCGAAGCGCCCGCAGGCCGAATCCCGTAACGAGATCGGCGTGCAATATGGTTCCTTCGACCGCAAGCAATTGCAGATGGACTCCACCGGCAAGCTGACCAAGGACGGCGAGTGGCTGTATCGCTTCGTCGGCGTGCTACGCGACTCCAACTCGCAGGTCGACTACGTGCCGAACGACCGCATCCTGCTGGCGCCGTCGTTGACCTGGCGCCCGACCAACGACATCTCCTGGACCGTGCTCGGCAACTACCAGAAGGACAGTTCCAGCTCGTTCAGCGCCTTCCTGCCCATCGAGGGCGTGCTGAAGCCCGGCCCCAACGGCTTCATCCCGGTCAACCGCTTTGCGGGCGAGCCGAATTACGATCGCTACAACATCACCACCGGCGGCGTCACCAGCCTCTACGAGCAGAGCTTCGGCGATGTGCTGAAGATCAAGCAGAGCTTCCGCTACAGCCACACCGACGGCGATTACGCCATCATGTATCCGGACCTGTATTCCAACCCGACCAATCCATTCCTGGATGCCGGCCGGCGTACCGTACAGCGAATCTACTACGCCCGTCAGGCCGCGAAGGACGCCTTCACCTCCGACAGCAATGCCGAAATCAAGCTGCAGACTGGCGCCGTGTCGCACAAGGTGCTGGTGGGCATCGACTATCTCGGCCTGCACGAGAAAACCCGCAGCGGCACCGGCCTCGATCCGCGGCCGTTCGACCTGTATGCGCCGGTCTATAGCAGTTTCTCAGCCTCGCTGACCGACGATCGGCAGGCACAGCAGGGCCAGACCGGCTTCTATGCGCAGGACCAGATGCGGCTGGGACCATGGCTGGCGCTGCTCGGCGTGCGGCAGGACTATGTCAGCTATAGTATCGAGGGACTGCCCACCCAGAACGACAGGGCCACCACCGGCCGCGCCGCGCTGATGTACGAATTGCCGTTCGGCGTGACGCCCTATGTGTCCTGGGCGCAATCGTTCAATCCGATTTTCGGCGCCGGCACCTGCGCCACGTTCTGCAAGCCGGTTCGCGGCGAGCAGTATGAGGTCGGCGTTAAGTACAATCCGTTCGCCGGCACAGCGATCAATGTCGGATTTTACGACACCACCGAGAAGAACCGGCTGTCCGGCGACCCGTCCAATCCGATCTTCTCGATCCAGACCGGCCAGGTGCGGATCAAGGGCGCCGAACTGGAAGTGCTGACCAGCGTCACACCCAATCTCGACCTGATCGGCGCCTATGCCTATACCGACGCGCGGATCGAGTCCGGTGACAATGCCGGCAAGCGCGTAGCCAGCGTGCCACAGCAGCAGGCCTCATTGTGGGGCAAATATCGTCTGGCCTCGCTCGGCCTGCCCGACGTCACCGTCGGCGCCGGCGTGCGTTACATCGGCGAATCCTGGGACGGCATCGACGTGCTACGCACGCCGGACTACACGCTGTTCGACGCCATGGTGCGCTGGGACAACGGCCCGTGGCGGCTGCAGTTCAATGCGACCAATATTGCCGACACACGCAACATCGCCACCTGTCTGTCGTTCGGCGACTGCTTCTACGGCATGGGCCGCACGCTGCTGAGCACCGCGACGTATCGATTCTGAGGCCCGGCACCCGCTTCGCTCAAAAACGCTCTAGAGAACGCGCAGACCCAGCATGAAAAAGGCCAGCGCGCCGGTGGATGCCGCCGTGCGCACGTGGTTCCAGCCGGTCCAGACCGACAGATAGCGCGTCCACAGACTTGCAGTCTCGGCGCTGTCGGCGGGTGCGGCAGCGAGCGCGTCGTTCAGCGGCACGTTGAAGACAACGGTGACGAGGAAGGTACCGACGGTATAGAGCAGCGCACCCGTGACGAGATAGGGTGACGCCGGATGCGACCAGTTCAGTACCGCGATCACAGCGATAATGACGCAGAGCAGCACCGTGCCCATGAAAGCGGTGAGGAACAGCGGGCTGAGAATGGTGCTGTTGATCGACTGCATCGCGGCAATACCGGCCGGCGCTGGCAGCTTGCCGAGCGCGGTCATCACCGTGACCGAGAACACGAAGAACAACCCGGCCATCAGGCCGGAGCCTATCGCTGCCGCAAATGTCAGGCCGAACGACATTCGTTCCATCCTCACCTCGACCCTGTCGGCGCTCAGCCTAGCAGTTTTACTACTCCGCGAGCTGCGGCGAAAGTTCGCGCGGTCGTAGCGTGGCGATACTGACGGCAAGCGCACCAACCGCCGTGCAGGCGATGGTCGCCACCATCGGCAGCGAGGTGCCGTCGAAGAACAGCCCGGACACGCCGATCATCAGACCACCGGTGACCATCTGCAGCGTACCGCCCAAGGCGGAGGCGATGCCGGCGATGGGGCCGTGGTTCTCCAGCGACAGAACCATGGTGGACGGGATCACCAGACCGAGGAAGGCGAAGGACACGAACAGCAGCGGAATCAGTACGGCAAGGCTGGTGAAACCGGCCAGCGTGAGCGCCAGCAGCACGACTGCGAAAAACGCATAGGCCGACACCGCCGCCATCACCACGCGGCCCATGCCGAAGCGGCCACCGAGATAGCCCGCGAATTGCGAGGCGCCAATGAAGCCGATGGCATTGACCGAGAAAGCCAGGCTGTATTGCGTCGGCGTCAGGCCGTAGTGCCCGATATAGACAAAGGACGATGTCGCAAGAAACGCGAAGAAGCTCGCCATGCCGAGGCCACCGATGAAGGTGAGCCCGAGAAAGTGCCAGTCGCGTAGCAGCTCGCCGAAGCTGCCGAGCACATTGCGCACACTGCCCGAGATGCGCTCATGCGCGGGGCGCGTCTCCGGCAGCAGCGAGGCCACCAGCACAAGAGCAATGACGGCTGCGATGGTCGTTGCGACGAACACCGCACGCCAGCCGAACGGCACGATCAACGCGCTGCCGCCGAGCGGCGCGAGAATCGGCGATACCGAGAATACCAGCATCACCAGCGCCATCAGTTTCGTCGCCTCAGGGCCGGTGTGCAGATCGCGAATGATGGCGCGCGGGATCACGCCCATGGCGGCGGCGCCGAGACCCTGGACAAAGCGGAACGCAATCAGCCAGGCTACACCCGGTGCCAGCGCGCAACCGATCGACCCGGCGATGAACAGCGTCAGCCCCGCATAGAGCGGCGCCTTGCGGCCATAGACGTCGGATAGCGGACCATAGGCGATCTGGCACAGGCCGAAGGCGATGAAGAACGCAATCAGCGTCATCTGCGTTGCCGAGGTCGTGGTGTGCAAATCGGCGGTGATCGCAGGCAGCGCCGGCAGATACATGTCGATGGCGAAGGGACCGACGGCGGAGAGCAGGCCGAGCACGACGGCGTTGCGGGTAAAGGCGGACATGGGATTTTCTTTTCTTGTTCAACGTGGCCGCGACGCATCTTCGATCGCTGATCGTGACACGCCGGCTGGGATGAGGAGCAAGGCACAGCCTCTCACAACACCAATGATCTGACGGGGCGCCTTGTAGCGGAAGCGAGCTCTACACGCCAATCAAGCGGTTGGCATCGCGCCCCGCCCCTCACCCGCCGCGAAGACGCGGCGACCTCTCCCCGCGCAAGTGCGGGGAGAGGTTAGACAGAGCGTACGTTGCCCAATCACTCCATCGCGCAGTTGATCATCCAGGGCGCGCCGAATTTATCGACACACATGCCAAATCCCTTTGACCAGAACGTGGCGCCGAACGGCATCTTGATGGTGCCGCCCTCGGACAATGCCGCGAAGACCTTGGCGCCGTCTGCAGGATCCTGAATCTGCAGACAGACCGACATGCCCTGCATCTTCTCAAAATAATCCGGCGGCGCGTCCGAGGCCATGATGACCTCGCCATCGACCGAGATCTGGCCATGCAGAACCTTCTTGGCCATCGACGGCGGCATCTGTTCCGCCGCGGGCGAGCCTTCCACATGCATGATGACGTCGATCTTGGCCCCGATTGCCTTCACATAGAAATTGAGGGCCTCTTCGCAATTGCCGTTGTAGTGAAGATAGGGATTGACCTGCATCGCTCTTTCCTCCGGTTAAAAACTCTGGTTTCGGATCGGGATCATCGCGCGCATGGCGGGATCGCGCAGGTACAGCCCACCCCATGCCATCACGCCGATGTAAAAGCCAAACAACAGATGCGTGAACAGCGGGCTGTCGACGCGCAGATGCGTCGCCATCGCGCCGCCGAGAAGCCCGGTGAGCAGAATGGCGCCGAAAACGGACGTGCGCGGGATCGCGTACAGCAATGCGCAGAGCAGCGTGAGAACGCCAAGGCCGCGCGCCTGCGCCATACTGCCGCTATAGCCGAGCTGCTGCATGGTCTCGGTAACCTCCTTGATCGGCACCAGCTTGATCCCGCCATCCATCACAAGAAAGAGAATGACGAGGCCGCTGAGAATGCGGCCGATCCAAAGCGCGGTACGGGAAACGGGCATGAAATGGTCCTGTGGTTCGAATAGCTGCCGATGTCTCAAAGACGAGCGGCATCGACGTAATCCGACACCGCCATAGAAATTATTCGCGGTGTGTTTTCTTCCCTCCCCCCTTGCGGGGGAGGGTGGCGCGCAGCGCCGGGAGGGGGGTGCCACACACGCCATCGCTTGTGGTTACCCCCCTCCCCGGCCCTCCCCCGCAAGGGGGGAGGGAGCAGAAAGCGTCTCGCCCGTCTTTCGTTTGCGGCTACTGTTCGGCGGCTTGCTCTCCAGCATCAGCCGATCGAGATGCATCCGGATGTGATCGGCCTCCGCCGACGTATTGGCCAGCGCGATGGCGCGGTTGAAGCTTTCTCGCGCTTCATCGTTGCGGCCGAGTTGCATCAGATATGCGCCTTGCACGCCGAAAAAGTGGAAATAGTTCGAGAGCTTTGCGGCCAATGGCGCGATCATCTCCAGCGCGGCTTCGGGACCGCGCACTTTCGAAACCGCCACCGAGCGGTTGAGCGTGATCACCGGCGACGGCTGCAGGATTTCCAGCGAGCCATAAAGCAGGTCGATCTGTGCCCAGTCGGTGTGTTCCGGTTTCGCCGCGCGGGCATGCAACGCGGCAATGGCCGCCTGGATCTGGTAGGCGCCGGTGCGGCGATGGCGCATCGCCTTGTCGATCAAGGCGAGGCCTTCGGCGATCATTTTGCCGTTCCACAGCGTGCGGTCCTGATCGTCGAGCAGCACCAGCGCGCCATTGGCATCGAAGCGCGCCGCCGAACGGGCATATTGCAGCAGCATGAGCGCTGCGAGGCCCATGATCTCCGGCTCGGCCGGAAACAGCTTGAGCAGCAATCGTCCCAGGCGGATCGCCTCCTCGCACAACGGCGCGCGCAGATCGATACTTTCGCCTGACGCCGAATAGCCCTCGTTGAAGATCAGATAGAGCATGGCGGCCACGGCGGCGAGACGCTCGCTGCGCTCCGGCGCGCCCGGCGTCTCGAACGGCACGTTGGCCTTGGCGACGGAAGATTTGGCGCGGGTAATGCGCTGTTCCATCGCAGCGTCCGAGACAAGAAAGGCGCGGGCGATCTGCTTCACCGTCAGGCCCGAGACGATCCGCAGTGCCAGCGCAATCTGCTGTGTCGCCGGGAGTTGCGGATGGCAGCAGATGAACAGCAGCCGCAGAATGTCGTCGCGATAATGCGAGCCATCGAGACGCTCGGCGAGTTCGCTCTCGGCATCATCCAGATCGGATATCGCGTGGTCGTCCTCCGGCAGCGGCTGCTGCTTCGCGCCACGGCGGATATCGTCGATAGCGACGTTGCGACCGACCATGATCAACCAGGCCGCGGCATCGCGCGGCGGCCCATTTTGCGGCCAAGTCTTCAGCGCGCGCAGGCAGGCGTTCTGGAACGCCTCCTCCGCGGTATCAAGGTTGCGGAAATAGCGCAGCAGCGCGCCAAGCGCCTGGGGACGCGCCGAGGTCAGCGCCGCATCGATCCAGGCGACATCGGTCATGGCTGGAACGCTCCGTGGAAGACGCCGATCGGGCGAATTTCATAGGCGCCGCCGGGATTGGCGCGGCCGAGGTCCTGCGCAATCTCCAGCGCGCCGTCGAGATTTTCTGCCTCGACCACATAGAAGCCGAGCAACTGTTCCTTGGTTTCAGCGAATGGGCCGTCCAGCACCACCGGCGGCTCGTCCTTACGCAACGTTGTCGCCGCGGTGGTCGGCAGCAGTCGCGCCACGGGACCGAGCCGGCCCTGCTGCGCGAGCTTGCCGTGCACAACGGCAAGCCTCGCCATCACGGCGTCGTCTTCGTCCTTCGACCAGCCGCCGACAACGGCTTCATCATGGTAGCAGAGGATGGCGTAAAGCATGGGGTCTCCTTGGATGAAAGACGGTCGACATCGTGCGATCCCGACAGGTTAGCGGAAATTATTGTTGGGAGCGCGGCGACGTGGAACACGTCATGCGGAGGACCGGCATAACAGGCCGACCGCCTTCTGCACGAACGCCTCCAGCTCTGCGCGCGGAACACCGGCACGGGACCGGATCGAGAGCATATTCAGTATCGCAGACGCCATCTGCGACAGCGTGGGAACATCGATCGTCTCCGGCAATTCGCCGCGCGCGACGGCGGTCTTGAAACACCAGCCAAAGGCGTCATCGAGCTCGACAAAATTTTCGCGCATCATCGCGCCGATCTCCGGATCGGCGATAGCGTCGGACGCCACCGTCATGACAGCAAAACAGCCGCGCGGCGCGGTATCGCCTGTGGTGTAGATGTCGAGTGCCGCATCGAAGAACCGGCGCAGCCGCTCCCGGATGTCGATATCGGCCTTGAAGATCGCGATGACCCGGACGGTGTAGTCGTCGCGATAGCGCTGGTAGCTCTTGATATAGAGCGCGCGCTTGTCGCCGAAGGCGCCGTAGAGCGACGGCCGGTTCATGCCGGTCACTTCGCTGAGATCGTCGAGCGACGTCGCCGCATAACCGCCTTTGCGAAACAACGCCAGCGCCTGCCCGATCGCCACGTCGGGCTCATAGGCGCGTGGCCGGCCGCGGCGCTTCGGCTCGGTGGGCACCTCCGGCTTCGCCACGACGACGGGCTTTTTCTTTTTTTGTACCATTTCGCATTAAATTCCTTGACCAGAGTTATATTATGCGAGACGGTACGAAAATCAACCGGCGGACAGGTCGTAATAGTCCGCTATCTCAAGGAGGCTTCCATGGATCTGTATTTCTCCCCGATGGCCTGTTCGATGGCCACCCGCATCGCGCTGTATGAGGCCGAAGCCGGCGCCGATGCCCGGTTCTTCGAGGTCGATCCACTGAACAAGGAGGTGCGCAACGACGGTTCGGATTTCCGCGACGTGAATCCGCTCGGTCTGGTGCCGACGCTGCGCACCGACGATGGCGTCATCCTCACCGAGAATGCTGCGATCCTGCAGCATGTCGCCGACTGGTTTCCGCACTCCCCCATCGCCGCGGGTTCGGGCCTCGACCGCAGCCGGCTGCAGCAGTGGCTGTGTTTCATCGGCACCGAGCTGCACAAGGGCCTGTTCGTGCCGCTGCTGGCCAAGAAGGCGCCCCCGGAGATGAAGGCCTATGCACTACAAAGCGGGTTGTCGCGGCTGACCTATCTGGAAAACCATCTCACCGGACGCAACTTCCTGCTCGACAGGTTCAGCGTCGCCGACGCCTATCTTGTCACGGTGCTGAACTGGACGATGGTGTTGCCGGAGATCGATCTGAACAACTGGCCGGCGATCAAGGCCTATCACAAGCGCCTGCGCGAGCGGCCGAGCATCGTGCGCGCGGTTGCCGAAGAGTTCGAACTGTTCAAGGCCGAACAGGAGCGCCACAAAGCGGCGGCGTGATCACGCCACCGCGCGGCGGCCGATGATGGCAAAGCGCAGTCGGCTGGAAATCCAGTCGATTGCCGCCACCGCGACCAGGATCATCAGGATCAGAAACGAGACCTTCTGCCATTCCAGCACGCGGATCTGCTCGGCGAGCTGAAGACCGATGCCGCCCGCGCCAACGATACCGATGATGGTGGCGGAGCGGGTGTTGGACTCGATGAAATACAGCACCTGACCGGCAATCACCGGCAGCACCTGCGGCATCAGGCCGAAGCGAATCTCATGCAGCGCGCTGCCACCGGAGGCGCGGATGCCTTCGACCTGTTTCTTGTCGGCAGCCTCAATAGCCTCCGAAAACAATTTGCCGAACGCGCCGAAATCCGAAATCGCGATCGCCAGCACGCCGGCAAACGGGCCGAGACCGACGACATTGATCCAGACCAGTGCCCAGATCAGCGTATCGACACCGCGGATCGAATCCAGAAACCGCCTGACCGGAAAGCGCAGCCAGGCCGACGGAATGACGTTACGCGCGGCCAGCAGGCTGACCGGCAGCGCGAACACCGCGGCCAAAGTCGTGCCCAGCAAGGCGATCGACAGCGTCTCGCCCATCGCCTGCAGATAGGCAGGCAGCGACGAACCGGGATTCGGCGGGATCATCATCATGGTGATCCAGCCGAGTTCGCGCAGGCCGGTCCACATCCGCGCCGGCGAGAAATCGAGTTCATTGAGCCCAAAGATGAACAATGCCAGCGCCGCGACCAGGATGGCGGGCACACCGGCGCGCGACGCCATCGGGCGGTTGAAGACATCGGGATAGCGCCCGCGCAACGCGGGGGTATTGACGTCAGGCTGCCTGCTCATGATCTGGCTTCCTTGCCGAACAGACGGCCGCGCAGCCAGCCGGTGCCGATATCGATGATAAACACGGTAACGATGATCATCAGCAGAATCGCACTGACGTCGGAATAGTAGAACTTTCTGACAGCAACGACGAGTTCCTGGCCGATGCCGCCGGCGCCGACGAAGCCCATCACGGAGGCACCACGCACATTGATCTCGAAGCGCAGCAGCGTGTAGCTCGCAAATCCGGCCGCGACCTGCGGCAGCACCGCAAAGCGCATGCAGTCGATCCAGCCCGCTCCGGTCGAGCGAATTCCTTCCACCGGCTTCATGTCGATATTCTCGACGATCTCGCCATAGAGCTTGCCGAGCGCCCCAACGCAGTGGATCGCAATGGCCAACACGCCGGCCATCGGGCCAAGGCCAAAGGCGATGACGAAGATCAGCGCGAACACGATATCCGGCACGGTCCGGCAGAATTCCATGAAGCGGCGCACGGCAAAGCGCAGCGGCACTGAGGGCGCAGTGTTCTCGGCCGCGAGAAAATTGAGCCCGAAGGCCAGCACAGCACCGATCAGCGTGCCGACATAGCTGATCAGCACGGTCTCGCCGAGCAGCGACAGCCACTTCTTCCAGCCCCAGAACCATTCATTGACGTCGGTCCAGACCCGGGCGCCGGCCTCAAGCGTGAAGATACGATCGAAATAACTGCCGAAATTTCCGATCTTCTCCACAAAAGTCCTGAGATTGACCTCGGCGCCCAGCGCCGCGACGAACAGCGCTGCAAAGCAGGCCGCCACAACGAACAGCGTGCGCAACCGACGACGCGCCACCGCCTTGCGATAGGCGTCGTTCAGCACAGCGAGCTGCGGAGCTGGAAGGATGGAAACGGCGGCGGACATGATGTGCGGGCCTATCTGGGATCAAACACAGAAAAGGAGCCGGACCATTTCTGATCCGGCTCCCTTCAATCGTCTGGCGATCAGGACGCCTTCTTCTTGCGAAGCGCGTCCACGAACTTGATCAGGTCGATGGTCGCGTCCCAATCCTTGGTGGTCGCGGCGTGGAAGCCCTTCTTCTGGCCGTCCGACAGGCGATCAAAAGCCGCCTTGTCCTTGGTCGGTGCATCGACGAAGGCCTTGGCGATGGCGACCTTCAGCTCTTCCGGCAGGTCGGAGCTATAGGCATAGGGGCCGTTGATGATCGGGGCCGACTTGTGAATGATGCGGAAGTCTTCCTTCTTCATCGGCGTGCCGTCGGCATTCTTCAGCATGCCCTTGGTCAGCATCTGCTGCAGCGTCGAGTCGTTGTCGTTGGTCCACTGGTTGGCGGCGACATCCACCGTGCCCTGCGACAGCGCCAGCAGCGCATTTTCGTGGCTGCCGGTGAACACGACCTTGCTGAAATAGGTGTCGGCATCGGAGATGCCCATCTTGTCCAGCTCGAAGCGCGGCACGTTGTTGCCGGAGGTCGAATTCGGATCGACCAGACCGAGGTTCTTGCCCTTCAGATTATCGATGGTCTTGTAAGCGCTGTTCGCCTTGACGAAGAACACCGAGTAATAGCCCGTCGAGCCATCGATGTTGATGTCGTTGGCAAAGGCATCGGTCTTCACGCCGGTGAGGCGGGCGCGCGCGAACGAGGCCGAACCATAGCTGGCCATATGGATGTTGCCGGAGCGCTGGCCTTCGATGACGGCTGCGTAGTCATTGGCGATGCGCAAATTGACCTTCACGCCGAGTTCTTTCGACAGATAGGCGACGAAGGGCGCCCAGCGCTCGGTGACGCCCGAGGCGTTTTCTGCCGGGATGATGGCGAAGGTCAGTTCCGGATACTTGGCCTTGTAATCCTGGGCCGAGGCCGAGGTGGCGGCGAAAGCCAGCGCCGCGGCGCTGAGCAGAATGGAGCGACGGTTGATCATGACAGTCCCTGTTTTGATCTGAGGTGAAACGTTTTTTCTTGGTAGAAGACGCGTCTATCGCGGCGATGGCATCGTTACGATGACGTCACCGCTATAATTTCAACGCACTGCAATCACGCGACGGCAGCAACACCGTATTCGGGAACGCGGACAGGCGTCGGCATATGCGCCGATCCCATCACCTCATCGGCTTCGAGATCGTAGAGTTCACGGGCGATATGCTCGGTGAGCGCGGACGGCGCGCCATCGAACACGACGCGGCCAGCGGACATGCCGATCAGGCGATCGCAATAGGTGCGCGCCAGATCGAGCGAATGCAGGTTGCACATCACGGTGATGCCGAAGTGCTTGTTGATCCGCAGCAGCGCATCCATGACGATGCGGGTGTTGCGCGGATCGAGCGAGGCGATCGGCTCATCCGCGAGAATAATGTCGGGCTGCTGCACCAGTGCACGGGCGATGGCGACACGCTGCTGCTGACCGCCGGAGAGCTGATCGGCGCGTTGCGAAGCATATTGCGCCATGTCGAACTGTTCCAGAGCCGACATCGCCAGCGCACGGTCGTCCTCGGGCCACATCTGGGTCAGCGAGCGCCACTGCGGCATCTCGGCCAGACGGCCCATCAGCACATTGGTCAGCACGTCGAGACGACCGACGAGATTGAACTGCTGGAAGATCATCGCCGAGCGCGCGCGCCACTTGCGCAGATCGCGGCCCTTGAGCGCGGTGACATCCACGCCATCAAATACGATACGGCCTTCGGTCGGCTCGCACAGGCGATTGATCATGCGCAGCATGGTCGACTTGCCGGCACCGGAACGGCCGATCACGCCGACGAATGCGCCCGGCTTGATCTCGAACGACGCATTATCGACGGCAGCCTTGGCGCCGAAACGGCACGTCAGCTTATCCACCACCAGCATGAGGCACTCCAATGACAATAGACATCGCCACCGGTAACGCCCGCGTTTAACAATGATGTGACATGTGCCCTGCGCATACGGGTTATCGTCGTTGCGGGAAAAGGACGCCCGAATTCATGTGAACGTCACGACACCGTCACGAAACCGACCGAAGAGGTGCCCGCGCGCCAGCGCACACTCTAATATATCACCCACCGATTCAATATATCACCCACCGATTCCTCTTCCGTCGCACGAGCGTCACATGGCCGGAAAACAACTCTCGCTCACGCCAGCGGTCGATCCCACCGCGAAACTCGTCGATACCGAGCTCGGCGCCTATACCGAAGTCGGCGCGCGCACGATCCTCAATGAAGTGACGATGGGCGACTATTCATATGTCGTGAATGACGGCCAGATCACCTACACGACGATCGGCAAGTTCTGCTCAATCGCGGCGATGATCCGGATCAATCCCGGCAATCACCCGATGCACCGGGCGACACAGGCGCACTTCACCTATCGCGCCAGTGCCTACTTCCCCGGCGAAAGCGACGACGCCGACTTCTTTGCCTGGCGACGCGAACATCACTGCACCATCGGCCACGATGTGTGGCTCGGCCATGGCGCCATCGTGCTGCCCGGCCGCAATATCGGCACCGGCGCGGTGATCGCCGCCGGGGCCATCGTGACCAAGGACGTCGCCCCCTATACGATCGTCGCCGGCAATCCGGCGCGGCCGGTGCGGCGACGATTTTCGGAAGCCGTGGAAGACGGGCTGATGGACCTCGCCTGGTGGAACTGGGACCACGAGATGCTACGACAGGCGCTACCGGATTTCCGCAAGCTCCCGGTCGAGGATTTCCTGAGCAAGTATAAAGGCGTCAAGGCGCCCAGACAGATGGCAGTGACATGACTGGACTTTTCATCGACGGCGGACGCACTTTGCTCGGCCAGGACATCGCCGAGACTTCGCTGCAGATTGGGGATGGCGTGATTGCGGACATCGGATCGGATGCGCCCCATGGCGTGCTCGGCCTCGATGCCTCCGATCTGCTGGTGCTGCCGGGGATCGTCGATCTGCATGGCGACGCCTTCGAGCGGCAGTTGATGCCGCGCCCCGGCGTCGACTTCCCGGTCGATGTTGCCTTGATTGACAGCGATCGACAGGCCATCGCCAATGGCATCACCACAGTGTTTCATGGCACCACATGGTCCTGGGAGCCGGGCCTGCGCGGCGCGGAGAACGCCCGCAAGCTGCTGGATGCCATCGAGACGCTGCGGCCGAAGCTCGCCTCCGACACCCGCTTCCATCTGCGGCAGGAAACGTTCAATCTCGACGCCGAAGATGAGATCGTCGGCTGGCTGCAGGCCGGCCGCATCGATCTGCTCGCCTTCAACGATCATATGGACATCGCCGGAATCTCGAAGCCGGCGAAGCGCGCGCGGATGGTCGAACGCACCGGCCTCACGAGCGAGGCCTTCGATCAACTGGTCGAACGCGTGCTGTCGCGCACCGATGATGTGCCTGCCTCGATTGCCCGCCTCGCCAAAGCGGCGAACGCTGCCGGCGTGCCGACGCTCTCGCATGATGACGCAACCCCTGCGATGCGCGACGACTTCCGCAAGCTCGGCGTCAATATCGCCGAATTCCCGATCAACGTGGAAACCGCACAAGCCGCCGCCGATGCTGGCGACTTCATCGTGTTCGGCGCGCCCAATGTGGTGCGCGGCGGCAGCCATACCGGCTGGACCAAGGCGTCCGACATGATCGCCAAGGGCCTCTGCTCGGTGCTGGCGTCGGACTATTACTATCCCGCGCAATTGCTGGCCGCGTTCCGGCTGCTCCATGATGGCATTCTGTCGCTGCCGCAGGCCTGGGCGCTGATCTCGTCCGCACCGGCCAAGGCTGCCGGGCTCACCGACCGCGGCGAGATCGCGGGCGGGCGCCGCGCTGATTTGCTGCTCGTCGATGACAGCATCGCAATGCGTCCCCGCATCGTCGCCGTGATCGCACAGGGCAAGCTCGTGCATCTCACCGATGCCACGCGCCTGCAGCCGGCGCGTGCCATGCAACGCAAAGCTATTGCCGCGGCGTAACGCGGCTCCTCTCTTACTTGAGCATGATCGTTCCCGAAAACCGGCATCCACTTTTCGGGATCATGCTCTATGGTGCGGCCATGAGTGAATTCCCGCGCTACGCTATCTATTACGCCCCCGATGCCGACAGTGCCCTCTCCCGCTTCGGCGCTAAAATACTCGGTTATGATCCCTTCACCGGCAATGACGTGCTGGTGCCCGGCGATCTCATCATGCAAGCGCCGGACTGGCCGGCTGTTATCAAGGACCCACGCAAATACGGCTTTCACGCCACGCTGAAGGCACCATTTTCGCTGGCGGCGGAAGCCACCGAAGCCGACCTGATCGCAGCCTTCGATGACTTCGCGCGAATGCCCCGCGCCATCCCGGAAATCTCGCCGGTGGTTCGTATCATCAGCGGCTTCACGGCTGTGGTGCCGGATGCCCCCTCTGCTGAACTTTCCACACTGGCTCAGGCCTGCGTTGAGGGATTCGAGGTGTTCCGCGCACCGATGACGCCCAACGATCGCGCGCGCCGCAAACCGGAGAACCTGACGCCGCGGCAGGTCGAGCAGCTGGATCGTTTCGGCTATCCCTATGTGCGCGACGACTTCCGCTTTCACATGACGCTGACCGGACGGCTTGCACCCGAGCGCAGCGCCGCGGTACTGGCGATGCTGCAGCAGCGGTTCGCGACACTTGATCTCACCTCACTGCGGATCGACCGCATCGGCCTGTTCCACCAGACATCTGCGACGTCGCGCTTCCAGGTGCTGCGTCACGCGCCGCTGACGGCGACTTGACGCGTCACGAGGATGCCATCTCGTCGGCCCGTTTCCAGGCCGGAAACGGATCGGCGAGCTTGGCCCAACCGGCGATATCCATGCCGGGCTTGCCAGGCACGAGACAGGCATCGAGCCGACGACGGATATCGCTTTCATCCATGTCGGAACCGATGAAGACGATCTCCTGTCGCCGGTCGCCATAGATCTCGTTCCAGTTCTTCTTCAGCGACTGCCGCCAATAAGGATCGTCCGGCCAGCGATCGACGGGGACATTGGCCCACCAGAATCCCATGCCCTCGGTGCGCACGATGGCACCGGCCTGGCTGAGCTCCCCGACCCATTGCGGCCGCGTCGCCAGCCAGAAATGCCCCTTGCTGCGGATCACGCCGGCCCAGCTCTCGCGCAGGAAGGCCTGAAACTTCATGGGATCGAACGGCCGTCGCGCGCGATAGACGAAGTTCGTCACGCCATATTCTTCAGTCTCGGGCACGTGGTCGGCAAAACCATAGAGCTCCTTGTGCCAGAGCGGATGCTGCTGCGCCTTTTCAAAATCAAAACGGCCGGTATCGAGCACGCGGTCGAACGGCACATCGGCAAAGTTTGCCTCGATGATATCGGCATCGGGATTGAGCGCACAGATGATCTTGCGCGCGCTGTTGCATTGCTCAAGCGTGGCGTCATTGACCTTGTTGAGCACCACGACATCCGCGAATTCGATCTGCTCCACCAGCAGATCCACCAGCGTCCGCTTGTCACCGTCGAGGGCCTCGCCGCGGTCCTGCAGGAAGTCGGTGGAGGAATAGTCCTTCAGCAGGTTCACCGCATCGACGACGGTCACCATGGTATCGAGCTGCGCCACGTCGGAGAGGCTGTCGCCGTTCTCGTCGCGGAAATCGAAGGTCGCGGCCACCGGCAGCGGCTCTGCAATTCCGGTGGATTCGATCAGCAGGTAATCGAACCGCCGGCTTTCGGCGAGCGCCCGCACTTCCTTGAGCAGATCGTCGCGCAGCGTGCAGCAGATGCAGCCATTGGTCATCTCGACCAGCTTCTCATCCGTCCGCGACAGGTTGGCACCGCCATCGCGAACCAGGGCCGCATCGATGTTCACCTCGCTCATGTCGTTCACAATCACCGCCACCTTCAGGCCGTGACGGTTGTTCAGCACATGGTTCAGCAAAGTTGTCTTTCCAGCCCCGAGGAAGCCGGACAAGACTGTGACGGGGAGTTTTTGCATCGAGATCGAACAGTCTTTTGAGGGTACGGGACATCAGGCTCTTCTTATTTGTAATGTTATAACATTACAATCTTCATGCCTGTCAACCCCGCGCCCACCGATCCCGTTGGTGCGCTGTCAGCTTTTCTGATGTGCCGGAAATTCATCTGGCGCGGGTCAGCCCACGCTCATTGCCTCGACGTTAGCCTGCCCGCGCGATTGTCTCGGCATCCACCGGCTTGGCAAAGGTCACGCGGTTTCGGCCGCTGGCTTTCGAGGCGTAAAGTGCCCTGTCGGCAGCAGGTGTGAGATCGCAGGGATCGTCACCCTCGCGGCCGATGGCTATACCGACACTGGCGCCAACGGTCAGTTCCAGGCCATCGATGATGAACGGCTCCGAGAGCGTCCGAATGATGCGGCGGCCCAGCAACATTGCCTCCTCGCGATTGCCGACGACGGATTGCACCACAACGAATTCGTCACCGCCCATGCGCACCGCGAAGTCGCCGTCGCGCAAAATTCCGCTGAGCCGGCTCGCGACCGCCTGCAGCAGCGCATCGCCTACGGGATGGCCATGCACGTCGTTGACCTCCTTGAACCGATCGAGGTCGACGCTGTGAACGGCAATGAGACAGCCCACCGCCCTGGCGCGCGCGGCGATGATCGCGAGGCGCTCCTGAAAGCCAAGCCGATTGGCCAGGCCCGTCAGCGCATCGTGCCGCGCGAGGGTCGAGAATTCGTGCTTGAGCGAGATCTGCTCGATATTCTGCCGATAGATAAAACGCACGGTCTCGAAGCTGCCGAGCAGGAACGCGATCAGGATCACCGCATAGAAAGCCAGATTGCTATCGACGCGGGCGAGCGCCGCGAATGCCGTCGGCAAGGCGACCAGCATCAAGGCAGGCAATGCGATCCCCGGCCGGACGGAAATCCGACAGACGATGCCGGCCGCATAGCCGAACACCAACGCGGTCGCCAGGAGTTGATGAGCCGGATTCTTCGCCCAGAAAGTCGCTGCGCCAAGCAGGCCGATCAATCCTGCAAAGACGTAGCTGCTCCACGCGTAAAGCCGCTCCCATCGCTCGGCCGCGGCGATGGTGAAGCTGCGTTGACCTTTGCTGCGATGATAGACGCCCTCGGTGGCCACGCGGAAGATCGTGACGATCACTCCGGCTGCACTCAACCCGTAGAACCATGGATTTGCAGAACTAATGGCGACGTGACACGAGACGATGGCCAGTGTGAAGCCGGCGATAGAGAGCGGCACACGCGTCTGGAAGAGCATGTCGATGAGTTCGATCCGGACATGGTCCGGAACGCCTACGAAAATTGATCTCCAGAATTTGACCACGTCGCTTCTCCCCGAAGCACCCGATACCGCCAAAGTCTGAAATTTTCATCGGCGAACTCGCTCAAAATCTAACTGAGTTAACCGGCAGTTACCAATCGCACGCTTGTCCGTCAGGCGCAGAGCCTCTTCCGCTGGATGCAGAGAATTCGAGCTTATCGGGTAGAAGACTGGCGAACTCCGGACCAGTCACGGCGCGACGGGACCTGAAGCTCGCCATCGCGCCTTGTCCTGATCAATCAGAAGCCGAGCGCGAGACCATCCTTGCGGTGGTCCGAGGCGCCGAGCAGCACGCCGCGCTCGTAATCAATCTGGATCGCCTGGCAGCCGCCGATGCCGGTATCCATCATCTGCAGCGTATGGCCGCGGGCGGCCAGATCGTTGCGCACCGCTTCCGGTATGGTCTTTTCAAGCTGCAGCAGATTGTTGGTCGCGAACGAGCGCGGCGCCTCGGCAGCGGCCTGGATGTCCATCTTGCGGTCGATCACATCGGATATGAACTGGGCATGGCCGGTGGCCTGATAATGGCCACCCATCACGCCGAACGGCATGACCGCGCGACCGTTTTTCATCAGCATGCCCGGGATGATCGTGTGCATCGGACGCTTGCGCGGGCCGAGTGAATTCACATGGCCGGGCTTGGCGCGGAAACTCCAGCCGCGGTGATGCAGCAGCACGCCGGACTTCTTTGCATAGATGCCGCTGCCGAACGGGCCGAACAGCGAATTGATCAGGGACACGGCGTTGAGATCGCGGTCAACCACGGTCAGATAGACGGTGTCCTTGTGGATGACCGAGTCCCAATGCTCTTCCGGCGAAGCGTGCTTCATGTCGATCTTGGCGCGGAGGTCACCGATGAACTTGTCCGACAGGAAGCGCTCGACATCGACCTGGCCATAGGCCGGATCGCAAAAATAGGCATCGCGGGTGCGATAGGCTGCCTTGGTCGCCTCGGCGAGCACATGGATGCGGTCGGCATCACTCAGATTGGCCATGTCGTAGCCGGCCAGCACGCGCAGGATCATCAGTGCGGCGAGCCCCTGGCCGTTCGGCGGGCATTCGGCGACATCATAGCCGTGATGATTGGCCGAGATCGGCGTCACATAGTCGGAGCGCTGCTCGTTGAAATCATCGGCCTCGTGCGCGCCGCCAACGGCACGCAGCGTGGTGATAATGTCGTCGGCCACCTGGCCTTGGTAGAAGCCGTTACGGCCCTCGCGCGCGACCCGGCGCAGCGTGGCAGCGAGCGCCGGCTGGACGCGCTTGTCGCCGATCGCGGGGGCATGGCCGCCCGGCAGGTACTGCGCGGTCGCGTCGGGATGCAGTTCCAGCTTGCGGCGCCATTTGGCCCAGTCGGCGGACACGCGCGGCGTGATGAGGAAGCCATTCTCGGCGGCGTCGATGGCGGCGGCAAACACGTCGGCCAGCGGCTTCGAGCCGTGATCCTTGCTCAGCGTGCACCAGGCATCGATGGCGCCGGGCACGGTGACGGTCTCGACACAGGTCTCGGGAATGTCGCGGTCACCGGACGCCGCATATTTCTCGGAATCGATCTTGGCCGGCGTACGGCCGGAGCCGTTCAGCGCGATCGGCGCGCCGCCCTTCGGCGAATAGAGGGCGAAACAATCCCCGCCGATGCCCGTCATCGCAGGATCGGCCACGCATTGCACGGCGACCGCCGCCAGCGCCGCATCGATGGCATTGCCGCCTGATTTCAGCATCTCCACTGCAGCCTGCGTCGCCAGCGGATGCGAGGTTGCGGCCATCCCGTGCTCGGCAACGGCGACGGAACGGGCAACGGCCATGAAATCACGCATGAGAGTCCTCTATCGGTACGAAGCCGCCTGGCGCAGATCGCGCGACGAGGCGGGAGAGATGCGGTCGAGCGCCGAGCAGATCGGCCCCCAGGCGCGCGGGGATGGCGTGTGGTTTAGCGTGTGAATCGGCAGCGTGGTAGCCGTTATGACAACAATGAGACTGGCAGCCGCTACCGCGAATACGATATCGCGCCGCAACCCAGCCGTGCATATGACGAGCTAGTTCCCGAGTGAACGGCGCGGCGCTGAGCGTGCCGTCTCATATTCATCGCGCGTGCGGGCGACCAGCGTCGCTACGGGCTCGATTGCAGCAACACCAGAGACAGAGTGGCCTGCGCTCCAGACGTCGCGCCATCGCTTGACCCCGGACGTCGCCTGCCGGCCATAGAGCGCATCGGCGCGTTCTTTGGTCATGTCGGTCGGCAGATCTTTCGGATCAAGGCCCGCGGCGACAATCGAGGGAACCAGCGTATTGGTTTCCAGGCCGGTGAAAGCCCGTGACAGCAGGACATCGTCGAGCTCGGACGTGACGAGCATCCGCTTGTACTCGTCCACTGCCATGCTCTCCTCGGTGGCAATGAACTTGGTACCCATATAGCTGAGATCGCAGCCGAGCACCTCGGCGGCAAACACCGCCTGCCCGTCCGACACACCGCCGGCCAGCACGACCGGCCCCTCCCAGAACGAGCGAACCGCACGTACGAACGAAAAACCGTTGACCCAGCCGGTCTGCCCGCCGGCACCCGCCGTCAGCAAGACGAGCCCATCGACTCCCGCTGCAATGGCTTTCTTCGCATGCCGGATCGAAGCTACATCGGCAAACACCATACAGCCTGCCTCATGCAGCGGGCCGACGACCGCATCCGGCGGTCCGACGCTGGTGATCACCATCTCGCAGCCATGCCGGATCACCGTCGCCAGATCATCCTGCAAGCTCTCGCGGCGGATGATGAGATTCGGACAAAACGGCGCGTCGTCCGGCCCAAGCGCACCGAGAATGCGTGCTATCCAGCTATCGAGTTCATCGTCGGTTCGGCAATTGGCCGTTGGAAACGAACCGATCACGCCAGCCTTGCACGCGGCAATGACGAGTTCCGGGCCTGACACGCGAAACATCGGCGCTGCGACCAAAGGCACCGACAGCCGCGGCCGAATTGTTTCCGCAAACCGCGCGGCACTCGCTTTGCCGCTGAGGTCGTCGATCCCGTGGCGGTCGCCCGAAGACAGCGGCATCTTTTCCATCCCTCTCATTTTTCGGGAGGATAGCCGGAATTCCCCGGTGACCGCTATAAGCCGGGCGGAATGTCCGGCATGACGCGGCTACTCCGCGGGCGATGCCACTGCGTGCTCCTGTGCGTGGCCCTTCTCGTCCTTCTTGCGGCCCGGAAACAGGCGCTGCACCAACACATAAAGCACCGGCACGAAGAAGATGCCGAGCGCCGTCGCGGTGACCATACCGCCCGCGACGCCGATGCCGATGGCATTCTGGCTGGCCGAACCTGCGCCGGTCGCCATCGCCAGGGGCAGCACGCCGAGAACAAAGGCCAACGAAGTCATCAGGATCGGGCGCAGACGCTGCCGTGCAGCGTGCAACGTCGCCTCGACCAGCGACTTGCCCGCCGCTTGTTGCTCGATAGCAAACTCCACGATCAGAATCGCGTTTTTCGCGGACAGGCCTATCGTCGTGAGTAGACCGACCTGGAAATAGACATCGTTGGCCTGCCCGAACATCGTGGCCGCCGCCAGCGCTCCAAGGATGCCGATCGGCACGGACAGCATCACGGCGAAGGGAATCGACCAGCTCTCATAGAGGGCCGCGAGGCAGAGGAACACGATCAGAACCGAAATCGCATAGAGATAAAGCGTCTGGCTGCCGGTCAGCCGCTCCTGAAACGACAGTCCGGTCCATTCATGCGTATAGCCGGCCGGCAGTTTCTTCACCTGCTCATCGACCGCTGTCATCGCGGTGCCCGAACTGGTGCCGGGTGCCGCCTGTCCCTGGATCTGCACGGCCGCCACGCCATTGTAACGCTCGAGGCGCGGCGAGCCGTAGCTCCATCTCTCGCTCGCGAAAGCTGTGAACGGCACCATCGAGCCCGACCCGTTGCGCACATACCATCTTCCGATATCGGTCGTCCCCATCCGGAACGGCGCGTCGCCCTGCACGTAGACCTGTTTCACGCGGCCGCGGTCGATGAAGTCGTTGACATAAGAGCCGCCCCACGCCGCCGACAGCGTCGTGTTGAGGTCGGTCAGGTTGATGCCAAGCGCCGTGGCTTTCGGCTGATCGATATCGAGATTGAATTGCGGCGTATCATCCTGTCCGTTCGGCCGCGACTGCGCGACACGCTTGTCGCCTGCAAGCTGTCCGAGCAATTGATTGCGGGTCTTTAGCAGCTCCTCGTGGCCGGCACCGCCGGAGTCCTGCAGATAGAAATCGAAGCCACTGGCATTGCCGAAGCCCGGCAGCGACGGCGGCAACACGGTGAAGGCCATCGCATCACGAATCTTCGAGAAGACTGCCATCGCGCGTCCGGCGATGGCCTGTGCCGACTTCGCGTGATCCGCACGTTCCGCAAACGGCTTCAGGCTGATGAATGCGAGACCGACATTCTGGCCCTGCCCGGCGAAGCTGAAACCACGCACGGCGAACACGCCCTGCACGGTGTCCTTCTCATTCTCCATGAATTGATGCTCGACCTGCTTGATCACATCGAGCGTGCGGCCGGCGGTGGCGCCCACCGGCAGCTGGATCAGTGAGATGAGCGTGCCTTGGTCTTCGTCGGGAAGGAACGAGCTCGGCAACCGGACGAATAGCAGCACCATGCCGGCGACAACGGCGACGAAAGCGATCAAGGCAGCGGCGGGCCGCCGTACCACAGCGCCCGTGGTCTTTTC
Organism: Tardiphaga sp. OK246; assembly: GCF_900188215.1. Classification (NCBI taxonomy): domain Bacteria; kingdom Pseudomonadati; phylum Pseudomonadota; class Alphaproteobacteria; order Hyphomicrobiales; family Nitrobacteraceae; genus Tardiphaga; species Tardiphaga sp. OK246. The sequence continues at coordinate 437,454 of NZ_FZOX01000001.1, forward strand.
ATAGCCACTCGCAGTGCGATCGAAAGTGCGATTGAACCAGCCGAAGAAACCGCGCTTCTGGCCATGACTCTTCTCGGGCTTTTTCAGAATCGTCGCGCACAACGCCGGCGTCAGGATCATCGCCACCAGCACCGATAGCACCATGGCCGACACGATGGTGAGTGCGAATTGCCGATAGATGATGCCGACAGAGCCGCTGAAAAAGGCCATCGGAATGAACACCGCTGACAGCACGACACCGATGCCGACCAGTGCACCGGTGATCTCGTGCATCGACTTCTCGGTCGCCTCGCGCGGCGACAGGTTCTCTTCCTCCATCACGCGTTCGACGTTCTCCACCACGACGATGGCGTCGTCGACAAGCAGGCCGATGGCGAGCACCATCGCGAACATGGTCAGCGTGTTGATGGAATATCCGGCAATCGACAGTACGCCGAAGGTGCCGAGCAGAACCACCGGCACGGCAATCGTCGGGATGATGGTCGCCCGCCAGCTCTGCAGGAATACAAACATCACGATAAAGACCAGCACGATCGCCTCGAACAGCGTGTGCACGACCTTCTCGATCGACAATTTCACGAATGGCGTCGTGTCATAGGGATAGATCACCTTCAGCCCGGGCGGCATATTCACCGTGAGCTGATTGATGCGTGCCTTCACGCCCTCCGACGTCGCCACCGCATTGGCGCCAGTCGCCAGACTGATGCCCATACCCGCCGCCGGCTTGCCATTGTAGCGCGCGACGGCGTCATAACTCTTGGAGCCGAGTTCGACGCGAGCGACATCCTTGATACGGACCGTCTGGCCAGACGTGCTGGTCCGCAGGATGACGTCGTTGAATTGCTCGATGGTTTGCAGGCGGCTCTGCGACGTGATCGTTGCGTTGAGCTGCTGACCATCCACCGCGGGGAGCCCCCCAAGCTGACCGGCCGTCACCTGGGTATTCTGTGCCTGGATCGCCGCGGTGACATCACCCGGCATCAGATTGTATTTGGCGAGCTTGTCAGCATCGAGCCAGATCCGCATCGCATATTCAGCGCCGAACAACTGTACCTGACCGACGCCCGAGACGCGGCTGATCGGTTCATTGATCGAACTCGCCACATAATCCGCGATGTCGCTGGCGGTCATGCTGCCGTCCTCGGAGACGAAGCCGAGAACCATCAGGAAGCTCGACGACGACTTCACCACGCGCAGGCCCTGCTGCTGCACGACCTGCGGCAGAAGCGGCATCGCAAGCTGCAGCTTGTTCTGCACCTGCACCTGCGCGATGTCGGGATTGGCGTCGTTGCTGAAGGTGATCGAGATCTGCACGGTGCCGGTCGAGGTCGAGTAGGACGACATATATTGCAGATAGTCGACGCCGGTCATGTTCTGCTCGATGACCTTGGTCACCGAATTCTCTGCCGTCTGGGCATTGGCGCCCGGATAGGTCGCGGAGATCGTGATCACCGTGGGTGCGATTTGCGGATACTGGGCGATCGGCAGCCCGAGAATGGCCAGCAGGCCACCGAACATGATCAGGATCGCAAGGACCCAGGCGAAGATCGGGCGTTTGATAAAGAAATGCGACATACCGTTATTCCTTACGGGCTACGGGCGCAGCGTCGGGGCCCGCGTCAGCCTGCTTGCCCGGATTCAGAGTCAGGCCGGTGGCGGGATCGACGGTCACCTCGACGGTCCGCGCATTGGCGCCCGGCTTGACCTTCTGCAATCCGTCGATGATCACGCGATCGCCCGAGGCAGCGCCGCGCTCGACCAGCCAGTTGTTGCCGACCGCCTGAGCGACTTCGATAATGCGCTGCTCGACCTTGCCGTCCTTGTCGACGAACATGGCGGTCGCTTGCCCGAGCGGATTACGCGACACCGCACGCTGCGGGATCATGATCGCAGTGGGATCGACACCGGCCACAACGCGCGCACGCACATACATGCCAGGCAATAGCGCCCGGTTTGGATTTGCGAAGATGGCTCGGGTGCTGACCGAACCGGTCGCCTCATTCACGCTGGAATCGGTGAAGCTGTATTTGCCCTTCTGGTCGTAAGTCTTGCTGTTCTCCAGCAACAGCTCGATCTGGACTTGGCCATCCGGCTGCTTCAACCGGCCGCTCTGAAGCTGCGAGCGCAGCCGCTCCATTTCCGAGGTCGATTGATCGAGATCCACATAGATCGGATCGAGTTGCTGGATCGTAGTCAACGCACTGGCCTGGCTCGCGGTGACCAAGGCCCCCGGCGTGATCGACGACTTTCCGATGCGACCTGAGATCGAGGCGGTCACCTTCGTGCGGTCGAGCGCGATCGCTGCGGTATCACGATTGGCCTCGGCAGCCTTCAGATCGGCTTCGCCCTGCTTGAAGGTGGCGACGGCATCGTCGACATCCTGCTGACTGGCGGCATTGGTCTTGAGCAACTGCGTCTTGCGCTCGGCCTTGAGCCGCACGCTCACGAGATTGGCTTGCGCCTTCAGAACCGCAGCCTCCGCGCTTTCGAGCGCAGCCTGATATTGAACCGGGTCGATCTCATAGAGAAGATCGCCTGCTTTCACTTCCGAACCTTCGACAAAGTTTCGCTTCTGCAGGATTCCCGTAACCTGCGGCCGCACTTCCGAGACCTGATAGGCATTGACCCGGCCGGGAAGCACGGTGGAGACCGGCGCCTCCCGCGTCTTCAGAACCAGGACGCCAACTTCAGGCGCCGGCGGAGTCGCAGCTTCCTTCTTCGCTTCGCCACATCCCGCGAGCGCCAGCAGGCCAACCAGGGCGAAAGGGCGCACAAATCCAAAACTCATCATCAGTTCACCAATGCAAAACGGCGTCCGGCATCCACGCAAATCGCGGACGACGTCGCCGTTGGAAATATGTGGAAACTCTTCGGTTTCCGTACAGGAAACTTGGTAGTTTCCTTTCGGGAAGTCAAGCGCTATACTGCGGGGGAAGTCGCTGCTCAAGCGTTTGTGAGACGGCCTCGGTTAACAGGATCGATGCGCAATGGTTGCACCAGCAAGTGCGAGGAAGAATCGCGATGGCACTTTGTCGCAGGCAACGCGTCTGCCGCCGGCGGGTCCTGCCGCATCGAGCACTTCGGCTTCACCATCCGACGAACGCACCGAGCATCTGCTCACGGTGGCCAAAGCCACCTTCACGTTGAAGGGCTTCGCGGCGACCACCATGGATGACATCGCTGGCGCCGCCGGCATGTCGAAGAAAACGCTCTACAAGATGTTCGCCAGCAAGAGCGAGCTGTTCCGCGCGATGCTGCTGCGCAGCCTGCCGCAGGTTCGTTTCAGTCACGTAGAAACCAAGGGCACGCCGATCGACCGGTTAAGGTTATCCCTGAAGCACATCGTCGATGTCGCGCTGGCACCCGACGAAATAGCACTGCATCGGCTGATCATCAGCGAGCGCCTGCTCTCCCCGGATATCGCCGGCATCTTCGCCGAGGTCATCTTCGAACTGGGCGCCAAGGACGTGGTAGAGGCCCTTAAGCGCGTGACGCTCCGGTCCGAGCTGCGCGATCAGCCCATCAAGCAGGTCTCCGAAATGCTGCTCGGAATCGTGTTCGCCAATGATCACTTCAGGCTGATGGCGGATAACAGCTATCGCCTCAACCGGCGCATGCTCAACACGCGGATCGAGTTGGCGATCGCGATGTTCTGCAAGCCTGCCTGATCAGGTATCCGATTTCTTAACCGATTGATCACCATAATCGGCCAAGCTGCGCCATTGCGCGGCATACCGCCGCGCGCGCTTGGACCGGATACGGCATGTTCCAGATGTTCCTGCGGGCTCGTGCCCAGAACTATCTTCGCAGCCTTGTCGGCGAGCGTGAGTTCAGAGCGCGTTCGGCTGAACGCGATGCCGAAACTGATCGCGAGCGGCTGGATTACGTCCTTTCGGCCCTCGATAGCGCACTCAGCAATGCCGAAGCCGAGCAGGCCGGCCTCACCCGCCGCGTCGACGATGTGCTGGCGCGCGCGGCTGTAACCTTCGGCAATGGGGACGATGAGTATCTGACCCGGGAGAAGCTCGACAGCGATCACCTGGACCTGTTCGAGACCGAAATTTCAAACGGCCAGCGCCGGTTGCGCGACCTTGCAGTCAGCATCTCGCACTTCAAGTTCCTGAAGACCGCCATGCTGTCGCGGTTTCCGGATTACAAAGGCCCCGCGTCGCGGGCGTCATCGTAACGGCAGACGCCTATTCGCTTCGGGCGGAATCCTTGGCATCGCTCCAACGCCGCTTGAAGCCCGCCGCATCCGGCGAACTGCCATCGCGATTGCGCCGCCGCTCACCGCTGAATGTCCGCATGTGATCGTTCACGAATGACATCAGTTCGTTGCGGAAACGCTCGGCCGAGAATTTCTCCGCTTGCATCCGGCAGTCGGCACGCGAAAATGAGCTTTCATTCGCCACGAAGGCACGAACGCATTCCGCAATCGCTTTCGGCTCGTTGGAATCGAAAAACATGCCGGTGCGCAATTCAGGAGAGGCCGAAACCGTCTCGCGCGCGCCGCCCCGGCCGAACGCCAGAACCGGCGCACCCTCGGATTCCGCTTCGACAACGATAATCCCGAAGTCCTCCTCGGCGGCAAAGACGAAGGCACGCGCGGTCGCCATCAATTCGCGCAGCTTCTCATCACTGACAAAGCCGACAAACGTCACGTTCGGGCCGGCGATCGCCTTCAGCCGCTCCGCATCCGGCCCGTCGCCTGCGACGATCAGCTTCTGATCCGGCAGTTCGGCAAAGGCCTGGATCACGGCTTCGATCTTCTTGTAGGGCACCAGACGACTTGCCGCGAGGAAGTGGTCCCCGACCGGCAGATCGGGCGGCAGCTTCGACATGGTCACCGGCGGGTAGATGACCTTGGCGTCCCGGCCATAGACCTTCTTGATCCGCTTGGCGACGAAATTGGAATTCGCCAGCATGGCGTCCGGCCCATGGGCCGTGCGCACGTCCCAGATCCGGATGCGGTGCAGCAGTGCTCGCGCCAACGCGCTCTTGATGCCAGCGGTGTAACCGCTTTCATTCAGATAAGCGTGCTGCAGATCCCACGCATAACGCATCGGCGAATGTACATAGGACACGTGAAGCTGGTTCGGGCCGGTGATCACGCCCTTGGCCACTGCATAACTGCTGGAAATAACCAGGTCGTAGCCCGACAGATCGAACTGCTCGATCGCGATCGGCATAAGTGGCAAATATGACCGATGACGTTTGCGGATGAACGGCATCTTCTGCAGGAAGCTGGTACGCGCCTTCTTGAAGCCAATCTTGGCGCGATCTTCCGGCGTCAGCACATCGAACAGCGTGAACACGTCCGCTTCCGGATAGCACTGCAATATCTCGCGCAGCACCTGCTCGGCACCGCCCAGCGTGTAGAGCCAATCGTGGACGACAGCGACGCGCATAGGACCTCAACGGCGGAAACGACGAATGTGGGCTGACCTGAAAATAGACCAATGCGCCCCTTCTACAATCCACTCCTACAACTTGCGTTAATTCGATTGCGAACTGTCGGTAAAAATTGAATCAATTCAGATGTGTTCTGATAATCTCTGGGGAAGATGTTACCCGGTTCGCAGGACGCGGTCGGTACCATGTCCATCCAGGGCAGACGAGCGCGCATTCTGGCGCACCATCCGCGCCATTCAGCATAACGAGAGTTTTTGCGCATGATGACGTTACGCCAGGTTGAAGTGATCCGCGCCGTCATGGTGACGGGCACCATTGGCGGCGCTGCCAAGCTCCTGAATGTGTCCGCGCCCGGCATCAGCCGCCTGGTCAAATACACCGAGAAGTCGCTCGGCATCCGCTTCTTCCAGCGCCAGAACGGACGCTACTTCCCGACCCCTGAAGCGCAGAATATTTTCGAGCAGATCAACGGTGTTTACAAGAAAGTCGACGATCTCACCGAGATCATCTCCAAAATCGGCCATGGAACGCTGTCGGAACTGCGCATCGGATCGGTTCCCAGTATCTCGCAGGTGATGGTGCCTCGCGCCATCGAGCAGGTGCGGCGGCGTTATCCCGGCCTGCGGATCGACATCAACATTCTCAAGCTTGAGGAGGCGATCGACTATCTGCTGCTCGGTCGCGGCGACTGCGTCGCCATGAGCTATCGGCTCGAACATCCCGGGCTCGACTTCATGCCGCTGGCATCCGGCGAATTGTTCTGCATCGTACCAGAGGGACACGAACTCGCAGGTCGCAAGCAGGTGTCGGCCAAGGAGATCATCCAGTATCCCCTCATCGGCATCGATCCAAATGATCCCTACGGTCGGATCATGGCTGAGATCTTCGCCCGCAATAAACTCAAATACGACATCACCATCCGGGCGAGATTTGGCACCACGGTCTGCGCCCTGGTGAAGGCAGGGTTGGGCATCGCGGTCATCGACCAGTTCACGGTGGCCCATGGCGGCTATCCCGGCGTCGAGGTGATCCGCATCGTCGAACCCACCCGGTTCGATACCTATGTCGCCGTGAAACGCGGCGCGCCGCTGTCACTGCATATCGAGCATTTCATCGACTGCCTGCGCACCGAGATGCGCGCAGTCGGCTCTCACAAAACTGCCGCTGCAAAGCCGGGCTCGCGCGTCCGTAAAAAATAACATTATGTTATGTTTGTTATATAACAGGGTAATTGTGTTAGATCGCCGCCGCGCTATCTTCTGTCCCGTTCTGATGATGACTGACAGTATTGGCCATCCGTTCATGACCTCTTCGACGCCCCATACCCCGGCGACGGGCCAACGTTTCCTCACCGGCCTGCTCGGCGCGCCGATCGCGCATTCAGCGTCACCGGCGATGCACGAGCGGGCCGCCGAGGCCATGGGCGCCCGCTGTCACTATCAGCTGATCGAAATCGCCGGTGCCGACCGCGGCGATTTGCGCGCCGTTCTGGACGGCGTCCGTCGCCTCGGTTTTGCCGGCATAAACGTGACCTTCCCCTATAAGGAAGCCGTGGTCGATCTGCTCGACGAGCTCTCACCCGGGGCCAAGGCCATCGGCGCCGTCAACACGGTCGTGGTCCGCGACGGCAGGCTGACTGGCCACAACACCGACACCACGGGCTTTGCACGGGCCGCCAGGCAACTGGTCGCCAATTCCAACCACGGCCCGGTCGCGGTCATCGGCACCGGCGGCGTCGGCAAGGCCATCGCCTTTGCGCTGGCTGATCTCGGCGTTTCGGAGATCCGGATTTTCGATACGGACACGGCCAAGGCCCAGCATCTCGTTTCCCTGCTCCACAACCGGCAAAGCATCCGCGTGGCGGACAGCGTCGATGACGCGGTTCGCGGCGCGGTCGGCATCGTCAACGGCACACCCATCGGCATGTTGCCCAACCGCGGCACGCCAGTGCCCGATGCGCTGCTGCATGCGGAAGCGTGGGTTGCGGATGCCGTGTATTCCCCGCTGTGGACGCCGCTGCTCAACGCGGCCAAGGCCAAAGGCGCGCCGGTCATGACCGGCCGCGATCTGGCGATCTACCAGGCCGCCGATGCCTTTGAGTTGTTTACAGGATTTGCGCCTTCACCGACTGAAATGGGAATTGCTTTCGACGCCGTCATGGTCAAAAGGTACCCGACACCAAACGCAGCCTGAATGAAGCGGCCGCTCATAAGGCCGCACCCACAAACACAACAATAGCAACAGGAGGATTCCATGAAGCCAGTGTTTTTGGCGAGCGCCCTGCTCGCGACTGTATTGACCGGTGCTGCCATCGCGCAGTCCGGAGCCCCTATTAAACTCGCCAATGTCGCCGAATTGTCCGGCGGTGGCGCCACCGTCGGCACCAACTGGAAGAACGGCATCGATCTCGCGATCGAAGAAATCAATTCCAAGGGCGGTGTACTCGGCCGCAAGCTGGAAGTGACCCATGCAGACTCGCAGTCCAACCCCGGTGTCGCCCGCGCCCAGGTTCAGAAGGCACTGGACGCCGAGCCTTATGTGCTGCTCGGGCCCGGCTATTCCGGTTCGGTGAAGGTCACCGCGCCGCTCGCCGCCGAAGCCGGCATCGCACAAATCATGGGCGGCGAAGCCGCTGAACTCACGACAACCGGCAACAAGTTTCTGTTCCGGACGTCGTTTGGCCAGCAGTCGTCCATGCCCAAGGTCGCCAAATACATCAACGACGAATTGAAGGCGAAGTCGGTCGCCATCGTTTGGGTTAACAATGACTTCGGCAAAGGCGGGCGCGATTCCATCAGCAAGGAATTCGCCAAGTACAATATCAAGGTCGCGGCCGATCTCTCCACCGAAGCCGGCCAGGCCGATTTCGCGGCCGATGTCAGCAAGATCAAGTCGGCGGCGCCGGACGCGGTGTTCGTCTATGTCAACGAAGAAGAGAGCGCGCGCATACTCAAGGAGTTGAAACGCCAGGGCATCACTGTGCCGCTGGTCGGCGAAACCACGCTGGTCGGACAGAAGGTCGTCGAACTCGCCGGCGACGCGGCCAATGGCGCGCGCGGCCATGTCGGCCTCACCACCGACGCGCCGGTCGAACTGATCAAGGCGTTCCGCGACAAGTTCGTGAAGAAGTACAACTACGTCCCAGACCATAACGGCCTCAAGGGCTGGCTCGCGATCTACATGATCAAGGCCACCACCGAGAAGATGGGCAAGGTCGATTCCAAGGGCTTCGCCGATGCCCTGCACGGCTTCACCATCACCGCCGCCAAGGAGCCGGGCATCCTGATGGACGCGACCTTCGACGCCAATGGCGATATCGATCGACAGGGTTTCCTGGTCGAGATCGTCGAGGGCAAGCAGGTCGTCAAGCAGGTGCTGCCAAAGCTCGGCAACTGAGGCCTCGCGTACTTAACCTCTCCCCGCTTGCGGGGAGAGGTCGGAGCCGAGCGGAAAGTGAGGCTTCGGGTGAGGGGGAGCGAGTGTTTTACTTGCAAGACCCCCTCACCCCAGCCTTCTCCCCGCAAGCGGGGCGAGGGAGCGCGCGGCCGGTGCTTTAGCTGCCGGCCATTTGGAGAACCACATGTCCAACCTTCTCGATCTCCTCATCGCAGGTCTTGCCACCGGGGCGATCTACGCGATCGTCGCCGTCGGCTTCACGCTGCTGTGGCAGACCTCGCAGACCATCAATTTCGCGCAGGGCGAATTCGTCATGCTACCGGCCTTCCTGATGCTGGCGGTGATGCATGCCGGTGCACCGTTCTGGCTGGCGATCCTGATTGGCATCGCGCTGTCGCTGCTGCTGCTGGGCCTCGGCTTCAAGATGTTGCTGGTCGATCCAATGCTGCGCCATGGCGTGCTGCCGCTGGCGATTGCGACCATGGCCCTGGCCATCGGCATCAAGGAAGCCGCCAAGCAATTCTGGAGTGCCGAAGCCTCTCCCTTTCCATCGATCATCCCGGGCGGTGACATCACGATTTTCGGCCGCGTCGTTGCCCTGCAGAGCATTGGCGTGCTGGTGCTGGCGATTCTCGCCGTGCTCGGCCTGACAACGCTGCTGAACCGCACCTCCATCGGTCACCAGATGCAGGCCGCCGCGCAGAACCCGACCGTTGCGCGCATCATTGGCGTGCCCGTTGAACGCATGATCCTGCTGACCTTCCTGATCAACGCGTTTCTGGTCGCGCTGGCCTCGCTCCTCATCACGCCGATCTATCTCGCCAAATTTTCCAACGGCGAAGTGCTCGGCCAGGCAGCGTTCATCGCCGCCATTGTCGGCGGCTTCAACCAGGTCCGCGGCGCCATCGCCGGCGGCCTGCTGATCGGCGTCGTCGACAATCTGTCAGCCGCCTATGTCTCCACCCAGTATCGCGCCGCCGTGCCATTGGTTCTGCTGATCGCGATCATTCTGTTTCGGCCACAGGGCATGCTCGGCCGGCCCGAGGAGCGCACCGTATGACCGCGGCGAAGACCCTCAAGATCGGCTTCGGCATCGTTGTCATTGCCGCGCTGATCATCGTCCCGATGAACTTCAACCGCTACGGTCTGTTCATCCTGAGCCAGTGGGCGGTGATGACCATCGCCGCCATGGGGCTTAACCTGACGCTGGGCTATGCAGGACAGGTCTCGCTGGCGCAGGGCGCCTTTGTCGGCATCGGCGCTTATACGGCTGCGATCATGACATCGAATGGTCTGCCGCTCATCGGAGCGCTCGGCGTTGCCATCGTGCTGTGCTTCGCCATCGGCTGGATTCTCGGTTACCCCGCGCTCCGCGTACAGCATCACTATCTGGCTTTTGTCACCCTCGCCTTTTCGACGCTCGCTTTTCTCGTGTTTCGGAACGAGGATTGGCTGACCAAAGGCATCTACGGCATCAGCAACATCCCGCGCCCCGAGATCTTCGGCTATCCGACGCGGCGACCACTGCCGTTCTATTATGTCTGTCTCGGTTCGCTCGGCATCGTCTCGCTCGCCGTCTGGTGGCTGATCCGCTCGCCCTGGGGCCGCGCTTTCATTGCGCTGCGCGAAAATCCCGTTCGTGCGCTCTCGCTCGGCATCGACACACGGCGCTATACGCTGATGGCCTTTGCAATTGGTTCCGCACTCGGCGGTGTCGCGGGCACGCTCTATGCGCCGCTGACCCAATATGTCGATCCCGTGCCGTTCCACCTGTCGCTGTCGCTCGATCTCTTGATGATGGTGATCGTCGGCGGCTCCGGTTTCTTCTTTGGGCCGTTCCTCGGCGCGATGATTGCCGTGTTGCTGCCTGAATGGCTGCGCTTCACGCAGGGCTACTATCTGATGCTCTATGCCATCGCGGTGATCCTGCTGCTAATCTACTCACCCACCGGCATTCTCGGCATTCTCGATCGTTACATCTCCGAACGCCGCACCAAGGCAGCCTCCGCATTGCGTGCGGTCGCCAAAGCGAAACTGGAAACGGCGCCATGACCGCGGTTCTCGAAGTCAGCAATATCCGTAAGAGCTTTGGCGGCATCACCGCCGTCAACGGCGTCTCGTTCGATGTGCAGGAAGGGGAAATCCTCGGCCTGATCGGCCCGAACGGCTGCGGCAAGTCCACTTTGTTCAACTGCATCCTCGGCCAGCTCACGCCAAGCGCCGGCGAAGTGAAGGTCGACGGCAAGGTGGTCACCGGCATGCGGCCGTCAGAGCTGAACGGCCTCGGTGTCAGCCGCACGTTTCAATTGCTGCAGGTATTCCCGAAGCTGTCGGTGCGCGAAAACCTGATCCTTGCCGGTCAGGAACACCAGGGTAACATGCTGTCGCGCCTGCTCGGCCCATCCGATGCCGGACTGACAGAGGCGGCCAACCAGATGATCGGCTTCTTCAAGCTCGACCATCTCGCCGATGAGCCCGCGGGCGGCCTCTCTTATGGCCAGCAGAAACTGCTCGATGCCGCGATGGCCTTCATGGGCGGACCGCGCCTCGTGCTGCTCGACGAGCCTGCCGGCGGCGTCAACCTGACCATGCTCGCGGATCTCAAGGATCGCCTCGCGGCGATCAACCGGGAGAAGCGCGCCACTTTCGTTGTCATCGAGCACAACATGGAATTCGTGATGTCGCTCTGCACACGCGTGATGGTGATGGCCGAAGGCAAGGTTCTTGCGGTGGGGCGACCGGACGAAATCCGCGCCAATCCTGCCGTGATCGAAGCCTATCTGGGACATTGAGGATAGTGCCATGAGCGATGCAATCCTGGACGTTCAGAACCTTGTCGGCGGCTACGGCAAGATGACGATCTTGAATGGCACCACCTTCTCGGTGCCGGCTGGGTCGATCACCACCGTCATCGGGCCAAACGGCGCCGGCAAGTCCACGGTGTTCAAGGCGATCTTCGGTCTGCTGAAGCTGCGCGAAGGCAAAGTCGTATTCAAGGGCAAGGACGTCACCGGTCTCAGCCAGCGCGCACTGCTGACGGCAGGCATCTGCTATGTCCCGCAGGGCCGCAATATCTTTCCGGAACTCACGGTCCGTCACAATATCGAGCTTGGTGCCGTCGCCGCCGGCCGCGACATCACCGATCTGCCGGCCCGTATCGAGGCCGCTCTCGACAAATTCCCCGTACTGCGTACCAAGGCGAAGCAACAGGCCTCGACGCTATCCGGCGGCGAGCAGAAACAGCTCGAAATCGCTCGCGGCCTGCTGCTCAATCCGCAGCTGGTGCTGATCGATGAACCTTCCATTGGGCTCTCGCCGCTGATGGTGTTGCAGACCTTCAACATCCTGAAGGAGTTGCGTGACCGCGGCGTCTCGATCCTGATGATCGAGCAGAATGCACGCTCGGCCCTGGAGATTTCCGATTTCGGCATCGTGCTCGAACTCGGCCAGACCCGCTTGATGGACAAGGCCGACCGTGTGCTCAACGATCCGCGCATCGGACAGTTGTTCCTCGGCGGCGCCATGACGGAGACCGCGGCATGAACACGATGCAGATCGGCGTGGCGGGCGCAGGCGCGATCGGCCGCAGGCATGTCGAGCTGATCGAGGCCTCAAGGGATTGCGTCGTCGCGGGGATCGCCGCCCCCTCGCCCGAAGCGAAAGCATTCGCGTCGGCGCGCGGCATCGACTGGTATGCCGACCATCGCGAACTGCTTGAAGAAGCGCAGCCCGACGGCCTGATTATCGCTTCCCCGAACGCGCTGCATCTGGCGATGGCGCTGGACTGCATCGAACACGGCATCCCGGCGCTGGTGGAAAAGCCGGTCACCGACACCGTGATGGCCGCGCAGGAGTTGCTTCGGGCTACTAGGCGTTCCGGCGTGCCGGTGCTGGTCGGCCATCATCGCCGTCACAATCCACGCATCAAGGCGATACCTGACGCGATTGTTGCCGGGCAGATCGGTCAACTCACCGCCGTGGTCGGGCTGTGGCTGCTGAAGAAGCCCGACGATTATTTCGACGTCGCCTGGCGACGCGAGCCGGGTGGCGGTCCGGTCCTGATCAACCTGGTGCATGACCTCGACAATCTACGCTTCATCTGCGGCGAGATCGTCCACGTGCAGGCACTGACCTCGAACAAAGCGCGCGGCTTCGCGGTCGAAGATACTGCGGCGCTGCTGCTGAGATTCGCCAATGGCGCGCTCGGCACGGTGACGGTGTCCGATGCCACACCGGCGCCATGGAGCTGGGAATTGTCGTCCGGCGAAAACACCGCCTACGCCCGCGAAAACCAGCCCTGCTATCTGTTTGCCGGCACCAAGGGCTCGCTCTCCGTGCCGACCATGGAGCTGTGGTCCTATCCCGATGCCAGCGGCTGGTTCACGCCGCTCGCCCGCACCGATCTTGTCGCGGCGAATGACGATCCACTGGCCGAACAGCTCCGGCATTTCCTCGCCGTCATCGCCCGTCGCGAAGCGCCCTTTATTACCGTCGAGGATGCCATGGGTACGCTCGCTGTTGTTGAAGCCGTACAGCAAGCAGCGCGCACCGGCATGCGCGTCTCGCCCGGCCAGATCGTGGAGCAGGCTGCATGACCAAGCTCTCAATCGCCACCGTCTCGCTGTCAGGCGCACTGGACGAAAAACTCCGCGCCATCGCTGCTGCCGGCTTCGACGAGGTCGAGATCTTTGAAGCGGACCTTCTCTCTTTCAACGGAAGCCCGCGAGATGTCGGCCAGATGTGCCGGGACCTCGGCCTGACCATCTGCGCTTTCCAGCCCTTCCGCGACTTCGAAGGCATGCCGGAGCCGCAGCGTAGCCGAAACTTCGCGCGCGCGGCGCGCAAGTTCGACCTGATGAAAGAGTTGCAGACGGACTTGGTGCTGATCTGCAGCAATATCTCGCCGGCCTCGCTTGGCGGTATCGACCGAGCCGCAGCGGATTTTCGCGAGCTTGGGGACCTCGCCGCGCAGCATGGCATGCGTGTCGGCTTCGAAGCGCTCGCATGGGGCGCTCATGTCAACGACTATCGCGATGCCTGGGAGATCGTGCGCCGCGCCAATCACCCATCCATCGGCGTGATCCTCGACAGCTTCCATGCACTGGCTCCGGCATTTCCCGTCAGCGCCATTGCATCCATCCCGGCCGATAAAATCTTTCTGGTGCAACTCGCCGACGCGCCGAAGCTGGGCCTCGATGTCTTGTCCTGGAGCCGGCACTTCCGCTGCTTCCCCGGTCAGGGCGACCTGCCCGTGGCTGAGTTCATGGAAGCGGTGCAAGCCACCGGCTATAGCGGCGCGTGGTCCCTCGAGATTTTCAACGACCAGTTCCGCGCAGGCTCCGCCGTTCGCACAGCCACTGACGGATTGCGCTCACTGATCCTGTTGCAGGATCAACTGGCAAAGACACCGGCCGACGCCCTGCAACCAAAGACATCCACCCGCGGCGTCGGCTTCATCGAATTCGCCGTCAATGAGACCAAGGCGACAGACCTTGCGACGCTGCTCAGCCAACTTGGCTTTCACAAGACTGGCGCCCATCGCAGCAAGGACGTCGAACGCTGGTCGCAAGGCGCCATCGAACTCGTGATCAATTCAGAGCCGGACGGTTTCGCGCATTCGCATTACGTAACGCATGGCCCCGGCGTGTGCGCCATCGCACTGGACGTCGGCAATACCAAGCAGGCCATGGCGCGCGCGGAAGCCTTGCAGGCGCGGACATTCTATCAGCCGGTCGGACCGGGCGAACTGGAAATTCCGGCGATCCACGGCGTCGGCGGCAGTCTGCTCTACTTCCTGGAAGCGGCCGGCAAGAACTGGGACGTAGATTTCGAGCCGCTGCGGAGCAATGCCGGTTCAGATCATCTTTCCGTCGTGGATCACATCTCGCAATCGATGCCCTATGACGAGATGCTGTCGTGGCTTCTATTTTACACCGGCATTCTCGACCTGCAGCGCCTGCCGCAGATGGAAATTCCGGACCCGGTCGGCCTCGTGCAAAGCCAGGCGCTGATATCAGCCAATCAGTCGCTGCGCGTCATCCTGAACGGATCATCCGCAACGCGTACGCTGTCGAACCGCTTCATCTCGGAGTTCTTCGGTTCCGGCGTGCAACATATCGCGTTCTTGTGCGACAATATCTTTGCTGCTGTGGCCGATATGCGCAAACGCGGCGCCAAATTCCTGCGCATTCCCGACAATTATTACGATGACGTGGAAGCCAAATATGGGCTCGATGCCGAGCTGATGGCTGCGCTACGCGACAACCAGATCCTGTATGATCGCGAAGGCGACGGCGAATTCTTCCAGATCTACACGCCGAGCTTCGATGAGCGCTTCTTCTTCGAGATTGTCGAGCGCCGCAACTATCAGGGATTTGGTGCGGCTAACGCCGGTATCCGTCTCGCAGCTCAAACGCGTGACGCGCGGCCTGTGTCCGTGCCGCGCGCCTGACGAACTCGTTAAGGCTTACTTCGGCCGAACGCTTTGATCGCCACCGGGACTGCCGGGCGGGGGAATCACCGGCGTATTGCTACTATCTGAATTCGGCCCGCGTGCCCGCATCGCGGGATCGACATTGCTCGGCGGGCACAGAACGCCATCTGATTTCGCGAGTTTATCGCCCAACGGCTCCGGGCTCTGGCCGGTCGTCGTACCGCTCGGAGCAATCGTCCCCTGCGGGGTCGTTTGTGTGGGTGCACAATTGGCATTTGCGCGCTCGGCCGATGGCGGCGCGGTCTGTGCGGGAGGTGTGGCAGGCGTCGGCGGCGCCTGCGCGAAGGCGGCGCTGGAACCGGCGATGACTAGACCTGCGATGACAAGCGACTGTTTGATCTGCATCCGGAGCCAACCGCGGGCGCGAACGGAGGTTCCGGTCCCGCGCTCCACAGTCAGGATTTAATGTAGCGGATCAGCGAAAAATGCCCCATCGGCGGCATCGGCCGCCGCTCGGCCAGCGTGATCCCGCCATGGACCGTTGCCCAGTCCACCAGCCGCTTCCACGGAAATTCCGGTCGCCAGCCGAGTCGGCGCGCCAGTGGCGCAAAGGCCAGTTCGAAAATCTTGCGCGGACCGCTTTCGGCGCCGATGTGATTGACGAGAATGAGCTCGCCGCCTGGTTTCAACACACGGATGAAATCGTCCAGCGTCGCTTCCGGATCGGGTACGGCTGTGATGACATATTGCGCCACCACGGCATCGAAATGATTGTCGGGGAATGCGAGATTCTTCGCATCCATAACCGCCAGCGTTTCGACATTGGTGAGGTTGTGGGTGCGGACGCGCTCATGCGCCTTGCGCAGCATCGGCTCGGAAATATCGACGCCGCAAATCTTCGTGGTGCGGGCGTAATCGACCAGCGACAGACCTGTGCCGACACCGACATCAAGGATGCGACCGCCGATGCGATCGGCCTCGATGATGGTCGATTGCCGACCGCTATCGAACACCTTGCCAAAAACGAGATCGTAAATCGGCGCCCAGCGCCCGTAAGCCTTCGCGACCCCCGCGCGGTCGATATCGCCAGCCATGCCCCTACCCTGAACTCTTACACACGCATCGCTGCGACGGCGGGGACATTAGCATCGCGGGGGGAGGTGCTGACAGGGCTTTTCGCCGCAGCGCTCTTGATGAAGCCGCCGCCGAGCACGCGGGCCTGCCCGTCCGGCGCGTCGTAGAACACACAGGCCTGACCGGGCGACACGCCCTCCTCGCCGCCGACCAGTTCGATCTCGTAGCCGCCATTCACAGCACGCAACCAGGCTGGCTGTGGTCCACGGGTCGAGCGAACCTTGACGAACAGCTCGAGGCCATTGCCAACGGCGCGATCGAGCGTGCCGCCGCCGATCCAGTTGACGTCGCGCAGCACAATGCGGTGCATCCGCAAGGCCTCGCGCGGGCCGACCACCACGCGCCGGGTGACGGCATCGAGCTTGATCACATAGAGCGGCGCGCTCGCTGCGATACCGAGGCCGCGGCGCTGGCCGATGGTGAAATGGATAATGCCATCGTGGCGGCCGATGACATGGCCATCCATATCAACGATCTCGCCCGGCTCGAGCGCATTCGGCTTCAGACGCTCGATCACGTCGGTGTAGCGGCCGGACGGCACGAAACAGATGTCCTGGCTGTCCTGCTTGTCGGCGACCGACAGATCGAACTGCCGGGCCAGTTCGCGGGTCTGCGGCTTGCTCATGTCGCCGAGCGGAAAGCGGAGATAATCGAGCTGTTCCTGCGTAGTCGCGAACAGGAAATAGCTCTGGTCGCGATCGGCATCGGCAGCGCAGACCATAGCACGCGAGCCGTCAGCAAGGCGGCGTGAGGCCACGTAATGCCCGGTCGCCAGCGCCTGCGCGCCGAGATCGCGCGCGGTCGCCAGCAGATCGCGGAACTTGACCGAACGATTGCATTCGATGCACGGCACCGGCGTTTCGCCGGAGGCATAGCTCGCGGCGAAATTGTCGATGACGGACTCGCGGAACCGGCTTTCGTAATCCAGCACATAATGCGGTATCCCGATCCGCTCGGCCACGTCGCGGGCATCATGGATGTCACGGCCGGCGCAGCAGGCGCCCTTGCGATGGGTGGCGGCGCCGTGATCGTAGAGTTGCAGAGTAATACCGACGACGTCGTAGCCCTGCGACTTCAACAGCGCAGCCGTCGCCGAGGAGTCGACGCCGCCGGACATGGCGACCACGACCCTGGTGTCCTGCGGACGGCCTTCGAGATCGAGACTGTTGAGCATGGTTTCGGTCACTGATGCGACCGCGCTGGCTGCAAACCGTCGCGATCAGGAAAACGGAGCCAAATCCCGGAACTTAAGGTCGGTCCGACAATGGGTTGGGATATGGCACTTTAATATAGGCCGCCTTGCGCTCAATCAATCACGGCGCCTCGCCGGAAACGGCAATTCTTGCCGCCGGGCAGAAAAGATAATGCCGCGACGGTCCCCACGGAGGTTCCATCCGAATTACAACATACTGATTTATATAGATATTTTTATAAAACGAGAGGTGGCCCGGTCCTTGCTGAAAGGAGGATAGAACTCTTCTGGAAAGGCCGCCCGTGGTTAGCGTCACGTCCGATATCGTCTCAAACGTCTCGTTTCAGAACGCACGATCGAATTCGTCCCGCGACGATCAGCGGTCGGATGCCGACAGCTTCGGCTCGCTGGTCGACAGCAACACCGTTGCCAGCGCCAATAGCGACCGCGCCGCGGCAGCCCAGCCTGATCTGCCAGCACCCGCACGGCGCGACGACACGCGCTCCTCGAGCAATGACCGCACACGGCAGTCCGACGATCGCGCCGACAACGCGGCCGCCAATGCACGTGACCGCGACACCCAGGCAGCCGATGCCGCGCAGGACTCCCGCAAGGCAAAGAAGAGCGACCCGAGCGACACGAAGGCCGATTCCAAGGCCGACGCGAAGACGGGCGACAAGACCGACACCAAGGACGCCTCGTCCAAGGATACCGACAAGACCGCAACGACCGATGTCGATGCAACGGGCTCAACCGAGAAGCCCGTCGCGGTCGCCGCCGTCGCCGTTGCGATCCCCGTGCCCGTGGCCACGACCGATGTTGCAGTAGCTCCGACAGCGCCAGAAACCACCGGCGTTGCACAGCCTCTCGCCATCGCTGCAGCCGTTTTGAAAGCCCAGACGGCAGTGACCGAAGCTGCAACGGCTGATACCGAAGCGGCGCCTGCAACGACGCCCCCGGAAGCCGAAGCGAATTTCGCGGCACTAATCGCATCCGCGACGCCCGCGGGCGGCAAAGCCGGCACGAAGAAGACCAGCGCAGCCGATGCCACAACGGGATCAACGCCTGAGGTCAAATCAGAAGACAAGACGAAGGCGGCCACGACGACGTCCACGCAGCCAGTCGACGCGGCCGCAGCGGCAACAGTCGGCAAGGACGCCAAGCCGGGCGACAAACCCGTCGATGGCGTAGCAACCGACCCGACCGCCGTTGCACCGGAAGCTGCAAAGCCTGCGGCTGGCGCTGCCCATGAGCGTCGTACCGAACACACCGCCCAGGCTGCAATACCGGATGTAGCTGCGCCGACCACCAATAGCTTGCAGCAGCAACCGTTGCAGACCACACCGACGCCGATTGCAGCTGCGAGCCCGCAATTGACCGCCACGATCGCGACCAACGCTCCCGTGCCTTTGAACGGCGTCGCTGTCGAGATCGCCCAGAACGCCAAATCGGGCAAGAGCAGCTTCGACATCCGGCTCGACCCTGCTGAGCTTGGCCGTATCGATGTCCGCCTCGAAGTCGACAAGCATGGCAATGTCACCTCGCATCTCACCGTCGAGAAGCCGGAAACCCTGACCATGTTGCGCCAGGATGCACCGCAACTGCAGCGCGCACTCGAACAGGCCGGCCTCAAGACCAACGACAGCGGACTACAATTCAGCCTGCGCGATCAGTCGCAAGGCCAGCAACAGAACAGTGGCGAGAATTCGGGCCGCAACGCCCAGCGCCTTGTGATCCACGAAGACGAGTCCGTGCCTGCGATCGCTGCGGGCCGCGGTTATGGCCGCATGCTGGGATCCAGCAGCGGCGTCGACATCAGTATTTGAGGAGCGAACCATGGCAGTTGACGCAACGACTCCACCCCCTGTCGTATCCGGTACCACGCCGGTATCGAACTCGAGCAGCAGCTCCGGCTCGACGACCACCGGCATTGCCGATAATTTCCAGACCTTTCTGACGCTGCTGACGACGCAGCTGCAGAACCAGAACCCGCTCGATCCGCTCGATACCAACCAGTTCACGCAGCAGCTGGTGCAGTTCGCGGGTGTCGAACAGCAGCTCAAGTCGAACGATCAGTTGAAAGCCCTGGTCGATCTCGGCAAAGCTACAGAAGCGACGCAGGCGCTCATCTATGTCGGCAACAACGTCGCTGTCGATGGCAGCACGGCGCAATTCAAGACGTCGGCGACATGGAATCTGCTCGCCGACAAAGACTCTACAGCCACCGTCAACATTACGAATTCAGCTGGCAACGTTGTCTACACCGGCAAGTATACGTTGAAGTCCGGCAACGGCACTTTCGTATGGGATGGCAAAGGCAATGACGGCGTTCAGTATCCCGAAGGAGCCTATACGCTGACGGCAACGGGCAAGGACGACAACGGTCGCGACGTCGCCATCTCCACGGAAGTCCAGGGCGTTGTCGATTCCGTCGATCTGTCAGCGAGCCCCGCCCTGCTCTCGATCAACGGCACCAACTATACCGTCGACAAGATCAAGCGTGTGGTGCGTCCGACGACGGCGCCAACGACTCCCTCGACGCCAACCACACAGACAACCTGACGCTGCGCCGCATCATCTCCTCGGGACGATTATTTCGAACCAAATCCAGTTCTATTCGCATTGGAGTTGTAGGCTTAGGCAAATTTTAAGTCGCTGGGCGTAGATTGTTGAAGTGAGTTCAGTGGTTGAGAGTTTGTGAGTACGCCATGACAGAACCCCATCGCCCGAGGGTCAAATACGTCATCGGGCCTGACGGCAGTCCGTTAACAATTGCGGATCTGCCCGCGCCCGGAACCAAACGGTGGGTCATCCGCCGCAAAGCCGAAGTTGTCGCCGCCGTCCGCGGTGGCCTTCTGTCTCTTGAGGAAGCCTGCAGCCGCTATACGCTGACAGTCGACGAATTCCTCTCCTGGCAGTTCTCGATCGACCAGCACGGTCTGGCAGGACTGCGGACCACCCGGATCCAGCAGTATCGTCAGTAAACGAATCGTTAATATCTCCAATTCGATGAAAACCGGCTCCCTCATGGGAAGCCGGTTTTCGTCATTTGGCCATATTTTTGCCACCCGTTAACCGCCGTTAACCATATCGAAACCATACCCCGGCAAAATTTGCCCAGTCGGTCTTTGAGGCCGAATCTCAGGGGCTGGTTCGTGCAGAGTCTTCTAAGTTTCCTTAAGGGTCTCGGCGCGGCGCGCCTGATGGCGATGGTTGCGGTGACCGCCGCACTCATCGGCTTCTTTGCTTTCGTCATCATGCGGGTCACCACGCCGCAGATGACCACCCTGTTCACGGACCTGAGCGTCGAGGACTCCTCGGCGATCATCAAGGACCTGGAACGCCAGGCCATCCCCTATGAGCTGAAGAACGACGGTGCCGCCATCATGGTGCCGAAGGACAAGGTGACTCGCCTGCGCATGAAGCTGGCCGAAGGCGGCCTGCCCAAGGGTGGCGGCGTCGGCTACGAGATCTTCGACAAGTCGGACGCTCTCGGAACAACAAGCTTTGTCCAAAATATCAATCACTTACGCGCCCTCGAAGGCGAATTGGCGCGAACGATCCGGGCGATCGACCGGGTACAGTTCGCCCGCGTTCACCTCGTCCTGCCGGAACGCCCTCTGTTCTCCCGCGAAGCTCCCGAGCCTTCGGCCTCGATCGTCGTCCGCGTCCGCGGCGCCCTCGACCCGCAGCAGGTCCGGGCGATCCGCCATGTCGTCGCCTCGGCCGTCAACGGCCTGAAGCCGGCTCGGGTTTCGATCGTCGACGAAGCGGGACAACTGCTCGCCGACGGCGCCGCTGACGCGACCATGGAAGGCGCCACCGGCGACGAACGCCGCGCCGGCTTCGAAAAGCGGATGCGGAGCCAGGTCGAAGCGATCGTTTCCTCGGTGGTGGGCGCAGGCCGGGCCCGGGTCCAGCTCACAGCCGACTTCGACTACAACAAGGTCACGCAGACCTCCGACAAATTCGACCCGGAAGGCCGGGTCTTGCGCTCCAGCCAGAGCCGCGAAGAATCCTCTGCCGTCGGCGAGCGGGATGGCCAAGTCACCGTCAACAACGAACTGCCAGGCAATCAGGCGGCCGGCAACACGGGGACGGCGAAGGACCAAAGCAAGAAGTCGGAAGAAACCAACAATTACGAAATCTCCCGCGTCACCAAGACCGAAGTGACCGAAGCAGGCCGTGTCAATCGCATCTCGGTCGCGGTACTGGTCGACGGCAGCTACAGCAAGAACGAGAAGGGCGAGCAGGTCTACGCCCAGCGCCCCAAGGAAGAACTCGATCGCATCGCAGCGCTGGTCCGTTCGGCCATTGGCTTCGACCAGAAGCGCGGCGATCAGGTCGAGGTCGTCAACCTGAAATTCGCCGAGGGCCCAACTGTCGTTCCGACGCCGGAGCCGACCGGTCTGCTCGGCATGATGCAATTCACCAAGGATGACGTGATGCACGTCATCGAACTCGCGGTCATGATGCTGCTCGGCCTGGTCGTGATGTTCATGGTCATCCGCCCGCTGGTCCGCCGCGTCCTCGCCTCTGAGCCCGTGCCGGCGCTCCCTGCAGCCAACGCTCTCGTTCTTCCCGACGGTGTCGCTCTCAGCGCTGACGGACAGACCGTCATTCCCGCCAGCGGCCCCAACATGATCGACGTCGCCACCATCCAGGGTCAGGTCCACGCGCAATCCGTGCATCGCGTGGGCGAACTGGCCGATCGTAACCCCAACGAAACCGCAGCCATTGTTCGCGCATGGCTGCAGGAACCGGCGTGATCTGAATGGCATCCGTTCCGCAAACCACCGGCGATAACAGCAGCGACATCGCCAGCGTCGTAGCATCGCTCGCACAGCGCCAGGGTGGCCGTGCGCCAGCGAAGCCGCTGAGCGGCCCGAAGCGTGCAGCCATCCTGATGCTGGCGCTGGGCGAGCAGTATGGCGGCAAAGTGTGGGCGCAGCTCGACGACGACGAAGTGCGCGAGCTTTCACTTCACATGTCGTCGCTCGGCACCATCGAGCCGGAGACTGTCGAAGATCTGCTGCTCGAATTCGTGTCACGGATGTCCGCCTCCGGCGCCCTGATGGGCACTTTCGATGCCACCGAGCGTCTGCTGACCCAGTATCTGCCGTCCGAGCGCGTCAGCGGTATCATGGAAGAAATCCGCGGCCCCGCCGGCCGCAACATGTGGGAAAAACTCTCCAACGTGCAGGAAGAGGTTCTCGCGAACTACCTGAAGAACGAATATCCGCAGACCGTCGCCGTGGTGCTGTCGAAGCTGAAGCCGGAGCATGCAGCGCGCGTGCTCGGCATCCTGCCCGAGGATCTCGCGCTCGACGTCATCAACCGCATGCTCAAGATGGAAGCGGTCCAGAAAGAAGTCATCGAGCGCGTGGAACAGACGCTGCGCGTCGAATTCATGTCGAACCTCTCGCAGACCCGTCGTCGCGACGCGCACGAAGTCATGGCGGAAATCTTCAATAACTTCGACCGCCAGACCGAAACGCGATTCATCACCTCGCTGGAAGAAGACAATCGCGAGGCGGCCGAGCGCATCAAGGCACTGATGTTTACCTTCGACGACCTCATCAAGCTCGATGCCGGCTCGGCACAGACCCTGATGCGCAGCATCGACAAGGACAAGCTGGGTATCGCACTGAAGAGCGCCAACGAGGAAGTGCGCGCCTTCTTCATGGGCAACATGTCGTCCCGCGCCGCCAAGATGCTGACCGACGATATGGCCGCGCTCGGCCCGGTCCGTCTGCGCGATGTCGACGAGGCACAGGCACTGCTGGTGAATTTGGCCAAGGATCTCGCCGCCAAGGGCGAAATCGTGCTGACCAAGAACCGCGCCGACGACGAGCTGGTGTATTGATGGCCGCCCCTGCAAAATTTCTGTTCGATATGGACTTCGCCGCGCCCGACAAGACGCGTGCGCCCGCGATCACGCCGGCCGAGATCGCGGAGAAGGTCGCCAACGCCGAGGCCCAGGCCTATCGCGCAGGCTTCGATGCGGCCCAGCGCGAGGCGAAGGCCGAAAGCGACCGTCGCGCCGCATTGGCGCTGGAACAGATCGGCGTTGCGATCTCCTCAATCTCGTCGCGCTTCGGGGCCATCGAAGAAAAGATGGAAACCGAAGCTGTCGATGTCGCGGTGTCGGTGGCACGCAAACTCTGCAGTGAATTGATCGCCGTTGAGCCGCTCACCGAAGTCATGGCCCTGGTCCACGACTGTTTCAAGAATCTGGTGTCGACGCCGCATCTCGTGGTGCGCATCAACGACAAGCTCTATGACGAAGCACGCGAACGCATCGAGAAACAGGCCAAACAAAGCGGCTTCGCCGGTCGCCTCGTCATCCTCGCCGAGCCGGATATCGAGAACGGCGACTGCAAAATCGAATGGGCGGATGGCGGCGTCGTGCTGGAGCGCGCAACCATCGACGCCAAGATCAACGAACTCGTCGGACGCTACATGGCGTCGCGCAATCAGGCCTGACAGGGCTGTGAGGACTAGAATATGAGCGATCCACAGGTGCCGCTTCCCGATCTCAATGCCACCGATCCCGGCGCAATGGGGGACGTGGGCTATGCTGACGAAGAACAGGTCACGCGCATTGCCGCCGATCTCGAAGCGGTCTTCGACGTTCCAGTCCAGGTCTCGGCCGTGCTCGGCCGCTCCAAGATGGGTGTGGGCGAATTGCTGAAGCTCGGGCCCGGCACAGTGCTCGAACTCGACCGCCGCGTTGGCGAAGCGATCGACATCTACGTGAACAACCGCCTGGTAGCGCGCGGCGAAGTCGTTCTCGTCGAAGAAAAGCTCGGCGTCACCATGACTGAAATCATCAAGGCTGAACGCAGCTAATTCGGGATAAACGGCGCCTCAAGGGCGCGACCAGGATATAACAGGAGATCACCATGCGGCTTCTCATCGTTGGTACCCTCAAGGGCCAACTCACCACCGCCACCAAGATCGCCATGGATAACGGCGCCTCCGTGGTTCATGCCGAAGGCCATGATCAGGCGATGGGCGTGTTGCGCGGCGGCAAGGGCGCAGACCTCCTGCTGGTGGATGTCGCCCTCGACATCCGCGACCTCGTGATGCGGTTGGAAGCCGAACACATCCATGTACCGATCGTCGCCTGCGGCATCACCACCGATGCCCGCGCTGCGGTCGCCGCGATCCATGCCGGCGCCAAAGAATACATCCCCCTGCCGCCGGATCCGGAACTGATCGCCGCCGTTCTGGCCGCCGTCGCCAATGACAGCCGCGACCTGATCTATCGCGACGAAATGATGGGCAAGGTGGTCAAGCTGGCGCAGCAGATCGCCGGCTCCGATGCGTCAGTGATGATCACGGGCGAATCCGGCACCGGCAAGGAAGTGCTGGCGCGCTATGTCCATACCCGCTCCAACCGCGCCAAGAAGCCGTTCATATCAATCAACTGCGCTGCAATCCCCGAGCATCTCCTGGAGTCCGAACTGTTCGGCCACGAGAAGGGTGCCTTCACTGGCGCGATCGCACGCCGCATCGGCAAGTTCGAGGAAGCCACCGGCGGCACGCTCTTGCTGGACGAAATCTCGGAAATGGACGTGCGGCTGCAGTCGAAGCTGCTGCGCGCCATTCAGGAGCGCGTCATCGACCGCGTCGGCGGCACCAAGCCGGTGCCGGTGGACATTCGCATCATCGCAACCTCGAACCGCAACCTGTCCGACGCCGTACGCGAAGGCACGTTCCGCGAAGATCTGCTGTTCCGCCTCAACGTCGTGAACCTGAAGATCCCGCCGCTGCGCGATCGCCCGGCCGACATTCTCGAACTGGCGCAACATTTCGCCAAGAAATATGCCGACGCCAATGGCGTGCCGGTGCGTCCTATCTCCGCCGAGGCGCGGCGCGTACTCACCGCCAATCGCTGGCAGGGCAACGTCCGTGAACTCGAAAACACGATCCACCGTTCGGTGCTGATGGCCAACGGCGACGAGATCGGCGCGGATGCCATCCTGACCCCGGATGGCGATCGTCTCGATCTCGCCAAGACCCCGCCGGCCGTGGCGCATGCAACCATGGCGGCGGAAACCGTGACCCGCGCACTGGTCGGCCGTACCGTAGCCGATGTCGAGCGCGATCTGATCCTGGAGACGCTGAAGCACTGCCTCGGCAACCGCACCCATGCGGCCAACATTCTTGGCATCTCGATCCGCACGCTGCGCAACAAGCTCAACGAATATGCCGATGGCGGGTTGCCGATCACACCGGCCGGAGCAGGCGCCGGCGACTATCGTGCTGCCATGGGCGCGATGTAATTACGCGAAGAACGACAACGACGCGCCCCGCGAATAGCTCGGCGCGTCCTGCTTGCGAAAAATCTTGATCGGATCGCCCGGCGTCAACTCCTGCCGGGTGAACATCGCATAGGCGTAAAGCGCGAGATAACCGATCGAAATCGCGCCGATCACATAGACGATCCCAATGCCGATCCGCTTCATGCGACCGCACCCCGCCGCACGAGATGGCGAAGCCACAGCCAGATCATCGGGACGACCACCAGTTCGCCGATCAGGCTGATCAGCAATCCCACGGTCGGAAAGCCATGACTGAGCACCGCTAGCAAACGCGCAGCCGCACCAAACACGAGAATGAAGGTTACGATCGAAATCCGCTCAAAGCGTTTTTCGATCTGCGGGATCGCCGACCAGTAGATCAGCCCGACCGCCACCAGCACGCCTTTGATGAAGCGCACATAGCCTTCCATCGTCACGCCGAGCCTGACGCCTGAGAGGCTGGTGCCGAACAGCACGCCGGTCAGGCCGAACAGGATGGCCACGAGGCCGACAATCGCCAGTGCGATCTGAAGCAGTCTGCGTTCCAAAATGGGCTCCCTGGGCTCAAGCAGCCTAATAACTGCGTCATGGAACGACAATGAGCAACCGGCCACGTTGGCGCAGACAACTTGGGGGTCTCCGGCTTGCGTCAGACGCCTGAATGGTTAGCTTTCCCCCGCTGAGTCGCGGCAAAATGGCTGCGCACCGCTTTCCAGAGACGCAATGCCGACCTTTACCCCGCATCAAGATGCCGCGCTGAAAGCCGTCGACGACTGGCTGAAGGCGAAGCCAGGCCGCAACGGCACACCGCAGGTGTTCCGGCTGTTCGGCTTTGCCGGTACCGGCAAGACGACATTGGCGCGGCACGTCGCCGACAATGTGGACGGCGAGGTGAAATTCGCAGCCTTTACCGGTAAGGCGGCGCTGGTGATGCGCAACAAGGGCTGCGACGGCGCCTCCACGATTCACTCACTGATCTATCGCGCCCGTGAGAGCGGCGAGGAGCAGCCGAATTTCGAACTGTGGGACGACGCGCCAGCCTCCAAGGCCAAGCTGATCGTGATCGACGAATGTTCGATGGTCGACGCCGAGCTTGGCCGCGACCTGCTGTCATTCGATTGCCCTCTGCTGGTGCTCGGCGATCCCGCGCAGTTGCCGCCGATCCAGGGTGGCGGCTTCTTCACCGAGACCGAGCCCGACGTGATGCTGACCGAAGTGCATCGCCAGGCCGAGCACGATCCGATCGTGCGCATGTCGATGGATGTCCGCGAGGGGCGGTCGCTGCAGCCCGGGCAATATGGCCTGAGCGAAATCGTGTCGCGCAAGGCACTCGATCCGGATCGCGTGATGTCCGCCGATCAGGTACTGGTTGGCCGCAACAACACGCGCCGCGCCTACAATATGCGTGTCCGGCAGAAACTTGGCATCGAGGACCTGCTGCCGGTGGCCAATGACAAGCTGGTCTGCCTGCGCAACAACCGCAAGAAGGTGCTGTTCAACGGCGGTCTGTGGCGCGTGAAGGCGCGCGCTGCCTCGAAGTCGCAGATCATCACCATGCGAATTTCGCCGGATGAGGATTTTGGCGGCAAGGTCACCAAGGTATCTGTGCGCGCGGACTGTTTCTCGGGCGGTGTTGAGACGCTGCCGTGGGAGCAACGCAAGCCTTACGACGAATTCGACTATGGCTACGTGCTGACCGTGCACAAAAGCCAGGGCTCGCAATGGGACGACGTCGTTCTGTTCGACGAGAGCTTTGCATTTCAGGAGAGCCGCGCCCGCTGGCTCTACACCGGCATTACCCGCGCCGCGAAGCGCTTGAGCATCGTGGTTTAACGCGCGTATTTTGCAATCAATCGCATGCGCTGATCTGACGCGTCTCGCTCCTAGGCATCGTGGAACAAGATGCCCGCCCGAACGTTTCGGCCACTTACGCTTAATAAGGAGCTCGATATGCATCCCGCGAAAATCTTGACGATGGCTACGATGATCGGCGCAAGCGCGCTGGCGTTTTCGGCGCCGGCAACATCAGCGCCACTGCTGAGTCAGCCCAGCCTCGCCAGTGCCGTACCCTCGGCCACCGAGAACGTGCAGTATTATCGCCGCTACGGTTATGGCCCACGCTACGGCTACGGTCCTGGCTACTATCGCCGCGGACCCAGCGCTGGCGCCGTCGTCGGCGGCCTCGCAGCTGGCGCCATCATCGGCGGCGCGATTGCGGCCAGCCAGGCCAACGCGGCAGCCCAGCAGAACGCAGCCTATTGCTCGCAGCGCTATCGTTCCTACGATCCGGCGTCAGGCACTTATCTGAACAACGACGGCAATCGCTATCCCTGCCCATAAGCGGTTAGCGTCATAGTCAATCAGAAAGCCGCGGGACGCATGTTCCGCGGCTTTTTCCTGCCATCCAGATCCTCACGAACTCGTGTCCGGTATCGCGTAACAAGCGAGATCCTTCTCCGTATCTCCGATACGCCGCCCGGAAATGCCGATTGCGAACCGCGGGCTCCGGTCTAGACTGCCGATATCCGGCCATCGATCATCCAAGAGGACCTGCTATGCGCCGCTCCCTGTTCAGCCGCCTCTCGCTCTGCGCCTTTGCCGGCGCATTGGCGATTTCAACCGCCATCGTGGCCCCCACTTTTGCTGCCGAAGAGGCTGTCATCATTCCCGCACCCGCTGCGGACACGCCGGCCGCGACCGGCATTCAGACTGCGGTGATTGCGGGTGGGTGCTTCTGGGGCGTCCAGGGCGTATTCCAGCACACGGCAGGCGTCGTCAACGCCGTGTCCGGCTATGCCGGCGGCTCGAAGAGCTCGGCCAATTACACAGCGGTGAGCACCGGCTCGACCGGACACGCCGAAGCGGTCGAGATCAAATACGACCCGCAAAAGATCAGCTACGGCAAGATCCTGCAGATCTATTTCTCGGTGGCACACGACCCGACCCAGCTGAATCGCCAGGGCCCGGATTCGGGTACGCAATATCGGTCGGAAATTTTCGCGACGACGCCGGAGCAGAAGAAAGTGGCGGAAGCCTATATCGCCCAGCTCAACGCTGCGAAGGTCTACAAGAAGCCGATCGTCACCAAGCTCGGAATGCTCGAAGCCTTCTATCCGGCGGAAGCTTATCATCAGGACTACCTGACGCTGCACCCGAACCAGCCCTATATTGCCTATAACGATATTCCGAAGGTCGAGAACCTGAAGAAGATCTTTGCCCAGAACTATATCGAGAAGCCGACGCTGGTGAGCGCGTCGAAGGTCACAAACTGACCTGAGCGCTCGCAGCCACGGCCAATCGGGAAGGAGAAAGAATGACCGATACGAAGACGACACCCGGCAAGGTCGAAAAGAGCGAAGCCGAATGGCGCCGCGAACTGACTCCGATGCAGTATGCGGTACTGCGCGAAAAGGCGACGGAGCGTCCGTTCACCGGCGAGTACGAACATGACCACACGCCGGGCACCTTCGTCTGCGCCGGCTGTGGCCAGACACTGTTCGAGTCCGATGCCAAGTTCGATTCCGGCTGCGGCTGGCCGAGCTTCACGAAGCCCTCACGAGAAAGTCATATCGACGAAGAACGCGATGTGACCCACGGCATGATCCGCACGGAAGTGCTGTGCTCCAAGTGCAATGGTCATCTCGGACATGTGTTTGACGACGGCCCCGGCCCCACGGGATTGCGCTATTGCATCAACTCCGCGGCCTTGAAACTTCAGCCTAAATAAATACGTATCCGGTATCGAACTGTTTCAGTGCCCCGTGCGACTCATCGAAGTCTCGCGGGGCATTTCTGTCCAATACTTGTCCGTAAGCGGCTTCGCCTATTGCCTGTTACTTGAACATGCCTCAGCGGCATGCACGTTTGCGAAGAAGAATAAGAAAGTACCAAGATGTCTACCCGTTCAAACCGTTTGTTGCTCGGCATTGCCCTTGCGGGTCTCATTCTCGAAAGCTTGGTGTCCCACCCCGCACTGGCGACCGACAAGGTGTCGCTGTTCAAGGTGATCACGGCCAAGGACGAGATCATCATCGGCATTAACGATGACCAGCTCTCCACTTTCGAAGCCAAGAACGCCGGCGGTGTCGCCAAGCATTTGGTCCAGAAGGGTACGCTGACGGCCTGGCAATACGCCGTGCGCAAGGCTGAGGCCGGGGCGCTGGAGCAGGCGCCTTTGCGGCAAGTGGGGCTTATGTCGACTGAGGCACTGCGGGTCGAGCCCTATACCACCCCCCTGAAAATCGTGCCGCTGCCGGACGTGACCGGACAATAGGCAAATATTGCGCCGCGCGCGCCGCTGCCCATGCCTTAAGCGCGCGCTAAGCTCTTTAAATCACAAAGCTATTACGGCAATACCGCCCGCGGCCGGCGATTCATCATGCTGTATCGCAGGTGTCGCAATCGGCCAAAACGTGCTTATATTGGGGTCTGTCCTGAAATGATGTTCCGCGCGCCGCCGGATCGGCTGCATTGCGAATGAAGCGTCGTTTCGTTGCGTATTCACATGAGGTCCCCGACCATGGCAGCTTTCAGCTACAACACCGCAGCCGAACTCTTCCCCGCCGCGATCCGCAAGAAAAAGCGTGCCGGTTTCGCCTATCGTCGTTTCGATACGGCCGCCGCCGCCGTCCAATTCGCGATCGAGGAGCTGCCGGCTGACTCGCTGAACGGCGCCTATCTGCAGGTCGAGGAAGCCCGTTTTGACCAGAGCGGCATTCGCTCGCTCTATGAGAGCCAGGACTTCCCGCTCGAGCGCCGCGTGCGCGCCGAAGAGCCGGCGACCGACGACGCCGACGCTGCTTGAGCTTTACGAATTGAGACGATCGCAGCCCGGACTCTGAACTAGAGTCTGGGCTGTTTTTCGAGCCACTTGTGCAGCATTCTGACGTTGCGGACATTGGCCCGGAACATCACGTCGAACGCATCGCCGATAAACGGCACGATGCCGACAGCACCGTCCACCGCAACATTGCCCAGCATGCGCGCCGTGAGATGCCACGGCGCACCGAGCGCCCGTGCCTCGCGCACCACCCATAGCGAGATCGCCGTGGTGATGATGTCGCCCACGATCGGAATCAAGCCGATCAGACCATCGATGCCGTAGCGGATCTTCGTGCCCGGCACGATGAAGGCGACGTCGAGCAGTTTCGCCAGCGCATCCAGCCGCGCCAGCCGTTGCTCGCGCGTGAGATTGGCAAACGGATTGGCGCCCGCTCCGAAGTCGAACCGAAAGCCCTGCAGATCCGGCCGAAGTTGCTCGGGCCGAACCTCAAAACCATCCTGATCGATGATCGGACCATGCGCGGACGCCGGTTTGCGCGGGCGGCCGGCGTCGTAAGTGGTTGATTGACCTGTGCTCATCATGGCCATGACATGGGGGACAGGCGCCAACTCTGCAAGCGGCATCGCGTCACGCCTCATCGGGCGATCCACCGCGATCCCCATATTTGCCGCGCAGAAATTCTCCAACCACCGGTTGAATTGCAGGGAGCCCGCTATATTCTGCCCGCGCCGGGAACGGGTGGGGATGAGCGATGCGACGACCCTTGGGTGACGTGTGCCTCGATATTGCAAGCTTCGCCCGGGAGCGGAAGCACGAATTTCTCTCCTACATCCTGCGGCTCGCGGCAGCAGAGGCCTACCAGACCACGGCCGAGGACGACGCGTTCGAGATGCCGATGCCGCGCCGGCTCGCCGCCCGTGAACTGATCGCCGGTTTCTGGGACTGGGACATCAGCAACGACCGCAACTATCTCGATGCCGGGGCTGCCCGCTTCTTCAATGTCGATCCCGAAACGGCCGCGCGCGGTCTGCCGAACATGGCCTATCTCGCAGCAGTCCATCCCGATGACGTTGACCGGGTGCACGCGGCGGTCGCGGCCGCGATGCGATCAGGCGGCATCTTTGAGTGCGAGTGTCGGCTGATCAAGAACGACCGGATCAGTTGGGTTCTCGCGCGCGGCAGTTGCACGCTGGACGGACATGGCCGCCCCGTCCGCCTGCCCGGCGCGATCATCGACATCACCCACGACAAGACGATGAACTGAGGCGATCAGGCCAGCTTGCGGGCGCGGTCGATGGCTTCGTCCATGTTGAGAGCCGGCACCATCGACGGCGCTTCGAGATCGCAGAGGGCGAAGCGGTTCTTGCCGTCGTTCTTGGCGGCATAGAGCGCCTGGTCGGCAGCCGCGATCAGTCGCTCCGGATACTGCCCGACCTGCGGGTGCCACTGCGCCACGCCGATGGACGCCGCAATCGGAATCTCGCCGGGCGCACAGCCTGCGGCGTCGATGCGGCACACATCCAGAATGCGGCGCGCGATGTTTGCCGCTTCATGTAGCGTCGTCGCCGGCAGGATGATGCTGAACTCGTCACCGCCCGAACGCGCGAGCAGATCGCCGGGGCGGAGTTTGCTCTGGGTCATCAGCGTGAAGTGACGCAGGCAATCGTCGCCGGCGGCGTGGCCGTGGCCGTCATTGATTTCCTTGAAGCCGTCGAGATCGATCGCCAGCAGCGCGAACGGCTTTTGCGTGCGACGCGCCAGCGCGCATTCCTCGGTGAGGCGCTGCACCAGGTGACGGCGATTGGCGACGCCGGTGAGATCGTCGACCAATGCAAGTTCGGCGACTTCGCCGCGCAGGCGATCGATGGCCATCAGGAGGAATCCGAAATTCCACGACATCGCCAGGAACACCAGCACCAGCACCATCATGGCCTGGAGATTGTTGAAATCGGCAAAGGTCATATTGCCGCCGATATTCGCCAGCGCCGCGGCCGAGCGCACGGCATGCGCAGCAACGAGCGTGATGGCGAGCCAGCCGGCGAGACGGGCGCCGGCATTGCCGCCGCCATCCTTGCGCGACAACAACAGCGGCACGGTCATGACAACGGTGACCGACTGTCCGGCGGAATAGATCAGTACGCGCATCGTCATGTTGTCGTGCCACAGCGTGAACAGCAGCAGGCCGGCCAGGCTGGTGGCGATGATGACGGCTTGCGCGCGCCAGCCCGCCGGGCGGCCGTAAAACTGATTCATGCCGATGGCGGCGAGGCTGGTGGCCAGCAGCAGCAGGCCGTTGCCCAGCACGATGGCGATCAGCGGATCGACGCCGACGCCGCGCAGCACCGAGATGCTGTTGCCGAGCGCCGCGGCGAACGCGGCGGCGGTCCAGTAACGCGCGGCGTGCAGATTGGGATAGCTGGTGGCCACATAGGCCCAGACCACACCGAGGGCCAAAAAGTTGACGGTGAACACCGTGAACAGCGTGCCGACGTTCAACATCGGCGGCACCCGCCACGTTGTGCGTCGCGCTTCTGCGCGCTGCTGTCGATCCCCGCCATCACTCTCACCACTCGTTCCCAGCAGGTGGTAAAATGCGTCGGCGACGCTTAACGGAATCTGACTCGCGGCGGATAATCCCCAGTGTGGTTTTGAAAGAGTGAAAGGGAATGAGTTAATCCGACTTTCACCATCGGGGTTCCCCACGTTCGCCCGGCGGCCGCGCGGCTTAACAAAAGTTTAAAACGCGCGCGCCCTCCCTATCGTGCCGTGACCTATCGGCCGGCCGCCAGCCGATCGGCGAAATAGCCGATGGTCTTGCGATAGATCGTGGCCCTGTTCCACTCGCGCATTGCCTCGAAATTCGCCGTGCCCTCGCCGTAGGGCTGGCCGCCTTTGAAGCCCGCGGTCTTGAGCAGGTTCGCGGTCGAGGCCAGCACATCCGGCACCGAATGGCGCAGATCCACATGGCCGTTGCCGTCGAAATCGACGCCGTATTTGATGTAGCTCGACGGCAGGAATTGCGTCTGGCCGAGCTCGCCGGCATAGGCGCCGATCAGGTCGCGCTGTGGCAGGTCGCCGCGCTGCAGGATCTTCAGCGCCGCGATCAGCTCGCCCTGAAACAGCTCGGTGCGGCGGCAGTCATGCGCCATGGTGGAGAGCGTGCGGATCACCGGCATCTTGCCGATGTCGCCCTTGCCGAAATCCGACTCGAGGCCCCAGATCGCCACCACGATTTCAGGCGGCACGCCGAAGCGTTGCTCGATGCGCGACAGCAGCGAGGCGTGACGCTGCATCATCTGCAGGCCCATGGAGATGCGGCCCTGGCCGACGCGGGTCGAGACATATTGCTCGAAACTCTTGTTGAAGGTGCCGCGCTGGCGGCGATCGAACGACAGCACCGCGGGGTCCTGCGTCACGCCGGCAAAGGCCTGCGCAATCACGCCCTGCGACACGCCGGCGGCGGCGGCCTCCTGCGACATGGCCGCGATAAAACCCTGGAAGTCGCCGCCGCATTTGGCGGCCTGCGAGGATGTGGCCGTCAGCGCAACCGAGACGAAGGACACAGCGGCAATGGCAATGGCGGTGATACGATTGGTCATGAAAAACCTGTTGGGTTGGCGATACCGGAGTGTGGCATGACCGGTGTGTCCGAACAACGGCGCGCCTTGTTCTCGTCATTCCGGGGCGCGCGCGACGCCGAAGGCGGCAAGCGTGAACCCGGAATCCCGACATGGCCTAGCGCTATCTGAGCCTCCCATGTCGGGATTCCGGGCTCGCGTCCGGCAAGCGCCGGCCGCACCCCGGAATGACGTGCGTGGGATCTTCAGACATGCGTCATCACCCCCATTGTTTGCGGCGCGGGGGCGCCGTCGTCTGTCGCATTCCCACCCTCCTGAGAGAGGGCGTGCGGAACGCCAGGTGCCCGTTGCACCCGTGGGCCTGATGCGAATGCGGTCTTCCGCAATTGTGAGTGCATCAGGACTTTCGGAGGCGCCGAGCAAGTGCCCGACGTTCCGCATACGGTGTTTTTTCGGTTGCTTGCACATCTGCCATGGCGAACGGTCCCATCACCAAAATTAATGTCCCAGGGCGGAGGGACAGGGTAGCCTCAAGCGAGTAAGCCGAACGCGTTTTGACTTGGTCGTCCGTCACACTGTCCAGGGAGTCTTTCCATCCCAAGATCGGCCGTCTCCTTGCCAGTGGCAGTGCTGGCGCAGATCCGTCCTGCCCGAAGACAGACGTTCCCCCATGAACCGCGTGACGCCGCATCTCCGGCGTCCACCGCATCCCACCCCGCGAACGTGACGATCGCGATCGCCCCTCTCGGTGGGGCAGGACGGAGGGGACAATAATCCTTATTCCTGAAACGTCAAGAACAAACCATGAACTTTTAATCGCGGGCCGGGCGGCGCGTCCCGCCGGTAACCACTGCCCGCTTTTGCCCACAGATGCATGCACGCTTTGCGCGCTAAGGCTTTGACTTCGCCTGCGCCATCCCCCACTTAACCGCCATGGCCAAGAAACCCGGTACCAATCCCAAAGGCGAATTCGCCTTCTTCAACGTCTTCTATGAAGACGGCTCGCAGCGCTCCAATCGCCGCGTCCCCTCCGAATTGCTGGGCGGACTCGACGGCGATGAGCCGGCCAAGGCCGCCATCGCCGAGCAGGACCGCGAGATCGCCGAGAAGTCCGGCCGTCCGGCGCTGGAAATCAAGAGCGTCGAGCGCGTCGGCGCGAAGAAGAAGTAGTAAGCTTCGATTTGGCGATGTTTGAGGTGAAACGGTGGGACATGTTCCGACCCGTTTTTGCGATGGGCGCCTCAGCTCCGTTGGATAACTTCGCAGGCGAAGAGTATCCCTATACAGGACGCGCTAATGCGCTAAACCTCGGAACAAATTCGTAAAACTCAAGCAGCTCCGAAAAACAATTCAACACTGTATCTGCTTGCGTTCCTCGAGACTGCTCTCTCAATTTCTCCTCACGCTCCACATCGGCATTGGTCCAATGTGTAACACGAACAAGCAAAGGCCAGAGTGAGGCCTCGTAGGTTGCGCCAAATTTCGCCCACGCAGATTGCAAACCAGCTGTCTTGGCCATGTAGACGTCTCTTACAATGCTGTCGCCAATATATAAGGCTTCAGAAGGACGCACCGAATATCTAGCGCAGATATCAATCAAGGTTTGAGGATTCGGCTTTCTATCAGTTGGAGGCAGCAACTGGACAAACCCTTCTTCAAACTCATCCACTCGCAATTCGTTTGCGAAATGAGAGGGAGCGAAAAGCTGAGAAAAAAGCTGTCTAATGCCAAGCTTTTTCAGTCGAAAAAGACAATTTACAACACGAGCATCTGTGTAAGCGATTATCGGAACGCCGGTTTGAGATATGACCGATAGCGTTTTCAGAACACCGTCGTACAGATGAAGGTTCTTCTTTCTAACACGATTGAATTCGTGAAATGCTGGATCCAAGTGTTTGAGAAGATCAGTCCGCGTACTCCCAAACATTCGTTCTTGCACGGCTCGAGTTTCGAGTAGCGCGAACGGATGCTCGGAGTCACCATGCTTTTGATGGACACTTCTCAGATCATCGAGAAGCTCATCCTCTGAAACCCCAATCAATGGCGCAGCAACTCTTACCATCGCGTAGAACGCAGGAACGAACGCCGTCATCCAATCATAGATTGTATTATCCAAATCTGTAATGACCAACGATATTGGCTTGCGCTCCATTAGCGAACCTTCTCCCATTCTCCCAGTCTCAAGCCTTCCCCTCCTTCAATCGACAACTGAGCACTCCATTCCTGAATAAGGCCAAAACTCCCCCGATTCATCGACCGAAATATCTCAAGGCGAACAACACCAGTATCTAATGATATAACATTGAAATAATTGGAGAAGCCATCCGTCTCCCGAGACCCGACGCTGCCGCCTCCAATAATAGACAATTCGCCAAGACGATATTGCGTTTGGGTATGCTCTGGCAGTTCATAAATGGTTGATCGCCAAATAAACGAGCGATGTTTATGTCCATGCAAAGCCAAATGAACACCTTTGCGCGCAGCCAAACGCTGAATTCGTACTGCGTCTACCGCCAATCCATACCCCTTGCCATAACCATCGGCTGCTTCAAGGTCTTCAGTCAGAGCGAGGTGATGATGAATGACCAGAAGCCGCAGAGCTAATGTTCGAGAGGCTCCCCAGCCAATTCCCTTTGCTACATCAGCGAACGCCCCTTCTTCGATTCGCCCCATTCCGGCTAAAAAGTGACTACCCGTCTCAAGAGAGCTTGAATTCAACGCACAGACTTCTAGCGTTATTCCACAGGGCACAGCAAAGCGTCGTCCCATCGCCAAATGCTTACTCGGATCATGCCGCATCAAAGCTCGATAGAACTTCTCGTAATTACTCTTAGCTCTAGGTGGCGCTTCGACCACAATAGCGTTGTGATCATAAACCTCATTCGTCGTCCATTGGATATCGTGGTTTCCTGGAACAAGAATGAGATGGTCAGTACTCAGATCGAGTATACCTAGAAGATGAGAAATTGATGTTCTGGCTTCCTCAAATTCCTCGTCACTACCAATGAAGGTAAAGTCTCCACTGATGATAACCAGGCCGATTTTCTTGTCGTTAAGTTCCGATGTAACTGCGTGGACCATTGTTGGCCGAGCACTCTCCAACTCACTATCGTAGCGCCAAACGTGCTGTTCACGATTTTTCCCCGCAGCGAAGTGAATATCTGTAAGATGGAGTATCTTATCGCTTTTACAGCTTATGACTTCCGCGGATATAGGTTCTGAAATTGCTTGTACGGTTAGCAAAATCTGCTCTGAAGAGTCCGTGGGCAATGACGACCGAATACGCCAGATGGTTGTATCCATACCGCGCAATTCTTCAGCGCCAGAAATTCTCTTGCCCTTAAACCGATCAAGCGTGGTACCGGCATAATTTGGAAGCTTGGGCGCCTCGGCAAATGAAAACAGCCCGAAAAACTCGATGGGCTCTCCTTCGATTTCAGTAATTTTCATCCACGCTCGACTGAACGGGCTGTCCCGATAGTAGGGGGGAACAAGCTTTAGCTCGTCGCCTAAAAGCTTGATCGTATTTTCTGCGCTTGATTCAGTCGGCCTAACAACGCCAGTAACTTTCGCTCGATATATCTTCCCGCCGCCAGAGTCGAAGAGACCCACTTCGACGCTTTCTCCGGTCGAAGTTATCTTCTCCAACTCATTCCAGATATCGCTGCGGCTATCTTCGGAGGGCCTCTTCCACCATCCCCACCAACAGGCCCCCTGCTCCTTGATCACGCGTTGATGCTCCTCGATGGTTGAGGCAACCAAGTCGCGAAAGCGAAACAGATAGCGAATTTCAGACATAAGTTTTGTCTCCTCCAGCACGAATTATAAGAGTATTCCTATACTGCATTTTTGCTTTTGAACACGAAATGGTAGTTCCAAGCAGCCAGCGTGCACCGAGCTTCGCTGCGCGGAGAGAGGGACACTGCGGACGGAGCGTGAGGCATCTCACCCCGCCCCACCCGCCATCTGCCTGTTCGTCATCACCTGCGCCGCGATGATGATCCACGGGATCACCAGTTCCGGCACGAGATAGGTGATCCACAATGCGTGCGGTTCGGGCAGGCCGACCTTTGAGATCGACAGCACGCGGCCGAGGCCGCCGACGAACACCGTCGCCGCCATCAGGACAACCAGCGTGTTGTGCTCGCGAATGGTCGATGCCGCCCACAGGCCCATGACGCCCGACATCAGATAGATGCCCCCCATGAAGCGATGGACGTTGTCGAGCCGCGGCGCGGTCTCGGGCTGGCCGAGAACCATCTGCAGCGCGCCGCCGAAGATGGCGATGGCGCCGACCAGAAACAGGCAGACCTGGGCAACGCGCTGGCTGAGCAGCATCGGGGCGAGCGACGTCATGGCAATGTCCTCGGGTGAAAATGTGCTTCAAGACAATTGATCGGGCAATGCGTGACGCTAGCGCGGGGCGGGGCACAATCAAAGGGTGTGGCGGAGTTATCAACGTGGGCGACAGCACGTGGGCGCCCCCTCTTCCCGCTCCCGCGCACCGCGAACTGTGCCAGGCGGGATGCGGACATTCTCCCGGTTCGAGACAGTGCGACCCGAAAGGTGGTGATTGCGGCTGCGTTGGTGACGGCCCCTCACCCGACCGGCTTCGCCGGTCGACCTCTCCCCGCATTGCGGGGAGAGGTTAAGAGCGCGCACGATAAAAAGGCGGACCTTGCGGCCCGCCTTTTTATTCGGTCACCCGCTCGTCGTAGAAAAGTATGTCAGGCCCTTGTCACGCCAGCCTGAGCGTGAGCTGCTGCTCGCGGCCGGCGTGGCGCTGGACGAAGTCGTCGAGCGACGAGGTGACGTCCTCGTAATTGCGATCGGCGCGGCGGCGGATCTCGCGGGCGACGTCTTCCGACACGTCGTCGGCCCAGCGTTCGGCGGTGTTGAAGGCGATCACGCGCTGCGGATCGTTGTACTGGCCGGACATCAGATCGGCGATGACGGTTTCGAGATCGGTCGCCGCGACATCGGCCTCGCGCCAGGCGCAGCCGGCGCGGTCGAAACAATCCAGCACGAGATAGACGGTCTGCTCACCGGCATCCGGCACCAGCGACGGGGTCCAGGCGCGCGTCATCCCGCCCTCCTGCCCTTGGTCACCCCTTTGGCCACCGGCCGCGCCGCCTTCTTCGCCGGCGCGGGCTCCTTCTTGCCGGTGATCGGCAGCAGCATTTCCTTCTGGCCGGTGGCGCGCTTCGGCGCCTTCTTCGCCTTTGGCTTCGGCGCGGCGCCGCCGCCCTTGAGGCTCTGCTGCAGGGCGGTCATCAGATCGACCACATTGGTGCCGGGCCGCGCCTTGCCATGCGGCTTGAGGGCGACACCGCTGCGCTTCTGGTTGACGAGATCGACCAGCGCGGACTCGTAGCGATCCTCGAATTTGCCGGGCTCGAATTCGGCGGCCTTCTGCTCCACGATATGCCGCGCCAGATCGAGCATGTCCTTGGTGACCTTGACGTCCTGGATGTCGTCGAAATACTCCGCCTCGTCGCGCACCTCATAGGGATAGCGCAGCAGCGTGCCCATCAGCCCGTTCTTCAGCGGCTCCAGCGCGATGATGTGCTCGCGATTGGTGAGCACGAGCCGGCCGATGGCCACCTTGCCCATGTCGCGGATGGTCTCGCGGATCACCGCATAGGCGTCATGGCCGATCTTGCCGTCGGGCACGAGGTAGTAAGGACGGATGGCGTAGCGCGGGTCGATATCGGCCTTCGGCACGAATTCGTCGATCTCGATGGTTCGGGTGGAGTCCAGCGCGATGTTGTCGAGTTCGTCTTTCGACACCTCGACATAGGTATCGGTATCGACCTTGAAGCCCTTCATGATGTCGTCCGCCGCCACCTCTTCGCCGGTATCCGCATCGACCTTGAGATATTTGATGCGATGGCCGGTGTTGCGGTTGATCTGGTTGAAGCTGATCTTCTCGGAATCCGACGTGGCGGGAAACAGCGCGACCGGACAGCTCACGAGGGACAGGCGCAAAAAGCCCTTCCAATTGGCACGCGGGGCCATGGCAATACTCCAACTCACACGACGCGACACAATCCCGACTCAAGCGGGACCCGCCCGATTTGTTCCCGGTGCCGGAACCAGTTCGGGCAGGCCGACCTTCGAACAGCACGCGACCGAGGCCGCCGACGCGCACCGCAGGTGTGCGCGCCCATCTCGATCAAGAGAGCTGTCGGGCGAACCAAATCCAGGCCGCGACTACAGCGCCCGCGTAAAGAACGCGACGATGTCGCGATCGAAGCGCTCATGAAATGCAACGCGGTCGAACCCCGGTCTGCTGGTGCAGATCGCCGGCACGCGTGTTGCCAGTTGCGCGGAGCATGGCGTCAAGAAATCGTAGTGCCCGGCATTCGCCACGACATGCGCCTCGGGCAACGTCGGCAAAGCGAGGCGGACGGCCTCTGCATAATAGGGATGTGGCAGGACCTGGTCATCCTCGGCCCGCCAAAGCTGGACCGGCTGACGGACCGCCGCCAGGCCCTTGCGACCGAAGGCAAACCCAAGGGCGGGCGCCGCGGAGACGACCGCCTTGATGCGCGGATCGTGGGCCCAGACGATATCGGCATCCAGCGGAAGCGGGTGCCGTTCGACGATCTGGCAATCTTCGAAAGCAGGATGCGCCCTGCAGTGATCCCCGAGAGTCCGCAGGTCCGGCTCGCCACCGGCCACCGCGAGCACCGTGAATCCGCCGGCCGAGAAGCCGAACGCGCCGACGCGCGTCGCATCGATACGCCCATGGTCACCCCATGCGTCCAGCATATAATCCGTGACCAGCTTGAATTGGCGCGGCCGTTCCCAGATCGCGGTGGGGTTGCCCGGGTCGCGCCAGCTATCGCCGTTATGCGTGAGGGCGGCGACGACGAAACCTGCATTGGCCAGGGCCATGGCGGTGTCGAGATGCCCGGCATAGGAGCCCCCGTGACCATGGGATATCACCACCAGCGGCAGGCGGTCGCCCGCGAGTGCCGCATCGCGGGCAACCATCTGTTGATCGGACTCAAGCGCCTGCAGCTTCGGCGCAGCGCCGGTGGGATACCAAACGCCGACCTCGATGGGTGGCCCTTGTGGATCACTGATGCTGAAATGCTGGAAGCCGACCGCAGCGTCGGCCTGGCTGGCGGCGGCGATAGCGATGAATGCGACGAAAACCTGTGCGATGATGCTGCGCATGGAACCTCCTGCGGATTGGGATGACACGCGAGTTCTGCAAAGGGCGCCGCCCTGCGCCAGCCGTTGTTCGCCAATGGGCGAACGGGTTCGCCGGTGGGCGAACCGCTGCGATGAGACGTCATGAGCAACGCTTGGCAACGTCATTTTCTGCGGGATTGGGCCATCGACCTGGCGATCGCGACCGTCTGCGCCATCTTCCTCGGCCTGATCGGACCATTCGGCAGCTATCTGAATGGACCGGCATGGCAGCGCGTGGCGTTTCAGCTTGCCTGCTTCTGGTCGGGAATCCTGCTGTATGGGTCCCTGATCCGCGTGGTGCTGCGATTCCAGTTGAGGCCGTGGATGACGTGGACGGCGATCGTCCTCGGCGTCGCCATCCTGACCGTCCCATTTCAGATCTGGACCGCGTGGATCGGCGTATCGATATGGCCGTTCCTGAGAAGGCTGGGCCCGCTCGACTGGTATGTGCAAGGACTGATCACCACCCTGCCTGTCGTGCTCGGCTTCACCCTGTTGCTTCAGGCGCGACGACACAAGCGGCAGCAAGCCAAGGAAGCCGACGACGCGCCGCCAACGGCTTTCGGCCTGCTCGGTGCGCCGCCCTTCGCGGTGCTTTGCCTGCAGATGGAAGATCACTATGTCCGCGTCCACCATATCGCCGGCCACTCCCGGTTGGTGCTGGCAACGCTCAATCAGGCCATGACGGCTCTCGGCACCGCTGACGGTCTGCAGGTGCACCGGTCGTGGTGGGTCGCGCGGAAGGCCGTTGTGCGCGCCGTGACCGAGGGCCGCAATCTGCGCCTGCAACTCGTCAACGGGATCACCGCCCCTGTCTCCCGCTCGGCCGTGGCCATGGTGCGCGAGGCCGGCTGGCTCACGACAGAGACCGCGCCGGACAAGCGCGGCGTCGAACCAGCGCGCGCAGGACCGATGGGCGACACGTAATCCGTCATCCGCTCCGCGGCGGGTGAAGGACACGCGCGACACAAAGCCTCTTGACGGAAAGAACAAATCATGAACATATTTGCAGCCACGTACCCTGGCAACGAGCGCTTAAAAAGCACGGCACGCACACACGAAAATGCCCGGCGCGAGGCCGGGCATCATCAGAAGGATCGAATGATCGACAGCGACCGTTAGTTATCCAGGAACGACCGCAGCTTGCGGCTGCGCGACGGGTGCTTCAGCTTGCGCAGCGCCTTGGCTTCGATCTGGCGGATACGTTCGCGAGTCACCGAGAACTGCTGGCCGACTTCTTCCAACGTGTGGTCGGTGTTCATGCCGATGCCGAAGCGCATGCGCAGCACGCGCTCTTCGCGCGGGGTGAGCGAGGCCAAAACGCGCGTGGTGGTTTCGCGCAGGTTGGACTGGATCGCCGCATCGATCGGCAGGATCGCGTTCTTGTCCTCGATGAAATCGCCGAGATGCGAGTCTTCCTCGTCACCCACGGGGGTTTCGAGCGACAGCGGCTCCTTGGCGATCTTGAGAACTTTTCGAACTTTCTCCAGCGGCATGCCGAGCTTTTCGGCGAGCTCTTCCGGGGTCGGTTCGCGGCCGATCTCGTTGAGCATCTGGCGGCTGGTGCGCACGATCTTGTTGATCGTCTCGATCATGTGCACGGGAATGCGGATGGTGCGGGCCTGGTCGGCGATCGAACGCGTGATCGCCTGCCGGATCCACCAGGTCGCATAGGTCGAGAACTTGTAGCCGCGGCGGTATTCGAATTTGTCGACGGCCTTCATCAGGCCGATATTGCCTTCCTGGATCAGATCCAGGAACTGCAGGCCGCGATTGGTATACTTCTTGGCGATCGAGATCACGAGACGGAGATTGGCTTCCACCATCTCCTTCTTGGCCTGACGGGCTTCGCGCTCGCCCTTCTGCACGCCGTGCACGATCTTGCGGAATTCGCCGATCTCAAGACCCGTGAGGGCTGCGAGCTGCTGGATTTCGCCGCGCAGTTCCTTGATGCGGTCCTTCTCGATGGCGACGAAGTTCTTCCAGCCCTTGGCCGAGAGCTTCGAGACGCGGTTGAGCCAGCGCGGATCGAGCTCCGAGCCCTGATAGTTGCGCAGGAAGTCCTCGCGCGCGACGCCGTGGCTGTCGCCGAGGCGTAGCAGGCGGCCTTCGAACGACACGAGGCGCTTGTTGATGTCGTAGAGCTGCTCGACGAGTGAATCGATACGCGCCTGGTTGAGGCGCAGCGACTTCACCTCGACGATGATCTCGTCCTTGAGCTTCTTGTA
Organism: Tardiphaga sp. OK246; assembly: GCF_900188215.1. Classification (NCBI taxonomy): domain Bacteria; kingdom Pseudomonadati; phylum Pseudomonadota; class Alphaproteobacteria; order Hyphomicrobiales; family Nitrobacteraceae; genus Tardiphaga; species Tardiphaga sp. OK246. Next base: position 481,122 of record NZ_FZOX01000001.1, read on the forward strand.
CTTGCGCTCCTGCGACGGCGACAGCGAGGGGCCCTGCGAGGCGCTCTCGAGCTGGTTCGCGATGTCCTGTTCCTGCAGCTTGCGCAGCTTCTTGTAGCTGTCGGCAATCTTGTCGAAGGTCTCGACCACCTTCGGCTTCAGCTCGGCCTCGATGGCGGCGAGCGACATCTGGTTCTCGAACTCGTCGTCGTCCATGTCGCCGTCAGCAGCGCCTTCCGACGTGCTTTCGCCGGCGGGAGCTGCAGCAGGCGCCGAACGCGGCGGAGCCGGACGGAACGGCGTGGCGGACGGCGGGGCCGCAGGCGGAGCCGCAACGGCTTCGGCGCCCTCGGCCACTGCTTCGCCATCGCCCGTGGGCGGGGCGATCAGCGCCGGGTTCATGTTGTTCTTGGCGTCGGGGCCAGCGTAAGTCGCTTCGAGATCGATGATGTCGCGAAGGAAGATCTTTCCTTCGTTGAGTTCATCGCGCCAGATGATGATGGCCTGGAAGGTCAGCGGGCTCTCGCAGAGACCTGCGATCATCGCCTCGCGGCCGGCCTCGATGCGCTTCGCAATGGCGATTTCGCCTTCGCGCGACAGCAGCTCGACGGTGCCCATCTCGCGCAGATACATGCGGACGGGATCGTCGGTGCGCTCGCCGGGCTCCGACTTCTTGACTTCGGTGACGGCCTTCTGCGTGACTTCGACGAGTTCGTTGTCGGTATCGTCGTCCTCGTCCTTGCTCTCTTCCTCGCCGTCGCTGTCTTCGTTTTCGGAAACGTTGATGCCCATGTCGGAGAGCATCGACATGATGTCTTCGATCTGTTCAGGAGAGGTGGTATCGGATGGCAAGACGTCGTTGAGCTGATCGAAGGTCACGAAGCCGCGCTTCTTGGCCTGCTTGATCATCTTCTTGACGGCAGCGTCGGACAGGTCGAGCAAAGGTGACGGCGCGTCTGCGGAGTCCTTCTCCGGCGTGTCAGCTGCCTTGTCGTCTTTTTCCTTGTCCTTGGTCTGCAGCGTCTTTGCCTTGGTGGCCATTCAATGCTCCTGAAACGCGCTCACGCCGGGGGCGTCACCGCCCCACTATCAATCCAGGGGGCGCAAGCGCCCCGATCCAATCATCGTCACCGCTTGACGCACAAAGGGCGGCGCATATCCATCGCCACCCCCGACGTCGTCTTCGCGGTTTTCACTACTTAAGCCCAGACCCTTAACGTGGAGAGCCTTAAGCCCGGATTAACCCTGTTTTTGCAGCCAAACCATGGGTTTGGCGAGTCTTTTCGCGGTTTGCCCGGGCACCATCCGCAGCAAAGTTGTCTTACGAACTGCGCTGGAACCGCCCCGAGGATTCTCCGAACCCCTCGATCAGCGCCTCGATCCCGTCGACCTCAGCCAACCGGGCCTTCACATCGCGCAACCAGCCGTAGTTCGTTTCGCTCGCTTCTGCGCCCAGAGCAAGCTCCGCGTCTTTAAGCTCCCTAAGTAATGAGTGCCACTGGCGATGCAAGGCAACGAGCTGCGTCCAGGTGGAAAGAACATCCTCGCGGGCCGCACCGGGCCGCGCCGCCCACACCGCCTGAGTGGTAACCGCCTGCTCAACGTGTTGTAATTGCTCGGAATATCCAGCTTTAACCAGATCTGAACGCATTTGTTCACTTTGCTCGGCCTCATCGCCGTGATGATGCTCATGGGCGAAGGCCGCGATAATCCCGGCACGCAGCCGGTGCATCTCGGGATGGGCGAGTTCCAGCGCCGCCACCTCCTCCAGCCGGTCATGCAGCAGCCAGGGATGGTTGATCAGCGACTGCACGATCAGCGCCTCGCGCCGGGAAATGGCGCTGCGCTGGCCGCGCATGATCGACGACGTCGCAAGCTGTGGACTGACCACCTGATAGGGCCCGCGCTGGATGGTTTGAGGCCCGGCATTGGCCCCGCCCCGCCCGCCGCCACTGATTCGCCCGGCTGGACCGGGGGTAAACGGACGCGGACTGCGCGCAAAACCGCCGCCTCCACCACCCTGCTGGAAGCCGCCGCGGCCACCGTTGTTACCGCCATAGTTACCGCCGTAGTTTTTTGGGCCGGTGCCGAAGGCGCGCTGCAGCCGCTCGGTCATGTCCTGGCGGTAGTATTTCTTCACGACATCGTCGCGGATGCCGTTCGACAATTCGTTGATGCGCGCCTCCAGCGCCGCACGGCGCTCCGGCGTCGCGAAGGTGCCGCCGGCGATCTCGCGCGCCCAGATCAGATCCGACAGCGTGCCCGCCGCCGCCATCACATCCTCGATCGCCGCGCGGCCGCCGGAGCGTGCGAGGTCGTCGGGGTCCTGCCCTTCGGGCAGCAGCGCAAAACGCAAACTCTTGCCGGGCTTGAGATGCGGCAGCGCCAGCTCCGCCGCGCGCCATGCCGCCTTCTGCCCGGCCTTGTCGCCGTCGAAACACAGGATCGGCTCGTCGGCCATCTTCCAGAGCAACTGCAACTGGTTCTCGGTCAGCGCCGTGCCGAGCGGCGCGACGGCACCGGGAAAGCCGACACCGACCATGGCGATGACGTCGACATAGCCTTCGACCACCACCAGCGGCGCGCCGTCATGGGCCGCCTTTCGCGCCATCGGCAGGTTGTACAGATTGTCGCCCTTGTGAAACAGCGGCGTTTCCGGCGAGTTCAGATATTTTGCCGGCGCATCCTTCTTCAGCGCACGGCCGCCAAAGGCGATGATGCGTCCGCGCACGTCCGAAATCGGAAACATCACGCGATCGCGGAAACGATCATAGGGCACCGGGATGTCCTCGCCGCCGATCAGCAATCCCGCTTCGACCATGTCGGGCACGGGCACGCCGGCGGCGCCGAGATATTCCTTCAGCGCGAAACGATCTTCGGATGCGAAGCCCATGCGGAACTGGAGCTGCACCGCGGGCGTGATGCCGCGATCGGCGAGATAGCCGCGCGCACGGGCGCCTTCGCGCCCCACCAGCGTGTCGGCGAAGAATTTCGCGGCGAGATCCATGACGTCATACAGCGTCTTGCGACGCTGCTCGTGGCGCGCGGCATCCGGCGTCGCCGCCGGGAGCGCCACGCCCGCCATCTGCGCCAGCCGCTCCACCGCCTCGACGAAACTGGCGCCGTCGGTCTCCATCACGAAATTGATGATGTCGCCATGCTTGCCCGACGAGAAGTCGTGGTAAAATCCTTTCTCGTCATTGACGAAAAACGACGGCGACTTCTCCTGCTGGAACGGCGACAGCCCCTTCCACTCCCGCCCGGCCTTCTTCAACTTGACGCGCTTGCTCACGACTTCCGAAACCGGAAGCCGGGCGCGCAGATCGTCGAGGAATTGGGGCGTGAAGCGCATGGGGCAGTTATCGTGCGATCGGGTTAGGTAAGTGTTGCGGGCTCGGATGTGAGCCTTTTGGGCTTTAGCCCATGAGCCTTGGCCCAGCCGACCATGGATATAGGTTTTCCGGGAGCAGATTTGAACCTGCGGTTCTTGCGCCCGCTATTCACAGGCGAAAATAAAGCTCGTCATTCCGGGGCGCGCGCATCTTTTGCGCGGGCGAACCCGGAATCCCGGTGTGTTCATCGCGACTGGACACCGGGAAGCGAGCGACGATCAACATCTCGGGATAATTGGAATGGCTGAGGTTCGCGTGCGGCTGTCGCCGCGCGCGCCCCGGAATGACGAGTTTGTGTCAATTTGCTTGAACTCGCACCGGTTCCACGCTCTCATATTCCATGTTCACGACATTCCGCGGCGGAAATACCGGTGCATGGCAGGTGATCTCGATCTCGCCCGTCAACGGCGAGACGCTCAAACCCGTTGCGGCGCTGTCCATCACCCATGCCGACGCCATCTCGCTGCCGCTGCTGCCCTCGCAGACATCATGGCGCCTCGCCGGCGTCGCCAGTCATGTCCGCTATGTCGAGCGCAACGAGAAGATCGCGCTGGTTGCGGCACAGGCCGGGCTCGGCCGACCTGAGGCAACCCATGGCGCGCTGATCCCGATCCGGAAGAACGCGGCGTGGTGGGACATGACCCAGAACGAGCGCCGCCGCATCTTCGAAGACAAATCCCGCCACATCGCCGACAGCCTGAAATACCTGCCCGCCATCGCCCGCCAGCTCTACCATTCGCGCGATCTCGGCGAGCCCTTCGATTTCCTCACCTGGTTCGAATACGCGCCGGAGCACGCACAGGAATTCGAGGATCTCGTCGGCGGCCTGCGCGAGACGGAAGAATGGGGCTATGTGGAACGCGAGGTGGATGTGCGGGTGGTGAAGGTGGCTTGACCAGCCGCATATACAATCGTATATACAACTACACCTAACTCTTGCGTAGCAAACTCCCCGTTCAGCACCCTATAGTTGCTGGCGTTGATCGGGGCTTTGCGATGACAGAGAACCTTGCGGATTTGTTCGTCGGCATTTCCGAGTTCGGCTGGAATCCGGCCAAGCGCGAAAGCAATCTGATCGATCACAAGATCGACTTTGCTCACGTTCGACAAATCTTTGACGGCTACATTTTCGTCCGGAGATCGGATCGTCATGGCGAAATCAGGTACCAAATCTTCGGCTATCTCGAAGGGCGAGAAGTCGCCGTCGCGTGCACGATCCGCGGCACATTCTGCCACATCATCTCGGCGCGCCGCGCGCGAAAAGATGAGCGAAGAAAATATTACGATCGTCTCTAGATACGAACCTATTCGAGGCAGGACCGATTGGGCCGCACTCGACGCACTGACCGACGAACAGATCGAAGAAGCGGTTCGCAATGATCCCGACGCCGTGCCTCTCGATATCGACTGGTCGGATGGCGTCGTCGTCATGCCCGCCAAGAAGAAGGCCATCTCCATCCGCATCGACGAAGACGTGCTGGATTTCTTCAAGAGCGAGGGCGACGGCTATCAGGGCCGGATAAATGCGGTGCTGCGGTCTTACATGCTGCAAAAGGCCAAGCCGAAGACCAAGAAACGCGTATAGTTCGCCTGTCATTGCGAGCGAAGCGAAGCAATCCAGTTCTTGCCTTTGGCTTTCTGGATTGCTTCGTCGCTACGCTCCTCGCAATGACGAGGAATTGCTCAAAAAGACCGTTCCGCGCGCCTCTCCCCGCCCCTTTTCCCTCGAGCGCCGGGCCATAGCGGTCTCCAGCCCTGCCCGAACATCCAACCTGCATGGCTCCCATTCAAGACGCCGCACTTCTGGCATGGCATCACATGCGCCATATCTCTCCTACCGCCCCGCCCGCCTGAAAGCCTCCATGTCCTCATCGTCCGAACATCCCGCCCGCGACTCCGGTCCCGGCGGCTGGCTGATTTTTTCCTTTGCCGTCGCCTGCGGCGTCACCGTCGCCAATATCTATTACGCGCAGCCGCTGGTGGGGCCGATCAGCGAGAGCTTCGGGCTCGACCTGTCGTCGGCCGGCATCATGCTCACCATGGTGATGTTCGGCTATGTGCTGGGCCTGCTGTTCCTGGTGCCGCTCGGCGATCTCGTCGAGAACAAACGGCTGATCCTGATTACGCTTGGCAGCCTGATCGTGAGCTTGCTGATCGCCGCAGCCGCACCCACTGCAGCGATCTTCATCGCCTCGACCTTGCTGCTCGGTATCGCCGCCGTGGGTACGCAGATGATCTTGCCGGTGGTGGCGCATCTGGCGCCGGAGGAACGGCGCGGGCAGATCGTCGGCACCGTGATGAGCGGGCTGCTGTTCGGCATCCTGCTGTCGCGGCCGCTGGCCACCATGGTGGCCGGCTCGTTCGGCTGGCGCGCCGTGTTCGTGATGTCCGCGGTGCTGATGTGCGGCGTATTCGTATTGATGGTGATCGCGCTGCCGCGCCGGCAACCGAAGCATGAGCTGACCTATGCGACGCTGATCCACTCGCTGTGGGACCTGATGCTGACCACGCGGGTGCTGCAGCAGCGCTCGGCCTATCAATGCCTGCTCTATGGGTCCTTCAGCCTGTTCTGGACGGCGATGCCGCTGGTGCTGGACCAGCCGCCATTTTCGTTCGGCCATATCGCCATGTCCGCCTTCCTGCTGTCGGGCGCCGGCGGCGCATTGGTGGCGCCGCTCGCCGGACGCCTCGCCGATCGCGGCCGCGGCGATCTTGTCACCGTCACCGCGATGCTGCTGGTGCTGGTGAGCTTTGTGCTGACCTGGATCGGCGGCCACACCGGCGGCGCGACGGCCGTGACGCTGTTCGTGATCGCGGGCATCCTGATCGATGCCGGCACGCAGGGCAATGTCGTGGCCGGGCAGCGCGCGATCTATGCCCTCGCCGGCAACATCCGCAGCCGGCTCAACGCACTGTTTCTTGCCTGCGCCTTCTTCGGCGGCGCGATTGGCTCGGGCTTCAGTGGATTTGCCGTGGCATCAGGCGGCACGTCGATGATCGCGCTGATCGGCATCGGCGCATCGCTGATTGCGCTGGCTTTGTTCGGGCTGGAAGTGGCGAGCCGGAAGAAGGTTGCCTAAGGCGCCAAGAAGCGGCCCGACGTGATGCGCTTCGTTTCATCGACCGGCTTGTTGTAGATATAGGTCCAGGCTTCGCTCACGCTGCCATCGGCGAGCGTCACAGCGATCCGCTCGCGCAAATACAGATTCGGCTGCGGATGGCCGGGCCCCACGCTCTCATAATCGTCGAGCGCGGCCATCAGCTCAACCGGCTTGCGCAGCCGAAACAGCTCGCCAAACACGACATCATTGGCATCGTCGGAATGCAGCAGGCCGGGATAATGCGCGACCATGTACAGCCTGCCGCGGCAGGAGGCTTCGCCGAGAAAATCGGCGCCGGACGAGAGCAGCTTCGACATCGGATGATCGAAACCGCGCATCAATGTGCCATAGACGAAGACGCGATCGGGCATGACGGCGGCTAGACTTTCTCGGCCAGTGCAGCGGCGACATCATCGCCCGCGGAGACCACATTGATACTCACATCCATGCCGAGAAACGCATCGGCCGAGCCCATATAGGTGCCGTGCAGTGGCACCGCCTGACGCGGATCGCGCGCCACGGCGACGCGAATGAGATCCTTACTGCCGATGATGCCATTGGTCGGATCGAATTCGATCCAGCCTGCGGCCGGCAGATAGACCTGCACCCAGGCATGGGTCGAACCGCCGCCGACATAGTTGTGATCGCGGTCGCCATGGATGAACAGATAGCCCGACACGAAACGCGCGGCGATGCCGAGCCGGCGCAGCGCCTCGATCATGAACAGCGTAAAGTCGCGGCAGGTGCCGGATTTGGTCTGCAGCGTGTCGAGCGGATGCTGGGTGCCGTGTTCGTAGCGCTTGCGATAGGCAAACTGCTTGCGGATGCCGAGCGTCATGCCGGACAGAATATTGAAGGTCGGCGTACGGCCCTGCGGATCGAGAAATCCGCGTGCCCAGGTCGCCAGCTCACCGTCGGGGTCGCCATATTGCGGCCGGATGAACTCCTGCAGGTCGGGCAGCTCTTCGGCCTCGTAAAGGAACGGATAGAAATAGGCCTGGTCGTCGGCGGTCAGCGCGAACTCGTTCGACGGCAGATGTTCGATGGTCGCAGTCGACACGAAAGTGAGCTTGCGTGCGCGCTCATCAAAGGTGGCGATGGCAACGGAGTTGCCAAACACGTCGTGGATCCAGCGCAGCGACGCCGGCTCGGGCGTGATCTCGAGCTTGCCATTGAGCATGCGCAGATCGTGGCCATCGCGCGGCCGCAGCATGATCCGGTGTTCACCGAATTCGACCGGATGGGCGTAGCGATATTCGGTCTTGTGATGAATCGTGAGCAAAGGCATCAATGGTTCGTTCATGCGTGATTTGTCTCGTGTAATTTATACGGAAGCCTGCAGAATCACAGGCCGGGATGCCGCTTCGTTAGGCAATGCAGGGAAAATGTCGTTGGAAAATTCTCGGGACCGCGATCACGACACATCCCTACGTCTCGGTCCCCAGGAGGTTCCGCCCGTTCTGGAACTCAATACCGCCGGGACATCCCCTTTTCTCTTCACCTGCGATCACTATGGTCGGCTCATTCCCGAGATGCTGGGTGATCTCGGCCTGCCCGAGAGCGAGCTCGTCCGCCATATCGCCTGGGACATCGGCATTGCCGGGGTCGCCGAGCAGATGGCCAAGGCGCTGGGTGCGCATCTGGTGGCGCAGCGCTATTCGCGGCTCGTGATCGACTGCAACCGGCCGCCCGAGGCCGTCAGCGCGATCCCGCTGATGAGCGAAGCCACCACCGTGCCCGGCAATGACGGTCTCACACAGGACATCAAGGCGCGGCGGCGTGAGCTGATCTTCGATCCGTATCACCGGCGCATCCATGAGGTGATCGATGCAAGGCTGGCGAAGGGCCAGCCGACGGTGCTGGTGTCGTTGCACAGTTTCACGCCTGTTTATGCCGGCATTCAGCGGCCCTGGCATATCGGTACGCTGTATCAGCACGACACCAGGCTGCCGCCATTGCTGCTGCATCATCTGCGCGCCGAAGCCGACCTGGTGGTGGGCGACAACGAACCCTATGCGGTCTCGGATGCCACCGACTACACGATTCCCGTCCATGGCGAGAAACGCGGCCTGATGAATACCGGGATCGAGATCCGGCAGGATCTGATCACCGACCCAAGCGGCCAGACGGAGTGGGCGGAGCGGCTGACGCGCATTTTTACGGAGATCGAGGCGACGCTGATCACGCCGCGCGCATCGCATCTCTAGCTCTTGATGCTGCCAATGCACCCGCGCGGCGTGAGGTGCCTAGCCGTGCGTCCCGATGAAATAAGCCACCACTACAAATCCCGCCGCAACCGCCCACAGGAAATACGCCGCGCGGCCACCAGGGCTCAGCGTCGAGTCAGACGGATTGTCCGGATTGACGAAGACCTTCACCGCGTCACCGTTCTTGTAGTCCATCCCGAACAGCCGCAACTGCCATTGCGGCGGGTTCGGGTTGCTCGTGCTCAGGCTCCCGGCGGATCCGATGTAGGCGACGTGCTTGAAACGATAGTTGTATTGCACGTTCCGGGTCTGCATCACCGGCCCGCTGCGACCGGTGTCGCTGTCACGGCTCACATAGGTCTCGGGCGCACCCAGTTTGACGATGCCGGGCACCACCAGCCACTTCTTGGCCAGAGATCCCTGCCGGTGTAGCGCCAGGCCGAACAAGGCAACGAGGAAGCCGAACCCGCAGAGCGCCGTCACAATCGGCGATCGCTTCGGATCGGCAAGATGCTCTGCGATGAATTCGTTGATGCGGGCGCCACCAAAGATGCCGCCAACCACGATCGCCAACACGATGACGGCAGCGATGCCAAGACAGCCGCCGATACCCTTCGGCATCTCGCGATCGAGCACGGCGTCGCGCGGGTGCCGCGGGTTGTAGTAGACCATCACCGCGGTACCGACCGGATAGCGCGCGATTGTCTCGGCGACCTTGACGTCTCGTACTTCGGAGGTCGAGACGATCACCTTGCCGAAGGTGGACGGCCAGTCGCTGGCAGCGCGGACCTGCAGATATTTATAGCCGGCAGCGACCAGGATCAGGCCGAACGGCGCCAGCAGCATGGCATAAACGAACCAGGGAATGTCGGGCACGGCGAAACCTCATGGCACGGCGCGGCGCGCCCCGAGGTTTGACGTGGCCATGCAGAGAAAGGTTCAGCGCGACAAAAGATTCAGCGGGCTCGTGTCAGCGCCAGCCAGACCCCGCCGCCGATCATGAAGCCGCCGGAGATGCGCGACAGCAACCGCGTCCGCCGCGCCGAGAAGAATTGTCGCGCGCGGCCCGCGGCCACCGCGTAGACGATATCGGTGAGCGCGGCCGTCACCATGAAAGTCGCACCAAGGATTCCGACCTGCAGGATGTGGTTCTTCTCCATATCAACGAATTGCGGAATGAAGGCGCCGAAGAACACCAGCACTTTCGGATTGCTGAGCAGCACCATCATGCCCTGCAGGAAGAAGCCGCCACGCGGCGGCGCCGGCGGCGTATCCGCATCGATACCCTCGACCGGCGCGCGGACCATCTTGATGCCGAGCCACGCCAGATAGGCGGCACCGGCAAAGCGCACCCAGTCGAACCAATAGCCCATGGTGGCCATCAGCGTCGCCAGCCCAAGCGCGACGATGCCGATGACCACGGCAAGCCCTGCTTGCGTGCCGGCGATGCTGATCATCGCCGCGCGCGTGCCGTAGCGCAGCCCGTTGGCGATCACCAGCGTGACGTTCGGACCGGGCAGCAACGCCAGCGCGATGCAGGCAGCGACAAAGGCGAGATAGACTTGCAGCGACATCGGCACGCTCCTATTCCGATTTTATCTACGTCATGGCCGGGCTTGTCCCGGCCATCCACGCCTTTACTGCAGGCTAAGACGTGGATGCCCGGCACAAGGCCGGGCATGACGACGGTGTGTTGTCTTAACACTAGCATTCGTGTTGCTCGCAGCAAAACACACTTGCCCGGCAGGGCGCCATCTGGTTGCCTGTCACTGCACGCATGGAGCAACGGCCATGATCGATATCAACAGGTTCCGGCCCGCGATCGTCTACACGATCTATATCGCCGCCACGCCCGAAAAAGTCTGGCAGGCGCTGACCTCGGCGGAGTTCAGCCGGCAGTATTTCTCCGGCTTCGCGGTGCAGCTTGAGGGAAACGTCGGCGGCGCGTTCAAGGTGCTCGCGCCGGATGGATCATTGCATGTTTCGGGCGAGGTGATCGAACACGATCCGCCACGCAAACTTGTCATCACATGGGACGTGAACTGGCCCGGACTTGTCGAAGCGCTCGGCTCGACGCTCGTCACCTATGATCTCGCGCCATCAGGCGAGACGGTGAAGCTGACGATGACGCAGGCGCATGATCGTGTGTTGAGCGACGACATTCTCTCCGGCGGACGCGCAGGCTGGCCGGCTATCCTTTCCAGCCTGAAGAGTTTGTTGGAAACAGGCAAGGTCCCCGCGATCCAGATGGAGCCGCCGCTGAAGTTGCTGGCGGCGCTGAAGGAGATGGGGATCAAGGTGCCGGGGATGTGAGCGGCACGCGCTGTCGCTCCCTCTCCCCGCACCCGTGCGAAGCGAAGCTTCGCTAGGCGGGGAGAGGGGTGGGGTGAGGGGCAAGGGCACGTCGACGGCGCAGAGTTTCTCTCTCGCGAGTCGGCAGATCCGAGAGTTGCGTGATTGATACAAGCCGCGTGCCCTGCCCCTCACCCGCCGCGAAGACGCGGCGACCTCTCCCCGCAATGCGGGGAGAGGTTAAGAAAGAGCGCCCTACCCCAGCGCCCGCAATTCCCGCCTGAGTACCTTGCCCGTCGCTGTCATCGGCAGTGACTCCGCAAACTGCACATGGCGCGGATATTCATGGGCGGCGAGGTGCGATTTGACGAAGTCCTGCAGCTCGCGCGCCAGTGCGTCGCTGGGTTCAAAACCAGGCCGCAATACGATCCAGGCTTTCACGGCTTCGGTGCGGATTGGATCGGGAATACCGACCACCGCCGACAGTGCGACCGCGGGATGCTTCAGCAGCGTATGCTCGATCTCCGATGGACCGATGCGATAGCCGGCCGAGGTGATCACGTCGTCTTCGCGCGAGACGTACCAGAAGTAACCGTCATCATCCTGGATGCCGAGATCGCCCGTCAGAAGAAACTCGCCGGCGAATTTCTTCGCGGTGCCTTCGGGATTCTGCCAGTAGCCGAGCATGGTGCAGGGATTGGGCTGCCTGATGCCGACAATGCCCCGCTCGCCGCGCGGCAGTTCTTCGCCCTGCTCATTGACGATACGCACATCGAAACCCGGCGTCGGCTTGCCCATGGAGCCCGGGCGGATCGGAAACAGATCGGCATTGTTGCCGACCACCAGATTGCATTCGGTCTGGCCGTAGATTTCATGGGCATCGATACCGAACGTATTGCGCACCCAGTCGAGCAATTCAGAACCGAGCGACTCGCCGCCGGTGAGCATGCTACGCAGCTTCACGCCATCATGTTTCACGTTTGCCTGCCGCATCAGCTTCAGCGCCGTCGGCGGCAGGAACACATTGCGTATCTTGTGATCGGCCATCAGCTGCATCGCGGCGTCAGGTTCGAATTTCCTGGCGCGATAGCCAACGATCGGCACGCCGTGATACCAGGCCGGAAACAGCGCATCGAACAGCCCGCCGATCCAGGCCCAGTCGGCCGGCGTCCAGTAGACGTCGCCCGGCTTCGGAAAGAAGCCGTGCACCATCTCCACATTGGGCAGATGGCCGAGCAGCACGCGATGGGCATGCAGCGCGCCCTTGGGATTTCCCGTGGTGCCCGAGGTGTAGATGATGATGGCGGGATCGTCGCAGGACGTATCGACCGTGGTGAAGTCTTCGGACGCCGCCTCGATCGCCGACCAGAACGATTTGGCGCCGGCATGCGGTGCACTGTCCGTGACGTAGATATCTTGTAAATGAGGCAGCCGCTCGCGGATTTTCGACAACTTGTCCCAGCCGCTCGCGTCGGTGACGATGGCCTTGGCCCCGGAATTGGCAAGGCGGAATTCCAACGCGTCCTCGCCGAACAGCGTGAACAGCGGCACCGACACCAGCCCGGACCGGAACGCCGCGAGATGCGCCACCGGCAATTCCACCGATTGCGACAAAAACACCGCAATGCGGTCGCCGCGCTGCAGGCCATCCGCCTTTAGCACATTGGCGAAGCTGCGCGAGAAAGCCTGCATCTCGTCGAAGGAGAAACGATGCGTGCCGCGGTCCTCGTCCACATAGATCAGCGCCAGCCGCCCGCTACCGTCGGCATGACGGTCGCAGGCCACCGTCGCGATGTTGAATCGCTCCGGCACATCCCAGCGGAAATTGCGGGCGAGCGTCTCATAATCCGTGGTTTCGACCAGCATCGGCACTCCCTGCCCTCATGGAGAGGAGCGCGCTCTTGCGCGCGTCTCGAACCATGATTGTTTTGCGCATCCTTCGAGACGCGGTCGAAGAGACCGCTCCTCAGGATGAGGGATCGCTTGTGGATCCATTATGAAGTTCAAGGCAAAAGAACTCTAAACGATAGCCGCCGTCCGCCAAAGTGCCTTGAAATTCCCGGCCCGGCATGGTCTCAAGCACCCTATTCGGAATCCGGCGCTCTCAGCGCCTTCGCAAGCTCAATCCGGCAGAAATTCCCCATGGCACGCAGGTTTTCGGCCGCTTACCAGTCGGAGCCAGTATCCAGCCTGGCGCTGTGGGCACGGCGCCTCGCGGTTTTCGCCGCCATTGCAGCCCTCACCTCGATCATCATCGTCCGCTTCGGGTTCCTTGAAGTAAAACCGGCGCTGATGACCTTCTTCGGCGCGTTGGGATTCGCCGGCCTCTCGATCCTGGTGGCGCTCGCGGGCTTTGCAGCGATCTGGCAGAACGGCTCGCGCGGCATGAGCGTGATCATGGTGGCGCTGATGCTCGACGTGGTGATCCTCGCCTATCCCGGCTACCTCGCCTACCAGTATCGCAAATTGCCGAAGATCCACGACATCACCACCGACCCGGTCGACCCGCCGCGCTTCGAGGCGCTGGCGCGGCTGCGGACCGGCGACGGCACCAATTCAGCCGTCTATTCCGGCCTCTACTCCGCGGAGCAGCAGCGCACGGCCTATCCGGATATCGAGCCGGTGGAGCTGGAGGTGCCGGTGCAACGCGCCTATGACGTGACGCGCGCTTTGGTCGAAAAGCGCAAGTGGATCGTCATCGACGAGCGCCCGCCGCAGCCGCCGCGCCGCATTGGCCGTATCGAGGCGGTGGCGCGCACCCCTATCATGGGTTTTCGCGAGGACGTCTCGATCCGCTTCACACCCGACGGCGAAGGCTCGCGCGTCGATATTCGCTCGTCGTCACGCTATTTCGAAGGCGATCTCGGCAGCAACGCCGCGCGCATCACCAAGCTGATCGACGACATCAACACCGCCGTCGACAGCGCGCCGGCGCCCAAGAAGGCCGCGACGCCGGCGAAGGCTGCGGCAAAGGGCGCGAAGAAGTAGGCTCCCGCCCCTCCCCGACAAGCACTCACCCCCGCGCACGTTTCTCCACATTGGCGATCCGCTCTGGTACACCGAACTCCTGCCGGCAGACATCAGCGAGGACCGCGATCCCTTCGCGGATTTCGTCATGCGTGGGGCTGGCAAAGCAGATGCGAATGTGGCTGTGCGCATAGGCCTTGTCGACAGACCACTCCGGGCCGGGATTGATCGACACGCCGGCCTTGAGCGCGGCCTGATAGAGCTTCATCGCATCGACATTGGCGGGCAGTTTCACCCACAGGAAGATGCCACCTTTGGGTTCGTCGAATTCCGCCGCCGTGCCGAACTGCTCGTTGAGCGCGTCCATCAGCGTCTCCAGCTTGGCGCGCAACCCGCGCGTCGCCTTCGGCACATGGGTAGCGAAATGCGGCACGCAATATTCGGCGAGGACCATCTGCTCCAGTGCGCCGGAGCCGGCATCGGTCTTCAGCGCCAGCATGCGTGACATGATTTCCCAGGGCGCGACGATGTAGCCGACGCGGAGCGCGGGCGCGATCGACTTGGAGAACGAGCCGATATGGATCACGCTGCCGCTTGTATCCATCGCGTGAATCGCCGGCGGACGCTCGCCGTTCCAGATCAGATCGGCATAGCAATCGTCCTCCAAGATGGAACGCCATATCTGGCCGACAGCGCCAGCAGCTCGCGGCGACGGCTTTCCGGCATGATGGTGGCGGTCGGGTTCTGCACGGTCGGGATCGTATAGATATATTTCGGCCGGATGCCCTTCGCCTTCAGATCTTCCAATGCTGAGGCCAGCGCGTCCATCCGCATGCCGTCGTCATCTAAGGGGATGCCGACGATATTGACGCCGAGACGGGTGAGCCGGTTGATGGAGCCTTGATAGCAATCGCGCTCGATGATGACGGTGTCGCCCTTGGCCAGCAGGCTGAGATTGACGAGGTCGAGCGCCTGCAGCGAGCCGGAGACGACCAGGATATCATCAGCCGTACAATCGATGCTTGCGTCGCGCTTCAGCTTGCCGGCGATGAAGGTGCGCAGCGGCAGATAGCCCTGCGGACCGCTCGCCAGACCGTAGGTTGCCAGCGTGCGTCCCTCGCGCAGCATGACGGCATTGGCGGCAGCAGTCAGGCCCTCTACCGGCACCTGGTCCATATCGTTGTTCCCGCCGACGAAGCTGTATTTGGCGAGACCGGTCCATTTTGCCGCAGCCGCGGGCAGGCCCGGAGGCAGCAATGGCGCGTAGTCGAACCGTGCAGTGGTCATGAACGTCGTCTCCCTGAAGCTTTTTATGATGAAGGCTGCCTCGTTGGACCGCCCCCCGCGTGTATCGCGCGCCGAATGCCGGATATTACCCCTTTGCCCTCACGCGGCGCACCATTAGAGTGCCGCCGAAATGTAAGGCTTTTCCGGCAGGGGCATGCACGACTTAATCCGCGATATCACGCTGTGTATCCTGTTTGCGTGGGGCATCGGGCTTATTGCGCATTTCACCCGTCAGCCACTGATTCTTGCTTATCTGATTGCCGGCTTCATCATTGGGCCATTCGGCATCGGCTGGGTCAAGTCAGACGAATCCATCAGCACGATCTCCGAACTCGGCCTGATCTTCATGCTGTTCATGATCGGTCTCGAGATCGACCTGAAGAAGATCATCCGCGCCGGCAAGGTCATTCTGTTCGCCGCGGGCGGCCAATTGATCGCAGGCTGCGTGCTCGGCGCGGCCTTCTTCATGGCGCTCGGGCTCAAGCTCGGCGGCGGCGGGTTCGACGCGCTGTATCTCAGCGTCGCCTGCGCGCTGTCCTCGACGGTGGTCATCGTCAAGGTACTCTATGAGAAGCGCGAGCTCGACACCCTGCCCGGCCGCATCACGCTCGGCATCCTGGTGCTGCAGGATATCTTCGCGATTCTGTTTCTGGCGGTGCAGCCGAGCCTTGCCTATTTGCAGGTCAGCGTTGTCGCGCTGTCGATCGCCCGCGTCGGCGTGCTGGTCGCCACTGCGCTGATCCTGAGCCGCTATGTGCTGCCGGCGCTGTTCCACCAGATCGCGCGACGGCCGGAACTGGTGCTCTTGGGCGCTCTGGCCTGGTGCTTCCTGATCGGCGAAATCGCCGAGCGGCTGCATCTGTCGCGCGAGATGGGCTCGCTGGTCGCTGGCGTATCGCTATCAACCTTCCCCTACGCGCTCGACGTCACTGCCAAGGTGACGACGCTGCGGGACTTCTTCATCACGCTGTTCTTCGTCGCCGTCGGCATGACGATCCCGATCCCGAACGGCGCGACCATCGGCCTCGCCCTGATCATCGCCGTGTTCACCGTGATCAGCCGCATGCTCACGACCTTCACGCCGCTGTATCTGATGAAGCAGGGCCTGCGCGCCAGCCTGTTGCCGGCGCTCAATCTGGCGCAGATCAGCGAATTCTCGCTGGTGGTGCTGCAAACGGGAATTGCCGCCGGCCATATCACAACGCAGACCTCCAGCGCGGCGTCCTTCGCCTTCGTGATCCTCGCGGTGCTCTCCACCTTCGCGATGATGCGCAGCGACCAGATCACGCGCCTCTTGATCGGCCCGATGAAGCGCATCGGGCTGCGCGACCTCGATCACGGCCAGGGCCGCGAGGGCGATCATGCCGAGGGCCATGGCGACGCCCGCCGCATCGTCATTCTCGGCTTCTTCCGCACCGCGTCCGCCCTGCTCGCCGAGATCGAGCGCCAGAACGCGTCGCTGCTCGACCAGATCAGCGTCGTCGACTTCAATCCGAACGTCTTCCGCACTTTGGTCGGGCGCGGCCAGCACGTGATCTATGGCGACATCAGCAATGTCGACACGCTGGTGCATGCCGGCGTCGGCAAGGCCGAGATCATCATCCTCAGCGTGCCGGACTCGCTCCTGAAGGGCGCGAATAACGAGAAGCTGGTCCGCCATGTCCGCTCGATCAACCCGACCGCCAAGATCATCTCCACGGCGGACGTGCTCGGCGACGTGAGCGATATTTACGCCGCCGGCGCCGACTACGTCACCGTGCCCCGGCTCAGCGACGCCCATGCGCTGTATGAGGTGATCGAGGCCGCCGATCAGGGCCTGCTGGACGATAAACGCGCCGAAATGGACGCGCAGCTGGCGGAGCGGCGGGAAGTGCTGCCTTGACCTCTCCCCGCTTGCGGGGAGAGGTCGCCGCGTCTTCGCGGCGGGTGAGGGGGACTTTCCATCCACTCATCAGTTCGTGGAACGTCCCCCTCATCCGACCCGATCATGCTTCGCAAGCTCGGGCCACCTTCTCCCCGCAGGCGGGGAGAAGGCAAACTCCCCATTCCGCTCTGCGAACCCGCATACCGCCCCCCATTTCCGCGGGTTGCACCGCCCCCCGCTCTGCGCCATATGGACTTCACACAGAGCAAGAGTGCATCCGAGGCGAATTTTATGGCCGACCCGATTTCAGACGTTCTGCAAGCCTTTGCCGCCGGCGAAATGGTCGTGGTGACCGACGATGACGACCGCGAGGGTGAAGGCGACCTCATCGTCGCCGCATCGTTCTGTACCGCCGAGAAGATGGCCTTCATCATCCGGCATACCTCCGGCATCGTCTGCGCGCCGATCACCACCGAGGATGCCCGCCGGCTGCGGCTCGATCCGATGGTCGTCAACAACGATAGCAACCACACCACCGCCTTTACCGTCTCCATCGACTACAAGCCCGATGGCGGTACCGGCATTTCGGCCGATGAGCGTGCCTCGTGCTGCCGCGCGCTGGCCAATCCGAATGCCGGCGCCAATGACTTCGCCCGTCCCGGTCATATCTTCCCGCTGATCGCTAGGGAGGGCGGCGTACTGATGCGCTCCGGCCATACCGAAGCCGCCGTCGATCTCTGCAAGCTGGCCAATCTCGCGCCCGTCGGCGTCATCAGCGAATTGATGAACGACGATGGCTCGGTGATGAAGGGCCAGCAGGTCGTCGACTTCGCGGCCAAGCACAAGCTCAAGCATGTCACGATCGCTGACATGATCGCCTATCGTCAGGCCCGCGAGAAGCTGATCGAGCGCGTCTCGACCTTCACCACCGACAGTCCGATCGGCCCGCTGCACGGCTATTCCTATCGCTCGCCCTTCGATCCGATCCACCATGTTGCCTTCGTTTACGGCAGCGTCGGCGACGGCAAGAACGTGCTGACGCGCTTCCACAAGCCCAACATCGTGCGCGACGTGTTTTTCGGCCCGGCCAAGATGCAGCCCGTGCTGGAACGCTTCAAGAAGAACGGCAGCGGCGTGCTGGTTTATCTGCGCGACGGTGCCGCGGGCGTGCCCGTCGAGCCGCTCGATGCGCCGAAGTCGGCGGAAGCCGACCGCAACCGGCAGTGGCGTGAAATCGGCGTCGGTGCACAGATCCTGCGCGATCTCGGCGTCACCTCGATCCGCCACCTGACCTCGTCGACCCATGACTATAAGGGCCTGTCGGGTTTCGGCATCGAGATCGCCTGCAACGAACAGCTTGATGGCGATAGTTCAAAGACCTAAAATGCCGTAGCACGCAATGCGCGGGTGCCGCCTGAGACGGCACCCTGTTGAGCGAAACAGCGCTTGCGACCAGAACACGCGCAGCCAATGCGCATTACTCAGCCATGATGTGAAAGGGATTTCGATGAGCGTTGCCCCCAAGGCAAAGGACAAGCCGGCCGCTGCAAGTTTCCAGTGGGACGATGCGTTCCTGCTCGATGACCAGCTCACCGAAGACGAGCGCATGATCCGCGACACCGCGCGCGCTTACGCCCAGGACAAGCTGCTGCCGCGCGTCAACGACGCTTATCTCAATGAGCATACCGACCGCGAAATCTTCAACGAGATGGGCGAGCTCGGCCTGATCGGCATCACGCTGCCGGAAGATTATGGCTGCGCCAATGCCAGCTATGTCGCCTACGGCCTCGTCGCCCGCGAGATCGAGCGCGTCGACTCCGGCTACCGCTCGATGAACTCGGTGCAGTCGTCGCTGGTGATGTATCCGATCTATGCTTACGGCGACGAGAACCAGCGCAAGAAATACCTGCCCAAGCTCGCCACCGGCGAGTGGGTCGGCTGCTTCGGCCTCACAGAACCCGATGCCGGCTCCGATCCCGGCGGCATGAAGACCCGCGCCGAAAAGGTGTCGGACGGCTACAAGCTCTCGGGCTCCAAGATGTGGATCTCGAACGCCCCGATCGCCGACGTGTTCGTGGTCTGGGCGAAGTCCGCCGCGCATGACAACCAGATCCGTGGCTTCATCCTCGAGAAGGGCATGAAGGGTCTCACGGCTCCGAAGATCGGCGGCAAGCTGTCGCTGCGCGCCTCGATCACCGGCGAAATCGTCATGGACGGCGTGATCGTGCCGGAAGAGAATCTGCTGCCCAACGTGTCGGGCCTGAAGGGTCCGTTCGGCTGCCTCAACCGCGCCCGCTACGGCATCTCCTGGGGCGTGCTCGGCGCCGCCGAGGACTGCATGGCACGCGCCCGCCAGTACACGCTGGACCGCAAGCAGTTCAACCGCCCGCTCGCAGCCACCCAGCTGGTGCAGAAGAAGCTCGCCGACATGCTGACCGAGATCTCGCTCGGCCTGCAGGGTAGCTTGCGCGTCGGCCGCCTGATGGACGAAGGCAATTTCCACCCGGACATGATCTCGGTGGTCAAGCGCAACAATTGCGGCAAGTCGCTGGATATCGCCCGCATGGCCCGCGACATGCACGGCGGCAACGGCATCCAGGCCGAATACCATGTGATGCGCCATGCGCAGAACCTGGAGACCGTGAACACCTATGAAGGCACCCACGACGTGCACGCGCTGATCTTGGGACGTGCGATCACGGGTATCCAGGCCTTCGGTTAAGCGCCTACGCTTCAGATTTCAAAGCTTCGAAATGCCCGGCCTCGCGCCGGGCATTTTTTATTTGGCCATACTTCCGTCATTCCGGGGCGTGGCCGGCTCTTGCCGGACGCGAACCTGGAATCCCGGAGTGTTTGGCTACGGAGACTCCCATGTCGAGATTCCGGGCTCGGTCCCGCCGCCTGCGGCGTCGGCCCCGCCCCGGAATGACAGAGGGTTGACGCTTGCCTTTTCATGTATCATCATAAGTTACATGAGACGAGACAACCGCCTCTCGGCCACGCTGCATGCGCTGCTGCACATGGCCGAGCAGAACCGCCCGATGACCTCGGCCGAACTAGCCACGTGCATGACCACCAACGCCGTGGTGGTCCGCCGCACCATGGCGGGGCTGCGCGACGTTGGCCTGGTGCGCTCCGAAAAGGGCCATGGCGGCGGCTGGGAGATCGCGCGCGACCTCGCAACCGTGACGCTGAAGGACATCTACGACGCGCTGGGCAAGCCCAGCCTGATGGCGATGGGTATTCATCTGGAAAGCCCGACCTGCCTCGTCGAGCAGGCCGTCAATCACTCGCTCACATCGGCCTTCGCGGAAGCGGAGGCAGTTCTGATCGGCCGCCTTGCGGATGTCACGCTGGCGCAGCTCGCCGCGGATTTTCACGCGCGGGCGGAGGATCATCGCAGCAAAATTCAGAGCAAGATTTCAAGGAAGACAAAATGAGTTTCGATGCCATCGTCATCGGCGGCAGCTATGCCGGCCTCTCCGCAGCGCTGCAATTGGCGCGGGCGCGCCGCAAGGTCCTGGTGATGGATTCCGGCCAGCGCCGTAATCGCTTCGCTGAACACTCCCACGGCTTTCTCGGTCAGGACGGCCGCGCGCCCGGCGCGATCGCTGCGGACGCCCGCGCGCAATTGATGAAATACCCCACTGTCGAATGGGTCGATGCGACGGCCACAGATGGCTCGGGCGTCGTGAACGACTTCACTGTCAGCGCCGAGAGCGACGCGCGCTATCAAGCCAGGCGCATCATCCTCGCCGCCGGCGTGGTCGATACGCTGCCGGATGTCCCCGGTCTTGCCGAGCGCTGGGGCAAGCATGTGTTTCACTGCCCGTATTGCCACGGCTATGAATTGGATCAGGGCCGTATCGGTGTGCTGGCATCGTCCGACATGTCAATGCATCACGCCCTGATGCTGCCGGACTGGGGATCGACGACGCTGTTCCTCAACGGCGCGTTCACACCGGACGCGGACCAGCTCATGCAACTGATGCAGCGCGGCGTCACCATCGAGCGTGAACCGATCAGGCAATTGTCAGGCGCATCCATCGAGGTCGAACTCACGGATGGCCGCATCATTCCGCTCGATGGCATGTTCACGCTGACGCGCACCAGTCCGGCGTCGCCGCTCGGCGCACAGCTTGGCTGTGCCCTGGAAGACGGGCCGATGGGACCGTTCCTACAGACCGACATGTTCAAGGAAACCACGGTGCCCGGCGTGTTCGCCTGCGGTGACATGGCGCGCGCGACGGGCTCCGTGGCGCTTGCGGTGGGCGATGGCGCGATGGCCGGGGTCGGCGCGCATCGGTCGCTGATGTTCGGGACAGGGCACGCGTAGCACACACTCGTCATTCCGGGGCGTGGCCGGCTCTTGCCGGACGCGAACCCGGAATCTTGCAGTGATCGGCACTTCTCTCCACCCGCACCATAGAAGTGATGAACACATCGGGATTCCGGGTTCCGCCCCGCCGCCTGCGGCGTCGGTTCGCCCCCGGAATGACAGGCGTGCGATGCCCGCCGCATATCAGCCGCGACGCGCCGCCGTTTGCTTTCCCCGCTCCCCTTGCTAGTCATCACAGGCGAAGAACATGCTGGGAAGGACCGACCATGAGCGACAAGGATAACGGCGCCAACGACGACGTTCCGTTCAATCGCGATTATCCGCTCAAGCCCGGCGTCGTCGATCAGGTCCGCCCAAACGTGCGCCGGGTTCTCTGCAACAACCCCTCGCCTTTCACCTTTACCGGAACCAACAGCTATATCATCGGCACCGGCAAGGTCGCGATCATCGATCCCGGCCCGGCCAACGACGCCCATCTGCAGGCGCTGCTCGATGCCGTGAAGGGCGAGACCGTGACGCATATTTTCGTCACCCATACCCATAGCGATCATTCGCCGAACACGGCGGCGCTCAAGGCTGCCACATCAGCCACGGTCTATGCCGAAGGGCCGCACCGCGCCTCGCGGCCGCGCTTCGAGAGCGAAAAACACTCGCCGGAGTCAGGCGCCGACCGCGACTTCAAGCCGGACGTGCTGGTCGCCGACGGCGACGTGATCGAGGGCGACGGCTGGACGCTGGAAGGCGTGGCCACGCCGGGCCATACCGCCAACCACATGGCCTTTGCCTGGCGCGAGAAAAAATATCTCTTTGTCGCCGATCACGTGATGGGCTGGTCGACCTCCATCGTCGCGCCGCCCGATGGCTCGATGATCGACTACATGGCCTCATTGGACAAACTTGCGGCGCGCGACGAGGACCTGTATTTCTCCGGCCACGGCCCCGATATTCCCGATGCGCAGCGCTATGTCCGCTTTCTCATTCGCCATCGTCGCGCCCGCGAAGCCTCGATCCTGCATCGTCTCGGCAAGGGCGAAGCGGATATCCCGACCATTGTGCGCGCGATCTATATCGGGCTCGATCCCCGCCTGACGGGTGCCGCCGGCTATTCCGTGCTGGCGCATCTGGAAGATCTCGTCGCCCGCGGCCTGGTGCTGACGGACGGCGACCCGGTCATCAGTGGGAGTTATCGGATGGCTGCTTAACCTCTCCCCGCATTGCGGGGAGAGGGAGCGAGAGGCCGGTGCGTCGGCTCGAAGTGAGACAGTCCTTACGGCAGGTTCACGATCTCGACCCAGTTCGGATTCTTGCCCACCGCTGTTTCGTTCAGCTTGGTCAGCGCCCCCGTCGCCTTGTCGATGGCATAGGCCGTCATGCTGTTCGAGAGCTGACCGACCGCCAGCAGATAGCGGCCCGACGGATCGATGTTGAATCCGCGCGGCTGTTTCTCGGTGGCGGTCGAGCCGAGTGACGTCAGAGCACCGGTTTTGGGATCGATACGAAACGCCGCGATCGTGTTGCTGGTGCGCTCCGACGCATAGAGAAACTTGCCGTCCGGCGTCAGATGGATATCCGCCGCCCAGGGCTTGCCGTCGAACCCCTTTGGCAACGCTGAGGCGACCTGCCTTTCCTTCTTCAGCGTCCCGGTCGCAGCGTCCCACGGAAACACATAGATCGCTGCATCGAGCTCGTTGAGCAGATAGACGAACTTCTTGTCCGGCGAGAATACCAGATGGCGCGGACCGCCCTTGGCTTTTACGCTGACGGTCGGCGGATCGTTCGGCGTCAGCTTTCCGGCCCTGGCATCGAATTTCTGCTGATAGATCACGTCGCCGCCGAGGCTCGTATGCAGCACATAGCGATTGGTGGGATCGACGATGATGCAATGCGCGTTCGGTTCGGTGGCGACGATCTGCTGTGCCGGCGCGATCACGCCATTCGGCCCGATGGCATTCACCGTCACCTTGTTGCCGCCATAGGACGCGCTGAGCAGAAATCGCCCGGTGCGATCGACCGCGATATAGGCCATGGAATCCGCCAGCGGCCCGG
Organism: Tardiphaga sp. OK246; assembly: GCF_900188215.1. Lineage (NCBI taxonomy): Bacteria > Pseudomonadati > Pseudomonadota > Alphaproteobacteria > Hyphomicrobiales > Nitrobacteraceae > Tardiphaga > Tardiphaga sp. OK246. The sequence goes on from NZ_FZOX01000001.1 coordinate 504,596, forward strand.
GTCCGACAAGTTTCAGTTTTCCAGTTTTGGCATCGATATCGAAGGTCACCGCCGTATAGGGCTCGTTGCGCAAACCGGCATAGAGCCGGTGCTTCTCGGGACTGATGGCCAGCGGCAGCGAGCCGCCGGGCTTTGCCGGTCCCGGCACCGCCACGGTATCGATCACAGCGAGACTGCCATTCGCCTTCAATTCGAGAACGCTGATGTTCTGGCTGTCGGCATTGCCGACATAGACGTAGGTGGCGGCGCTGGCCGATGACATGATGAACCCTGTTGCTAACGGGAGCGAGACGATCGCCAGCAGCGCCTTCAAACCGGCGCTGGCACGCGTGAATAGCCAACGGCGCGAAACGGAACGAACCCGTGCGAGCATCAACACCTCCCTGCCTCTTTTCATTGGGAGGGATGATGCTACCGCCTCCTGGAATAGGCAAGCTGCGCTGCGGCAAAGTCGGAACCGCGAGATCAGAACCGGCCGGCCACCGTCACCCGCAAGGCCAGCGGTTCGACCGGATGCAGCACGCGATCCATGATGCCGGTCTGGCACACCGCGGCAGGCGCTGTCGGCGCGCCGCCGCCCGCCGGGAAGCACATGGCGAATAGCGAATCCGATTTCAGCAGCGAGCCATAGGCATAGGTGATCTGGTCAGACTTGCTGTCGAGCATGTTGAAGGCATCGAGCTGGATGCGCCAGCCATTATCGAAGCGGTAACCAACCTGCCCGTTGAGCAGACCCGTGGCTGGCGAGATGAAGGCCGCGTCTTCCGTCAGGGGACGTGGACCGAAATAGCGATAGCGCAAGGCACCAAACCAGCCGGTGGCCTCGCCAAGCCTGATGCCAGCCGAGGCGATCATGTTGGGCGCGCCGGGAATGAAATTGCCGGGCGCGTTGCCGATCTGCGAGGCCGGATAGCCATCGAGCTCCGCGTAGGCTGCCGCCTGATCGGCATTGCTGCCGCGAAAGCGCGCGCGGGTCATTGCGAGGTCGGCTTCAAGACTCAGCCATGATGTCGGCTTGTAGTCATTGGTCCATTCGAAGCCGACACGGCGGCTGGGACGGCTGGCTTCGGTATCACCGGCATCACCGACGAACAGGATTTCGGAGGCCGAATCCAGCATGAAGAGCGCGATCGAGCTGGTCAGCCCTGGAATGAGTTTGGTGCGCAATCCGATCTCGGCGCCCTTGGTCTTCACCAGGAACGACGAGCTATCGACCGGCGAACTGTCGCTCGGCGATTCCCTGATGGTGACGCCGCGCGCATCATTGCTGTGAAAACCCTCGCCGGCATTCAGGAACAGTTCGGTCCTGGCGAAAGGACCGAGCACGAGACCGACTTTGGGGCTACCGATGGTGGCCGTGGCGCTGCCGGAATTGGCGGGATTGAAGAACGAATTGACCGTGGTGTCGTAATAGTCGCCGCGCCAGCCGATATTGGTGCGCAGCCAGTCAGTCCAGAATGTGGTGTTCTGGACGAACACGCCGACACTGCCTTCCTTCACGCCGTCGCTACGCGTGGTGGAGAGATGTTGCCGCCTGACGGTGTTGCCGAGGCTGACATTGATATCGTCGTAACGGCTCTGGATGCCGACTTCGGTTTCGTTGCGGAAGCCCGCGATATTGTGCTTGAATGTATGCGAGGCGTTGATGCCGCCGAGCACGCGGTCGTCATACTGGTGAAACTGATCACCATTGACCGGATCGCTCAGGAAGAACGTGAAGTTGTTCCACAGATTGAGCTTGCTCTTGACGACGTAGAAATCGAGTTTGGTTGCGCTGTCGAGATCGGTTTGCCGGAGACGGCCGGACAGCGAGAAACGCTCCGAATTGCCACCATCGCTGGGATCGAGCGCGCCATAACGGCCGATCGCGCCGGAAGTGATCGCCCGCAGCGGCACCTGATCGGTGGAATTCCACTTGTTGCCATAGGCCATGCCGGTCAGCGACAAACCGTTGTCGGCCGTGCCTTGGCTGTAGCGGATCACGCCATTCAGCTTCTGGAGCTTGTCGGGATTGTCCCACGGGCCGTTATAGATATTGGCCTCGGCGGCCACCAGCAGCGTGCCTTCGCCGACTTTGCCCGACGTCACGCCGAAGGCGCGGTTGTAACCGAAACTTCCTGATGTGATCGACGCCATGGTGCGCGCAACGCTGCCGATCAGGCTGACATGCATCACACCGACGGACGAGAAGTCGCCTTCATCGGCGAAATACGGTCCCTTGCGGACATTCACCGAACTGATCAGTTCGGGGATGAGGAAGTTGGTATCGGCATAGCCTTGGCCGTGACCATGGGTCCGCATGTTCACCGGCATGCCGTCGATGGAGATGGCGAGATCGGTGCCGTGATCCAGATTCACGCCGCGCAGGAAATACTGGTTGGCTTTGCCATCGCCGGAATGCTGCGTGATGATCAGGCCGGGCGCAACTTCCAGCGCTTCGGCGGGACGCGACAGCGGCCGCGCATTGACCTCGGTGCCGCTGACAGTCTTCTCGCTGGCAGAGGCGACCGGCGCCTGCGCTGCACTGGCGCCGGGCGTGACACTCATGCCGCCGCCACCCAAGGTCGGTGCGGCAACATGGCGTGCCGCCGGGCGGCCCGCCTCATTCCCGGCGCGCGTTACGCGTGGCTTGGCTGCATGCCGCGGCGGTGCCTCGACTTCGACCGGGGACAACACCGTCGCCGGCTGCGCGGCTGAGGGCGTGACGACTGCAAGCAACGAAGCCAGCGAGAGTCCGGCCGATGAAAAGAGAGAGCGATGCATCGGTCAGTCGGCCGGGCTATGCTGGGTTCAACCGGAACACACTGACATGCCAAGTATGACAAAGTCAAAGATTCGTCATACTTCTTGAGAGGACCGATGCAGCGCATTACGATCACGCTCGACGACGACCTGATGGAAGAACTGGATGCGATGATCGCCGAACACGGCTATCAGAACCGCTCCGAAGCGATCCGCGATTTCGCCCGTGCCGGCATGCAGCAGGCGGCGCAGGAGAAGGGCAAGGCCGGCGAATGCGTCGCCGCCCTGGTCTATGTCTATGACCACGCCCAGCGCGATCTCTCACGCCGGCTGGTCGACACCTATCATCATCACCACGACCTCTCGCTGGCGACGCTGCATGTGCATCTCGACGGCGATAACTGCATGGAAGTGACCGCGCTGCGCGGCTCCGGCAGCGAAGTACAGCATTTCGCCGATCACATCATTGCGGAGCGCGGCGTGAAGTATGGCCGCGTGGTGATGATGCCGACGGGGAAGAAGGCGGAGGGGAAGAAGCCCCATTCGCACAAGTAGCCCGTGCGCATCTCCCCCTCTCCCCCGCGAAGCGCAGCTTCGCTAGGTGGGAGAGGGGGAGACAAATCAATCCCAATCCGGCGCGAAGCCTGGATTGACCAGCCGCTGCGTCTTCGGCAGCGCCGCGATCGCCCTGCGGTCGTCGTCGTCCAGCGTCACCTTCAGTGCATCGAGATTGGCCTGCTGGCTTTCCTTGCGCGACGCCTTGGGGATCGCTGCGACACCATCCTGATCGAGCAACCACTTCAGCGCCACCTGCGCCGCTGACACGCCGTGCTTGGCGGCGATCTTTTTCATCACATCGTTGTCCGCAAGCCGGCCCTGACCGAGCGGGCAATAGGCCACCAGCGGGATCGACTTCGACCGCAGATAGGTCAGCAGCTTCATCTGGTCGAGCAGTGCATGATATTCAACCTGATTGCAGGCAACCGGGGCGCCGATCTCCTCCACGGCCTGCTTCATCAGCTTGACCGGAAAATTCGCCACGCCGATGGCGCGGACGCGGCCCTCGTCCTTCAGCTTCAACAGCGTCTCGAAGATCGTCGGGAGATTCATGCCCTTCGAGGGCCAGTGCACCAGATAGAGATCGATGACATCGAGTCCGAGCTTCTTCAGGCTGGTGTCGAAGGCGCGCCTGATGGCATCCGGCGCGAGGTTCTCGTGCCAGACCTTGGTGGTGACATGCAGGTCCTTGCGCGCGATGCCCGAGGCCTTGATGCCGGCGCCGACTTCCGCCTCGTTGCCATACATTTCGGCGGTGTCGATGTGCCGATAACCGAGGCCGATAGCGCTTTCCACGCCGGCTACGCAGCCGTCGCCCGTGAGCTTGAACGTACCGAGGCCGAGCTTCGGCACCTTGATGCCCTGGGTATTCAGATTGTCCATGTCACTTCCTCAAGCATGTCAATTCTTCAATATGGCGAAACCGTCCGAGACGACGGCGCCTGAAGTGTTTGATACGGTGCCTGCCTGCAACGATAAACTCAAATCACCGGGAGAGTTTCAGCACCATGGAAAAGGCATTACGCGGATGGCTCGACTCCCACGGCCTGCTGGCCATCACTGCGGCCGTGCTCGGGGTCATCAGCCTGCTGGCCATGATCCTGGTGGTGGGCGGCTTCTGGCTGGCGCGCTAAACGACATCATCTCACGATGTCGCTGATGGGCTTCTTAATGTCGCTCATGGACTGGTGCCGCTTCCCGAAATACGCGACACTCCGGGCCTGATCGCCACCCGGATTTTCCATGCGCTATTCGCTGACGTCGCTGCTCAAACAGACCCTCACCGGCCACAAAGGCTGGACGCCGCAATGGCGCGATGCTGCGCCGAAGCCCGAATACGACATCATCATCGTCGGCGGCGGCGGCCATGGGCTGGCGACCGCCTATTATCTGGCGAAGGAGTACGGCGTCAGGAATATCGCCGTGCTGGAGAAGAGCTGGATCGGGTCAGGCAATATCGGCCGCAACACTACCATCATCCGGTCCAACTATCTGCTCTCGGAAAACATCTCGCTCTATGAGCTGTCGCTGAAACTGTGGGAAGGCCTCGAGCAGGACTTCAACTACAACGCCATGGTCAGCCAGCGCGGCGTGTTGAACCTCTACCATTCCGACGGCCAGCGCGATGCCTATGCGCGGCGCGGCAACATGATGCGGCTGAACGGCGCCGACAGCGAGTTGCTGGACCGCGAGGGGGTCCGCAAACTCTATCCGTTCCTGAATTTCGACGCAGCGCGGTTTCCGATCCAGGGCGGCCTCTTGCAGAAGCGCGGCGGCACTGTGCGCCATGATGCGGTGGCGTGGGGCTACGCCCGCGGCGCCAGCGATCGCGGCGTCGACGTGATCCAGAATTGCGAAGTGACAGGGATCGACATCGTCGACGGTCGTGCGGTGGGCGTGCAGACCTCGCGCGGCGCGATCAGAGCGAAGAAGATCGGCCTCGCGGTCGCCGGCTCGTCGTCGCGCGTCGCGGCGATGGCCGGGATGCGACTGCCGATCGAGAGCCACGTGCTGCAGGCCTTTGTCTCCGAAGGGTTGAAGCCGATCATTCCCGGCGTCATCACTTTCGGCGCCGGGCACTTTTACATCAGCCAGTCCGACAAGGGCGGCCTGGTGTTCGGCGGTGATATCGACGGCTACAACTCCTATGCCCAGCGCGGCAATCTTCCCGTGGTCGAGGACGTCTGCGAAGGCGGCATGGCGCTGATGCCGGCGATCGGCCGCGCGCGCATGCTGCGCAACTGGGGCGGCCTCGTCGACATGTCGATGGACGGCTCGCCGATCATCGACCGCACCCACGTCGAAGGGCTCTATCTCAATGCCGGCTGGTGCTATGGCGGCTTCAAGGCGACGCCGGGCTCGGGCTTCGTCTTCGCGCATCTGCTGGCGAAGGACGAACCACACCCTGCCGCCAATCGCCTGCTGCTGGACCGGTTTCGCTCCGGCCATATCGTCGATGAAAAGGGCCAGGGCGCCCAACCGAACCTGCACTGAGGCCCCATGCGCATCCCCTGCCCTTATTGCGGATCCCGCGACGCTTCGGAATTTTCCTATTCCGGCGACGCGACGCTGGCGCGGCCCGCGCCCGATAATGCCGATGCAATGTTCGACTATGTCTATCTGCGCGACAATCCAGTCGGCGTTCACCAGGAATATTGGTACCACGCGGCGGGTTGCCATGCCTGGCTCAAGGTCACGCGCAACGTCTCGACGCATGAGGTGATCGACGCCGTGCTGGCCCATGATGAGGCTGCATCATGAGCATCTCGCGTCGTCTCGCATCCGGTGGGCTGATCGACCGATCGAAGCCGGTCAGCTTCAGTTTCGACGGCAAGACCTATGGCGGCTATGCCGGCGACACACTGGCGTCCGCGCTGCTCGCCAATGACACAATGCTGGTCGGCCGGTCGTTCAAATATCACCGGCCGCGCGGCATCTTCTCGGCCGGGCCGGAAGAGCCGAATGCGCTGGTGACGCTGCGCTCGGGAGCGCGCGCCGAGCCGAACACCAAGGCCACCACAGTCCAGCTGTTTGATAGCCTGGACGCCTCGAGCCAGAACTGCTGGCCGTCGCCGAATTTCGATCTCCGCGCCGTGCACCAGCTCGCCGGCCCGCTGCTCAATGCCGGCTTCTACTACAAGACCTTCATGTGGCCGGCGGCGTTCTGGGAGAAATTCTACGAGCCCGCCATCCGTGCCTCGGCAGGTCTGGGCGCGCTCAGCGGTCTCGACGATCCCGACACGTATGAGAAGTCTCACGCTTTCTGCGACCTGCTGGTGATCGGCGCCGGCCCTGCGGGCCTCGCCGCAGCGCTCGCCGCCGGACGCGCCGGAGCGCGGGTGATCGTGGCCGAGGAAGATTTCGTGCTCGGCGGACGATTGCTCAGCGACACCGCGCAGATCGATGGCGTCACAGCAGCCTCATGGGCGGCGCTGGCGGAGGCCGAACTCGGCACCCTGCCTCATGTCCGCATCCTCAAGCGCACCGCCGTATTCGGCGCCTATGACGGCGAATATGGCGCCATCGAGCGCGTCAGCGATCATCTGCCAGTGCCGCCGCCATTCATGCCGCGGCAGCGGCTGTGGAAGATCGTTGCGAAACAATGCGTGCTCGCCGCTGGCGCGCAGGAACGCCCACTGGTGTTTCCCGGCAATGACCGGCCCGGCATCATGCTGGCGTCGGCATTGCGCGCTTACGCCAACCGCTTCGGCGTGGTGCCGGGTAAGCGCATCGCCGTCTTCACGACATCGGATGACGGCTGGCGCAGTGCGTTCGACTTGCAAGCGGCCGGCGCCGAGATCGCTGTTGTGGTCGATGCACGGACGGAGGTTTCGCCTGAGGTGCGCAAACTCGCAGGCAATGCACCGCAGTTTCTCGGCGCGCATGTCTCCGACACGTCAGGCTATCGCAGGCTGACGACGATCGAGATCACCGACAGTACCGGCAAGACACGTAGCGTCACTGTGGACACGCTTGGCGTCTCCGGCGGCTGGTCGCCGAGCATCGGCATTGCCACGCATCTCGGCGGCAAGGGCAGTTGGTCGGAGGAGCGATCGGCATTTCTCTGCAGCGACACGCCACCGGGCATGCAAATCGCGGGAGCCGCAGCGGCGCAATGGACGCTGACGCGGGCATTGGAGAGCGGTGCACTGGCCGGCGCGAAGGCGGCCTCGTATGTCGGCCTCGGCCTGCAGACGCAGAAGCCCATCACCGCCAGCGACGAGGCATCCGGCACCAATCCGGTCTGGCTGTTCGCGGGATCGCGCCGCAAGGCCTTCGTCGATCTGCAGAACGATGTCACCGCGACCGACGTCGCCCTTGCCGCGCAAGAAGGCTTCCGCTCGGTCGAGCAGCTCAAGCGCTACACGACTTTGGGCATGGCGACCGATCAAGGCAAGACGTCCAACGTCAACGGCCTCGCAATCCTCGCCGGCGAGATCAGGAAGACCATCGCCGAGACCGGCGCGACGCGGGCACGACCGCCGCATGTGCCGGTTGCCATCGGCGCCTTTGCGGGTCTGCACAGCGGCAAGCATTTCAAGCCGACACGGCTGACGGCGAGCCACGCCGCCTCCGCCGCGTTGAACGCCACCTTCGTCGAAGCCGGCCAATGGATGCGCGCGCAATGGTTCAACGCGCCCGGTGAGACTGACTGGCTCACGAGCGTCACCCGCGAGGTGAAGACCGTGCGCTCCAGCGTCGGCATCTGCGATGTCTCGACTCTCGGCAAGATCGCACTGTGCGGATCGGATGTCGGCACCTTCCTCGATCGCGTCTACATCAACACCTTCTCGACCCTGCCCGTCGGCAAGGTGCGCTACGGCGTGATGCTGCGCGAAGACGGTTTCGTCATGGATGACGGAACAACCGGGCGTCTCTCCGCCGATCACTGGGTGATGACGACCACCACGGTGAATGCCGGCAAGGTGATGCAGCATCTCGAATACTGCCATCAGGTGCTGTGGCCCAAACTCGACGTGCAGATGGTCTCGGTCACCGAGCAATGGGCGCAGTATGCCGTCGCCGGGCCTAAGTCGCGCGAGCTGCTGCAGGCATTGCTCGACGATGCCTTCGATGTCTCCAACGAGGCCTTCCCCTATCTGGCCTGTGCCGAATTCCATGTCGGCAATATCCCGCTGCGGCTGTTTCGCGTCTCGTTCTCCGGCGAACTCGCTTACGAGATCGCCGCGCCGGCGGGCTATGGCGAGGCGCTGTTCAATGCATTGATGCAAGCCGGCAAGCCGTTCGGCGTCACGCCCTATGGTACCGAGGCGCTCAGCGTGATGCGGATCGAAAAGGGCCATGTCGCCGGCTCCGAACTCAACGGCCAGACCGTGGCGCGCGATCTCGGGCTCGGACGCATGATGTCGGTGAAGAAGGACTATATCGGCCGCACCATGGCGGCGCGCGAGGCGCTGATCGATTCCAACCGGCCGACGCTGGTCGGCCTGCGGCCGGTCGATCGCAGCCATCGCCTGCGCAACGGCGCGCTGCTGTTCGCGCGCGGCGTGACGCCTGCGCCGGACAACAATGCCGGATTCATCACGTCCACGGCCTTCAGCCCGGGCAATAATCACTGGATCGGCCTTGGCCTGCTGACGCGCGGACCGGAACGGCATGGCGAGATCATCCGCGCCTGGGACCCCGTACGCTCCGGCGATCTCGAACTTGAGGTCGTCGATCCCGACTTCGTCGATGCAGAAGGAGCGCGGCTGCGTGCTTGATCTCGCTCACATCTCCGCCTTCGCTGAGTTGCGCTCCATGGGCGATGGCCGCGGCGTCATCGCACGCGAGCGTCGCGGCATCGCCATTGCCACCGTCATGACGCGCAAAGGCCAGGATGCCGCGCTCGCTGCTGCCGTGAAGGAACAGTTCGATATCAATCTGCCACTGGGACCGCACGGTTCCGGCAGCGATGCGACCTCGTTTCTCGGCACCGGCCCCGGCCGCTGGCTGGTGACCCACGATGCGGGCACACCGCGTTTCGTGGACAGTCTCGCGCAGCAGCTCGATGGCCTCGCCTCGGTGGTCGATCAGTCCGACAGCATTGGCCTGCTCCGGCTGTCGGGTCCGGCCCTGCTCGACGTGCTGGCCAAGGGCGTCGCCATCGATCTCAGCGCCGCGGCGTTTCCAGCCGGCAGCGTTGCCGTCACGCAGATCGCGCATACGGGCGTGACGCTGTGGAAGGTCGACGAGGCGCCGACGATTCACATCGCCGTCGCGCGCAGCATGACCGGCAGTTTCCTGCACTGGCTGGAAGCGTCGGCGGCCGTGACGGGGCTGGCGGTGGAGTAGTCTACATCTGCCCTCTCAGGTGTCATCCCCGCGAAGGCGGGGATCCATAAACGCCGAAGAACTAAGTCAAACGTGCTCGTTGTAGCTCTGCGATTTTATTACACGCATCGTGGTTATGGGTCCCCGCCTTCGCGGGGACGACAACCGAGAGAGACGATCTCGCCGCGCTCAATATCCCCGGCTGCGATCCACCGAATCTTTCGGCTGCACGCCCAGCTTCACGGCTTCGGCCGTCGCTAAAATCGTGTCGCCGATGGCGGTCATGGTGACCTCGCAGGCGTCATGCGGCGTCAGCACGATCTGCGGATGCGACCAGAACGCATGGTCTTTCGACAGCGGCTCGGTGTGGAAGACATCGAGTGTCGCACCGGAGAGCTGCCCGCTTGCGAGCGCATCGAGAATATCCTGCTCGACGGAGTGCTCACCGCGGCCGACCTGAATGAGATAGCTGCCGCGCGGCATCCTGGCGAACAGGCTTGCATTGAGGATGCCGCGGGTTTCCTCGGTGAGCGGCAGCAGGTTCACCAGCACCTCAGAGCCCGCGAGCATCGCGTCGAGTCCGTCGCTGCCGTGGAAGCCGGTCACGCCGGGCGTCGTCGGCTTGCCCGAACGGCTCCAGACCCGGACGGGAAAGCCCAGCATCGCCAGATCCGAGGCGACGCGTGCACCGATAGCGCCGTAGCCGAGAATGCCGATCGGAACCTCGGACGGGCGGCGTCCGCCGCCGAGGCGCTTCCAGACGTGATCGCGCTGGTTCTGCAGGTAAGTCCCGAACTGGCGCTGGTGATAGATCACGTTCCAGATCACGAAGCCGGACATCATCTGCGCCTGTGCCGGCTCGACCACGCGCACCACGTCGATGCCGTCGCGCAGGCTCGGACAGTTCAGGATGCTGTCGGCGCCGGCGCCGATCGAACACGCCGCCTTGAGGTTCGGATAGTGATCGAACGCATCCGCATGCGGATGCCAGCTCACCGCCATGTCGATCTTGGCGGGATCGGTGCCGTCGAGATGGTCGACAAAATTCACCTTGCCGTCGAGCCGGGCGATTTCGTTGGTCAGGTATTTGCGCAGGTTGATGGTCCTGCTCAGGAAAACGCAAGTCACAGGAGACGTCGGCATAAGGTCAGGCGGCCTGGGATGGCGAACTCTGGCCGGGGACGGCGCCGAGCAATTCGCGGGTGTAGGGATGTTCCGGCGACGCAAACAGTTGCGCCGTCGGCTTCAGCTCGACGATGACGCCGCGCTGCATCACGGCGATGCGATCGCAGATCTGCGCGGCGACGCGCAGATCGTGGGTGATAAAGAGCATCGAGAGACCAAGGCGGGCCTTGAGGTCTTCCAGCAGCTTCAGCACCTGCGCCTGCACCGAGACGTCGAGCGCGGAGACAGCTTCGTCGGCGACGATGATCTCCGGATCCATCGCAAGCGCGCGGGCGATGCCGAGGCGCTGGCGCTGGCCGCCGGAGAACTCGTGCGGATAACGATCGAGCGAGCCGGCATCGAGGCCGACCATCCCCAGCAGATCACGCGCACGCTGCATCGCGACCTTGGGATCGGTGCCGCGAGCGATCGGGCCATCGGTGATGATCTGGCCGACCCGGCGCCGCGGATTGAGCGAGGCGAACGGGTCCTGGAAGATCATCTGGATGCGGTGGCGCTGCGCCCGCAGCGCCTTGCCTTCGAGTGCCGTGAGGTCGACATCGCCGATGCGCACGGTGCCGCGATCGGCCTCGATCAGGCGCATCACCAGACGCGCCACTGACGATTTGCCCGAACCGGACTCGCCGACCAGGCCGACAGTCTCGCCCTGCATGATCGAGAACGTGACTTCGTTCGCTGCCTGCACGCGACGATCCGGCTTGAACCAGCCGCCCGAGGTCACATAGGTCTTGTCGAGGCCGATGACCTCGACAGCCTTCGCATTATCATCCAGCGGCGCGCGCACCGGCGGGTGCATCGACGGCACGGCAGCCAGCAGCGCCTTGGTGTAATCGTGCTGCGGATTCCTGAAGACGGCGTCGATTGAGCCTTCCTCGACGATCTTGCCATGGCGCAACACCACGACGCGGTCGGCGATATCGGCGACGACGCCGAAGTCGTGGGTGATGAACATCACGGCCATGTTGCGGCTGCGCTGCAGATTGCGGATCAGCTTGAGGATCTGCGCCTGGGTGGTGACGTCGAGTGCCGTGGTCGGCTCGTCGGCGACGAGCACCGAAGGCTCCAGCGCAAGTGCCATGGCGATCATCGCGCGCTGGCGCTGGCCGCCGGAGAGCTGGTGCGGATAGGCGCGGATGATGCGCTCGGGATCGGGCAGACCGACTTCCTTGGCGAGGCTGAGGGCCTTGGCGCGGCGCTCCTTCGGCGTCAAAAGATTATGCGCCTCGAACATTTCCATCATCTGCTCGCCAATCCGCATCAGCGGATTGAGCGCGGTCATCGGCTCCTGGAACACCATGGCGATGCCGCGGCCGCGCACTTCGCGCCAGCCGCTTTCGTCGAGCTTCAGGAGATTCTGGCCCTCGAACAGAACTTCGCCGGTCTCGGTCTTCACCGTATCCGGCAGCAGACCCATCAGTGCATGGGCGCACATGGACTTGCCCGAACCGGATTCGCCGACGACGCAGACGATCTCACCAGGAATGAGATCGATGGACACGCCATCAACCGCATAAGGACGTTCGGCGCTCTTCGGCAGGGCGATCCTGAGATTCTTGATGGAAACCGCGGGGGCTTTAGATAGCACTTGGGTCATCAGCGGCTATCCTTCGCCAGGCGCGGATTGAGCGCGTCGTTGAGGCCTTCGCCGATCAGGTTCATGCCGAGCACCGAGATCAGGATGGCAACGCCGGGGAAGACCGTGATCCACCAGGCCTGACGGATCACCGTCCGGCCTGCTCCGACCATGTAGCCCCACGACATCAGGTTGGGATCGCCGAGGCCGAGGAACGACAGCGAGGACTCCAGCAGGATCGCATTGGCCACCATCAGCGACGCCAGCACGATCACCGGCGACAGCGCATTCGGCAAAATCTCGCGCGAGATGATCCAGGTATTGCTCTGGCCGGTCACGATGGCCGCCTGAACATATTCGCGCGTGCGCAGCGACAGCACCTCGCCGCGCACCAGACGCGCCACCGGCGGCCACGAGACGATGGCGATGGAACCAACGATGGAATAGATCGACGGCTGCAGGATCGCCACCAGCACAATGGCCAGCGGGAAGCTCGGAATGGTCTGGAAGAACTCGGTGAAGCGCATCAGTGCGTCGTCGACCTTGCCGCCGAAATAGCCGGCGATGGCGCCGAGCGGCACGCCGATGGTGAGCGCCACGGTGGTCGAAACGAGACCGACCAGCAGCGACACGCGGGCGCCATAGATCAGGCCGGCAAACACATCGCGGCCCAGCGCATCGGTGCCGAGGGTCACCATGGGATTGGTGAAGGGCGGCAAGAACGGCCGCTGCACCATCCGCCAGGGCGAGGTCGGAAAGATCATCTGCCCGAACAGCGCGATGAAGATCGCAATCGTGATGATGACCAGACCGATAACGCCGCCGGGATTGCGCAGCATCAATTTCCAGAACTTCTTCATGATGCAAACTCGATGCGTGGATCGACCAGCCGATAAACGAGGTCGGTGACGAGATTGAAGATCAGGACCATCGCCGAGCAGACCACGAAGACGCCGAGCAGAAGGTTATAATCGCGTTGCAAGAGCGCCTCATAAAGCAACCGGCCGATGCCGGGCCATGCAAACACCGTCTCGGTGAGCACGGCGCCGCCGACCAGCGTACCGGAGTGGACGCCGGCCAGCGTCACCACCGGCAGCAGCGCGTTGCGCAGCACGTGACGGCGCTGGATGATGTTGTCGCGCAGGCCCTTGGCGCGGGCCGTCTTGACAAAATCTAGACGCTTGACCTCGAGCATCGACGCCCGCGTCATGCGCGTATAGGTCGCCATGAAGAACAGGCCGATGGTCATGGCCGGCATCACCAAATGCAGAGCCACGTCTTTCACATGTGCCCATCCGGTAAAGTTTCCACCGACGGTCTCGTAGCCGAAGCTCGGCAGCCAACCGAGATAGACCGAGAACAGCAGGATCGACATCAGCGCGACCCAGAAGATCGGCGTGGCATAGAACAGCAGCGCCGAGACAGTGATGGCGGTGTCCGCCCATGTCCCCGCAAATCTCGCGGCCAGCGTGCCGAAGGTGATGCCCAGGATTAGCGATATGCCGAACGCCGTCAGCGTCAGTAGCAGCGTCGCCGGCAGACGCTCGGCGATCAACTTCGCGACCGGCATCTGCTGGCGGAACGAGAAACCGAGGTCGAGGGTGACGACACCCTTCACGTAAATGAACAGCTGCTCTGGCAGCGGCTTATCCAGTGAGAACTTTTCGCGCAGCTGCTGGACGAATTGCGCATCGCTGGCGCCGGCCTCGCCGGCCATCACCGCTGCGGGATCGCCGGGCGCAAGGCGGATCAGGAAGAAGTTCATCACGATGATCGCAAGCAGGACGAACACGCCCTTCACGATCCTCTGGGCAACGAATGACAGCATCAGAGGTCCATCGCATTCAGGTCAGAGTACACAAAGAAAACCCGTGACGATCGCAGGGATCGTCACGGGCATCAGGCTGAAAGCTTACTTGTCGATCCAGGCGTCGCGGAAGCCGTCATTGACGCCGATACCGGTCGTGATCAGGTTCTTGATCTTGCAGTTCGTGATGGTCGGGAACTGCAGTTCAAGCTGCCAGGCAACAGGCACATCCTCGACGAGAATCTTCTGGACCTTCTCGTAGATTTCCTTGCGCTTCGAATCCGGCGTTGCGACGGCGCCCTCATCGAACAGCTTGTCGACCTCGGGATTGGAGTATCCCTCGAGATTGTTGAACAGCTGGCCCTTCTGGATCGCGCTCGTCACATAGTTGCGGCCAACGCCGAGGGCGGGATCGCCATACTGATACAGATAGGTGAAGGAGATATCGTAATCCCACTCCATGTTCTTCTGGTTCGAGCCCGGCACGTCGGTGGCAATGGTCTCGATATTCATGCCGACGTCGACGAGGTTCTGCTTCACAGCTTCACCCCAGCGCGACCAGGTTTCGCCGTAAGGCAGCGGCATCAGGCGGACCTTCTCGCCCTTGTAGCCGGCTTCCTTCAGCAAGGCCTTGGCCTTGGCCGGATCGTACGGGTACTTCTGCACGTTGTCAGTGTAGAACTTGATCGCCGACGAGGACGGGCCGGTAGCGACTTTTCCGAGACCGTTCCAGATCACGTCGCGCGCGAATTCGCGATCCACCGCGTACATGATCGCCTGACGCACCTTCTTGTTGGCGAGCACAGGCGTGCGGTTATTGAGCCACATCCAGGCCATCGGCGAGAAGAACTCCCAGCCGTCGCCCGTGACGCAGGTGTTCGGCAGCTTGCTGACGCGCGGCACGTCGAAGTTCTCGATCGAACCGCCGGGCAGCACATCGACCTTGCCGGTCTCGTAGGCCACCGAACGCGCAGCGGCGTCCGGAATGATCTGCCAGTAGATGCCGTCGATATAGGGCTTGCCCTTGACGTGGTAGTTCGGGTTCTTCACCAGCTGGATGAACGAGCCCTTCTTCCATTCCTTGAACATGAACGGACCGGTACCGATCGGCGTATTGTTCGCCGGATTGGTCTTGACATCGCTGCCCTCATAGATGTGCTTCGGGATGATCGGCATCGAGCCGACTTCGAAGATGCCGATGAAGGGGCCAAAGGGCTGCTTCAGCGTGAAGACGACGGTGTAATCATCCGGCGCTTCGACCTTGTCGAGCTGCACGAGGTTGTTGCGCGCACGCGCGTGGGTCACCTTCAGCGTCTCGATGGAGAACAGCACGTCGGCAGCGGTGAACGGCTTGCCGTCGTGCCAAGTCACGCCCTGCTTGAGCTTGAACGTGTAGGTTTTCGCATCCGGGCTGATGGTCCAGCTCTCGGCGAGACCGGGCTGCGGCTCCAGTGTTTTGCTGTAGCGCAGCAGGCCTTCATAGATATTGCCCGAGACCATCTGGGTCGGGCCGTTCTGGACGAGTGCCAGCATCAGGCCCGGTGGCTCTGGCTGGATCACCGCATTGATGGTGCCGCCCATCTTCGGCTCCTGCGCGAGCGCCATCGTGCTCGTGAAGACGAGCGGGCTCACGCTGGCCAGTGCCAAAGCCAATACAAATTTCTTCAACATATCTTTCCCCTTAGTGCCGGCTGGCACGTAACCCAGATCAGTTGACGATGTGTAGCGGAAGTCGGGTCAATTCTTGTAATCGGCGTCCGTGCGCTCGAGCATGCGCTTGAAGGCCTCCCACTCGCTGTCCGGCTTGCCGCCTTCGGTGCCATGCACCTTGTCGTAACCGCGGTCATACTGGCCGGCGGTGTGTGCGGCAATGGCGTGGGACGGGCGAATGACTTCCGCGCCGGTTGAAAGAATCGCGAGCTGCGCGCGGCAGGAGCGCTCCATGTTGAACATCAGCTTGAAGGCCTCACCAACCGAGCGGCCGCAGGTGAGCAGGCCGTGGTTGCGCAGGATGAGAACCATCTTGTCGCCGAGATCGGCGACCAGGCGCTCACGCTCGGACAGGTCCAGCGCGATGCCTTCGAAGTCATGATAGGCGACGCGGTCGGTGAACTGCATCGACCACTGGTTCAGCGGCTGCAGACCATCCTTCAGGCACGACACTGCGACGCCGGCAACGGTATGCGTGTGCAGCACGCACTGCGCATCGTGACGGGCGGCGTGAACGGCGCTGTGAATGGTGAAGCCGGCCGGATTGATACCGAGGCCGAGCGGATCGTCGACAACTTTACCGTCGACATCAACGGTGACGAGGTTACCCGCCGTCACTTCCTCGAAGCGCATGCCATAGGGATTGATCAGAAAGCGGTCCTGCGTGCCGGGGACGCGCACCGAAATATGCGTGTAAATGCTGTCATCGAGGCCGAGGCGATGGATTAGGCGATAGGCCGCGGCGAGGTCGATACGGACCTGCTTGGCGGCATCGAGGGTCGGCGTAATGTTTGCATGCATGTTCACAGGCGCGGTTCCCGGCTTTTTTTAAGGTGCGGGCAGGAAACACAATCGCATGGCAGCTCGCAAGATTAAACTGTCGACAATCGACGATTAATTCTTGTACAGGGGAAGAAACGGGTCCCCCGCATGCGTTTGATGTCTCCTCCAGTTGGTCTGACCGCCCTCGCCGACACCGATCTTGTCGGGCAGGTCGCACGCATCCTGACCCAGGCCATCATCAAGGGGCAGCTGCTGCCTGGCGCCAAAGTCGTCGAAGCCGGCATCGCCCGCGAGCTCGGCGTCAGCCGCGCCCCTGTCCGTGAAGCTGCACGGCTGCTCGAGCAGCAAGGCCTGCTGGTCTCGCATCCGCGCCGCGGCTTCTTCGTCCGCAAGCTTGAAGCGACGGATATCGACGAGATCTACGACCTGCGCATTTGCGTCGAATGTCATGCCGGCGTGCTCGCCTCCAAGAACATGACGCCTGCCAATCGCGACATGCTGCGCCGGCAGATCGACGTCATGCACGAGACCGCAGCGATCGACGATCATGCGCGACAGATCGAGGAAGACTACAAATTTCATCGCATGATCTGCGAAATCGCCGGCAGCAAGCGCCTGTTGCGATTGTTCGACGATCTCGCTTCGGAACTGCGTATGACGATCGGCCTGATCGGCCGGCTCTATGACGATCCGCACCGTATTGCGCAGACCCATGAGGCACTGCTCGAAGTCCTCGAACAAGGGCATCCCGATATCATCATCGCGCGGATCGACTATCACATCGGCGCTGCCTGGCGCGAAGTCGGCAAGCTGGTCCGCGAACTTCCCTCCTCAACGAATGGAGCCGCTACGTGAAGGCAGTGTATTCCGACAAGCACAAGAGCCATGATCCGCAGTTCTTCCTGGTGCGCGGTCAGGTCCGTAAAACCACCGAGCAGCCGGAGCGCGCCGAGCGCTTGCTGAAAGGCCTCGCCGACGGCAAGCACACGCTGGTCGCGCCGACCGAATTCGGCCAGGGCCCACGCGCCCGCGTGCACTCGCCGGAATATCTGCGCTTCCTCGAAGGCGCCTGGGAGGAATGGATCAAGCTGCCGGATTACGGCCCGGAGATGATCGCCAATATCCACCCGAACCGCGTGGCGGGCAGCTATCCCACCCACATCACCGGCAAGCTCGGCTGGCACACCGCGGATACCGCAGCACCGATCGGTCCTGGCACCTGGCTTGGTGCCTGCGCCTCCACCGACGTCGCCGTCACCGCGGCGCAGATGGTGATGGACGGTGAGGACGCCGTCTACGCGCTGTGTCGCCCACCCGGCCACCACGCCTATCGCGACATGGCCGGCGGCTTCTGCTTCATGAACAATTCGGCCATCGCCGCCGAGCATCTGCGCACCAAGCACGAGCGCGTCGCGATCCTCGATGTCGACGTGCATCACGGCAACGGCACACAGGGCATCTTCTATGCGCGTCCAGACGTGCTGACGGTGTCGATCCATGCCGATCCCGTCGGTTACTACCCCTTCGTCTGGGGCTATGCCCATGAGAAGGGCGAAGGCAACGGTCTCGGCACCAATCTCAATATTCCGCTCGCGCTTGGCACCGGCGATGACGGTTTCATCGACGCGCTTGCTGTCGCCGAGAAGACCATCAAGTCGTTTGCACCGACGGCTCTGGTTCTCGCTCTCGGCCTCGATGCATCCGAGCACGATCCGCTGGCGGCCCTGAAAGTCACCACCCCGGGCTTCAAGCGCATCGGTGAAGCCGTTGCGCGCATGGGCCTGCCCACCGTTCTCGTTCAGGAAGGCGGATATCTCTCCGACATCCTCGGCGCCAACCTCACCTCGACCCTCGCCGGTTTCGAAGCCGCGCGGTGATTGGACTTATCGAGTGAACACCAGCACGCCGCGCTCTCTTAACCTCTCCCCGCTCTGCGCGGGGAGAGGTCGCCGCGTCTTCGCGGCGGGTGAGGGGCATGGCACGGCGCTCATCGCACGCACTGCACTTGCGGATCGCAAGAGCCCCTCACCCCACCCCTCTCCCCGCAAGAGCGGGGCGAGGGAGCCTACAGCGCCCGGCGCAGCAGCCTGCTCCATCCACTGATCCACACCCAACAACATCCAAGAAAACTCGAAGGACAAACTCGAATGTCGACCAATGCAGAAATCTTCGCGCGCCGCGAAGCCGCCGTTCCCCGCGGCATCGGCCATTCCACTCCGATCTCGGCGCAGCGCGCGCTGAATGCGGAAGTCTGGGACGTCGAAGGCAAGCGCTATGTCGACTTCGCCGGCGGCATCGCCGTGCTCAACACCGGCCACTGCCACCCGACCATCATGGCCGCCGTGCGCGCGCAGATGGAGAACTTCACCCACACCTGCTTCCAGGTGCTGCTGTATGAATCCTACGTGACCCTCGCCGAGCGCCTGAACAAGCTGGCGCCGATCGACGGCGCCACCAAGACCGCATTCTTCACCACCGGCGCCGAAGCCACCGAGAACGCCATCAAGATGGCCCGCGCATCCACCGGCCGCGCCGGTGTGATCGCCTTCACCGGCGGCTTCCATGGTCGCACCCACATGACCATGACCATGACGGGCAAGGTGTTCCCGTACAAGAAGGGCTTTGGCGGCGCCATGCCAGAAGTCTGGCACGTGCCGTTCCCGGCCGCGCCGCTCGATGTCACGGTCGAGGAATCGCTCAAGTATCTCAGCTTCCTGTTCAAGGCCGACATCGATCCGGCCCGCGTCGCGGCCATCATCATCGAGCCGGTGCAGGGCGAAGGCGGCTTCCATCAGGCGCCGCCGGAATTGATGCGTGCGCTGCGCAAGATCTGCGACGAGAACGGAATCGTCTTCATCGCCGACGAAGTGCAGACCGGTTACGGCCGCACCGGCAAGATGTTCGCGATGGAACATTACGACGTGAAGCCCGACCTCATCACCGTGGCGAAGAGCCTCGCCGGCGGCTTCCCGCTGTCGGGCGTGATCGGCAAGGCCAAGATCATGGACGCAGCCGATCCGGGCGGCCTCGGCGGCACCTATGCCGGCAACCCGCTGGCGATTGCCGCAGCGATGGCCGTGCTCGACGTGTTCGAGAAAGAGAAGCTGGTGGAGCGCGCCAACCATATCGGCGAGCGCATCACCACGCGCCTGAAGAAGATGCAGCAGCGAAACGACCTCGTGCCGATCGCCAGCATCCGCAATGTCGGCGCCATGATCGCCTTCGACATCGTCAAGGAGCGCGGCTCTGATACGCCGGACGCCGAAGTGACCAAGAAGGTGACGCAGAAGGCCACCGAGGAAGGCCTGATCCTGCTGTCCTGCGGCGTTAACTTCAACACCATCCGCGTGCTGGTGCCGCTGACCGCCCAGGACGAAATCCTCGACGAAGGCATGGAAAAGCTCGAGCGCGCGCTGACCGCCTGAGCCCTCTCACAAGAAAAGGAAAAACAACATGGCTCTCGATCCCGCCCTCCGCGACAAGATCATCGCCGCCGTCGACAAGGGCTTCGATGCCCAGGTGAAGTTCACCCAGGACATGGTGCGCCACGTCTCCACGCGCGGCAACGAACACACGATGCAGGACTTCATGTTCCGCGCCATGAAAACGCGCGGCTACAAGATGGAGCGCTTCGAGATGGATCGCGCCGCGCTCGGCCATCATCCCGGCGCCGGTGCCTGGGACGAATTGCATTCGACCGCGCCGATCGTGGTCGGCACGCATTATCCGCGCGAGGAAAAAGGCCGCTCGCTAATCATGCAGGGTCATGTCGACGTGGTGCCGGAAGGCCCGCACGACATGTGGACCACGCCGCCTTACGACCCCGTGATCCAGGGCGACTGGATGCAGGGCCGCGGCGCCGGCGACATGAAGGCTGGCTGCGCCTCCAACATCTTCGCGCTCGACGCCTTGAAGAGCCTCGGCCTGCAGCCGGCAGCGACGGTCTATCTGCAGTCCGTGGTGGAAGAAGAATCCACCGGCGACGGCGCGCTGATGACGCATCTGCGCGGCTACAAGGCCGATGCCGTGGTGGTGTCGGAGCCGTCGCATGAGACGATCACCCGCGCCAATATCGGCGTGGTCTGGTTCCAGGTCGAGGTCCGCGGCGTGCCGGTACACGTGCAGCGCATGGGCACCGGCGCCAACGCTATCGACGGCGCCTATCGGATCATCGGTGAATTGCGCAAGCTCGAAGCGAAGTGGAATGCGACCAAGGACCAGCACGAGCACTTCAAGAACATCGAAAAGCCGGTCAATCTGAATATCGGCAAGATCGCCGGCGGCGACTGGGCCTCATCGGTCCCGGCATGGTGCAAGGTGGACTTCCGTATCTCGCTGCTGCCCGGCAAGACGGCCGAAGCTGCGAAGAAGGAGATCACCGACTGCGTCGCCGCCTTCGCGCATCAGGATCCGTTCCTGTCGAACATCCCGCCGACGGTGACCTTCAACGGCTTCCAGGCCGAAGGCTACGAACTTAAGCCGGGCTCGGATGCAGAAGCCACGCTGGCCGCGGCGCATGAAGCGGTGTTCGGCCAGAAGCCGAAGCCGGAAATCTCGCTGGCCTATCTCGACAGCCGCGTCTATGCGCTGTTCGACAATGTGCCGACGCTGAACTACGGCTGCATCTCGCGCGGCGTCCACGGCTTCGACGAAGGCGTCAACCTGCCCTCCTTGAAGAAGACGACGACGGCGCTGGCGCTGTTCATCGCCGAATGGTGCGGCGTGGAAGAGATCAAGGCCTGAGACTGCTCCCTCTCCCCGCTCTGCGCGGGGAGAGGGTTGGGGTGAGGGGCCGGGTACGGCGTCTCGTCAAATTTCGGAGTGAGTAGGTCCGCGTATTTATCGACCCGATAACCCTCGTGTGTAGTTGGCGCCATACAAGGCCCCTCACCCGGCGCTACGCGCCGACCTCTCCCCGTAAAGAACGGGGCGAGGTTAAGAAAGCAGGCGGCTCATTTCTGCCAGCTGCAGATGCCGCCCGTGCGACACGGCCAGACCTGCACCCGCGTGTCCGCCGCATTGGAATCCAGCGGATTGCCGCGGCGAGCTACCTTCTTTTGCGCAGCGGCGCGCTGTGCCACCGGCTTCGCAGACTGCGCGCGCACAAGACGCGGTGCTCCCTTCGCCGGATCAGCTTTCACATTCGCCTTCGCATCGGCCTTGGCCTGGATCTGCACCTGCTCGAATGACGCGGGCGGGCCCAGCAGTTTCGGCGACAGCACGGCCTTCTGCAGGTCGAGCAGCAAGAATTCGCCGGGCTTGTATGTGTCCGCTTGCGCGGCACCGACGCACGCCAGCAGACTGACGCCGGCCGCAATCATACTCAAACGCTTGCAACTCATTTACGCCTCCTGAGGCCGGTTCCCGGCTTCTGGACTAACATGTCTCTAAGTTAAGCATGGATAACGTTGAATCCAGCCCCGAGTTTCCCCGGAAAGTGCCTGCGGCGCAGGCATTTCTGGCGGTAAGACTAACCGTCCATGCCGCACCCACCGATTGATCCAGCGCAATGCGACTCCGCGCTGCTGCGCAGACCCTTCGCTCAATCACTCTCAGCAGCGGAGACCGCCATGACATCCGTCCAGCCCTATCCCGTCGTCAGCAATCTCATCGAACGCATTGGCGACTGGTTGATCCAGCGTCGCCAGCTCAACGAACTCGGTGCGCTCGACAGCGGCGAGTTCAAACGCATGGCCCATGAGCTTGGCCTTGCGCCAAGCGATCTCGATACGATCGTGCGCAGAGGCGTGAACGGTGCGGAGGAATTGCCGCAGATGCTCCGCGCGCTCGGTTTTGACGAGGCCGCCATTGCCAAGATCCGGCCGCCTGACATGATGGAGATGCGCCACGCCTGCGCCAGTTGCGCACACAAACGGGCCTGCGGCGCCGACCTCGCAGCCAAGACGGCGGCGGCGAACTACGAGAACTATTGCGCCAATGCCAACGACATCACGCTGCTGGCCCGGGCTGCGGAGTAGATTATTCTCCACCTTTACTAAAAATGCTCGAAAAGCCGGCCAGGTAAGCCTAATCGGTTAGGTTAAGATTTGGTTTAAGTTGCGACAAACCCCGGCTGGGATAGCGTCGATCGCGTCGCGCAGTGGGGTGCGGAAGTCGCTTTCCAACCCCGAATTTCAATGCACGGCACGGGACCGCCGTTATTACCTGCGTCGGCGGTCCCACCCCTTGGCCGACAATCCTGACCACCCAAACACGCAGCCGTTACCCATCACCCGACCTGCGTCATGCTGTGACTGCGTGCGTCCGATCACGTGCAGAGCATCGGTGGCGCCTGAATATCAGCGAACACCTCCAGCAAATTCCCGTCGGGATCGCGAAAGAACAGCGTGCGGTGTCGAAAGACCTGATCGGTCGGCGGTGACACGAGGCTGATACCTTTTCGCACTAATTCCTCGGCACACGCATCGACCTCCGCCACGGAAACCTTGAAGGCGAGCTGAAGTGCTGCGCTGCCAACCGGGATCGGATGATCCGACGCGGTGCGGCTTGGTATCGCCAGAGCTAACGTGTTGCTGCCGATACGAAATTCTATCCAGCCGGACGACAGCACGCGCTGCAGCGAAAAGCCGAGCAGCGTCTCGTAGAAGTGCCGCATCGCGTCCATGTCGCGGACGAAGATGACTGTGTAGTCGATGGCGCGAATGGCTTGAAAGGCTGAGCTGGTGCCTGCACCCTGTTCATTCATCCCGGCTTCTCCATGCTCATCCGGCGAGACGATCCATCAGCGTCAAAGCTCGCACGGCTGGCTGCGCGTCTACAACTGCAGGGCACACCGCGCATGCGCGTCATCGCAACGCAACAGAAGTACACGTTGTGAATGCTCGCAATTTAATCCGCGACACAGTGTTGCTGTGCGCAATCTTCCTTGACTTGCTCTCGCCGCACTTGGCAATCTGTGATCACACAAAAAAGCATCGGGCAACGACCCAGATGCCTCTAGGGAGAGACACCATGGACTCATTTCTGAGGCCGCTTGCGGCTGCGAGTATGATTGTTGCTGGCGCCCTTGCTTCCACTGCTCCAGCATCTGCCCAGCAAGCGCCGATCAAGATCGGCATTCCGACGTCGGTCCAGCTGCAGGTCGGTCGCGACACCCAGAACGCCGCCAAGCTGGCCATCGAAGAGATCAACGCCAAGGGCGGATTGCTCGGCCGCAAGCTCGAAATGGTTGTCGCCGACGAGACCGAGAATCCCGAACAGGGCATTGCTGCAATCAAGAAGCTCACCGCCGACGACAAGGTCAACGTGCTGATCGGCGGCTATACGTCAGGCGTCACACTGGCCCAGCTGCCGCATATTTCCAACGCCAAGACGATCTATATCGGCGTCGGCGCGGCCTCCCCGGCCATCACCGCAAAGGTGAAAACAGACTATGAGAACTACAAATATATCTTCCGCGCCTTCCCCATCAACGCGGCGCATCAGGCGCGCGCGCTGGTCGACTTCATCAACGGCAAGCTGAAAGGCGAGATGGGCCTGAAGAAGATCGCCATCGTCGGCGAGAACGCGAAATGGGTGCAGGATCTCGTGCCGATCCTTAAAAAGGGCGCCACCGACGGCGGCACCGACGTGACGCTGGCCGAATTCTTCGACACTTCGACCTCGGATTTCTCGCCGCTGTTCGCCAAGGTGAAGAATTCCGGCGCGCAGTATCTGATCGTCGTGCTCTCGCATGCCTCATCGGACATCTTCGTCAAGCAGTGGCATGACGCGCAGGTGCCGATCCCGATCGGCGGCATCGACGTCAAGAGCCAGGACGCCGACTTCTTCACCCGCGTTAGCGGCAAGGCAAATGCCGAAACCGTCGGCATGTTCGCCATCCGCGCGCCGCTTACCCCGAAGACCATTCCGTTCTGGGATGAATTCGTGAAGCGCTTCGGCACCGCACCTGTTTATACAGGCATCGGCGCCTATGACGCGGTCTATGTCTATACCGATGCCGTGAAGCGCGCCAACTCCATCGAGCCCGATGCCGTCATCAAGGAGCTGGAGAAGACCGACCATGTCGGCATCGCCGGCAAGCTGGTGTTCGACGAAGTACACGATGTGAAGACCGGCCCGGGACTGCAGAACCTGCTGTTCGTGCAGTGGCAGAAGGACGGCGCCCGCGTCGTGGTCTGGCCGAAGGAAGCCGCAACCGGCCCGATGATCGCGCCGCCCTGGATGAGCAACTAAAGCGTCGGACCAAGCCGTACCCTAACGGCCGTCATTGCGAGCCAGGGGAGGCCGTCCTTCGCGGCCTCCCCTGAGCGAAGCAATCCAGAAGCCACAAGCGAGAACTGGATTGCTTCGTCGCCAAGTGGTTCCTCGCAATGACGAGGAGCCTATTGTCCGGTCCTCAACAGCGGGTTCTCATGCTTCAGATTCTGATCTACGGCGCGGTCTCCAGCGCCATCTATGCGATGCTGGCCGTTGGTTTCACCCTGATCTTCGGCGTCGCCCGTATCCTCAATCTCGCCCATGGCTCGTTCTACGCACTTGGCGCCTATGCGGCCTATGTCCTCACCTCGCTACTCGGCGTTCCGCTCTTCATCGCAGCCCCGCTGGCGGTATTGATCGTCGCGGGCTTCGGCGTGGTGATGGAGCGCTTTCTGGTGCGCCCGCTGCGCTCGTCGCAGCTCGCGGTGCTGATGATTACCCTCGCCGTCTCGCTCGCGGTCGAACAGGCGCTATTCATCACTTTCGGCTCCGAATATCGCAACGTACCTTCCTTCGTGGCTGACAAGCTCTCGATCGGAGGCGTGGATATTTCCGGCCAGCGTTTGCTCGCCCTTGTCGCCGGTGTCCTCGTGCTGCTCGGCCTCTGGCTGTTCATCCAGCGCACACGGCTCGGCGCAGCCATCCTCGCGGTATCGCAGGATCCGGAAGCCGCGCAATATATGGGCATCCCGACCAACCGCATTTTCTCCATCGTGATGGCGATCTCCGCCGGCACCGCGGCGCTCGCTGGCGTACTGGTGTCGCCCTTCCTCACGGTACAGCCGACCATGGGCCTGCTGCCGATGGTGAAGGCCTTCGCCATCGTCATCGTCGGCGGCCTCGGCTCGATCCCCGGCAGCATCATCGCGTCGCTGATCCTCGGCTATTCCGAGACCATCGTCGCCTATCTGATTTCGACATCATGGACGGAGCTGGTCTCGCTGGTCGCGGTCGTCGTCACGCTGATGATACGCCCATCAGGACTCCTCGGGCGACGGGCGGCATTCTGACATGAAACGCATCGCCCCCATCGACATCGCAGGCGGCATCCTCGTCGTCGCCTTTCTCGCGCTGCTGCCCATGTTCGCCGCCAGCAACTACCTCACCGGCGTGCTCACGGTCTGCGTGATCTACGGCATCTGGGCATCGAGCTGGGATTTCATGTCCGGCCTCACCGGACGCGAGAACTTCGGCCACTCGCTGTTCATCGGCGCGGGCGCCTATACCGCCGGCTTCCTGTCTTCGATCTGGTCGACAAATCCGTGGGTCAGCCTGCCGCTCGGCGTGGTGATCGCCATCGCCTTCAGCCTGCTGGTCGGTTTCCCGACATTGCGGTTGCGCGGGCCGTATTTCGCGCTGGCGATGCTCTCCGCCTCCGCGATCCTGCAGCGGCTGTGTCTGATTTTCTGGGAATATACTGGCGGCGAGGAAGGCATCTACGGCCTCGATCCCTTGATGAAGAATCCGCTGCATTACTACTGGTTCGTGCTGGCGATTCTCGCGGTCACAGTGATCGCGCTGACGCTGCTGGCGCAGTCGCATTGGGGATTACTACTCCGCGCGATCCGCGGCGACGAGGCGACCTGTCAGGCAGCCGGCATCAACGTCACCTTCTACAAGATCGTGTCGCTGATGATCTCGGCCGGTTTCGCCGGTCTGGGCGGCGCGCTCTATGCGCATTACCAGCTGCAGGTGTCGCCGCCGCTGTTCTCGGTGGTCGTGTCGATCACCGTGATCATCATGGTCTATGTCGGCGGCATCGGCTCGATCTATGGCGCCGCCATCGCCGCAATCCTCCTGACGTTGCTCACCGAGATGCTGCGCGGCTTCGGCGAATACCGCCTCTGGATCTACACACTGACCCTGATGCTGATCCTGTTCTTCCTGCCCAATGGACTGATCGCGCCGCTCTGGCGCCGGCTGACGGAGCGCCTGCGATGACCGACCTGCTCGAAGTCAACGGCGTGACCAAGCGCTTCGGCGGCCTCACCGCCGTGAAGAATGCGAGTTTTACGCTGAAGAAAGGCGAGTTCACCGGCATTCTCGGCCCCAACGGCGCCGGCAAGACCACGCTGTTCAACATCCTCACCGGCTTCATGCAGCCGACCACTGGCACCATCCACTTCAACGGCGAACTGGTGCGCGAACTCGCCCCCTACAAGGTGGTCAATCGCGGCATGGCGCGCACCTTCCAGCTCACGCGTCCCTTTGTCGGCATGAACCTGTTGGAAAACGTGCTGGTCGCCTGCATGTCGCCCCGCGCCAGTGAGGACAAGGAGGCGCGCGCCAGCTACCTGCTCTCGCAGGTCGGCCTTGGCGGTCGCGACAAGGAGCCGGTCGAGACGCTGCCTTACGGCGACCTCCGGCGATTGGAGATCGCCCGCGCATTGGCGACGCGCCCGGACCTGCTGCTGCTTGATGAGCCCTTCGCAGGGCTTGGCAGCAGCGAGATCGAACAGCTCGCACAATTGATCCGCCGGCTGCACCGCGAGGAAAACCTGACCATCCTTCTGATCGAACACAAGCTGCGCGAATTCATGGCGCTGGTGTCGCGCGTGATCGCGATGAATTTCGGCGAGATCATCGCCGTCGGCCCACCGGAAGAAATCGTGAAGAACGAGAAGGTGATCGAGGCCTATATCGGCAAGACGGAGGAAGCCCATGCCTCTGCTTGAAGTCGCCGATCTCAAGGTCAGTTATGGCAAGGCGCTGGCCATCGAGTCCGTCTCGATCAGGGTCGAGAAGGGTGAACTGATTGGCGTGCTCGGCCCCAATGGTGCCGGCAAGACCACGCTGCTGAAGGCCATCTCGCGCAGCATCGCCTCGCAGGGCACGCTGAATTTCAAGGATGCGTCCTTGCATCCGATCGAGCCCTATAACGTCGTTGCCAAGGGCATCTGCCATTGCCCGGAAGGGCGCAAGCTGTTCTCGGAACTCTCTGTGCTGAAGAACCTGCAGCTTGGTGCTTACCTCCGCAAGAACAATGCCGATGTCGAGAAAGACCTGGAACGCGTCTTCACGCTATTCCCGGTGCTGCGCGAACGGCAATGGCAGCAGTCCAGTACATTGTCCGGCGGCGAACAGCAGATGGTGGCCATCGGCCGCGCGCTGATGGGCCGCCCGGAACTGCTGCTGCTGGACGAGCCCTCGGTCGGCATCGCGCCGCGGCTGAAGGGGCTGATTTTCGACTCGATCCAGCAAATCCGGAGAGACGGCACCGCGATCCTGATCGTCGAACAGGACGCGACATCGACGCTGCGGATTGCGGATCGGGTCTATGTGCTGGAACATGGGCGGACGATCCGCGAGGGGACGTCGGCGGAGATCGCTGGCGACAAGTATATCCAGCAGATTTATCTGGGGGTGTGACGTTCACGTGCTCGCTTCTTACCTCGCCCCGCTTGCGGGGAGAGGTCGGAGCCGAGCGCCAGCGAGGCTTCGGGTGAGGGGGAGGCAGCGAGTAAAACACCAGCTCCCCCTCACCCGACTTCCACGCGCTTCGCGCGTTACAGTCGACCTCTCCCCGCAAGCGGGGAGAGGTTAAGACAGCAACGCCTTACGCCTTCCGCGTATACAGATGAAACCCGCCATAGATGCCCGAACGATCCGCAGCCAGACCTTCGGCACTGCGTGCCTCATCGCGCTGCCACGTCTCACGCAGCGATGCATGTTCCGGATCGTCCAGCGGTGACTCGGCACCGGCGGTGCGGAAGATCACTCGGATGCCGTCCTTGCCGGCGCGGTCGATCGCGTCCCACAATGCACGGATTT
This sequence comes from Tardiphaga sp. OK246, assembly GCF_900188215.1. Lineage (NCBI taxonomy): Bacteria > Pseudomonadati > Pseudomonadota > Alphaproteobacteria > Hyphomicrobiales > Nitrobacteraceae > Tardiphaga > Tardiphaga sp. OK246. The sequence continues at coordinate 533,218 of NZ_FZOX01000001.1, forward strand.
CATCCGGCGCCATCCAGTCCTGCGAATCCAGCAGCACGACCGCGTCGATCTGGCGGGCCGGAAGGCTCTCCAGGAACACTCGTAGATTGGCATGCACCGGCGTGACCAGAGCGGCGCGGCTGGCGGTGTCCGCGTAGCGGCTCTGCTGCAGATAGAGCGGCAAGCACTTGTCACCGGGGCCGACATAGCTGCGGCTCAGCGCCTGCCAGGCAAAATAGTTGTTGGCGTTCGGATGCACGTCGATCAGAGCGAGCAGACGCTGATGCAGCACTTCGTTGAGCGGCTGATTGCCGCCCAGCAATGTACGCTGCTGCGGCGGGATGCCGAGACTGAACAACAGCGCCGGCGTCTTCGTCATCATACGAGCGAGCCGGGAGTGGAACAGCCAGTGCAGGCGTTCCAGCGCGCGCTTGCGCGCCGGGGACTGCTTGTCCTCGTGCAACAACGCCTTGAGATCGATGCGGGCGAGCTTCGCCAGCGTATGCGCGAAGCCGATAAAGCGGCCGAGCGCGCCATGACGATAGAAGCCGTCACTGAAGTAACCGTAACGGGGGCGGCCCTGGATATCGCGCTCGTCCCAATAGCCGCGCGCTTCGGCATCGAGCAGCGGCCGCAGGCGCTCGCGATACAGGCCGACATTGGTATCCGAGGCGCCTTCGCCGAAGAATTTCCAGAAGTCCTGATAGTTCGGCAGTGCGCGCAGGCCGGCGAGCTTCAGCTTCAGCAGCGACAGATGCGCTTCATTCAGATCGACCGCATAGACATGCTCGGGCTTCGCCGACAGATAGGACAGCGCGTTGCAGCCGCCGCTGGAGATAGTGACAATCGTCGAACCGGGCGCCAGTTTCAGCGCCGCCATGTCCGCCTCGGGATCTTCCCAGATCTGCGTATAGACCAGCCGACGGAACCAGAAGGCAAACAGCCTGTCCCAGATCGTCGTTTCCTCGCGACCACGGCTATTGCGAACGGCGTCGGCGATCAGATGCGTATTCATCGGTTTCTTGAACCCTTCGAATCGACAATCTGAAATTTTTATCAAGCGCAGACTGCGGTTTTGCGACAGTCATTCTAAATTTCGGCCGATTCCCGTGACGAAACCACTGTCACACCGCTGTCGTGTTGCGATGAAATGGATCGCTCATCCGGATGCGATGAGGTGCGCCATGACGATTGTCTCCGAATACGAAGACGGCGGTCAGCCCGCATGGTCGAACGAAGCTACGCATCGCATGAACCGGATGTATCGCTGGCAGCGCTTCATCTATGACGCCACGCGCCGGTACTATCTTCTCGGCCGCGATCAGCTCATCGCAGAACTCGCGCCTGCGCCGGACGCGACGGTGCTGGAGATCGGCTGCGGCACCGGTCGCAATCTGGTTCAGGCCGCCCGCAGATATCCGCAAGCGGTATTCTACGGCATCGATATTTCGACCGAGATGCTGACCACGGCCATCGCATCAATTACGCGCAACGAGCTCACGGATACCGTCCGTGTCGCCCATGGCGATGCAACGAATTTCGATCCGGCGCGCATTTTCACCGTTCCGTCATTCGATCACATCATGATTTCCTACAGCCTCTCGATGATCCCGAGCTGGCAGGATGTGCTCGACCACGCCGTATCGCAGCTCAAGCCTGGCGGGCGACTACACATCGTCGATTTCGGCCATCAGGAACGGTTGCCAAAGATCGCGAGCAAGCTGCTGTTGCACTGGCTGACATTGTTCGACGTGACGCCGCGCCGCGAGCTTCTCGATGTGCTGAAGACACTCGCCGAGCGTCATCACGCCAATCTCGATTTCAATCGTCCGTTCCGCGGCTATGCGCAATCGGCGGTGCTGACATTGCCGAAGTAAATTCAGGCCAGCTTGCGTCTATTCACATTCCGGTAGGCTTCAACGGCGCCGAACAGCGTCAGCGACAGCACGAACGGAATCAGGTGATAGAACAGCCGGAATAGCAGCAGCACGGCCAGTAGCTGTTCGGTATGTTCGCCGCCAAGCCCGACGAGGATCGTGGCGTCGAACACGCCAATACCCGCGGGTGCGTGGCTGGCGAATCCCAACAGCGTCGCAGCGATGAAGACGACGATCACCTGCGCGACCCCGACATCCATCGTCTCGGGGATCAGTACATACATCGCCAGCGCCGCAGCTCCGAGATCGACGAGCCCGATGCCGATCTGGAAGAACACGTTGCGCCCGCTCGGCACCGGCACCGACCAGTTGCGGCCACCGAGCGTCCGGATACCGTTCCACGTCCAGGCGACATAAGCGATGATACCCGCGAGAATTGCGACCGCGATGAAGCGGTTGATCTCGGGCGAGAGCTGATCGATCCGGCTGATGGCACCCGGCTCATGCAAGGTGCTGAGCGCCAGCGCGGTGAGATTGCCGAGCCAGAAGGTGAGCCCGGTCAGGAAGCAGATGCGCGCGACGCCGGCGGGGCCGATGCCATGCGGTGCATAGATCCGGTAGCGCACCGCCGATGACACCAGCAGCACGGCACCGGTTCCGTGCGAGATGGGGTAGCTGGAAAAATTGGCCAGCGCTGCAATCCTGAAGGGAATGTCCCGCCGCCCGATCATCTGCAAGGCCAGCCAGTCGTACAGCGTTAGGCTGCCATAGGAGATCGCCACCAGCACCAGCGCCAGCGCGATGCTGCCTGGCGGTACCATGTGCATGGCAGACAGCACGTGGGCGAAATCCACGCCCTTAAGCGCCTTGGACAGCGCCATAAACGCAATCGTAGCAATTGCTATGCTAAGGAGCGCGCCAAGCCACCTCCAGCTGAGGCGCGTACGCATCAGCTGCATGATATTTTTCAATGCGGGTGGCACATTGTTCTACTTTTCATTAGGTCTGAGCACGCCGTGATTCGCGCATGTGTTCGCGCGTTCTGTTGCACGTCCATGTGACAGCTGCGCAAAAGCAGCGTTTTGGCGCCGCCCAACAATCCGGTGATTTCCAGATTTCGCCCCCGCCATGTCGCATCAAGGTCATGCGGGTTCCGTAAGCCATGCGCACTGAATGCACTGATTCATCCAAGCAGGACACCATGTCGACCGAGACCGAATATCAGCTCACCGAAAACCAGTGGGACACATTGCGGATGCTTCGCCCCGCGATCCTGCCACCGGCCAAGCTGAACCGTTACGTGCTCGATCAGCTGGTTGCGATGGGACTGGTTGCGCTATCGGACACTCACCCGGCGCTCACGCCGATGGGCCGCGCCGTGGTTCTGCGCGGCTGTCCGCGACTGTGGGATCTGGCAGCCTGAGCCGAGGCATGCCGTTTTACGGCGCGTCCGCTGGTTGAAGCAGGAACGCGAGCGCGTCCTCGCAGCGATCTTCGACCTTGAAGCTGAGAAACTCGTCAGCCCGCGTGCGGCCGAGATTGACCGCCGCAATGGGGATCCCCGCGCGCATAGCCGCCTGAACGAAGCGAAACCCGGAATAGACCATCAGCGACGAACCGGCGATCAGCATGGCATCGGCCTTCTGCAAGTGGCCGAGCGCGGCATCGACGAATTCGCGCGGCACGTTCTCGCCGAAGAACACGACATCCGGCTTGAGGATGCCGCCGCAGATCTCGCAAGCCGGCACGACAAAGGACGCGAAATCGACGCCCTCCAGATCGGCATCGCCATCGGGCGCAACAGCCGCATCGAGGTCCAGCCATCCTGTGTTCAAGCGACCCATCTCGTGCTGAAACTCGTCTCGCCGAATCCGGCGTTCGCAGCCCATGCAGCGCACCAGGTCGAGCCGGCCGTGGAGGTCGATAACCTTCTTGCTGCCGGCCGCCTGATGTAACCGGTCGACATTCTGCGTGAGCAGCACCTCGCATCTGCCGAACTGTTCGAGCCGCGCCAGCGCATGATGTGCATCGTTCGGCCGCGCCTGACCGAACCGACGCCAGCCAATGAGACTGCGTGCCCAGTAGCGCTGCCGCGTCAGTTCCTCGCCCATGAAGGCCTGAAAGGTCACAGGCTGCGTCCGCTTCCAGTTGCCGTCGGTGTCGCGATAATCGGGAATGCCCGAATTGGTGCTGCAGCCGGCGCCGGTCAAGACAAACAGGCGCTCATGGCGATCGACGAAGTCGCGGAGGACATTGGGTGGGGTCATAGGGGAACGACTATCTCTTGACGCGAAACAATGCCAGGCGCGCGCGGACACGGCATATCGAGCCAGATATATGGGGGTAGAATTTTGAGATTCCACTGCGCTCGATCCCGAGTGCTTATTCGATCAACCGGTCGCACGCTGAAGAACCTTCCGAGACCGATCTTCGATCCCCCGCGGAGAAGACCGCATCACGGCCCTCGTTTCAGTTCGCTCACGCTGTTGCTGAGTATCTCGGCGAAGGTCGCAGCGGCAACTGGCAGTGCACACCCGCGCAACGATGACTGTTACGTCTTCCCGGCCCTGATCATCAGACCGGGCGCCTTGCTGTCTCTCAGCCGCAGCCGGTCGATATCGATCGGCTGGCACTCTATCTTGCGATGAACGCCGAGAATCTCGCGCGCCACCGGATCCAGTCGGGCGCTGACCGCGTGGTATTCCTCACACAGGCAGGCCTGCACCCCGGCGGCCGCTGCCATCACGCTCTGCTGGGTCATACGCGTGGTGCGGCCATCAACGACGACCGGTTCGCCCGCGACGAGGACCGTGTCGATGGCGCGCGGCGTGCCGGCATATACCAATTGGCGGACCGCACTGTTCAGCGGTACGAAAGCGGGATCATCGAGACTGATGAGCACGAGATCCGCCTTCGCGCCTGGCCTGATCGCTCCAAGATCGGCCTCGCATCCGAGCGCCTTGGCGCCACCTATCGTCGCAGCCCGAAACGCGGCCCGCGCGGCGCCGGCTTCGCCGGCTTCCCCTTGCAGCGCCCAATACAGAGCGAACGCCTTCATCGATTCAAAGATATTCTGGGAATCGCTGCCGCTGCAGTTGTCGCATCCAAGTGCGACGTTCACCCCGACTTCTGCATAACGCCGGATCGGTGCGATGCCGTTCAGCAATTTCAAATTACTGATGGGGTTGAACGCGAGATTCACACCTGCCGCGCCCAACTGCGCGATCTCATGATCGGAAATCCACACGCCGTGCGCAATCGTCAGGCGATCGCTAAGCAGACCCAGACGATCGAGAAAAGACACCAGTGAGCGATGATCTCCTTCATATGCGAGGCGGGCGAGCAATGCCTGCGAGCGCGTCTCGTAGAGATGTGTAAACACGCGCAGAGCCCGGTCTGCGGCCATTTGCGCCGTCCATTGCAACAACTGTTCCGAGCAGCGCTGTGGCGCGGATGGCGCGAGCGCCCAGCTCACGCGTTCGGATCGCGGCGCATCCAGCAGCGAAGCGACGAAATGTTGCATCGGACGGGGATCGAGGCTTCCGCCAAGCTCCCGAAGCGCATCGGCAGAGAGTTCTTCACGCCAGAATGGTACCGTATCAGCCGCAGCCTTGTCGCCAAGCTGAAGCGCCAGGACGGCGCGAATGCCCGCCTCCTGATAGGCGGACAGCACCGCGTCCATATGGCGCTGATCCGGCCCCACGATGGATACCATGTCCTGCACGGTAGTCACGCCGCAGCGCAGATTCTCCACGGCGCCAAGCAACGTCCTGACACGGACCTCTTCGTCGCTGCGACGGGGATAGTTCGACGGAAAGCTGTAGAGCCCCCAGACCTCAAGCGGCATCTGCTCGAACATCCCGCGCAGCAGGACATCATGGGAATGGTAATGCGCATTGATGAAGCCAGGCGTCACCAACTTGCCGCGCGCGTCGATGACACGGGCATCCTCGCCTGCATCGAGCTTCCCCTCGGGACCTATCGCCACAATTCGCCCATCGATAATCAGAACGTCGGCGACGGGAGGCCGGTCGAGTTCGCCATCCGGATCGAGTATCCGGCCACCTGTAATGAGGGTTCTCTGCACCTGGCTCATGCAGACTGCCCGCGCGGGCTGCGCAAGAATGCCGCGTGCAGTTCGCCCTTCACCGACACGTCGTCGAGACAGCGGCCATCGCCGGCAGCGAAGCACCGCGTCGCGCCCCGCGGCATGGAGCGGCCGATCTCATGCCGAACGTGATGTCGGGAGAGCGTGGTCATGATCTCATGCCGAGCGCAGGCCGGCGTCCAACTCGTGCATCTGATAATGCGCTGCGATCGCCGCGCCATTCGCGATCCACAGATCGGGACAGGATTTCGCGTAAGTCAGAAACTCGCGCAGCAGACGCAGCCGCATGGGCCGGCCGCTGCATTGCGGATGCAGCACGGTGGTGACCATGGCGCCCCAGTCGCGAATCTCGTCCAGTTCGTCCTTCCAGATCGACAGCACATGTTCCTTGGGAAAGATCGAGCGCGGGCTGAAGCGATTCGACAGCCCGTGCATCCAGTCGTCATAACTTGCCGTCACCGGCAGTTCGATCGTGCCCGGCTGGCCATTGGCGAGGCGGTGGCGATATGGCCGGACATCGTCGCGGAACGATGAGCTGTAGATGAAACCACGTTGCGCCAGCGCCACGCGGAGCGCTTCGGAAAATTCGCCGACTGGCGCGCGGTATCCCTTCGGTATCACGCCGAGACGGCGCTTCAGGGCGTCGAGACCCCGTTCCAGCTCCTCCTCGACAGGGTCGCCCGGCTCCACGACGAGATGATGATAGCCATGATGGCCGATCTCGTGGCCGGCCTTCAGGATCGATTCCGCCATCGCCGGATGCGCGTCCACCGTCCAGCCGGTCACGAAGAACGTCGCCTTCAGATCGAGCTGGTCGAGCAGTTGCAGCAGCTTCGGCACGCCGACGCGCGCTTCGTAACCGCCATAGCTCAAGGTCACCAGGCGCTGCGCATGCGCGGCATCCTTGCCCGTCCAGGCGCTTTCCGCGTCAACGTCGAAGGCCAGGAACATGGCGGACGTATAGGACTTCGGCCACGGAAATTCAGGTGCCGGCGCGGCGCTGTTGGCGGGAACCAGGGGAATACTGTTGAGCGCTTTACTGTCCTGCATCGGTCATCACCTTTTTCAGGTCGTCGTTTCCCAGCATCATCGGATCACTGCCGAGAGAAAGAGTTGCGTTCGCGCTTCACGCGGCGCGCCGAGGACTTCGGCCGCCGTTCCGGATTCCACGATCACGCCCCGATCCATGTAGACCACCTTGTCGGCGACCTCGCGCGCAAATCCGAGCTCGTGCGTCACCACCATCATGGTCATGCCGCTGCGCGCGAGCTCCTTCATGACCGCGAGTACCTCTCCGACCAGTTCCGGGTCCAGCGCGCTGGTCGGCTCGTCGAACAGCATCAGCATCGGCTTCATCGCCAGCGCGCGCGCAATCGCTACGCGCTGCTGCTGGCCACCAGACAGTTGCGAGGGATAGGACCCGGCCTTTTCCGCCAGCCCGACACGGCGCAGCAATTCCATCGCCTCGGCAATGACCTCCGCGGCATTGCGCGACTGCACCTGCATCGGTCCCTCGATGATATTCTCAAGTGCGGTCTTGTGCGGGAACAGATTGAAGCGCTGGAACACCATGCCGGTTTTCAGCCGCTGCTTCGCAATTTGCTTCTCATTCAGGCGATGCAACCGCCCGCCCTCCTCGCGTAGGCCGAGCAGTTCGCCATCGAGCCAGATGGCGCCGCTGTCGATCTCCGTGAGCTGGTTGACACAGCGCAGCAGCGTCGTCTTGCCCGAGCCGGACGCGCCGACCAGACACATCACTTCGCCGGCATGCACATCCAGCGAGACCTGCTTCAGCGCCTGAAAGTCGCCAAAGGTCTTGCTGACCGAGCGGATCGCAACGAGGGGTCTGTTCATCGCAGCGTCTGTACTGAACCGCGGGCGAAGCGCTTCTCGATCAACATCTGTAGCGGAGTCAGAATCGACACCACCAGCAGGTACCAGAGCCCGGCCACGATCAGGAGTTCGATGACGCGCGAATTGGCGTAATAGATATTTTCGGCGTTATGAAGCACTTCCGGATACTGGATCACGCTGGCCAGCGACGTTGCCTTGACCATGCCGATGAACTCGTTGCTGAGCGGTGGCGTCACGACGCGCATCGCCTGCGGAAAGATGATCCGGCGCAGCGCCTGCAGCCGGCTCATGCCGATCGCCTGCGCGGCCTCGTATTGCCCTGTATCCACCGACAGAATCCCGGCGCGCATGACCTCGGAGGTGTAGGCGCCCTGATTGATGCCGAGGCCAAGCAGCGCCGACAGGAACGGCGTCATGACGTCGACCGCCCGCGCCGACCAAAGGCCGGGAATGCCGATGGTCGGAAACACCAGCGCGATGTTGAACCAGAGCAGCAACTGCAAGATCAAAGGCGTGCCACGGAACAGCCAGGTGTAGCCGGCTGCCACCGTCTTCAGCACCGGATTGGACGACAGCCGCATGATGGCGATGACGACCCCGAGCACGATGCCGAGCAACATCGCAAGCACCGCCATGATCATGGTGTTGGCGATGCCCTGCAAAATTACCGGTACGGTCAGGAAACGGCCGACATAGGACCATTCGATCTGACCGTTGGCGAAAGCACGACCGATAGCCGCCAGCAGCACAAGGATCGCGGCCGCAGTGATCCAGCGTTGCCAGTGCAGCTGCCGCGCGATCGGCATCCCCGACAGATCGGGGAAATCGCCAGCAAGTCGTTCCGCTGCGTTCATTGCGCGGCCGCGTTGATCATAGGCTTTTCGATCGCGTTGCCCGGGATTCCCCATTTGGTGAGGATGGTCTTGTAGGTGCCGTCGGTGATCATCGCACCCAGCGCCTCGAACACGGCGTCGCGCAGCACGGTGTCTTCCTTGCGGAACATGATGCCCTGATAGCCGCTGCCGATCGGCTCGCCGACGACGCGGTATTTGCCCGGCTCCTGCTGCTGGGCATAAGGCAGTGTCTCGCTGCCCTGCACCGCAGCATCGATGCGGCCCTGCTTCAGCTGATTGCGGACATCGACCGCATTCTCACCGGGGGTGAACTGCACCGCGGGCTTGCCGGCGGTCTCGCAATTGGCCTTGCTCCAGCGCTCGATGTCCTGGGGATAGATCGTGCTGCGGGTAGTTCCGACCTTCTTGCCGCAGAGGTCGATGGCGGCCTGAACGGGGCTCTCAGACAGAAGGAAGAATTGCGGGCCGGTCTTCAGATAATCGACAAAGTCGGCGGTCTCGCGGCGCGACAGCCGATCCGAAATGCCACTGATGACGAAATCAGCGCGTTTGGTCTGCAGCGCCGGGATGATCTCGGCGAATTTGGTCTCACTCCAGACCACCTTGAGTCCGAGCCGCTTGCCGATCTCAGTGCCGAGATCGATGTCCAGCCCGACAAGTTCATTGGTGGCGGGATCGCGATATTCCATCGGCGCGTAAGTCGAGCTGACAGTCAGCTTCAACTCGCCGGCCTTCTTGATCGCCTCCGGCAACTCCGCCCCCTGCACACCGGTGGCGACCAGAAGTACGCCGACGACAGCGGCGATCGAGGTAGACCTCATGTCAGTTCCTTGGTTGGCAATTCCGATAGTGGTTCAACGTCAATTGTCCTGAAGAGGCAGGCAGGTCCGTGGGGTCAATCTGATATTCCGTAAGCGCTCCACGGCCCGTGTTCACAGATGCAATCGTCGTGCCGCACCCTGCGCACCGATCAGACGACCGGCGACGGCCAGATGCGCTTGTAGGTGGTCAGCATCTCTTCACCGACGCTGAAGGTCGGCGCCTCGGGCTCATTCTCCGACCCCAGCGGCTTCACCACGGCGTCGAAATCCGGCGTCATGAAGAACGGGATCGAAAAGCGCGGCGCACCGCTGCCGCGGTTGGCGACACGATGATTGGTCGAGGAAAACCTGCCCTTGGTCCAGAACTGCAGCGTGTTGCCGATATTGATGATGTAAGAGCCCTTTAACGGAGGCGCCGCGATCCAGTCGCCGCTCTTGTTCTGCACTTCCAGGCCGCCGGTCTGGTCCTGCGAGAGGATGGTGATGACGCCGGTGTCGCAATGCGCGCGCGCCAACAGCTCGACGGTAGGATCTTCGATCTGCGCATAGCGCAGCAACCGCAACTGCGACACATCGTGGGCATAGTATTTCGTGAACTTGTCGGTGGGCTCGCCGAGACCCTCCGCGAGCAATTCGAGCAGCGTGGTCCCCACCTGGTAGGTCCGCTCATAATATGAGTAGACGATATCGCGGAAACCGTCCGGCCCGGACGGCCACAAGTTTGGACCTCGCAGCGGCAGATTGGCTTTGACATCAGGGTGACTTTCGTCGAGTTCCGCCGCGCAATGAAACGCTTCCAGATTATTGCCCTTGAAGCTCGGGTCGGTATCGCCCTTCTCGCGAAGGCCGAGATAGCCGCGGTATTGACGCGACTTGGAGATGTGAATCTTGCGCTTCTCGGCATCCGGCAGGTCGAAGAATTTCCGGCTCATGTCGAACACGCCGTCCAGGATATCGTCGCCGATGCCGTGGCCGACGATGTACATGAACCCGACCTGCTCGGCTACCGCGACGACCTCGCGGGCCAGAGCCGCCCGCTTGGACGGATCATTTGCACCTGAGATATCGACGATCGGAATTTCATCGAAAGCCGCGAGGTTGCTCTGGGTCGGCTGGCCTAGCATTGATGTCTCCTGTCGCAGCTTGCAGGTTCGAATGACGTCTCGACCGGGATTGACTGGATCGGCGACCGGCCTGACGACGAGCCTGCACGCAATCCCCCATTTCGACGTGATCAAAATTGTTGGGCCGCAGATCAAAAGTCAACAAAAATATCAAAATTGAGACAGCCCGCCGAACACGTCAACGAACCGCTTTCGCACTGCATAGGTTGGCAGCAAATATCACGCGAAATGACGCAAATAACGCCACCATCTGCACAACGAATAGATTCGACTGGAAATCCGCGCTGTCTCAAAATTTATCCGCCGCGACTTCCGACTCGCACAGCTATGCCAGCGTGCGCTTCATCAGCTTTCGCAACAGCATTGCGCCGGCGGCCCCCCGGACGGACCCGTTCCACAATTTCTTGAACATCGCTTCGTGCAATTGGACGGCCTCCGCAGCGGCCGTGACAATGGCAACGCCCGTCAGGATGTTCGGCAATTCACCCAGACGATACGGACTGACCGACACCAGCGAGCCCTCGCTGCGTCGAAATATCTGGAATGTCTGACTTGGCATGACGCACTCGACCAGGCCGATCTGGATTCCAACCGGCTCCTGTTCCATCAACTGCGCGATCCGTTCCACTTCGACCGCAGCAGCCAGCCGCCGCTTCTTCTGCACGGCGGCAGGAAGATCCAGGCGTCCCACCAGTCCAAGACGCAAAAACCGTTCGATCTCCAACACGCCGATGATGCTGGCCACATTGGGCTGCTTCTGACGTAGCAGCGATTTCCGTTCCGACAGAATTCGAATCACATCGTCAATCTGTCGCTTGAGATCGGCCTTCGCTCCGTTCGCCGGCAGCGTCTCGATGAGCATCTGGCGCAGATGATCGTTGTAGTCTTCGGATGCTAGAATGAACGAGATCGGCTCATAGTGCGCCAGCACGCGCTCCGAGGTCAGCTCGATCTGGCGCATGCGCTCGAAGAAGCTGACAGCGTTGCTATGATATTCGACGCCCGCGTCCAGCAGCGAAGCCAGTGAGACGCCGAGCAATTCGGAAATCCGCTCCAGTATCTCAAGCTTGATCAATCCGCCTTTTTCCAGCCGGTAGACCGCCGCTCTGGAAATTCCGAGTTGGGCCGCCATCTCCTCCGTGGAGAGGCCCCTCCCGATGCGATATGCCCGCAGTCTTTCGGCAATTTGCTCGTATTGCACAGCCATAAATAAAGATGCCCATGAGAGCGACGCGGGAACGACACCAGTGCCGGATTCGAACCACTCGACAACATCGCCTATGACTAAGCGCGATGATCACTTGCGACAAGCGCTACATGTCGCCCCGATGTCTTGGACACTGGAGGTCCCCGGCGCGGTATTACCGAGGCTGACACGGCGTTTTTGCGCGCCCTGGATGCAGGAACGCCCAACCAGCTGCAGCCACCCCCCCCACCAAGAAGTGGAATCTGCAGGTGCCTAACCGGGTAAAGCCCGATTACGTGAAGGACGGGTAAAAATGCAGCTGGGTGCAAAACTGCCTTCAAGTGGCTTCCGGCCCTACACTAAGCCATTGAAATCAGGGAAAAAGTGGCAGACCTCGAACCTGTGCCCCCGCGCCCCGAATGCAGAGCACCTTCGTCGAACTATCGATATCGCTGGCTTCGCTATGGCGACGAAATCTGAGCGGGCAATCCGATAGAATGGGTCGCGGCCGCGCGCCAACTTGGAGGAAGCGCGCGGCCGTCGCGCCGCGAGAGCTACGACAGCCTCATGGCGGACTAGTTGCGGCGAACGGCTATCGTGTTCTGAGGGTGAAGCCGGCTTCGCTACCCGATGATCGCTTTGACCTCCAGATATTCTTCGAAGACGAAAACCCCGAACTCGCGCCCATTACCGGACTGCTTGTATCCGCCAAACGGAAGGCTGCGGTCGAATGCAGCGCCGTTGAGGTAAACACACCCTGCGCGGATGCGATTGGCGACGGCACGCGCCTTCCGATAATCGTGGCGCCGATCCGACGAAATGAGGCGCGAGTAGACTCGACAATCAACACCGCATCAGCCGCGCGCAGCACCAGATTGAATCCGTCATACTGGCAATATCTATGTCGGCGGCTGACACAGCGCGGCCCCTTGCCAAAACGAAATCAATGGATGCTCCGCTTGGCCCAACCATAGGCGACCATTGCATCGTGAAGTGCATTCCTAGCGTCAACAGTGCTGACCGGATCTTCGCTCGCAGCAGCTAGCCTGCTGACGACATCAATCCATTGAGGGGACGCGCGGGTTTCAGGTCCGACGTAGCGCTGAACCCATCTCAGCGCTGAAACAACCGACAACAGCTTCCGATCACCAGTCGGAGTCTGACCAGGCGCATCAGCGGTCAAAGTGATCGGCGCGAAGATGATCTGCACCGTTACCTCGTCGGTTAGCGGATGAAGTCCAAACTAGTATGGCGCAAAATACAAGGTACCCGCAAAGTCACGAAATTCAATTTGGAAACAGGCGCCCGCAGGACCGCGCTGATGCCCATGAACTAATATGCGAACGAGAACCCAACCGGCTACTCGTCATCGGACTGCTCAACGTTCCATACATCTGCGCGCCTCGAACGGCAGGTTCAAGATCGTGACAAAAGTCGATGCCAGTTACTAGGTCCGACGCCATGCTTCAGCAGGTGGTTCCTGTCCGCCTTGTACCATGAGCCAACCCTGGCGATGACCAAGCACGCGCAGCCTCAAATATGAATTTACTTGTCGAGCTTGAACACCATCTGTGTCGGGCGCACGAACCGCAATGCAATCAGAAGCAGCGTCATGACCATCACCATGTAGATCACGGCCATGGCATCGATGGAATAGACGGGGCGAACACCACCGGCAAACATGTTGTAGAATAGCGCGACGACGAGCGTCTGCGATCCACCGCCGCCGAGAAGAAATGCGAGCTCGAAATTCGATATCGTATTGACCAGCACGAGGACGCCGGCGGTCAGTATTCCCGGTACCATCAGGGGAAACAGAATCCGCCTGAAAATCTGAGCCCGGCTTGCGCCAAGCATTGACCCGCTCCATTCCAGATTGACGCTGATCTGCTCGAAAAACGGCATCAACACGAAGACGGCCAGCGGCACCATCGGCACCAACACTGCCAGCATCACGCCGACGACTGATCCGCCGACCCCATATCGGTAGAGAGTAGTCGCCAGCGGAATCCCGTAAGTCATCTGTGGGATTACAAGCGGCAGAAAATACAGCAGCAGAATGACCGATTTGAATCGGAAATTTCGTCGTGCAAGAATGTAAGCGGCCGGAAATCCAATGGCCAATGCAAGGAAGACAACAACGACCACGATCAGCAGCGTGACACCCAACACCTGCCCCAGATCGAAATTCTTCCACGCATAAGCGAACCAGTCAGTTGTATAAGCCGGCGGCAGCAGACCGCCGAACCAACGCTTAGCGAACGAGCTCACGACAACATGCGACACGATCCCAAGCATGTTGAGGATGAAACCCACAATGAACAGATAGAGCGAGAGCTTCCACATTCTGCTTCGCATTGTGCGGCCCTATCTTTTTCCGACGCCCATGGTCGCTGCCGGCGACAACCGGCGACGGAACAGGATGATGACCAGCAGCGCTGCCAGCTGACACAGGCCCATAACCACCGCGATCGCGGAAGCAGCCGACATGTCATATTGTTCGAAGGCCTTCTGATAGGCCGCAATGGAGATCGTGCGCGTGGTACCCGCCGGCTGCCCGAGCATGATGGCGGACGGAAAGACCGCGAAGCTCATGACGAACACCAGTGCGAATGCGATGGCAAGACCGGGCGCGATGAGCGGCAGCATCACGCGTCGGAAGACAATCGAAGGTGTCGCACCAAGCATCCGCGCCGAGCGTTCAAGGCTGGGGTCGATGCCGGATATGTATCCGAGCAGCATCAGGAAGCAGAACGGAAACTGCTGCATGAACAACGCCAGCATAACGCCAGCGTAGTTATGGGTCAGAATGAACGGCTCTTTGATAAACCCTAATCCGAGAAGGACCTGATTGAACCAACCCTGGGAACCATAGAAGCCCAAGATACCTTCCGACAGCAGGATCACGCCCAGCGAAATAGGCATGATCAAGATCGTCGTCACGGTCCGTTCCATGAAAATGCCCCGGCGCATGCCGTAAGCCAGCCAAAGAGCGAGCAGAAGGACAACGATCGTAGTGGGAATCGCCAGACTGAAGGTGATCCAGATCGTACCATACTGATAGGGATCGCTGAAGAAGGTAAGATAGTTCGCGAGGCTGAAGCCGCCAACCTTTTGCGGCTGAAGGCTGAGATAGACACCATACAAAAACGGATAGACGAACATGCATAGAACGTAGAGCAAGGACGGCAGCAAACAGAAGAATGCCAGCGCGTCGAATTCGCTCTTCTCATCGTTGGCTACGGCGCGCATTATTTTCTCGCCTATTCCGCAGGAAGCAAGACGACCTTGTCGATCGGAAACTGAAGGCCAATCGTGTCGGCGGTTCGTATCGCCTCGGCGGTGCGTAACCAGACTCGCGTGTTGTCATTGATGCGTATGGCGGCTTCCTGTTCCCGACCGAGATACTCGACCACTTCGACACGGCCACTAACATCTTCGGCACCGGAAACCACCTCACCGCCCGCCCGGATATCGTCCGGGCGGATCGCCATGACCATATCGACATCCGCTCGCACATCGGCCCCTGCCCGCGCCCGAATCCGGATTCCGTCACCAACGCCCTCGGCGATCCCGTCCGACACCGACGCGATCCTGACCTTGAAGAAATTCCGGAAACCCATGAAATCCGCCACGAAGACATTCTTCGGTCGGTCGTGGATTTCCTGTGGGGTACCCGACTGCATCAGGACGCCATTGCGCAACACCACAATCCTGTCCGACAGCGACAGTGCTTCGGCCTGGTCGTGAGTCACGTAGATCGACGTCAGCCCCAGCGCGGCGTGAATCTGCTTGATCTCCGCCCGCATCTCGACCCTCAGCTTGGCATCGAGATTTGATAGCGGCTCGTCGAACAGCATCAGGCGCGGATGCAACACGAGGGCACGCGCAATCGCAACGCGTTGCTGCTGACCGCCGGAGAGCTGGCCCGGATAGCGCTCCTCATAGCCGGTCAATTGCACCAGTTTGAGCATCGCATCGGTGCGCTTCTTGATCTCCTCCTTGGACAATGGCTTCAAGGTGAGCCCGAACGAGACGTTGTCGAAGACCGTCATGTGGGGAAAAAGTGCGTAGTTCTGGAACACCATTCCGAACGCACGCTTCTCGGGCGGCAGATGATCGACCCGCGCTCCATTGAGCCTGATCTCGCCCTCGGTCGCCGCAATCAGGCCAGCGACGATCGACAAGGCCGTCGACTTTCCGCATCCGCTCGGTCCGAGGAAGGTGACGAACTCGCCCTTTCGGATATCGAGCTCGAGGTTGTCCAGCACGGTCTTGTTGCCGTAGCGCTTGGTGATTCCAAGCTTCAGCGAGTCCAACGTATCTCCCGGCCCGTTCATGTCGTCCCGTTTCTGAGTAAGAAGCAACACAGCCACCTGCGGGTCCGTACATGCGGACCCGCACGCTCATCGAATTGATTACTTCTTGACCTGGTTTGCGCCCACTTCCCGGTCCCAACGATCCATCGCGTAGCTCAATTCCTTCACGCCGAGCGGCGGGGATACTTTCCATTTGGTGCCGACCTCGTCGTATTCGGGCCGCCAGAACTCCTTCACCAGTTCCTGGATCTCCTTGGGTGCCTTTTCCATGGTGGCCGCGGTGATCGTCGGCCCAATGAAGCCCGGCCAGGAAAGCACCTGCTGCTCGGGCCGGCGCATGAACTTCATGAGATCGAGAATGACGTCGACCTGCTCTTTCGGCACGCCTGTGGGGATGCACCAGTAATGTCCGTCGACGACGAAGGTCGTGTTCTGAAGGATGGTGATCTTGGAGTCCGGCGGGATGACGCTCTGGGCACGGGGCTTCATGTCCCATTCCATGATGCCGGCGATGATCCAGCGTTGCCCCTGGGCGAATTCCTTCAATGTGATCGCGGTGCCCGTCGGATAGTATTCGACGTATTGCCCAAGCTCCTTCAGATAGGCCCAGGTCTTGTCCCACCCCTTGTCGGGATCGAGTGGCTTCGAGTCATTCAGGATGTGGGCCATGCCCAGTACGATCGACCGTCCCGGTCCGCTATTTGCCGGACGCGCATACATCAGCCGTCCCGGATTTGCCTTTGCCCAGGCCAGCAATTCTTCGGCGGTTTTCGGCGGGTTGGGGACCTTGCTGGGATTGTAGACGAACACCGGCCCGCCGGCGTTGCCCACCGACGGCACCATGTAGTCGCGGCCCTCGTCGTACAGCGCCTTGCCGGCAGGCGTCATCTCATCGCGCGGAAACTGCTTCTCAAAATCGGGGATCTTGATCAATTGGTTGTTGGCCGCGAGAAACGCGCCACCGTCCTGTCCGGTCAGCACAAGGTTGATGTCCAGCCGTCCGGCATCCTGTTGAGCCTTGATCTTGGCCGGCAGCTCCGGCGCCGGCGCGCGCTGAATCCTGATCTCCTTGATCTTGTCGGGATTGGCCTTCTTGTAGTTCTCGATGATGACCTGGGTAGATGCGAGATCGCCACCGGTATCGATGATCGAGAGAACGATCGGCTCGGCGGCCCTCAGGGGTTCACCAGCGAAGGCCGTCACGGCGAGGACAGCCACGGCGCCGGCAAACGGGCGCAATAATGCATTCGGACAGATCCGCATTTCCGATTCCTCCCTGGCATATGCACCCGCGTCGCGCGCGGTTGTCATTTATTTGTAAACACAGCATCGACGAGTTGGGCGACATCTGTCAAGCATTGGGGGATCGCAATCGGCCGATCATGAGCAGGACTTGCTGATGTCGCGATGTCGCACCTTGCCCGTCTTGCTCGTTCGCATATCAATCTGTGACGTCATTACCGACCCTAAGAGCCGACAAGTCGGCGCCTTGAGAAGGTCGGCCATCGGGAGAGACGCATGCCAATTGGAGTCGGCCTGATTGGGCTAGGAATGGCGGTGAAGCCGCATATTCTTTCGTTGCTTGAATTGCAGGCGCAGGGACGGATTACGATCGTCGGCGGATTTGCGCCGTCAGCGGACCGGCGGTCAGCGTTTTCACAGCAGTGGGGCGTTCCGGTTTTCGATAGCCAAGAGGATTTGCTGTCGCGCTCGGATCTCGATCTCGTCCTGATACTGACACCCCCTGGAACGCATCTGGCGACCGTGCAGGCTGCAGCCGCAGCAGGAAAGCACATTCTGGTCGAGAAGCCCGTCGAGATATCGGTTGCCAGGGGTGAGGAACTCGCGGCCGTCACGGAGGCTGCCGGCGTGCGGTGCGGTGTGTGCCTGCAACATCGCTTTCGTCCTGCAGCACTACGCCTGAAGGCCGTGCTGCATCAGGGAGATCTGGGCGATATCTTGTCGGCGAGTGCATCGATCCGCTGGTGGCGTGATGACGCCTATTTCCGTCAACCGGGCCGCGGCATGAAGGCTCGCGATGGCGGCGGCGTATTGCTCACACAGGCCATCCATACGCTCGATCTGCTTCTGCATTTCGTGGGACCGCACAAGGACGTCGCCGGTTTTGCATCGACCTCACCGCTCCGAACGATCGATACTGAAGACGTGACGGCGGCGGCCGTGCGCTTCCAAAGCGGTGCCATCGGCGTACTCGATGCCACCAGCGTTGCGCGGCCCGGCTATCCGGAGCGTATCGAAATCGCTGGCACGCGCGGCTCGGCCTATCTCGAGACGTTCCAGTTGGTCATCCATCGCCACGAAGGCCCGCCAGAGACGGTCGGGACTGCGCAATCCGGCGGCGGTGGCGCCGATCCAATGGCGTTCGATCACGGCCCGCATCGAGGCGTGATCACCGAGATGCTGGATGCAATCGAACAGGGCCGCGAGCCGTACAATAGCGTGCGCTCCGCCCTTCACGTGCAGCGGCTGATCGAAGCCTGGCTGTCAGACGCCGCCGCCCGCGCCTGACCGACGCTCTCACGACCGCTCGCGCCCAAGCAGTTTGGCCAGCGCTGCAATCCCGGATTGTCAGCGGCAGTGCACCGACTTGTCAAAAAGATGTAATGTTGCCAAAGACTGGAGCATGTTCGGAGCAAGGACGGGGTGAACATGGGCTCAACGGTCAAACGGGACGACATTCCGGAGCGCCCGGCTGTGACGGGAAAGCTTAGCGACCGCGTCTACGACCATGTCCTCAGCCAGATCACGGTCGGAATCTATCCGGTCAATGCGCGGCTCCCTCCTGAGACACGCCTGGCAGATCAGCTTGGCGTTTCGCGCCCGGTTGTCCGTGAAGCACTGATGCGGCTGCGCGATGACGGCGTCGTCGCATCGCGGCAGGGCGCCGGTTCGTTCGTGATGCGACGTCCCGCGGCAGACGTTTACAACTACGCTCCCGTGGGAAGCATTGCCGATATCCAGCGCTGTTTCGTATTTCGGATCGGCATCGAAGGAGAAGCCGCCGCGCTTGCCGCGCGCGATCACGACCCGGAAGGTCTGCGCCGGATCCGCGACGCTATCGTGGCACTTGATCAAGTGATCGCAGATGCCGCGCTGGGCGTGGAGGAAGACATTGCGTTCCACCGTTCGGTCGCAGAGGCCACCGGCAATCGCTTCTTCGCCGCGACTCTCGCCGCGATCCAGTCTCAGGTGAGCGTGGGTATCACGCTCAATCGAAACCTCTCCTTGATCCAGCCTCGCGACCGACTTCTGCGTGGGCAAGAGGAGCACCGGGCCGTGTTCGATGCGATCGCCTCCAGAGATGAAGCCGGAGCTCGCGAAGCCATGCGGTCGCATATCGAGAATGCCCGCAAGCGCGTTTTTGAGGGCGGATAGCTGCGCGCCGCATGGCTCGCGCGCCCGGGGGTGGTTGTTCTCAGATGAAAATCGGGAGATTCTTGATCTGCGGCGGCGCCGCAAAATGACACTAAGTCATTGAAATCATGGTCGGAGTGGCAGGATTCGAACCTGCGACCCCTGCGTCCCGAACGCAGTGCATTAATCTCAAGGCATTGATCTTATTGACTTACCTTTCCAGTTCGGCACGTTTTGTTCACGGTCAGAATAGCCATTTCATTGCCAATTCGTTGCCCGCTTTCAGACTCAGAGATCTCGATGATTGCATGGTTGATCCGGCAAGAAGGTCGATGGGGTAGCCCTGCAGCCGCGGCGGCGATCATCTGCGCGGTGCTGGTCGGCCTGAGCCTAAGCGTCCTTCTACTGGGCCCCGCCGCGACTGTCGTTCTGGCTGCCGTCGTAGAAGTATGTGGCTGGTTGTGGTTGGATCCTCGCGAGCCCACCCCATTGAACCGCAGCGCGCAGCAACAGCTGGCGGAAAATCTTCAGCAAAACGCAGCCGGGTCCAGCCCTACGATGAGTCCTCGAATAGCCATCGCTTGTCTGATCTTGATTGTACTGATGGCCGGCTTCTTCGTGGCTGATACCTACACCTCATGCAGGCAAGAACACGGACCCGACTACAAGTGCTTTCCGGGCGGCCGACGGCTGGTCCGGTAGCTTCGGACTCAACCGCCCAGCGATACATCGACCATGTCGTTATGCATGATCGTCTGAGGCCCGCGGTTGTCCCATTTGATCACGA
This sequence comes from Tardiphaga sp. OK246, assembly GCF_900188215.1. Taxonomy (NCBI): domain Bacteria; kingdom Pseudomonadati; phylum Pseudomonadota; class Alphaproteobacteria; order Hyphomicrobiales; family Nitrobacteraceae; genus Tardiphaga; species Tardiphaga sp. OK246. The sequence goes on from NZ_FZOX01000001.1 coordinate 553,502, forward strand.
CACCGCTCCAGGCGTTATTAGTAACGGTGCCGGCGTCGCCTACGTCGTTCTTCCAGTGGACGCGATCGCCGATTTTCAATTTTCTCGATTGGTCGCCGGTCATGGACACAGCCTTTCAATGAACGTCATTCTCGCTTCTTCTTAAACGGCACCACATGCCCTGGCCCCGGACGCTGGGGCGGCACTGGCTGTTTAGGCTTTGGCGGATCGTCAGGAAAGAATCGCTTCCAGCGATAGGCAGCGTATCCGTAGAAGTAGTCCCACCAGGACTCAGTGACGCTGGCGTCACCCCACGGCATAGGATCTGGCTCCCCACCGTCTGCATCCTCAGGGATCGCGATCGGAATTGGTATCGCCGGGCTCGTCCACATGATGCCGCCCGGGCCCATGCGCGTATATTCACAGTCGTCTGGCTCGGTGCATTCGTCGACGATGATGATGAGCTGATGAATATTGTCGGCGGAGAAGACCCCGACGAGATCGCGGGTCTCGATAATTCGAACGAGATAGGTTGGCATGCCATCTTACCGGCCCCGGTAAGGTCTCCCGTATGCTAACAGTAGCATGCGAGATCGCGTGCGTCACCTAAACGCAGATGACGAGATGCAAAAGGACTAACCTTGGCAAGCGGTTGATAATCGAAAAAACCGGGAGGATATAATGACAGACCCAACGACCGCACCTGCCTCGCCGCCTTACGAAGATGTCCCAAGCGCTCCCGTGGTTTACTTCGACGTCGTTGGTGCCAATGGCGTAATGAACGGTGCCGTTCAGGTCGAGCTTGCTCAAAGGATATTGGTGCCGGTAGCAGACAGTAACGACGTAAACGTCAAGTTCGCCACGAGTGGACGTTTGCGATGCAGCCCGGCGGCAGCCCAAGCCCTGATTAATGCCCTGCAGAACTCGCTTTCCATGTTGGAGCAACCTCAGCAGCCAGCTGCGGCAGCATCAAAATTGAATTAGGCAACGCATCCTCGATGACGCTCTCCCCGCCATCGGGTAAAATGCGGGATGTAAGCAGCTGACAGAATGCGGCGGGCGATTTCGGAAAGATGTGGTGAGGGATGCGAAACTGGAAAGACAATATCGATCTCGACTGGACGCTCCGCGATATCTACGCCAACCGGCTAAAGATGTCGCCGATCACGGAAGACCAATTGAGCGAGCTCCTGGAGATGGGTCTGGTCGAGATCGTGAACGACCAGGTCAAACTGACAGAAGCGGGATACCGGAAGATCAACTAAATGGGTACGTTCATCTTCACGCTCACGCCGGACGCGTCCGCATCCGCTGTCGAACGCGTCATTGCAGAGTTAGACGCCGCCTTTCCCCAACACGAGTTTCTTGCTGGAGACGCCGACATCGGCGGCTTCGATAACAGCATTCTCGCAGTGTACGGGAGCGCTGGCAGCGGTGATCTACCCGGCGAGACCATACTGCCAAACATGGCACAAGTTTCGGAAGTAAAAATGGTCTTCCGGCAGATTATTGAAGATCTAAAAGGTTGGAAGCCGTCCTAAGAGATGCCTTGACGATTGCTGGGGTTGCCCTCACCCGTAAGTTGCGCTTCGATCATTGTGGCTTGGGGGACGATTGCTGCGATGGAAATCTTTCTTGTTTGGTTGGTATTTGCGGTGCTCGTCGGCGTGGCGGCCAGCGCGCGGGGCCGGAGCGGCCTTGGATGGTTCATTCTTTCCGTAATACTTTCGCCATTGCTGGGCCTATTGTTCGTTCTGGTGCTTCCGAATTTGCGCCATGAGGATTTGCTGCGGACCCTAGCCGGGCCCCAAGGCCGTCGCGCTGGTCTGGGCGGAAAGTCGTCGACAGTGACGATCGACCGCGTAGCTGCCGGCGCCTTCAATCCAGACGGCGTCTATGCTGGAGTGCCATATGCGGTGCAAGCCAACGGCCGCATTGCTGCGATGATGCCAGGCGGGTTGGTCAATTTCCGCAGCGTCGAACAGTTTCGAGCGGCGGTTGACGGCGACACAGTGGTTGACGACGTTGATTTGGCATCCACCGCAGAACGCTTCCCCAACGAGGCTAACGGTTGGCGCTATCGCGTCGAAAAGAATGGAAAGGTGCATGCCTGGACGGCGGCCACGGGTGAGCGGTCATATCGGACTTGGCGCGAATTTTTCGATACGACCCAACGTTAAACGCTCGAACCACTGGAGCCTCGAAATGGACCCGATCGAAGCCCTCAAGCACGTCCGAACGCTCATCCGAGCAGCAGCTCAGATCGACGACGTTGATGCGATCCATCGAAATCTGAAGGAGGCCGAGGCTATCATCGCAAAGGTGCCGTCATCTGCTCGACCAGCGAAGACCATGCCTGCGTCCAAGAAGCCCGCTTCGCCGCTCGACAAGATTTTGGACGAGCCGAGGATCGGGCTCGGCAATGAGCAGGGCGCCAAACGGCAGGCCAAAAACCAAGGCGGCTAGGTTTTCCAAGGGAGGAACAGCGAGATTGGCCTTGATGTGCGTTCCGGGGATAACTATTGATTTTGTTCGGGTTTTCCCGCACTGCGCATAGCCTAAGTCACTGAAATGACACTTGATTTTTGGAACAAAATACGCAATAACTGTGTTGCCTGCGTATGAGAGTGAAAGATCCGATGACCCGCAACAGCAAATTTCGTCGATTGCTGACCCGATCGCAGACAGGGTTATTCGTCACCGGCTTCGTGCACGGGTTGGCGCAGATGGGGTCTTTTGCGTCCGCCGGACCGATCACCAGCTACCCCAAATCGAACTCCGCTGAAGCCATGAAAAACGATTGGCAGCGCGTGGGTGGCGATATGAAGCGCGGCATGACGAAGGTCCGCGGTGAAAAAGCCAAGGGCTAACCGGCAAGGGTCGGTTGAACGCCACCAGCCTCAACAGAATCAACACGAAGTCCAGCGGCAGATAGTGTCTGCCGGATGGAGCGGACCATTGCCGCCTCCCGCCGCGCTTGATGAATTCAATCGCATTGTGCCTGGAGGCGCCGAGCGCATCTTTGCTCAATTCGAGGCTGAGGGTGCCCACCGTCGCGAGATGGAGCGTCGCGAATCTAAATTCGTGGTGCGGGACGTGCATATCGGTCAGCTGTTGGCGGGCCTCTTCGCGCTCAGCGGGCTAGGTGTCTCCGCCTTGGCAATCTTCTTTGACCAGCCGTGGGCCGCTACGGTTATCGGTAGCGGAACAATAGCTCCGATCGTCTATGCATTTCTCCGGCAAACATGGACCAAACCGACCGAATGAGTGGTTTGCTCCCGCGCCCTGCACCCGAGCCTGAAATAGCCCGCCCTCACCCGGCGGGCTTTTTGCTGCGTGAGAGACACCATCGCACTGGGGCTTGGGCAAGAAGCCGCCCGGGTCCGGGCCGGGCGGCTTCTCTATGCGGTCACCAGTTCCCCAAGATCTCCAGTCCACCGCATGAGGCAAGGCTGGGATGATCTGGTTAACAAAAGGTTAACACTCTTACTCAAATTCCCGCGGCACGTAGCCGACGTTTAGAGAACATCGTCAAGTCTTGACCGCCGAGTTTGGAATCGGATCGAACGGCAGCATGAGCAAGCCGCCCGAAAAATACGTCCAAGCCCGCCCCTACGCCCAGCCTGACGCCGCAGCAGCCCGACTGCTTGAGATCGCCAAGACGCTCCGTATCGACGAAGGCCGCATGTCGGTCGGCGACTGGAACGGGAGCTTCCTGAAGGGCGGCGGCAATGTCGCCGAATACACGCTCGGCCGTGACAAGCTGATCGCCGATGGGGTCATCGTGATGCACGAGTGCGGCGGTTTCATCATGTGGAAGAGCCCCGATCATGGGATACTCTCTGAAGCATGAAAAAACCTCTGAGCCCTCGCAGTGCAAAGAAAGTCGACGTCGTCATTGGCCGACGTATCCGCGAAGCTCGCGTCGCCAAGAAGCTGAGCCAAGCGGACCTTGGGCAGGCAGCTGGCGTATCATTCCAGCAGATCCAAAAGTACGAGAAGGCCACGAACCGGATCAGCGCCAGCACGCTGTTCGCAATTTGTGAGGCGCTCGAAACCCCGATAGAAGGCATGTTCTCGGAGCCAGCTACCGCTCGCAGAAGATAGGAACAAATCGCCCTATCGCCGCTTGAATCCACCGTTCAGTTGCGGAGTTGCGTTGTGTCCTGGTCAACCCCGTTTCCAGATCCTATTGCCCTGCCCGACGGCGGTAAACTTGCGACCCTGCAGGATGCTGGCGAATATATCACCCGCCTGCCAAAGCAGACGCACGATGCACGACCGTGGCAAAACGCGATGCACGTCTTGATTCAAGCCGCCGAGTACGAGGGGCCGATCGAGTTCGCGCGGCTCGGTATGCTGCAAGCACTCTTCCCAAAAGGAACGCCTGTCTATCATTCAGTCGACAAGGATACACAGTGGCGCAACCGTACCAAGCTCGCGAGGGATCGGTGATGCGCGACATCGACATCATCAACAAGGCGATGGAAGACGCTCGGGCGGTGCTGCACACTTACATCAGACCGGGTCCGCGGGGCCCGCAATTCGTTCTTCAGCGCATGCTTGAGATACTGGACCACGAAGACGTGGTCGCCGCGCAGGAGCGCTTGCAGAAGGGCTATGGGGAATTGAGGTTGGTGAAATAAAAATCGCCGGCTGTCACTCAGGACGAGTCCGGCGATCGTGAACTAAAGTCTAGGTGAACGTTCCTGCGGCTGCTTATACCAATTTCGTGGAAGTCCAGCATTTGCAGGTCTACGCATTGAAATACCAAGTAGGTGGGCTTTGCACACCGTTGCCGCGAGCGTCCGTCCCAACTCTCGGGAAATGTCGTCCGGGGATTTGCTCCCGGCGAGAGCTTTTAACTTTTCAACATCATCATCTGTCCACGCCCGATATCCGTGCGGCATTTCCATCCTCCACGCCAACGCGACTTTCCCGGCAAGAAAATATTATGCACCGCAACACAGCGGTTCAATCATATTTTTCGTTTTGAGGTGGAGAGCGTATCGAACTGCGCAAAAAACCACTTTCGGGATGGTGGATCGGTTAGTCGCGCTGTGCCGGGTGCCTCGATGGCACTGACGAAGCCCCAACGAGAAGCGGTCGCAACAGCTGCTCGACTGAGAGCGATATCTCGAAGGTGCAAAGAGTATGCGAGGTTCGTCGGGTATCGATCAGTGTCCGATCAGCTAAATGCACTGGCGCTAAAATACCAGGAAAAAGCTCGGAGGGTCGAGGAACGCGCCGGACTGAAAAATCGGGCAATTCCCAAAATCCGCAATCGGTGATTATCTATACACCCGAGCAGGGCATTATTTTCAGCAAGTTGATAGTTGGGAAAGCTCGGTAAGGCGGCATTGTTTCGCAGTTCGATCCTCGTGCCTATTCCATAGCAAAGGATTATCCATGAAAAACGTGCTTACTGTTTGCGCCTTTTTATCAGCCGTCGTTGCGCTTTCCGCAAACGCTCAGGCCGCGCCGAAACAGCAGCGGACATACGAGGCCTGCACTCAAATGGCGGACCAACGGGGCTTTATGGCTGCCGAAAAATACGGCGGCCGCAAGCGCTTTGTGAATCGTTGTATGCGGGGCGCGCAGCAATAAGCCCAAAGCAGAAAACCGCCGGCATCCAATTGGACACCGGCGGCTAAGTCTTGGGCGGAAGCCCTCGGGCCTGGTGACGAGCCCGGCTCGAATTATTGGACGGTGACGCGCGCGATGCCGCCCATGCCGATTGCGTTGGCTGCTGCTCGAGACAGATCGACGCAACGTCCTTTGATAAACGGTCCACGGTCAGTGATCCGAACCCTCACCGATCGACCGTTGGCCTTGTTCGTCACCGTGACGTGGCTACCGAAGCGCCTGGTGCGGTGCGCGGCCGTCAATGCGTAGGTGTTGAACCGTTCGCCCGACGCCGTCCGGCGCCCGTGGTAGCCGTCACCCACGCCGTACTGGCTGGCGATGCAGGTTTCCTCCTTGGTCATGGTGACGTTGATCGAGACGACGCCTTCGAGAAAGTTCTGGGCAGAGGTCGGTGAAATGTAAAATGCGCACAGCAAAACGCACGCCGAGAACAGGCGGATCATTGAGTTTCCTTTGGTTGTGATGCTAGACGTCGATGGCCGGCGTGACCCCGGAAGGCACGCCAGGGCTTGGCCCGGCGCTCATGGATTCGGTTGAGCGTCGGGCCGTTTCATTTGCCAGGCCTGCTGGAACGAGAATCGTTATTGTCTCTTTTCCCGCCGGTCAGCATCTTTTGCAGAGGCTGTTGGCTGGCTCGGCGGTCTCCCTGTCCCCAACTCAACGCCGCCGAGCTCCCCATTAATACGTCGGGTCGTCGCGCGAGGTTGCCGGGTCCGTCATTTCGGGTACCGACATTGCAACCGTGCGGCACGGGGCCGCTTGATGTCAGATGTACACACAGGCGGCCCCACTATTCGCCGCCATGCGGATGCTGGCTGGAACGTTGTCGACCAGATTAGATTATTTGAAGAGCCGGATAGCCCGATCCTCCAAGGTCCAAGAACATCCGGTCAGGCCCGACGGCACCCCAATGACGTCGGGCCGTCTACTTCACAAGAAAGTTGATGTCCCGCGTGCCACCGGTGATCGGCCACAGCTTCTGCAGCGGGTTGCAGGTATAGGTCGACGCCGTGCGATATTTCGCGGGGCCAGGCTCGACGCCTTGAGGAACCTTGACCGGCTGAACGAAGCGGTCTTCGCCAAGCGGAAGGCCCGCGTTCACGTTCAGGTCTTCGAGCTCGTAGCGAGTGTTGAAGCGGTCGATAATGAAGCGGTCGATGGACACGGCGCACGACCGGTGTCGGCGCACAACATAATCGATCCTCAGTTCGCCGCCGGCTGCGACCACCGGCGTCACCGGCTCGGCCGCGATGATGATAGTCGGTATCTCGCGATCGATAACCCAGACCCCTGCCCCGCCGCCAATGACGGCCGCGAACAGGATCGCGAAGAAGAACACGAGCCGATATGTCACCGTGCCTTGAGCCATGCCGACACCTTTTCCCAAATGAGAACCATGCTGACGAAGACCCCGAAGAATGTAACCGCGCCCCACTTGCTGATCCGCCCGAGCAGTTGCAACGCCACGACTAGGCGGATTCCCTCCTGAAGATTGGCGACTTCCTCCGGCCGCGCCTCGGTCAGGAAGGTCAGCGTCTCGGGCTTGGTGTGCGACAGGAAATTCGTGAGCGCTTCAAACCGCGGATCGCCGAGGCGCCGTAGAAACTCCAGCCCGTCGGCGTTCATGTCGCCGATGATGTCTGCCAGGCTGAGCAGGTTCGCCACCCGCTGGTCGGTCAGCGTCGTCAGAAGCACGCGCTGCGGCTCGGTCAGGTCGACTGGCCTTGTGGTCATTTCCCGCCTTCACTTCTTTCTCCGACACGCTCGCGCGATGTCGCGATCGCCGATCGACTGAACGGCGATCTTGGCCAACGCGCTATTGGGAGCGGCCCGCAACTCGGTCGCCACCTGTTTTTGAAAGTCCTTCGACCATGTCCGAACCGGCGGACAGACGACGGCCGGCGCTGGCGTCGGCGTCGTGCAGGTCAGTTGGGCATAGATCAGCACCCACCCCGTGCAGGTGAACGTCATGCCGAGCCCTCCTCAAGCCGCGCGATGGCTTCATCCACCGTCTGCGGTGCGTTTTGAGAAGCTTCGAGCTCGCGCTCCGTCGCCTCACGGGCTTCGGTCTGCTGATCCCGCTCGGCCGTGACCCGGCCCAGGTCCTTGAGCGCCTGCTCGGTGCGCTGCTTTTCCAGCCACGTATTCAGCGAAGTACCGAAGGCGTTGAACAACGCCTCCAGGACCTTCAGCAGCGCGGCTCCTGCGAGCCCGCTGAACATCAGCCTGCCGAGACGGAGCTGACGGCGGCCGGGAGCGCCGCGTCACTGGCGCCCTCGCCGAGGTTCAGCCGAGCCCAGATCTTCTTGGCCAAGCCTTCGGGACCACCGGCCCACGACTGAAGCCAGCCCGGGGCGTTATCGACGGCATACTGCAGCGCCTTGGCGAGCACCTCGTTCCCGACTTCGACGGTCAGCGTTTTGTCCTTCACTGCACCCTGCACGGCGTTCAGGCCGTAGCCGATGGCGTTGTTCAGCAAGAGCTCGACCCGGGCATTGCCGAAGATCGCCACGATGTTCGCCGGCAGCTTCCGGAGCATCACCATCGCCACCGATGCCAGCAGCCAAGCGATCGCCTGCCCGGCCTGGGAGACGGTCGCGCCCCAAGCCCACGTCACCTTGGTGGTCTCGGAGATTGATTGAGCCACTGTTTCCGGCGCGGCACCGTCGGCGGCGAATGCCAGCATCGGAGCAGCCACGACAAAGAGGGCAGCCGCCAGGGCCGCCAGAACAAAGCGCTTCATAGTTTCACCTTTGAGGGTTTCAATTTGCTCGGAGGCCGCCGAGCGCGGTACGGACTGCGCTGGAAATCAGAAGAAAGCCGATGCGCAGAAAACTTGAACGGGCGATGATCGCGATTTACGGGGCAGTTTTGCTCGCCGGAATCTCTTTCGAAGCCATCGCGTCGATCATCAAATAAGCCGCGAGTCCGATGTTGTCGCGCGGCGGAATTAGGTCAGGGTGACGTATTTGGCAGCGACGTAATCGTCGCCGACGATTCTGAACCACGCGGTGTCGCCGTTCTTGGCCTCGCCTGTGATTTGGACCTTGTCGCCCTTGCGGAGCCGACGCGTTTCAGGCGATTTTCCGCTTGCTTCATCGCGCACGACGAGGAAATCGCTGGCGGCGACATTGACCACGCCGGTTCGGGTCTTGGGCACCGCCACCGGCGGTGGAACGTCGTCGTCATGATCGTGCTCGCCGCCGCCCAGCGCGATCATCTTCGCCTGAATGGCGGCAATCATCACATCCTTACTGACATGCTTGCCCGGACAGGTTTTGGTCGTCTTGGGATCGTCGCGATGGAAATGCAGGCCACGGACGCCCTTGACGAAGTTCTCGGGGCTGAGCCCAATCGCCAGATACAGGCAGGCCAAGCCCTCCGCGTATCGATCCTTTAACTCGTCGGTGAACGGTTCTGCATCGAAGTCACCCACGCACTCAACGCCCCACGAATTCGCATTGAACGAGACGGCGTGCACACCTCGCTTCTCGGGCAGTGAGAGAACGCAGAAATTGTCCGGCGTGAAAAAGAAATGCGGCCCAGCGCTCCAGCCCATCTCGCCGCCGTAATACCCGGCCAGATTCTTCATCCACTGCGCGTCGGTGATCGGCACCTTCCGGCTTCCGTGCGCGTAGGTTTTCCAGGTCGTCAAGCTGGGGCCGCCGGTGTGGTGCATGGTGATAAATTTTGGCGTCCAAGCACCGAATTTGATCGTGTCGAGATAGGCCATAAAGCCGTCGGCCGTGGGGAAGCATTTCCCGACGATAGGGATCGCGGACATGGGTCGTTCTCCAGTTATGTCAATGATTTCAGGCCACGACCACGGGTCCCCCCGCCACAAGGGCAGCGATGGTCATGGTGGTTCTCCGGTTATGGGAATTATTCGGCCGCGTAAGCCATCCGCGATGCGATGCGACGGCGCCACTTTGGGAACAGTGGGGCGTTGTGCTATCCCCACCCGATGGTAGAGGCCTTCCAAATCATATTGCTGCTGAGCATCGCCGCGATGCTTATCGCAGCGGCCGTGAGGTGGTTCAGCGAGATACGACACCGCCGCTACCATTCAAGGCTAAATCAGACGAAGCTCGACGAAGATTGACCGCTCGCAACAAGGAAAGGCGCCCGGAAGGGCGGCTGGGGCGGGCTTTTTTGACGTTTCAATCAGCGTATGATTGATGAAGAAACGCGACTTATCTCAGGAGAAAACGGTGCGACACGCCTCAGCTTCCTACTTGGCCGAACACTTGGTCGAACCGAAAACCTTCTTACCACTCACGGCCGATGGAGAACAACTAAGGTCAGCGTCGCGGGTAATCCCCTGGGTAAGCGGCGTACCTGTGTTTTCGAATTTGAACCCGTCAGAGCAATGGCAGGACGAGCTCAAACAGACCGCAGACTTTATGGCCAGCTACGTCGGATCTCCTAAGCAAACCGCCGCGGCTGCCTGGGTGACCCCATGGCTCAACGACGACATCATCGCGGATCAAGATAGAATAGTTTGCGTTGGCGGCTCATTCGTCGATGACATTCCTCATGTCACTAAGGGCCATAAATTCAATGTCGATCTTTTTGCACACGCATATATCAGCGTGCTCGAATCCGTAATCGCCGCTCAAGACACAACCTTTGTATCGTGTTGGGCGGAACATCTGCCCTTCGCTTCAAATAGTGTTGATGTTGTCTACTGCCGCAACGCTCTCGATCATTTCAGCAACCCTGTCGCAGCCGCTATTGAGATGCATCGTGTTCTCAAACCCGGAGGCCGCCTCTGCGTAGGCGTATATTACGATTCAAGCTTCGTGGACGCCCACGAAACTGGGATTGTCGACGACGAGTTTATGAAACGGGTGATTTATCCGCTTTTTTCACTTCGGCACCTTAATCGAAGCGTCGCTGATCCAACTGCTGCAGTCTTTAAAAACGTCACCACGAACTTTGTGTTCTTCGTAGCGGAGAAACAGCCGGTCTCCACACCTATCGAACCAAAGGCGGTTGAAGCGCACGGTGTTCTTACCGAAAACTTCAAGAACGCCCTTTATGCTCGTCAGATTCATCAAGGCGAACACGCAAAAGAACTTTACGCCGCGACACTGAAGCAGAAGCCGCTGCTCCTCACGGATGTTTGGCGGCAGCTTTTTTCCTGCCTCGACCTCTTGGCAATGACCGATCGAAGCGCTTTGGTCGCCGCAGGCAAGCAGATGCAGGACATAGGTATTGCCGTAAACTGGTCGCCTGTTGCCGACCTTGTCTTCGGCCACTACGGGCTGTCTGTTGAAAACCTTCCGGAAGAAACCGCTGTCCCAGTCAGATGCGATGGCTATTTTGATGAAGAGTTCTGGAGAGCTTTACTTACTGCCGTCCGAAGCAAGTAACGCCCCCTCAAGAGGGTCAAAGGCTACGACGGTCGAGCCACAATAGCGCGCTGCGTCGAGCGGCTGCTCGGCCTGCTTTAAGCACACTACTTGCTACAGAACTCGGTGATCACCAGCAGGCCGCTGCCGCCACTGCCACCCGTCCCGCCACCGCCGGCAGATGCCGAACCAGAGCCGCTACCGCCGCCTCCAAAGCCGGGAGCGCTATTCCCGTTTGAGGCCACCCCGACCGCGACAACAGCCGCGCCGCCTGCACCAAAATTGGACGACCCTCCTTGTCCTCCGGTGATCATCGGATAGACACCGATGCCGGGCAATCCCGGTTCGCCATGGACCAAAACGTCCCCCACGGTAGCAACGCCCCCCGAGCCGCCCTGAATCGCATAAATGCCCGCGCCCGCGCCCATCGTCGCGCCACCTCCGCCGCCACCGGCAGAGAGCAGCGAACCGAGTGAAGTAGAACCGCCCGTCGAGCCGTTAGCAGCGCCACTTCCTCCATTGCCGCCGTTGCCAACGGTCGCGGTTTGAGAGGCACCAATCTGTACCGCTGTGAGGAGACGACGGGCATATGAACCCGCCTGACCTCCGCCGCCGACAGTAATTTGGCTCGCACCTGGCCCCGGAACGCCAGCGCCGCCACCACCGCCTGCTATGCCCTCAGCAATCGCATAAAGCAGATTTGGGTCCGGTGTGTAGGTTTGTGCAATGCCGGTATAAACGAATTTCTGAACCCGGACGGCGCGCACTGTTCCGATGTTGACGCTGGCTTGGTCCTTTTGCGCTCCCGACAACGATTGAGCGCTGTCCGTTCCGACGCCGCCGACGTTCGCGAGGGCTTGGTTCTTTTGTGTCGCGTTGAATGACTGCGCCCGGTCGTTACGGATCATGGCGCGCGCGTCTGCTGCACCCCAGCCACACAGAACTGTCATTGTGCCGGACAGAGCCAGGTTCACCCCCGTCGAGGAATCCCGGAACGTAGTGCGAGAGATGCTGTTGGCACCGAGATTATAGGTACCCTCGATTTCCAGCCACTTCCCGCCTCCATAAACGGAGACCGGGATCAGATCGCCATCGGCAAACTTGGCCGAAAAGGCCGAATGATCGGTGTCGATGGCGCCGGACAGAAAGATATCGCCCATCCCAGCGCCACCGGTCGCACCGTAAGTTACAGCAGTTTCTGCAACGCGGCCGGCATATTTAAGGTCTGCCATTATAGCCTCTGTTCAATCGTGAGGGGTTTCGTCCATCGGTCGATGAACTGTTGCGACACTGGCGCGAGATCCGTCATCAGGCCCCAGATCGAATCCTGTTCGAGGTTCGCGCTGTCGGGGACCGGAATGAAAAGAACGTCATCGGTCAGACCGTTGATCCGATCTATATCGTCGGTGAAGCCGTTTGCCTCGGCATCGGAGAGGAATTCGAAACTGACCGCAAAGACCCGATACTTCTGGCGGCGGTTGATCCGCGTCTGCCCGCCCTCAGTTTTCTTGCGGTCGCTGGGATCGACCCGCTTGCGCGTCCAGCCCCAAGAGTAATTCACGCCGAAGGTTTCGAGCTGGCCGATGAACAGCCGGCCGGCAGCACAGACCGCATCGCCGGCGAGATCGACACGGACGTAACGCGCGCTGACCGAGCGCAGATTCGTGAGCGTCAGCAGCGCCTGGTCGATGGGCAGCACGCCGGTGTCGAAGACGTCGCCGGTGCCGGGATCTGCGGTTGAATATCGGATCCGGGCTGTCGCTGCGGTGAGCCCCATCAGCCGCACGCAATCGATCGCCTGCACAGAGCCGAGATCGGCAACAAACCATTCGGCATTGATGGTGCCCTGCCATTGCACGCCGATATGCGGATCCTGCAGCCGCGCGATCGGCGCCAGCAGGTTCTGCGACGACACCGACAGCGCCGCGATGTCGGCCTTGTTAACGTAGCCAATGCGCGCGTTTGCCATCAGCCGAACGCCTGAATGGTGGCGGCGTTGTCGCCGGCCTTGTGCTGGATCGACGTAATGATCATGTATCGCCCCAAAATGAGATCCCCGCGCGTGTGGCGAATCCAGTTCTGCTCGCCGACATTCATCAGCGCGACGTCGCGATCGGAAGCGCCGAAGCTGTAGAGGCCGCGCGAGGCGCGATACAGCGCCAGGCGCCGTGCCGCTTCCGCGTCAGCATCGGACTTGTCGCGGAAGTAAGCCGGCACCGGGTCAGGATCCTTGCCGAAGGGATGATCCACTTTGATCGCCGGCGCCGCGGCGGTCGCATAGCGATACTCGGCCGCGAGCCAGCTGCGCCTATCGTCGGTGACGACGCCGGCGACGTCGGTCTGCACCGTGTAGTTTCTGCCGTAGCCGACCAGCCATTTCGCCGGCGGCGGCCAGATGCCGTCCGGCAGCCGCTGCTTTTGCGGATTCGGATCGAAATTGTACTTGTCGAACCGCTTGGTCGGCGGCCCCATCGGCGCATCGACGCGACCGACATAGAACTTGCCTTCACGCCGGAAGCCGGCAAAGCCGCCGATCCCCACCATCAGCTTGCCGATCACGTCGGCAACGCTCACCGTATCGTTGTGGCTGACAAAGATGCCGACCGGCGCCGGCTGCTGCAGATCCAGCACCGTTAGCGACGGCAGATAGATGTCGGCGGGCACCCGCAGCGCCGTCGAGCGCTCGATCACCGCACGCACGATCGCCACGGTCGTCTCGGCGAATTGGCCGCCGGTGACATCGCCCTGCACGTCGGCTGTGATGGCGCCGGCCTGCAGATCGAGGAACGCTACACGGAAGTAACCGTCCGCCAGGCAGGTCGCATATTTGCTCGGCGGCACGGTCGCAGCCCGCAACGCCGCCACGGTCGGATAATCTTGATCGAGCGCCAGCGCCGCGCCCTTGTCATAGACGGCCGAGATCGCCTGCACGCGGCCGTCATGGACCTGAAACAGCAACTCGCCGGGGATAACCATCGCCGGCGTTAGGTTGCCCTCGCACCATCCGAAACACAGCGGTCGCGGCTTACCCGCCAGATCCGAATTGCCGTCGAGGCCGCCGGTGCCGGCATAGACATTGGCCTGCACCGGCACGTCGAATTTATAGCCGTTGTCTTCCGTCGAGATCTCGAAGCTGGCATCGTCGATGAACTCGCCCGACGACAGACCACGGAATACGATCGGCCACGACGTCTGCGGCGTTCCGACCTTGCCAAGCCGGACTTCGACCGGCTGGCCGTCCGTGGTGTAGCGCTGGGTCAGCACGTCGAAGCGCGCATCCATATTGTTGATCACGGTCGATCCACGGCCCGTGATGAAGCCGCCGAAGCCAGCCGCAGACGGCATCGACCAGGTGAAGTCCATCGGCTCATCAAGCACGCCCGAATAAGGCTGCGACGGCGGCGTGTCAGTTGCGTCGGTGATGAATTCTTCTGTCGCCACATAGATGCGATATTCGAGATCGATGCGGACACCGAAACCGAAAAAGATATTGATGGTGCTGCTGCCGCGCTTCTCATCGGAGAACGCGCGGCCGCCGAAGGGATGGCCCGAGAACATCGATCAGCTCCCGCGGTCCGACAGCACCCACGGCGAGATCACCGCAGAGTAAGCGAAGCGCGCCTTGGTGTCGGCGAGCATCTGCTCATAGGCCGAGGTCGGCACCATGGTCAGGGAGAAGCCGAAGGTGATCGCGATCGTCTCGGAGGTGAGCGCGATATCGCGGTCGGAGAGGTAATGGAATTCCTGATCGACGGCCCGCAGACCGCGCCGGAAAATCGGCGGCTGCGACAGCGCCTGACTCCAGCGATCGACAGGAACAACCTCCGCGAACGGACCCGCTTGAACGAACGCCGTCCACTGCTGCGCATTGACGCGGAGACCGCGCCGGAAGCGCTGCGGGTCGTTAAACTGCGGCTGCCAGAATGCCTCGAAGGTCGTATAGGCCGCGAACTGCTGTTCGCTCGCCTTGATGGAGCGCCGGAAGCGAACAGGCTCGGCCAGCGCCGGCGACCACGCCTCGGTGTGCGACGCCTCGGCAAAGGGCGCAAATTGAACGAAGGCCGCGAACTGCTGCTTATAGGCCAACAGAGCCCGCCTGAAACGCAGCGGCTCAGACAACTGCGGCATCCACGCGTCAGCATGCGAGGCCTCAGTGAAGGGAGCAAAGCCCGTGAAGGCCACATGCTGCTGCAGCGTGGCGCGCAGCGCCGGCCGGAAGCGCTGCGGCTCGGCCAGCGGCGGCGTCCAGAATGCCTCGAAGGTCGTATAGGCCGCGAACTGCTGCTCGCTAACCTTGATGGCGCGCCGGAACCGGAGCGGCTCCGAGAGCGGAGGCACCCATCGGTCGGCATCAATCCGCTCATTGAACGGCGCGGCCTGGACGAACGCCGCGAATTGCTGGTCGCGGGCCTTGATGGCACGGCGGAAGCGAAGCGGCTCCGATAGCGCCGGTGACCAGCCCTCGGTGTGCGAGGCTTCTGCAAATGGTTCGGCCTGCACGAAAGCTGCGAACTGCTGCTCGACGGTGCGGAGAGCCGGCCGGAACCGCTGCGGTTGCTGCAGATCGACAAACCAGCGATCGGGCGCCGTTGCTTCCGGCCTGGTGAGCGCGCCGGGATCTGCGACGAAGGCCGCCCATGCGACGGCCGCCACGCGTGCGGCCGCGACAACGCGGGACCGCGACGGCTGCGGATATTGCGGATGCCAGCTATCGGCAAAGATCGGCCGAACGACCGCCACCTCGTTGCCGAGATCGCCGAACGCGCCGCCGCCGAATGAGTGGCCCCCGAGCATGCTGTGTTTAGTCCGCTAATCCATAGGAGCGCAGAGCCCTGCCCCGCGCTTCGACGCGCTCGATCGCCTTCTCGAAGGGATCGCAGCGCCCTGAGACCAGGCACGCCGGGCAGACATTGCTGGTGCAGACCCGGCACCAGCCGCCGATGTCGGCGTCGCGCGTCTTGGTCCGGACGGCGTTGTGCAGCCCGCAATGCCCGCACTGATAAGAATCAATGTGGGTTTCCTTGCCTGCGGCATCGGTGCAGATGAACACGCCGTCCGGACGAAGCATGATGATTACTCGTTAAACATCGCGGTGACGTTGGCGAAGCCGACATAGCCGGCCGACTTGGCACGGAATGCGATACCGGCCAGATTGGTCGCCGGGATCACCAGCTCCTTGCCCGGCGTCGGCACCCAGCGAATGGTGGCACGCTGGTTGACGGCGGCCGGCAACAGGTTCGAATTCGCTGTGACGGTCGGCTCCACGGTCATGTTGGCCGTGGCCACAGTGAGAGCGGCCGGATCTGCAGGATCCAGCGGGTTCGGCGTAGCGGCAGAGCCGGTGCCTACGGTTGTGGTGCGCGATGCGTCCCACACGATGGCCTGGTCGGACGGCGTACCTTCAACGCCGAAGATCACGTCGAAGATGCGCGGTCGGCGCAGCGCGACGGCACTCGCCACGGAGATGCCGAGCAAGGTCTTGTGGGTGGTCGCGATCGCCTGCTTGGTGCCGGCGAGTTCGTTAGATGCCGAGTAGTCGGGCATGGTAGCTCCTTTTGGTGAGGTGAGAGATTGCGACGCGGGCGCCCGTCGCCGGCATGGGTTACGGCGTCTTGCCGATAGAGAACTGGCCCGCCAGCAGCTGAAACTGCTTGCCGGCCGGTGTATCCTGCGCAGTCTGCAGCGGACCGCTCATGATCATGTGGCCGCCATCCTGCGCATCCCAGAACGACGCCCAGGTCAGCAGGCCCCAATCGATAAAGGCCGGGCCGACATTGACGTCGGCGATCAGCGTCGATCGGCCGGTCGCAAGGTCGAAAGGCGACATCTTGCCCTGCAGATCGACGCGGCTGTAATTCGTGCCGATGGTCGGGACTTCGTTGCTATCCGAGCCGACGTCTGTCGGATCTGCGATATGCAGAGCCATCCAGCGTCCCAGAATAAGGATCTGATCGCCGACGATCTTGTGCGCATAGAGGGACAGGCCGGACATGTGATCTCCTAGGATGCCGCGCGTTGCTTGAGGCCTTCGACCAGCCGCCGCGTTGCCGCAGAGTTTTTCGCCGGCGTATCGTTGATGGCGTCGATCAGCTCATCCAGCTTGGCGATGACACGGTCGGCATCGGCACGGTTCGACTGCGCGATCGCGCGTGCATTCTCGCGAGCTGCCGAGTCGCTGCCCTGTGCCGGCAGGCGGCCGTTGTCGTTGATGAACTGCAGCATCGGCATCGTGGCGGCGTTGACGCTGGTCGCCCGATTGACGAACTCGCCGCCCGCAAGCGCGATGTCGCCGCCGCCGGCATAGCGCGCGACGACGCTATCGACGTTGTACATGCCGTTACCGACCATGCCGCCGCCGGCATAACCGGGAATGCGGCCGCCATCCTGAAAGCCAAGCCAGCTCCAGAACGAGCCGCCGCTGTTCGCCGCCGACTTGGCCGTTGCCGCATAGATCTGCGCGAGCCAGTAGGATTGATTTGATCCAATGGTCGACGTCAGCGCACCGAGACCATTGATAGCGTTGACGAAGCGATCCGCCAGCGTGTTGATCGCGCCCAGCACCAGGTTCATGGCGTTGAGCAGCGACTGTTCCTGCAGGCTGGTGGTCGTGATCGTGCCGGTCGTGGCCGTCTTGGAGTCGTTCACCGCGGCCACGATCCGATCGGCATCGCTGACGGTGCCGGCGCTGATGTTGGCGAGGCCGGTCAAGGCCGCGGTGACCTGATTGTAAATATCGGTGTAACCGCCCGACGACGCGTAGAACGACTTGGCCTGATCCAGCAGGGTCTGTGCCACCTGCGTGATGCCGGTCAGCGCGTCGCGATCGCCGCCTTGCGCCAGCGCCAGCTGGGCCGCGAAATTTGACTGCGCGGCCGCGAGCTGCTGCTGCGGCGACAGTGTCGAGTTCGAGCTGGTTTTGAGGCCCTGCAGATAATCCCTGATCGTCTTGGCGACGCCCTGGACAAAGGTCAGCAATTCCTCGTTGTACTTCTTGATGATGTCGGCGCGCTCGGCTTCCTGCGCCGCGACCAGGTCGAGCAGCGCTTCGCCGCCGGTCTTCATTTCGTCGAGCCGCTCGCGCGCATACTGCCGATCGGCCGCCGCAAGCTGACCCTCAAGCGTGGTGTTATCATTCATCGCCGTGAACAGGCGATCCTGCGCCGACAGGGTCCGCTGCGCGATGGCGTCAGCCTTCGCCTTGGCCGCCTCGATTTCCTTGTCATCCCACTGCTTTTGCAATGCGAGCCGCTCGGCGTTCTGCGCCGTCAACAGCGAGTCTAGGGCGCGGTTGCCGTTCTGGGCTTCCTGCAGACGCTCCGCCTGAAAGTTCGCTTCCTGCGCGGCGAGCGAGCCCTCGCGGGTATTGGTGTCCAGGCTCGCCAGCGTGGCGCGCTGCTGATACTGGATCATGCGCTCCATCGCCGCCTTGGTGTCTTTTTCTTCCTGTTCGCGCTTCTTCGAATTGTTGCCGAAGATCCCCGAGATGAGCGCGCCAAAACCGGATACCGCCGCGCCGACCAGGTCGCCGGAGAATAGCGACGTGATCGCCTTATCGGTCAGCTTCGCCGACAGGTTCGAGGCCGCATCGCCAAGCGCCGACATCATCGACTTGCCGGACGCCAACCCGGACACAAAGTCCTTCGTCAGCGACTGCGCGGCATCGCGAATCGTATCGTTGATGCCCTTGAAGGAATCGTTCAGCCGGATGGCCTCAGCCTCAGCTGACTTGAGCGCGCGCGGAACGTCGTCGCCATAGATGCCGCGCAGCTGCTGCGCAATCTGAACATCCTGAGGTGACAAAAACGCTGTCTGTCGATCGAAAGATATCTGCCCAGCAACGCGCTGCTTTTCAGCAGCGGCGACGACACGACCATAGGCCTCAGCCTGCTTGTCTATTTCCGCACGATCCTGCGTAGTCAGATCCTTATGGTTTCGAATGGCATCGTTGAGCAATGACTGCTTGGCGGTGTACGCCGCTGCCGCACCTGCAGACATGCCGGCCGTTGCCGACTGAACGGTGATCGCGTCGATCTGCGCTTTGATCTGCGATGTTCCCAGCGCCTGCTCACGGGCCATCGATCGCTGATCCTCAATTTGCTTTGAGGTCAACCCGGCGCCCTGCTGCTGCAACCGCTGTAGTTCTAGGGTCTTCGCGTTGACAGCATCCTGCACCGGCAACGACATACCAAGCGCGCTATTATGGGCGGCCACCATGGCCGTCGCTTTTTCCAGACCAAGCGCCGCCGTCGCCCGGTCAAGATCCTTGCCGGACAGGGTCACGCCGTCCTGCCCAAGCTTGAGCTTTGCGAGCGCAGCGTCGTACTTTTCAGTTGCGGTTGCGGCTGCACCCAGAAGAGCAACTCGCTTTTCCATGTCAGCGAGTTCAGCTTGCGGCGTCTTCGCTACAGCGGGCGTCGCCGGCGCCTGAAACGTCGAATAGGAATTCGCCGGCGAGCGAAAGTTCGCCATGGATGGAGCCGTAGCACCAACCAACGATCCGGGCTTGATCTCCTGCACCGCCGAATATATGGCGCCCACGATGGCACCGCCAAGCGCGCCAATCGCGGCGCCGGCACCCAGCCCGATCGGGCCGCCGAACGCTCCGATGGTCGCGCCGGTCACAGCGCCCGTCGCGCCGCCTGCGAGGATCCCCGCACCGGCACCCGCTGTGATGTTGAGCGCAGTCGTTGCGGCCGGGCTCATCTTGAAATCAATGTACTTCCGGAAATCGTCCGACAGCTTGAAGCTGGCAGCATACTTCGCCAATTCCAGCAACCCCTCGGCGAAAGCTTTTTCCCCTTCGAGTGTGGCAGTCCCGAACATGCCGGCGAACACGGTGTTCGTCGCGCTCTTCGTCTTATCGATGTCAATCTGCAGCTGCTTCAGCTTGACGATCAGATTGGCGTCGATACCGCGGCCGGCCGCATCAAAAGCAGCTGTGAGCTTCGCGACGTCAGGAGCACTCTCGAAGAATGCACCAAAGGTCGCCGCGCCCCGCCCCATGCCCGCCTTCAGCAGCGCATTGCGCTGGAAGATGTTGTCGGTCTGCTCAACCGCTCTTCCGAACAGCGTGAATGCAGTGGCTGCATCCGTCGTTTGCTGCATCTGCTCGGCGATAGCCGGATTGATGCGCCGGATCTGAGTTAACAGGTCCCCACTGCCCAGGCGCAGATTTTCGAAGCCGGCTGTGAACTTCGTCAGACCGGTCGCCAACGACTCTGAATCAATGCCGAATTTTCCGGCCTCAGAGCGCAACGCCTGAAATTGGCGCGTTGATAGACCGGTCGCTTCGGAGAACTCGAATATCTCCTTCGACTTCTGCGCCATCTCGTGCGCTTTATCGGACGCCAGCGTCAGGGCCGCCTGTACGGCGCCTAGCGCAACTGCCGCCCCGAAACCTGCAGGACCGAATGCCGACAACACCTGACCGGTCAAACCAAGCCCGGATGCAAAGGCCGCTATCTGCAGATTTGCCGTCTGGGTGGCGATGCCAAAAGCCTTCTGCGCACCACTCACCTGCCCAAGCCGGTCGGCAGCAGACGCAAGGACTGCGTTGGCGCGGTCCTGCAACGCAGGATTTTGAGCCACGGCAGCGTTTACATCGCGCTGGATTTTCGCATATTCCTGCTGGTTCCGCAGCGCCGAATTATATCGCCGCTCGATCGCCGCAAACTTTGAATCTAGCGACGTGGTCGCTCGCTCGGTGACGGCCGATGCCACGGCTACGCCACCCTGCGCCGCGGCAAGCGCGTTCAGCTCCGCGGTCGCTTGTGCGGCGCCCGGCGCGCTCGCCTGGATAACCAGGCGGCGAATTGCGTCTATGACCGATGCCATTTAGGCGGCTCTCATAGTGATGACGATGGCGGGGACGCGCAACGACCGCTCGTGAGCAGCTGCCCGCCTGTTGCCTTTGCTGAAACCGGGCTCAAACCGACCCTGTTTATTTCGGACGACAGTCCGCACGATCGGCACATAAGCGAGGATCGAGAAATCCTCGGGCGCTCGGTATGAAAACTTAATGTTCGCGATATTGCCAAATCGCGATTTGGCGTCACTCGCCGTGCGCTCATAAATGCGGTTTGGCACCGAGATGACGAAATCCCGACCCGCTTTTGTTTTCCCGATTTCGACGCGCCGAGCATAGGGCACTGGATTCAGGAACACATATTCGTCAGCAAAAGGCACGTCCGCGCCGATTGGCACTTCTTTACTATCGGCGAACAACGTGTGGGAATCTCTATATTCACCAGACGGACCAACCGGAGAGCGACCGCGCAGCATCTGGCCGATCCACACCATGACGTCACCGATCAACTCCCATTCAACGATGATCGACCCGCCCGCTGGTCTCACCGCTTCGAGCGGAGCACCGGGATTGCCATCGACAGTGATAATGCGAGGAGGTACGCGGCCGAGCACCGAACGGTTTGTTTCGTCCGCCTGGGCGATGGCGCCGCGTGCGAACTCCGCGACGGCCTTGCTTTGCGCTTCCGGTGAAAGAAGATCGTTGACGATCAGGTTGATATCGGAAGCAATGCTATCGATACGCGTCCTGACCGCCATCACCTATTCTTTCCCTTGGTTTTCTCGGCGTCGCCTTCCGCCTGCACCGAGGCGCGAAGGTTGGCGAGCCGAACGAGCAGCCGCTTTTCCCACGGCTCCAGATCCAGCCGCATCGCTTGCGTCCAGTATTGGACGTCATCCCAGCCGGCCATGATGGGCGCCATGCCGGTCGCCTTCAGGCCGATCGAGAATTCCTGAAGCCAGTCCCAGACGTAAGCGAGCGCCCAAGGGAACGGCGGGAACGGTTCGAGCGCCGCGATCGGCTTTGGCTTGATGCCGAGCTTGGCGAACACGTCGCTTGCCAGCTCGGCATGGTCGCCCTCGGTGCCGAATGCACCTACTTGGGCAGTAGATCGGAAGAAAGCTTCGGCGTAGCTGGCGAGGTCGTCGGCGGCTTCTGCAAAAAATTCGCAGCGTTGTTAGCTTCCGACCACACCTGAACGAAAATCCAGCTCATGCCGGACGGCGAATACAGATCGGCGGCGTTCTCGGGCGTGCATGGCACATCGATCGGTTCGCGAGACAGGCGATCAACCAGGTACCAGTCGGCCGTGATGACAGCGCACATGGCGATGTTAGCCTCGAACGCATCGTCGGGCTCCACCTTGCCGTTGCGCGACTGCTTGATACGCAGGTTCAGTTCCTTGCGCTTCTGCTTGCCGTATTGCCGGGCCTGGTCGCTGTCCGCAGCCCAGACGTCGATATAGGCAGCCCGGCCGGCCTTGTCGCGGATAACGTCTTCTGTCGTCGGGTCGATCAGTTCGACGCGAAACGGCTTCGCGACGTCGGCGACCAGTGATCCGAATTTGTTGCTCATGGTGTTTTCCTTGGCGGAGGTAGATCGGAGAGGCCCGCCAGCCCCTCCGATCCGATTGCGCAATCACCCGGCGCATGCCGAGTGGGTTTCCCCGTAGCGGCAGGGATGGCGATTAGACGATTTCGGTATCGGCGATCTGCAGCGACGTGCTCTCGACACCCACGGCGTTGCCGAAGTAGCGCCCAATTTCGAACTGGCACTGAATGGCCTTGGCTTTGTTCACCTCGGACTCATTGTTCGAATTGATCTTGATCCGGGGCATGAAGAACACGTTTGCCGGTGCGGTCGGCGCCTTCGACGAAGGGAGGAATGCCAACAGCTTCATCTCCGTCTCGTTGTCATAAGCGCTCAACATCGTGCCATCGGTCAGGAACACGGTGAAGTCGCCGGAGCCGACGAAATCACCGAGCAGGATACCGGCCGTCAGGCCCTCGGAATTGACGGCCTTCGCCGCTTCCGGCCCAAGATCGACCTTCAGGTTCAGGCCGGTGATAACGCCAATCACAGCATCATCGACCAGCAACAGCCCCTGCATCGACGTCGGGATATCTGTGGTAGTTTCCGGCGCGGGTGCCGTGAAAAACGGCGCCTGTGCCCCAGCCAGGATGGTGCGATTGCGGCCCAGAACCGTGAAGTTCAAACCCACGTTGGCATTGACACCGACCGAGAGATCGAAACCGCCGAACCGCACCTCAGAGTAAAAGCGCGAAAGATCGATGTCGGGGTTATGGACCTCAAGCGCAGCCTTGTAGTTCGTGCGCTCGGCCTGTGTGGGCGGGTTCGTAATCTTCGGAAACAGCGAGAGCGAGAACGCTGTATCCGCGATCTGCGTCGTCGGCTCGGGATAGACTTTAACGATTCGATTGTTCGAGCCGCTGAATCCGAGGATGACGAAGTATCGGTTGTTACCTGCGGTCGCCAGGTTGGCAAACTCGCACATCATGCCGACGCGTGCACCGAGCGCGACGGGATCGCCGCTGGCAAACGTGACCGTCTTCGCTGCTGCATCGAAAGCTGCGCTGGTCAGATCGGACTCGTCCAGGTCGATCGGCTCAGACCATTCCGACCGCATCACCGCAGCGAACGGGATGGCGTGGGTGCCGGGACTCAGGAATCCATTGATGGTTCCGGCAATTGTGCGGCTTCCGTGCTTGCCCATCGACTGCTGGGCATCCTGCTTCTTTTCGTTCGGACGATAGTTGTCCTTCGTCAGACCGAGATTGTGCGAGACGTGCCGCAGCACCTGACCGCCGCTCGATCCTGGATCGGTTGCGGCCAACGGTTCAGTTTCGGAGTCGATGACATCCGTCGAATACAGCTTCAGAACGAGGCGTTCGGATACGCTTTCCGCAAGACCGGCCATGGTAATTCTCCTGTGTGATGGATTGTCGGCTCAGCCGATCAGGTCGTGGTAAAACTCAACATCGAGGCCCGACCAAAAGTAGTTCTTGGCCTCGTTATCCATGCCGGGGACGGCAATCTCCGAGCCGGGACCACCCGGATAGACGGTTACCCCCTCGACGGTCACGCCATTCTGGCGGTAGGACCGGAGCGGTGTAGCGAGCGCCTCGGCGTAATCGGTCCCGTATTGAAGACCCCAGCCGATCGGGACGAACACGAAGATCGTCGCGGCACCGGGATTCCGATGCCGGTTTCTTCCACGACCACCGCCGATCTCGATGGTGTCCGATCTCATCGCCTCGAAGAACGTGTAGATGAATGGCGAGGGCGTTTCGGGAAGGAGCGGCGCGTCGTCGCCCTGCCAGTAGAACGGAAGCGCATCGCCGCTCTCGGGATGGATCTGCGGGTTGGCTTCGATTAGCCCCTTAACCACCGCAAGCGCCTGGCTTGTCGTCGTCATCAGCCTGACGCCTGGATTTGAAGGGCAATCAGCGTGCCACCTACGCGCCGCGTGTTGTCGTCGGCCGCCTCTATGCTCAATTCCTTTTCACGACCGTCGCGCAGCAGCACTGCCTTGTCGTTGGTGGTGATCGGCAGCAGCGCGCTCAGCGCGACCATGCCGCTCGGGACAACCGCCTCCGGGTCGTTCACCGCAATGATCTGGCACTTGCCTTGGACGATGGCACCAATCAGCGTCGCCGATTCCAGCCCCGATACGCGTGCGCGCACCTTGGCCTCGGTCTTGGGACGCACAGGACCAGACCCCGTGTAGCGGCGGATCAGGATGTCCTCGCCGTCATCGGCCAGGAACTCGCGGTGATCCTCCAACATTTCCGCAGCGCTACTCACGCGTAAACCTGATATGTGGCCAGCAACCTCTCCGCCGCATTCTTCATTGCATCGGCTGCACCATCCGGAAGCGTGTATTCACGCGACCCAACCCCATCGACGGTCTTCTTCTTGAGCGTGCCGCCCTCGTCCGGTGTGGCATCCCGCAAGGTGCCAGCCATCATGATGATGGCGTGCTTAATCCGGCGGGGAACATCGTCGATCTCCTGCCCTGCTCGATACTCAACAATACGATGGCAGCCGTCCTCGGAGAGAACATCGCTGAGGATTTCGATCACCGGGCGATATGGGAGGCATTCGGGACGGATATTTGCGCAAAATGGAAGGGTAAGCTGCAGCGTCTGAACCCCGATCGATCGTCCGAGCCAACCTGGCGGCCCGTCAATCTCAGACTGAGCAATCTCTAGCAAGTGTTCGACGTACTCGTCGTCGTCATCTTCCGTGAAGACGCGCGCGGTCCTCGCCT
The DNA here is from genome assembly GCF_900188215.1 of Tardiphaga sp. OK246. Lineage (NCBI taxonomy): Bacteria > Pseudomonadati > Pseudomonadota > Alphaproteobacteria > Hyphomicrobiales > Nitrobacteraceae > Tardiphaga > Tardiphaga sp. OK246. The sequence goes on from NZ_FZOX01000001.1 coordinate 578,577, forward strand.
CTCCGGCGGTGACTACGAGTTCCGGCGGTTCGATGACGACGACGGGCATGTTCGATCAGTCGACCAGGATGTGGAAGGTGCCGGACTTGCTGGCGCCGCCAGCTGCCAGAACGATCTTGACGCGATCGTTGGCGATGCCGGGCTTGTCACTCACGGCCGTGCCGGACGCCGCATAAAGCGCCGCAACACCAGCCTGAGAATGCGTCGGTGCGCGCGGATAGCAGGCCTTGGAAGCGGTCACGTTCGCCTCGGTCCAGAGATTTTCCCCGGTCTGTTCGGCAGTGATCGTGAAGTCCACGGTGTCCGCGTAGTCAGTCTTGACGTACTGGATGCTGTGGATCTTGCCCGACAAGCGCGGGCTGTATGCAGTGGCAGAGCCATCTGTAGCGGTGGTGACAACAACTTTCTGGCGACGCATATCAGTCTTCCTTTCGATCGGCCGCTCGGCCGGTTGTGGCGGACTTGTCGTCGCGCCGCTGGTTACCGGCGCTTGCCGGTTTATGCTTGGTCCGGTCGACTTGCGTCGGCCGCTCCATCTGCTTCGGCGGCTCGGCGCCCTCTTCGGCCACCAGTCCGCGCTTGATCAGGTCACGCGCGACCGGCTCGGTGACGTCGACGGCAGCGCCGCGACCGAAGGTCATCGTTCCGTGACGGAACGACCGCATCGCTCTCAGTTTCATCATGGGATTCCTGCGGGAGTGACCGCCGCGACTATTCGCGACGGTCGATTGCAGCGGAGGATCAGCCGCCGGCCGCGGCGGTGCCGAACGCGCCCGTAACGAATGCTTCCGGGCGCTTGACGGCGAGCGCTGTGCGCTCTTCGCAGCGGACGGTGATCATATTTTTCTCGAAGTCATCGGCGTTTTCGGTCGAGATGACGACGTTCGCATCTTCGCGGTCGAACAACTGCGCACCCGTGCGGAATGCACCGGCGAGGAACTCACCTTCGAACTCCGGGATTTCGGTTTCGACCACCGGCTTGCCCCACAGCGTGGGACCAGCGATGCGGAGCGGATTAGCCAGGATATAGCCGCCGTTCGCATCCTTGGTCAGTTCCACCGCGGCCCAATCCGTCGAGTGAATGACGAAACCGTCACACGGTAGTCGAGCGAGCTGCGACTGCAGGATAGCCAGGCGCAGATCGTCGATATTTGTGCGCGCATCCGGCTCGAAAGCCGGGGCGAAAGGGCTGGCCTGCGGGATGATGCCCTCAATGTTGCCTGCGCCACCCACGCCGAAGAGGAATTCCTGCTCTTCGACATACTTCAGGCCATACCGCATTTCCGCGTCGATGGTGGACTGCAGCTGCGCGAAGTCGTCGAGGATCTGCTTCGACGCCTTGAACAGATGCGCAATGGTGACCACCGGGGTGATCTTCGTCGCGAACGTGATATTCGAATACGGCTTAGTCGTATTCTCGGGAACGACAGCCGCATTGTTGGTGAAGCCGGTTTGCTGCACCCAGAAGATCGCCGGCGACGTGGTCTGGCCCGGCGCAATCAGGTCGCGGATGAACAGACGCTGCTTCGGAAGCGTGTCGATGCCAGGCAAGCGCTGAGGTTCGACGACGCCCTCGGCCACACCCGAGCTGATCAGCACGTTCTTCACCGGCGCACTGATGCGCTGGCCGGAATGCACCGTCGACGACGTCAGGCCCTTCAGCTTGTCGGAGGCAACAGCCTGGGCACCCCACGACTGGACGGCTTCGCCACCGCCGCGACGGGCCTTCTTCTGCTCCACGTCGGCGAGACGCGCGGTGACCTCTTCCAGCTTCCCCGAGAGCTCGGTCTGGCTGGTCGCCAGCTTGTCGACCTCGGCCTTGGTCTGCTCCGACATCTTGCCGGTGTTTTTGACCTCGGTCAGGGTCTCCTCTGCCTTCTTCGAAAACTCGTCGTTCACGCGCGACAGGTCGTTCGTGACCTGCTTGAGCAGGTCGCGGATATCATCGGCCATGGTAGCTCCTAAAGTTTTTGGTTTGCTATGCCCTGAGCAGGCTCATTCGAGCCGCCGCAAGGCGGAGGGAATTGAGACCGTCGTCGGCCTCGTCGATGTCAGCGCTCGGCGTGACGTCCGAAGCAGCGCCCGGCGTGCCCTCGGTGATCTCTTTCATGATGCGGCGGCGCTCAGCGCGCGGCATTCCTTGACGGGCCAGCGCGGCTTCGACGCGGTAAAGGGTTGGTGCGCTGTTCTTCGCACCGCCGGATCCCTCCTTGATGTCGGCCTCGAGCAATGCGTCCGCAAAGCCCTCGTCGATCGCCTTCTGGCCGGCGATCCAGTGCTCGGCGTCATTCCAAGCAGCGATAGTCTCCAGCGTCTGGCCCGTGCGATCGGCGAACATCTGGTTCATCGTTGTGTCAAAGGTTTCCATGATGTCGCCAGTGTCGCGCATCACATGACGATCGCCGACCGCAACCCACTGGGTGTTGTGCGTCATGATAAAGGCGGTCTTGCCGATTTCGACCTTGTCGCCAGCCATGGCGATGACCGAGGCTGCCGACGCGGCGATACCGAGGATTTGAACTGTCACCTCAGCCGGATGCTGGCGGAGCATGTTGTAAATCGTGACGCCTTCGAAAAAGTCGCCGCCGGGCGAATTGATCTGCACGGTGACAGGCTTCTCGCCGATCGAACGCAGCGCACCCGCGATGCGCTTTGAGGTGACACCTTCGCCCGTCCAGAAGTCGACGCCGATGACGTCAAGGATGCTGATAACCGAGTTATCGCCTGCAGCGGCCGTCGGCAGGAGATCTGGCGACCATGCTTGCACTGCCTTCTCATTCAATACGAATGATGCCTGCGGCGCGTTCGGCCGATGCAGTTCTGGCAGCTCACGGATGGTCATTTCGTTTCGGCTCCAGGAGGCAGACTGAGATTGCCTGCCGCTTCTGTGATAGGAACGTTCTGCATCTGCATGCGAGGCACGTCGCCACCTTCGATCGGCGGCAAACCTTCCAGTTTCCGGACGTGATTGATGGTGAAGACGCCAGCGTCCAGCATCGCCTTGTAGAAGGCGGCCCGCGCTGCGCTGTCACCGCGCAGCAGATCCTCGTAATTGATTTTGACTGAGTATCGCAGCCGCTGCGCTGGCGTGAGAATGCGCTTCGATATCGCCTGCTCGATGCGCTTCAAGTCAGTACGCAGGCCCAACGTGTACCAGGACTGCATGATCGCGGAGACACCGGTCCCCCACATCGTCTGCCCTTCGGCGGAGTGGCCTATGATGATCGGTGGAACGCCGATCCAACGACAGACTTCCTCGATGTTGAAGCGACGATTCAGGATCATCTCGGCATCGCGCATGGTTAGCGACACCTGTTTGAAGTCGACACCGCCCTCCAGAATGCCCGCCCATGGCGCGTTTGGCCCAGCGTTTGCTTCGACCAACGACTTTTTGGCCTCGTCTCGCTGATCCTGCGTCAACTGCTTTGAGCCTGGCGGCATCACAAAGAAGCCCTTAACCCGCCCACCGCGCGAATAGGTCTGCCCCGCGAACTTCTCTGTCGCAATCGTCAGGCTCAGCGTTTGTCGAGCATACTCTATCGGAGACATACCCATGTCGCCGTCGCCAAACCCCTTAATGTGAAAAACCTTCTCCTCTGGCAGCTTCTCTTGCTTGCCTCGATCCATAAAGGTGTAAATCAGCTCGCCGTCGGTGTTTCGATCCGCGAAAGTGTTCGACGGCATCGCGTTTAAAGCTACCAACTGGCCGCGGTTCTCGACTTTCTCTGCAAAGCCATTTCCCCTGGTTGAGAGACCGAGCATACGGCCTTCCCAAAACTCGATGGCGGTCTGATCCGCATTCGGGCTTGCGTCGAGAAGGTCTTGCAGCGGGTGGTCGGCGACGCGAACCTTCGACCCGTCGGCCTGCTTCTCCATCACATCGAACGACAAGCTGGCGACGGTTTGCGATTTCACCCTGACGCCAGCCATCCAGGCCGACAACTTCATGGCACCGTCGTCCGACACGCGTTCGCCAGCCCAGGTCTCGCCGTGGCCCAGCATGTCGTAAAGTTCGCGGTCTTTGGCGCTGAAAGTGCGACCAAACCAGCGGTTCCAGAAACCCATTATGCCGTGACCGCGTTTTTGAGGAAGTCGCCCAAGTCGTTGCCTTCCTTGAAATCACCGCTGGCGGCGCCAACAACCATTGCCGTCGTCACCAGCCCGTCGATACGGCCTCGCGATTTTGATTTATCGAAGCAACGATTGTCCTGCCCGTCTCGATCAACGTAGGCGTTGGCCGCGCACATATAGGTCACCGGCGAGTCGTCGATCGTGATCGTTCCGTCCAGCACGTTGTCCTCGAGCTTTTCGACCGAGGTTGGCATGGTGAGCTGCTTCTCTTCGAAAACGCGACGCTTTCCCTGCGCATGCGACACGAGTTTGAGGCCGTAACCCTCAGGCTTATCCGGCCCCTCAAATTTCCAGACTGGCAACCCTGTGGTCTCGCACGCCGCGATGAAGTCGGCCATGCCGGCGACGTCGAAGGCGAGGAACTGCACATCATGTTCGGCGACGAGCGTTGCAACTTCAGCGGCGGCGAACGTTTTGTCGATCGTAGCGCCGGGCACCGCGGTAAAGTCGATGTCTGGATCGGCGGCCCACTCAACATACTTCGCGAGATCCCGGCGGGCGCGATCAGCGAGACCATCCTGAACGGTCCAGTACCAGGTCTTGACGAAGAGATGGCGCTCACCATCTTTCATCCCTTCCCAGCACGCGGACAGCGCGGTCAGGTCGTTCTTCTTCGACAGATCCAGCGACAGCCAGCACTTCTCGCCCTTGTGGTCGGCAGGGTCGACCGGCGCTTGCACCGCGGCCCAGGCTTCCTCGTTGTCCATCCAGAACGAGACGGCACCGATCGGGATGCCGAAATAGAGACGCTTCACGGACATCGCTTTGGACGTTCGTTTGCGCGCCGTGTTCACCTCGCCGCGGATATTCTCGACCGGGAAAGTGATGCCAAGGGCCGGCAGCGACTTGACCCAGCACGCCTCGTTCTCGAAGACTTTATCGTGGTCGGCCTTGTCGACGCGCGCGATGAACCCGAAGGCCTGGTCGTCGATGAACTCGCCTTTCAAAACGCTCTGGTAGAACGTCGAGTATTCAGTTCCGACGAGCTGCGTCGACGCTGGCGTGTTCGTGCCCATCAGCATCAGCGCGTCGCCGGGCATTTTCGCGATTGCCGCCATCCACGTTTCTAGAGACGCGTTGCTCTTGAATTCGTGAATCTCGTCGGCAGATACCAGCGTGGGCTTCGGACCCGAGATCGCATCGCCATTCGCCAGCGACTGAAAAACCGATTTGGTCGACGGATGCTCGATCTTGAACGCGTTATCAAGGAAACCGCGGATGATCACCTCACCGAGGGATTCCAGTGTGTGCCCATCTTCCGGATGGCTGCCCGGGATCGGCGCCCGGCACATTGCCGCGGCATCCTTGAACAGAACGTTCGCGGTTGCCTTGTCCTGGCCGATGGCAAACACTTTGGCGCGGGGAATGCCGTAGTAGCCCATCATGTACAGGCCTGTGCCCGCCATGAACGGTGACTTCGCTTGTCCCTTTCCAGTTTCCAGCCAGCCAGATCGAAAGCGCATGCGCCCGCTCGACCGTCGCCAGCCGAAGAGGTTGCCAGCACTGAACATGTGCCAGGGCAGTAAATTGAACGGCTTTCCGACCAGATCCGCCGCACCTTCGGTGATCGACAAGACACTCGGATAGAAGTCGAAGGCATGTTGAGCGCGCTCCGGCGCCCAATAGAGATCGCGAAGCGACCCCTCAAGAATATCTTTCAGGTGCCGCTCGGCGGCGTAGCAAGCTAGCTCTCCGGATACGATCTTTCCGTCGACGACATCACGCGCATATTGCGTGGTCGGATCACTTGGGAACCGCTTTGAGGAAGCCGCCACCGAACGACGGTTGCTTTTGCTTCTGGACTTTTCCGCCATTGTTGCGCCGGCGCGGCGTGATCGTCAGCTCTGCCTCAGCGGCCGACGCCATCGCGTTCGCGTCCTTCATGATTGTGAACCACGGATTGTAGGCGGGCTGCTTCTTGCCCTTTCGCGGGAACACCGCTCCCTCATCCGCGACGTGGCGCATCGCGATTTCATAAAGCACGTAGGCGTCGACGAGGCGCTTGACCTGGCGCTCGTTAGCATTGGCCAACTTGTCGGACTGCCGCAGCTCGCCGACGATGATGCGCCACTGCCGGCGGGCCAGATCCTGATCAAGTTCGTCGGTGAACTGAGCGGACCACTGCGGCTCTGTCATACCGTCGACAATCAACGGATCGGGCTGCATCGATGCTGGAACGGGCGGCACCAATTTCAACGGGGGCGCCGCATTTTCCTTCGGCTTTCGCCCCGCCCCCTCGCGCTTACCGCCTCTTGGCATAATGTTTGATTTCCAGCGAATTCAAACAGGCGAGATATCGACGTAATTTCAACGTGATATCAGATCACCTGATGCCCAATTGCGATGGGTCCCCTTTGATTTTTGGTCTCAGTGCGAAGGGACCTCCCATGTCGGTGTCCGCTCCCTAAGCTCCAGACTTTTTGACCGCCCCAGGGGGTGGTCGACGATTCCATGGATGGTCGGGATCAAGAGGCCTGCCCTTCTCGTCGGTACCGTGAACGACACGCTGGCCGAACTGCTCCGCTGTCCTGATCTTGTGGCATGCTGCGCAGAGACAGCGGATGTTGCTATCGTCATCAGTGCCACCGCACGCAAATGGCACGATGTGATCCGGCACCGTCGAAGGCGTGAGAATGCCGTTCGCGTAGCAATCACGACAGAGCGGTTCGGAAGCAAGGCGCCGAGCTCGCTGGGCTACGCCACGGCGACCACGAAGGCGACCGGGCTCAGGCTCTCGATTGTGACAGCGACGAGTGCGGGACCGCGGCATCAAAATTGCGTGGGTATTAGGTTTTCTTGAGGAAGCGCGGCAGCCATTGTTGCATGATGCCCGCAGGCCTCAAAAGACCGGAGACTAAGATGAAGCGGACCGACACCAATAAAATCTTGCTGCCCTTGCTCGGGATAGCCATAGCATTGTCTCTTCCCCAACAAGCAGCCGCTGCAAAACGAAAGCATAAATTGACTGGCGTTCCACTTTACACCCAGCGCCAATTTATGCGGGACTGCGGTAAGGATTGGTGCGGAAGCTTCAGTCAAAACCTTCCGTCTGCATGCTTCGGAGGCGGCTCAACAAGCATCGAGAAGGCCTATTTCAGCGGTCCGATTGCCGCGGGGTCCTGCGCCAATGGCCAACCTGTGGTTCGGTTTGATCCAAAATACTAACCGGTGCCAATGCAAATCGACGCCAGCGGCGCAGGAATTGTTCGCGCATAAACGCGAAACCCGCCTCGCTGCAGGTGCAGCGGGCGGGCTGTTGACTTACGGAATTCCGATGATTGAACTGATGTCAAGGAGGAGACCGCAAGTCAACCCTGTTAATATATCCAATTTTTTATCCAGCAGCGGATACTAAGCCCGCAGGCGCACTCGTTTACACAAGCGCTCGGCTAAAGGCGATGGTATTTTTGGGCACGCTTTCTGCAAAGATGACAACGTCAAATTCTGGAGGTTGATGTCTTCACTGCGAATCGCCTTCACACATTCAGACGAAGTGTAAAGTTGAGCCTCGTTGTAAAGGTGCAAAGCTTCGCGGTAAGATTCCGCCTCTTTGTCTGTCTCGATGTAACTGGTCGCTATCGATTTATAGCCAGCGTTTTGATATGACGGTCCATGCAAGCTAAACCAAACAGCAAGACCTTCCTCAAGCAATGACGCATCGTTTGTATGAGACGGCGATAATGAATGGATCACTTCGTGACCCAACTGGAATAGCGCTTGATCTGGGTAGGCACACACAGATTCTGCTATCTCAATCCAGACATCAGATCCCTCAACCCATAGTCGGGGGCCCTTTACGTTGAATCTCACGCCATGACGTTGATACCCATCAACGCGTCTCAGAAAGCTGCATTCAGCCTTTTTGATTAAAGCTTCTGCCTCTTTGGAAAGCCAGTTTAGATCGATCATTACTGCAGCCCTTCGATTTTTTCTGACAGAACGATCCGCCATCTGCATCGCTGCCGCTCATACTAGACCCTCTTCTTGCGCAAAGCGCCATATTCTCGGTCATCAAACCTAGTCTCTGTCCGAGGGTTGAAGCGCTTTCGCTGGTCGCGATAGGCAAGAGACCGCCGTTCGCCGACATCGGCCCAAGCTTTCCTGAGCGCATCGTGTAATGTGCTCATGCCGCCGTGCTTGCTGATGGCGCCGATCGGTGCGACGTGGCAGCAATAGTCCTCCAAGGCCGTGACCTCGTCGAGCTTCAGCCTGGTGACCAGTTCGCGCGACGATTCCTGCGTGACAATCACAAACACGACGGAGCGCTTCCCATGGGAGCATTTCCAGAAATCACGATAGATCGAGCGCTCAATCGGCTTCAGGGCATATCCCGCGTGCTCGATCTCAAAATTGAACTCGAGGCGCAAAAGCAGCGGCTGACGTGGCTTGTTCATTGAGCGCCCTCCCGAAACTTTCCGTTTTCCATCAGGTGATACACCGGCCCGGCAGCTGGGCGCCTGAACGGGGCCAACATCCGGCCGCGCGTCGGCGTGAGCGGCAGATGCAGCACGGGCCCCTCGGGCGGCACGGTGATCACGTCGCCTACGTTGTCCAGTTCCCCAAACCATGGCTCTGCTGGCGCGGACGGCGGCAGCAGCGTGAACCTCGTCAACTCCACCGTCTCGGCAATTTGCCGCAGCGCTTCCCACCAGACGACGTAGTCCGCGCGCGCAAGGATCACAGACGTCGGAGACGGGTCCCATTCGAGCGGACAGAACGCTCCGAGCGAATACCGATCCCGAGCTTCGCACTTGCCTTCGACCTTGGCGTTCTTGCCATTGGTCGAGAGTACGCGGGTCGGCTTTGGCTCTTCGTCGCTCCAATCCGGCCGGCTGGCACCTGCAGCATGCACCGTCAGCAAAGTTTTCGGTTGGAACGTGCCGATCATCATGATGTCGCGCGGGCGATCCTTCAGCGGACGCTCGCCACCGGGCCCGAACCAGCCACGAAGCGCACGATCACCGGCTTTGCCCCAGCCAGCCTTAGGCGTGCGCGGCTGATGGCGCTTGAAGTCGTTGACCGAGACCAATCCAGCCAGAGGCCCGGCGATAGCATCCAGGCTCTTCGACCAATCAATGACTACGGGTTCGAGCTTGGCCACAGCTTGTTCCAGTGCCAGCGCGTCAGGATCCGGCTCGCCGATGTGGGCATAACGTTGCGATGAAGCTTTGCTATCGTCGACATCGACGCCACCATGCCGGCCGAGGTCCTCTATCCGGTCCCAAACGCTCTCAGCCGCAGAGGTCGCGCGCTTCGACAGCTCGTCGCGCCAGGCCCAGCGCAGCGCCAATTCGACGTCAATCGGCGTCTTCACCCGCGTAGTATTGCTAGCCGTTTGCTTCATCTTTGCTGGCCCGTTCATTGCAAATTGCTCTTCCGATCGTCCGCTACTGCCTGGCGCAGATCCTCGACGACCTTGTCGACGTCGCCGCCGCTCGCCTTGACCATCGCCGCACCCACAGCGGCCATCACGGTGCCGATATGAACGGCTGCGAAGCCCTCCTCGATCAGAAGGTCAGCACAGTCGTTGATCATGCGCTTAAGGCGCGTGGCATCATCCATCGAAATCTTAGGGTCGCTCATTGGCCCACCGCATCGCGCAGGTGGTCGGCGTATTCCTCGTCGACCGTTGCATGACCGTTACGGTCGTCGTTACGCGTAACGTTACGGACAGGGAGGCCCGGTAACCGGCGCGTCTTGTAAATTTCGGAGAGGTCTTTTGGCGAAGGTGCCTTGAAGCCGCCGCCCTCCGGCACCAACACCGGACGGCGCAGCGCTTCATCGGCTTCGCGCATCTCGTTTGCCCGAGCCCGCATGGCGTCGCCGACGCCCTTCCGCACCGCCTCGGCCTTTTCATCATCGTCCGGCAACACCACAGGCGCTTCGAGGATGACCCCGATCTGCTTGGCCTCCAGGTGCGCCGCCGTCGTGATGCCGTCTACGATCTGACGCAGCCGTGCGGATGTCGGGGCAAAGTCCGGATTCACATCCTTCACGGAGCCGCGCGCGATGGCTCCGCATGCGTCCCGAACTGCCCACAGCGGCACGCCGGCGAGCGCCTCAGAATACTGGAAGACCATCGCAGCGGCATCGTTGGCTGATGCTCCTCGCAGCGATGGGTACGATGCCATCAGCTTCGCAATCTCCAGCCGGATTTGATCGCCGCTGGCCTGCTCCGTGCATGCCTGGAGCAGCGCCAACCGATGGCTGAGCCTTCCTCGTGTCGTCAGCGACAGCGGTTCGGTCAGGCAATTGCCGTCGCGCATCGACGAGCGCAACGCGGTGATCACCCGCGCCACCTCGTGGTCAACGGGGGGCGAATTCGAGATCGTCGTGATCGATGGTGTTTGCGCCATTGGACCGCTCCGCGTGCTGTTTGATGATGAAATCTGTGAAACCGCCGTCTTGCCGCTGGCCACCGGTGGCGAGGCTCCGGCCGGGCTTTCGGAATTTGGGGCTGTTGCGCAGCCATGTGCGCGCTGCCGCCTCCCAATCCGCAAATACGTTGGCGTGCTTGCGGTGGTGATCGAGGAATTGCTCTAGCTCGCCGGGGCCATCTGGCACCTGTTGCCGAAGGGCATACGCGAGGAAGTATTCGCTGAGGGTCGTGAGGTTTGCGTCCGTGGGGACGTCCGTCTTCGCTGCCCGCTTCGATTTCGCGACCACATTTTTTTCGATTGGGGGAGAAATCCCCGAAGGGGATTTGGGGGTCTTACTTTCTTTCCCTTTACCTTTATCTCCTCCCTCCTCCCTCTGGCGTGACACTTCTCCATTTTGTGGAATTGGTAACGGCTGGACCGTGACAACTTCCTGATCTACGGAATCAGTCACGGCTGGACCGTGACATTCCTCTACGTCCGTCACGGATGAAGCGTGACTATTTCCGCCGTCGTCACGGTTCTCCCGTTTCTCTTTCTTGCGCTGGCGTGCTTTTCGCTCCGCCGCGGTTGCATCGCGAGGGAAATCCATTCCTTCCGTCACGGCTGATGCGTGACCACTTCCACTCACATAGTCGTTGATGTGGTCCGGGCACGGATAAATGGCCTTCGGACTCTTGGGCCGTTGATACTTTTTGAAATTCCGCACTGCGCCGTAGCGCTTGCCGCTCACTTCGAACGCCATGATGACGTTGGCCTCGGCGAGCTCCGCGAGCATGGGCTCGATCGAACCGTCCTTCGACGGGCGCAGGCGCATGCGCAAGCCGACAGGCTTCCATTCGAACACGCCGTTGTCGTCTGCCTCGGTCCAGAGACCGATCAGCATGATCTGCGCAGCATCCGACAGCGGGGCGAACGCCTCGTCGGTAAACAGCCCAGGGAATACACTGCGGATTCGAGCCATCAGGCTTTCTGCTCCGCATCGCAATGCCAAAAGTAGTCGTTGCCAGCATCGGTGAAGATGGCGATCACCGTGTGCGATATGCGCCGGGCCCAACACTCTCGTTGAAGATCCTTCACTGAAATTGACGCGCCTACAGCTCCGAGTGCGACGGCGACAGCCTCGCTGCATCGAAGATGAATCACCTTACCGGCGGGTTTGCTCGATTCACTCATTGTCCGCGTCCTCCACCGTCCCGCGCTTGGCGGACGCTTCAGCTTCTATTGTCGGATCAATCCACAAGGCCAGGCTCTCCGCCCATTGCGCGGAATTGCTGCCGAGGCGCAGACACGCGCGGGCGAGCGTTCGCCGGAGCGGTTGCCGCGAGGAGGCTTTCCAGCCGATCGATGCGCGTGCGGAGCGTAACCAGTTCATCAACTTCCGCTTTCGGTTCTTGGCGCTCAGAAACCAGCGCTCGTAAATATTCGACCTCGTTTGCGCGAATTCTGACGCGCGGGTCGCGATACCAAACGTCCTTGATGCGAGATGCCGTCCAGTCTTTGACGTCCCGGCCTACCCGCCGAAGCACGGCCTTCATCGACTCGTCGGCACGGCGATCGCCGGCGACTTGCCGTAATAGATCTGAGGCTTCGGCTAAAAGCAGTTCACCCATGGCTTCCGACGACTTTTCGGATTTTTCCGACATGCCTTGTGTCCCTATGTCTGGGACGAAAGGCGCTACGAAACGCAACACGAACTAAACAAGCGATCAGGCAGCACGCCGACAAAGTTTGGCGACAGCGACGGCAGCTGCTGAGGAACACGAGAATTCAGAAGAGCCCCACCGCAGCGGCGTAAGCCATCCTGCGATCGGGAAACTGTTGCCTGCAGGGTGAGCCCCGGCCCTACCAGGCGCACGAGGGCGGACAGGCGCGCACCACCCCGGCGCGTCTGTCCGTCGCCGGGTGGCAAAGGAGAAGCTTGTGACATTGCGACGACTGGTCATCACACCGCCCGCCCGGATTCGGACGCTGGCCGCCGAGGGTCACACCCTGGCTGCCGTCGCGCGGTATCAGGCATGGGATCAGGAGATGATCCGGCTACACGGTCCGCTGTACTACAAAGAGATGGGCTGGACGCTTCACTGATGCTGCAGCGCCCATGTGTATTACCGGGACGTTCGCCGGATGAGCCTTGCGACTCACCCGGCTTACACCCCTCGTTGGTGGTGCCAACCGAACCAACGGAGACTGTGTTATGCCCGAGAAGATTTTCGACGACGCCGACATCATCCTTCCCTGTCCTGCATGCAGCCACGAGCATCAGAAGACGCTCGGATGGTTTCATGACCAAACGGGCATGGCCTGTGAGGGCTGCGGGGAGCACATCGCATTCGATCACGCAGAGTCGAAGCGGGACATGGAGAACCTCGACGAGGCCTGGCAGAATGTCCTTGGGGCGTTCGACAAGAAGTAGCGTGAGTTCGCGCAGTGCGCCCCTGAACGGCGATGCGTCCAGTGAAATCGTTAGATGCCCGCTCATGCGGCACCATGGGAGTTTAAGCTATGTCCAAAGACCTGTTCGAAGGCCAGTCGATTGAAATTCCCTGCCCGGACTGCGGCGAGAAAGCGACTAGAAGTCTCGCGTCCCTTCGAAGTGATACGGAGTATGACTGCTCCGGCTGCGGCAAAACGATACGCCCGGACGCCAAGAAGCTGTTTAAAGGCCTCGACGATGCACAGGCCAAAGCCCGCAAAATGGTGGCCGATCTCTCCAAGAAGTTTCGGTAGATCGAACTTGAGAGCACCTTGGATCATGCCGCCCCCGCTTGTTCGGGTTCGGCGGGCGAAGACGGATGTTCGGCTTCGAAAATGGGATCGGGCGATGGTCCAACCGCTTGGCCTGGACTATCCGCGGAAGTCGGGGCGGGGGCAGCATTGGCGACGGGCATGAGTCGGGCGACTGCCGCTTGGACCTTTTCCCACTTTGAAAAGGTTGGGCTGGTGCCCCGCTTCCAGCGGCTCCAATTGGACGTGGCGATGCCTGCGTCACGGCACAGGTCTTTGATCGGCACGCGCGCGGCGCGCGCCGTTTCCTCAATCGTAACCATTGCCCTTTGAAAATCGCGCATTGGAGCAAATTAGCTCTTTAAAGATCTTTTGCAAGAGCTAATTTGAATGCGCAGACCCACCCAACCTCGTGCTAACGCTCTCTAAGAGACCTGGAGACGATACTTTGAACAAGTTCCACGAAGGCAAAACGCCGGATTGGTCCATACCGCCAACGCCTTCCGGTGTTGTGGAACCGCGCGACCACACACCCACAGGCCTGCGGAATTGGGTGCAGATGACTTGCGCCTATTTGGGAGTACCGCCGACTGAGCTTTCCAAAGCATCCGGACTTGCGGCATCGACCGTCAACCGCTTTCTCCGGTCCAGCGATGAAACAACATTAAGCGCCCGAACGATCGGCGCGCTCGTCGCCACGGCCAGGCGCATAGAGCAGTCTCCAGACTTTACACCAAAACATATAGGCCATGACGCCGAGATGATGCTCGTGCAAGTCTGGGTCAATGGCCGTATCGCTGCCAACAAATACGAGTTTAACGAATGGCGAACCCCGCTGTATGACGTGCGCGTCCCAATTCTCACCCCCTACTTCCGTTTCTTAAATGTTGGATTTGAAGTCGACGACGATCACGCTGTTTCGGCCTTCCCGAAAGGCACGGTCGTCATCAGCACGATATTGAGAAACCAAGATCTAATCAGACCTAAGCCCGGTGACTTCGTGACGATGTCGCGCACTCAAAGCGATAGAGCGAGCGAACAGCCCACCGTGGAAATTACCATCCGACGGATCGCGGATAGCCCGCTTGGAGATTTGTGGATAGTGCCCATCAACGGCGACAGCGGTATTCCCGAGGTACACTTAGGTCCTGCAGATCATATAGATTTCAATGCATTGCCACCATTGAAGCGCCCGCTGGGCATAATTACGGGAAGCATCCAAAACCATTCCAGGCTATGAAAGACAAAAAGAGCAAATTAGCTCTTTACATTTCTTTTAGCGGCGCTAATTTGCTTCCACTCAAACGGGAGCCGCCGCCTTGTCGCTTCACCTTCCAGCCGTTACCGCCAGCCTAACGAGCCGCGCCACCGGCGCGCCGACCATGTCGAGCCGGGATATCGCCGAGATCTGCGGCGCCCGGCATAACGACGTGGTCGAGACGATTGAGCGCCTCTTTGCCACCGGAGTTTTACGGGAAAGTCGTAAAACTACGCGACAACATCGCCCTGAGGGCGGTGGCCGTCCCACCGCCGTCTATGACTTGACCAAGCGTGACACGCTAGTCGTCGTCTCCGGCTACAACGCCGATGTACGCGCCAAAATCATCGATCGTTGGATGGAGCTCGAGGCCGGCTCCCCTCGCCTTCCCGCCAATTATTCGGCGGCGCTGCGCGAGCTCGCCGCTGCCGTCGAGACAATCGAAGTGCAGGAAGCGCTGATCGGCACGATGGCGCCGAAGGCTGTCGCGCTGGACCTCCTTGCCGACACCGACGGCATGATCCTGATCAGCGACGCGGCCAAGCAGCTGCAAATGCCAATCAAAGACCTGTTCGCCTGGCTCCGCACCCACCGTTGGATCTTCCGCCGCGGCGGCTCCAAGCGCGACATCGGCTACGCTGACAAGATCGCCGCCAGCTTGCTCGTGCATAAGTATCACCCCGTCCGGCAGGACGATGGGAGTGAGGTTCTGAAGGAACAGGTCCACCTGACACCCAAGGGTCTCACTCACCTCGCCCTGAAATTCGGTCGGGACATCCGCGCGATATCAACAAGGGGAAAACAGACATGACTAGTATCCACGCATCCGCTACCGAGACGCCCATCATCGACTTCGCAGGCCAAACCGCAATCCCGAAGCCCCGCCGCAAGGCAAAGGACTCTGAACTACAACAGCTACGCGACGCCCTCCCCTTCTTCAAAAATGGACAAGGCGCCGAGCCCACCTCATGGTGGAATGTCACACCGACTGGTGACTATGCGACCGATCTAGCAACCGGCCAGGCCTATGCTCGCGACTTTCTTCCAATGTTGATGTTCAACGCAGGCGCGTCGTCACTCGCAACTATCATTTCTGATATGGCGAAGGCTGGTCGTGATCCCGGAAAGACCCCGAAGACCTCGCGGGGCATCGATAACATTGCGCTCGGCTTCATGATGCAGATCGGCGATTGCCTGCAGTCTGTGATCGTCGGCATTGCCATCGCGGCAGCGGCAATCAAGCAGCCGGAATCTGATCTCAGCGCAAAGTTCGTCGAGCAGCTTGAGAACGGAAATCTACTCCGCGGAGCCAGCCGCAGCACACTCTTCCACGATCCGAACGCCAGTATCTTCGACCGCCACTAATCGCCGTCGCTTCAAAATCCGCAATTCAGCGGAGCGTGACGGCCGCGCGCCGTCGGAGGTTACCCTGATGCTTCAGCAATCGGCAAACCCGCCGCAGATCACTCCGATGGCTCCAAGAAGTCATCGCCTATCTTCGCAAATAACGTCCTCTTCTCTCGATCTCATCGATTCTAACATCGGGCCGCTCGGCTTCGAGCCTGACCTGTTGGCTGAGGTATTCCGCCTGCGCTCTGCCAACGACGTTCGTGGAATGGTAGCGCTGTTCACTGCGTACAAAGACGTTGCCGAGCTGTTCATTCGAATGATGAACCAGCCCTACGTTGATCAGGTCCAGATACTGGAAGACGAATATGCCAGGGCGTGGAGCAAGGCGTATTTGGTCGCCGATCACCTGAAGTCAATGCAGCCGACCAATCACATCGAAAAACAGTTCATGGCCGAAGCGTTATTCTCGTGTGCCATCATGATGGGGCACAAGCTGCAAGAATCCATCTCGGTCGTTGAAGCGGTGGCCGCGATGCCTGAAACCGATCCCATCAAGGGGGTGCGCTGATGCTGCAATTACCCGAAAAGGACTCATCGATCGGCCATCCCCGGAAGGTCTCACGGACCGCCGCTCAGATACTGGCCGGTGACATGGCAGTGCTGGCCGCGATGAAGCGGCTGGAATACGGCCTTGCCGATCTAGTGCAGTTGACCTCGATCGCCGGCACTCTGGTTGAAAGCTACGGCAACCAGGCCATCAACGTCGAGAAAACGGCATGGACTGCAAAGCAGGCCATGGCGGAATTGAAGAAGACCGGCGACCAACTGATGTTCATGGTCTACGAGGTCGAGCAGAAAGCGCTGGCCCTCCGCGACGAGTGGGAGGCGGCGGCGTCTGCCGGAGACCACACGTTTCCTGAGCCCGAAGAGCACTGTGCCGACGCTAATGAAGTAGATGGGCTTACGGCTAGCTCGCCCAGTCGGCGCGCGAGCGCGTAATGCGAAGGGCCAGGGATCGCCTTTCTCGGGTCAAAAGCCGCCCAAATCTGTCCGATTGGGCGGACGATGAGGCTATGACCCTTGCGGAGGCGATCCAGCTGTTCTTTCCTGAGGGGCCGTTAACCCTCTCTTCCCTGCGTACCGCGATCCGGACCGGCAAGCTGGCCGTGGCCAAGGTCGCAGGGAAAGATTTGACGACCCCTCGTGCCGTGAAAGCCCTGGTGAGACCATGCCTGGCCGAAAAGCGAGTCCTCCCCGACTCTTCTACCGACCCGACAAGGGCTACTGGTACATCCTCGATCGGGGACGGCAAAGCGGCACAGGCTGCGCTCGCGACGAAACTGAAGGAGCGGCGCGCGCGCTCGAAGCCTATCTCGCAAACAAGCATACCTCCACAGTCGGCACTCGCAATCCCACTGCCCTCCTGATCGCCGACGTTGTCGGCTATTACGAAGAGGCGAAGCTGCCGAAGCGGTTCGATGAACTGAAGGGTCGCATCGAAGCCGGCCAGCCCATTTCGAACGACGAGCGCAAGATCGTCCGCCGGCACGACGAACTCGTCATTCGCCTGTCGAGCATCAATATGTTCTTCGGCCGCTACAAGGTCGGGGAGATCAAGGGCGAGTTGTGCCGTGACTACGTCGATTGGTGCATCGGCGAGGAGAATGATCGCAACAAGAAGCGCGATCTCGACAAGCGCCGAGTCATCTCCGACCAGACAGCACGGCGTCACCTTGAGGATCTGCGCTCAGCGATCAACGTATATCATGCCGAATACACCCTCGATGCTGTGCCCAAAATCACTCTTCCCGAGAAGCGGAAAGGCCGCGAGCGTTGGCTGCTTCGTTCCGAAGCTGCTCGACTGCTAGGCGCCGCCCTAGGATTTATATGGGATCGCGAACGGGACACCTGGAAGCGTAAAGAAAATGGCGGGCTCGATCGCCGCCCCAGTTGGGTCATCACCCGCCGCCGGCCCACCGCTCGCTTCTTCCTCATGGGCGTCTATAGCGCACGCCGCGAAGAAACGATTCGACGCACACAATGGATGGCGACGACAACTCATCCATGGATGGACTGCAATCGATGGGTCTATCACGGTCGCGGTCCGGACGAGCTTCAGACGAAGAAGCGGCGGCCGCCGGCAAAAGTCGCGACCCGTCTGCGCCCACACCTTGCACGCTGGCACAGACTCGATACCGCTCTGGCGAACGAACTTCGCAAGCCTGTTCTGTTCGTCATTCACCGCGCTGACGGCGAGCAGTATGCGGAGAAGATCAAATCGGCCTGGGACAGCATCGTCGAGGACGCCGGGCTCGGCGCCGATGTCGTCCGCCATATCCTGCGACACACGGCGGCGACGTGGGTCATGCAGAAGGGCACGGATCCTTGGCAGGCCGCTGGCTGGCTCGGCATGACACTGGAGCAGCTGCAGGACAATTACGGCCACCACCATCCGGACTTCCAGGAAGAGGCTGCCGAAGCGTTCAGCTCAAGGCGGTGATCATTGAGGACTGATTTTGGTGACGCGCGGGCCAACTATGCTCGGAAGAAAGGTCGCCATAAGATCTTCGGAAACCGGGAATTCGTAGGTCCGTTTTTCGTCTTCCGCTTTGAAAGTGAAGTTCCGCCACTTCTCGGCAAAGGCTTTCGGTTCAAGGCCGAGTATCTTGCCAGGCGCTTTTGGATCCGGCGGCCCGAATTTGGCAATCAGCCTTATTGGCGCACGGGATGGGATGAGGCCGACGCGGTCGAGCGACAGGAGCTCATCGCCAGCAAGAATCTCAAGGTCCACCGCCGTCCCATCCACCCCTGACACCAGCTTAGCCGTTTTGAGCTTCACTGGCCCCGCAGACTTGTTCTGCCCAAAAATCGTGAGGGCGAACACGTTCCTGCCGGTTAAGGGACCGCCTTCCATAGAGATATTCGCGAACCAGACCAGCGGTCCTTCATCGTCCGCGGGCGCTGCACTGGTAGGTTGGCCGGTTTTGGCCTTCGCCTTCAGCTCGCTTACTTCGGAGCGCGCGCTATCTCGTTCCGTCCTTAGCGTCGCGATCTCCCGATCATAGAACTTGCTGCTGATGAACCAAGTCGCGGTAACAAGGGCCGCAAGGCACAGCAGGAATGGCTTCCACGCTGTCGTAAGGAGGAGATGAACCTGATCGATGAAATCCGACACCGGTCACCAAGGGCGCAATTCGTTGCCCATTTCGTTGCCCGAGCCGGGCGGGAAATCCCTAAGTCTTTGAAATCATGGTCGGAGTGGCAGGATTCGAACCTGCGACCCCTGCGTCCCGAACGCAGTGCTCTACCGGGCTGAGCCACACTCCGACTAAGAGCGCGGCTTATAGCCTTGGGTTTCGCATCCTGCAAGAACCCCGGTAAAGAAGCCTGACCAATTTTGAAGACAAGGATCTGCCCCGTATGGCCGTAGGCCTGACGACCCGGATGAGCCCTGCCGACGCCGCCCATATCGCGGAGGCGGCGCGCTGCCTGCGCGCTGGCGGGCTGCTGGCGTTCCCGACCGAGACGGTCTACGGGCTCGGCGCCGATGCGGCCAATCCGCGCGCCGTAGCGGGGATCTATGAGGCCAAGGGCCGGCCGTCCTTCAATCCCCTGATCGCCCATGTGGCCGATCTCGCCGCCGCCCGGCGCATTGCCCGATTCGATGCGCGCGCGTTGGCGCTTGCCGAGGCGTTCTGGCCGGGGCCGCTGACGCTGGTGCTGCCCAAGGCGGCGGACTGCCCGGTGGCCGATCTGGCCACCGCCGGCCTCGACACCATTGCCATTCGTGTGCCGGCCCATCCCGTGGCCCACGCGCTCCTGCAGGCCTTTGGCGGTGCCGTGGTGGCGCCGTCAGCCAATATCTCCGGGCATGTCTCGCCGACCACCGCAGCCCACGTGCTGAGCGATCTGGATGGCCGGATCGACATGATTCTCGATGGCGGACCGGTTGAAGTGGGCGTTGAATCCACCATCGTCGGTTGTTTCGACACGCCGATGCTGCTCCGCCCCGGTGGCCTGCCGCGCGAGGCGATCGAACGGGTGTTGGGCCAGTCACTGGCGAATCCGCCGGACGAGCCCGCAAGCGATACCAACCAGCCGCTGGCGCCGGGCATGCTGGCCTCGCATTATGCGCCGCGGACACGGGTGCGGCTGCTGGCTGAGGCCGTGAATCCCGGCGAGGCGCTACTGGCCTTCGGATCGGCCCCGCTGCCGGGCATCGAGGCGGCCGCCGCTGTCCTGAATTTGTCCGAACAGGGCGATCTCGGGGAAGCCGCCACCAATCTTTTCGGCTATCTTCGCGCGCTCGACGCCGCTGCTATAGCTTCGGGCGCGAGCTGCATCGCGGTAATGCCGGTGCCGAACCACGGGCTCGGCGAAGCCATCAATGACCGGCTGCGCCGCGCCGCCGTGTAACGCGAACGCAAGACCAAGAAACGCGCTTTAGGGAATAGTTATGAATATCGTCCAGCCGAAGCCGCCCACGCTCTCCCCCGAAACCATCGCGCGCTTCCGGGCCATCGTTGGCGACAAATACGCCATCACCGATCAGGCCGACGTGCACCAATACGTCACCGAGGATCGCAACCTGTTTTTCGGCACCTCGCCGCTGGTGCTGCGCCCGGGCTCGACCGCCGAAGTCGCCGCGATCTGCAAGCTCGCCACCGAGACCCGCACCGCACTGGTGCCGCAAGGCGGCAATACCGGCCTCGTCGGCGGGCAAACGCCATATGGCGGTGAAGTGGTGCTGTCGATGCGCCGGATGGACAGAGTGCGCGATCTGGACACCTCGTCCAACACCATGACGGTGGAAGCTGGCCTCGTGCTGCAGGTTGCGCAGCAGCGCGCCGCGGAAGCCGACCGGCTGTTTCCGCTGTCGCTGGGCTCCGAAGGCAGCTGCACCATCGGCGGCAATCTCTCCAGCAATGCCGGCGGCACGACCGCCCTCGCCTACGGCGTCGCGCGCGAAATGGCGCTCGGCCTCGAAGTGGTGCTGGCCGATGGCCGCATTCTCAATGGCCTGTCCAAGCTGAAGAAGGACAATACCGGTTACGACCTGCGCAATATCTTCATCGGTGCCGAAGGCTCGCTCGGCATCATTACTGCGGCAACGCTGAAGCTGTTTCCGAAGCCGCGCGCGGTCGAGACCGCCTTTGTCGGCCTGAAGTCGCCGGACGATGCACTGAAGCTGCTCAGCATCTCCCGCTCCGAGGCCGGCGGCAACATCACCAGTTTCGAACTGATCGCCGATATCGCCGTGGATTTCAGCGTCCGCCACGGCATCGGCATTCGCGACCCGCTCTCCAGCAAACACGCCTGGTATGTACTGATGGAATTGTCGTCGGGACGCGACGATGCCCGCGCGACATTGGAGGCGATTCTCGAACGCGGCTTTGAAGACGGCATCGTGGATGACGCCGTGATCGCCGAGAATATCGCCCACCGTCAGGCGTTCTGGAAACTGCGTGAGGAAATCTCGCCGGCGCAGAAGCCGGAAGGCGGATCGATCAAGCACGATATCTCGGTGCCGGTCGCTTCCGTGCCTGCCTTCATCGCCGAAGCCAATGCGGCTGTCGTGAAGCTGATGCCCGGCGCACGTCCGGTGCCGTTCGGCCATCTCGGCGACGGCAACATCCACTACAATGTCACGCAGCCCAAGGAGACGCTCGGCGACAGCGACGGCCGCGAGAAATTCCTGGCGCGCTGGCACGACGTCAACGAAGTCGTCTTCGACGTCGTTCTGCGCATGGGCGGTTCGATCTCCGCCGAACATGGCATCGGCCAGATGAAGGCGGCTGAGCTGCCCTCGGTGAAGGACCCCGTCGCCATCGAACTGATGCGCAGCCTGAAGGCGATGCTGGATCCGCTGAACATCCTCAATCCCGGCAAAGTGCTGCTGCCGGTGCAACATTGAAAGTTGCCCGGCTCGTCGACACCGACATTCAAGCGGTCGTCCAGCTCTGGCTGCGCTGCGGACTGGTCCGGCCCTGGAACGATCCGGAGGCCGATATCAGGCTGGCGCGCGCAGGCACCAATGCTGATGTCCTGGTCGGTCGCAAGGGAAGGACCATTGTCGCCTCCGTGCTGGTCGGCCATGATGGCCATCGCGGCTGGGTCTATTACGTCTCGGTCGATCCCGAGCACCAGCGCCAGGATTTCGGCCGTGGCATCATGGGTGCAGCCGAAGACTGGCTGCGCGAGCGCGGCATCGAGAAGATGCAGCTCATGGTGCGCTCGGATAACACCAAGGTGCAGGCGTTCTACGAGTCGCTCGGCTATGGCGAACAGAAGCGCGTGATCTATGCCAAGTGGCTCGATGGCCGGCCGCTGACGCCGTGAGCTAGAACAACGAGCCCTGCCCGTCGTCCTCGCTCACCACAACCTTGCGCGGCGCCCTCGTCGGCTTCACCTGCTCCACGGCAGCTTCTTCCGCCGAGATCGGCAGGATCAGTTGCGCATCGTCATTGGCCACCTTGTTGACGGCCATCGCCACCGGATGCCAGGCGAAGGTGCCGTCTGCGGGCGCAGCGAGCATCGTCATCACGTCGGACGCGCTATCCGAACTGCAATCGAGCCACTGGCCGAAATGATCGGGTGCGATCGTCACTGGCACGCGATGGTGCAGTACCGACATGCCCGTGCTGGCTTCTGCGGTGATGAGCGCAACCGTGTCGACTTCTTCGCCGTTCGGTCCCATCCAGGTCTCGGCCAGGCCCGCAAAGCCCATCGGCCCGCCTGCGCTTGGGTGGATAAAATACGGCTGTTTGCGTTCACCGCGATTTTGCCATTCGTAATAACCATCGGCCGGAATCAGACAGCGGCGGCGGCGAATCGCGTTTTTGAAGGCCGGCTTTTCTTGCACCGTCTCGGCACGTGCATTAATCAGAAGCGTAAACTTCCGCGGGTCCTTGACCCAGGAGGGCAAAAGGCCCCATCGCATTAGACGGAAATGCCGGGATCCGTTTTCAACGATGACAACAGGAACCGGCTGCGTCGGCGCAATATTGTACCTCGCAGGAAAATTCGGTTGCTCGATATAACTGAATACCTGCCGTAACGCTTCCGGCGCTGATGTAATGACAAACCGCCCGCACATTCTCGATCCGCAATCCTGCCTCTTCAGGCGGTTTTAACCCAAAACACCAACAGTGCGACATATGACCCTGACGGCCATACAACCGGCGCAGCATGACCATCACGATCTGGCCAGTGCCGGTGCCGGCCCCGTTGCGTCCGCTGCCGAGCTGATGGCCGCCAATATCAATCCACGCACGGGTCTGGCGACCGACTATCTCAATCACTTCAATGAAGCCATCATGTTGCTCGAGCTGATCCCGGACATGCCGGACTGCTATGAGCTGTTTCTGGAATGGCAGCCGCTTAGCTATGCCGAGCACTTCATCAAATCCAACTTCAAGGCACGCGATCTCGCCATCGCATCCTATGAGGCTGCACGCCCGGCCATCCGCGCGGAATTCGATGCGCTGGTCGCGAACATGACGCAAATCCTGACGACTGTCGGCGAAGCCATGCGCACCGTGCAGCAGGACCGGACCCGTGCCATGCT
Organism: Tardiphaga sp. OK246; assembly: GCF_900188215.1. Taxonomy (NCBI): domain Bacteria; kingdom Pseudomonadati; phylum Pseudomonadota; class Alphaproteobacteria; order Hyphomicrobiales; family Nitrobacteraceae; genus Tardiphaga; species Tardiphaga sp. OK246. The sequence goes on from NZ_FZOX01000001.1 coordinate 601,987, forward strand.
GGCCGAACAGGCCGCCGGCTGGGTCAAGCCCATGGTCGGAACGGCCGGCGGCATCATCAATGGCCGTGATCAGGAATCCGACGTCGACAGCATCATGGCGCAATGACCTCGTGACCGACACGCCTCCCGCCCATCCGCAACTCGCCACCAGCGCCGCCATCTTCCGGGACGGCAAGGTGCTGCTGGTCCGTCGCGCCCGTTCGCCGGGCAAGGGCTTCTATTCACTGCCCGGCGGACGCGTGGAATTCGGCGAATCCCTCGCCGTCGCGCTCGCGCGCGAGGTGATGGAGGAAACCGGACTGACCATAGACATTGTCGGCCTATCCGGCTTTCGCGAAGTGCTGCCGAACGACAAGGTGGCCGGCCACTACCTGATCATGGCCTTTGCCGCGCGCTGGGTGGCTGGCGAGCCCGAGCTGAATGACGAACTTGACGATTTCCAGTGGGTCGCGCCGGACGATCTCGGCGCCTTCAAGACCACCGATGGCCTCGGTCCGATCCTCGCCATGGCGGAAGATCTGGTTGGACCATAGGCAGCACCTTGGCATATCAGCAGCCCGCCTTGCTTCAGACGCCTTGAAAAGGCATATCAGCCGGGTTCAGGGACCATTCATGTTGAAGCATCTGCTCATCATTCTGACGGTTGTGACGATCGGCGCTGGCTCTGCCCGGGCGCAGGATGCGGCTGCGCCGTTCGACAATGACCTGCAGCGGATGTCGGAGATTCTCGGCGCGCTGCATTACCTGCGCGGCATCTGCGGCAATAACGAAGGCAACAAGTGGCGCAACGAGATGCAGGCGCTGGTCGATGCCGAGACGCCGTCGGGCGAGCGCCGCACCCGTATGATCGCCGGTTTCAACCGCGGCTATAACGGTTTCCAGCAGACCTACCGGACCTGCACGCCTGCCGCCACCATCGCAATCCGCCGCTATATCGACGAAGGCTCGCGGATCTCGCGCGACCTCACCGCAAGGTATGCGAACTAGATGAAACCACATGCGATCGACACCATCTTCTTCGATCTCGACGGGACGCTCACCGATCCCAAGATCGGCATCACGGGCTCAATCCAGTACGCGCTCGGCAAGCTCGGGCTTCCCGTCCCGACACAGGACGAACTGACCTGGTGCATCGGCCCGCCGCTGCGTGCCAGCTTCGTGGCGCTGCTCGGCGGCGAGAAGGATGCCGATCGCGGTGTCGAACTCTATCGCGAGCGCTTTGGCACCATCGGCCTTTTCGAGAACACACTCTATCCCGGCATCGCAGACACGCTAACGGCGGTGACCGCGCCGGGACGACGGCTGTTCGTTGCAACCAGCAAGCCGCATGTGTTCGCCAATCGCATCGTCGACCACTTTGGCCTGCGCAAATACTTCACGCGCGTGTTCGGCTCGGAACTCGACGGTACCCGCGTCGACAAAAGCGACCTGCTGCGCTACGCGCTCGATGAAACCTCGACCGATCCCGCACGTGCGATCATGATCGGCGACCGCAAGCACGACATCATCGGCGCAGCGAATAACGGCATTCCGGGGATTGGCGTGCTCTATGGCTATGGCGGCCGCGAGGAACTGACGAGCGCCGGGGCGAAGCATCTGGTGGCTTCGCCTGCGGAGATTCCGGGTCATATCAACTAGTCGTAGGATGGGTAGAGCGTCTTCGCGAAACCCATCAATCACACACGACAAAAAGATGGGTTTCGCTGCGCTCTACCCATCCTACGATAATCGCGATTTCAATGCTTCCCCGCGCCCATATAGCCAAACAGGAATCCCGCGACCTTGCGCTTCTGGATTTCCTCGCTGCCTTCGGTGATGCGGTAGCGGCGGTGATGGCGATAAATGTGCTCGAACGGCTTATGGCGTGAATAGCCCATGCCGCCATGCACCTGCATCGCGCGATCGGCGGACTCGCAGCACAGCCGGTTGGCCCAGTAGTTACACATCGACACCTTGTCGGACAGCGTGTGTTCGACCTGCGCCTGGGTGAGCTGGTCCATCTCCCATGCGGTCTTGCGGATCAGGAGCCGTAGCATCTCCGCCTGCGTCGCCAGCTCGACCAACGGAAACTGAATTCCCTGGTTGCGCGCCAGCTCCTCGCCGAACGGTTTTCGCTCGCGCGCATATTTCACGCTTTCATTGATGCAATAGACTGCGGCGCCGAGTGAGCTCGCCGCCTGACGGATGCGGTTCTCATGCACGAAGCACTGCGCCAGTGACAAACCGCGACCGATCTCGCCGAACAGTGCATCATCCGGCACGAACACATCGGTGAATGACACGCGCGGATGGTCCGTGGGCATGTTGAAGGTCCACATATATTCTTCGATCTTTACGCCTGCGGCCTTAGCCGGCACCAGGAAACAGGTGATGCCGCGCGCATCGCCGTCGTCCCCCGACGTGCGCGCGAACAGCGCGCAATGCGTGGCCACATGCATGCCGGTGGTCCACATCTTCTCGCCATTGATGACCCAGCCCTTGACGCCGGCACGCGTCGCCTCGACGGCCGTCGTCTCCATATGCGTGGCATCGGAGCCGTGCTCGGGCTCGGTCAACCCAAAGGTGATGCGATATTTTCCGGTGATTGATCCTTCGATCATTTCCTTCTGATCATCGCGACCATAGCGATCCAGCATCGTCACCAGCGGCAGATTGCCGACAATGGAATGTTCGTTCTGCAGATCGTTGTGCAGGCCGAGGCCTTTGGCGGCGAAATGTTCGCGGATGACAGCCATCCAGAGATTGCTGCCATCTTTGCCGCCATAGCGCTTTGGGATTGCAAAGCGCAGATGGCCGGCGCCGTCGGCGAGATTCTTCGCCTGACGTAGTAGCGCTTCCCATTCATGTCGCGGCAGCCCGCCATTGTCGAAATCGGTGCGCGCCCATTCGCGGCGATGATCGAAGAAACGGATATTGTCATCCCGCTCTTCGAGCGGCTTGATCTCGCGCAGGATGAATGAATCGAGTTCAGCGAGATAGGCGACCAGATCGGCCGGCAGGGAAAAATCCAAGGCGCTCTCCCGATTGTTTTCCGAGCTTTGTTGCTCTTGTTAATCGAGCGATTAAGATGGCATCGTCCGATCAAGTCAAGCGCGGCAAGTCAAGTACGCTTTGGCGTCATAAATTCTGCGTAACGAAAAACAAAAGGGAGGCCGCGATGGCTCTGCAATTCTCAACTGTGACCCGCAAGGGACCGATCACCATCGTGACGCTGTCGCGTCCGGAAGTTTACAACGCACTGCACACCGACGCGCATAACGAGTTGCACGAGGTGTTCAACGACTTCGCCAGTGATCCCGACCAATGGGTTGCGATCGTCACCGGCGCCGGCGACAAAGCGTTCTGCGCTGGTAATGACCTCAAATGGCAGGCCGCCGGCGGCAAGCGCGGCTGGAACACGTCGGGCTTCGCCGGCCTCACCGCGCGCTTCGATTGTGACAAGCCGATCATCGCTGCGGTGAACGGCGTCGCCATGGGCGGCGGCTTCGAGATTGCGCTGGCCTGCGACCTCATCATCGCTGCGGAAAATGCGACCTTTGCCCTGCCCGAGCCTCGCGTCGGCCTCGCCGCACTCGCTGGCGGCCTACAGCGCCTGCCGCGCCAGATCGGCATGAAGCGCGCCATGGGCATGATCCTCACCGCACGTCATGTGAAGCCGCAGGAAGGCTATGAACTCGGCTTCGTCAATGAAGTGGTACCGCAGGGCGAGGCCCTGAATGCCGCGCTGCGCTGGGCCGAGACCATCTGCCAGAACTCGCCGATGTCGATCCGCGCCTCCAAGCAGGCGATCCAGAAGGGCATGGCGGAGTCTCTGGAACAGGCGATCACCGAGCAGCGCGAATATCCGGCGGTGAAGGCGATGGCGGCGTCGGAGGATTATGTGGAAGGTCCGAAGGCGTTTTCGGAGAAGCGCAAGCCGAACTGGAAGGGGAAGTAGCGCCGCGGCGCTTACTTCGGTTCCAGCTCGCGCTTGTAGGAACCGTAGTTCGGCTGATCGACGGCGAGCTTCGCCAGTGTCGTCTGCCACAGATGCTCCTTCACACCGGGTGTTGTCAGATCGACATCACCTTGCGCGATACAGTCGGCGAGATCCTGGTTCAATCCCTCCAGCGTGCCGTGAACACCGAGCAGCATTGTCAATCCATGCAGCTCGGCGGCATCGCTGTCGCCGGCGAACGTCAGTTGCCGGCTCACCAGATCGAGAGCGTTGATCGCGACACGCAGCTTGAAGGCGGCATGGCCTGAGATCTGAGGCGCAATGTCGTTGCGGAGAAAATCCGCGACGGCCTTCACCAGTTCATCGGGCCTCGGTTCGTCCTGCATGTCATCACCTTGTTTTTGCGCATGATCTGATCCGAAAACCGGTCACCACTTTTCGGGATCATGCGCGCGGCGCCAATAGCCGTAACAGATCGATCTCCGTCTCCGACGAGCGCCGTCCGATCATCGCACGCTCCATCGAATGATCCGGCCCCAAACGAAATCGCTGCATCATCCCAACGCACATCACGCCCCAACGTAGCGTACCCATCACTTCCCAGAATTTCACGCGTGCCACATCGACGGCGATGCCGCTGGCCGCTTCGTAGCCAGTGAACAATTCTTCATAGGTACCAAAACCGCCGACCGGTTTGTCGATCGCTCCGAAGCGCCAGGAATTGACGCAGATCCAGCCGAGATCCTCCATGGGATCGCCGAGATGCGCCAGCTCCCAATCCAGCACCGCGCGGATGCCGTCAGGACCGATCATCAGATTGCCATGTCGGAAATCGCCATGCACCAAAGTGACGCGCTCTGACGGGCCGGGATCGTGATCGCGCAGCCAGCGCAAAGCCAGCTGGAACACCGGGCGCGGCCAGTCGAAGCCGTCGATCTCGCGCTGTAATTCGGCGATTTCTGCTGCGGCAGTCATGCGACGAAGCTGCGGCAGGCTCGCAGCACGCAGTCCGTGGATCCCGGCGAGGATCTCCCCGCATTGCCGGGCAAGTTTGGGCCGCGCGTCGGCGAATTCATCGTCACGCAAGATCTTGCGCGGGATGGTTTCGCCGGCGACTCGCTGCATGATGAAACCCGTTCCCAGATCGTCATCCGCTTTGAGAACGTGAAGCACCTTCGGCGACGGCAGACCGGCGTCATGCGCGAGTTGCATGAGTACCGCTTCCGCATCGAGGCCCGCAGCACGGCCGGGCGCAGCGCCATAACCCGACGGCGCGCGACGCAGGATGGCGCCGATGGCACCATCGGGATGCGTGATATCGAACGACCACGTCTCCTGACTAGCGCCGCCGGACAGCCGCGCTGCGGATGTCACGCCCGCCGCGCCGGGACACCACGCCGCCGCACTGCGCGCCAAAAGCTCCGCGACGGACGCCGTGCTCAAGGCTTACTGGCCCGTGAACTTGGCCGGACGTTTTTCCAGGAACGCCGCGACGCCTTCCTTGAAGTCCGGCGAAGCACCGGCGGCGCGCTGCGATTTGACCTCGAGATTGATCTGGTCCTCGAAGGAATTCTCCGGGCTTTCCCAGTAGAGCTTGCGGATCAACGACAGTGCGATGGTCGGGCCGTTGGCGAGTTCATGGGCGAGCTTCATGGCTTCATCCATCAGCGCCGCATCGTCATAGACGCGATTGACGAGGCCCCATTCCAGCGCCTTCTCGGCCGGCAGCTTTTCACCAAGCAACGACAGTTCGACCGAACGCGCCTTGCCGATCAAGCGCGGCAGGATCCAGGTCGAGCCGCAATCCGGCACCAGCCCGATACGACGGAACGCCTGCAGAAAATAGGACGAGCGCGCGCACAAAATGAGATCTCCCATCAGCGCGAAGCTCATGCCGGCGCCGGCGGCGGGACCATTCACCGCAGTAACGATCGGGCAATGCAGGTTCTGCAGCCGGCGCAGGAACGGATGGAAGGCAGTCTCCAGCGTGGCGCCGGCGTTGCTGCGCGCCTTTGTGAGCTGATTGTTGCGCCCCTGAAGATTGGCGCCCGTGCAGAAGGCACGGCCGGCGCCGGTGAGGACCACGCAGCGCACGTCCGCCTTGCGATCATCGATCTCGTCCAGCGCTTCGCCGAGGCCGCCGAGCATGTCGACCGACACCGCGTTCATGACCTCCTGATGATCGAGCTTCAGGATGGCGACATTACCGTCGAAATCGAGCGTGACGTGTTTGAACTGCATGGTTTCCTCACGGGATGATCCGCGTGTTTATTCCGCGGTGTGGAAGCTCTGTCTGGGCATGATCTGATCCGAAAAGCGGCATCCACTTTTCGGGATCATGCGATTGTATGTCAGGCGGCATATTTGATTTTTCGGACGCGCTTGTCCATGCTTCCTGGGGAACACCAGCCCACCGACGGACGCACGGCATAACGTGCGCCAAACATGGAAACGCTGACATGGCAACGTCTACACAGATATTCGACCTCAGCGGCCGCGTGGCCGTCATCACCGGCGGCAATGGCGGTATTGGCCTCGGCATCGCGCAGGCGCTGGCCACCGCCGGTTGCAACGTCTCGATCTGGGGCCGCAACGCCGAGAAGAACAAGAGCGCAGCTGCCACCATGGCGGACTGCACTGGCATGGTCGATACGCTGGTCTGCGACGTGACCGACACCGCCTCGGTGAAGTCGGCGATGGATGCCACGCTCAAGACATTCGGCCGTGTCGATGGCTGCTTCGCCAATGCCGGCATCGGCGGCGGCGGCCGGCACAATTTCATCGACCGCACCGAAGAGCAGTGGCGCACCATGTTCGCGACCAATCTGGACGGCGTCTTCCATGCCTTCCAGGTGGCCGCACGGCATATGACCGAACGCGCGGAGGCCGGCGACAAATTCGGCCGCCTGGTTGCGACATCGAGTCTTGCCTCGATCTTCGGCACTGCCCGTAACGAACACTATGCGGCGACCAAGGCCGCGATCAATGCACTGGTGCGCGCGCTGGCCGTCGAATTGGCCCGTCAGGGCGTGACAGCCAATGCGATCCTGCCCGGCTGGATCAAGAGCGACATGACCGCCGGGATCATGGGTAACGAGAAATTCGTCGCCAATGTCATGCCGCGCATTCCGGTGCGCCGTTTCGGCGAACCATCGGATTTCGGCGGCATCGCGGTCTATCTGATGAGCAAGGCGTCATCGTATCACACGGCGGATACGTTCGTGATCGATGGCGGGTATACGGCGTTCTAACCACAAACGCTGTCATGCCCGGACTTGATCCGGGCATCCATCTTTGCCCCTGCAGCCAATGAAGATGGATGGCCGGGTCAAGCCCGGCCATGACAACCGGGGGAGCGCAGTCTCTCGCCCCCTCTACGACGCCACGGCCTCCTTTGGCCGCGCCCCCACCGTCATCGCAAATCCCTCATAGTCCTTCGCGGCAATATCGTTGCAGATCTGCCGGTAGACACCGACGCCGCCGATATAGGGCATGAATATCTGCGGCTTGCCGGGAATATTCGCACCCATGTACCAGGAATTGGCTTGGGGATAGAGCGTGCCGGCCGCCACCTCGTTGACATGCGCGACCCATTTGTCCTCCGCGGGATGCGTTGCCTCGATCACCTCGGCGCCGCGGTCGCGCATATAGCTCAGGCAGTCGGTGATCCAGTCGACATGCTGCTCAATGGACACGATCATGTTTGACAGCACCGAGGGCGAGCCGGGACCGGTGACGATAAAGAGATTCGGGAAGCCGGCACTCATCAGGCCGAGATAGGTTCGCGGGCCTTCTGCCCATTTGTCATTCAGCGTCTGGCCGCCGCGGCCGCGAATGTCGATCTTGGCGACCGAGCCGGTCATCGCGTCGAAGCCGGTGGCGAGCACCAGCGCGTCGACCTCGTAATCCTTGCCGCCGGTGCGCACGGCATTCGGCAGAATCTGCTCGATCGGATGGGCCTTGATATCGACCAGCGTCACATGCGGGCGATTGAAGGTCGCATAGTAATCTGTGTCGACGCAGATACGCTTGGATCCGACTGGATGATCCTTCGGCTGCAGAAGTTTCGCTGTGACCGGATCGCTGACGATCTCTGAAATTCTCTCGCGGATAAAATCGGCAGCGGTATCGTTGGCGCGCTGATCCAGGACCAGGTTATTGTAGACGCCCATGAAGGTAAGCCCGCCCGATGTCCATCGCGCATGATACTTCTCACGCCTTTCATGTTCCGGATCGTCGAGCGCGCCGCGATCCGGAATCGGCTGCACGATGCCGTTCTTGAAATCCTCACGCGCCTGCCGGCGAATTTCCGGATAATTGTCGCGAAACGATTTGCGCTCATCATCGGTGAGCGGCGCGTTGCGCGCCGGCACGCTGAAATTTGCTGTGCGCTGGAACACAGTGAGCTGGCTCGCCTGCTCGGCGATCAGCGGGATCGACTGGATTGCTGACGATCCGGTGCCGATGACGCCGACGCGCAGGCCGGTGAAATCGACTGTCTCATGCGGCCAGTTGCCGGTGTGATAGACCTTGCCCTTGAAATCCTTCATGCCCCTGAATTCGGGCGTGCGGGCGTTCGACAGACAACCCGTCGCGAGTACGACATGCTGCGCGATGGTGGCCTGACCATCGGAAGTCGTTACCGTCCATCGATTGGCGCGCTCATCAAAAACTGCGGATTTGACGGTCGTGTTGAACTGGATGTCTCTGCGCAGATCGTAACGATCGGCAACATGGCCGGCATAGCGCAGGATTTCGGGCTGCGGCGCATAGCGCTCGCTCCAGTCCCATTCCTGCTGCAATTTGTTATCGAACGAGAACGAATACTGCATGCTCTCGACGTCGCAGCGCGCGCCGGGATAGCGGTTCCAGTACCAAGTGCCGCCGACATCGCCGCCCTGTTCGAAAACTTTCACATGGAGACCGAGGCCGCGCAACTTGTGCAGCAGATAAAGCCCCGCGAACCCGGCGCCGACGACCACGACATCGATGCGTGCGTTGTGATGTGAGACAGATTGCGGCTGTGCACCGGCCATGCGTTCACTCCCGTAGTTTTTGCTTTGCTTGTTACACGCAGCATTTCCCGCATGACGCGAAAGCGCAAGTAGGAAATCGGGCGTCGTTGCCCCGGTATTTTGCCAGGCGGAATGCCCCTCGTCCGCTTGGCATCGCCCTTCCCCATACGCTAGCGTTCATCACGAACTCGCCACATGAAGCGGGTCACAAGAGATTCAGGGAGACACGCCGATGAAGTCGCCGATCTGCGAGATGCTGGGCATCGCGTTTCCGCTACTCGCTTTCAGCCATTGCCGCGACGTGGTTGCCGCCGTCAGCCGCGCCGGCGGCTTCGGTGTGCTCGGCGCCACCGCGCATTCGCCGGAAACGCTAGAGCAGGAACTGAGGTGGATCGACGATCACGTCGACGGCAAGCCCTACGGCATCGACGTGCTGATCCCGGAGAACATCTCCACCGCAGGCGAGAAGGATGTCACCTGGAAGTCGCTGGAGCGCCACATCACGCCGGAACATCGCGCTTTCACCAGGAGCCTGCTGAAGAAATACGGCGTCGATCTCAAGATCACCGAAGTCTCCTCCGATCAGCCGCAGCCATTCGATGGCGAGACTGCACTGCGGCTGCTCGACGTCTCCTTCAATCATCCGATCCGGCTGATCGCCAATGCACTCGGCGTGCCGCCGAAGGCGATGATCGAGATGGGCAAGGCGCATGGCGTGCCGGTGGCGGCGCTCGTCGGTGCCAAGGAACATGCGATCCGGCAGGTTGCGGCCGGCGTCGATATTCTCGTGGCGCAGGGCACCGAGGCCGGCGGCCATTGCGGCGAGGTCTCGACCATGGTGCTGGTACCGGAGGTGATCAAGGCCATCAAGCCGATGCGCGAGGTCCCGGTGCTCGCCGCCGGCGGCATCATGACCGGGCGGCAGATGGCCGGCTGCATGACGATGGGCGCGGCAGGTGTCTGGACCGGTTCGGTGTGGCTCGCGACCACGGAATCCGAAACCTCCGAAATCTTTCGCGAGAAAATGATTGCCGCCTCGTCGCGCGATGCGATCCGTTCCAGGGGCCGTACCGGCAAGCCCGCACGGCAATTGCGCTCGGTCTGGACCGATGCCTGGGATCGCGTCGAAGACAGCCCAGGCGCGCTGCCGATGCCACTGCAGAGCCTGATCAGCCGCGACGCCTTCGCCTCGATTGATCGTTCCGCAGCCGCGGGCAATGCGCAGGCACGGGATCTGGTCAGCTATTTCGTCGGGCAAGGCGTCGGCCTGATTGACAGCGTCAAGTCGGCAGGCGCAGTTGTGCAGGAATTCAAGGAGGACTTTGCCGAAGCGGCAGAGCACCTCACCATGCTGGTTTCCGAATAGAGGCAAGAGCAAGAACAATGGCAGTGTCGAACCAAGCTGAAGACCGCATCCCCGTCATCGTCGGCGTTGGCGAATTCTCCGATCATCCGAGGGAGCTCACGGAAGGTCTCGAGCCACTCGCGCTGATGATTGAGGCGTTGAAGCGCGCGGAACAGGATTCAGGCGGCAAGCTGCTTGGGGATATCGACTCGCTCGACATCGTGAACTTCCTGAGCTGGCGCTACACGGCTCCGGAGAAGCAGCTCAGCGAGAAGCTCGGCATCGTGCCGAAGCACGCCTATTACGGCCCGGTCGGCGGCGAGAGCCCGATCCGTTACATTCATGAAGCAGCCAAGCGTATCGCGCGCGGCGAATCTCAGGTCGCGGCGATCACGGGCGCGGAATCGCAGGGCACCGCGACCAAGGCTGAACGCGCCAAGGTGGATCTGCCCTGGACACCATTCGCCAAGGACGCGCCGGAGCCGCTGCGCGGCGCCAACTATCAGAAGCCGATGGCGACCAAACTAGGGGTGGCCAAACCGGTCACGGTCTACCCGTTCTATGAAGCCGCCTCCGCCGCGCATTGGGGCCAAACGCCGCGCGAGGCCCATCGAGAGTCTGGAGAATTGTGGTCGCGCTATGCAGGCGTCGCGGCGACCAATCCGGAAGCGTGGAACAAGAAGGCCTTCACGCCCGACGAGATCACAACGCCGACGCCTGACAATCGGCTGATCGCCTGGCCCTATACCAAGCTGATGGTCGCCAATCCGATGGTGAACCAGTCGGCCGCCATCCTCGTCACCAGCCTTGCCAAGGCGCGCGCTGCCGGCGTGCCCGAGGATCGCATCGTGCATGTCTGGGGCGGCGCTTCAGCCGAGGAGCCGCGCGACTATCTCGACCGCGACCAGTATGTGGAGAGCCACGCGCAGAATGCGGTGCTGAAGGTGGCCATGGATCTGGTCGGCGGCTCCGGCAAGAATTTCGGCGCCATCGAGCTCTATAGCTGTTTCCCCTGCGTGCCCAAGATGGCCCGCCGCACCCTCGGCCTTGGCAGCGACGTGCAACCAACCGTGACCGGCGGTCTCACCTTCTTTGGCGCGCCGCTGAACGACTACATGGCGCATGCCGCCTGCGCGATGGTCCGCAAAATCCGCGCGGGGACCAAGACGGGCCTGCTCTACGCGCAGGGCGGCTTCGTCACCAAGCACCACGCATTGGTGGTGTCGAAGGAGGCACCAAAGGAGACGCTCGCGCAGGACACCAATGTGCAGGCGGACGCCGACCGCAACCGCAAGCCGGTCCCGACATATGTCACCGAGGCCTCGGGCAACGGCACTGTCGAAAGCTTCACGGTGATCTACGGCCGCGGTGGCGAGATCGAACACGGCGTGGTGATCCTGCGCACCGCGGCCAATGAACGCGCGCTGGCGCGTGTGCCAGTGCAGGACCAGGCGACGCTGGCGTTTTTGATGGATCAGGACAAGACGCCGGTGGGAGCGTCGGGGCCGATCAGCACGGCAGGTGACGGCGTGCTGGAGTGGCGAAAGGCGCGATAAAGCGAAATGACCAGATTCATTCCAAAGGATGCAAACTTCGAGGCCCGCGTCCAGGCGAGCTTCGCCCGCCAAACGGCGATGGCGACACTGGGCATCAAAGTTGCTCGCCAGGCCGCCGGCGAAGTCGAACTCAAAATGCCGTACAACACCGCCTTTACGCAGCAGCACGGGTTCATTCATGCCGGCATCATCACGACAGCGCTGGATACAGCCTGCGGGTATGCCGCCTTCTCGCTGATGCCCGACAATGCCGCGGTTCTGACCGTCGAATTCAAGACCAATTTTCTGGCCCCGGCCCGCGGCGAGCAGTTCCTGTTTCGGGCCCGCGTGCTCAAGCCCGGCAGAACCATAACGGTTTGCGAGGGCCAGGCCTTTGCGGTGGAGCAAGGCGAGGAGAAGCTGATCGCAACAATGAGCTGCACCTTGATGGCGCTGTTCGATCGCGAAGGCATCATGCACTAGATAATCGTAAACGGAGGGGGCGCTATGCCAGGCATACGAGTCCGGCATAGCGCGGCGTCAACGCCCTACCCCTTCACTTCCTTCTTGTCCGTCTCGGCCGTCGGCTTGCCGTTTTTCGGAGTACCGCTGCCGCCAGTGATACGGACCTTGTCGCCGTCGTTGAGGCCGTCCGGCGGGGCAATGACGATGCGGTCGTCGGCGGCGATGCCGGATGCGAGCTCGATGTCGCGGCCGAGATCCCTGGCGATGGTCACGGTCTTGAACAGGATCTTGTCGTCCGCTCCAACGGTCGCGACGCGCAGGCCGCTCTTGTTGAAGATCAGCGCCGAAGCCGGCACATGCAGCGGCGCGGAATCGCGCGCGAGGCTCATCTTCACATTGGCATAGCCACCCGGCAGCAATTCGCCATTGGGGTTGTCGAGCACGAGCTGCATGCGCGTGGTGCCCGACGCCACATCGACCGATTGCGACGAGGCCTCCACCGTGGCCGGGAACGTCTTGTTCGGATGATCGGGCACGCTGATGATCGCCTTGGCACCTAACCTGATCGCCGGCACATAGCTCTGCGGCACGTCGACATAGACGCGCAGCTTCTTGATGTCGGACACCACGAACATCGCGGCGCCGGTGCCGGTGCCGCCCGAGATCAGCGCGCCGACATCGGTGTTGCGCTGGGTCACAACGCCATCGAACGGCGCGGTGATCTTCTTGTAACCGGCCAGCGCTTCCAGACGCTCAACATTGGCCTGGCCGGAATTCACGGCGGCGCGTTTGTTGTTCAGATCGGCGGTGCGTTCGTCGATTTCCTGCGCCGAGACGAAGTTCGACGCCACCAGCGTCTTGCGGCGGTTCAGCGTTGCTTCCGACAGTTTGGCGCTGGACTGCTGGCTGACAAGGTCAGCACGGGCCTGCAGCAACTGCTGATCGAGGTCCGGGGCTTCGATCTCGGCGATCACCTGGCCGGATTTGACCTGTGCACCGATATCGGCGCTCCAGCTCTTCAGATAGCCCGAGACGCGGGCAAAAATCGGCGCGCGGTAATAGGCTTCGAGCCGGCCGGGCAGATCGAGCGACGCGTTGAGGACGCGGGCATCCGGCGGAGCGACAGCGACCGTCGGGATCGCCTGATCGTCGGTCCAGGCCTTCAAATCGCTCTCGGTCTTGGCGCGGGCCATGATGCCGGTGACGACGATGGCGCCAGCGGCGCACAGGCCAATCACTCCGACCAAGCCGAGCTTGCGGCGTGACACCGGGGGGGTCTGCTCAGTGGGCATGCAAAGTCTCCGAGGTAGCCACGTCAGCCGCAGGCTGATTTTCGGGCTGCTGTTTCTTGTGAACCATGCTGAACACCACCGGCACGAACATCAACGTGGCGATGGTAGCAAAAATCAGGCCGCCGATGACAGCGCGGCCAAGTGGCGCATTCTGCTCGCCGCCCTCGCCGAGGCCCAGCGCCATCGGCGCCATGCCGATGATCATGGCCAAAGCGGTCATGAGCACAGGGCGGAAGCGGACGAAACCGGCTTCGGACGCAGCCTTGATGGGATCGCCGAGGATCGCGTAGCGCTCGCGGGCAAAGGAAATCACCAGCACCGAATTGGCCGTCGCGACACCCATACACATGATGGCACCGGTCAATGCCGGAACCGACAGCGTGGTCTGCGTCGTGAACAGCATCCAGACGATGCCGGCCAATGCCGCCGGCAGCGCGGTGATGATCACGAACGGATCGGACCAGGACTGGAAGTTCACGACGATCAAGAGATAGATCAGCACGATGGCACCGAGCAGGCCGAACAACAGGCCGGCAAAGGCACTGTTCATGGTCTGCACCTGACCGAGCAGCGCCACATTGCTGCCCTTCGGCACATCCGCCTTGGTTTCTTCCAGCACCTTGTAGATATCGTTGGACACGGAGCCGAGATCGCGGCCCTGCGTGGTGGCATAGATTTGCACCATCGATTGGATGTCATATTGCGACACCACGGCATTCGAGGTCGAGCGATTGATGCTGGCAATACCGCCGAGCATCGGGGAGTTGTTGCTGGCATTCACGGCCGTGATCGGCAGCGTTTCCAGCGCACCCAGCGAATCCAGTTTGTATTGCGGCGTCTGCATCACGATGGAATAGGACACGCCGTTATCAGGGCTGAGATAATAGGTCGGCGCGACTTGCGACGAACCTGCGAGGTTGACCACGAGGCTGTTGGTGACATCGCGCTCGGTCAGGCCGACATATTGCGCACGGGTGCGGTCGACATCGATGTTGAAGCCGGGATTGTTCGGCGACTGCTGGAGCCGTGCATCGGCAATGCCGGGAATGCGACGGATCTTGCCGAGCAGCTTGTTGGCATATTCGAAATTCGCCGCGAGATTCGCACCGCGGATCTGCAGGTCGATCGGGGCCGGAGCGCCGAAGTTCAGGATCTGGCTGACGATGTCGGCGGGCAGGAAGGCAAAGCTGACGCCCGGGAACTGCCGCGGCAGTTGCTCGCGCAATTGCCGCACATATTCCTCGGTCGGCCTGTGGCCTTCCTTCAGCTTGATCTGGAAGTCACCATCCTGCGGGCCGATCACGCCGGTGTTGTTATAGGTGAGATTGATGCCGGAGACGGGCATGCCGATATTATCGGTCATGGTCTCGATCTGATCCGGCGGGATGATCTTGCGCACCGCCTTGGTGATATCGGCGAACTGGTTCGCGGTTTCCTCGATGCGGGTGCCGACCTGGGCGCGGACATGCATCAGGATGGCGCCGCCATCGACCGATGGGAAGAAGTTGCGGCCAAGGAACGGCACCAGCAGAAACGACACGCCGACGACGCCGAGGAAGCCGATCACAAAAACGGGGCGCCGCGCCAGCGCCATATCCAGCAGGCCGTGATAGCCGCCGCGGATCCGCTCGAAGCCGGCTTCGAAGCCACGCTGGAAGCGCACCAGCGGATTGCGGGTCGGCGGCTTCTCGCCGTCATGATGGACATGCGGCTGCAGCAGATACTTGGCCATGGTCGGCACCAGCGTGCGCGACAGCAGGAACGACCAGACCATCGCGAACATCACCGCTTCGGCCATCGGCACGAACAGGAAGCGCGCAATGCCGTTGAGGAAGAACATCGGCACGAACACGATACAGATACACAGCAGTGACACGAAAGCCGGCGTCACGATCTGCGCCGCACCGTCCATGATCGAGGTCTCGACGTCCTTGCCCTGCTCCAGATGGTAATTGATGTTCTCGATGGTCACAGTGGCGTCGTCGACGAGAATACCGACCGCAAG
The DNA here is from genome assembly GCF_900188215.1 of Tardiphaga sp. OK246. NCBI lineage: Bacteria > Pseudomonadati > Pseudomonadota > Alphaproteobacteria > Hyphomicrobiales > Nitrobacteraceae > Tardiphaga > Tardiphaga sp. OK246. The sequence goes on from NZ_FZOX01000001.1 coordinate 617,581, forward strand.
TGCCAGACCGCCCAGCGTCATGATATTCAGTGTTTCGCCAATCATCGACAGCATAATGATGGCGCCGAGCACCGCCAGCGGGATCGACACCGCGATGATGACGGTGGAACGCCAGCTGCCAAGGAACAGCAGGATCATCACCGACGTCAGCAATGCCGCGATGACGCCTTCCACGGCCACGCCTTCGATGGCGCCGCGCACGAAGCCGGATTGGTCGCCGATATAGCTGATCTTCAATGCGTCCGGCAGCGCGGCGCGATAATCGATCACCTTCTGCTTGATGCCGGAGATGATATCGAGCGTGGAAACCGAGCCTGCCTTCAGCACCTGCATCAGCACCGAACGATTGCCATCCACATGCACGATATTGGTCTGCGGCGGATTGCCGTCGCGCACGGTGGCGACGTCATCCACATAGACCATGGCGCCATTGACGCTCTTGATCGGCAGCCGGCCGAGTTCTTCGATCTTCAGCGGCGAATTGTTGAGGTTGATCGTATATTCGAACTCGCCGATCTTCTGTGTACCGACCGGCGTGATCAGGTTCTGCGCCGCCAATGCATTGGCGACGTCCTGACCGGACAGACCACGCGCCTGTAGCGCGCCCGGATTGAGATCGATCTGGATCTGGCGCTGCTTGCCGCCGAACGGATATGGGATCGCGGCACCGGGCACGGTGACCAGCGGGGTACGAAGCTGGTTGATGCCGATATCGGCGAGGTTCTGCTCGGTGAGACCGTCACCCGACAATGCGACGTTGATGATCGGCACCGTCGAGGCCGAGTAGTTCAGAATCAGCGGCGGCGTGGCGCCGGGCGGCAACTGCTTGATCAGCGTCTGCGAGATCGCGGTGACCTGCGCATTGGCGGTGCGGATGTCGACATTGGGCTGGAAGAAAATCTTGATGATGCCGAAGCCGGCATAGGAATTGGCAGTGATATGCTCGATGTCATTGACCGTGGTGGTCAGTGCGCGCTGGAACGGCGTGGTGATACGGCCGGACATCTGGTCCGGCGGGAGGCCGGTATATTGCCAGACCACGCCGATGACCGGGATGCGGATGTCAGGGAAAATATCGGTAGGTGTGCGAAGCGCGGCCAGCGGCCCGACAATCAGCAGCAGCAGGGCCAGCACCACAAAGGTGTAAGGCCGGGTCAGGGCGATGCGCACCAACGAGATCATGAACGGGTAGTCCTCGATACATTGACGAGAGGGGCACTGCGGAAGCCCGCCTGCCCACGATCGAATTCACCTGTTTAGAGAGATCGTCCGCATCCGATTAGTGAGCCGGGCCGGCATAAGCCTATCGGCTCGGTTCATGAATGAACGGGCAATCCTCTTTGCATGAAGGGCTGCGAACGAGCGGTTTCCCGGCCTGTCCACGCCACCAGATTTACCCGACCTGCGACAAAATAGCTAACGCGCGAAGCCTCACGGCAATTCACTTCAGCGGTATTGTTAATTGTTTCCGGGCCGCCGTGGCGTCCGCACAACAGTTTTAGGCTTAAAAAGACGCGGCTGCGGCCCGTGACACCAGAAGTGTCACGAGCCGGTCAAGATGAACTATCTGTAATGCGCGCGGCGCAAGCAGCGCCCTGCCTATTCGGGCAGCCTGTCGCCCCGGGATTGGGCGACATCCATCAGGTCATCAGGCCAAGCGCATCTTCAAAAAAAGCCGGCCCGCCGAAATTGCCGGACTTCAGCGCCAGCAGCATCTGGCGCTCCGCCGCACCGACCGCGCGCAACACCGGCACACCGGCGGCGATTTCCGCACCGACCAGAAAACCCGGAATGCCCAAACGATCCACGACAGCGCCAGATGTCTCGCCACCAGCCACGACGAGCCGTTGTACGCCGGCGCGGACGAGACCTTCGGCGAGATCGGCCATCGCCTGCTCGATGGCATGCCCCGCGGCATCGCGGCCATGGCGCTTTTGCAGCGCCGTCACCTGATCCGGCGTCGAACTGCTGGCGATCAGGATCGGGCCTTTGCCGAGCCGCTCCTTCGCCCAGCCAAGCGCGCGCTGAACTTCCGCGCCGCCGGCCATCACCTGTTCGGGATCGAGATGCAGCACTGGCATCACCTGTTCGGCGCGCGCGATCTGCTGCAGCGTGGCCTGCGAACAACTGCCGGCCAGACAGGCTGCAGCGCCACCCACAGGCGTATCCTTGATCGAGGTCGCCGCATTCGCCTTGACGCGGCCGGACGCGACCAGTGCGCGCGCCAGGCCAAGCCCCATACCGGATGCACCGACAGAGACGCGATGACCCAGGGCGACCGCACCGATGGTTTCCAGATCGCTGGCAAATACGGCGTCGATGATCGCCGCGCCAAAGCCATTCTCCGACAGTCCATCGAGATGCGTCCGCACCACGTCGGCGCCGCAGGCGACAACTCCGAGATCGACCAACCCGATATTTGTCGCGCTCTGCCGCGCCAGCACACGGACGAGATTGGAGTCGTGCATCGGATTGAGCGGGTGATCCTTGAGCGGGCTCTCGTTCAGCGGCACGGAGCCAACGAACAGATTGCCCTGATAGACCGTCCGACCGGCCTCGGGGAATGCCGGCGTCACCAGCACGATATTGTCACCGGAATCGAGCCGCAACGCGTCCATCACCGGGCCGATATTGCCGGCATCGGTGGAGTCGAATGTCGAACAGATCTTGAACAGCACATGATCCGCGCCGCGGCTGCGCATCCATTTTTCGGCGGCGCGCGATTTCTCGACCGCCCTGCTGGCCGCGATCGAGCGACTCTTCAGCGATACTACAACGGCATCGACGTCCGGCAGCTGCAGATCATCAGCAGGAATGCCGATGGTCTGCACCGTGCGCAGACCGCAGCGGGTCAGCGTGTTGGCCAGGTCGGACGCACCAGTGTAGTCGTCAGCGATGCAGCCCAGCGCCAGCGTCATGCTTTCACTCCGGCATAGGGCTTGAACCAGCCAAGTCCTGCGACCGTGTCGCCGGCCGGGCGATATTCGCAACCGACATAATTGTCGTAGCCTATCCGGTCGAGTTCATCGAACAGGAACGGATAGTTCAGTTCCTCGCCGGACGGTTCGTTGCGCGACGGCACGCTGGCGATCTGGATATGCCCGATCCACGGCAGCATCTCGCGCAGCCGCATCGTGACGTCACCATGAATGATCTGGCAGTGATAGATATCGAACTGCAGCCCGAGATTCGGAATCTTCATGTCGGCGATGATGTCGCGCGCGAACATGAAGTCGTTGAGAAAATACCCGGGCACGTCGCGCGGGTTGATCGGCTCAATCACCACGTCGACGCCATGTTCGCCGAGAAAATTCGCGGCCCATTCAATGGATTTGCGGAAAGCCGCCACGGCCTTCGGATCGCGGCGATCGGCGAGACCGGCCATCATGTGCAGCCGGCGGACATTGGTGGCCAGGGCATAGGGCAGTGCCGTGTGAATGCTCTGCCGGAGCTCATCGAACTTGTCGGGACGTGCGGCGAAACCCTTTTCGCCGGCATTCCAATCGCCCGGTGGCAGATTGAACAGCACCTGCTTGAGCCCGTTGCGTTCCAGTCGTTCGGCGATCGCTTCCGGCGGATGCTCGTAGGGGAACAGGAACTCCACCGCAGTAAAGCCAGCCTTGGCCGCGGCATCGAAGCGATCGAGGAATGCGTGTTCGTTAAACATCATGCTGAGATTGGCGGCGAAGCGGGGCATCGATCGTCCTCGTGTTCTTAATTCGACTCACCCGGCAGCTTGGTACCGGTGACCTTGGCATACATCCGCGCCACCGACGCGTCGTCATCGCGGCCCATGCCTGACGCCGAGGTCATCAGAAACATCTGCAAAGCCGCAGCGGAGACCGGCACGGGGAATTTCGCTGTACGCGCCATGTCCTGGATGATGCCAAGATCCTTGACGAAGATATCGACCGCGCTGCGCGGCGTGTAATCGCCATCGAGCACATGCGGCATGCGGTTCTCGAACATCCAGGAGTTGCCGGCGGAGGCGGTGATCACCTCGTAGACCTTGCGGATATCGAGACCCTGCTTGGCGGCAAACGCGATGGCTTCCGAGGCGGCGGCGATATGTACGCCTGCGAGGAGCTGGTTGATCATCTTGAAAGCGGCGCCCTGCCCGGCGGCATCACCGAGTTCGTAGAGCTTGGCGGCCATGGCATCGAGCGCCGGCCGCGCCTTGGCAAAGGCAGCCTCGCTGCCGGATGCAAGAATGGTGAGTTCGCCCTGCGCCGCGCGCTGTGCACCGCCGGAGATCGGGGCATCGAGGTAATGTCGACCGGTGGCTTCGAGATCCCCAGCGAGGCGGCGGGCGACATCGGGATCCATCGTCGCGGACGATACGAATACCGCACCTTTCGGCAGCGTTTCGGCAACGCCATCCGTCCCGAACAGGATGGTCTCCGTCTGCGCGGCATTGACGACGACGCTGATGACAATATCCGCGCCCTGCGCAGCGCCGGCCGGGGTATCAGCGCCCTGCCCTCCGTCCGCCACGAAGCGCTTCACCGCATCCGCCGAGACGTCGCAGCCGGTCACCGTGAAGCCGGCCTTCTTGAGCGACAGGGCCATGCCATAACCCATCGACCCCAGACCAATAACGGCGACGCGTGGTTTCTCAGATGCAGGTGACATGCGGCAATTCCCTAGGGGTCCTCGATGGCCAGCTTGAGGCGGCCTTGCCTCTCGGTAACACGGCTTGGCCATCATGCCAAAGCGTGGGAAAAAGCATCACGAGGAAATGCCTAGAAAAGACCGAGGACATCCGGTGACTGACACAAAGCTCCGTGAAGAGATCTGCCGGCTCGGCCGCTCGCTGTTCGACCGTGGGCTGACGCCGGGCTCATCGGGCAATATCAGTGTGCGCTGCGATGATGGCGGCTGGCTCGTGAGCCCGACCAATGCGTCACTGGGCTCACTCGATCCGGCCCGGCTGTCGCGCCTCGACAGCAACGGCCGCCTCATGTCTGGCGATGCGCCGACCAAAGAGGTTCCGCTGCATACGGCGCTGTATGAGACCCGCAACTCCGCCCGCGCCGTGGTGCATCTGCATTCGACCCATTCGGTGGCGGTGTCGATGCTGCCGGAGATCGATCCGCGCGCAGCGCTGCCACCGATGACGCCCTATTACCTGATGAAATGCGGCGCGACCGCGCTGGTGCCGTATTATCGGCCGGGTGATCCCGCCGTCGCCGACGCTATCAAAGGCCTCGCCGGCAAATATTCATCCGTGCTGCTGGCCAATCACGGCCCGGTGGTGTCCGGCGACACGCTGGAAGCAGCGGTCTATGCCATCGAGGAACTCGAAGAAACCGCGAAACTCTATCTGCTGCTGCGCGGGCTCAACCCGCGGCACCTGACGCCGGCACAAGTGAAGGACCTGGTGGCGACGTTCGGGCTGGTTCTGCCCGATCATGACGCGCATGGGCACGATTGAGCCAGGCGGCTCATTTAAGGAGTTGATCGTAGTCGGCGTGCGATCCAATCCAGAACCATAGCAAACCATCATCAACCTCAACGGCCAAAGCCCGATAACGCAGGCCAACGCGCGCCGAAACGTAGCGGCCGATCTTCTTCAAGTGCAGCGAAGGGTGACTGGGGTTACTTTTCAGCAGTGCAAAATTCTTGTCTGCCAATGAACGAACGTGAACGGGTAATCGCCGATATGCCGCCCAGAATTCCGGACTGGCGAGGTGTTTCACAGGTCGCGCGCGCGGCCTTGGCTGTAGCCGTTCAGAGCTTGCTCGGCCAAGCCGTCCAGCTTCCCTGACGATGCATCAGCAGCAATCTTTTGATCGAACACTTCGGCGTCAAAAGCCTCGAACCAGGCACGGAATTGCGCTAGCTCTGCCGGTGGCAGATTCTCGATCGCCTTCTCGATGTCTTCGACGTTGCTCATCCAAGAACGATAACACGTTCGTCAGCGGCTTTAAACGGGACAATTCCGGGACTTACAGCCCCAGATACGCCTTGCGCACATCCGGATTGGTCGCAATCTCCGAGGCCTTGCCCTGCATCTGGACGCGGCCGGTCTGCAGGATGTAGGCGCGGTCGGCGATCTCCAGCACTTCGGCCATGCGCTGCTCGACGATCAGCACGGTCATGCCCGCGTCGCGGATCTTGATGACCGCCTGAAAGATCTCGTCCACCAGCTTCGGCATGATGCCCTGCGACGGCTCGTCGAGCATCAACAGGCGCGGACGGGTCATCAGTGCGCGGCTGATGGCCAGCATCTGCTGCTCGCCGCCGGACAGGGTTTCGGCGCGCTGCTCGAGACGTTCGGAAAGGCGCGGGAACAGGTCGAACACCAGCTTCAACGGCTCGTCGCGATCGGGCTTGCCGCGATACATGTAGCTGCCGAGGCGGAGGTTGTCTTCCACCGACAACCGCGGAAACAGCCGGCGGTTTTCCGGCACATAGGCGATGCCGCGCGCGGTGATGAGATGCTGCGGCACGCCGTTGATCTGCTCGCCATCGAAGGTGACGGTGCCCGAACGCGGGCGCTCGGCGCCGGCGATGGTCTTGATCAGCGTCGACTTGCCGGCACCATTGGAGCCGCAGACGGCGACGATCTCGCCCTTGGCGACGTCGATGGTGACGTCCGAAATGGCGACCAGCCCCTGATAGGCGGTGGTGGCCTCACGCACCGACAGCATGGCGATCCCCGAGATATGCACTGATGACTTCAGGATGCCGCACGACATCCGCGGGTTTGCCCTCGACAAGCTTCTTGCCGAGATTGAGCACGATGGCACGGTCGACCAGCGGCATGACGATTTCCATGACGTGTTCGACCATCAGCACGGTGACGCCGGTCTCGCGGACCTTGCGGACCAGGGCCACGCCCGACTGCGCCTCGAGCGGCGTCAGGCCGGTGAGACATTCGTCGAGCATCAGGAGCTTCGGTTCGGTGGCGAGCGCACGCGCCACTTCGAGGCGGCGCTTCTCCGACGGAATGAGATCCCTAGCAAGCTTGTCGGCGCGCGGGGCAAGACCGCAGAACTCAAGCACCTCATGTGCCTTGCGCCGCGCATCGCGCATCTTTTCGTTGCGGATCAGCGCGCCGACGATGACGTTGTCGATCACGGTCATGGTCTCGAAACTCTTCACCACCTGGAAGGTGCGCGCGATACCGCGCTGGCAGCGTTCCGCCGCCGGCATCTGCGTGACGTTCTCGCCGTTGAACCAGATCGTGCCCTGCGTCGGCGGCAGCACGCCGGCGATCAGGTTGAACAGCGTCGACTTGCCGGCGCCGTTCGGCCCGATCAGGCCGACGATTTCGCCAGCGCCGACGGAGATCGAGACGTCGCTATTGGCGATCAGGCCGCCGAAGCGCTGCCAGACGCCACGGGTTTCGAGAAGAGGTGCCGTCATTGCGGCACTCCTTTCGAAGCCGGACGTCGCGAGAACAGGCCGATCAAACCATCGGGCCGCGCCAGCGAGATCACGACGATCACTGCGCCATAGAGGATGAGATCGACGCCGCGGCCGGAGCCGCCGATGAAGGAGCGCGTCAGTTCGGTCATCGGGATCAGGATGACCGCGCCGAGCACCGGGCCCCACAGCGTGCCGATACCACCCAGCACCGCAGGCAATGCCATCAGCAGCGAGAACTGGAAGGTCATGACGCTTTCAGGATCGATATAGGAGACGAACTGGGCGTAAAACGCACCGCCGATCGCGGTGAGGAAAGCGGAGACGGCAGCGGCGCCCATCTTGGAATTGAACACCACGACGCCGAGGCTTTCGGCCGCATCGGGATTATCCTTCACCGCGCGCCACCAGAAGCCCCATTTGGAGTCTTCCAGCCACCAGGTGATGAACCAGGCGACGCAGCAGAACACCAGCGCGAAGTAATAGAACGGCAGCTTGCTGCGCGTGAACTGGAACTTGGCCCAGCTATCGCCGCGCACCGGGATGTCGATGCCGAGCGCCGCACCGGCATAGTCCCAATTGTGGAACAGCAGGAAGCCAATTTCGGCGATGACGATGGTGGCGATGACGAAATAGTGGCCGCGCAGGCGGAAGGTCGGATAGCCCAATGCGAGCGCGATCAGCGCGGAGATGACGCCACCGCCGAGCATGCCAAACCACGGCAGCACGCCGAATTTGGTGAACAGCAGCGCCGTCGTATAGGCGCCGAGGCCGAAATAGAGCGCGTGGCCTAGCGAGATCTGGCCGCAATAGCCGCCAAGGATATTCCAGGCCTGCGACAGCGCCGCATACATCAGGGTCAGCACCATGATGTTCTGGACATAGACGTCCTTGACGAAGAACGGCACGCAGGCGGCGATGGCCGCAAGCGCGGCGGCGAGGATGAGGTCGCGGCGGCGACGTTGGGTGAAGCTGTCCATCAGATCGATCCGAACAGGCCGCGCGGCCGGACAAAGACGACGAGAAGATAGACGGCATAGATGCCGACCGATTTGAGCGACGGCGGCAGGATCATCGCCGTGGTCGCCTCGACCAGACCGACGATGATGCCGCCCGCGAACGCGCCGAACACGCTGCCAAAGCCGCCGAGCGCCACGGTGACGTAAGCGATCAGCGCAAAGGACGCGCCCACGTCGGGATAGATGTAGAAGAAGATCGCCATCACGCCGCCGGCGAGACCGATCAGCGCGGAACCGAGGCCCCAGCCGAGGGCGAACACCTTGTTCTTGTCGATGCCGACCAGCGCCACGGCACCAGCATCCTCACGGGTCGCTTCCAGCGCGCGACCGAAATCGGTCTTCTTCATGAAGAAGTAGAGTGCGCCGAAGGCAGCAATGGAAATCAGCGCGCCGACCAGCTGCGGCACCGGCAGAAATACGCCGAAGATCGAGATCGTCTTGCCGCCGAGCATCGAGGCCGGGATGCTGCGATAATCCGGGGTGAAGAAGAACTGCGCGAGGCCGCGCATCAGGATGGCGAGGCCGAAGGTCGCGAAGATCTGCACCATGCCGATATTGGCCTTGGCCCGCATGGCGAAGCGTATGATCACGAGATAGATCACCGCGCCGAACACGAACATGCCGGCGGCCACCAGCGGGATCGACAGCAGTGGGTCGACCGCCCAGAACATGAACAGGAAGAAGGTGAGATACATCGCCAACATCAGGAATTCGCCATGGGCGAAGTTGGTGACGTCCATCAACCCGAAGATCAGCGCAAGGCCGACCGCGAGCAGGCCGTAGAGCAGCCCCATCAGCAATCCGCTGGCAAGGCTCTGGATGATGGTCGCGGCGGTCACGAAGTAATCCTCTCTGTCTGTCGTCCCCGCGAAAGCGGGGACCCATAACCACCGACATCACAACTGGGCGATGCCGGTCAGACCAGGTGCAAACCAATCCTTCGGAGGATATGGATCCCCGCCCCCCGCACGCCTTCGGCGTGCTAGGCGGGGATGACACCGGAGTATGTGATGGCATCGTCGAGTCCGACGACGCCACCACATGCGTTTAGAGAACGCGCCTTACGGCATCGGCCAGATCGCATCCGCCACGGCGGCCTGCGGCGGGAAGATGGTGACGAACTTGCCACCATTATACTGCAGCAGTACCGGATCGGCGTTGTTGTTCTGGCCCAACTCGTCGAACTTGACCTTGGCCCACGGCATGATCGTGCTTTCGCCCGGCATGTCGGTGGCGACCAACGCTTCGCGGATTTTCTCACCATCGGTGGACTTGGCACGATTGATGGCATCGGCCATCACGATCAGGCCCATGAACTGGCGCGAGGAGTAGTCGTTGAAGTCCTTACCGGACTTCTCCTTGAACATGTCGTTGATCTTGCCGACCATCGGACGCTTGGCGGCGAGATCGAGTGAGAACGAACCGCGCGAGATGACGCCCGGAATCTTGTCACCGACCGCATCATACAGCGCCTTCTCGGAGAAGCCGGCGTCCTGTGCGACGATGTTCTTGGCCTTGTAGCCAAGTTCGCCCATGGTCTTGATGAGCAGGATGCCATCGGTGGTGTAGCTCGACGGCATCAGTACGTCGGCATTGGCAGCCTTGAGCTGCTGCACTTCGGCAGTGAGTGACGGCGAATTGGCGCGATACTTGATGTCGGCGACGATCTTGTAACCGCGATCGGCAGCGAGCTTGAGCTGCGCATTCGCCGAGTCCGTGCCGAAGATGGTGTCTTCATGGAACAGCGCCAGCGTCTCGATCTTCTGGCCTTTTTTCTTCAGCGCATCGAAGAAATCGAACATCGCCGTCGAGAACATTTCGTCATGCGGGGCGGCGCGGAAGTAATATTTCAAACCACGGCGATGCAGGCTTGGCGACGAGTTGTCGGCCGACAGGAACGGGATCTGGTAGCGCTCGCAAATCTGGCTGACGGTGACGGCGACGGCGCTCTGATAGGTGCCGACAATGGCCGAGACCTTCTCCTGGGTGATGAGGCGTTCGGCTTCAGCGCGGCCCTTCTGCGGATCGGCCTGATGGTCGGCGAAAACGAGACGCACCTTGGCGCCGCCGAGACCGGTGAAGCCTTCGCCCTTCGCCATCGGCAATGCGAAATCGTAATCCTTGTTGATGATATCGGCAGCAGTTTCGAAAGCCTTCTGCGCGTCGACGCCGATCTGCGCGCTGGCGCCAGACAGCGGATAAATCACGCCGATCACGACTTCCTTGACCTGCGCGCGCGCAGGCTTGGCCAGAGGCAGCAGCGCGGCGGAAGCGGCGCCTCCAAGCAATACGTTTCGGCGAGAAATCGTCATGTCTTTGTCCTTTGTGACCGGCGGCTATCGATGAAACTAATCAAGGTTACGGTAAAGCCCGAAAGATCGGCAAGCTGCTTCTTATAAAACAGCCAAATGCTTATTCTTCAGGTCCGTGACGAGCATGACACCCGGCGCATGCGTAATCGCGAACGGCACGCGCGCTGCAGCAATGACCGCTTGCGGCGTGACGCCACAGGCCCAGAACACCGGGATTTCATCGTCGTTGATGTGCACCGCATCGCCGTAATCAGGCTTGTTGATATCCTTGATGCCGATCGACTGCGGCAGACCCAGATGTACCGGCGCACCATGCACTGCGGGAAACCGCGAGGTGATCTGGACGGCACGGATCGCATCAGCCGGCTTCAGCGGGCGCATCGACACCACCATCGGCCCGGCGAACGGGCCAGCGGATTTGCAGGCGATGCTTGTGCGATACATCGGCACCAGCACATCCTGTTCGATGTGACGGATCGGCAGGTCGTCGGCCATCATGGCTTCTTCGAACGAATACGAACATCCGATGACGAAAGACACGAGATCGTCGCGCCAGTACTTCGTCACCTCGTAAGGGCCATCAATCGCCTCACCATCCTTCCAGACGACATATTGCGGAATGTCAGTCCGGATATCGAGATCAAGACCGAGGGCGGGAATGCTTGGATTGCCGACATCCGACATGCCGATGATCGGGCACGGCTTCGGATTGAGCTGGCAGAAGCGATGGAAAGCCGCGGCCTGGGCTTCCGGCAGAATGACGAGATTGCCCTGGACATAACCCGGGGCCACTCCGGCGGTGCTGCCATATTTGCCCGCGCGATATTCGCGGCGAGCAACCGCGCTGGGCAAATCCGAGGATCGATCGTCGCTTTGCTGCGCTGCCGAAGAAATAGCCATCTTAGTGTCCTGCCTAATTCTGCCTCGACACGCACTGAAACTCAGGGCTAGTATAATGTCTAATCGTTGTTTTTAATCGACATCCATAAATCCTACTTATATATAGCCGGATCGCATCCATGGCGGACTTCAAGGCGCTGGAGACTTTTCTCTGGGTGGTCAATCTCGGCAGCTTCCGCGGCGCGGCCCAGAAGCTCAACACGACCCAGCCGGCAATTTCCCAGCGTATCGCGCAACTGGAACACGAGATGGGCGTGCGGCTTCTGCAGCGTGACCGCCGTATCGCCTCGCCGACGCCGGCCGGGCGGCAGATGCTGGTCTACGCCGAAAAGCTGATCGGCCTGCGCTCAGAGATGATGGCGGCGGTTGGCGATCGCTCGGCAATGCGTGGCGTGCTGCGGCTCGGCGTCGCCGAGACCATCGTCCACACTTTGCTGACGCGGCTGATCAAGCACGTCAATATCTCGTATCCGAACCTGTCGCTCGAAATCGAGGTTGATATCACGCCGAACCTGAACGCGCGGTTGCAGGCACAGGAGATCGATCTCGCTTTCGTGCTCGGGCCGCTTTCGACATCCAACATTCGCAACCGTGTGCTGTGCGACTACCCCGTCGGCTTTCTCGCCAGCCCTTCGCTCAAGCTCGGCGACGGTCCACTCTCGATCCACGACCTCGCGAAATTTCCCATCATCACCTTCTCGCGCAAGACCCGGCCCTACGAGATCGCGCGCTCGCTGTTCAACCGGCCCGACCTGCCACCGATCCGGCTGCACGCCAGCGCGTCGCTGTCTACCGTAATGCACATGGCGATCGAAGGCTTAGGCATCGCACTAATTCCGACAGCCATCATCGAGAACGAACTCGCGGACGGACGCCTGCAATTGCTCAATACCAACCTGCAGCTCCAGCCGCTGACATTTTCGGCAAGCTGGCTCGCGTCACCCGACACGGCCGCGATCGAACTCGTCGCAGGCATTGCTGCGCAACTGGCGCAGAACAGCCCATTGGTTGACGAGCCGGCATCGTCGGGTCATTGAAAAGCAGGCTCTTCAACACAAACTTTCTCGGGACAGACCGCATGACCAAGCTTGGCGACAACCTCAAAATCGATTCCGCACGGCTGTGGGACACGATCAACGAGACAGCGAAATTCGGCGGCACCCCAAAAGGCGGCGTGCGACGCCTGACGCTCGGGCCTGAAGACAAACTGGTCCGCAACTGGTTTCGCAAGGCCTGCGAAGACGCTGGCCTGGAGGTGCATGTCGATGCGCTGGGTTCGATGTTCGCGCTGCGCAAGGGCCGCGACATGTCGAAGGCGCCGATCGGCATCGGCTCGCATCTCGACACCCAGCCGACCGGCGGCAAGTTCGACGGCATTCTCGGTGTGCTCGGCGCGCTCGAAGTCGTCCGCACGCTGAACGATGCCGGCATCGAAACCGAGATGCCGATCTGCATCGCCAACTGGACCAACGAGGAAGGCTCGCGCTTTGCGCCGGCGATGATGGCCTCCGCCGCCTATGTCGGCGACTTCACCACCGACGACATTCTGTCGCGCAAGGACATTGCAGGTGTCACCGTCGGCGAAGCGCTCGACGAGATTGGCTATCGCGGCGACGTCGCGGTCGGCACGCAGAAATTCTCGGGCTTCGTCGAACTGCATATCGAGCAGGGCCCGATCCTGGAGGCCGAAAGCAAGACCATCGGCGTAGTCGATTCCGGCCAGGGCGTACTGTGGTTCGACGGCAAGATCACCGGCTTCGAGAGCCATGCCGGCTCGACCCCGATGCCGCTGCGCAAGGATGCGCTGGCGACATTGTCGGAGATCGTGCTCGCCACCGAGCGTGTGGTCAGCAATATCGGCGCGCTCGGCACCATCGGCGAAGCCGTGATCGCAAATCCGTCACGCAATGTGATCCCCGGCGAGATCGCCTTCACCATGGATCTGCGCAGCGCCGACGCCGGCAAGCTCGACGCCATCGAGAAAGGCGTGCGCGATGCCATCAAGGAGATCGCTGCGCATCGCAAGGTCGACGTCGCCTTCGACAAGGTCTGGCACAAGCCACCGACGCACTTCAACAAGGACTTCGTCAATGCGGTCGAGACAGCGGCAACGTCGCTCGGCTATTCGCATCGCCGTATCACCTCTGGCGCCGGTCACGATGCCTGCAATCTCAACAACATCATGCCGACAGCGATGGTGTTCATTCCGAGCAAGGATGGTATCAGCCACAACGAGCTCGAAAGCTCGACGCAGGAAGATTGCGCCGCCGGCGCCAATGTATTGATGCATACGGTGCTGGCGCTTGCCGGCGTCGCATCGAAGTAACGAAGACAGACAGGGGATAGTGATGCGGGGTGTATTCGTCGATGCCAGCGAAGAGCTGGCGAAGATTCTGGGACGGCTGACGCAGCCGGGCGACATCGCAATCAAGATCAATCGGGATGAGGACATCAAGTCAGCAGATTTGCCTGGGGTGCTGGACGGTGCCGAGATCGCCATCATCGATCACACCTATCTGCCGACCGATGTGGCCAAGCAGTGCGCCGGCCTGAAGCATGTCGTGTTTCTCGGCACCGGCGCGCGCAGCTATATGCATATCGAGGAGCTTGCTGCGCTGGGGATCGAGGTGCACCTGATCCGCGGCTATGGCGATACCGCCGTCGCCGAATGCGCCATTGCACATATGTGGGCTGCCGCACGCGGCCTTGCCCAGCAGGACCGTGAAATGCGGGCCGGCAACTGGCTGCGCGATGAAGGCATGGAGCTCACCGGCAAAACGGTTGGTCTGATCGGCTTCGGCGGCATCGCTGCGGAAGTCGCGCGTATTGCGCTCGGTTCGGGCATGAAGGTGATTGCCTGGAACCGGTCGCCGAAGACCCATCCCGGTGTCGAGTTCACTGACATGGAAACCGTGCTGTCGCAGAGCGACGTCGTTTCAATTCATCTTCTGCTGAACGACGAAACCCGCGGCATGATCACGCGCGAACGTATCGGCCAGATGAAAAAGAGAGCCATTCTCGTCAACACAGCGCGCGGAGCCGTGGTCGATGAAGCGGCGATGATCGATGCGCTGCGCTCCGGCCATCTGCGCCATGCCGGTCTCGACGTGTTCGACATCGAACCGCTACCCGCGAACCATGTGCTGACGACACTGCCTAATGTGACGCTATCGGCGCATTCCGCGTTCCGCACGCCAGAGGCCAGCATCAATCTGATCGCAGCGGCGTGGAAGCATTGCCGGCGGATTGCGGCTTAAGCGCTGCGAACTCTCAAAATGAAAATGCCCGGCTCAAAAGCCGGGCATTTTTGTAGATGCGCAAGAAGCAGAATTACTCCACCATCTCCGCGACGGCCTTGCCGCAAGCGCCTGTATCGGCCTGACCGCCGAGATCGCGCGTCCGCAGCGTGCGTTCACCGAGCGTGCGTTCAATCGCCTTGACGATCGAATCCGCAGCAGCCTTCTCGCCGAGATGTTCCAGCATCATCGCTCCGGACCAGATCATGCCGATCGGATTGGCGATGCCCTGCCCCGCGATGTCAGGCGCCGAGCCGTGCACGGGCTCGAACACCGACGGGAAATCGCCAGTCGGATTGATATTGCCGGATGGCGCGATGCCGATGGTGCCGGTGCAGGCCGGGCCCAAATCGGACAGGATGTCGCCAAACAAGTTGGATGCAACCACGACGTCGAACCAGTCCGGATGCATTACGAAATTCGCGGTGAGAATGTCGATGTGATACTGGTCCCACTTCACATCGGGATAGTTCGTGCCCATCGCCTTCACGCGTTCGTCCCAATAGGGCATCGTGATCGCGATGCCGTTGGACTTGGTCGCCGAGGTCAGGTGCTTCTTCGGCCGCGACTGCGCGAGGTCGAACGCGAACTTCAGGATGCGGTCGACACCGGTGCGGGTCATCACCGTCTGCTGGGTAACGAATTCACGGTCGGTGTCCGGGAACATGCGACCGCCGACGGATGAATATTCACCTTCAGTATTCTCGCGCACCACCCAGAAGTCGATGTCGCCGGGCTTGCGACCGACCAGCGGACAGGGCACGCCGGGCATCAGGCGCACCGGGCGCAGATTGACGTATTGGTCGAATTCGCGCCGGAACTTGATCAGCGAGCCCCACAACGAAATGTGATCCGGAATCTTTGCCGGCAGCCCGACGGCGCCGAAGTAGATCGCATCGTGCTTGCCAATCTGCGCTTTCCAGTCGTCCGGCATCATCTGGCCGTGCTTCTCGTAATAGTCATAGGACGAGAAGTCGTAATGATCGAAATGCACCTTCACGCGATGCTTTTTCGCTGCTGCTTCAAGGACGCGCAGGCCTTCCGGCATCACTTCCTTGCCGATGCCGTCGCCGGGGATGACCGCGATCCGATATTCTTTTTGTGCGCTCACGTGGGGTTTCCTTCGCCAGTAATTCTGCCTGCAGATGTGGACCAAAGCCGGCCTGCGATCAACGCTGCACTGCAATGTTGACCGGTTTTGCCGCAGGGGCCTAACTCTGTCGCAGACAATCCCTTCTGCAATCCAGAGGCATTCCATGGATCTTCATTTGCGCGGCAAGCGCGTCCTGATCACGGGCGCATCCAAGGGTATCGGCGCGGCGGCCGCGGAAGCGTTTGCCGAAGAAGGCTGCGATCTCCGCCTCGCGGCCCGCAATGTGGAGCAGATGCAAGCGCTGGCAGACCGGCTGCGATCCAACCACCAGATCGACGTCGCCGTGCATGGCGTCGATCTGCGCAAGCCGGACGATCTGGCGTCGCTGGCGGCTGCCGCCGGCGATATCGACATCCTCGTCAACAATGCCGGCGATATTCCCGGCGGTTCGCTCGACAAGATCGACGAGCCGACCTGGCGCCATGCCTGGGATCTCAAAGTGTTCGGCTTCATCAATCTGACGCGCCTCGTCTATGCGCAGATGAAAGCACGCGGCCATGGCGTGATCGTCAACGACATCGGCGCTGCCGGCGAGAAGTTCGACGCCAATTACATCTGTGGCAGCGCCGGCAATGCCGCGCTGATGGCGTTTACGCGGGCGCTGGGCGGCAAGAGCCTGAAGGACAATATCCGCGTCGTCGGCATCAACCCGGGCCCGGTGGAGACCGAGCGCCACATCACGCTGATGAAGACCCGCGCCAAGGCGCAATTCGGGGACGAGAACCGCTTCCGGGAATTGCAGCAGGGCTTGCCACTCGGCCGCGCTGCGAAACCGCGCGAGATCGCCGACATGATGACGTTTCTGGCGTCAGATCGCGCGGGCTATACGACCGGCGTGATCTACACGGTGGATGGTGGCTACAGCGCAGGCTGGGGCAGCTAGCGCCACGGTTGGCGCGCTAGCTCAGTGCGCCAGAATGCACCCACCACAGCGGATGAGCGAGCTGGATGGCGCCGGCCGCGCGCTGCGCGTCGGTGTCATTGCCGAACAGCGCAAAACAGGTCGCGCCCGAACCCGACATGCGAGCCAAGCGAACGCCTTCGGCACCGCGCAAGGCCGACAGCACGGTGTCAATCACGGGCTCGACCTTCAATGCGGGCGCTTCAAGATCATTGGTTCCGGCATTGAGCGCGTCGATCCAGGCATCGAGTGAGCCGCCTTCATTCGGCCAGGTAGCCCGTTTCAGGACGTCTTTGACGCCGACACGCAGCTCGCCATTCTTCAGGCCGAGCTCCTTGAACACATCCTTGGTCGCTACCGGCACGCGCGGATTGACCATCACGCAGGGCAAACGCGGAATGCTGAGCGGCAGCAGGTTTTCGCCCACGCCCGTCATCACGCAGGCGTGCGACGGCACGCAAACCGGCACATCGGCGCCGGTCAGGCGCGCCACTTCGAGCACGCGGGGATCGTCCATTTCGAGATTGTTGGCGCGCACCAGGAGGCGGAGCGCTGCGGCAGCATCCGCCGACCCGCCGCCAATGCCGGCGGCAACCGGCAAGTGCTTGTCGAGTGCAAAGCGCCCGAATGTGAGACCCTCGACGCGCTCGCCGAGCAGCCGAGCGGCCTTGATCACGAGATTATCGGCGGTGTCGCCGCATTCCTGCGCGCGCGGGCCGGTCGCGGTCAGCGACAGATCGCCGCCCGCATCCAGCGTCAATCTATCGGCGCAATCGGCAAAGGCCACGACGCTTTCGAGATCATGATAGCCGTCAACTCGACGGCCGATGACGCGCAGGGTCAGATTGACCTTGGCGCGCGCATTTTCTTCGAGAACCGGGCTCGTTGAACCGGTCGTGCCCCCAACCATTGAATCAGCCGCCTTTACCGTCTTCTTTTTTCTTGTCGTTGGATGCAGCCGACGACGATGGCTCGTCCGACAGACCGTTTTCCATCTTGGCTTCGATCTTCGGAATCTCTTCGGCTTCCGGCTTCAGATCCTTGGCGTGCTGCCACTGGAACTTGGCTTCCAGCTTGCGACCGACGCGCCAATAGGCATCGCCGAGATGGTCGTTGATGGTCGGATCTTCCGGCTTCAGGTCGATGGCGCGCTCGAGCTGTTTCACAGCGTCGTCGAAATTGCCGATGCGGTAATAGGCCCAGCCGAGCGAGTCGACGATGTAGCCATCGTCCGGACGCTGGTCGACGGCGCGCTTGATCATCTTCATGGCGTCGTCGAGGTTGATGCCCTGATCGATCCAGGAATAGCCGAGATAGTTCAGCACGTGCGGCTGCTCGGGCTGCAATTCGAGAGCCTTGCGCATGTCGACTTCAGCCTTGGCCCACTGCTTGGAACGCTCCAGGCAGATGCCGCGGAAGTAGAAATACACCCAGTTCGGCTTGTCCTGGTTGGCGGCGATGACATCGATGCCCTTGGTGTAGGTTTCGGAGCAGTCCGCAAACTTCTTGCGCCCGCGTTCGATATTGCCGAGCGCCATGATGGCTTCGAGATCCTTCGGATCGTCGGCGACAACACCCTTGAGAATCTTGATGCCTTCATCGCTGCGATCAGCCGCATCGAGATCGGTGGCCTGCTGGATCTGCGCATTGCGCTTCAGCGCCGAATTGGCCGGCACGCGCTCATAGACCTTGATGGCCATCTGCGGCTTCTTCACCGACTCATAGAGGTCGGCGAGCGACAGCAGCGCCAGCGAGTGGTCCGGCTTGAGATAGAGCGAGAGCTGCAGATAGACCAGCGCGAGGTCTTCGCCGCCGCGGCGTGTCAGCGACGCGCCGATGCCATAGAGCGCTTCAGCAGCGCCAGCCTGCGGGCTGTCGACCAGCGGTGCCAGCTTCTTGCCGGCCTTGGTCTCGCGGATACCTTCCAGCACCAGCGGGTGACGGGCGAGCTTCTTGTTGAAGGTCTCGTAGATGCCGAGCGCTGCGGCGTCGTCCTTGTTGCGCGAGGTCCAGCGGCCATAGGCGTCGACCACGCGCAGCGCGGAATCATCGAGCTTGTAGGCGCGCTCGAAACGGGCGCCCGCATCCTTCTGCTTGTTGGCAAGATCGAGGATCAGGCCGGCATGCAAATCCTTGAAGATCGGATACCATTCCGGACCGGCCAGCTTGTCGATATTGGCAATCGCCGTCTTGCTCTCACCGGCGCCGTAGCCGGCCCAGGCCGACAGCAGCGTCGCAACGAGGTCGGTGATCGGGCCGCGCACCGACTGGTTGATATTGGTCTGCGCGGCAGCGTATTTCTTCAGCTTGAGATCGCGCACACCCACAACGAGACGGGCGACACGGTTCGACTTGTCGATGGTCAGGATGCGATCGGCGAGCTTCACGGCCTCATCGATATCGCCGTCGGCGAGCGAGGAGATGAAGGCGCGATCGAGCAGTTCGTTGTTCTTCGGATCGGTGCGCAGAGCAGAGCGGTAAAACGCCGCAGCCGAGGTGGCGTCGCGCTCGACGCTGGCATGGCGGGCGGCCAGATAACTGCCGGCGGTGGTGAGCGACTTCAGATCGCGGGATGTGGGAAACTGGGCAGCCGAGCTATCGCCGGTATGATCCGGGGTTTGCGCTAGCAGCTGACCGGGCATCGCGAGGATGGCGACCGTCGCGGCAGCGAGCGTCAAACGATTGAAACGGATGGACAACATAGGGTTCGCCTAGCTCCAGGATTTACGGGCAGGATATCGAGCAAAATGCGAGCAGGACTGCAAGACAGGCTCGGATGCGCAGCCGACCCGGCAATAGTGCGCATGCCAACAATGCCGCGTTTGGCGGTCAATCGCAAGGATCGGGGGCGCGATCGCACCAATGGCACCTTGAAGCCTGTCAGCAATTGGGCCGCCGGATTGCGCCACTGCCCCTGAAAACGCTCGCACTGTGGCGTTATCGTGACATCCGGCCGGTGTAGCGGCCCGCCAACAGGCGCCGCCGCTCACACAATCGTAATCAGCGAGCCGGTTACATCGCCTCGTAGTTCGGGCCGCCGCCACCTTCCGGCGGAACCCAGGTGATGTTCCCGTTGGGGTCCTTCACGTCGCAGGTTTTGCAATGGACGCAATTCTGCGCATTGATCTGGAATCGCGCACCGCTCGACTCTTCAACCCACTCATAGACGCCTGCCGGGCAATAGCGTTTCGATGGACCGGCAAAGACGTCGTGCTCCGACGACTTCTGCAGCGCCATGTCGGCAACCTTGAGATGGATCGGCTGGTCTTCTTCGTGATTGGTATTCGACAGAAACACCGAGGACAGACGATCAAAGGTGATCTTACCGTCCGGCTTCGGATAGACGATCGGCTGATACTGCTTGGCGGGCTTGAGCGCCTTGCGATCCGGCTTCTCATGCTTCTGGGTGCCGAACAGCGAGAAGCCGAACGTGTTGCACCACATGTCGAAGCCACCGAGCGCGTTGCCAAGGAGGGTCCCGAACTTGGACCACAGCGGCTTGGCATTGCGGACCGGATAGAGATCCTTACCGATCGAGGACGACCGCCAGCCGGTCTCGTATTCCATCAACTCGTCATTGGCGCGGCCGGCCGCCAGCGCGGCGGAGACGTGTTCGGCCGCCTGCATGCCTGACGCCATGGCGTTGTGAACACCCTTGATGCGCGGCACGTTGACGAAGCCTGCGGCGCAGCCGATCAGCGCGCCGCCCGGGAATACCAGCTTCGGCACCGACTGGTAACCGCCCTCGGTGATCGCACGCGAACCGTAGGCGAGGCGCTTGCCGCCTTCGAAGGTGTCGCGGATCAGCGGATGGGTCTTGAAGCGCTGGAATTCCTCGAACGGGTAGAGGTAGGGATTTTCGTAGTTCAGATGCAGCACGAAGCCGACAGCCACGAGGTTATCGTCGTAGTGGTACAGGAACGTGCCGCCGCCCACGTCATTGTCGAGCGGCCAGCCGAACGAGTGCTTCACCGTGCCCTTCTGGTGCTTGGCCGGATCGATCTGCCAGACTTCCTTGATGCCGATGCCGAACTTGCCGGGCTCGCAATCCTTGTCGAGGGCGAATTTGGCGATGATCTGCTTGGTCAGCGAACCACGCGCGCCTTCGGCGAACAGCGTGTATTTGCCGAGCAGTTCCATGCCTCGGGTGAACGAATCCTTCGGCTTGCCGTCGCGGCCGATGCCCATGTCGCCAGTGGCGATGCCGCGCACGGCGCCATTGTCGTCATACAGCGTCTCGGCAGCTGCGAAGCCGGGATAGATTTCGACGCCAAGCGCCTCCGCCTTCGCACCCAGCCAGCGGCACACCATGCCGAGCGAGGTGATGTAGCAGTGATGATTGTTCATCAGCGGCGGCATCAGGAAGTTCGGCAGCTTGAAGCCGCCGGTCTTGGTCATGAAATAGAACTGGTCGTCCTTGACCTGGGTCTTGAGCGGGCAGTCCGCATCCTCG
Source organism: Tardiphaga sp. OK246 (assembly GCF_900188215.1). Taxonomy (NCBI): domain Bacteria; kingdom Pseudomonadati; phylum Pseudomonadota; class Alphaproteobacteria; order Hyphomicrobiales; family Nitrobacteraceae; genus Tardiphaga; species Tardiphaga sp. OK246. Next base: position 638,986 of record NZ_FZOX01000001.1, read on the forward strand.
CGCCAGTCCGGGATCAGCTTGTCGAGATTGACGGGATCGATCACCGCGCCGGACAGGATGTGCGCACCGACCTCGGAACCCTTCTCCACCACGACAATGGACAGGTCCGCATTGAGCTGCTTCAGCCGGATCGCAGCCGACAGACCGGAGGGGCCGGCACCGACGATGACGACGTCGAATTCCATGGACTCGCGCGGCGGAAGTTCTTCAGTGCTCATAATCTCGTCTCGGACCCGTTTCCAACCCGTTCAGAACGCTTCTAAGGGCTGTTGTTTCCGATTTTTGACGGAAGAACAACCACCTAAATGCACAGGGGGCGTTTCGCTGGGCGGCGATCCGGCCTAGATTGGTGGCATGCCTGTGACCCCTCTCATGACGCCTGACCCCCACCCCAGCGTTGCGCAACTGCTCGCCTTTTATCTGGAGGCCGGGGTCGATTGCGCATTGATGGATGAGCCGGTGAACCGGCTGTCCGACGACCTCCCGCCGCCTGCCCGGGAGATGTCCGACAGCGCGCCGAAGCGACCACCGCTGAATGGCATGCCACCGCCCCCTGCACGCCCACCCGCCCGCGTCGAGGTCGCCCCGGACGTGGCGATTGCCGCCGCCCGCGACGCCGCACGCACCGCACCTTCGCTCGAGGTGTTACGTGGCATGCTGGATACATTCGACGGCTGCGCGCTAAAATCGACCGCGACCCAACTGGTGTTTGCCGACGGCAATCCGCAGGCGCGGATCATGTTCGTGGGCGAGGCACCCGGCCGTGACGAGGACATCGAGGGCCTGCCCTTTGTCGGCCGCTCCGGCAAACTGCTCGACCTGATGATGGGCGCCATCGGCCTGAAGCGCACCGACGTCTATATCGCCAATGTGATTCCATGGCGGCCGCCGGGCAACCGCACGCCGACGCCGCAGGAGACGCAGATCTGCCTGCCGTTCATCCAGCGCCAGATCGAGCTGGTGAATCCTGACATCCTCGTCACGCTCGGCAATCCGTCGACACAGACGCTGCTGCAGACCCGCGACGGCATCATGAAGTCCAGGGGACGCTGGGTCGACTACGACACCGGCACGCGCAAGATCAAAGCGCTGGCGACGTTCCACCCCGCCTATCTGCTGCGCTCGCCGTCTTATAAGCGGATGACCTGGATGGATCTGCGCTCCATCGCGAAGGCGCTGGAAGCGCCGTCGGGCAGGACCAGCTAGGGTGCCTTCGGCCGCACGATCGCCCAGCCGATTCGCAGCAAGGGCTGCCGGCCATTCACCAGACGTTCGAAGGCGCGCGGCACTTCCGGCACGAGGTTGGGAAAGCGCTGCGCGATCTCCGCGGGCGGCGTGCCGATCGTATCTGCCGCGCGCCACACCACGACGCCGCCGGTCTCGGCGAACTTCGCTGGCGTGATCCACGGCGTACGGGAAGGCACTGCATCGTTCAGCAGATGCGGCCGTGACGCGCTCATCCCGATCAATGCTGCGAGTTGCGCATCGCCGGCCACCGCCGGCAATGGCTTATTGGTCCGGCGCTCGAAGCTCTCGCCGAAGAAGCGCCCGATCTCGCGCGCGGGCAGCGCTGTGACATCCTCGGGACCATCGACCCAAGGCAGAATCACGAAACTGGCGAAAGCTGCGAGGGCCGGCGCGATGATGGCGAAGGCCCAGACCTTACGCAGCACGCGCTGGCGCCGCAGCGCGATCAGGTCGCCCGACGCCACGACGACGGCGAGACCCGACATCACCAGCGCGATACCGGCACCGCCGACCACGCGATCGAGGCCGTAGAGGGCAGCGAACAGGCTGCCGAGCAGCCCCGGCACCAGCGCGAAGAAAAATACATAGTCACGTGCCAGCGGATCGACCGGCGGGCGGAAGATGATCGGAGCTTCCTCGGTCTTAGGAACGATGCGGCCCCAATTCATCACCGTGAGCACGATCACGCCCGTGATGGCCGCAAGCAGCCAGGCGATCAGGATACCCCACTGCCGCGCCTTTCCGACGAGATCATCCAGTTGCGGCAGCGCCGGCAGAACGGGCGCGCCGGCCCGGATCACCCACATCGCCCATGGCAATGTCAGCACGGCGATCACCAGCAGCGCATAGAGCGGATCGAACGAAGCAAGGTTACGCCTGCCGCGCGATGTCGCGAGCCCGAAGACGAGTGGCAGCGGCAGCAGCCACATCGCATGGGGCGTGGTCAGCAAAAGCAGGCCGGCCTCGATCGACAGCGCGAACCAGGCATTGCGACGCCCCTGCCCGATCGCCAGCCAGGCATGCAGCAGGAACATCGCCCAGAGCGGACGCGCGAGGATCAGCGGGCCGAATTCGATGCCGGGCGTGCTGAAGGCCGTGACCGTCATCGTCAGTAGCACGGCGATCACCGCTTGCGGGCCGCCGACGATGGCACTGCCGAGCTGATAGACCGCACGGAAGGTGAGGACGGCGCAGATCTGCGCCAGCAGATACACGCCGAAGACATGATTGCCGGCGGCCCGGAAGGCGATATCGGCCAACCAGAACGCCAGCGGAGGACCCATATGGGTGCCGACCTGATATTCCCGGCCATAGGCCAACACGGTGGCGAGATCGCCCGGCGGCCCACGATACAGCAGCAGGGGGACGACGAGCCAGATCGCGGCCTGACACAGCACGACGATCCAGAACACCAGCCGTGGCCGGGCGCGGATCAGTTCGACGATCAGGGAGGTGAAACGCATTGAACGTCTGAACCGGCCAGCAGGGAATGAAGCGTGCTCAGGTGATACGGCGCACAGCCGGGAGAGGCAACCGCCTGAGCGCTCAGGCGGATATCTCGATATCGATGGTGGTGTGGACTTCGATCAGACCCGCCGCACGGACGCCAGTCTGATGACGCGCACGCGCCGCAGCAACCGGCGCGAACAGGCTGCGATGATGAATGCTGGGCCCTAATTCATTCAGCGCGGCCATATGCTGCGGCACGCCATAGCCCTTATGGACCTCGAAACCGTAGCCCGGGCAATCCTCGGCCAGCCGGCACATCAGCCGGTCGCGCGACACCTTGGCGATGATCGAGGCTGCTGCGATGGAGAGCACCAACGCGTCGCCGCCAATGACCGCCTCGCAATCGGCCGTCGTATCGATCTTGTCGCGGCCGTCGACAAACACATGTTTCGGCGCGTCCGGGAGCGACGCGACCGCACGCGCCAGCGCCCAGAGCGACGCCCGCAGAATATTGTCACGGTCGATCCGGGTGGGTGATGCGTAGGCGACGGCAAAGGACGACGTAGCGCAGATTTCCTCGAACAGCGCCTCGCGCTTGCTCTCTGTCAGCTTCTTGGAATCGTCGAGGCCTTTTGGAATGTTGCTCGGGTCCAACACAACCGCGGCGGCAACCACCGGTCCTGCCAGCGGACCACGCCCGGCCTCGTCGCAACCAGCCACCGGCCAGATGCCTCTCTCCAGCAGCGCGAACTCGCGCGTAAAGCATGGCGCGACAACGATCTTGCTCTTGCGCGACTTGGCGGGGGGCTTCTTTTTCGCATCTCGAATCATCCGGCGATCCTGCTGAAGCAGGCCAACACGCGCAACCGGGAACTCGGGATCGTGCCCGCTATTCAGATTGCCGCTTTAATCGTCCAGATGCACCCGCCGGTCGTCACCGACCTCGATCCCCGGTGCCGTTACCACGTCCCAAGCGTGCCCATCCGGGTCCGCAAAGTAGCCGGAATAGCCACCGTAATCGGTCTTTCGCGCTGGCTTCAAAAGCGATCCGCCACAATCGACAGCGAAAGCGAGGACCGCATCGACCTCGCCTTCGGAGCGGCAATTCCACGCCAGCGTGCTGCCGCGAAACGCCTGCGGCCTTGGATGGTCAGGCAATGTCGCGTCCTGCGCCAGTTGATCCCATGGAAACAGCGCGAGGACGCTGGCGCCGGTGTCAAAAAAGGCGATGGCCTCGCCAGAGGCACGGGCCTTTCGCGTAAAGCCCAGCGCTTCGTAGAACGCAATGCTCCTGCGCATATCCGCCACGCCCAGCGTGATTACCGTCATGCGCGCGATCGGCGTCGGTGGTTTCGTCATCGTCATGCGTGTCACTCCTGTACTCACTCTATAGATCGAAAAGAGGGACGTTGGCAGGCTCTGGTTTCCTGCCAACGTCCCCTCTCCACCACTCCGTACGCTGCGAGACCTGCGGAGTTAGAACAGATTCAATTGCTGACCGGCACCGGCCGGCTTCTCGAAATGATCGAGGGTGAGCTTCGAACGACGTTTGTTGAGGCCAAGCTTCGTGCAGGCGATCTCGAAGCGGCGGCCGATCATCCAGGCCATCGGCCCAGTGCCCTTCATGCGCGTGCCCCATTGCGAGTCGTAATCGCGGCCGCCGCGCATTTCGCGGATCAGCGTGAAAACATGCCGATAGCGATCCGGATAATTCGCGATCAGCCACTCGCGAAACAGATCGCGTACTTCCATCGGCAGCCGCAGCAAAACGTAGCTGGCTTCCTTGACGCCGGCATGCGCGGCGGCATCGAGAATCCGTTCGATCTCGCTGTCATTCAGCGCAGGGATCACCGGCGCCACCATCACCGTTGTCGGAATGCCAGCCTCCGATAGTTGCCGCAAAGCTTCCAGCCGCTTCGACGGCGTCGACGCGCGCGGCTCCATGGTGCGCGCGAGCTTTGGATCGAGTGACGTCACCGACAACGCCACTTTGACCAGATTGCGCTTCGCCATCCGCGCTAGGATATCGATGTCGCGCGTCACCAAAGCCGACTTGGTGACGATGCCGACGGGATGACCGGTCTTCTCCAGCACTTCGAGAATGCCGCGCATCACCTGACGCTCGCGCTCGATCGGCTGATACGGATCGGTATTGGTACCGATCGCGATCATCTTCGGCTCATATTCGGCGGCGGCCAGCTCCTTCTCGAGCAGCGCCGGCGCATCGGGCTTCACGAACAGTTTGGCTTCGAAATCGAGCCCGGGCGAGAGACCGAGATAGGCGTGGGTCGGCCGCGCGAAACAATAGACACAGCCATGCTCGCAGCCGCGATAGGGATTGATCGAACGGTCGAAGCCGATATCCGGCGATTCATTGCGCGTGATGACCTTGCGCGCGGTGTCCGTCGCAACAGTCGTCTTGAACGGCGGCAATTCATCGAGGCTCTGCCAGCCGTCATCAAAGGCGACCCGGGCCTCGGCCTCGTAGCGCCCGCTGTCGTTGGACTGGGCACCGCGGCCGCGTCGCCGCTGCTGGTCGATCGCCACCGCGATCTCGGGAAAGGGGGAAAGCGCACCCGCCGGCTTATCGGAGGGCGCCGGGACCGGCGGGTGCTTGAGGGCAGCGATCTGGCGACTCATGAAGCCACGATAGCGCACGCATGGAACAAAGCAAGAACATAAATAGAGTGGCACACGGCCGGGGCACTGTGCATTCTCCCGCCGCCTCAGAGAGGCGGCCGAAAGTCGAACCGCCCCGAAATTGCAGCAGCCGCCGGTGCCGCATAGACTATGACGAAACGATAACGCGGCCACCCCGTTGTTGAGAGGTATTATCCGACACCCATGCTGAGCGTGATCATCCCCACCGAAGGCGTCGAACAGCCCGCTGTTGCCACACTGGCAGCGCTGGTGCCGGGCGCTGCTGCCGGTGTGATCCGCGAAGTGCTGCTGGTCGATCGCGCTGGCACCGATGTCATCGAACGTGTCGCCGATGTCGCGGGCTGCGGCTTCCTGACCTCGCAGGGATCGCGCGCCGCGGCGATGGCCGCCGGCGCCAAGCAGGCGCGCTCGCCCTGGCTAATGTTTCTCCATGCCGGCGCCGTGCTCGATGCCGGCTGGATCGAGGAGACCCAGCAATTCATCCAGCGCGTATCGACCAGCAACCGCCCCCGCGCAGGCATTTTCCGCTATGCGCGCTCGCCCTATGACGAGACCAATTTTCGCGATGGCCTGAAGCACCTCGTCCGGATGATCACGGGCCCCAAGGCCGATCAGGGCCTGCTGATCGCCCGCGAACATTATGATCGTCTCGGCGGCTACGCACCCGATGCCCGGCGCTCCGAGGCGCGGTTGCTGCGCCAGCTCGGCCGCTCCTCACGCACATTGCTGCGCAGCCGGATCATCGTTGCCTGATCATGGCCGCCCAAGCCCCCGATGCTGTTCAGCTTGCAGTGCTACGCGATCTCCAGCCTGGCGATATCGACTGGGTCATCCGCAGTCACGGCGAGCTCTATGCGGCCGAATACGGATTCGATGCATCCTTTAAGGCGCTGGTAGCCGACATCGCTGCAGAATTCGTCGCATCATGCGATGCCACGCGCGAACGCTGCTGGATCGCCGAGATGGATGGCGCGCCCGTCGGCTCGCTGTTTCTCGTGAAGGCATCCGACGACGTCGCCAAATTTCGGCTCTTGCTGATCGATCCCAAGGCGCGCGGACAAAAGCTCGGCCAGCGCATGGTGACGGAATCCATCGCCTTTGCGCGGCAATGCGGCTATCGCAGGATCACGCTCTGGACCCAGAGCAATCTCGGCGCAGCGCGAAAAATCTATCAGGATGCCGGCTTCGCGCTGGTCGCCACCGAGCCGCATCGCAGTTTCGGTCAGGATTTGATCGGTGAGACCTGGGAGCTCGTGCTCTAGACCGACGCGCCCTTCGCTTTCGGACGTCGCAGATGCTCATCGAGCCGCGGCATGATCTCCACGAAATTGCAGGGCTTTGTGCGGTAATCCAGTTGCGCGGCAAGGATGCCGTCCCAGCCATCGCGGCAGGCGCCGGGCGAACCCGGCAGGCAGAAGATAAATGTCGCGCCGGCGGTGCCAGCAGTCGCGCGGCTCTGGATCGTCGAGGTACCGATCTTGGCGTGGCTCAGCATGTGAAACGCAATCGAGAAACCATCCATCCGCTTCTCGAACAGCGGCTCGATGGCTTCCGGCGTGACATCGCGGCCGGTGAACCCCGTGCCGCCGGTCGTGATGATCGCATCGACGGCGGGATCGGCGATCCATGTACGCACAATCGTCCGGATCGCTTCGACATCGTCCGTGACAATATCTCGCTTCGCCAGCGTGTGACCGGCCGATGTCAGCCGATCCGCCAGCGTCGCGCCAGACTTGTCGTCGTCAAGCGAGCGCGTATCGGAGATCGTCAGTACCGCGATGTTGAGCGGCACGAAGGCCTTGGTCGCATCAGGCTCCATCGCTACAGCCGATCCGTCGCAAATGTGTTGCAGGCCTGCACGGTGCCTTGCTGATAGCCGGTCATGAACCAGCGCTTGCGCTGTTCGGCAGAACCGTGCGTGAACGAGTCCGGCACGACGCGGCCCTGTGCCTGACGTTGCAACGTATCGTCGCCGATGGCGGACGCGGTCTGCAGCGCAGCATCGATGTCACCGGCTTCGAGGAAACCGGGGCGCTTCTTCGATTCGCGATTGACCCAGACGCCCGACAGACAATCGGCCTGCAACTCGACGCGGACCTGCAGCAGATTGGCCTCAGCCTTGCTGCCCGCCTGCTGCTGCAGCCGTGTCACGCGCGGAATGATCCCGAGCAGGTTCTGAATGTGATGGCCGGCTTCATGCGCAATGATATAGGCCGCGGTAAATTTACAGGCATTGCCCGAGCAACCGCGGAATTTGGTTTCGACCTGACGGAAGAAGCCTGTGTCGAGATAGATCTTCTTGTCGGGCGGACAGTAGAACGGCCCCATCGCCGACTGCGCATTGCCGCAGCGCCCGCCATTGGTGGCATTACGAAACAGCACGATCTGCGGCCCGGTATATTTCTGCCCGCTCTCCTTGAAGATTTCGTCCCAGCGATCGTCGATCTCGCCGAGCACCCCAGAGATCATGCTGCCCATCTCGTCAGTGGGTGCGCCTGATTTCGTCGGCGTCGAGCGACGGTCGGTCTGATAGGTCGGCGCCTGCTGGCCGCCGGTGAGAATTTCTGCACCGCCGATAAGAATGCGCGGATCGATACCGAACGCCCAGCCAACGAGGCCAAGCACGATCACCGTGCCGATGCCGAGGCCACCGCCACCGCCCGGAATTCCGAAACCACCGCCACCTCCGCCGCCATACCCGCCGCCGCTATCGTCACGACGGTCGTCGATATTGTCGCTGCGACGGAAGTCATCGTAACGCATGAGGTAATTCCTTCATTTCAAGTCGCAGCATTTTAGACCGGTTTGACGCGATCCGAACACCATAACGCAATTGCAGCGCAAAATTTCCATTCCATTAAGCATTAACCTGCCCGGCAAAACTTGCCTAGTTCGAACTCGTTACCAATTAAGTCGATTTTTACTTTGCCCGGTCAATGTCTGCCTGTCGGTTGTTTAGTCCCGCGTCGCCGACAGCGTCGCCTGAGTCAGAGTAATTGAGTCATGGTTGTTTCGCGTCGCGGGGCGTCTGCAAGGGCGCCCCGCTCTCACTTCGAAACCTCTCCGAGCAGCAGCATCGTCATTGGTGATTGCGTCGCAGAGATGTCAAAACTCCCGGCAGGGTCGGTCGATCTGGTGTTCGCAGATCCGCCGTACAATCTGCAGCTGAAGGGCGATCTCAAGCGCCCCGATGAATCCCATGTCGATGCGGTGAATAATGACTGGGACAAGTTCTCGTCATTCGCCGCATATGACGACTTCACGCGCGCGTGGCTCCTGGCCGCACGCCGTATCATGAAGCCGTCGGCGACCCTGTGGGTGATCGGCTCCTATCACAATATTTTCCGCGTCGGCGCGATCATGCAGGACCTCGGCTTCTGGGTCCTCAACGATATCGTGTGGCGCAAGTCCAACCCGATGCCGAATTTCCGCGGCCGTCGTTTCACCAATGCGCATGAGACCATGATATGGGCCGCGCGCGATGAGAACGCCAAGGGCTATACGTTCAATTACGAAGCCCTCAAGGCCGCGAATGAGGACGTGCAGGCACGTTCCGACTGGCTGATCCCGCTTTGCACCGGCGACGAACGCCTGAAGGGCAGTGACGGCAAGAAGGTTCACCCGACCCAGAAGCCGGAAGGCTTGCTCGCCCGCGTGCTGCTGTCCTCGTCGAAGCCCGGCGATCTCGTCATCGATCCGTTCAACGGCACCGGCACCACTGGCGCTGTCGCCAAGCGCCTCGGCCGCAATTACATCGGCTTCGAGCGTGACCGCGACTACGCCGCCGCTGCCGAAGCGCGCATCGCCGCGATCGAGCCGCTGCCCGAGGCAACACTGGCGCCGTTCATGACCGCCCGCAGCGCGCCCCGCGTGGCGTTCTCGGAACTGGTCGAGCGCGGCATGATCTCGCCCGGTACCAAGCTGGTCGATCTCAAGAAGCGTCATGGTGCATTGGTGCGCGCCGACGGCGCCATCATGTTCGGCGACAAGGTCGGCTCGATCCATCGCATGGGCGCGATGGCCCAGGGCTCGGCTTCCTGCAATGGCTGGACGTTCTGGCACGTCGAGACCAAGAAGGGCCTGCGCCTGATCGACGAACTCCGCGCCGAAATCCGCAGCGAGATGGGCGCGGGCTAAAGTCCCCGCTCACACTACCCGCCGGACGGATGCGCCCGGCCTTCGTCAAAACATCGCTTGCACTCTCCCGGAATTCCAAGCACGAGACGATGGTTCGCGCCCGCGGTCCTCGCCTCGCGCTTTGACGTACAAAATCCAGGGAGATTTGAAATGCTGAAGTTTTACTTCAACGGGTCGCCAAACCCGACCAAGGTTGCGTTGTTTCTGGAAGAGGCCGGCCTAGCCTATGAGCCGATCGCCATCGACACCCGCACAGGCGCGCAGTTCAATCAGGACTTCCTGAAGGTCAATCCGAACGGCAAAGTGCCGGCGATCGACGACGACGGCGTCAAGGTGTTCGACAGCAACGCCATCCTGCTCTACCTCGCCGAGAAGACCGGCAAATTCCTACCCGCCAACACCCCGGCCAATCGCGGCGAGATGCTGTCCTGGCTGATGTTCGTCGCCACCGGCGTCGGTCCGTTTTTCGGCCAGGCCGTGCACTTCAAGCATTTCGCGCCAGAGAAGATCGATTACGCGCATAACCGCTATCAGTTCGAGGCGAAACGCCATCTCGGCGTGCTCAACGACCGCCTGGCCGGACGGCAATATATGGTCGGCGACAGCTACACGATCGTCGACATGGATATCTGGGGCTGGGTGCGGATGACCAACTTCATTCTCGGCGACGAGGGCTTTGCCCAATTCCCCAACGTAAAGCGCCTGCATGATGAGATCTCGGCACGCCCGGCCGCCGCGAAGGCTGTCGCCCTGAAGGACACATTCAAGTTCAAGGCCGAGATGGACGACGAAGCCCGCGCCGCCATGTTCAAGCATCTCGCCACCAGCGCAGCCTGATCACGAACCATTCGACGAATGCCGGGCGCAACACTGCGCCCGGCATTTTTGCGTCAGGCAGGCACGCGCGCCATCTCCTCCGGGAAAGGACCCAACACCCGCTCCACAAGCGCAGTGTCGCAATATTCCTTGATCATGGTGATCTTGCCGTTCTCGACACGCCACACCATGCAATAATCGTTGTCGTAACGATCGCCGGTCTTGGTGACATTGTCGCCCTTGGCCTCGACCACCACCAGATTGCCTTCCGCAATGAAATTGGACGCGACCGTGCGCGGCCGGATGTCAAATAGCGACCTGAAATGCCCCATGAGGCCGTTGAGGATCGCATCCTTCCCCTTGAAGGTGCGTCCCCAGGAATACTGACCGACCACGATCCAGCATGCATCATCGGCGAGATGATCGGCGAAGGTCGTGCCGCTGCGGTTGGCTGAATCGCTATAGACCTGCTGAATAAGCTTCTTGTTGTCTGCCGTGCTCATTATTCTGCTCCATCGCTTGAACGATGACGCAGTATGGGTTGGACAATCCCCATTCTTCCAATCGATAGTCCGTATGATATATATTCGGTCCATGAATTTGGCCGCGCTCGATCTCAATCTGCTGGTCGCGCTCGATGCATTGCTGCGCGAGAGCAATGTCGGCCGCGCCGCGATGCGGATCGGCCTGTCGCAACCGGCTGCGAGTCACGCATTGCGCCGGCTGCGCGACGTTCTCGGCGATCCCCTGCTGGTCCGTGTCGGCGCCCGCATGGAGCTGACGCCGCGCGCACAGGCCCTGCGCGGTCCACTTGCCCAGACACTGGAGCAAGTCCGCGGACTGTTCATCCCGGATGTCTTCGACGCCCGCCAAAGCGACCGGCACTTTCGGCTGATGATGCCGGATCTGGCCGTCGAACTGCTGATGCCGCCATTGATGAAGAAGCTCGACAGCGTCGCGCCGGGCGTCCAGATCAACGTCGTGCCATGGCGCGGCCCGGCGATCATGACGGCGGAATTCGCCCGCAGCCTCGACATGGTGATCAGCATCGGCAACGCCTTCAACGGCTTCCATCGTCAGTTGCTCTATGTCGACTCCGATGCCCTCGCCGTCCGCAGGGGCCATCCGGCGGCATCGCGCCTGAAAACGACCGAGGGGTTTCTCAAAGCCCGTCATATCGCCGTGGTGCTCCGAGGCCAAAGCGAAGACCTCATCGACGACTGGCTGCTCAGCAAGAAACTGGAGCGGCAGATTGCCCTCGTCGTCCCGAGCTATATCGAGGCGCTGCATGTTGCGGCGCGCACCGATCTCGTGGCCTTTGTGCCGCGACGCCTGATTGCCGCATTGGCTCAGCCGCTATCGCTCACAATCATTGCCCCACCACTCGATCCCGGCATCGACGAACAATTCATGTTCACGCCGACACGCGCGCAATTCGATTCCGGATCGATCTGGCTCCGCAAGATCATGCTTGAGACCGGCCGCGAACTCGACCCGCCGAAGCGCCGCACGGCCTGACGCAGCGCGCCTCGGTCAATTTTGCCGGCAAAGCTTGCCGGCAGGCAACGCCTGATAGCAACTACAAATACCTAACCGCTTATGATTTCTGAATATTTCTGATGGCCTGATTTTTGCGTAGTGGGTCGCAAATATCTCACAGCAAGAGAAATTCAGATGTCGAACTCCATTATCTCCAGCATGCAGTCCTTCAAGCTTCCGACCAGACTGCAGCCATCCGACAAGGCCGAGAGCGGCCTCGGCAATGCAACAGCGATAGCAAAATCGCCGGAAGAGAAATTCCTCGACTACGCGAAAAAGACGCCAGCAGAAAAAATGCGCGATGCGCTGCTGTCGAGCATCGGCGTAACGGAAGAAGAATTGAACAACATGTCGCCGGAGCAACGCCGGGAGGTCGAGCAGAAGATTGCCGACAAGATCAAGGAAGCCGTGAACAAGAAGACCGAGAATGGCGGCAGCGCCAGTGGTTTCTTTACGGATATCAGCGCCTAGCAGTCGCGCGCTTCACCGCCAAAGAAATTGGCGCCGCAGCGGCGCCAATTCCGGATCAATCGAAATAAGCGGACGCGATCAGCGCGCGGCGGCCTGGCGTACCAGATTTTGCCGGGCCTCGCCGAGATAGCCGCGGATTTCCTTGGTCAGCAATCCCGACTGCGACGACAGATCGCCCGATGCCACCATGGTCGATGTCGCGAGTTGTTCGGTGTCCTTGGCCGTGGCTGCCAGCGACTGGATGTTGGTTGAAATCTCGCGCACCACCGCGAAGGCCTCGTCGATATTGCGCGCGATATCGGCCGTTGCCGCCGACTGCGCTTCGGAGGCGCTCGCGACCTTGCCGGTGATCTCGTTCACTTCCGCGATCACGGTGCCGATCTCGGTGATCGACGAGGAGACCTTGTCGGTCGCCGACTGAACCTGGCCGATTTCCTTTTCGATCTCGGCGGTGAAGTTGGCGGTCTGGGTCGCCAGCGCCTTCACTTCATGCGCCACCACGGCGAAACCGCGACCGGCATCGCCTGCGCGGGCCGCTTCGATCGTTGCGTTCAGCGCCAGCAGATTGGTCTGGCTGGCGATCACGTTGATCGAGGTCACGACTTCACTGATGCGCACGGCGACAGCGCGAAGCACGTCGACATTGCTGGCTGCATCGGCGACACGTTCGACCGCGCGGCCGGCAATCGCCGCCGAGCGATTGACGTCGGCGCCCACTTCGCTGGCGCTGGACGACAGCCGCGCTGTGGCCGAAGCCACTGACTGCATGTTGGCGGACGCCTGTTCGGATGCCGCCGCCACCGATGTGACGCGGGTCAATGTCGAGGATGCGCCCGTCCGCAGATTGCCTGCGGTGCTGCTCATCTCGACCGCGCCGCTGTCGAGTGCGGATACGATGCCGCCCACTGTGGATTCGAGCTGGCTGGTCTGGCGCTCGAAATTCCGGATGCGGTCGGCGATGTTGTCGGTCGCCGCATTCATCGCTTTCGCGCCGTGCAGCAGGCCGCCATGCAATCCGCCCGGCAGGATACGCCGGTAATATTTATTGTCGTTGAGCGCTGCCATCGCCGCGGTGGATTCGCGCACGAAAGCATCGCAGCCGTCGATCATGTCGTTGACGCTGTGCAGCAACTCGCCGGTCACGCCGCGCACCGGGATTCCCAGAATGCGGGCCTCGAAATCTCCCTGCGCGATGCGCTGGCAGGCGATACGCGCCTTCTCGATCAGACGCGCCGTCTTGCCCATCAGGACAAGCGCCACAACAGCCGCTGCGATTGCGACGGCCTGACAGACCATGGCAGCGAGCGGAAGGCTGAAAAACTGAAGCACCAAAGCAAGCGTAGAGCCGGCAATGACGACGAGCGTGCTAAGCTGCGCTCTTGAGAGAAAACATAAGTTCGTCATAGCTGACTTTCTGGGATGCAACGAAATCGGTAAGGGCCTTGTAGCCGGCGGCGAGGGATTCCTTGCCGTTCACGTGTCGCTTCTCGATTGCCAGAACGTCGGCATATACAGGCGCAATCGTCTTCTTGATGAGATCCGGCGGCGGGACACGGCGATTGGAATGATAGCCAGCGATCTTGCCGTCGAGACCATAGGACGGCGTGACATGGGCGAAGACCCAGTAGTGATCGCCATTGCTCGCCATGTTTTTCACAAAAGCGAAAATCTCGCGGCGTTCCTCGACGGTGTCCCAGAGCAGCTTGAAGACACTGCGCGGCATATCGGGATGACGGATCAGGCTGTGCGGCTGGCCGAGCAACTCGGCTTCGGTATAACCGGCCATCTTGCAGAACAGACGGTTCACATAAGTCATGCGACCCTTGAGATCCGTCTTGGATACGATGAGCTCCGATGCCGGAAAGAACGTCTCGCGGCCGCTCGGCTTAATCTGGTTGGACATCATTGACCTGTCGGTGACCGATTCACCCAAAAAGTAGTGCCACCGGTATTAGGGAACGCGGCTGAATTTTGCGTTAAGGTTCCGTCCACCATGAATTCGCTGCCGGCGGACGATCCGGACGCGTTTTTCCGTCGCGATCGTCCCAGTTGCCGCGATCGCCTTTCCCGTGCCATGACCTCGATCAAATCGAGGGGAGGCAACAAAAAATGACCGTTCTCATTGCAGGCGGCGGAATTGGCGGACTGACGCTTGCGCTCAGCCTGCATCAGATCGGCGTGCCATGCCGCGTGTTCGAAAGCGTGCCGGCGCTCAGGCCGCTCGGCGTCGGCATCAATGTGCTGCCGCATGCGGTGCGCGAGCTGATCGAGCTCGGTCTGCACGACCAGCTCGACGCGTCGGGCGTGCGCACCCGCGAACTCGCCTTCTTCTCCAAGCACGGCAAGCCGATCTGGAGCGAACCGCGCGGCATCGAGGCCGGCTACAAATGGCCGCAGTTCTCGATCCATCGTGGCAGGCTACAGCAGATCCTGCTCGACACCGCCATCGAACGCCTTGGCGCCGAGAACATCCTCACCAGCCATCACCTGAGCGGCTGGACGGAAACGCCGGACGGCATCCGCGCCGACTTCATCGACAAGGCCACCGGCAAATCCGCCGGCAGCTATGACGGCACGCTGTTGATCGCCGCCGACGGCATCCATTCAGCAATCCGCCAGAAGCTCTATCCGCAGGAAGGCGCGCCGCTCTGGAACGGCCGCATTCTCTGGCGCGGCATCACCAGGAGCGATGCGTTTTTGACCGGCCGCACCATGATCATGGCCGGCCACGAGATCCTGAAATTCGTCTGCTACCCGATCTCGCAGGAGCCGGACGCTGACGGCAAATACGACATCAACTGGGTCGCCGAACGGCACATGCCGCCGACCTATGAATGGCGCCGCGAGGACTACAACCGCGCGGCGCGGCTCGAGGAATTCCTGCCCTGGTTCAAGGACTGGCGCTTCGATTGGCTCGATGTGCCCGGCCTGATCAGCAATTGCCCGCACGCCTATGAATATCCCCTCGTCGACCGCGACCCGGTCGATCGCTGGACCTTCGGCCGCGTCACGCTGATGGGCGACGCTGCGCATCCGATGTATCCGATCGGCTCCAACGGCGCATCGCAGGCCATTCTCGACGCGCGCGTGCTGACGCGTGAGATTCTTGCGCTTGGCGACGTGCCGGCTGCGCTCGAAGCCTATGAGGCCGAACGACGTCCCGCGACCACCGACCTCGTGATGCTGAACCGTCGCAACGGACCGGAACAGGTGATGCAGATCGTCGAGGAGCGCGCGCCTCAGGGATTCAATGTCGTCACCGACGTGCTCTCGCAGCAGGAACTCGAAGATATCGCCGCCAACTACAAGCGCGTCGCCGGATTCCAGGTTGAAGGCCTCAATGCGAAGCCGCCGATCGTGACGCTGCCGCAATCGTCGCAACTTTCCAGCGCGGGCTGATACAGCTCGCGCTACTGTCGCGGATTCAAGCGTCTGGATTCAAACTTCAATCCAGTCCATGCGCGATGACCTTGCGCATGACATTCGGCAGAGCTTCGTCATCCAATGTTGCGATTGGCACCCAGCGCATCCCCTCCGGGGGGCGGGTGCGGGGCGGCACATGCGCCGTATAGACGGTGAGCTCCAGCGGGAAGTGTGTGAAGATATGGGTGACCGCGCCGACTTTGCGATGCCATGCCGTGAGATTTTTTAAGGTCGGCGCCTGCTTCAGGGCATCCTTGTCATTGTGACCGGCGAGCCACTCCGATGATGGCACTTCGGTCATATTCCCGAGCAAGCCCTTTTCCGGGCGCGTGCGCACCAGCAGCTCGTTGCCGCGCGTGACCACGAACGCCGCGCCGCGGCGCAGCGTGCCTGCCTTCTTCGGCAGTTTGCGCGGAAACGTCTCCTGATCGCCGCGCGTCTTGGCGGCGCAATCGTCATTGATCGGACACAGCGCGCAGGCGGGTTTTTTGGGCGTGCAGATGGTGGAGCCCAGATCCATCAGCGCCTGGGCGCTGTCGCCCGCGCGCGTCGGACCGAGCAGCGTCGCCGCCAGCCCCACGATGACAGGCTTGGATTTCGGCAGCGGTTCTTCCACCGCATAGAGCCGCGACGTCACGCGCTCGATATTGCCGTCCACCGGCATGCATTGGCGACCGAAGGCGATCGCGGCGATGGCCGATGCCGTATAGGGCCCGATGCCGGGCAACGCGCGCAGGCCGTCCTCGGTATCCGGAAAGGCGCCGCCATGATCGCGGAGCACGGTGACGGCGCAGGCGTGGAGATTGCGCGCGCGGGAGTAATAGCCGAGCCCAGCCCACATCCGCAGCACGTCGTCCTGCGAGGCGCTGCCGAGATCGCTCACCGTGGGCCAGCGCGCCAGGAACTTGGCGAAATACGGCCCGACCGCCTGAACCGTGGTCTGCTGCAGCATGATTTCCGACAGCCAGACCCGATAGGGATCGATGCCCTCGCCCGGCAACGGCCGCCACGGCAGCCTGCGGCGATGCTTGTCATACCAGGCGAGCAATTGGGCCGGACGCTTCGCGGCGGCGCTTTCCCCGCTATCCCGTGCGGAAGGTTTCTTTCGTCGGGTGGCGGCGGCTGATAGACTCATGCCGACCATGTATCCAAAACGCCCGACCATGAACAAGCCCGGCCCGATCTCCGCCAAGCCGCTCTCCGTCCTGCTCGGCGGGGTGTTTGCCGATGCCTATGCCAAACAGGGCTTTGCCTCGCGCGAGCTGGTGACGCGCTGGGCAGAGATCGCCGGCCAGCAGGTGGCGAATTTCTCCGAGCCCTTGAAGATCCAGTGGCCGCGGCCTGTGGAAGGCCAGCCGCAGGAGCCGGCGACGCTCATCCTGCGCGTCGAGGGGCCGATGGCGCTGGAGATCCAGCATTCGTCGGATGCGATCCTGCAGCGGGTGAATCGCTTTTTCGGCTGGAACGCGGTCGGCAAGATCGCGCTGCGCCAGGCGCCGCTGTCGCGGCCGCAGCCTCGCCGCACCGTGAAGCCGCCGGATGCCAAGGCCATCGCCCAGGTCGCGGAAACGCTGCCCGAGGTCGAGGACGAGGCCTTGCGCGAGGCGCTGGCGCGGCTCGGCGCCTCGATCAAGCGAAGTTGAGGCTTTCCGGCTCGCCCGGAACCGGCGCGTGCTTGCCACATTTGTGGTTTCAAGTTAGCGAAGCGAACCTTGTCCCGGCGTCCGCCGCCGCTTTGGAGCATTCCTTTGATCATCACGCGCCGTGACTTCACCGCCGCCCTTGCCCTGACCGGCGCCGCAGCAGCCATCGGCCTGTCGCCGCTGCAGCTGATCTCCGAGGCTTTCGCGCAGAACGCCGTCGACGTCGCCAAGCCGGTGTCGCTGCCCGACATGGCGCTCGGCCCGAAGGATGCCGCCGTCACCGTCACCGAATATGCCTCGATGACCTGCCCGCATTGCGCGGCCTTCACCGAGCAGGTGTTCCCGAAGATCAAGGAAGCCTTCATCGACACCAACAAGATCCGCTTCGTGTTCCGCGAATTCCCGCTCGACATCAAGGCCGCCGCCGGCTCGATGCTGGCGCGCTGCATCGCCAAGGAAGATTCGGGCAAGTACTTCGCCGTCATCGACATGCTGTTCAAGCAGCAGAACGACTGGGTGATGAAGGACACCGCCGCGACCCTGACCCGCATCGGCAAGCAGGCCGGCCTCAGCCAGCAGGCCGTGGAAGAATGCCTGAAGGACCAGGCGCTGCTCGACAAGATCGCCGCCGATCAGAAATATGCCAATGAAGTGCTGAAGGTGAACTCGACACCGACCTTCTTCATCAATGGCGAAATGCTGAAGGGCGAGCAGTCGTTCGAGGAATTCTCCAAGAAGATCACCCCGCTGCTGAAGAGCTGAGGTCTTCTTGTCCCTCCTCGCCTTTACGCGGGGAGGGATTCCTGAACGCCCGAGCCCTTTCATGACCCCGACCTTCCTCAACTACGCCGCCCTCGGCTGCGCCATCGTGCTGGAGACCATCGGCACGGCGCTGCTGGCGCAGTCGCAGCAGTTCACGAAGCTCTGGCCGACGTTCGGCATGGCCGTCTGCTACATCCTGTCGCTCTATTTCCTGTCGCACGCGCTGAAGGTGATGCCGGTCGGCATCGCCTATGCGATCTGGAGCGGGCTCGGCATCGTGCTGATTTCGGCGGTGAGCTATTTCGCATTCCGGCAGGCGCTCGATCTCGCCGCCATCATCGGCATCGGCTTCATCCTGACCGGCGTGGTCATCGTCAACGCATTCTCGGCCAGCGCATCGCATTAGCGCGCTGCCGCGCCATCGTGTTCTCTGATTCTTCGCTTCAAACAGCCGAGCTCTCGCATTCTCGCGGCGCTTGCGCGTCCGAGGTGTGAGCAATCCCCCTCCTGAAACATGAGGGGCGGCGGCGCGCCATCAGGCGCAAAGGGTGGTGTGTGTCGCGATCCGCTCCACCGGAACGCCGGCAAGCTGCAACCGCGCAACGCCTTGAGGGCGCGCCACCGCGACGTCTTTTTAGCTTCGGGACCGTTCTTCCGGGTAAAGGGCAGAGCTCCGCACTCCGATTATCCCGACGATTTCGCGCCGTTCACCAATACCACGTCCAGCCAGCATGAGTGGCAGAGCCCCGTAGTGGGCCCGGACGGTGACCCCAAGCCTCCCGAGTGTGCGGGGTACGTCACCCCACACCCGCAGGCGCCGCATCCTGTCCCACCTCAAGACGCCTCATGAAGCGCCCCTCGCGAACCGGACAGGATTTGATTATAATCTTATAGGAAAACTGTCAAGTGCCCGCCGGGCTTTTTTTTTCGATGCCGGATGCAACTGAAGCCGCGCTCAAGCGTTCATGTAGTTCACCCAAAAGAATAGTTCAGTTCCCCTCGTCCAACCCGATGAGACTTGCCCAATGCCGACACGCGCCAGCCACCTGCCGCATTATGTCGAGCGCACCGCGCTTCAGAAATTGCGCGATACGCCGGGCCTGCTTGCGCCGCATTTGATGCCTGCCGGGCCGAAGACCCTGTCCAAGATGGTCGCCAAGACCTGGATCGCGCTCCAGGCCGGCTCGCTGGTGCGTTATTGCATCACGCCCGAAGGCGAAGCCGCGCTAAGGGCCAAAATCCCGATGCCGCAGAGCGCACAGACTCACGCCCGCTGACATCCTGCGATAGCAGACCTGCGATAGCAGCCCGACGATAGGCGCCCGGCGATAGCCGCGCCACGCACCTGCCGGATCTTAACGGATGACGCGCCCCCGGATTAACCCTGATTCCAGGTGTAAACGCGCATTAAGGAACGCTTAAGCGCCATCTCCGCATTCTCGTCCCATTAGCGTGAGGGGCGTATCATGTTTGAAAATTTCATCTGCGAGATCATCGGCCTGGCATTTCTCGGCCTCTGCATCGCCGTACTCGGCGCACCGCAGCAGCGTCGTCCGAATGGATATGCGCGGGACGTGTGAGCGGACCATTTAATCTACTTTAGATTGTTATTTGCCTATATTGCGTTATTCTGGTTCCCCAGGGGGGAGACCAGATGCCGGACGAATCCAACAAGCAGGTCGTGCGTCCGGCGCCACCCGAGCTTTTCACCATTCCAGCCGCGCTGATCGAGCAATGGGGTGATATCCCCACCGACGCGCGCCTCAACTTTCCTCTCACACGCCAGGAGATCGATCATCTCCTGCTCGGACTGTTGCGGTCGCTGGAAGCTCAGGCTTCTCTGGAAAGTATCGTGGTCGACTGGTCCAACGGGCGCGTCGATGCCGCAAACGATACACTGACCGAATTCCGGCGGCAGAACGCCGACGCCCAGAACAATGTACGGCAACTGGCGGCAGCCATTATGGCATCCGCAATCCGTGAGCGTGGCCATGCCCGATAGGCTGGTGGCCAACTACGCTCCAACCGTCATCGAGGCATCGTCGCGCTTCGGCGGCGAAAAACCGCCCGGCCCGCCCTTGCAGCCGCCCGGCGGCGGGGGCACATTCGATGGCATGCTGGAAGCTCGCGTTGCCCGTCTGGAAGCGGATGTCGCTCATATCAAGAGTGACATCACTGAGATGAAAGGCGTCATCAAGGACGCCGGCAAGGACCTGTCCGATCTCAAGGTCGGCCACGCCACTGTCGTCGAGAGGATCGGCAACCTGCCGACCAAGGGCTATATCGGCTGGTGGATCAGTGGTGGTCTTGCGATCACCGTTGCAATGCTCACCATTATGTCGCGTCTCGGCTGGCTCGTGGCAACGACGCCGAAGTAGCCCCTGCGATAGAGGCTCGCAACGTAGTTATCGACGAAGAACAACACAGTGCTATCGCAATTCCAGAACCACTGAGCTCTCGTGCAAATATGGCGTTCTTAGAATATCGACCAACACAGACACTGTATCAATTTTGCTCGGTAGACGGATTTCGAGGGATACTCGCCTCCAAGGAAATATGGTGCACTGACCTAAACAAGGGGAACGACCCTCGTGAACTAAAACTCGGCTTTCAGCATTTCATGACTGCCTTTGAATTCGTGCGAAGCAGCGAATTCAAAGGATCGGTCGGTGACTTTCTGGACAAGATAAAAGCCGACGTCGAACGATATCAAAACACGCAAAGAGCATTTTGCGCCTGCTTTTCGCTAATTAAAGACGGACTCCCGATGTGGAACGAGTACGGGAGCAATTATTCCGGCTTAGCTATTGGATTTCGTCCTTCAGCGATAACGTCGATGCCGGGGAGAATACAAAAAGTTAAATACATGAGCGACAGCACGCCGGATGATTTTCGACAGCTCGTAAGAGAAATTGCTGGCGACTTTGACCGTGCTCACTCTCCCGACGATTTGTTCTATTGGATAGACGCAGTAACATCCGTTATGGCAGCGATAATCGCGCTAAAACACCGGTCTTGGGCCCACGAGCAAGAAATTCGCTTCGTACATATGCAGACGAGCGAGCAAGCCTCTCCCGAGATACCTAGAGCCGCATTTTCAGACGGAACTGAAATCTATTGGAAAGCGCCGCTCAAGCGAGATGGGCAGCGCGGAAGCGTTGAATACAAAACCTTTCCTTTTGGACGTAGAGCAAAGAGTACCTGCGATCCATCAAGGGCGATCGAGCGCGTGATAATTGGACCTCGCTGCCCCCTAACAAGAATAGAAATCCAAGCTGACCTTGAGGCAAACGGCTTCACCAATTTTGTCATTGAAGCATCGGATTGCCAGATTCGATGACAGCAATGACAACTGCGATCGTGGTTTAGTGATGCTGGGGGGCACCTCAACGGCCTGCCAGATGCGGCGGGCAAATCAAAACCTCTGCAAAACAAGCCCTTTTTCACGCCCTCCCCCACCTATCCCCCGCAAAACCCTTGGGAAAAGCGGGGTTCCGCGGTTGCGCCCCTGCCCTCGTCTCGCCATTGTCCGGGCCAATGAGAGCCGCGACCAGCGAGTCTCCGTCCGCGCGGCAGCTGCATTTATGCTATTGTTCGTGCTGGGGGATTCGCGATTCTCGGGGCTGTTCGGCTAACCTAGAGTACCGTATCCATGAAACTCACGCGCCTGCGCCTGCACGGATTCAAGTCGTTCGTCGAACCGACCGACTTCATGATCGAGCCCGGTCTGACCGGCGTCGTCGGCCCGAACGGCTGCGGCAAGTCCAATCTGGTGGAAGCGCTGCGCTGGGCGATGGGCGAAACCTCGCACAAGTCGCTGCGCGCCGCCGACATGGACGCGGTGATCTTCGCTGGCTCCGGCAACCGTGCCTCGCGCAACCACGCCGAAGTGGTGATGACGATCGACAATACCGATCGCACCGCGCCGGCCATGGTCAATGACGCCGAAATCCTCGAAATCTCCCGCCGCATCGAGCGCGAAGCCGGGTCACAATACCGCATCAACGGCCGCGACGTGCGCGCCCGCGACGTGCAGATCCTGTTTGCCGACGCTGCCACCGGTGCGCGTTCGCCCGCCCTCGTCCACCAGGGCAAGATCGGCGAAATCATTCAGGCGAAGCCCGAGCAGCGCCGCCGCGTGCTGGAAGACGCCGCCGGCGTCGCCGGCCTGCATGCGCGCCGCCACGAGGCCGAGCTGCGCCTGAAGGCCGCTGAAACCAACCTGACCCGCGTCGAGGACGTGATCGGCCAGCTCTCGGGCCAGATGGAAGGGTTGAAGAAGCAGGCCCGCCAGGCGATCCGCTACCGCGAAGTCGCCGGCAAGGTGCGCAAGGCCGAGGCCATGCTGTTCCACCTGCGCTGGCTGCAGGCACATCAGGACAATGCCGAAGCCGCAACCCTGCACGACCAGTATGTCCGCGATCTCGCCGAACGTACCCGCGAACAGGGCGAAGCCGCGCGCATCCAGGCGATCCGCGCTTCTGAATTGCCCGCGCTGCGCGAGGCCGAAGCCGCCGCTGCCGCCGGCCTGCAGCGCCTGACCAATGCCCGCGACATGCTCGACCGCGAGGAAGAGCGCGCCAAGGAGCGCGCCGCCGAGCTCGACCGTCGCCTGACGCAGTTCGAGAGCGACGTCGCGCGCGAGATGAAGCAGTCGGAAGACGCCGAATTCGCGCTGCTGCGTCTCGACGAAGAAGACGCGATGCTCAAGGAAGAGATCATGCAGCGCGTCGAGCTGCGTGGCGGCGTCGATGACCGCGTCTCTGAGGCCGAGGCCGTGCTGGCCGCCGCCGAGCGTACCTTCACCGAACTCACCACCGCGCATGCGGACATGACCGCCAAGCGCAACCAGCTGCAGTCCAACGTGCGCAGCCAGGCCGATCGGCTTGCGCGTCTGGGCCAGGAAATCGCCAGCGTCGAGGCCGAGATCGAGGCGCTGACGGCGCAGACGTCAGGCTTCGGCGACCTGGACGAACTCGCAGCCCTGATGGAGACCTCGCAGGAAATCCTGCTGCAGGCGGAAATGGCCGTCAGCGACAACGAGGCCGCACATGTCGCCGCCCGGCAGACGCTGGAAGCCTCGCGTGCGCCGCTGAACGACGCCGACAGGAAGGTGCAGCGGCTCGAGACCGAAGCCCGCACCATCTCGAAGATCCTGAACGGCGAAACCAAGAACCTGTGGCCGCCGATCATCGATGGCGTCAGCGTCACCAAGGGCTATGAAAAGGCGCTCGGCGCCGTGCTCGGCGACGATCTCGACGCGCCGGTCGATCCCTCGGCGCCGATGCGCTGGACCAATGCCGGCGATCACGCCAACGATCCGGCGCTGCCTGCGGGCGTGGAATCGCTGGCCTCGCATGTCAATGCGCCGGCCGAACTCGCACGCCGCCTGAAGCAGATCGGCGTCGTCTCCAAGGATCAGGGCGCGGCCCTGGTCTCGCAGTTGCAGACCGGCCAGCGGCTGGTGTCGCTGGAAGGCGACGTCTGGCGCTGGGACGGTTTCGTCGCCGGTGCGCATGCGCCGACCGGCGCCGCCCGTCGCCTCGCCGAGCGCGCCCGCCTGACTGATATCGAAGCCGATCTGGAAAACGCCAAGATCGACGCCATTGCCAAGCGTGAAGCGCTGGAAAGCGCAGAGCAGGCGCTGAAGGCTGCGGCTTCGGCCGAAGGCGCATCGCGCGATGCCCTGCGCAATGCCCGCCGCGACGTCGACCAGGCCCGCGAGCGCCATGCCAATGCCGAGCGCGAGATCAACCGCCATGCGGCGCGCCGCGCGACACTGACCGAAGCGCAGTCGCGTCTCTCCAACGATCGCATGGAGGCGGAAGCGGCGCATGAGAGCGCGCATGCCGCGCTGGAATATCTGCCGGAAAGCTCCGACGCCGAAGCCCAGCTCGCCACCGTGCGCGGCGAGATCGAAGGCCATCGCCGCGGCGCCGCTCAGGTGCGCGCCGAAGCGCAGGCGCTGGCCCGCGAGGCCGAGCTGGCCGACCGCCGCCTGCAGGCGATCATCGCCGAGCGCACCGACTGGGCGAACCGCAAGACCTCCGCCGCCTCGCAGATCGAGACGGTTGCCGCGCGCGTCGCCGAAGTGACCCGCGAACGCGCCGAACTCGAAGACGCCCCGGCGCTCTATCTGCAGAAGCGCCGCGCGCTGATCTCGGAAGTCGAGAGTGCCGAACAGGCCCGTCAGCTTGCCGCCAACGCCCTCGCCTCGGCCGAAAACGCCATGCGCGAGACCGACCGCGATGCCCGCGGCTCGCTGGAGGCTCTGTCGGCCGCGCGCGAAGCCTGCGCCCGCACCGAAGAGCGCATGGAAAGCGGCAAGCGCCGCCTCGAGGACATCGAGCGCGAAATCCGCGACATGCTGGAAGTCGAGCCGGAAGGCGTCGCGGCCCTCGCCGAAGTCCGCCAGGACGACACGCTGCCGCCGCTGGCCGATATCGAAGCCGACTTGGAAAAGCTGCGCCGCGATCGCGAGCGTCTTGGTGCCGTCAACCTGCGCGCCGAGGAAGAGCTCAACGAAGTCGAAGGCACGCATAACGGCCTCGCCACCGAGCGCGACGACCTCGTCGAAGCCATCAAGAAGCTGCGCACCGGCATCCAGAGCCTAAACAAGGAAGCCCGCGAACGGCTGATGACCTCGTTCGACATCGTCAACGGCCACTTCAAGCGCATGTTCGTCGAACTGTTCGGCGGGGGCGAAGCCGAGCTGAAGCTGATCGAGAGCGACGATCCGCTCGAGGCTGGTCTCGAAATCGTCGCCAAGCCGCCCGGCAAGAAGCCGCAGACCCTGTCGCTGCTGTCAGGTGGTGAGCAGGCGCTGACCGCGCTGGCGCTGATCTTCGCGGTGTTCCTCACCAACCCGTCGCCGATCTGCGTGCTGGACGAAGTCGACGCGCCGCTCGACGACCACAACGTGGAGCGCTTCTGCAGCCTGCTGCATGAAATGTGCGCCTCGACCGAAACGCGCTTCATCACCATCACGCACAACCCGATCACCATGGCGCGCATGCACCGCCTGTACGGCGTGACGATGGCTGAGCGCGGCGTGTCGCAGCTGGTCTCGGTGGATCTCGAAAACGCGGTGAAGATCCTCGATCAGGAAGTGGCGTAACTTCTTCGTAATTAAAACGCTGACGGCCGCGTAATCCCTCCCCCCGTGCGAAGCGAAGCTTCGCTAGGCGGGGAGGGTCGGCCGAACGAAGTGGAGGCCGGGGTGGGGGTGCCCCACGCGCCGCTGAGTATGTGGCACCCCCACCCGACCGCGCTACGCGCGGCCACCCTCCCCGCAAGGGGGAGGGATAAGAAAGGGCGCGCTTGAGTTATGACCGCACCCGATCTCCCCGCCGAACTCACCGCGGCCCTCAACGCCCGCCTGCACGGCTTCTCGCGCAATGACGCGGCTGCGCGCTCCGATGCAATCTCGCAGACCTATCGCTCTGGCGGCGGCTCGACGACCATCCGTAGCGAGAGCGACGCGTTGGCCTATGCGCTCGCCCGCATGCCGGCGACCTATGCGGCGGTCATCGCCAGCCTCAATGCGCTGCAGGAGACACGACCGGACTTCGCACCGATCACGCTGCTCGATTGCGGCGCCGGACCGGGAACGGCGACATGGGCCTGCGCCGAAGCCTTCGCGTCGCTCAATGCGTTCACGCTGCTCGATGCCAATCCCGCTCTGCGCACGCTTGCGCTCGGTCTGGCGCAGGACAGCCACCGCATCCCCGCGATGAACTACACGCTCGGCGACGCTGCCGCGACAATCGCCAATGCCCCATCCGCCGATCTCGTCATCGCGAGCTATGTCATCAACGAACTCAACGATCTCGCGCGGACAAAACTCGTCGCGGCGATGTGGACGAAGACGAATGATACGCTTGTTATCGTCGAGCCCGGCACGCCGTCGGGCTATCAACGCATTCTCGATGCGCGTGCACAGCTCATCAAGAACGGCGCGCATGTGATCGCGCCCTGCCCGCATGACGATGCATGTCCGCTGGTGAAGCCGGACTGGTGCCACTTCAGCCAGCGGCTGCAGCGGTCCCGTGTGCATAAACAACTCAAATCCGCAGAACTTCCCTATGAGGACGAGAAATTTATTTACGTCGCGCTGTCGCGTACGCCTGTCGCGCAGCGGCCGTCGCGCGTGCTGACGCAACCGGTAACGACAAAGATCGCGATTACGGCAAAACTCTGCACAGATGCAGGCGTTATCGCCGCAAACGCACCGCGCCGCGACAAGGCGAAGTATGCAAAGTTCCGCAAGCTCGATTGGGGCGATGCGGTTTTCGATTCACCGACATCATCCATGGAATAATTCTCTACAGCTGGCGTTTGTTCTCCTGACGCGACTGCGTCGCCCAATCATCAGGAGTAACGCTGCAATGACCAAATCATTCGCCGCCCTCGCGGCTCTGACTCTCATGCTCGCCTCAAGCGCCGCCTCGGCGCAGATGCTGAAGACCGCCGACACCGCCAAGGGAAAGACCTTCGTCGATGCCAAGGGCATGACACTCTACACCTTCGACAAGGACGCCGGTGGCAAGTCAGCCTGCAACGGCCCCTGTGCCGAAAACTGGCCGCCGCTGTTCGCGGTGGACGATGCCAAGCCGAGTGCCGACATGACCATCGTCGTGCGCGACGACGGCAAGAAGATGTGGGCCTATAAAGGCAAGCCGCTCTACACTTTCAAGAAGGACACCGCCGCCGGCGACACCAATGGCGACGGCTTCCTGAACGGCGCCTGGCATATGGCGAAGCCGTAAGCGGCTTCTGCGCTGGAACGACCCGCTAGTCGCGAGATTGCGGCTAGCTCACTGCAAGGCCCCTCACCCGACCGGCTTCGCTGCGCTTCGCCGGTCGACCTCTCCCCGCAAAAAGCGGGGCGAGGTTAAGGAAGGTGGCGCCGTGCTTACCTCTCCCCGCTCTGCGCGGGGAGAGGTCGACATGCGCGCGTAGCGCGGATGTCGGGTGAGGGGCATGGCACCGCCCTCACCTACATTCGGTATTTGCGAATCTCGTTTTCCTGCGGATAGCCCGCTCTCAGAACGAATGCCGGATGCGGCCCATCACCTGATGCGCGACGGCGTCATTGCTGCCGACGATCGCATCATAGTTCACCGACAGTACCGTGAGCGGTGCCAGCCTGCCGGACAGGCCGGCACCGATCACGCCGCGATCGCGCAGCGCGCTGCCGGTCGCGGTGATGAACGAGCCCGGCAGTGTCGTATCGGCGAAGCTCGCATTGATGCCGCGCACGCCGTCGCTGAATTCATGCAGCCAGGCCAGCCGCAATTCCGGCGTCAGCACGCCGCCGTTCACCGCGTAATCATAGGCGAAGCGTGCGCCGACGCTGGAGCGCAGCGATTCCGAACTGTCCGAGCCGACCACGAGGGCCGCCGCACCGCCGCGTTCGGCGAAGCCATCGGTCATCACCCGCGTATATTGCAGGCCGATCTCCGGTGTGACGACCCAGCCGCTGACGCGCAGGTCGGTGCCCACCGTGCCGCGGATCGCATAGTGATCGCCGCTGAACGCCGCGGTGTTCGTCGTGCCGACCGCCACGCGCGTGGTGTCGTAATCGCTGAAGCCATAGAGGCCCATGGCGGTCGCGAACCAGCCGGGCGCCTGATAGGTGCCATAGCCGCCGATGGTCCCGGTCGAGATCTTGGTGTGGCTGCCGACGTTATCGATATCGCCGCGGGTCAGCGCGTAGCCACCGAACACGCCGGCGACGATGCTGTCCGTGATGCGCCGGTCGTAGCCGGCGAGCACGTTGACGGTGTTCGACTTGAAGCCCGGCGCGTCAGTGCGTGCGCCTTCGCGGGCGAAGCTCGCGCCCGACGTGATGAACAGGCCCTGTTCGGCAGCGACGGCGACCGGGCGCAGACCCGGCAGAGCCTTGGTCACCGGCGCATAGGCCATCGCATCGGCCGCATTACCGCCCCAGCCGGCATCGGCCAGCGCAGAACTTGCGCTGCCAGGGAATGACGTCACCGCGGCCAGCGCACGATCCGCACTGAAATTCTTGTCGAACATGCCGCCATCGAACATCGCCAGCGCATTGCCGACGCCGGACATGTCGGTGCCGAGGCCGCCAAGGCGGTTCTGCGTCAGGTGTTGGCCGACCAGCGAGGTCGTCTGGAACGCGTCATTCATGGTCATGCGGCCGAGGCCCTGATAGGCCGCGGGCGTGAGCTGCGCCAGCGCCGCGCCGACATCTGCCGAACTGGCAACGCTGTCGAGCAGATTGACCACCGCACTGCTGGTGGCGGTGGCCGGCAGATTGTCGAACAGCGAGGCGACGCCGAGCGAGCCCGCGCTGGCAAAGGACGCGAACGAAGACGACGTTCCGGTGATCACCTCGAACGACGTATAGAGTGTACCGCCGATATTCACGGTCTGACCGGCTTGCAGCGCAGCGCGCTTGGCGTCGGTGAGGCCCGCTTTGTTGTAGTTCAGCGTGTCGGTGCCGACACCGCCATCGACCAGACCAACGATGCGCGAGCCCTTCATGATGTTGACGGTGTCGTTGCCGCCTTCCATGTTCACGGCGCGGCCGTTGTTGCCGATGATGGTGCCGTAATTGGTCAGCACGTCGTTGCCTTCGCCCATCTGGATCGCGGAACCATCGCCGCGGATGAAACGAGCGGAGCCCGTGCCGGTGTAAGTCACGCCGTTCAGCGTACCGACGGAATTGGGATCTGCCACGCCCGTATTCATCAACACGATCGCGTTCGGATCAGGGATCGCACCGTTGCCGATGATGGTGCCGTAGTTGACGATCGCGTCGTTATTGATTGCCGGCGTTGCCGTGCTCTTGTTTTCCAGACGGATCGCGTAGCCATTCTGGCCGATAATCGTTCCGCCGACATTGTTGATGATGGTCGTCGCCGCCACGCCGCTCCGCGTCCCATCAGCGTTGGAATCATTGTTCACAACGATGCCGTAGGACGCGCCGCTGATTGTACCGAAGTTGGTGACGGTACCACCGCCGATCGACAGGCCTTCGCTGTTGTTGGCGCGACCGTTGTTGTCGAAACCACCGGCACCGGTACCTTCGATAATGCCGTAATTGGTGATGGTTGCCGCGAGGTCGATATCAACGCCGTCACCATCGCCGTTGAGCGACGCAACCCCGGCATTGGTGAAGATATTGCCGGCGCCGGCATAGGCGCCCGTGATCCGCCCGTAGTTGAACACAGTGCCGGTGCCATCTGAGCCGACGCCCGAGCCGTTGCGACCGATGATCGTCGCGCCCGCGTCGTTGACGACATTGATGTCGACACCGGCATTCACGCCGTGCCGCGCGCCCGAAATGAGTCCGCTTCCGGAGTTGATGACCTTGACGCCGGTCAGATTGCCCGCATCGATCGCATCGGAAATATCAGCGCCGCTGCCCGTATTCGCTCCAAAGCTGCGGATGATTCCGAAATTCTGGACCGTTGCATTCTGTCCTGGGCGCACGGCATCGGTCGTCGTCGCTTCGATAATGCCTGTCGCGCGATTGATGACGGTGATGGTGACGCCGTTGTTTGCAACCGGCCGGATATCGACTGCATTGCCCAGCGCCGCAAAGCCGGTGCCGCCTGCCTGGATGAGACCGGCATTGTCGAGAAGAATGGTGCCGCTCGTGAGCACCGTGCTGATCCGGAATGCGTCGTCGGACGACGAACTCAAGACCGCACCGATATTGTTCAAGAACGTAAAGGTGCGTGACGTGGTCGCCCCCGTTGAATTAACGGCGCGGGCACCTGTGGCGGCGATGGTGCCGGAATTGATAACAGTGTTGGACGAGCCATTCCAGATCACGGACACAGCGCCGGTCGTCGACAGCGTGCCACCACTATTGACGGTCAGCGTGTCGGTCGTGGTGAGCGTCTTCTGGGTTGTGTCCGGCGCGCCCGGATTCACCACATAGTCCGTCGCCTCCGCCGTCATCGGCGCGAACAGCGCCGCCACAACAACGCCCATCGCAAGCCGGCTCGCGCCGTTACGCCATTCCAACATCACAGTTCATTCCCCAGCCCAAAGGTTAGGATTTCATTAGGTTTTGCGCATGACGGTTGGATGACGAATGGCGCATGCGCGCTAACCCGCAGGCATTGAGCGCAAAAGTCTCGAAGACCGATGCAATGATGCAACGTTGCAACACTTCTGGTTTGCACGCATGCCATGCAGGTTCTGCGGTGACCTCTTCGCCTCGCCACCTTGAACGTATTCCACCCTCGCGGCGACCAATCCGTGCCGCGACGTGCCTGCGGCCCCTGCTCTGCGGCCGCATGATCGGCTAGGCTTTGGGTTTGATGGTTTCTTTTGGGGGTTCTTACATGTCGACCGGCTGGATCGTTCTTGGCGTCATCGTTGTCCTCGTCTTCCTGGCATTTGCTGCCTATAACCGGCTGGTGGCGCTGAGCCAGCGGGTTAACCAGTCCTTTGCCGATATCGACGTGCAGCTCAAGCAGCGCCACGACCTGATCCCGAACCTGATCGAGACCGTGAAGGGCTATGCGGCGCATGAGCGCGGCACGCTCGACGACGTCATCAAAGCGCGCAATTCGGCGATGAATGCACAGGGCCCGGCGCAGGTCGGCGCCGCGGAAAACCAGCTCTCCGGCGCCCTCGGCCGGCTGATTGCACTGTCCGAAGCCTATCCGGACCTCAAGGCCAATACGAATTTCCAGCAGTTGCAGAGCGAACTCTCGGACATCGAGAACAAGATCGCGGCGTCGCGCCGCTTCTTCAACAATGCCGTGTCCGAATACAACACCGGCATCCAGCAGATGCCCGCGGCGCTGTTCGCCGGCACGTTCGGCTTCCACCCGAAGGAGTTCTTCGATCTCGGCGAGACCCGCAAGGAGGTCGAAGCCGTGCCGCAGGTCAAGTTCTGATCCTCAGACCCAGAACACATGCCCCTCCACGTCATTGCGAGCGCAGCGAAGCAATCCAGAAAGCTATAAGCGAAGACTGGATTGCTTCGTCGCAAGAGCTCCTCGCAATGACGGCTGATAGTGAATCCTAGGACTGCATCATGGCCGCCTATGGTCTCTATACGCATATAGCCTCGAACAAGACGCGTTCGATGCTGCTGCTCGCGGGATTGTTCCTGCTGATTTACGTGATGGTGTTCGCCGGCGCCCTGATCGGCGAGGTGGCCGTTAACAGCAATGGCTCGGTTGCCTATTACATCAATGCTGCAACGCGCGACCTGATCAAGGCGCTTCCCTTCGCTACTATCGGCGCGGTGCTGTGGATCGTCATCGCCTATTTCGGTCATCAAAAGATGATCGACAGCATCACCGGCAGCGAAAGCGTCACGCGGCAGGAGCAGCCGCGGCTCTATAATCTCCTTGAAAACCTCTGCATCTCGCGCGGCATACCCATGCCGAAGCTGAAGGTGATGGACTCTGATGCGCTGAACGCCTTCGCCACCGGCCTGAACCCCAGGCAATATTCCGTCACGGTCACGACGGGCCTCCTGCGCGCGCTCAACGATGACGAGATGGAAGCGGTGCTCGGCCACGAGCTGACGCATATCCGCAACGGCGACGTGCAACTGATGGTGGTTGCCGTGATTATCGCCGGCGTGGTCGGCTTTGCGGCTGAATTGTTCTTCCGGATATTCATCAATTCCGGTTTCCGCTTCGGCGGCAGCCGATCGTCGCGATCGTCTTCCTCGTCTGACAGCGACAGCAAAGGCTCCGGTGGCGGTGCGGTGTTCGTGATCATCATCGCCGTGGCACTGATCGCGCTGGCCTGGGCGCTGTCGCTGGTGGTGCGCTTCGCACTGTCACGCTCGCGCGAACTGCTGGCCGACGCAGGTTCGGTGGAGCTGACCAAGAATCCCGACGCCATGATCTCGGCGCTGCGCAAGATCGAGAATCGCGGCGAACTGCCCGGCGCGACATCGGCCGTCATGGAGATGTGCATCGACAATCCCCGCGAGGGTTTTGCCGACCTGTTCGCCACACATCCGTCAGTGGATTCGCGGGTGGCTGCACTGGTGAAATTCGCCGGCGGTCACGATCCCGGCCGGATGGCACTGCCGTCCGATACGGATGCGCCCGGAGCGGCCGACGACACGTCGCCGCTGCCACCGCGCTCCGGCCCATGGAGCAACGGCAAATCGCCTACAGGCAGCGCGCAGGAGCCGCTACAGGGCCCGCTCAAAGGACCTTGGGGTCGCCACGCCTAAGACTCGTCTCAGTTGGTGGATTTGCGCAGTTCGAGCGCTTCGGTCTTTTCCGGCTCCGGCGTCTTGGCAATTTCCTTGGCCGGCTCGGACTTGATCGATCCGACGGCGTCGATCTTGCTGCTCTCGACGCGCGGGGTCGAGACGCGGGTCACGGTGTTGTCGGCGCCAGCGGAAGCATCGGCCGAACGGGTGGTGGACGGCGCGCGCAGCGAGCGCGGGGCCGACAGCGAGCGGGCCATCAGCATCTGGCCGCGGCCGCCCTGGTGGCGGAAATCGCAATACGCGAAGCCCATGCCGGAAACCGAGCCACGGAAGCTGCGCTCGTCATTCTTGTTGAGATTGAAGCACGGCTCGAACGGGATGCCCTTGATCGAGGCGCAAATGGCCTCGCCGCGGACCTGCAGCGTATTGCCCGGCAGGCGCATGTTGCGCGCCGGACCCGAGCCCGAGAACTGCACAGCGCCCGCCGCACCGCCATCGTCGAACACGCGGCCTGCGCCGCGGGTGCCGTCGAAACAGGTAAAGGCAAAGACCTTGCCGGCAACAAACTTGCGGGCCTCTTCGGCCGTCATCGACCCAGCCAGCGCGGGGGTCGCCACCGTGGCGGCAAGCACCGCTCCCAACACATAACGCGCAACCATAGGATACTCCGAACAACCGAGCGCGGATGACCGCCTGATGTCTTTACCCGCTGCTTACCATACCAACCGTGGCAACAATGGAGCAGGTTGGTTGGTAAAGTCTGAACGTCGTTAGCCGATCTTTACCACGATTCGCCCGCGGACCTGCCCGGCCAGCACTTTGGCGCCGGCCTCAATCACCTGGTCCAGCGGAATTTCCTGAGTGATTTCAGCGAGTTTTGTGTGATCCAGATCCGTCGCCAGCCGTGCCCAGGCCTGCTGCCGCAGCTCGATCGGGCACATGACAGAATCGATGCCGAGAAGACACACGCCGCGTAAAATGAAGGGTGCAACCGAAGATGGCAGGTCCATGCCGGCTGCGAGACCGCAGGCGGCGACAGCGCCGCGATACTTGGTCATCGACAGGAGATTCGCCAGGGTGGTCGAACCGACGCTGTCGATGCCGCCCGCCCAGCGCTCCTTGGCCAGCGGTTTGGCCGGGCCGGACAGCTCGTTGCGGTCGATGATCTCGCTGGCGCCGAGGCCCTTGAGATAGCCCTCCTCCGAGGTCCGGCCGGTCGAGGCGATGACCTGGTAACCGAGCTTCGACAGCACGGCGATGGCCACCGAGCCGACGCCGCCGGCAGCCCCCGTCACGACGATCGGCCCATCGGCCGGCTTCAGCCCGTGCTTCTCCAGCGCCAGCACGCTCAGCATGGCGGTGTAGCCGGCGGTGCCGACCGCCATGGCGTCGCGGGTGGTCATGCCGGCCGGCAGCCGCACCAGCCAGTCGCCTTTCACGCGGGTCTTTTCGGCATAGGCGCCGAGATGGGTTTCGCCCATGCCCCAGCCATTGCCGATCACCTTATCGCCGGGCTTCCAGTTCGGATTGGATGAGGCTTCCACCGTGCCGGCGAAATCGATGCCGGCGATCATGGGAAAACGCCTCACCACCGGCGCCTTGCCGGTGACGGCGAGGCCGTCCTTGTAATTCACCGTGGACCATTCGACCCGCACGGTGACATCGCCGTCCATCAATTCGGCTTCGTCGAACTGCGTCAGCGCAACCGTGGTGCCTTTGTCAGCCTTGTCGATGCGGACAGCCTTGAACGTTCCCAACACGCCACTCCCGAGTTTTTGCTTGTGATTTCTGTTGCCGAATTATGCCGCGCCGTTGCGGGAAACGCCACCCGCGCCAGCCGGGCAGGAGCTCTGCAGCTCTGCCCGGCCATGGCGGCATAACGCGGTGTTGCGGCGATCAGGCGGCCAGTTGCCGGGTCGCCGCAATATTGGCGATGGTCGCCGCACAGGCCGTCGCTGCCTCGGTGCCCTTCACAACGAAATGCTCGCGGAAGAATCTGACGTGCTCGGCGTGCTCGTGGAAATGCTGCGGCGTCAGCACCGCCGAGATCACCGGCACCTCGCTGTCGAGCTGCACCCGCATCAACCCGCTGATCACCGCCTCAGAGACGAATTCATGGCGATAGATGCCACCGTCCACGATGAGCCCGGTGGCGACGATCGCGACATAGCGCCCGGTGCGCGCCAGCAATTTGGCCTGCAACGGAATTTCGAAGGCGCCGGGGACTTCGAAGATATCGATCTGGCTGTCGGGCACGCCTTGCCGCGCAAGTTCGGCTGTGAAGCCGACACGGCATTGATCGACGATATCTTTGTGCCAGCACGACTGGATGAAGGCGATCCGCCCGGTCGATGGTGCAAGATTTACGGAAGTGGAAGTTTTGAAGTTCATCACAGGCTGATTCATGGATGCTCTCGCGGTTTGAGACCAGAATCAGGACGTACGGTCACACGCCGAGCATCCGCCGAAGCGGAGTCCGTGCGCATACCCGTTCTCTTTCATCCGGACTATGACCGTCGGCTCCGGCATCGCACCGGATCTGCTGACCCTGACGGTATGACCCGTCAGGCGCTCGCGGGCTTCCGGGCTTGCGCCCGATTACCGCCGGTGGGGATTTTCACCCCGCCCTGAGAACGAAGGCCGCTCCGGTTGGAACGGCCGATATCAATTTTCATCGCTCGAGGTCAGCGAGTCAACGCCGGGAAATGCAGATCACGCCGGCTGTGCAATCGGACGCTTCACGGGCTCTTCCACGATCGGCAGGTTGATCAGCGCCGACAACACACCGAACAGCACCGACAGCCACCACACCGGCGTGTAGGAGCCGAACTTGTCGAACACGACACCGCCCAGCCACGCGCCAAGGAAGCCACCGACCTGATGGCTGAAGAAGGCAAAGCCATACAGCGTGGCCAACCAGCGCGTGCCGAACATCAGCGACACCAGGCTTGATGTCGGCGGTACGGTGGAGAGCCAGGCAAGCCCGCTGATGGCGCCGAAGACGAGCGCCGAGGTGGTCGTCAGCGGCAGCATGATAAAGGCCACCGTCGCCAGCGCGCGGGTGAAGTAGATGAAGGAGAGGATGTAGCGCTTCGGCAGCTTGCCCTGCACATAACCGACCGTCAGCGAGCCGATGATGTTGAACAGGCCGATGATGGCAATCACCCAGCCGCCCACAGCCGCGGGCAAGCCGCGATCAACCAGATAGGCCGGCAGATGCATGGTGATGAAAGCGAGCTGGAAGCCACAGGTGAAGAAGCCCAGCACCAGGAGCACATAGGAGCGATGGCCGAAGGCTTCCGTGAGTGCGCTCTTGAACGACTGCTTCTGCGCCACCGGCGCGTCGGCGGACGCGGCACTCGCGGTCGGAGTCGCCAAGGCAAGCGACAACGGGATCACCAGCAACATCAGCACCGCGAACACGGTGAGCGTCGCCTGCCAGCCGGTGTTGTCGATCATCGCCACTGTGAAAGGCGCAAAGATGAACTGGCCGAACGAGCCTGCGGCGGTGCCGGCGCCGAGCGCGATGCCGCGCCATTCCGGCGGCACCAGTTTGCCGAAGGCGGACAGCACCAGATTGAACGAGCAACCCGACAGGCCAAAACCGATCAGCAGTCCAGCGCTGATATTCAGCTCGAGCGGTGTCGAGGAATAACGCATCATCAGCAAACCAGCCGCATAGAGGAAGGCGCCGACGCAGATCACGCGCACGCTGCCGAACTTGTCGGCGACTGCGCCGGCGAAAGGCTGGCCGATGCCCCAGAGCAGGTTTTGCACGGCGAAGGCGAGCGCGAAAACGTCACGGCCCCAGCCGAACTCCTGGCTGAAGGGCTGCATGAAGAAGCCGACGCTGGAGCGCGGCCCGAAGGTGAGCATGCCGATCAGCGATCCGCAGATGATGATCACCAGCGGCGTACGCCAGCCAAAACCAGATGCCGGGCGCGTCGCGCCGTCAATTGCCGCCATGTCGTTTCCCCGGATCAAATTCGGATTGAAAATTCAGCCGGCCCAAGAGCGCAGGCCCGGTCCGGATTGGACGGGAGATTAATGCATTCGCATGGAAATCCCAATGGCGTTGATGGGGATTTCGGGGGATGCATTGCTGGGATGCAGGGCCACGCGGACCTCATCACAGCCCAGGGTCGGGATGACATTCTGCGGAATCCGGAATGGAAAGAGCGATGCCGGGCATGGCATCGCTCTTGGCAGGCTCGGAGGTAAAGTCGTGGCTGCTACGGCTTGATTTCGGAGAGCTTGGCGGAGATTTCCGCCGTCTGCGCCGCCGTGCCCCAGCTCGGCGCTTCGCTGCCGTCGCCCCAGTTACGTGGGCGATAGAAGGAGTGCACGCCGGTCTTGTACATCTTCTTCATCTCGCGGACCCAGGACGGATGCACCCAATAGGCATGGTAATGTGTGGACTTCGCGACTTCCGGCAGCCAGATCCGGCCATCCAGCGTCGCCTTCGCGATCTTGCGGGCGCGCTCCCACATATCGGGCTCTTTCACGACATCCGGAATGCCGTCGCAGGCGAAGGTGAACTGGCAGGCCAGGCGGCGATGCTTGTTCTGATAGACGACGCCGCAGACGGTTGTCGGATAGAAGCCTGAGAACACGCGGTTCATCACCACCTGCGCCACCGCCATCTGGCCGCGTACCGCTTCGCCGCGGGCCTCGAAATAGATGGCTTCCGTCAGACATTTTTCCTGCTTGCCACGGGTCTGCTCGGTGAGGCCCATACGTTCGGCCGGCGTCTTCGCACGCTGATTGGCGCTGTTGACCTCGCCCTTGCCTGCAACGCTTTCGCCGCCGTCGGTCGGGTTGATCGCCGCATTCGGCACCACCGCCGTAGCCTTCATGTCCGGGTCGAGGCTTGAGCCCGGCATGGCCATGCCTGGCACGGCTGTGCCGGGCATTACGATGGTCGGCTCTTCGCCGGGCTGCCAGCGCTCCATTGTCTCGACCGATGCGCCAAGCGACGAGCTACCGAAAAACAGGCTTGCGGTCTTCACCGAGAAGCCGTCCTTGGCCGGCGCCGGCTCCACGGGGATCACCGCTGCATCGGTCTTGGCGTCCTCGGTGGGCTGCACGGACTGCGATGCGTCGTATTGCGCAAGCGGCGGGGCACGCAGC
Organism: Tardiphaga sp. OK246; assembly: GCF_900188215.1. NCBI lineage: Bacteria > Pseudomonadati > Pseudomonadota > Alphaproteobacteria > Hyphomicrobiales > Nitrobacteraceae > Tardiphaga > Tardiphaga sp. OK246. Next base: position 676,444 of record NZ_FZOX01000001.1, read on the forward strand.
GCTTCATCGAGTTCGGGATCGAGGGGCGCATGCTGCGCAGATGGCAGTGCATCGACGGTCTTCGCGCCCATCACCGATCTGTTGTCGTCGAATGAATCCTGTCTGGCTGGCTCATCAGGCACCACGGTCTCCGGCGCGCGGATGGCCAGGCGATCGCCCTTCAGCGAGCGATCCACTTTTGGAAAATCTGCAGCTTCATAGCGGCGGGGCGGCTGCGCCAGCGGATTGCGGGTCAGTGCACCGGTGATGTCAGTCAGCGCTCCGCTGGCGGCGATGCCGGAATTGTCGAGGCTGGCGAGTTGCAAAGTCGGATTGCGCGAGGCCGTGCCCATCGGGCGGCCGAACGAGAATGTCGCAACCTGGATGGAGGAGACGGCGGGCGCGAACACGCGCTTCTGCCAGCGTTCGGTCACGCCCGGCTGGCGAGCCAGCAGCGAGGCGATGTCCTGATAGCCAGATTCTGTCGGGGCCAATGCGAAAACGCAGAGACCGAAGCCGAAGAACGCGCCACGCGCGCCCTTCGGCCGGTTACGCAGTACTAACATCGATACGCTCACGCAACGCTTACACCAGCATCGCCCTGCACGGCACTAATCTGCACATCCGTACATTTCGATCTATTTCGTTAGTACGGAATCAAAGTTGCCGCGGAGTTAATCGGCGATGCAACGACGCCACACGCAAGCTGTACGAGCGCAGCGCAAAATCATTCGAAAGCCTTGGTAAACCGCGGCTCCACAAAAGTAGTAAACATCGCGTTGACAAAGATGATGAAGAGAAATTCGCGGATGCCTGAAAATGTTTGCGAGTTCCATTTCGACGCACGTTCGTCATTCCCCGACACACCAATTGGTGTGCCTGAGGGCGGAACCGAAGCCGTAGGCGAAGGCGAAGGGACCGAACCCGGAATCCCGACATGAGAGTCTTCGACAGCGCAAAGCATATCGAGATTCCGGGTTCGCGTTCGGCAAGAGCCGACCGCGCCCCGGAATGACAGTGTAGTTCGAACAAAAATGGCCGGGGAACTCCCCGGCCATTTTTCAGATCATGAAATCAGCGAAGCACTTACGCCTGGCTGGAAATTTCCTTGCCGAGCGCAGCCTGTGCGGCAGCGAGACGCGCGATCGGCACGCGATAGGGCGAGCACGACACGTAGTCGAGGCCGATCTCATGGCAGAAGGCTACCGATGCCGGATCGCCGCCGTGCTCGCCGCAGATACCAACCTTGATATCGGGGCGAGTCTTGCGGCCACGCGCGACACCGATCTTCACCAGTTCGCCGACGCCGCTGCGGTCGACCGTGATGAACGGATCGACGGGCAGAATGCCCTTGGCGATATAAGTACCGAGGAAGCTCGCGGCGTCGTCACGGCTGATGCCGAAGGTCGTCTGCGTGAGATCGTTGGTACCGAACGAGAAGAACTCGGCGGTCTCGGCAATCTCGCCGGCCAGCAGACAGGCACGCGGCAGTTCGATCATGGTACCGACCGAATAGTTCAGCTTGCCGCCGGTCTCCTTCATCACCGACACCGCAGTGGCATCGATGCGCGCCTTGATGAGATCGAACTCCATCTTGGTAACGATCAGCGGCACCATGACTTCGAGGCCGACCTGTTCGCCAGTGCGCTTGCCCGCTTCGATCGCGGCTTCGAACAGCGCGCGCGCCTGCATCTCGGCGATTTCCGGATAGGCGATCGCGATGCGTACGCCGCGGAAGCCGAGCATCGGATTGAACTCGGCGAGATCACGCGCACGGTCCGCAAGCTTGCGCGGATCGGTACCCATGACACGGGCCACTTCCTCGACTTCACCCTGGGTGTGCGGCAGGAATTCGTGCAGCGGCGGATCGAGCAGACGGATCGTGACGGGCAGGCCCTTCATGATTTCGAACAGTTCGACGAAGTCGGCGCGCTGCATCGGCAGCAGCTTGGCAAGCGCGGCGCGGCGGGCCTGCTCGTCTTCGGCGAGGATCATCTCGCGCACGGTGCGGATGCGGGTCTCTTCGAAGAACATGTGCTCGGTACGGCACAGACCGATGCCTTCCGCGCCATACTTGATCGCGGTGCGGGCATCTTCTGGCGTGTCGCCATTAACGCGGACCTTGAGCTTGCGGACCTTGTCGGCCCAGCCCATCAGCGTTGCGAATTCGCCCGACAGTTCCGGCTCGATCATCGGCATGCGGCCGGACAGCACATGGCCAACCGAACCGTCGATGGTGATGACGTCGCCTGCCTTGAAGACGCGGCCACCGATCGACATGGTGCCGCGGCCGTAGTCGACGCGGACGGTGCCGCAGCCGGAGACGCAGGGCTTGCCCATGCCGCGCGCGACCACCGCCGCATGCGAGGTCATGCCGCCGCGGGTGGTCAGAATGCCTTCGGCAGCGTGCATGCCGTGAATGTCTTCCGGCGAGGTTTCGACGCGAACAAGAATAACCTTCTTGCCGTCGGCCTGCAGCTTGGCGGCTTCGTCCGACGAGAACACGATCTCGCCCGATGCGGCGCCCGGCGACGCCGGAAGGCCGGTGGCGATGACGTCGCGATTGGCTGATGGATCGATGGTCGGATGCAGGAGCTGATCCAGCGACGCCGGATCGATGCGCGATACCGCATCCTTCTGCGAGATCACGCCTTCATTGGCGAGTTCGACCGCGATGCGGATCGACGCCTTGGCAGTACGCTTGCCGTTGCGGGTCTGCAGCATCCAGAGCCGGCCCTGCTCGACCGTGAACTCCATGTCCTGCATGTCGCGGTAGTGCTTCTCGAGCTGGGTGTAGATGCGCGTCAATTCCTTGAACGCCTCCGGCATCGCCGCTTCCATCGACGCCTTGTCCGAACCGCTCTCGATCCGTGCGTCTTCGGTGATGTCCTGCGGCGTGCGGATGCCCGCCACCACGTCCTCGCCCTGCGCGTTGATCAGGAATTCGCCATACAGCTTGCTCTCGCCGGTCGACGGGTTGCGCGTGAACGCAACGCCGGTGGCCGAGGTCTCGCCCATATTGCCGAACACCATGGCCTGCACGCTGACGGCGGTGCCCCACGACTCCGGGATATCGTGCAGGCGGCGATAGGTCACCGCGCGGGTATTCATCCAGGATGAGAACACGGCGCCGACGGCGCCCCAGAGCTGCTCGTGCGGATCCTGCGGGAAGTCCTTCCCCGTTTCGCGCGCGACGGCTTCCTTGTACTGGCCGACAAGCTTGACCCAGTCGTCACCATCGAGATCGGTGTCGAGTGTGTAGCCCTTGTTGTCCTTGTAGGTGTCGAGAATGTCCTCGAAGTGATGATGCTCGAAGCCGAGCACCACGTCGGAATACATGGTGATGAAGCGGCGATAGCTGTCATAGGCGAAGCGCTTGTCGCCCGACAGTTCGGCCAGCGCTTCCACCGTGGTGTCGTTGAGGCCGAGATTGAGGACCGTGTCCATCATGCCCGGCATCGAGGCGCGGGCGCCGGAGCGCACCGAAACCAGCAGCGGGTTTTTCTCGTCGCCGAAGCCCTTGCCGGTGATCTTGCCGACAGCCTCGAGCGCCTTCTCCACCTGCGACTGCAATTCCTTCGGATAGGATTTGCCGTTCGCGTAGAAATAGGTGCAGACCGAGGTCGGAATGGTGAAGCCGGGAGGCACCGGCAGGCCCAGATTGGCCATTTCGGCGAGGTTCGCGCCCTTGCCGCCGAGCAGGTCGCGCAGGCCAGCCTTGCCCTCGGCCTTGCCGCCGCCGAACGAATAAACCCACTTGCCGGCCTTGATGACGTCGGTCACCGGCTTGCTGGTGGCCTTCTTGACGGCCTTGGTCGCCGAAGTCTTGGCTGTAGAAGATTTGGCTACAACCGCCTTCTTGGATGCGGGAGCCTTTGCAACAGGCTTCGGAGCAACCTTTGCTTTCACAGCCGTTTTGGCCTTCGCCGCGGATTTTGCTGCAGGTTTTGCAGCTGACTTCTTAAGCGCCTTGCGGGCCACCGAAGCTACTTTGGGCGCAGCCTTGGACAACTTTGACTTCGCAGGGGCTTTCTTGGACTTCGAGGCGGTTTTGGCCATGGTTCTCAATCAATCCGCGAGAGGAAACGACAGGGAAATGTGCCGCGTTACACCACGTTTCAGGGACGTGGCGCAAGCAGCCCGGAGGTACCGCTGTAGGTAACGGCCGTGTCGAAATTTAGCCGATCTTCAACATCCTGAAGACGCCGAGTCCGGCCAGTCCGACGAAGATCAGATAGATCGCCACCACCAGATTGAGAAACCGCGGCATGATCAAAATCAGAACGCCAGCGATAAGCGCGACAATCGGCTGGATGTGAGCTGCCGTGATGACCATGAAGTGTCTCCGTGAGGGAATCGATTCGGGTGCGATGCGCCGCGGGGATTTAGCAGCATAAAGACGCCCTGCCCATCAATGGGTTCCCGCATACCTGCCTGCAGTGCATCAAAAACCAGCAATTGCGCGTGGAAAATTCCGGAACGATCGCTGGCGGCATGCATTGGCGGACGGTGAATAAATCAAACCAGGCTGGATGGCACAGACCGGCGCGGCAAGCCGGACATCGTTCACGAAGGAGACGATCATGCGAAACAAACTTATTGCAGCAGCGGCCCTTGTCGGCGCGCTCAGCACTCCGCTGGCCGTGCAGGCTCAGGGCGTCACCGTCGGTGTATCAGGCGGCGATCGCGTCATCGTCGACAACAACGATCCCGATGGCATCACTGTGCAGGAGCGTCCGGCATTCCGTGAGTATGTGGTGCGCGAACGCGTGCCGACCTTCACCGTGCCCGATCGCATCGTCGTCGGCACCACGCTGCCAGAAGCCGGCGTGACCTATTACGACGTGCCGCAGACGGTTGCGACGACGCCGTATCGCTACACCGTGGTGAATGGTCAGACGGTGCTGGTGGAGCCGCGCTCACGCCGCATCGTGCAGGTCGTCGACTAGCACGTCACGTTGAAAGAAGATTCGTTCGGGCGCCGCGAATGGCGACCGGGCGAAGAAGCCCCGCCCCGGTCATCCCCCACCGGGCGGGGCTTTTTTTGTTTGCGCATGACGCCACAAGCTCCGCCTCATGGTGAGGAGCGCGACTTCGCGCGTCTCGAACCATGAATGGGTGAGCGCCGGCGTTTGCAGCCATCCTTCGAGACGCGGCGAAGATGCCGCTCCTCAGGATGAGGACGGAGTATTGCAGCCCCTTCCTGGATCGACGCTTATCCACTCTTCAGCAGCGACAGGATGTGATTGGTCGACTTGTAGCTCGCCACTGCATTGTCGCGGAAACTCGGCGTCCAGTTGGAGGCGGTCCGCTCCTCATCGCTCATCGCCGAATAGGTATTGAGAATGCCGAGGCTGAACTGGCTGGGATCGCCGCTCTTCTGGCTTGCCTGCAACGCCTCGAGAATGCTGGTGCGATTGCGTGAATCGAGCACCTGTTTGGCGGCAAAGCTCTCTTCCTTCGAGAACAGACCATCCTGATTGAGCGACATCGCTGACAGCGAACGGTTGTCGACGGCGGAGAAATCCGCGAGCTGGCCGGTCTTGCGGCGGATGTCATAAACGAGTTCGCCCTTGCCCGCCTCTTTCGCCGCCTTGGCCTGCGCATCCAGCGCCGCACGCACGCTCTTCGCAACGGTGGCGATGTCCTGCACGGGCGTCGTTGTATCGGGCTGCGCGAGATAGGCTGCGACCGGATCGTTGGCGATGCCTGATGGCGCCTTGGTCGGTGTCTGCTCGGTCGCCTGAATGCCCTTCAGCACGGCCTCGCGCTGCGCGGACCAGGCCGCCGAGGCTTTCTCCTCGCTGCCGGCGGCATCGAGATAATCCAGCGCCGCCTTGTAGATGCCGCTGAAATCGCCGGTCAGCTTGGCCGTCCCCGCGGCAGGCGCGAGCGCCGCATTGAAGCGATTGCCCAGTTCGGCCTGGGCGACCTTCTGCTCGTCGGCGGTGAAGGTACCGCCATTGTTGGTGGCCATGGCGTAGAGGGAACGGCGATCCAGTGTGGAGAGATCGATGGTCAGCTTGCCGTCCTTGTCCAGCGGACCCGTCGCTTTCGCGGCCACATATTGGGCCGCCAGCTTCGCCCTGAGATCCGTGACGACGGTCGCGATATCCTTGTCGGAGCCGGAGCTCGCAAGCTTCGCCCGCGCCGCCTCCGAAAGCGTCAGATTGGTCGCCGCGTCGGACGAAGACGACGATGCGCTCTCATTACTGTTGAGCGCATTGGCCAGCGACGGCTGGGCGGTGGCGGCGGCGCGCGCATAGGCGGAGCCGTAATTGGCATAGGGATTGAGGCCGGTATTGACCGAGGTCATGGGCGATCCTTGGGCAGTCCTGCCCGCGCTGGGAAGCGACGGTTAAGAAACCGTTACGGAACCGGACCATTTCAAGGGATGGTTAATGAAGGGTAAATGTTTCGGGAGATTGCTGGAAATATCGCGTCAGCCGACGACTGCCGCGCCCTCGGTTCCATCTCCGTCATGCCCGGCCTCGTGCCGGGTATCCACGCCTCGGCGACAGAGAAAGACGTGGATGGCCGGGTCAAGCCCGGCCATGACGTGGGGAGAGGCCCGTGTGTAAGCCTTAGTCTTGGATCTTCGAGAAATCCGCCACCGCACGCGTTGCCGCGCGGATCTCGTTCAACAGCCTCAGACGATTTTCGCGCACCTCTGCGTCGTCGTCATTGACCTTCACTCTGTCGAAGAACGCATCCACCGCCGGCCGCAGCTTGGCTATGGCGGTCATCGCGCCGGCGAAGTCTTCCTTGGCGACAGCCGCGCTCGCTTCCGGACCGACCTCGGCAATCGCCTTGGCCAGCGCCTTCTCTTCGTCGAGCTTGAACAGCGCGGCATCGGGGGCACCGTCGAACTTGCGCTTGTCCTTCTTCTCCTCGATGGCGAGAATGTTGTTGGCGCGCTTGGTGCCGGCCAGCAGGTTCTTGCCGTCGTCACTGTCGAGAAACTTGCCGAGCGCCTCGACGCGGCGGACCACCATCAACAGATCGTCCTGACCGCCGAGCGCAAACACCGCATCGACGAGATCGTGACGGGCGCCTTGGTCACGGAGCTGGCCTTTGAGGCGGTCGGCGAAGAAGGCGAGAAGATCGGCCGGTTTGCTCTCGTCATAGCCGGTCATCGTCGACGCATGAGACGACGCGACAGACTTCAGCTTGAGGCGCAGATTGTTTTCGATGATCAGACGGATCACACCGAGCGCCGCACGACGCAATGCGAACGGGTCCTTCGATCCCGTCGGCTTTTCGTCGATCGCCCAGAAACCCACCAGCGTATCGAGTTTGTCGGCCAGCGCCACGGCGACACTGACAAGATCACTCGGCACGCGATCGGTCGGTCCCTGCGGCTTGTAGTGATCCTCGGAAGCGGCAGCGACAGCGGCGTCTTCGCCTTGCGCCAGCGCGTAATACTTGCCCATCAGGCCCTGCAACTCTGGAAACTCGCCGACCACTTCGGTGAGCAGATCGGTCTTTGCGAGTTGCGCCGCGCGCTTGGTCTTCGTGGCATCGGCGCCGACCAGCGGGGCGATCTCGGCAGCGAGCTTTTCAATGCGCGCGATACGCGCGGCCTGTGTGCCGAGCTTCTCGTGAAACACAATCTGCTCGAATTTCGGCAGCCGCGATTCGAGCCTGGTCTTGAGATCCGTCTCGTAAAAGAACTTCGCATCCGACAGGCGCGCGCGGATGACGCGCTCGTTGCCGGCGATGATCGCCGTGCCGCCGTCGCTCGCTTCGATATTGGCTGTTATGACGAACTTGTTGGTCAGCTTGCCCGTCTTGGGATCCCGGACCACAAAACATTTCTGATTGGCGCGAATGGTGGCGCGGATCACCTCGTCGGGGATCGACAGGAAGTCCTTGTCGAACGAGCCCATCAGCACGACCGGCCATTCGACCAGGCCCGCCACTTCGTCGAGCAGCGCGGGGTCTTCGACCAGCTCATAGCCCTGCGCGAAAGTGAGCTGCCGCGCATCGGCCAGGATGATTTCCTTGCGGCGCTCGGGATCGAGCACGACCTTGGCGGCCTGCAGCTTCGCCACGTAGTCGTCGAAACGGCGCACCTGGATCGCATCAGGCGCGAGGAAGCGATGACCGTAGGTGGTCTGACCGACGCTGACGCCGCTGAGGTCGAACTGCACCACTTCCGGTTCTTCGGTCTCGATGCCGAAGGTGGCGACGATGGAATGCAGCGGACGCACCCAGGTCAGCGCGCTGGATTTCGCGGAAGCCGCGCCCCAGCGCATCTGCTTCGGCCACGGGAAGGTGCGGATGATGATCGGCAGAATCTCGGCCAGCACGTCGACCGTCGGCTTGCCCGGCTTCTCGGTGAGCGCGATGTAGAAATCGCCCTTGGGATCGCGCTGGATCTTGGCTTCATCCAGCGAAACGAGGCCGGCGGCTTTCAGAAACCCCTGGATCGCGGCTTCGGCGCCGCCGACGCGAGGTCCCTTGCGCTCCTGCTTGAGGTCCGACTGGCGTGCGGGAATGCCGTGCACCGTCAGCGTCAGGCGACGCGGCGTCGCAAAGGCCTTGGCGCCTTCATAGACGAGACCTTCGGCAACCAGTCGGTCAGTGACCATGCGGCGCAGGTCTTCCGCCGCCTTGGCCTGCATGCGGGCGGGGATTTCTTCGGAGAACAGTTCGAGGAGAAGATCAGGCATCAGGCAGCACTTCCGGCTTCGGTATGCACCCACGCTTCGCCGCAGGCCTTGGCGAGTTCGCGGACGCGCATGATGTAGCTCTGGCGTTCGGTGACCGAGATCACGCCGCGCGCATCGAGCAGATTGAAGACATGGCTGGCCTTGATGCACTGGTCATAGGCCGGCAGCGCCATCAGATGTTCTTCGCGCTTGTCGCTCTTCCAGCCGGCGTCGAGATATTTCTTGCAGGCGGCCTCGGCCATCTTGAACTGCTCGAACAGCATCGCGGTATCGGCATGTTCGAAATTGTGCCGCGAATATTCCTGCTCAGCCTGCAGGAAGACGTCGCCATAGGTCACCTTGTCGGCGCCGTCGCGGCCATTGAAGTTGAGGTCATACACGCGGTCGACGCCCTGCACATACATCGCAAGACGTTCGAGACCGTAAGTGAGTTCGCCCGCCACCGGCGCGCATTCGACGCCCGCGACCTGCTGGAAGTACGTGAACTGGCTGACTTCCATGCCGTCGCACCAGCATTCCCAGCCGAGGCCCCAGGCGCCCAAAGTCGGGCTTTCCCAGTCGTCCTCGACGAAGCGCACGTCATGCAGCGCCGTGTCGATGCCGATGGCTTTCAGCGACTGCAGATAGAGGTCCTGCAGGTTCGCCGGCGACGGCTTCATGATCACCTGGAACTGGTAATAGTGCTGCAGCCGGTTCGGGTTCTCGCCATAACGGCCATCCTTCGGCCGGCGTGATGGCTGCACGTAGGCGGCCTTCCAGGGCTTCGGCCCCAGCGCCCGCAAGGTCGTCGCGGGATGGAAGGTGCCGGCGCCCATTTCCATGTCGTAGGGCTGCAGGATCACGCAGCCCTGCTCGGCCCAAAACCGCTGCAGAGCGAGAATGAAGCCCTGGAACGAACGTTCCGGGCGCATGTGCGGAGGCAGGGAGTCCATGGTGGTTTCTGGGCCGTTTTTCCGGGGATTCGCCAAGGGGATCAAGGCGGATCAAAGCGCGCGGACCGTATCGGCGCGGCCTTGCGGAATCAAGGCAATGCGGCCCGATTTGGCGGTAACCGACGGGTAACCGCACCGGCACATCGCCTGATCAGCAGGGTTAGTCGTTAAGTCCCGCGCACTATCCTGAATGGCATCGGTGGGAACGAACCCGGTCGTCGGGACTTGCCCCATTGAACGGTCCGGCAACGACGGTTGCACGGACCGGAGACCTCCAAGTCTTAAGTTGTCCAAATCTCCAGGGCCAAGGGACCTCCAAGCCTGAAAGCCCAACTTTGTCGCCGGTCTCGAGGACGTGCCCCGTCCTCAGGCCGGCGCAAATGTTTTGGGGCCCGGTTTGCGGCGGCTAACCCGGCCGATACGCGCCCGTGACGGGATCGCGGCGCAGGGTCGGGACTTCCGTGGTCCCGCTGCGTTCAGCCACCCGCGCCTGGCGGGCTTCTTCCAACTCATGATTGATCCGCTTGGCGGTTCTGTAGGCCCAGCGGACAACGGCTGCGCTCCCAAGCGCGCCTGCAAGTGCGACCAGCGGCGGCATCTGTCGATTCCTGTCGTTCATCTCAAGCCCCCTGCGGATAGTCTCGCGCAAGTGCCGGATTCCTGCAATTAGCTTTTAAGCCACCAAATGCCGCGCAATACCGTCCTGCTAAAAGCCGTATTTGGACCACAGCGCGCGCGTCTCCAGCGCCGAGATCAGTTGATCCGGCAGTCCCGACAGGCCGTCGAGCGATAGCTGCGAGCCCGCGCCGGATTTGCGACCGAGCAGACCTGACAACATGCCGGATGGCTGCGCGATCACTGGCATCTGCACCTTGTCGCCATAGCGCGCGCGCAGCACCGAGCGCAGATCGCCGACGGCATCGCTGAGGCCAAGCGCGATGGATTTTTCGCCGGCCCAGTATTCGCCGGAGAACAACACATCCTCAGCGCCCTTCAGCCGGGCACCGCGGCTGTCCTTCACGAGATTGATGAAGATCGCGTGGATCTCGCGCTGAAGCGATTTCAGCCGCGCCACATCATCGGCATCTTCCGGCAGGAACGGATCGAGCATCGCCTTGTGCTCACCCGCCGTATAGAGACGCCGCTCGACACCGATCTTCTTGATCAGTTCCTGAAAACCGAAGGTGCCACCAACGACGCCGATGGAGCCGACGATCGACGACGGATCGACAAAGATTTCATCGCCCGCACAGGCGATCATGTAACCGCCGGATGCAGCGACATCCTCGACGAACACGAACACCGGTAGTTTCTTCTCCGCCGCGAGCTGGCGAATGCGCAGATAGATCTGCCGCGACTGCACTGGCGAGCCGCCCGGCGAATTGATCACCAGCGCAACAGCCTTGGCATTCCTTGTCGCAAATGCCTTGTCCAGCAGCCTCGCGACGCCTGCGAGCGACAATCCCGGCCGCAGCGGCGTGACGGCGCCGATCGCGCCGGACAGACGCACCACCGGCACGACTGCAGATGCGCGACGGAAACGCGCAGGCAGCAGCCTTGTGATCGCCGCTTTTAAATTGGATTCGCTCATTCAAATTTCCTCGACATTAACCAACTCTTATCACGCTGCTGTCATTGAACCGAGAGACGCTTTCAGCGTTTGAAAACCATAACAGGCCTTTACGCCGCAGCGGGAGAAGACATGAAAATCTATCTGCTCATGCTGATCATCGGTACGCTGCTCACGGCGATCCACTTCACGTCGGCGCCGCAGAAACGTTCCGAAACAGCTCCTCAATAAACAACATGCTGACTGCGGCATCGCCTAGAGCGATGCCCGAAGCGACGACCATGGCAGAACCGCCTGCCCGGCCAGCACGCGCTGGATATGGAGATCAGGCGCGCCATCCGCATCCCGCAGCGAGATGCCGGGCTCAATTGCCGCAGGCGCGCGGCCACCCTTCACAGCACGCACCAACACCCTGATCGCAGGCGCTGTCGTGTCACCATGTACCGGCATGATCGCGACGCTGCCGAAGCCGCGGTCCAGCGCAGTCAACACATCGGCCAATCCGTCCGCCCGCCAGATCAGCGTTAGCACGCCGCCGGATTTGAGCAGCCGCCGCGCCGCGTGCATCCATGTCTGCAACGTGTCTTCCGTCGCGACATGGGCGATCTCGCGCGATTTGTTCGGCGAGGCGCGATGGCGCGCGGGATCGTTGAAGGGCGGATTCATCAGCACCGCGTCGGCGCTGTCTTGCGGCAGGCCTGCGGCAGCGAAAACATCGGCACTCGCGGCGATATCGAGCGTCACGACATCCACTGCGATACCGTTCGCCGTCGCGTTTTCCCTCGCCAGTTCAGCAAGTTGCGGGTCGATCTCAATCAGTGTCAGGGATAGGCCGGGCACCCGCTTGGCGAGTGCCAGACCGGCCGTCCCCACGCCCGATCCAAAATCGACGACCTTGTGACCGGCTTGCGCGGACGTTGCAGCAGCCAGCAGGATCGCGTCATGGCCGGCGCGATGGCCGGATTTCGGCTGCCGCAGCCGCAATTGGCCACCCAGGAAGCCGTCCTCCGTGGTCACGATCGCGTCAGCCATCACATTAATCCTGCGGCCGCAGCTCGTGGGCCAGTCCGGCATCGGTCAGCACGCGGCGCGCCTGCAGGTCATCGTCTTCATGCACCAGGATCCGGCGCGGAATGATGCCCAGCGATCCTTCGATCACGCTCATATTCTGGTCCAGCACCAGATGGTGGATATTCGCGCCGTCGAGCAGCGCGCCCACCGCCGAGACCAGCACCACATCGTTCGTCCGCATGATTTCGCGCAATTGGAGGTCGCTCCCTGCCAGTAACCGGGTGTGTATCTATGGGGAAGTCAAGGTTCCGATGCCCTTGCCGCGCCGCTGCGCAGTTTCTATTGTGCGGCCCGATATCGGTCGACGGCAATTCAGCAGATGGGGACACCTGTTTTCAACGTGAATTCGCCCTATTTGAATATAAGCGCTGCCAGTGCCTGCCTTTTTCATGGCCCGACGAAGCGCCCTTGTAATTCGGAGAGCCCAGCGTGGCGGTGATTGTTCCCTTCGAGAGTCACGCGACAGCGTCGATCGACCAGTTGGTCAGCCTTGTCGCTCCTGACATGGAGCGCGTCAATGCGACGATCCTGTCGCGGACCGGCTCGGAAGTCACCATGATCCCCGAGGTCGCCAACCACCTGATCTCGTCGGGCGGCAAGCGGCTGCGCCCGATGCTGACGCTCGCGATGGCCAATCTCACCGGCTACACCGGCGATGGCCATATCAAGCTCGCGGCCTCCGTCGAATTCATGCACACCGCGACGCTGTTGCATGACGACGTGGTCGACCAGAGCGAACTGCGCCGTGGCAAGCTGTCCGCGCGCATGCTGTGGGGCAACGAGGCCAGCGTACTTGTTGGCGACTTCCTGCTCGGCCAGGCCTTCCGCATGATGGTTGAAGTCGGCTCGCTGCGCGCGCTCGATATTCTTTCCTCGGCAGCCGCCACCATTGCGGAGGGCGAAGTGATGCAGCTCGCCGCCGCCAAGAACACCGCCACCACCGAAGACGAATATCTCGCGGTCATCCGCGGCAAGACGGCCGAACTGTTTGCCGCCGCCTGCGAAGTCGGCCCGGTGATCGCCAACCGCCCGAAGGCCGAACAGACCGCGTGCCGTTCGGTCGGCATGAATCTCGGCATCGCCTTCCAGCTCATCGATGACGTGCTCGATTACGGCGGCAAGGCTGCCAAGCTCGGCAAGAATGTCGGCGATGATTTCCGTGAGGGCAAGATCACCCTGCCCGTGGTGCTCGCCTTCCGCCGCGGCAACGACGCCGAGCGCGAATTCTGGATCAAGGCGCTGGAGCGCGGCGAGATCGGCGAAGGCGACCTCGATCACGCCATCGGCCTGATGACCAAGCACCGCGCACTGGAAGACACGATCAACCGCGCCCAGCATTACGGCGCCATGGCCGTCGATGCGCTGGCGCTGTTTCCGTCGTCGCCGATGAAGACTGCACTGGAGCAGGTCGTGGCGTTCTGCCTGGCACGGACGCACTAAGGCCAGACCTCACTGCACCGCGATGACCACCTTGCCCTTCGCGCGGCCGGTCTCGACATAGGCCAGCGCATCCCCGGTGTTCTCGAACGGGAACACCTTATCGACGACCGGCCGGATCACGCCGGCTTCGATCAGGGACGTAATCTCGCTCAACTGCTGCCCCTGCGCGCGCATAAACAGGAATGAATAGCGTACACCGAGGCCCTTAGCCTTTTTTCGGACCCCTCGGCTCAGCAGGCGCATGACCAGTTTCAGGAACAGGTTCAGACCGGCTTCCTTGGCGAAAGCCGGATCGGGCGGACCGGAAATGGAAATGAGCTGGCCGCCTGGCTTGAGCACACCCAGAGATTTATCGAGAGTCTTTGGATCCTGACTGTTCAGCACAAGATCGTAGCCCGACAGGACCTTCTCGAAGTCCTGCGTCTTGTAGTCGATGACCACATCCGCCCCGAGACTTTTGACCAGTTCGGCATTCTTTGCACTGGTTGTCGTCGCAACTGTAGCGCCGAGATGCTTGGCGAGCTGGATTGCAAAAGTCCCGACACCACCGGAGCCGGCCTGAATGAAGACCTTCTGGCCGGGCTTCACCTTGCCCACTTCGACCAGCGCTTGCCACGCCGTCAGCCCCACCAGCGGGATCGATGCCGCTTCCGTCATGCTGAGATTTTTCGGCTTCAGCGCCACGTCAGCTTCATTGATGGCGATGAATTCGGCGAATGTACCGACCCGATGATCGCGCGGCCGCGCATCGACTTCGTCGCCCACCTTGAACCGGCTGGCCCTGGATCCTGTCCTGACAACCGTTCCGGCGACGTCGTGACCCAGGATGAAAGGCGGACGATAGGGAAGAATAAGTTTGAACTCTCCATCCCGGAGCTTGGAATCCAGCAGGTTCACAGCTGTGGCGTGAACCCGGACCAGAACATCAGTGTCCTGCACTTCCGGTTCGGGCACGTTGGCCAGACGCAGAGCGCCCTTCTTTTTGTACTTATCAACGACGAATGCCTTCATGGGCTTTCTCCAATCTCAAGTTAGCAGCGGCGCCAATCGCTCAGGAAGGAAAGAGCCTTCGGCACGAAATCAGCGTGGTACTGGAATATCCCGCCATGCCCGGCGTCTTCGTAGATCACCAGTTGCGCTCCGGGGATGCGTTCGGCCAAGTCGGTGCTGTTCACAGTCGGGACCATGATATCGTTGTCGCCATTCGCGATCAGGACGGGGATCTTGATACGGCCGAGATCCTGAGGCGCCTGTCGGCCCCAGGCTTTGATTGCCTTGAGTTGCCGCAGGAAGGCGCCAGGAGTCGCGCCCTTGTCCCTGTCCGCCTTGCGTTCCTTCAACCGCTTCAGAAAGGCCTTCGCGGCTTGGCGACCATTGGCCGTAGATGTGAAAAACAGATACAATTTCGGGTCGCGTAGCGTCAGCAGACCTTTGATCATGAGCGGCCAGGACACCGCTCCGACCTTATCGATACCTTTGCCGCCGGCAGGACCGGTGCCAGTCAGGATGAGCTTTCGCACAAGACCGGGAGCCTTGAGCGCAACATCCTGCGCCACAAATCCGCCGAGGGAAAAGCCGAGCAGATCGACCTTCTCGAAACCCAGCGCCCGGATCAGGGCAATCGCGTCGCGCGCCATTTCGTCGATAGTCACAGGTGCTGTTCCGCCCGACGCACCGATGCCGCGATAGTTGGTCGCGATCACGCGGTGTTTGCTGGCGAGGCCGTCAACGATCCGCGGGTCGAAATTGTCCAGCACCGCTCCCCAATGGTTGAGGAGAACGAGCGGCACGCCGCCCCGGGGGCCTAGATCTCGATAGGCAAAGGCAGTTCCTCCGACGTTGATGGAGAGATTGGGCGCCTCAACGTAGCGCACGCCTGATCCAACGTTGCCAGGAGCACTCGTCATTGCTTGCTCCATTGCCGCAGCACCTGTGCTGTCACCAACCCGACACGGCTGCGCTCTCCTGTACTCATCGCTTCTGCCTTCATTTTATCGTGGAACATCCTTGGAGGCGGTGTTACTATCGAATTAATAGTAAGTCACTACTAAAAAGATACCGACATGAAGAATCTTTCGGACCAGCCATGCCTGATTGCCCGAAGCCTTGCGGTAGTGGGGGACGCATGGAGCATGCTGATCATGCGCGACGCCCATGCGGGGCTGACCCGCTTCGATGATTTCCGCAAAGGCCTCGGTATCGCGCCAACGATGCTGACTGGGCGTCTTTCAGCCTTGACCGACGAAGGGCTGCTGGAGAAACGTCGCTATTCCGAGCGTCCGCCACGGGACGAATATGTGCTGACGGAAGCCGGCCGCGACTTTCTGCCGGTGCTATTTGCGATCGGCGCGTGGGGACGCAAGCATCGCGGCGGGGGCGACGTCACCCGGTTTTTCGACGCAGAGGCCGGAACGGAGATCGATCCCGTTACCATCGACCGCGAGACCGGCGCTCCGGTCGGAACACGTCCCATTCGCGTCGCCGCAATCGAATGAGCCGCGCGGCATTCCGGCGCCATGGCCGGCAATGCGCTGGCGCTGTTTCCGTCGCCGATGAAGACCCCGCTGGAGCAGGTCGTCGCTTTCTGTTTGGCGCGTACGCACTAGAAAATCGTGACGCTCCCGATCACGCCACGGAGCGTGCCTTGTCACGCGCAGTCTCGATGTCGCGTACCGGCGGCGCGCCGAACATGCGGCCATATTCCCGGGTGAATTGCGGCACGCTCTCATAACCGACGGCGAAGGCCGCGCTGCTCGCGGTCGCGCCTTCCCACAACATCAGCCGCCGCGCCTCGATCAGGCGCAACTGCTTCTGGAACTGCAGCGGCGTGAGCGACGTCACGCTGCGAAAATGCTGGTGGAATGACGACGGGCTCATGCCCGCAACATCTGCGAGACGCTCGACCAGCACCGGCCGCGCGAACTCGGTGCGCAACACCGCAACCGCGCGCGCGACACGCTGTGCGTGGCTGTCCGGCCAGCCAAGCCGTCGGACCGCCGGCCCGTGGCGACCAGCCAGAAGCCAGTAATGCATCTCGCGCACCAGCTGTGCACGCAGCACCGGCAATGACGCCGGACGATCGAGCAAGCGCATCAGCCGCAACGCCGCGTCCGCAACTTCGGCATCGGTGGGCTCGACCCGGACACGCGCGAGATCGGCGCTTGGCTCCGCTTTCATCTCGACAACCAGTTCGGCGATCACGGCCAGATCAAGTTCGAACACCAGCGAGAGATAGGGCGCGGCAATGCTCGCCCGTGTGATCTGACTGACGATCGGAACATCGGCCGTGATGATCAGCGAATCCCCGGCAGCGAAGACAAAACTCTCCGTGCCCATGGTGACATGCTTGGTGCCCTGCACGACGAGGCAGATCAGCGGCTGGAAGATCGCATGGACGATATCGCTGGGCGTGGTTGCGCGCACGGCAGCAAGGCCGAGGATCGGCGTGGTCGCGATGCCGGCACTGTCAGCATGGGCCTCTGTGTAACGGCGAACGGCATCGAGAAGCGTGGTCATGACGCCCAGCCTACATCATCACAAATGCGCCAGCACATGATTTTGGAGGATTAGGCAAGGAACGTCGAGCTTCGGGCAACCAAGCCCGACTTCCCGGAGCGATATCGGAATGGTCACACCACAGGAGCTGACCATGACCAAGATTACCCTCGTTACCGGTGCCAGCCGCGGTCTCGGCTGCAATACCGCTCTCAACATTGCCCGTCACGGCGGCGATGTCGTCCTCACCTATCAAAGCCGCAGCGAAGACGCACAGGCTGTCGTCTCCGAAATCCAGCGCATGGGCCGCAAGGCGGTGGCGCTGCAACTCGACACCGGCAAGATTGCCGGCCTCGCCAACTTTGCTGGTCGTCTGCGAACAGCGCTGCGCGAAACCTGGTCGCGCGAGACGTTCGACCATCTCGTGAACAATGCCGGACACGGCGATTATGCACTGATCTCCGACACCACCGAGGCGCAGTTCGACGGGCTGGTGGATGTCCATTTCAAGGGCGTGTTCTTTCTCACGCAGGCACTGCTGCCACTGATCGCAGACGGCGGTCGCATCGTGAACCTGTCGTCCGGACTGACCCGCATGTGCCTCCCGGGCTACGCCGCTTATGCCGCCATGAAAGGCGCCGTCGAGGTGATGACCATGTATATGGCGAAGGAACTGGGCAGCCGCCGGATCACCGTGAACACGGTCGCGCCCGGCGCAATCGAAACCGATTTCGGCGGCGGTGCCGTGCGTGACAATCCAGACATCAACAAGACGATCGCCGGCATGACCGCCCTTGGCCGCGTCGGCCTACCCGACGATATCGGACCGATGATCGCGAACCTGCTGTCGGAGGACAATCGCTGGGTGAACGCGCAGCGGATCGAGGTGTCGGGCGGACAGGGGCTGTAGGCGGTCCTTCGACATCGTGCTTCGCGCAGATGTCAGCCTGATCCCTCCCTCCAGCGCAGCGAAGCTGCGCGCAGTGGGGAGGGTCGACCGAGCCATTGCAATGCGCAGCATTGCGATGGTGGAGGTCGGGGTGGGGTGCCTCCGCAAACTCGGAGCCTGTTGCTCCCCACCCGTCACATTTGTTCGCTACGCTCTCAAACGCGCCACCCTCCCCACTGCGCGCAGCTGCGCCGCGCTTGAGGGAGGGACAAGAAAGAGCGCCGCCGCTAGATCCGCGCGACCAATTCCTTGATCAGCGTCGTGATCCGCCCCGTCGGCGATTCCAGCTCTTTCATGATCGAGAAGTGATCAGCGCCCGGGATCTCCTCATAGCTCACCGGCAAACCGTACTTTGCCCGGTGCACGGCAAGGTCCGCCGTCTGCTGGCGCAGGATCGGCAATTCGCCGCCGCCAACCACCAGCGCGAGCGGCTTGTTCGGGCCGCCATCCTGCAGCAGCGGCGACTGCCGCTTCGACATCGCCTCGTCCAGCTTCAGCTTTTCATTCAAATAGGACGCGCGGATCGGCTCGAGATCGTAGATGCCCGAAATGGCGACGCCGCCCTTCACCTTCGGATGCGACAGCGTCGTCGAGGTGAGATGACCACCGGCGGACCAGCCGGACACCACGATGCGGTTCGGATCGCCGCCGAGCGAGGGAAGCTTCTCAACCAGCGCATCGACGCCGGCATGCATCTCGGCCACGATCTCCTCCAGCGTCGCATCCGGCGCGAGTGTGTAACCAATTGCAGCGACGTTGATACCGTGGGCGATGGGACCTGCAGCGAAGCAGGTGAAAAAATCCTTCGAGCGCATCTGCCAGTAGCCACCATGGATCAGCAGCAGTGTCGGCCCGCCGTCGGCGGCCTTGATGAAATCGAACCTGTTGCGCTCGCGCGGGCCGTAGGCGACGTCGAGATGCGCAGGGTACTTCGCCTTCATCGCGTCAGAGCGCTGGCCCCATCCGGCGGCGATGTCGGCGCTGCCCGCAACGGCAGTCGAGTTGTTCAGACCGGCATCGAGCTGCTCGCGTGACATCGCGCGCCAGTTGGAATCGCCGAAAGGCTTACTCATGGTTGCATCCCTGCATTGTGTGAGGCGACTTGGGTTAAGGAGATTTGGCCTGCGAGTCCCATTTATCCAGAAAATGGTCTACACGGCTACGTCGGGATCGACATCCCAAGCATACGAATTGCTCTGCATCCGAAATTGGAGACGTGCGTGGCCTCTCAGCAAGATCTCATCAAAGCAACGGCCTGCGCCGTGGTCGATCAACTCAATGCCGGGACGGTAACGCCGCTCGACCTGCTGGACGCGCTGGAAGCCCGCATCAAGGAAGTCGACGGCCAGGTCAACGCGCTGCCGATCCTGTGTTTCGATCGCGCCCGCGATCACGCGAAGGAATTGATGAAGAAGCCGCTCGGCGAACGCGGCATCCTTGCCGGCCTGCCGGTGCCGATCAAGGATCTCACCGCCGTCGCCGGCGTCCGCACCACACAGGGATCGCCGATCTACAAGGACGTTGTGCCGACCAAGTCCAACGTGCTGGTCGAACGCCTCGAAGAAAATGGCGGCGTGATCTATGCGAAATCCAACACGCCTGAATTCGGCGCGGGCGCCAATACGTTCAACGAAGTGTTCGGTGCGACGCTGAATCCGTGGGACCTGTCGAGGTCGGCCGCCGGCTCGTCCGGCGGCGCCGCGGCAGCACTTGCCAGCGGCACGGCGTGGATTGCCCATGGCTCCGACATGGGCGGTTCGCTGCGCAACCCCGCCAGCTTCTGCGGCATCGTCGGCCTGCGTCCGAGCGTCGGCCGCGTTGCGTCCACGCCCGCCGTGGCGCTCGCCCGGATGGTGAGCGTGCAGGGCCCGATGGCCCGCACCGTGGAAGACCTCGCATTGATGCTCGACGCCATGAGCGGCGAGCATCCTGCCGATCTGATCTCGCTGCCGAAACTGCCGACCTCGTTCCGCTCCGCCGTGCGCGCAGGCACCAAGCCGAAGCGGATCGCCTATTCGCCGGATCTCGGCATCACCCCCGTAGACCCTGAAGTGGTCGCCATCACCCGCAAGGCAGCGATGGCATTCGCCGACGCCGGCGTCATCGTCGAGGAAGCACATCCCGATCTGCGCGAAGCCCACGAATGCTTCCACGTGCTGCGCGCCTATGACTTCGCGATCTCGAAGCTCCAGTTGCTCCGCGACAAGCGCGATCAGCTGAAGCCGGAAGTAATCTGGAACATCGAGCAGGGCCTGAAGCTCACGGTCGATGACCTGGCGAAGGCGGAAGCGCAGCGTGTCACACTGGCTGCGCGGGCCTACGAGTTCTTCCAGACCTACGACCTGCTGCTGTGCCCGGCGACCATCACGCCGCCGTTCCCGATCGAACAGCGCTATCTCGCCGAGTGCAACGGCACCAAATTCGATAACTACGTGCAGTGGCTGGGCATCGTCTATGCGATCACCCTGACCTGCTGCCCGGCGCTGTCGATGCCTTGCGGCTTCACCTCAAAGGGTCTGCCGGTCGGATTGCAGGTCGTCGGTCCGCCGCGCGGCGAAGCTTCGCTGCTCGCCGGCGCACGCGTGCTGGAAGATATTTTGGGCCTGCGCGATTCCACGCCGATCGATCCGCGCCCAGCGAAGTAACGGAACTCCGCCCTCATACTCGCTCGTCCTGGCTGGCCCTGTGCCGGCCAGGACGATGCCTTTGGGCAGGACCGCCCGGAGTACCACTGCCCTATATAGACTTTTGTCTAAGCCACATTGTCGTATGTCGAGGCTAGTCATGTGCGGCCACGGCCGGGATGCGGGCATCGCCCGACAGAACGATCCTGCCAGCAGCAATGCATTCCGCGGCATTGGCTTTTCGTGCCGAGCGTGGCAACGGGACATTTCATTTCACGGAATACGAGGGTTCTACGTGGCAGATTCATTCGCACCGCCGGCGGACGGCAAACTCCATTTCGACGACGCCAAAAAACGCATCAAGGCGATCTTCATCGGCTCGATGGGCAATCTCGTCGAATGGTATGACTTCTACGCCTACACAGCCTTCGCCCTGTATTTCGCGCCGGCCTTCTTCCCGAACTCCGACCCCGTCGTTCAGCAGCTCAATGCGGCCGTGCTGTTTGCCGCCACCTTCCTGATGCGGCCGCTTGGCGGCTGGCTGTTCGGCTATCTCGCCGACACCTATGGCCGTCGTATATCGCTGACGATCTCGGTCCTGTGCATGTGCTTCGGCTCGCTGATCATCGCCTGCACGCCGACCTATGCCACTATCGGCATCGCGGCACCGATCCTGCTCGCGCTCGCCCGCATTATCGAAGGCCTCAGCCTCGGCGGCGAATACGGCGCCAGCGCCACCTATCTCTCGGAAGTCGCCGATCCCAAGCATCGCGGTTTCTATTCGAGCTTCCAGTATGTCACCCTGATCGGCGGCCAGCTGACCGCGATCATCGTGCTCCTGCTGCTGCAGAAGGTGTTCCTCACCGAGCAGGAGCTGAAGGACTGGGGCTGGCGCATTCCGTTCGTGATCGGCGCGGGTCTTGCGGTCTTCACCGCCGTGATGCGTCGCGACATGCACGAGACTGACCAGTTCGTTGAAGCGAAGAAGCAGGCCAAGCCAATGGGTTCGCTGCGCGCGCTGATGGCCTATCCGCGAGAATTGCTGCTGGTTGTCGGCCTCACAGCTGGCGGCACCGCAGCGTTCTATACCTTCACCACCTATATGCAGACCTTCGTGAAGCTCTCGGTCGGCCTCACCGCGGACCAGACCACCACGGTGATCTTCGGCACGCTGATATTCGCCTGCCTGCTGCAGCCGATCTATGGCGCGATCTCCGACCGCATCGGCCGCAAGCCGCTGCTGATCTTCTTCGGCGTTGCCGGCACGCTGGCGACTGTTCCGATCCTGACAGCGTTGCAGGCCACCAAGTCGCCATTCATGGCGTTCCTGCTGATCTGCGGCGCCTGGATCTTCGTGGCCGGCTATACCTCGATCAATGCGGTGGTGAAGGCCGAACTGTTCCCGACCAATATCCGTGCGCTGGGCGTCGGCGTGCCCTATGCGCTGACGGTGTCAATCTTCGGCGGTACGGCGCCGGCGATCGCGCTGTACTTCAAGCAGATCGGTCATGAACAGTGGTTCTACTATTACCTGTCGGGCATGATCTTCCTGTCGCTACTGATTTACGCCACCATGCGCGACACCAAGCACAAGTCGGCGATGCACCGTCACGAGTGACGGCGTCGATCTAGGGAAGGAGCGTCAGCCATGACCGAGGATCACACCCCGCCGGAATCCAAGCTGACGCAGACCAAACAGCGCTGGGCGCGCGAAGGCCGGTTTCTCACCGGCAAGATTGCGCGCCCGGACGACCAGCGGCTCCCGCCCGGCCAGCACCTGACCCAGGACTGGCCGGTGCTGGATCTGGGCATCACGCCAAACATCCCCCGCGAGCGCTGGCGCCTCGATGTCTACGGCGCCGTCGAGACGCCGCTGTTCTGGGATTTCGGCCAGTTCAGCGCACAGCCGCAATCGACCTTCATCTCAGACATCCATTGCGTCACCACCTGGTCGCGTTACGACAACCAGTGGGAAGGTCTTTCGACCCGCGCGCTGCTCGACGCCTGCCAGCCGAAGCCCGAGGCGCGCTTTGTGGTGCTGGAATCCCATGACGGCTACACCACCAACCTGTCGTTGGAAGACTTCGCTGCCGAAGACGCACTGCTGGCACATTCGTGGCAGGGCTCCCCGATCGAGCGCGACCATGGCGGCCCGGTGCGCGTGATCGTGCCGCATCTCTATTTTTGGAAGAGCGCCAAGTGGCTGCAGCGCATCCAGTTCGTCGGCGACGACAAGCCCGGCTATTGGGAAGTCCGCGGTTATCACAACCGCGGCGATCCGTGGCAGGAGCAACGGTATTCGGACGATTGACGGCTGTGCGTTGATGGAATTCTATTTCAGCACTTCGCAAACGCTGCGATGGTCCTGACGCATGAGCCCCTCGCTGCGGCAGGAGACTTTTGCCCACCAGCCATCGAGCGACTCGCGATCGCAATGCAGCTTCACGCTCATGCCATCGGCAAATGCGATCCATTCGGCAAAGCGATGCGACGGCACGGCGATCACCACGGGGATATCGCTAGAG
The DNA here is from genome assembly GCF_900188215.1 of Tardiphaga sp. OK246. Taxonomy (NCBI): domain Bacteria; kingdom Pseudomonadati; phylum Pseudomonadota; class Alphaproteobacteria; order Hyphomicrobiales; family Nitrobacteraceae; genus Tardiphaga; species Tardiphaga sp. OK246. Next base: position 699,704 of record NZ_FZOX01000001.1, read on the forward strand.
AGCGCACGCTCAATCAGATAAGCGAGCCCTTTGCCCTCACGCTCCTGCTTGCCGAACCGGTTGATGATCACGAGATCGGCGCCCTCGTCGATGGCGTCGGCGACCTGCGTGCCGGCATCGAGCAATTGCCCGACATCGAGCTTGCAGCCCTTGGCGCCGGGACCGAGATCCTGAAACAAGCGCACTTGCGCACCGGTGTGCAGCATGACCGCAGTCAGCTTCGGCACGTCGAATTCGCGATGCCCGAGTTGCACCAATCCGACGGCGCGAATGCCCTGCTTGCTCAAATCCGCCGCGAAGGTGTGCAACACTACGTCGGGATCCTGATCCTTGTCATAGACAAGTGCAGCCAGATCGCATTGGGCGTCGAACATTGCGAAGTTCCAGTTTAGACCACGGCGCGCCACGAGCGACCAAGGATGGATCAATCCTATTCCAGAATAGAGCCATTCGAAAGCGCGATCGGGGTGACCGTCACGATATATTTATCCGGATACAACGGTGATACCGCCGGCTTGACCGATTAGAATCTACGCTTCTTGCCGATATCGCCCTTCAGCGCCATCAACTCCTTGCGCGCGGCTGTAGCCGCAGCGTTTTCGATGCCACGATAGCGCTTGATGAGCGTCAGGCCGAATGGCGTGAGGAGAGCTCCGCCCCCATTCTTGCCGCCAGTCTGGCGCTCGACGGCAGGCTGCCCGCAGATCCGGTTGAGTTCATCCACCAGATCCCAGGCGCGCTTGTAGGACATCGCCATGGCGCGGCCAGCGGCCGAAATCGAACCGGTGGCATGAATATGTTCGAGAAGCTGAATCTTGCCCGGTCCGATCCGTCCCTCGGAATCGAGGTCGATACGGATACTGAGGGCTGGCACCGGCGGGCTGGTTGATTTGGACATAGCCCAAGTTTACTTCCGTAGATGCAACCTTGCCAGTCCAACGATCAAGGAACGTTTCAGTGTTGGCGGCATTCGGGGCAAACCACTTCGCCCCTGGTCACATGCGCGATGCCGCGGCAAACCCACCGCCTAGCCATCGCATGTAGCGGCCGCCGTGCCAGCTGATAAATGAAATACACGTCGAGCATGATGAAATCGAATCCGTTTGTTCCAGCATAGATTAAGGCGGCGCTCTGCAATCAGAACGCCGCCTTTCTCTTGTCAGCCATCTCTTTTTAGTTAGCCACGCAGCTTAGCCGTGAAGTTTCTTGGCCGTCTCGGCGATGACCTTGCCCTGATAACGAGCACCAGCCAGCTCATTGGCCGAAGGCTGGCGGCTGCCGTCGCCACCAGTCAGGGTGGTGGCACCATAGGGCGAACCGCCGGTGACTTCATCGAGCTTCATCTGGCCCTGGAAGCCGTAATTGAGGCCGACGATGGTCATGCCGAAATGCAGCAGGTTGGTGATGATGGAGAACAGCGTGGTTTCCTGGCCACCGTGCTGGGTCGCGGTCGCGGTGAAGGCACCGCCGACCTTGCCATGCAGCGCGCCCTTCATCCACAGGCCACCGGCCTGATCGAGGAAGTTGGCCATCTGCGAGGACATGCGGCCGAAGCGGGTGCCGGTACCGACGATGATCGCGTCATAATTGGCGAGATCGTCGATGGTCGCGATCGGGGCAGCCTGGTCTATCTTGTAGTAGGACGCCTTGGCGACCTCGGCAGGCACCAGTTCAGGCACGCGCTTGATGTCGACAGTGGCGCCGGCTTCGCGGGCACCTTCGGCGACGGCATTGGCCATCGCTTCGATATGGCCGTAAGCGGAATAATACAGAACGAGTACTTTGGTCATGGTCAGTCTCCGTTGGATTGGGATGAATAGGTCGGGTTGATGATTGGCGGGCGCCTTTGACTTGCGTCAGGCGGCGTCCACCAGAACGAGTTCGGAATCTTCCAGCGCGGTGATCGTGACGTTGGCTTCATCACGGATGGCGACGCCGTCGCGGGCGTTGACGCGAATGCCGTTGATCTCAATCGCGCCGGCCGCCGGCACGAGGTAGCCGTTGCGCGAGCTACCCAGCGGATATTGCGCGGTCTCACCGGCCTTCAGCGTGGTTGCCAGCACCCGGGCGTCAGCCCGGATAGGCAGTGCCCCGGCGTCGTCCTTGAAGCCGCTGGCAATGGTGACGAACTGGCCGGAGCGATCGGCCTTCGGGAACGGCTTGGCGCCCCAGCAAGGCTGGCCGCCCGTTTGGGTGGGCTCGATCCAGATCTGGAAGATCCGCGTGGTCGATGCCTCCAGATTGTATTCGGAGTGCCGGATGCCCGAGCCCGCACTCATCACCTGGACGTCGCCGGCCTCGGTGCGGCCCGTGTTGCCCAGACTGTCCTGATGCGTGATCGCGCCCTCGCGGACATAAGTGATGATTTCCATGTTGGAATGCGGATGAGCGGGAAAACCGGTGTTCGGCGCGATCTCGTCGTCGTTCCAGACGCGCAAGCTGCCATGGCCCATATTCTTGGGGTCGTAATGGCTGCCGAACGAGAAATGGTGCTTGGCCTTGAGCCAGCCGTGGTCGGCGCCGCCGAGTTTGTCGAAAGGTCTGAGGTCGATCATGACGAAATCTCCGTCGTTTGATGCATTTGCATCCTGGGCATCTGGATATGCCCTCTCAAATGGCGCATAAATAGAAATGATGGAAACTCATCGTTTCGGATTTTGAGATGCCCAAACTTCCCGATTTCGAAGCGCTGGCGATTTTCGCCAAGGTGGTCGAACTGCGGTCCTTTGCGGCGGCGGCGACCGAGCTGACCCTGTCCAAGGCCACCGTCTCCAAGGCGGTCGGTCGGCTCGAGGATCGCCTGGGCGCGCGGCTGTTCAACCGGACCTCACGGCGGCTGGCGCTGACCGACTCCGGCAAGACGCTGGCGGTGAAGGCCGCGCAATTGCTGGCGGACGGCGAAGCGCTCGAGAACGAAGCGCTGGCGCAGTCGGCGACACCGCGCGGGCTGGTACGGCTGGCCGTGCCGATGACCTATGGCACCAACACGGTGGCGCCACTGCTGCCGGAATTTCTGGCGCAGTATCCGGAGGTCTCCATCGACCTCAGCCTCAGCGACGCGACCGTCGATCTGATCGGCGAAGGTTTCGACGCCGCGATCCGCATCGCATCATTGCCGGATTCATCGTTGATCGCGCGGCGGCTGCGTCCGGTGAAGCGTTACATTGTGGCGGCGCCGTCCTATTTCGCGAAATACGGCCGGCCGACGCATCCCATGCACCTCGCCGACCACAAATGCTTTGGCTACACCTATCTCTCGACGCCCGGCGTCTGGCACTTCACCAATGCGGCCGGCGAACAGGCCAACGTTCGGCCGGCCGGGCCGCTCCGCGTCAACAATGGCGAGGCGCTGCTGCCTGCGCTGATCGCCGGATTGGGGATCAGCGATCTGCCGGATTTCATCGTCGGCGATGCATTGGCGAGCGGCGCGCTGGAAGCCGTGTTGCAGGACTGGTCGCAATCGTCGAGCGGTGTCTACCTCGTCACGCCGCCGGGCGGTCCCCGCCCTGCCCGTGTCGAAGTGCTGCTGGAATTTCTTGCTGACAAACTCGCGGCCACCGGCAAGCGCGCACGCAAGACATCAGGCTAGCTCACCCTCATCATCTGCCCGTAGATGCCGAAATACTGGTCGCGCATATTGGCGATATCGAATTCGGTGACGAAATCCTTCGCCGTCCTTGCAATCTTCGCGGCAAGCTCAGGCTGCGCCGCGAGCGCCGCGATCTTGTCGGCAAGATCCTCGGCGGATCCGACCTTGAATTTGATACCGTTCGATCCATCCACCAGCAGCTCGGCCGGGCCATCGACATCCGCGGCGATGACAGGCAGGCCGACCGCCATGGCTTCGAGCAACACCAGTCCGAAACCTTCGAAACGCGATGGCAGGACGAAGATATCGGCCTCGTCCAGCGGATGGCGCACATCGGTACGCCCGCACAGGAAGCGAACGCGATCGGCGACATTCTCGGCGATCGCCTGCGCCTTCAAACTCAGGAGGGTCGACTCGTCGCCCTCCGGTGGGCTGCCGACGAAATCGCAGCGAATGTCGAGCCCGCGCGCGACGCAGAGGCTGACCGCCTTGATCAGGATGTCCTGACCCTTCTGCTTGGGATAGATGCGGGCGACATTGATCAGACGCAGAGCCGGTCCGAGGCGACGTTGCCGCGCCACTCTATCGAATGTCGCGAGCGGTATGCCGTTATGCACCTTGAACAGGCGCTTCAGTTTGACAGATTCACATTCACGCTCGACCGCAGCAGAGATCGCGATGTTCCAATCGACGAACCGCTGATGCAGCCGAAGCTTCACGCGGTCCCACGCGTTGACGAGGCCGGTATTGTGAATCGTGTAGCCGACGCTCATCGGACGATACAGTTTACTCAACATGGCGAAGTGCTTGGCGCCGCTGTCATGCGCATGGATGATGCGAATATCGTGACGGCGGATGATGTTGAGTAAACTTAGAATGACACGTGGATTGCGGTTCCCGGGTGGGCGCTTAAGGAAGTAGACCGGATGACCTGTCGCGGAGAGCTCGGCAGCAAGATCGGGATGGAAAAAGTCGTTAATCACGACGAAAACCTGCGGAATGTCCTCTCCCGGCGTGCAACTGGCAGCGAAATTGATCAGCAGTCGCTCGGACCCGCCCACGGTCAGCGACGAAATCAATTGAAGCACACAACCCACTTTGAAATGCTCCCGGCCCGAATGCCGGGCGACTTCCAAATCCGTCGCGCTCCAAACGGCCCGATTGCGAAATAGCGCCAGGGTTTTTGTCTGTTCGGAGTAATCCATTCCCTATTTCGGCTGACGCTCGTGGCTATTCTGCGGCGCACCAAATGCGCCGCGGAAGGGAATTCTGGCGGAAAGGCGGCAGAGTTGGGCGGGAATGCGCACGCAGGTTGACGGTGGGCCAAAACACATCAGATTTTGAAAGCGCAAAACTTCCACGCCATTTCCAGCAACGCTACATTCGTTGCTTTCGCTCGATGATATTCAGTCAGCCATTTCATTGACTGAATCCGTGTCGGACGTAGCTTTGATGCTCGCCATTGCATCAGAGAAAGTGACCATGACCGCCTCTTCCACCTCGCGCCGCTTGCATTCAACGCTCATCGCCACAGCCTTCAGCGCAACGCTCGCCACCTCCGCTTTCGCGGCGGACCAGATCACGCTGCGCGTCGGCGACCAGAAGGGCGGCAACCGCTCGCTGCTGGAGATCTCCGGCTTGGCGAAGGACTTGCCCTACAAGATCCAGTGGTCGGAATTCCCTGCGGCAGCGCCGATTCTCGAAGCCATCAATGCCGGCGCACTCGATGTCGGTTACACTGGCGACCTCTCGTTCCTCACGGTCTATGCCAACGGCGCACCGATCAAGGCGATAGGCGGCACACGCTCCAATGCGGACACACAGGCGATCCTGGTGCGCAACGATTCACCGATCAAGACCGCTGCCGACCTCAAGGGCAAGCGCCTCGCAGGCACACGCGGCGGCTGGGGCCAGTTCCTGATTGAGGCGACGCTGGAGAAAGCCGGTTACAAGACCAGCGAAGCAACTTTCGCGCCGCTCGGTCCCGTCGATGCCAAGATTGCACTTCTCGCCGGTTCGATCGACGGCTGGGCCGTATGGGAGCCGTACATCTCCTATGCCGTGCTCAAGGACAATGCGCGGGTGGTTGCCGATGGCACCGGTCTGACCCCGACCCTGACCTTTATCGTCGCTTCCGAACAGGCGATTGCCACCAAGCGCGAGGCCGTCGCCGACCTGTTGCAGCGGCTCAACAAGGCCCGCACCTGGTCGCGTGAGAATGTCGAGGTCTATGCAAAGAACACCGCCGAGCTGACCAAGCTGCCGGAAGACGTGCTGGCGCGCGCCTACAAGGCGCAGGACACACGGCCGATCGCCATCGACGATGGCGTGGTGAAGGAGTTCCAGGAAGCCTCCGACCGCGCCACGCGCTACGGAATCCTGTCGAAGCAGGTCGATGTCAGCAAGGCCGTCGATCGCAGCTTCACGCAGGCTGCGCCGGCGTCAAACTAGCGGGCGGTTGCGCGGCGAGAATGCGCATCGTTGCAATCGCCGCGATCAGCGACAACACTGTGGCGACGCTGAACAGCGTCCCATAGCCGAGCAGATCGGCAATACGGCCCGACAGCATCGAGCCGATGAAATAGATAATGAGCTGGGCGCAGGCGAGAATGGTGAAGTCGGTGCCCGGCTGATCCTTCGATGCCGCGGCCATGAACAGGCTGTAGAGCGCGACGATCTCCATATAGCGGATCAAGGTCTGGAATCCGGCCGCGCCGAAAATCGGCCAGATGCCGGTCACCACGCCCAGCGCATGCGCCGTGAACAGCGCAAAGCAGATGGTGCGGAGAATGCCGAGCAACCCCAGCGTCCAGCCGGTGCCGCAGCGTTGCAACAGCCATGCTGCGCCAGCGGCACCCGCGAGGCCCGCCGTCGTCGCGGCGCCGCCGGAAAGATAACCGATCTGTTTGAGCGGCACGCCGGCATCGACGAGATAGCTGCCCTCCATCGCCTTCACGAGGCCCTCGCTCATCCGGTAGATCAGTGCGATCCAGAGAATGTTGCGCACCTCGCGGCGGCGCAGGAAGGCCATCACCGAAGGCCGCGGCTTCGCCGGATCGACCTGGTCGGCTTCGTCTTCGCGCATGGCGAAGGCGGCAAACAGCGGGATCAGCGAGAAGCCGGCGATGGTCAGCAGCATACCGGTCCAACCGATCTGCGCATAAAGCACGAGACCCAGCGTGCCGCCGATCACGACACCAAACGCGACCGAGCCGCCCTGGATCGCATTGCCGATGGCGCGATCCTCCGGCGCGAGATATTTCGCGGCATAGCCATCAGTGGCGATGTCCTGCGTCGAGATCAGCAACGAGCCGAACAGGCCCACTGCGATGATGCCCCATACATTGGTTGCGCCAAGCGGGATCAGGCACAGCAGGCTGATAATCACGCCGGTCTGAGTCACGATCACCCAGCCGGCGCGATGCGCGCGCGCGAAGGGACGGATACGATCCACGACCGGCGCCCAGAAAAACTTCAGCAGCAACGGCAGGAACCAGAGGCTGAGATAGCCGATCTCGCTGCGCGACACACCGGCCTCGCGCATGATTGGCGGCAGGGCGGCGACGAACAGATAGGACGGGATCGCCTGTGCCAGATACAGCCCGCCCAGCACGACGAACAGCCGCTTGCGTCCCATGACGGCGACCGGCGCAGATGCGTTAAGCTCCGCGGTGCTCATGCGAGGCCGCGATGTTCGGCGAGAAAGGCGCGCGCGGCGATCTCGTCCTCGAGCGCCACCAGCGGCATCGGCCAGAGCTTCCGAAACGTCTCTTCCATCTTCTTGTTGGCGCCGGGGCGTACAATCGCCACAGCACGGCAGCGCGCGGAGATATGGCCGCGCGTCGCCTTGAACCACAGCGCCTGCTCCCGCTCGCCGGCGACGGACAGTTTCCCGCCGCCCCCGAACACGGTCAGAAGTTCGAATGGCGCATCATGCTCGCCGACCCGGGCCAGCGCGGCCAGATAATCGCGCTCGTCCGACTCCGCATAAGGCGGCAGGAACCGCAGCGTCAGCAGGCTCCCATCAATCTCCAGATCCACCATCGCCGTAATCTTCAAACTCCTCGTCGCGTCAGAACGTCTTGCGATAGCCGACCGTCACGGTGCGGCCCCAGGAATAGACCGGCAGGTTGCGCACCGACGTCGCGGTCGGATTCTGCAGCTCCGTATCGAACAGGTTGTTGACGGCCGCATAGGCCTCGCCGCCATAGACCGGCCCGCTCAGCGCGGCATTCATCGTAAAGCCGCCTTCAATGGGATAGACCGTATTGGTCAGGTTGATACCGCGGTTGCGGCTGGCATAGCCCTCGCCCTCGACGCGCAGCTTGATGCCGTTGTCGAAGCGATAGTCGCCGAAGATCAGACCGCGCACCGGACTGCCGATGCGGTTGTTGGGCAGCCACGAGTCGAGCACACCGTCCTTGTTGGTGTCGTAGCGGCCTTCCTTGTAGCCGATCGTGGTACCCAGCGTGAAATTCCGGTTGATCGCCATCTCGCCGATATATTCGACGCCGTAGATCATTTCCTTCTGCTGCGAGATCAGGTTGGTGACGGGATCGAAGGTCACGCCCTTCTCGGAGGTGCTGACGAAACCGGTGATGCTGCCCTTGTAGGGGCCGTCGCCGCCGCGGATGCCGATTTCGTAATTGTTGACGATCTGGGCTTCCGGCGCGATCGAGCTGAAAGAGATGGTCTGGCGTGCCAGCGGCAGGCAGTTCGGCGTCGCTACCGGACAGGCAAAGGCGGTGGATGACAGGCCGGCGCGGCGCGTATAGGCGCCAACATCGGGCAGCGCATAGCCCTGCGAGAAACCGCCGAACAGATCGATCTTGTTGTTGAGCTTGAAGGTCGCACCGAGATTGTAGGTCGGCGAGGCATATTCGTACTGGCCGCCGATAACATTGAGCGCCGGCAGAACGAAGCGCGTCACGGGCGAGATCGCGGCATAGGCGGCCGGACGCAGGAAGTCGTCGACGCTGAGATCGAAATGCTCGTAGCGAACGCCGCCGCGCGCGGTCAGCCGATCGGTGATCGGGACTTGTACCAATGCAAATCCGGCGGTCGTCACCTGGGTCAACGGCGTGAACACATCGCGGCCATCGGTCAGCGTCTGCCATGTCTTATCATGGACGACGTCCGTGCCCCAGGTCACCTTGGCGCCGTTCCAGATGCGGTCGAGCGGCGTATCGATCGTCAGATTGACCCCGCCGCGCTCGGAATACAGCGTGGTCTGGTTGGCCGGGCTGGTCGGGCTCAGCGGATTGCCGGAATAATAGACCAGCGAGTTATAGGGATAGGAGAACTCCGAATAGTTGAAGCGCTTCTTGATGTCATTGTAGAAGCCGACCACGCTGAGATTGCCGAGCACGAAGTCGGTATCGCTGTAGCGCAATTGGAACGAGCGCGAATCTTCCAGCACGCTCTGCCCGGTATAGGGCTTGGTGAAATCCGGCTTCGCATAGGCGCCGGAATAGTCGGTGAGGTATTTCGGCGTCTGGTCGAGATAGAACTGGCTGATCGAGGCTTCGATGCGCTTGCCGCCATCGAAATCGTAACCGATCTTGCCCAGGAAATTGCCGCTGGCGAGACGATCGCCACCTCCCTGCCCGAGCATGGCGTCCGATGGCAGCTCGCGGCCCGCGCCGTCATAAGTCTTCTGCGCGCCGCGGCCGCTGCCAACGAACACGTAGTCGATGCCATTCGTGCCCTTGCCACTGACCGTCGCCGACATTTCCGGTGCCAGCGAACCGCCGGGATCGGCGGTGAAGGTGCGCAGCGCCGTATTGACGCTAACACGGGGACCGCCCGGCTGCGCTTTCTTGGTGACGAAATTCACCGTACCGCCCGTCGCGCCGGCGCCATACAGGCTCGATGCACCGGCGACCAGTTCGATGCGCTCGACGGAATTCAGATCGATCAGCGACAGCACGCGCGAGACGTCGCGGAGCGGCGTCGTCAGCGGCACGCCGTCCATCAGCACCAGAAGGTCGCGGCCGCGATAGCTTTCGGAAGCACCGGAGATGGTCTGGTTCGACACCGAGAAGCCCGGCAGCAATTTTGCCAGCAGCGCCGATGCGCTGCCGCTCTGCTTGAGCTGCTCGTCAATCTCCTTCTGATCGACCACCTGCACGGTCTGCGGAATATCCGAAATCGAGCGCTGGGCACGCGCGGCCGTTACCGTGATCTCGTCGAGCGTGACGCCCGCGCTCTGCTGCGCAACGGCCTGCGACGACATGAGCCCGACGGCGGGGATGAGAAGGAACTGGCTGTAACGCATGAGCTCGAAGTCTTCCGTATGTTCGTGGCGACGAAGCACTGGAGAGGTCGAGCCGGTCAATTCGACCGAGGCCGCAGCAGTTTGGAATCAATGTAAATTCCAGCCACGGCTTTACTCTTCTTACGCCTGTGCATTCCGTCTATCGTCACAGCGATACGGCACAGCCCATTGCATGACTTGGACTCGGTGAATTGATAGTCGGACTGGAGCGAACGAAGCGGTTTGGATTCGATGCTGTGGCAAACGCGCATCAGTCGCGGTCTCCATCCTGCGTCGATGCCGCTCCCGATTGCCCTCTCGTCCCGCTCTGGCTGGTTGCCGACGATATCGATGACACCCTGCGCAAACCGCTTGAAAGCCGCCTGCCGTGGAAGACCGTGCAGCGCAATTCGCTGGGATCGTTTCGCGCGGCCCCTTTCCAGTCGAAGGCGATCCTGCGGATGCAGCCGCATCTTGGACTGATGTCGTGTTTCGATCCCGCACCGCTTTGGACCATGCCCGACGACGATACCGCCACGACTGGCGACGACTCGCCGCAGGATATCCTGGTGCTGCGGCCATCCGATGGCGTGGTGATCGTCCAGCAGGATGGCCAGCGCCAGACATGCATGCCGCGCGAGGCGATTATTCTCGATCCCGGCCGCGCCACCACGTTCATCATGAATGATGTGAGCCGCGTCGACTGCCTGCTACTCGCCGGCAATGGCCATACCGGCATGCGCCATATCGCCCATGACAATGGCGGGCTGATCGCGCTTGGCCATTACGCCGCTGCCGTAATGCGCGGCTTGCTGCCGATGAATTCCGCTGCGCTGACCGGCCTCGCTATCGATTATATGAACGGCCTCGTCGCCACCATGATCGATGAAGCCGATGCGCCGGCGCGGCGTGGCGCATGGCGCCAGGATCGGCCGACCATCAGCCTGCTGTCGCTCAAGGCCGATATAGAGGCCAGCCTCAGCCAGCCGACGCTGTCACTGGAGCGGCTCGCGACCACCCATGGCGTCACCGCGCGTTATTTCCAGAAATTGTTCGAGGCCGAAGGCCGGACGTTTTCGGACTACCTGCTGGAGCGTCGGCTCGAGCGCGCCTTCCATATGCTGCGCGATGGCAACCGCGGGGATCGCGCCGTCAGCACCATCGCCTTCGAGGTCGGCTTCGGCGATCTGTCTTATTTCAACCGCACCTTCAAGAAGCGTTTTGGCGCGACACCTCGCGAGATACGTGCGCGATTTGAGACGATGCTGCTGGATACGATGCCGGATACGGACGCCTGAAGCGTCAGTTCACCTTCGCAACCGTCGTCCCGTTGCCCGGCAAAATCTCCACCGTCGCCGTGCGGCCCGCGACCAGCGTCGCACCTTCCGGCACAGCATCGAGCGCGATGCGCACAGGCACGCGCTGGGCAAGGCGCACCCAGCTGAAGGTCGGCGTCACATTGGCCAGGAGGTTGCTGCCTTCCGCACGGTCACGGTCCTCGATGCCGGCGGCAACGCTCTCTACATGGCCAGTGAGCTTGGCGGCATCACCCATCAAGTGAATGTGGACGGGATCGCCTACGTGAATGCGCGAGAGCTTGGTTTCCTCGAAATAGCCGTCCACATGCAGGCTCGACGTATCGACCAATGCCATCACGCCCTTGCCGGCAGTGACATAGGTGCCGGGGCGCAGGTCCATGTTGGAGATCACGCCTGAGACCGGCGCATGAACCTCGCTGCGATCGAGATTGAGCTGCGCCACCGCCTGATCGGCAACGGCCTGATCCAGTGACGCCTTGGCGAGGAGTTGCGTCGCCAACACCTGCTCCTTCTTCTGCTGCGACACGGCCGCGGTGGTGAGATCATTGTAGCGCTTCAGATCGAGATCGGCCTGCTCAAGGCTGGCCTTGCGACCGGCCACAACGGCCTCAGCCTGCTGCAGCGCCAGCCCGAAACGCGCGCGGTCGATCCGCATGATGACGTCGCCGCGGGCCACCTTCTGATTGTCCTTCACCAGAATCTCGGTAACGAAACCGGACACATCCGGCGCCACGGTGACCACGTCGGCACGGACGCGGCCGTCACGTGTCCATGGTGCATCCATATAATAGACCCAGAGATAGCGCCCCACGGCGAGCGCGGCGACGACGGCCAGCGCGGTGACGGCGAAACGGCGAATAAAACTCACAGCGTTTTTCATGACAGCAATCCGGAAGACAGATAGACCACGCCGCCCAGGAGGCAGACATACAGAGCAAGATCGAACAGCGCGCGGTGCCAGACATAGCGATAGAGGCCGGAGCGTTCGATCAAGGGGCGCAGCAGTGCGCCGATGGCGTAAGTGATGACCAGCCACAGCATCAGCGATGGCAACAGCACACCGAACAGATCGATTTCATATCTCATGCCGCCACACTCCCGGCGAGAAGGCCCTGTTCGGGCAGATAGGCGGGTGCTGTCGGAAACAGACCGCGGCGAATGCCGACGAGGCCGATCAGAGCATCCGCGCGCCCAGCCCCGCGCTCGCTTATGGCTTCCGCCAGCGCGTGATCGACCTTGGCCAGCAGCGGCTCAGGCATCTCGTCGCCTTTATAGCTGCGGAAACTCACGGCAAGCTCATCCAGCATCGCGTCCATCGCTCTGAGCGTCGGCAGCGACAGATGATGGCGGGCGCGACGCAGATCGACGATGTTTAACCCGACCCGCAGCTCGCGCAGATTATCGACCATGCGCAGTTCTGAGTCTTTCAGCGCCGTCAGCCGCGGCGCCAGCAGACCGATGCGATTCAGCATCAACCCGGCAAAGGCGGCGCGATCACGGTTGCCGCGCTGTTCGGCAGCCTGCGCGATGGCGATCCAGCCGCGCCGCATCAGCCGCTTCACACTCCATTCGGAGCCGACTGAGCGGATCAACTGGATCGAGATGACCGACAGTTCAGTACCGACGAAGAAAGCCACGCTGGAATTGGCGAAACTTGCGAAGTCGGCATTGTAAGTCGTCTGCAACGCCATCAGCGTCGCGGTATTCGCCGCCAGCAGCATGCCGATGAAGAAGGTGGCGGGGCGTGCGATGAGATAGCCAAACAGCAGGAACGGCGGCGCCAGCACGGCGACCAGCACTTCGACATCGGTGATAGCCGGCAGGATCGCGAACAGATAGAGCGCGATGATCACCATCGCGGCCAGCGTCCATTTGGCAAAGCCGCGCAACCCCACCGCGGGATCATCCATGCTGGCGAAGAACGAGCAGCCGACAGCCGCCATGGTCGGTGCTGTCGCGCCATCGGTCCAGCCGGTAGCGATCCAGAACGCGCAGCAGACGAGGATGGTAATGAACACGCCTGCTGCGGACCATAGCGCCATGCCGTGATCGACATGCCGCACCGGGGCCACACCGGCTTCAGCCTGAAAGGCGAGTTTCGCGCCCGGCGGACGGCCGCCCTCGGCAATCGCCTGATTGAGGACCCGGCAATCCGCTGAGATATCGACGAGCTCGCGCATCCGCATCAGCAGGCTCGCGATCATGATCTCGGTCCATGACGACGACGCGCTCAGCTTCGGCTGCTGCGCGGCGATCATGCTGCGCAGCCGCTCGGCGGGTTCACGGTCGGTGCTGTTGTCAGCAATCCAGGCGGAGACGTCGTCGATCAGCGCCATCAATTGCGGTGAGGTCGTCCGCGCGTCTTCGCCCAGCGCGTCGATGCGATCGCCCATGGATGACAGCAGCGGCAGGAATGTCAGCATGCGCGTGCGCAGGGCGCGCATCCAGCGTGAGGTCTCGCGTCCGCCGAGCCGATCATAGGCCAGATGATCGGCGAGCGTATCGATATCGACGGCATCGGCGGCGAGCTTGAGGCGCAGATCGCGCGTGGCCGGATCGGCGCTGCGGCCGGCCAGCACGTCCTGCGTCAGCCTGCGCGCACCGGCGAGCCAGCTATCGACCCGCGCTGCAACCGCCGGACCGACGCTGCGCGGCAACAAGATCGTGGATACCAGCGTCGCGCAGAGAATGCCGACGATGATTTCCTCGCTGCGCGCCACGGCGGTATCGAAGATCGCGGCGGGGTCGTTGACCGAGGGAAAGCTGATCAGCGCGCAGGTGTAGCCCGCGAGCATGAACATGTAGCCGCGCGGCGTCCTGTCCAGCAGCGAGACATAGAGACAGAGACCGACCCACAGCGCGATGGCGAGGCTGAGCAGTTCCGGCGAATTGACGAGATTTGGCACCAGCACGACGCTGGCCGAAGCCCCAACCAGTGTGCCGATGACGCGAAACAGCGCTTTCGAACGCGTGGCGCCGGCCAGCGGCTGCGAGGCGATATAGACCGTGGCCAGCGCCCAGTAGGGCCGCGGCAGATCCATCGCAAAACCGATCAGCAGCGCCATCATGCCGGCGATGAAGGTTTTCACGGAGAAGATGATATCGGCGTGGCGGACGAGAAACGGCGGTCTGGCAGCAGCGGAGGTCATGGCAGCGCGTCCGCCTCCTCGGCGGCCTCATACAGGCGATTGGCCGATAGCTCGATCCGTCCGAGCACATCGAAGGCAATAGCGAGTTCATCCGGCGCGATGCCCTTCATCAGGTCACCGCGCAGCCGGCGCATGACGCGCCTGATCTCTTCGGCCTTGGCTTCGCCAAGCGGAGTCAGGTGCAAGACCTTGGCGCGGCGGTCGGTCGGGTCCTCGCGGCGCTCGACGAGCCCTTCGGCGGCCAGCAGGTCGATCAGCCGGACCACCGATGGACCTTCGAGCCCCATTTCGTCGGCGAGCACGCCCTGACGCACGTTCTCGCGACCGGCGCGGGACAGGATCAGCAGCGGATGTGCCGTGGCTTCGGACAGGCCATGCGCCGACAGGGTCTGGTCAGCCTTGCGGCGCCAGACCCGTGCCAGTCGCGCAACCAGCAGACCCAGTTCGGCCTGGATATGCGCTTGGGAGTGGGGCATGGAAATTAGATAGGACCCTATCGATTAGGCTGCAATCTATTTTGTGCGTCGCATCAATCACGGTGTGGTGAGCGCCGCCGGGGACCCCGGCACCTGCAAGCCCGGTCGGGTAGCCGTAATGCGGAAAACAATGCCCGCGACCAAATATGGAGAATTTCCCAATGATTTCCGTGGGCCACATCTTTCAGCGATTGAAATCCCCCTTGTTTCTGCCATGTTCGCGCCCAAAGCAGGCATCGGGTAGTGTTCTCCGGCGCGCGAATCTCCATCGCGCGGATGCTCCAGTTGAAAGCGGCAAAGGAATTCCATGGCGAAGCCAGCAGTGATTGTCGTCGGCGCGGACAAGGGTGGGGTTGGCAAGACCACGGTTTCGCGGACGGTTCTGGACTATTTCAGCGCCAACAACGTCCCGACGCGCGCTTTCGACACCGAAGCGCCGCGCGGCACGCTGAAGCGGTTCCATTCGGACATCACCGAAATCGTCGACATGACGACCACGTCCGACCAGATGAAGATCTTCGATACGCTCAACAGCGCATCCCCCTCGGTGACCGTGATCGACGTCCGCGCAGGCCTGCTGTCCCGGGCGCTGGCCGATCTGCGTGACATCGGCTTCCTCGATGCCGCCAAGTCCGGCCAGATTACCTTTGCCGTTTTCCATATACTCGGCCCGTCGATCGCCTCCCTGGACGAGATCGCCGAGACCGCCGGCTTCATGGACGGCGCCAAGTATTTCCTGGTGAAGAACTTCATCAACAACACCAGCTTCTTCGAATGGGACCAGGCGACCTACAACTCCTATTTCCACCGCATCAAGGGCGCCACCGAGATCACCATCCCGAAGCTGAACGAAATGGCCTATGAGCAGGTCGAAGTCTCCAGCGTGCCGTTCCTGAAATTCGTCGCCAACAAGGGACCGCATGACGAGACCGCGAACTATTCGTTCGTGCTGCGCGGCTATGTCCGGCACTGGCTGGCCAACGTCTGGAGCGAATTCGACCGCATCAAGCTGACCGACATCGTCCACGACAAGCCCGGCGCCCGCAGCCCCGGCGAGAAGTAAGTCCATTTAACGATTGGAGCGGCGTCGGATTCGCCTGATATTGCGCCGATGCGACGCACGCCCGTTTATATCATCTGCTCGACGCGACCGATGGTCGGCAAGACCCTCGTCGCGCGCCTGTTGTGCGAATTCCTGAAGCTGCAGCGCGGCGACGTCACCGCCTTCGATGTCAGCCTGAAAGAACCGTCGCTGCTGGATTTCCTGCCGAAACTGACCGAGACCGCCGACGTCAATGACACGTTCGGCAAGATGTCGCTGATGGACCGGCTCATCATCAATGACGACATCGCCAAGGTGATCGACCTCGGCTATTTCGCCTTCGATGAATTCTTCAAAATGACCGGCGAGATCGGTTTCGCCAAGGAAGCCGCACGGCGCGGCGTGGCGCCCATCGTGTTCTTCATGGGCGACAGCGACCGCGCCTCATTGCGCGGCTACGAGATGCTGCAGCAGCAGTTCACCCGCAATTCGCTCTATGTGATCGACAACGAACACGTGCTGCGCGGCGAAATCCCGGTGGCACTGGCGCAGGGCCGCATGCTGCGCATCGCGGCACTGCCGGTGTTCCTCAAGACCTATATCGACCGGCTGAATTTCTCCTTCACCGGCTATTTGCGCTCGGAGCAGGATTCATCCACCGAGTTGCATCAGTGGATCCGGAAGAATTATTTCAGCTTTCGGGAGATCGAGCTGGGACTGCTGCTGCAGGGGTCGTGACGGGCAATCAATGCCCGTCGAACGTCATCAGCGTGCGCACCGGCACATTCATCGCCCGCAGCTTGGCCGCGCCGCCGAGATCCGGCAGGTCGATGATGAAACAGGCGGCCATCACCTCAGCACCGATCTGGCGCATCAGTTTGACCGCACCTTCAGCGGTGCCGCCGGTGGCGATCAGATCGTCCACCAGGATCACGCGCTCACCGGGCTTGATGGCGTCGGCATGCACTTCCATCTCGTCGATGCCGTATTCGAGAGAGTAAGCGATGCGCACGGTGGTGTGCGGCAGCTTGCCCTTCTTGCGGATCGGCACGAAACCTGCCGACAACTGATGCGCCACCGCGCCGCCGATGATGAAGCCGCGCGCTTCCATGCCGGCAACCTTGTCGATCTTCAGCCCCGCCCACGGCTGCACCAGCTCATCCACCGCGCGGCGGAACGAGCGTGCATCACCCAGCAATGTGGTGATGTCGCGAAACAGGATACCCGGCTTCGGATAATCCACAATGGTGCGGACGGAGGCTTTGAGATCGTGCGCGAGTTCGGGTGTCATCAGGGTCTTTCGATTCTTCAGATGGAGATCAGTTGGGGCGCTGCCCCAACCGAAATGCGTTTTCGACGATACGTAAGCCGACCTCGCCGCCAAGCGACATCAGCGATTCCGGATGAAACTGCACGCCGCCGACCGGCAGCGTCTTGTGTTCGATGGCCATGGCGACACCGTCCTCGGTCGAGGCCGTCACGGTGAGCACATCGGGCATGCTGTCCTGCTCGACGAACAGCGAGTGATAGCGGCCTATGACGATTTCATTGGGTAGACCGTTCATCAACTTTCCGCCCCGCACTTGCACGCGCGACGGCCGTCCATGCGCCGGCTGCGCGAGCTGGCCCAGCACGCCGCCGAAGTATTCACCGATCGCCTGCACGCCAAGACAGACACCGAATACCGGCAGCTTCTTTTCGAGCGCGGTATCCAGCGTTTTGCCAATGCTGAAATCCGCTGGACGGCCGGGGCCGGGCGACAGCACCAGCAGATCGAAACTCTCGCGGTTCAGGACGGTCTGTGCATGGACATGACGAATCACGCTGACGGTCGCGCCGACCTGACGGAAGTAATCCGCCAGCATATGCACGAAACTGTCGTCATGATCGATCAGCAGCACCTTCTTGCCCGAACCGGTTGCATCCGGCGCGAAGGCCGACAGCCGCTTCGGCGGATCGCCGCGCAGCGCCTGGAACAGGGCTGCAGCCTTGGTCTGGCATTCCTTCTCTTCGGCGACGGGATCCGAATCGAACAGCAGCGTCGCGCCGACGCGAACTTCGGCGAGGCCATCCTTCATGCGGATGGTACGGATGGTGATGCCGGTATTGATGCCGCCATCGAATGACACGGCGCCGATGGCGCCGGCATACCAACGCCGCGACGAGCGCTCATTGTCCTCGACGAACTGCATCGCCCAGAGCTTCGGCGCACCAGTCACCGTCACCGCCCAGGCATGGGTCAGGAACGCATCGAGCGCATCGAAGCCCGGCCGCAGCATGCCTTCCACATGATCGACAGTATGGAACAGTTTTGAGTAGGTCTCGATCTGCCGACGCGCCAATACCTTGATCGTGCCGGGCACGCAGACGCGCGCCTTGTCGTTACGATCGACGTCGGTGCACATGTTGAGTTCGAATTCGTCTTTCTCCGAATTCAGCAACTGCCGGATCTGCTCGGCATCGCCAATGGCATCGACGCCGCGCGCGATGGTGCCAGAGATCGGACAGGTCTCGACGCGGCGACCGTCGGAGCGCACGAACATCTCGGGCGAGGCAGCGACGAGAAACTCGCCATCGCCGAGATTCATCAGCGCGCCATAGGGCGACGGATTGATGACACACAGCCGCTGGAACACTTCCGCCGGCGAACGTTCGCAGGGCTCGGCGAACAACTGACCGGGCACCGCCTCGAACAAATCGCCGCGCGCAAAGGCGGCACGCGCATTCTCCACTGTGCGCTGATATTCGCCGGGTGCGTGATCCGCAAAGCCCTGGCGCGGCGCCTTGTTGTAGCCGCTGTCGGGCGTATCGCGTGGCAGGCCCTCGGTGGAGCGATCCTTCCAGGTGAAGTCATAGGACATCACCACGCCGCGGCCGGTAGCGCGGTCATAGGCCAGCAGCGTGTCGGGCAGATACAGCACGATGTCGCGCTGGTCGGCCTCGCGCGCGCGCTTCTGCTTCAGGTCTTCCATCTGGAACACGAGGTCATAGGCGAAGGCGCCATAGAGCCCGAGCATGGAATCGTCTGAGGAGAACAATTGCGCGACCATGTCGCGCACCAGCGACATCACGCTGGCGCGGCGGGTGCGCTGGTCTTCCTCGACCGGCGCCTCGCCGCGGATGATGTGGCCCTTGAGCTTCGACATCGTCCGCCCGTCGAGCGCGATACAGGGATCCTGCAGCGTGTCGGCGAGAAAGGCGATCAACACCTGGCCACGCTTGTTCAGCGCCGTCAGCGTGAAATCCGTCCCGGTGGTTTCCAGCAGCAGCGGCGGATCGGCGAAACCGAGATCGAAGCTCTCATAGCGGCCGGGTACCGTGGTGCCCGACGACAGCACCACGCCGCGACGCTGGTCGAGCCGGACGATCAGATCGTCCAGCGCGGTGCCGCCGGTGAAATAATCGACATGGCGCGTCACGGAGAGACCCGCGCGGGTCTTGTAGGCGCTGTCAGCGGGGAGCGAAAACACAGTCCTGTTCATGGTGTCCTCTTAGGAAACATGCCGGAGGGGGCGCCACACAGAACAAACAAGCAAAGGCCGTCGCACTGCGATGGCGGCCTTCGACGATTGAAAATAAGCAAATCGCACCGACCACCTCTTCAGGAGGTGCGCCACCAACGACGGCTGTTGCGGACAGGGGTGCTCATGGCGGGCAAATCACCATGGCCGGGCTCGAAGGTCAAGGGACTAGACGGCCTCCGGCCGCTCCCGGACGAATACCGTCAGCTTGAGCGCCCCGACGCCGTCCTCGATCGGGGTCCAGCCGATGCTCTCGTACCAGGCCCGACGGGGCGGGGCAGCGCAGAGATAGACCCGGGCATGCCCCCGGGAGAAGGCCTCCAGGCAGGCCCGCTCGATCAGCGCCGGGGCGATACCCTGTTTGCGGGCATCGGGCTCGGTCCAGACCGCCGCTACCCAGGGCGTATATTGCGGACGCTCGTCGAGATCGGACACCAGCAGCGACGCCGTTCCGAGAAAGTCCGGCCCACGATGCGCCACCAGCGCGATCGGCAGGTCGGTCCCCTGCATGTTCTCGCGCAGTCGCTCGACGATATAGGCCTCAGGCACGCCATGGCGCTTCCACCACGCCTGCCAGATCCGATCGGCGACGATGTCGAAGAAGTCGGCCTGCTGGCGCAAATCGGAAATGGTGTAGTCGGATGTCATTGGCCTCGACCTACAGGGTCAGGCCTGTCGCATCAAGCTGCCACGCGGCTATGCGTCACGATGTGTGAGATTCACCGGTGAGCCGCTTCAGCATGGGAAAGGATGATGTCGTGCCGAATTTTCCCTGTGGCACTCCGCAGTCTTCATAGCCGGCAGACAGATACAGGCGATGGGCTGTCTCGGTGCTGATCAGATTGCAGACAGCGTTGCCATGGTCCCGTGCGGTCGCCTCAAGCTGTGCCAGCATCGCCTTGCTGACGCCCCGGAACCGGGCATCCGGCGAGACGTAGTTGCACGTAATCTCGCCATCGTGTCTGACGATGCCGACGGCGAGCACTGTTTCTTCCTCGACCGCGACGAGAACGAAATTGTCCGGATGGGCGATCCAGCCTTCCACTATTTTAGGAGTCTTGTTGGCGAGCCAACGTCTCAGGATCGCCGGATCGCCATGATGATCGGCGCCGCAGAGCTCGGCGATAGAGCGGCGCAAGACATCGCATATCTCGGCCGCTTCATCGGGTCGTGCTCTGCGGATCAGCATCCGATCAAAAGGCCTCAGCCCAGATGCTTCTTGAAGAACGCGGTCGCGCGGCCCCAGGCCAGCTCGGCGGCTTCGCGGTCATGTACGCTGACGCGCTGTTCGTTGACGAAAGCGTGGTCGGCGTCATAGCGGAAGAACTCGGCCGACTTGCCGGCAGCCTTGAGGCCGTTCTCGAACACATCAACCACCGCAGGCGTACACCAGTCGTCGCGATTGGCGAAGTGGCCCTGCAGCGGCACCTGCACATCGGCGGGCTTGGCGGCCTGCTCCGGCGGAATGCCATAGAACGCCACGGCGGCCTTGAGTTCGGGAATCTTGCACGAACCGATGATGGTCACGGCGCCGCCAAGGCAGAAACCGGTGAGACCGACTTTGGCACCGTTGCGCGACAGGTACTGCGCCGCGCCGCGCACGGTCTGCGTGGTGGCGTCCATGAAATCGAGCGAGTTCATTTCTTTGCCGGCCGCATCCGTGTCGTGATAGGGCACGACCACACCATTATAGAGATCAGGCGCCAGCGCATCGAAGCCGGCCAGCGCAAGACGATCGGCCAGGCCCTTGATCTGCTCCTGCAGACCCCACCATTCCTGGATGACGACGACGCCGGGCGCATTGCCGGCCTGGGCATTGGCGAGATAGCCCTTGGCTTCCTTGCCGTCGGGGCGCTTGAAGCTGATCGATGTTCCCATGATGTCCTCCGCTGGAATGGTTCGGGGCAACTTATAGACCCCTCACGTGTCAACTCAACCGGGCCAGCGCGCGCTGCAGGTCTCGCTTGTAGGTGAGAAAATCGACAAACAGTCCGTGTTCGCCGCCGTCCCGCCGTGGCGGTTGCGCGAACCATTGCGTGATCTCCTGCCGCAGCGCTGCTGCCGCATCCGGCCGCGCGGCCTTGGCCGCGAGATAGGCCGCAATCACGCGGGCCTGCAATGCACGCCCTTCCCAGCCCACGCCGGCGCCCTCCAGCAGCCCGGCGACATACAGACCGTTATCCTCCGACGGAAACATGTTCATGAACAGCCTGGGCGCACCGATCGCGTCCTGCCAATCGAGTGCACGGAGATCGCCGAGGAACGGAAACGTGATCCGGTAGCCGGTCGCAAGCAACACCAGATCGACCTCGTCGCAGCGGCCATCGGCGAACACGACCGACTTGCTGTTGAATTCGCGGACTGGCTTGCGCAGGGCGACATCGCCCTGGCCAAGATGCTGCAGCACCAGCGAATTGACGATCGGTGTGCGGTCATAAAGCCGGTGCTGTGGCTTGGGCAGGCCGAAATGCTCCGGCGCGCCGACGATGAAGCGCAGGATCGGCTCGTGCAGCCTTGAGCGCAGGTTCTTCGGAATGATGAAGCGCTTCGGCTTGTGATTGCCTTCATCCGCCGGCTTGCCGGCGAGAAACTTCGGCACGAAATGATTGCCGCCGCGCACGCTCCACAACACCTTATCCGCGCGATGGATTGCATCCACGACAATGTCGCAGCCGGTATTGCCCATGCCCACCACCAGCACGCGCTGGCCGGTGAAGATATCGGCGGTCTTGTAGTCCTTGGCATGCATCAGTGGGCCATCAAAGGTGCCTGACGTTTTGGGGATCAGGGGATCGCTGAGATGGCCATTGGCGATGACGACGCCGGCATAGTCGGCTGCCGTACCGTCGTTGAAAACGGCGCGCCATCCGCCACCCTGCCGCGTCAGACTGCGCACGCCAGTGTTGAAGCGGATCAGCGGATAGAGATCGAAATGCCGGGCATAGCTCTGCAGATAATCCAGCACCTGGCGATGGCCCGGATAGGCCGGCCAGTCCTCCGGCATCGGGAAATCCGCAAAGGCCGTGGTGCGCTTCGACGAGATCAGATGCGTCGAGGCATAGACCGCACTCGGCGCCGCGCCATACAGCCACTGCCCGCCAATATCGGCATTCTGCTCGACGGCTTCCACAGCATGGCCAGCGGCCTTCAGGCTCTGGATTGCGGCAAGACCTGCGGGACCGGCGCCGATGACGAGGAAAGTCATGACATCAGCTCCGGGCGTTCGTCGCGATAGCGTTCGAACACGGCGCGCGCATCAAGCTTGGGCGAATAACCGAATTCGGATTTGAGCCGGGTGTTGTCGAGCACCGGACGATACTGGATGAATTTGACATTCTGCGGCGTCAGTTTGGTCAGCCCGAGCGCATGGAGCAACCACAGCGCGCCCTTCATCACCGCGGGCGGAATTGGAATGAACGGCTTGCCATTCAGCTGCGCAATCTCGCGCAGGCTGAGCGTACCATCGCCGGCGAGATTATAGATGCCGCCCTTGCCAGTGTGCACGGCCTGCGCCAGTGCCGCCACCACATCGGAATCGGCGATCAGCGAGAACGGCGTTGCGGTGCCACTGAGGCCGGTGACAACAGGGCGCTCGAACAATGCAGTGATCTGGTTGTTCGTGGTCGGCCCCAGCACGGTGCAGGGGCGAAACACGGTCTGCCGCAATTGCGGATGATCGCTACGCCAGTGCGCCAGCATCTCCTCGACCTCACGCTTGTTGCGTGCATAAGGGAAATCCTCGTTACCGCGCAGCGGATCGGTCTCGCGTAGCGGCACGGGATTGTCGGCGTGATAGCCATAGGCCGCGCCGCTCGAAGTCACGATCAGGTGGTCCACACCTGCCGCGAGACAGGCTTCCAGCACATTGCGCGTGCCCAGCACATCGATCTCATAGTCGCGCCGGTCGTCGCCGCCGACGGCAACGACCGAAGCCAGATGCACCACCGTACGGGGCTTCACGCGGGCGATGATCTCTTTCAAGCCGGGATCGCGAATGTCGCTGTGCTCATAGGCTACGCCGTCGAGGCGCTGTTGTGGCGGCACCTCGCGCAGATCGAGCGCTGTCACCGGCCCGTCGCCACCGGCCGCGAGTGCGCGCAGCAAAGCGCTGCCGATGAAGCCTGCCGCGCCGGTGATCAGCACGCCGCTATTCGCCATCGCGTCGCTCATGCCGCACCTTCAATGCGTGCCGGATGCGGGTCGCGCCGTTTCCACCAGGCCGCCAGCGCCCAGCCGGAGACGAGGTGCCAGACTCCCCAGCCAGCGGCGACCAGCGCTGCGCCGCCAAGGCCGTCGAATTGCGTGAGGATCAGCGCCAGCCCCAGGCCGGAATTATGCATGCTGACTTCGATGGTGAGCGCGCGGGTGTCGTAGTCGCTGAGCCCAAGGATCTTCGCGACGCCCCAGCCGAGCGCGACGGCGATCGCGTTATGCAGCACGACGAAGGGCAGCACCGCCGTCGAGAATACCGCGATGTAGCGCCAGTTGGTGATCGTCGCGGCCAGAATAAATCCGATCAGGAACACGAAAGAGAGGATCTGCAGCGGCCGGCGCAGACGGTCGGCCAGCCCCGGCAGATGACGCACCGTGAGCAGACCGGCAACCATCGGCACGCCGAGCAGCAGCACGGTCGATCCGATAAACGAGACGGGATCGACGCTCACCTGGCGCAGCAGTGCGGCGGTTTGCGGATTGAGTCCGGCCCAGAACAGGATGTTCAGCGGCGTCGTGACGGAGGCGAGCAGGCTGGAGATACCGGTCATCGACACCGACAGCGCGGTGTTGCCGCGCGCCATATGGGTGATGAGGTTGGAAATGTTGCCGCCGGGACAGGCCGCCACCACCATCATGCCAAGCGCGATGGAAGGCTGCGGCTTTAACACCATGGTGATCGCCCATGTGACCGCAGGCAGGAGGATCAGTTGCGCGGCGAGCCCCGCGAGCGGCGCCGCCGGACGTCGGAACACATCGACGAAATCGGCGACGCGAAGATCGAGTGCGACGCCATACATGATCAGCGCCAGCACGATGCCGAGCGCCATCTGGCCACCCGGACTGATGTTCAACAGAATATCGTCGATCGCCGCGCCCGCCATCCACCCCCCCGATGAGCGTGGATATCCGTGACGCTCACCGAGCCCGCGTCTCCCGCCCTTGCGCGAAGCTTAGTCAACGGTTCCTCGAGAATCCATGGTCCGGGCGCGCACAGGCTGAAAACGAAAAAGGGCCCCATCGGGGGCCCTTTTGAAAGGATGTTTGCGACGCTCAATGAGCGTTCGCCCAGACCTTCTTCTTCGTGAAATACATCAGGAACGCGAAGATGATCAGGAACACCATCACCTGCAAGCCGATACGCTTGCGGGCCTCGAGATGCGGTTCTGCGGTCCACATCAGGAAGGTCGAAACGTCCTTGGCGTAGTTCTCGACCTTCTGCGGGGTGCCGTCATCATAGGTCACCTGATCGTCGGAGATCGGCTTCGGCATCTTGATAGCGTGGCCGGGGAAGTACTTGTTGTAATACGCGCCCGGCGGCAGCGCGAAATCCTTCGGCGCCGGATCGACATAGCCCTGCAGCAGGGCGTCGATATAGTTCGGGCCCTTCTCCTGGAACTGGGTGAAGAAGTCGAACACGAATTGCGGGAAGCCGCGGTCGTAGTTGCGGGCCTTGGCCATCAGCGACAGATCCGGCGGATAGGCACCGCCATTGGCCGCGCGCGCCGCGTTCTCGTTCGGGAACGGCTTGGGGAATGGATCCGCGAGACGACCGGGACGCTCAAACATGTCGCCGGCATCGTTCGGACCGTCCTGCACCTTGATCTCGGATGCCACTGCCAGCGCCTGAGCCGCAGAGAAGCCCGGGCCGCCCACGTCCGCGAGGTTGCGGAAGTGGATCAGGCTCATCGAGTGACAGGTCGAGCAGACTTCCTTGTAGACCTTGTAACCGCGCTGCAGGGCACCGCGGTCAAACTTGCCGAACGGGCCGGCAAACGACCAGCTCAGAGACGGCGGCGTCGGGCCGCCATGCTCGTCGGCAGCCTTGGCGCTCTGCGTACCGCCGGCCATCAGGCCACCGGCGAGGACCAGTGCGACGATCGCGGAGGCTGCCTTCTTGCCGTATTTGGCCAGCACATCGTCAGCGATCGAGTTCGGCACTGCGCGCGGCGTTTCGATACGGCTGAGGATCGGCAGCACGATCAGGAAGTAGGCGAAGTAGCAGAACGTCAACACGCGGCCGGCGATGATGTAGATGCCTTCCGCGGGCTTGCCGCCGAGCCAGCCGAGCAGGACAGCCACCACGACGAACATCCAGAAGAACTGCTTGGCCAGCGGACGATACTTCGACGACTTGGTCTTGGCGGTATCGAGCCAGGGCAGGAAGGCCAGCACGATGATCGCCGAGAACATCGCGATGACGCCGCCGAGCTTGCTCGGGATCGAACGCAGGATGGCGTAGAACGGCAGGTAGTACCATTCCGGCACGATGTGCGCGGGCGTCACACCCGGATTGGCCGGGATGTAGTTATCGGGATCGCCGAGATAGTTCGGGATGTAGAACACGAACCAGGCGTAGAAGATCATGAAGCAGACCATGCCGAAACCATCCTTGATGGTCGCGTAGGGCGTGAACGGCACGGTATCCTTCTCGGTCTTCGGCTCGACGCCGGCCGGATTGTTCTGACCGGCGACATGCAGCGCCCAGACGTGCAGCACGACGACGCCGGCGATCACGAAGGGCAGCAGGTAATGCAGCGAGAAGAAGCGGTTCAGCGTCGGATTGCCGACCGAATAGCCGCCCCACAGCAACGTCACGATGCTCTCGCCCACATAGGGAATCGCGGAGAACAGGTTGGTGATGACGGTGGCGCCCCAGAAGCTCATCTGGCCCCACGGCAGCACGTAGCCCATGAAACCAGTCGCCATCATCAGAAGGTAGATGATCACGCCAAGGATCCAGAGGATTTCGCGCGGCGCCTTGTACGACCCGTAATACAGGCCACGCAGCATATGGATGTAGACGGCGATGAAGAACATCGATGCGCCGTTGGAGTGCAGATAACGCAACAGCCAGCCGTAATTCACATCGCGGACAATGCTCTCGACCGAATTGAACGCCATATCCACATGCGGCGTGTAGTGCATCGCCAGGATCACGCCGGTGACGATCTGCACGCCGAGCATGAAGGAGAGGATGCCGCCGAACGTCCACCAGTAATTCAGGTTACGCGGTGTCGGATAGGCAACGAAGGAGGAATGGACGAGGCCGATAATTGGCAGACGCTTTTCAATCCACTGCAAAGCGGGATTGGTCGGCTGGTAGGTCGATGGTCCGCTCATGATGCGATCCTGAGAAGAGAAAAACACTATCGGCGCGAGATCGGATGGGATCCGACAGCTCAGCCGATCTTGATCTTGGTGTCAGAGACGAAGGCGTAAGGCGGGATCGGCAGGTTGAGCGGCGCCGGACCCTGACGGATGCGGCCCGAAGTGTCGTAGACCGAACCGTGGCAGGGGCAGAAAAAGCCGTCGTAAGCGCCTTCGTGAGCAATCGGGATGCAGCCCAGATGGGTGCAGATGCCGATGACGACCAACCACTGGTCGTGGCCTTCCTTGACGCGGGCCTGATCGGTCTGCGGATCGGGCAGGCTCGACACCGGAACGGCGCGCGCCTCTTCGACCTGCTTCTTGGTCCGGTTCATGATGTAGATCGGCTTGCCGCGCCAGAACACCTTGATGTCCTGCCCCTCGGCGATGGGGGCCAGATCGACCTCGATCGGCGCACCCGCCGCGATGGTCGAAGCATCTGGATTCATTTGAGAAATCAGCGGCCAGACGGCGGCTGCGGCGCCCACTGCAGCCACTGCCCCAGTGGCCACGAACAAGAAATCACGGCGCGTGTGTTCCGCCGAAGACGTTGTCGTCACGATCCCAACCCTTTCTTATCTGCAGCCGGCTTAGACACCCCGGTCACGCCTTTGCGTTGACCTGAAGCAAAAAACCGACGCCCGCGATTCTCCCCACGGCGGCAGAGGCCTACTAGTCCTTGCCTAACAGGCAGAACACGCAGTCCAGAATCGTTCTATTGGCACCCTTGGTGCGGCAGTGCAAGCCTACGATCGGCGAAGCAAGATGCGATGCACCACAGAATCAACGCCTTTCCGCGCGGCGGATAATTCGGCACGTCGTGACTATAGGAAACAGCCATCAGGCTTTTGGCGGGACAAGGGATCGCGATTCGCAGTCGATCGCGCTCCGCCGATTTTCCGGACACCTCTCGCGCACTACGATTCGCGCGACCGCCAGGCAAAAACAGCAACAATTCATGATCGTGAATAATTCTGCGTCGTTTCAGCAACAAATCGCGCTCAAGTAGCGCGTTTGAAGACGTTCTAAATCCCTAATTCTGTTCTCATTCTTCGCCTGCGCTAAAGCGAAAGCATCCAAATTTTACCGGTAGAGCCGGCCTAACTGGGGCATCGCAGCGTCATGACAACATCCCACTTCATCGAATCGGCAACTCGGCTGCACACGCTTCGGGCTCTATGTCTTTGCGCCGTCAGCGGTCTCGCTTTGTCGATTCCGACAGGTACTGCCGACGCTCAGTCTGCCCTGCCGCCAGTGACGGTGGATGCGCCGCAGCAGCGTACGCGTCCGGCGACGGCCAGGCCGCCCCAGCGCGCATCGACCAGCCGGGCCGCCCGCACCAATCGCACGGCCCGTGCGCCGCAGGCGGCACCGGCGGCACCAGCCAATCCCAACGCCGGTGCGCGCGCCGGCGGCCCCGTGATCGGTTTCGTCGCCAATCGCAGCGGCTCCGCCACCAAGACCGACACCCCGATCATGGAAACTCCGCAATCGATCTCGGTGATCACCTCCGACCAGATCAAGACCCAGGACGCACAGACCCTCACTCAGGCGCTGCGCTACACCGCGGGCGCCAATGGCGACGTCAATGGCGGTTCCGATACCCGCAATGGCGGCATCCAGATCCGCGGCTTCGACATGACGCAGCAGGGGCTGTATCTCGATGGCCTGCGGCTGCCCAGCACGCCCTATATCCATTTCGACAGCCTCGATCCCTTCGGCGCGTCTCGTCTCGAAGTGCTGAAAGGACCGTCCTCGGTGATGTATGGTGGCAGCGGACCGGGCGGCATTCTCAACTATGTCAGCAAGCTTCCGACCGCCCGGCAGTTCGGCGAAATCTCGGTGTCAGGCGGCAGTTTCGACCGCTATCAGGGCGAGTTCGATTTTGGCGGCCCCGCCAACAAGGAAGGCACGGTGCTCTATCGCCTGACCGGCCTGGTCCGTGACGGCGGCACGCAGGTCGATGACGCCAGGGACAGCCGCGTCTTCATCGCGCCGGCCGTCACCTTCAAGCCGAACGAAGACACCACACTCACAGTGCTGGCGAATTATCAGAAGGAGAAGAACGGCTGGGGTCTGCAGTTCCTGCCGGCATCCGGCACGATCTATCCGAATGCGGGCCGTCTCATCCCTATCAACCGCAACACTGGCGAACCCGGCTTCAACAGATACGACAACGAGATCGCTTCGGTTGGCTACCTGTTCGCGCATAACATCAACGACAACCTGACCTTCCGGCAGAACCTGCGCTACTCGTGGATGCATAACGAATCCGACAGCATCAATGCCGGCGGTTACCTCGACGAAGCCGCCGGGCTGCTCTACCGCTACGGCGGATCATCGGCCTCGACGATCAACTCCATCGCCGTCGACAACCAGCTGGAGGGCCACTTCACCACCGGCATCCTGAGCCACACCACGCTGTTCGGCATCGACTATCGAAACACGACATCGACCGACGTCAACACGAGCTACAGCGCCGATCCCCTCAACGTCTTCAACCCCGTCTACACCAACAGCTGGACCAAGGGCGCGCTCTACGAAGACTATCGCGTGAAGCAATCGCAGGTCGGCATCTATGCGCAGGACCAGATCAAGCTCGGCAGGCTCTCGGTCCAGCTCGGTGGCCGGCAGGATTTTGCCAAGACGACCTACGACAACTACATGGACGGTTCACCGACCTCCACCGATGCGTCGGCCTTCACCGGTCGTGCGGGGGTGATGTATAATTTCGACAGCGGCGTGGCGCCCTATTACAGCTACTCGGAGTCGTTCCTGCCGGTGCTGAACATCGCCAATGGCAGCCTGCTGGCGCCGGAAACAGCGCATCAGCATGAGGTCGGCATCAAGTATCAGCCGGTCGGCGTCAATGCGATGATCACGCTTGCCGCCTTCGACTTGACCCGGCAAAATGTCGTTCGCTTCCTGCCTGTTGCGCCGTTCACGGCGATTCAAACCGGCGAGGTCAATTCTCGCGGCATCGAACTGGAAGCCACCGCCACCCTCGCCGCCGGCTTCAATGTCCGCGCCGCCTATTCCTACATCGACATCGAAGTCACCAAGGATCCGGTGAATGTTGGCAAGGCTCTGACCACCGTGCCGATGAATCGCTTGGGCATCTGGAGCGACTACACGATGCAAGGCGGCCTGTTCGAGGGCGTCCAGGTCGGCGGCGGCATTCGCTACATCGGCGATAGCTGGGCCGACGATGCCAACACAAGCAAGGTGCCGGGAGCCACCGTGGTCGACGCGCTACTGGCCTATAATCAGAAGAACTACCGGCTCGCGCTCAACGTCACCAACATTGCGGACACCCGCTATGTTTCATCCTGCTACAGCCCCGTTTATGGTTGCTTCTACGGTGACTCGCGCAAAGTCGTCGCCAAGCTGACCTATCGCTGGTGAACATTAGAATCACCCTAAAACGCGACAATACGCCACCGCCGGTCTCTCGACCGGCAGTGGCGACACTTGGTAGTAAACGCGACCACAACAACACGGGCGGAACGCCATGAGATCGATCTTCGGGCGCCTGCATCGCTGGGCTGGACTCCTCACCGCAGCATTTCTGTTTTTCTCGGGCGTTACCGGCGCGGTTATCTCGTGGGATCACGAGCTTGACGATCTTCTCAACAGCAAGCTGAAGGATGTCACCACCGCAGGCCCCGCTAAACCGTCGATCGAACTCGCGGGCTTGATCGAGCAGCGCGATCCGCGCGCGCGCGTGATCCACATGTACATGACGCCGGAAAAGAATGAGTCGCTCTCGTTCTTTGTTCTGCCGCGGATCGATCCCACGACAAGCAAGCGTTACACACTCGATTACAATCAGATCTTCCTCGATCCCAACACCGGCGAGGAACTCGGCCGCCGCTATTGGGGCGCCGTCTGGCCCGTGACCCGCGAGAACTTCGTCTCGTTCCTCTACAAGCTGCATTACACAATGCACATCCCGGAATTCTGGGGCAGCGACCGCTGGGGCATGCGCATCCTCGGCGTCATCGCCATCATCTGGACCATCGATTGCTTCATCGGATTCTATCTGACACTGCCATCGCGCAAACGCGTCAAGGCGGGAGCCGCTCCCGCCGTCGCGCGCGAACTCGGCAAGGGCTTCTGGGCGCGCTGGAAGCCGGCCTGGATGATCAAGACCTCGGGCAGCGCCTACCGGATCAATTTCGACATCCACCGCGCCTTCAGCCTGTGGACCTGGGCCCTGCTCTTCATCATCGCGTTCACGGCGTTCTCGCTGAACCTGTATTTCGAAGTCTTTTCGCCGCTGATGAAGAAGTTCTCGGACTACACGCCGACGCCTTACGAGCAGCGTGAGTATCGTCACCTCGATAATCCGATCGAACCCAAGATGACCTGGGCCCAGATCCTCGAGCGCGCCACCGCCGACGGCAAGGCGCGCGGCTGGACCACACCGATCGGCTCGCTGTTCTACGGCCCGGCACACGGCGTGTATCAGGTGTTCTTCTTCGAGCCTGGCGACGATCACGGCGCCGCAGGCGTCGGCCCGCCGTCGCTTTTTTACGACAGCGAGGACGGCCGCCCGCTCGGCGCGAAGCTGCCCTGGGTCGGCACCGCCGCCGACATCTTCGTGCAGATGCAGTTCCCGATGCATTCGGGACGAATCCTGGGTTTGCCCGGCCGCATCCTGATTTCGGCGATGGGTCTGGTCGTAGCGGCGCTCTCAGTGACCGGCGTGGTGATCTGGTGGCGCAAGCGCCGCGCACGCGTGAAGGTACGCGAGACGACGGAAGCGCGTTCGAATACGCGACTCGCGCCGGCTGAGTAGAGCCGCCGGCCTTGTCCGACTGCATGTCAGGCGCTATCGCCTGACATGGGCCGCGTCGATCAAGATGCGGCCGGAGAAAGTCCGCCGTGCGCATCGCCCTCTACCAGCCAGACATTCCGCAGAACACCGGCACCATACTGCGGCTCTGTGCCTGTCTCGATGTCGAGGCGCATATTATCGAGCCGGCGGGCTTTCCGACCTCCGACCGCCATTTCCGCCGCGCCGGCATGGACTATCTCGATCAGGTGTCGATCGTCCGGCACGATTCATGGCGGCATTTCGAGGACTGGCGGCGCGAGGCGAAGTATCGGCTCGCCTTGTTCACGACCAAGGGCGCGGAGCCCTATCTCGATCATCGCTATTCTGACGATGAGATTCTGCTGTTCGGCCGCGAGAGCGCCGGTGTGCCGGAGGATGTCGCGGCTGCTGCAGACAGCCGCGTTGTTATTCCCATGCGTGAGAGCCTGCGGTCGATCAATCTGGCGATGACGGTGGCCATGGCATTGGGAGAGGCGCTGCGGCAGGTGCGCGGCTGACTACCGCCCGCTCGGGACACGCGTGGCGATGTAGTCCTTGCCCTTGGCCGTGAAGGTTTCGCGGATGATGAAGCCGTCCGCCGGCGACATCGGACCGATCGGCACCGGGCCGGTGGGCATGATCAGCGTGGCATTGCCGCCGACGAAGATCAGCAGGTGGCGACGTTCTGCCAGCAGCTTCTCCGACCAGGCGATCAGGCCGGAATGGATCGGCTCCTTCTGCCAGGCGAAAGGCGTGCCGGGATCGACCTGGCCATAGATGAAGCCGGTGGTCGGATAGACCGAAAACACGATCTTCGAATTTTCCGGCTTCCAGGATTCCGGCATCTCGTCGTCCTGGATCCAGACGCAATCGAAGGCGCGGCATTGCTGCGGCCGGCTGTCGTAGATCTTACAACCCTGCGCGATCGCGCAGTGCTTGCACCACTTGCCCGCCGGCTTGGCGAGGTCGTCGATGCGATAGACCTTGCAGCACATGGTGCAGGTCCCGCACGTACGTGTGGCGGCGGCAGAACTGCCGGATGTGACGAGCGACGGCTGCATGGTATCCAGGTGCGACAATTTGACGTAATGTCATCGACCTTTGGCGGCCCGCGCCGGACATCGCAATTGACATGTCGGTGATCGGCCGGGACATCCACGGCCCAGCCGTGCTAAGAGCCGCCGCTTACCCCATATGGAACCGAGACGTGGCCCGAGCCGGATCGGACATGCCGGTTTTAGAGAGCTAAGACAGTGAGTTACGCGGTCAAAGAAATCTTCCTGACGCTGCAGGGCGAAGGTGCCCATGCCGGCCGCGCGTCCGTCTTCTGCCGGTTCTCGGGCTGCAACCTCTGGACCGGCCGGGAGCAGGACCGCGCCGACGCCACCTGCCAGTTCTGCGACACCGACTTCGTCGGCATGGACGGCACTTTGGGCGGTCGTTACCCCACCGCCGACAAACTCGCCGACACCATCGCCGCACAATGGGTGGGACCGTCCGGCAATCGCTATGTGGTGTTGACCGGCGGCGAGCCGCTGCTGCAGGTGGACGCCGAACTGATCGACGCGCTGCATGCGCGCGGCTTCGAGATCGGCGTCGAGACCAACGGCACGGTCGCGCCGCCCGAAGGCATCGACTGGATCTGCGTCAGCCCGAAGGCCGGTGCGGAACTGGTGGTGCACAGCGGACACGAATTGAAGCTGGTCTATCCGCAGGCGCAGGCGATGCCGGAAAAATTCGAAGGCCTCACCTTCGAGCGTTTCTCATTGCAGCCGATGGACGGACCGGACGCTATCAGCAATACCGCTGACGCGGTGGACTACTGCCTGCGCCACCCGCAATGGCGGCTAAGCGTGCAGACACACAAGACACTTGGGATCCGCTAAGGACCCGGACTTCTAAGGACGACGACTTCCGATGTGGGAACTGACCAAATCGTTTCGCTTCGAGGCGGCGCATGCGCTGTCTCACACCACGCTCGGTGAAGTGAGCCAGGAAATCCATGGCCACTCCTTCCGTGCCGAAGTCACCATCCGCGGCGTACCTGATCCCGTGACCGGCATGGTGATGGATCTCGGCTTGCTCGACCGCAGCCTCGATGAGCTGCGCAAGACGCTCGACCACAAGTTTCTCAACAAGATCGAAGCGATCGGCATTCCGACGCTGGAAAATCTCTCACGCTTCATCTGGGACCGCGTCGCCGACAAGGCTCCGGTCGTCCGCGTCGGCGTGTTTCGCGACAGCTGCAACGAGAGCTGCGTGTATTTCGGGCCGAAAGGCTAGAGTCTTTATTGGCACATGATCTCTCGACAAACGAATTCGTTTGTCGG
This sequence comes from Tardiphaga sp. OK246, assembly GCF_900188215.1. Lineage (NCBI taxonomy): Bacteria > Pseudomonadati > Pseudomonadota > Alphaproteobacteria > Hyphomicrobiales > Nitrobacteraceae > Tardiphaga > Tardiphaga sp. OK246. The sequence goes on from NZ_FZOX01000001.1 coordinate 733,567, forward strand.
CGAAAACCGGTATCCACTTTTCGGGATGATGCTCTAGTCTTTCCCTGTGATCATGCAGGTCGCGGTCGCATGCGCGCAAAGCCTGCCATCCTTGTCGGTTAGTGTACCCTCCGTCGCGGCCATCCTGCGCCCCATATAAATGATACGGCCTTCGGCGCGGATCGGCCCTGATGCAGCCGTCATGGCACGGATATAGGTGACCTTGAGATCGAGCGTCGCGTAACCGGTTCCTGCTGGCAGCGAGGTCTGCACCGCCAGCGCGATGGCGCCATCCAGCATCGTGGCCGCGTAACCGCCATGCACCGTTCCGAGCGGATTGTAGTGATCCTCGTTCGGCGAGCCGACCAGCACAACCTTGCCCTGCTCTGCGGACTCGCCCTTGATGCCGAGTGTGCGGCCGATGCCGCGCGCAAATCCGCCTGCGGCGAAGGCCTGCTGCACAAGCTTCAGGCCGCTGCTCGCGTCACCAATCTCAGTTGTCATGTTTGCCTCCGCCGTCCCGTGAACATCCTTGTTATGGGACCGGGATGGCAGAGCTTGCCTATCAAGTCAATATTGTTGACCTCAAGACTTGAACTTGGCTAGTCGCGCGCCGCCTCCGCCATCACCGCCGACCATGCGGCCTGGCTGCCCGCCCCCGCCTTCTTAAAGGCACGGGCCATGATCTTGCGCTCATGACCGGATGCGATGCGCTCGACCGCGCGGCCGGCGGGCGTCAGTTCAAGAATCTTGAAACGATGCCGCGTCGGATCGCGCTTGACGGCCACATAGCCCTCATCGAGCAATTGCTTCATCGGGCGATGCAGCGCCTGTTTCGAAATCTGCAGGATCGCCAGCAGATCCGACATCGTGATGCCCTCGCCGCGCAGCACGGCATAGAGAATGCGATGGTGAACCCGAGACAGGCCGACCGTCGCCAGATACTCGTCAGCCGCACGCGTCATCCCGCGCCATCCGAAATACATCAGCGCCAGTGCATCATCGAGCGGATCGAGTTTCTTAAGGTCAATATCATTGACTTGAGAAACGGCGATGCTAGGTTTTCTGGGAGATGGGCTCATCGAAGGCTCACGACAGGGAGACGGGACGCATGTTGACCCGGCAGGACGCGATGGCATTCGCGCAGCAGTGGGCTGCAAACTGGAATCGGCTCGCGATCGATACGATCGTTGATCATTTTGCTCCCGAAGGTGAGATGCGCAGCCCGCTGGCAACGAAACTGGCGGGATCATCCACCATAAAGGGACGCGACGCCATTCGCACCTACTGGCACGCCGCCTATGGCGGGCTGACAGAGCCGCGCCTCACCCTGGAAAGCACCGCCTGGGACGGCGAGTTACAGCGCCTGACGGTCTGGTGGAGCGCGCCGCTGCCCGGTGGACCGACCCGGGCCTGCGAAATGATGGATTTCGACGCCGATCACCAGATCATCCGCAGCGAAGCCTATTACGGCGCCGGCAGCTAGGACGGCGGCGGGCGGCACGTCTCATGCGCCCGCATGCGTTTCGATGATCGCCGTGCATTTCTCGCACTGGCGCCTATAGTGGACGGACTCATCGAGAGCCCATCCCGTGCGCATCCTGCTGATCAATCCCAACACCACCGAGAGCGTCACCACGCTGGTGAAACGGCACGTCGAAGCCGTCGCCGGCAAGGACGCCGACTTCGTGCCGGTGACCGGCCGGTTCGGCGCGCGTTATATTTCGACGCGCGCCTCGGCGGCCATCGCAGGCCATGCGGCGCTCGACGCCTATGCTTCTCATGGCGCCGGCTGCGATGCGGTCTACCTCGCCTGTTTCGGCGACCCCGGCCTACTGGCGCTGCGCGAAATTGCAGACGTTCCCGTGGTCGGCATGGCCGAAGCGTCCTGCATCGAGGCGTCCAGACGCGGGCGTTTCGCCATCGTCACCGGCGGCGCGCTGTGGGGGCCGATGCTCCGGGAGTTCGTCGGAAGTATCGGCTTGGCCGACAAGCTCGCCAAGGTGCGCACCATCGCACCGACCGGCGGCGATATCGCGCGGAATCCCGATGCAGCACTGGCCGCGCTCGCCAGCGCCTGCACGGCCTGTGCCACGGACGACGGGGCCGAGGTCGTGATCCTTGGCGGCGCTGCGCTCGCCGGCCTTGCGTCTCGCATCCAAGCTGACGTGCCGGTACCCGTCTTGTGTTCCGTCGAAACCGGCACGCGTGCCGTGATCGCCGCAGCAGCGAAAGGTCTCGACAGCAGCCCGCCGCCTGCGCTGGAGAGCGTCGGCCTCGGCGCGGAACTCGCAAAACTGCTTCAGCAAAAATAGCTGACAGAAACATCCCCGTGTTCGGCCTGTCATGACGCGGAGCTAGACTCAGTGCGCGTCAAACACATTTCGGGAGCCGACCATGGAATTGAAATCAGGCGATGTCGTCATGTTGAAGTCGGGCGGTTGCCCGCTGACCGTGGCCGACGTTGACGGCGACAACATCGAATGCATCTGGCTGGGCGAGGAAGGCGATCTGTTCCGCGAGACCCTTCCGCGTGCCGTGCTCGAACTCGCCCTCGTCATCCCGCATGACGACGAAGACGAGAGCGAAGAGGACGAAGCTGAAGAACACGACGACGAAGAAGAGCACAAGAGCAAGGTGGCCTGATCAGGCCGTCCGCCGCCGGACGCAAATGTCCGGCGGCGGCTTGTTACTCATCTTTGCAGACCGAGTTTGAACGCGTCCGCCTCGATATTGCCTGCAGCACCGTCGGTCGCGAAGACCGCAACGGTTGCTTGCGCATGTTCGGGACAATGATAGACGGCGATGCCACTGCCCGGACCTCCGCCGGTATGCCCGACGACGCGTAAATTACTGGTTGTCGTTCCAGCCATAACGCCAAGGCCGTAAGCCGCGTGTTGCCATGGACGTCCTGCACCGGGATCACCTACTGCGATCCCGTGGCACATCTCGTCGCGCAGCCCCGCAGGCAGCAAGTCCGTCGTCATCAAGCGGTGCAATAGCATTGCGGCATCGCGCAATGTCCCGACCGCCAGCCCGTGATAGACCCAGCGCGGATCGTAGGACTGCGCATTGCCCATCCGGACATCGGCGAGATCGCTGCGTTGATTGGCGATGCGCGGCCCGACCACACCGAAGGGTTCGAGCAACCGGTGTCGTATCAAGGCATCGAGCCCCAGCCCGCTCACGCGTTCGAGATGTTCCCGGACCAGCAAATAGCCGACATTCGAATAGGCGAAATGGCCCGGCTCAATTCCGGCATGCAGAGCAGAAACTGAGTGCAGCAGCTGGTCCACCGGCCAGGCGTCTTCACCGGCAGCGACAGCCGCATGGTAGGCCGTAACAGAACCGTAGTCGGCCAGACCGGCGCGATGCTGCAACAACTGGCGGAGCGTAAAGGACTCGCCCGGCAACGCATCATCCAGAGCCAACTGTCCATCACGCACCATGGTTAGTGCCGTGGCGGCAATCAGCGTCTTGGTGAAACTCCACCACGGCACAACGACGTCGGCATCATCGCTGATATCGGCAGAACCGGGGCGAATGACATGCTTCATGGTGCCGTCGAGACTTAGAGCTGATGGTCGTGCTTGAATCGCGCAATCGTTTGGTCGGCGATAACAGTCAACACATCGACCTCCATCGGAAAGTCCAGCGCCAGCCAGGCATCTTCCGCCAGCGCCAGCACATGGCCGAGCGCCGGGCCCTTGGCGATGCCGCGCGCCATGAAGTCGGCAGCCCTGAGCGGAAACACCGGCGGAGTCCACCGCTCCGGCAAGGCCACGAGCGTTTTCCACGCCTCCACATCAGCATCGCGGCCGGCGCGGGCCCAGGCCAGCATCATGCGATTGCGATAGCGCGTTTCGCCGAGGCGATAGAGCCGCCGCCGGGCATGGGATTCATCCATGCCCTTCAGCCGCCACCAGCGATGGCCCATGGAATCCAAGGCCTTTGTTTCGTCATTGGACAGCCGCAGCTTTTGCGCAAGCCGCCGCGCATCCTCGGTGACGGCCACGCCGAGCGCGCCAAGCCGCAGAACCGCATCAGGTTTCTGCCCAAGCACCTGCTCGATGGCGATCATTGCGGCGAATGGTCCCTTGTAGGTGACGCCGCCGGCGATCCGCAGCATCAGGCCGGCATCGACCATCGCATCCACCGCCGCGAAGGCCCCATCCGCCACCAGCAGCTTCAGCAACTCCATCCTGATACGTTCGGCCGATATTCCCGCCAGTCCATCGCGGCCGCGAATGCTGGCGAGATAACCTTCGCGATCCGGCGTCCCGGCGCCATAGGCGGCATGAATGCGGAAAAACCTGAGAATGCGCAGATAGTCTTCAGCGATGCGCCGGTCGGGATCGCCGATGAAGCGCACCCGCCGGGCATCGAGATCGGACAGGCCGCCGACATGATCATGCACCACGCCGTCGATGGATGCCGAAAGGCCGTTCATCGTGAAATCACGTCGTTCGGCATCGCGCTTCCAGTCGCGCCCGAATGCCACTTTGGCCTTGCGGCCAAAGGTCTCGACGTCTTCGCGCAGTGTCGTGACCTCGAACGGCGCGCCGTCGATAACCAGCGTCACCGTGCCGTGCTCAATGCCCGTCGGCACGCTCTTGATATGGGCCGCCTTGGCGCGGCGGATCACTTCATCGGGCATGGCCGTCGTGGCGATATCGATTTCGCCGACATCAAGCTTCATCAGCGCGTTGCGGACGGCGCCGCCGACCGCGCGGGCTTCCTCGCCATTGCCGTTGAGCAGCGCTAACACCTGCCCGGACGGTCCTGACGTGAGCCACGGCGCGTCGTACAGTCTGCGCACGCTCATTTTTCGACCCCGGGAACGAGCCTGCCGTTTTCGATATGCGCCGGGACATAGGTCGATCCCGGCGGCGCGCCGGAAAACTGCGCCAGCAGCACGAGGCTCACGATCACCAGCACGGCGGCGGCGATGGCGAGCCTGATCATCACCGGCATCGGCCATGACGATTTCAGTGTCACACCATTCTTGGTCGCGATCAGGAAAATGGCATAGAGCGCAAACGGGATGAGGAAAATGCCGACTTCGGTCAGAACCGGACGGATCATGTGAGCACGATCCGTTCATACAGTACGCGCAGGATGCCTGCGGTGGCGCCCCAGATGTAACGTTCGGCGAACGGCATCGCGTAGTAGGACCGCTCCATGCCGCGGAATTCCTTGCTGTGCAGCTGATGATTGGCGGGATCCATCAGGAATGCCAGCGGCACCTCGAACGCGCTTTCCACTTCGTTCTCGTTGATCGTGAGACTGAAGCCTGGCTTCACTCGCGCCAGCGTCGGCAGGATTCGAAAGCCGAAGCCGGTCGCATAGAGATCGAGATAACCGATCGGCTCAACGAAGGAGCGATCGAGACCGATTTCCTCCTCGGCCTCTCGCAACGCGGCGTCCAGCGGCGAGGCATCGGTCGGATCGATCTTGCCACCGGGAAACGAGATCTGTCCGGCATGATCGTTGAGATGCGCGGAGCGCTGGGTGAGCAGCACGGTTGGCTGTTCGTGTTCGACGATGCCGATCAGGACCGCGGCCGGACGGATCGGCCGCTCCTGCGCCACAATCTGGATCATGCGGTCGTTGCCGGCATCGCCGGTGACGGGAACGATGCTGGCGTCGGTGAGCCCCTCGGGCACATCGAAATTCAGGCGTGCCTTCGCCCGCTTGAAAAACTCAACTGAACCGATATCCGCGGCATCCGCGTCGGTCTTCAGCATCGGCTCATTCGCCCGGCTCACTTCAATCGGCTCACTTATGTAGCTTCCCTGACCTGCTCCGCATCGGCCATGGCAAAAAACGCGCCCGCGGAGGCGATGCCGAACATCGCGATACCATCGACCATCCGCTCCTCGCCCATGTCAACCAGATCGTAATAGATCGCCCGCGTCACCTTGGCCCACAGGTCACTGCGGATATGCAGATAGGGCGTCAGCCCGCCGTCTTCAGCCATCTCGAATCGCAGCAGGTGTATGCTGTCACACTCCACCCAATCGTCCACATTGGTGCGAAACTTCAACACCGTGCCACGTGTGTCCTGCTCCTTGAGCATCTCGACGGCGAGAAATGGGGCATCGTCCACGGTGATGCCGACCTTCTCCACGGGGGTCACGAGAAAGTGCTTGCCGCCCTCACGCTTCAGGATCGTTGAGAACAACCGCACCAATGCGGGCCGGCCGATCGGCGTTCCCAAATAGAACCACGTACCATCGCCAGCGATTCGCATGTCGAGATCGCCGCAGAATGGCGGATTCCACAGATGCACCGGCGGCAGGCCCTTGCCGGCTTTACCGTTGGCCGCCGCATCCCTCGCCGCAGTGGTCAGGCCATCCAGCCCCTGATTTGCGATCTGCCCTTGCTTCGCCATTGTTTGCCCTGACTTTACCACTGCCATTTGGCACGTTTGGTGCAAGCCTTGAACCTCAAGTCTTGAAACGTGCGGTGTCACACTCAAACTCGCCACAACGTGATGCAGTTCATAGCCGCATCCCGATATTGTGGGGATAGTTTAATTCAACAAATACATGGCCTTCGCTTAAGTTTAGCATCAGGTCCATGGAATACTAAGATGGCGTGACGACAAATGCGGCGGCGTATTTCAGGCGCCGTTCACCCGAAGGAGCAATGGATGGCTGGCGCTGACAGTGTCGAGAAACTCGAAGACGTGATTGTCCGCTCCGCGGAACAGGTGGCTGGCCAGATGCGCGCCGCCAAGGAAGCTATCTCCACTGTCATCTTCGGCCAGGAACGCGTCGTCGAAAACACGCTGGTGACCATCCTGTCCGGCGGCCATGCGCTGCTGATCGGTGTTCCGGGCCTCGCCAAAACCAAGCTGGTGGAAACGCTGGGCGTCACGCTCGGCCTCGATGCCAAGCGCATCCAGTTCACCCCCGACCTGATGCCTTCAGACATTCTCGGCGCCGAAGTGCTCGACGAGAGCGTCGCCGGCAAGCGCTCGTTCCGCTTCATCTCGGGACCTGTGTTCGCACAGCTTCTGATGGCCGACGAAATCAACCGCGCCTCGCCGCGCACGCAATCCGCATTGCTGCAGGCGATGCAGGAACAGCACATCACCGTCGCCGGCGCCCGGCACGATCTGCCGAAGCCGTTCCATGTGCTGGCCACGCAGAATCCGCTGGAACAGGAAGGCACCTATCCGCTGCCGGAAGCGCAGCTCGATCGCTTCCTGATGGAGATCGACGTCGATTATCCGGATCGCGATGCTGAACGCCGCATCCTGTTCGAAACCACCGGCGCCGAAGAAACCATCGCCAAGGCTGCCGTGACCGCTGAAACGCTGATTACCGCGCAGCGCCTAATCCGCCGTCTGCCGGTCGGCGACAGCGTGGTCGAAGCGATTCTTACATTGGTGCGCTCGGCACGTCCGGGACCGGACGCAGGCGATGCCAGCAAGCTGATCGCCTGGGGCCCAGGTCCTCGCGCGTCACAGTCCCTGATGCTGGCAGTGCGTGCCCGTGCATTGCTCGATGGCCGTCTCGCGCCGTCGATCGACGACGTGCTCTATCTCGCCGAACCGATCCTGAAGCATCGTATGGCGCTGACCTTCTCGGCGCGTGCCGAAGGTCGCACAGTCCCCGACGTCATCCGTCAGCTCAAGACGCGGATCGGTTAATGGCCGCAGCGCCGGATCACGCCACGCAGGAGATCATCGCAGTCCGCCGCGCCGATGGTGAAAGCCGTTCGCTTGCTGCGTCATTGCCACGTCTGGTGCTGGAGGCCCGGCGCATTGCTGCGACCGTCATCCATGGCCTGCATGGCCGGCGCCGTGCGGGCCATGGCGAAAGTTTCTGGCAATATCGCCGCTTCGTCTCCGGCGAACCGTCGCAGAATGTCGACTGGCGCCGTTCGGCGCGCGACGATCATCTGTATGTCCGCGAGCAGGAATGGGAAGCCGCGCACACAGTTTGGCTGTGGCCCGACCGGTCGCTGTCGATGGCCTTTGCCTCCAAGGGCGCGCGCGACAGCAAGCTCGAACGAGCCCTTATCGTCACCTTCGCACTGGCTGAATTGCTGGTGGCTGGCGGTGAACGCGTCGGCGTGCCCGGCCTGATGAATCCAACCTCGAGCCGCAGTGTCATCGACAAGATGGCGCAGGCGATGCTGCACGACACGACAAACCGCGCCAGCCTGCCGCCGTCGTTTGTGCCGTCGGCGCTGGCGGAGATCGTGGTGCTCGGCGACTTCTGGTCGCCGATGCCGGAGATCAAGGAGATGCTGGCCGGTCTGTCGTCATCCGGCGCGCATGGCGCGCTGGTGCAGGTCGTCGATCCCGCCGAGGAGAGTTTCCCTTATTCCGGCCGCGTCGAATTCGTCGAGCCCGAAAGCGGCAATGTCATCACCGCCGGCCGTGCACAGACCTGGGCCGAAGACTATCTGGCCCGCGTCGCCGCGCATCGCGAGGAAATCCGCGCTGAAACCGCCAAGCTCGGCTGGCTGTTCTCGACACACACCACCAGCCGCTCGGCGGCTGAGCTGCTGCTGTTCCTGCATGGCGGCATGATGGTCAGCAAATCTGCGGGCGGCGGCATGGTCAAGGCAGGACGTTCAGCATGATCGGTGGCTTCCCGCTCGCCTTCGCCCAACCGCTGCTGCTGCTCGGCCTGATCAGTCTCCCGGTGCTATGGTGGCTGCTGCGCGTGATGCCGCCGCGCCCGCAGCGCATCGCGTTTCCGCCGACACGTCTGCTGTTCGATATCACGCCGAAGGAAGAAACCCCCTCGCGCTCGCCCTGGTGGCTGACGCTGCTGCGCCTGCTGGCTGCGGCGCTCATCATCTTCGCTGCCGCCGGCCCGATCTGGAATCCGCAGACCGGCACGGCCGGCAGCAATGCACCGCTTGCGATTTTGCTGGACGATGGCTGGAGCGCCGCGGCGAGCTGGGACGCTCGCGTCAAGGCGGCGGATGAGCTGATTGCCAATGCCGACAGCAATCGCCGCGGCGTGGCCCTTGTTCCGCTGTCGGAGCCCAACCGCGACGTCACGCTGCTGCCCGGCGGCACCGCCCGCGTCGCGCTGCGTCAGCTCTCGCCGAAGCCCTATGCGATCGACCGCGTCGATACACTGCCGGCGCTGGAGCGCTTTTTGAAAGCCACCGGCGACAGCGAGATTGTCTGGCTCTCGGATGGTGTCGATACCGGCCGTGGCGTTGACTTCACGCAAGGCCTTGCGAAGACCATCGGCGACCGCACGCTGACCATCTATGACGGCGGCGCCACGCCGGCCCATGCGCTGGTCGCAGCGGAAAATGCCGCGGCGAAAATGACCGTGAAGGTGCTGCGCGCCAATAGCGGCGGCCCGGATGGCGGCGTGGTCCGCGGTCTCGACCAGAAGGGGTCGCCGGTTGGCGAAGCCAAATTCCTGTTCACGCCAAACGACCGCGAGACCGAAGCCTCGTTCGATCTGCCCGTGGAACTGCGCAACGACATCGCGCGGCTTGAAATCACCGGCGAACGCTCCGCCGGCGCCGTGCAACTGCTGGACAAGCGCTGGCGCCGTCGCGCCATCGGCATCGTCTCGGGCGCGACCAATGATACCGCGCAGCCGCTGCTAGCCTCGACCTTCTATCTAACGCGCGCGCTGGCGCCGTTCGCTGACGTCCGCCTCGGCGATCGCGGCGCGCCGCAGCAGGCGATCACGCAATTTTTGGACCAGAAACTTCCGATGATCGTGCTAGCCGATGTCGGCACGCTGTCGCCGGAAATCCGCGAGCGTCTGAATGCCTGGATCGATGCGGGCGGCGTGCTGGTACGCTTCGCCGGCCCACGCCTCGCGCAAGGCGACGACGATCTCGTCCCGGTGAAACTGCGCCGCGGCGACCGCAGCCTCGGCGGCAGCCTGACCTGGGAGAAGCCGCAACATCTGGCGTCCTTCGCCGCCGATGGCCCATTCGCTGGCCTCCCTGTGCCGAAAGACATCACCGTGAACCGCCAGGTGCTCGCAGAGCCGAACGCTGCGCTGGCCTCGAAGAGCTGGGCGTCGCTGGTCGATGGCACGCCGCTGGTCACCGGCGAACGCCGCGGCAAAGGTCTCGTCACCCTGTTCCATGTCAGCGCCGATATGCGCTGGTCCGATCTGCCATTGTCTGGCACCTTCGTCGAAATGCTGCGCAGGGTCGTCGATATCTCCGGCTATACGTCCACGCCCGGCGCAGGTGTCGCCGGCGAGACCGGCGCGGAAACGGTTGCGCCGCTGCGCACCCTTGATGGTTTCGGTGCTTTCACCCCGCCGCCATCGACGGCCAAGCCGCTCGCCGCTGACTATCGCGACCGCGCCACGCTCGATCACCCGCCGGGCTTCTATGGCCCTGCCGATGGCCCGCTCGCGGTGAATGCACTGGCATCGGCCGATCGCATTGAGCCTATCGATTTCTCAGGCCTGAAGGCCAACCGCGCCAGCTACACCAATGCCGAACCTCGCGACCTTCGCGGCATCCTGCTCTCCACGGCGCTGGCGCTGTTTTTGGTGGACGCGATCATTGTCGCGCTGCTCGGCGGTGCCATCGCCGCCATGTTCCGCCGCCGTGCCGTCTCGGCGGCCCTCGCCGTGGCATTCGCTCTCGGCACCGTCATGGGATCGCCGGTGCCATCGCGGGCCGATCCAGCCAGTGACGATTTCGCCGTTAAGGCCGTGTCGCAGACACGTCTCGCCTACGTCGTTACTGGGAATGCCGATGTCGACTCGATCGTGAAGTCGGGCATGACCGGACTGACGCTGTTTCTCGCGCAGCGTACCGCGCTGGAAGCCGGTGAGCCGGTCGGCGTCGATCCTTCTCGCGACGAACTGTCATTCTTCCCACTGATCTACTGGCCGATCATTCCCGGCGCGGCCAAGCCGCCGCAGGAAGCCATCAACCGCATCGACGTCTATATGAAGCAAGGCGGCACGGTGCTGTTCGACACCCGCGACGCGGTCGAAGCCCCGCCCGGACCGAACGGCGAGTCGCAGACGCCCGGCATGCTGACGCTACGCAATATCCTGTCCTCGCTCGATGTGCCGGAGCTCGAGCCGGTGCCGCGTGAACACGTACTGACCAAGACCTTCTATCTGCTGCGCGACTTCCCCGGCCGCTTCAATTCCGGACCGACCTGGGTCGAAACCCTGCCGCGCGACGATGGCGACGATGCCGCTTCGCGTCCGGCCCGTGGCGGTGACGGCGTGTCGCCGATCATCATCACCTCGAACGATCTCGCCGGAGCCTGGGCAATGCGGCCGGACGGCCAGCCTATGCTGCCGCTGACGCCCGGCGAACCGCGGCAACGCGAATTCGCGTTCCGCGCCGGCGTCAACATCGTGATGTACACGCTGACCGGTAACTACAAGGCCGATCAGGTGCACGCGCCCGCGCTTATCGAACGTCTCGGACAGTAGGAGCGCGACATGCAATACGGCATCGCGTTTACGCCTCTCGTTCCGACCATCGTACTGTGGATCGGCCTCGCCGCCATCGTCGCGATATCAGCATTGCTATTGCTCGGCCGTGCACGCGGTGCTGCAGTGCGTGTGGCCGCATTGGCGCTGATCCTGCTGGCGCTGGCCAATCCATCATTTACGCGCGAGGAGCGCGAGCCGCTCACATCGGTCGCCGCCGTCGTCATCGACAAGAGCCCGAGCCAGAATTTCGGCGAGCGCACCAAGGAAACCGAGGAAGCGCAGAAGCAGCTGGTCGACCGGCTGAAGCAGGTCAAGGGCCTCGAGGTCCGCGTTGTCGAAGCCGGACAGGCTGATGGCGAAACCGACGGCACCAAATTGTTCGGCGCGCTGTCCTCCGCTCTCTCCGACGTCCCGACCGACCGCGTCGCCGGCGCCTTCCTGATCACCGATGGCCGCGTTCACGATATTCCGGCCAATGTCGCGGGTCTCGGCTTCAATGCGCCGGTCCATGCGCTGATCACCGGCCGCAAGGACGAACGCGATCGCCGCATTGCCATCACCGCCGCGCCCCGCTTCGGTATTGTCGGCCAGTCGCAACGCGTCACGTTTCGCCTGGACGATCAGGGCGTCACCGGCGAGCGCGCCCGTGTCGCCATCCGCCGCGACGGCGATACGCTGAGCGAGCGCACGGTGCTGTCGGGCCAGACCGTGTCAGTCGATATCGACATCAAACATGCCGGCCCGAATATCGTCGAGATCGAAGCCTCGCCGCTCGACAACGAACTCACGCTGGTGAACAACCGCGCCGTGGTCGCCATTGACGGCGTGCGCGACAAACTCCGCGTGCTGCTGGTCTCCGGCGAGCCGCATTCCGGCGAGCGCACATGGCGCAACCTCTTGAAGTCCGACGCGTCGATCGATCTCGTGCACTTCACGATTTTGCGCCCGCCGGAGAAGCAGGACGGTACGCCGATCAATGAGCTCTCGCTGATCGCGTTTCCGACCCGCGAACTGTTCCAGCAGAAGATTCACGAATTCCAGCTGATCATCTTCGATCGCTATGCCCGCCAGGGCGTGCTGCCGATCGCCTATTTCGACAATATCGCGCGCTATGTCCGCGCCGGCGGCGCCGTGCTGGTGTCGGCTGGTCCCGACTATGCGTCGAACACCTCGATCTGGCGCACACCGCTGGATTCGGTGCTCCCTGCCGAACCCGTCGGTGTCAGCGAGAAGCCGTTCTATGCGCATCTCAGCGATATCGGTAAGCGTCACCCGGTGACGCGCGGGCTCGAAGGCTCCAATTCCGAGCCACCGAAATGGAGCCGCTTCTTCCGCACCGTCGAGACCCGCAACACCACCACGCCGCCTGTGATGACTGGCGCCGACGGCCAGCCGCTGCTGCTGCTGTCGCGGTCCGGCGAAGGCCGCGTCGCGCTGCTGCTGTCGGATCACATCTGGCTGTGGGCGCGCGGCTATGAAGGCGGCGGCCCGCATCTTGATCTGCTTCGTCGCACGTCGCACTGGCTGATGAAGCAGCCGGATCTCGACGAGGAAGCACTCAAGCTGCAGAGTCAGGGCAAGGATCTCGTTGTGCTGCGCCAGACCATGGGCGACGCCGTGCAGCCCGTGACTGTGACCTCACCATCAGGCAAGACCCGCGAACTGACGCTGTCAGCCGGCGAGCCCGGTCTGTGGCGCGCGACCACGCCGGCCGATGAACTCGGCCTGTGGCAGGCCACCGACGGCACGCTGAAGGCGCTGATCAATGTCGGCCCGATCAACCCGAAGGAATTCTCCGAGGTCACCTCGACCACCGAGATGCTGAAGCCGCTGGCGCAGGCCAGTGGTGGCGACGCCCGACGGATCAATGAAGGCTCGGGCGTCGAGCTGCCGCGCATCGTGCCGGTGCGCTCCTCGACCGTCTTCCGTGGCGACGGCTGGATGGGCGTGCATATGCGCGATGCCAGCGTGGTCCGCGGCGTCGGCGTGCTGCCGATGTTTGCCGGCCTGATCGGGCTGCTGCTGCTGCTCGGCGCATTCGCCGCGACGTGGCTGCGAGAGAGCCGATAGTACGAACCAATGGCGGCGCAGGTCATTGCGCCGCCAGATTCATCTCCCGCGTGAGACGCCCCCATTTGGCGCTTTCCGAGCGGATATAGGCGGCGAAGGCTTCCGGCGTCATTGGTGCCGGCTGTGCACCGATCGTCCGCAGCTTCTCGATCACGTCCGGATCTCCCAGAGCCTTGACGAATGCGGCATTCAAGCGCGTCACGATGTCGCCAGGTGTCGCGGCGGGAGCGACGAGGCCGAACCAGCCCGTCGATTCAAACCCGGCAACACCTTGCTCATCGAGTGTGGGCACTTCGGGAAGGAACGGCACGCGCTTGGCGCTGGTGACGCCAAGTGGTTTCAGTCGGCCGGCACGGATCAATTCCAGCGAACTGGGGATGTCCAACACCGCAAGCGGGATATGCCCGGCAAGGACATCGGTCACCGCAGGCCCTGTGCCCCGATAGGGAACGAGCGTCAGTTTGACATTCGTTGTTTGGAGAAACAGCGCAGCCGTCATGTGCATCACGGTGCCGTTGCCGCCATATCCCACCGATAGTTGCCCGGGCTTTGCAGCAGCAGTCGCAAGCGCCTCTTTCAGTGTGGCAAATGGGGCGTCAGGCGCTGCGACCAGCACAAACGGGATATCGGCGAGCAGCGCAATCGGCGCCAGATCCTTGATCGGATCGAAAGACGTCGCCGGGCTGATATGAGGGTTGATGGTCAATGCGCCTGCCGGCGCCACGCCTAAGGTGTAGCCGTCAGGCTTCGCCTGCGCCACCGCCTGCATACCGATATTGCCGCCCGCGCCGCCACGATTTTCGATGATGAAGCCCTGCTTCAGGTCTGCAGCGATCACCGGCTCAAGCGCACGAATGAAGATGTCGGCGCTGCCGCCTGGCGGAAAGGTGACGACAATCTTGATGAGTTGGTCAGGATAGGCGGCCCACACGGGCGTCGTCGTACCGACCACGATCGAACTGGCGGCGCCTGCAAGCAACATCCTGCGTGTCGGAGCGAATACAGTCATGCGATTGCTCCCGAAACAGTATGCGAGGCTGAGTTTTGGTGCGCGGCTGCGCCCCGATGCGTAGACGCGGTTCTGCCCGTGATGAGATCAATCAACGCGTCGGGGTCCGGCGGAGGGAGGCGACCACGCCAGGCAATATGCTGATCCGGCCGCACCAGCAGCAATGCTTCAGCGGGTTGCCCTGCATCGACGTCCGCTATCGACAGATCGATCAGCGTCAGAGGAACTCCGTTGCGGCGCGCCGCCTCTCTCAACGCAGTCACGTCGCAAGCCGGATCGTAGCGCAAAAGCGTATAGCCGGGCCCCATCGCGTCAAAGATCGAACGGCCGTCGCTCAGCCAGACATGCGGCATTCTGGCGCCCGGCACCGTCGAGGGTTCAAAATCGCCCATCGTATAGGCCGGCGGCGCCTCGCCATCATAGGCGATGACCGGTGACTGATCATAGAAGTAACCGAAATTGAGCCCCGCGCAGCAGTATTGCTTCACGTTGAGATCATAGGCGGCACGGCCGACCGCGGCACGCACCGCCGCACCCGCTTCGCTGTCTTCCTCGATCACCGCAGGCACGGCACCGCGCTGGCTGATGCTGGCCAGCGCATGCTCCATCGCAAACCGCGACACCTGATCGGTGATCGGCTGACGTTCGGCCGCATAGGCATCGAGCAGACCGGCATCCGCCCAGCCGTTGAGATGCGCTGCAAGCATCCAGCAGAGCGAAACCGCATCCGCGATGCCGGCGTTCATTCCATAGCCGGCGTAAGGCATCCACAGATGCGCAGCATCCCCGCAGATGAAGGCGCGGCGGTCGCGGAAGCGATCGGCGACAAGACGGCGCCCTACCCAGTCTTCCTTGCTGACGACCTCGTAATTGAAATCAGGCCCGACACCCAGAATTGTACGGATGGACCAGTCGCGATCGACCGAGTCGAATTCCGGCTCGCCCGGCTTGAGGTGATTGTGGATCAGCCACCGGTCATGCCCGTCGATGGCAACGACAGTGCCGGTACGGCGCGGGTTGAGGGCCAGCACCATCCAGGCCGGTGTGTGGGGCTGCATCAGGGTCTTCAGATCCGGCGCATCGATGAGGGTCGATTGAACCCGCTGGATCACAGGCGTTCCGACAAATGACGCGCCGATCAGCTTGCGTGTCAATGAGCGGCCGCCGTCACATCCAACGAGAAAACGGGCATGGATGGTGAAGGATCGGTCCTCATCGAGCCCACGGGCCTTGACCGAGACGCCCGATATGTCCTGATCGAAATGCACCATCTCGGTGCGGGACAAGATCGTGATCCTGGGATTGGCGGCCGCGTTCGCAAACAGAACAGGCTCCAGATAGATCTGGTTGATCCGGTGCGGAGGTTCAGGCGTCGGCCACCACGTGTCGGGTCCATCCGTTGCGGTGTAGCGCGTGGCGCGCGACGGAATGACGATCCGGCTGAGTTCGATGCCCGTTGCGGTGGTGCGATACGAGCAATCGTTGGGAAAGTCGGGCGGCAGACCGGCGTCGCGGATTGGGTCACGATGCCAAGCCGGCGAAAAACCTCCATCGATCGCGCCGAAACATGGTTGCATTTGACATTGGGCGGCTCGCCGGCGTGCCGCGTCTCGAGCACGATCACGTCTATCCCTCTGGATGCGAGGTCCAGAGCAGCAGTGAGGCCCACAGGCCCTGCGCCGACGATAACGACGGATGTCTCATAGTCTAGCATGGCTGGCTCCCTCGACCGCGTCTGCGCGCGTTACGTTGAAGCTAGCCGCAACTCTTGATAAGAGAAGTCGCTTTTCCAGTATTGATTGATAAAATTACCTCATGAATATCACCCTTCGCCAACTGGAAGCACTGGTCGCGGTCAGCCGCACAGGCTCGATGACGCGCGCAGCTCAAGAACTTCACATCACCCAGGCTGCGGTCAGCCTGCTGCTCCGCCAGCTTGAATTGCAGTTGGGCCTGCCAATGTTCGACCGCACGACACGCTCGTGTATACCGACGGCAGCCGGACGCGACGCGGTCCGAGCCGCAGAGCGTATGTTGGGCGACGCGCTCAGCCTCACGCGTCAGATGCGCAGCCTGTCGGAAGCACGGAGCGGTACAGTCGTCTTCGTCGCATCGGCCGGTGCAGCCTCCGCGCTCATGCCGGCAGTGCTCGCGACATTCCGCACCGCTTATCCCGACGTTGATGTCATCATGCGCGATGTCGCATCCGATCAGCTTGTAAGCGCGCTGCTCGCGTCGGACGCCGAATTCGCCATCGGCAGCGTGGATGGCCCGGTGCCCGAGGTGACGTTGACGCCTCTGGTGAGAGGGCGTCTCAGCGCCATCGGCTGGCCGGGCTGCCCGATCGCAGCGATGCAAACGCTATCGTGGGATGAACTCGCGACACTGCCGACCATCGCGATGCGCCGCGACACGCTGATCCGAGCACAGATCGACCGACGGCTGGGGCGCGATGGTAAGGTGCTCACCCCGACCTACGAAGTGTCGCTCATCAACACAGCGCTTTCGATGACGGCGAAGGGCATCGGCTATGCGATCTTGCCCTCCTATATGATGCCGACCGAGCAGTATCCGGGTCTGATCGCTTTCCAACTCGTGCGGCCGGCGATCACGCGACAACTGTCCTGGATTCAGCAGACCGGCCGCAGCCTGTCACCGGCAGCGCTTCAATTTCAGAAGATGACGGCGCGTGTGCTGGCCAGCGCACATGCGACAGCCATTGCAAGGCGCGCGACGGTGTAACGCGCAATTTCGGTCCCTCTCATCATCAGCGTGGATTGGCCAACATCCATCGACGCGAAGCGTTGCCGTAATCCCACAGCCTGCGCGGTTTCTGTGTCCGGAGATGACTGGCCGTTGACACCCCGCCCCTCACCGCGCGATGTTACATTATAACATCGGTACTGGCAGACCTCTCCGCCAGCCGATGCGGGGCGGCCTATTGGCATGAAGTGGTTTCGCGCGAATATCAGACAAGGGGCAAAGCTGGCGCTGTTCGCGCTGGCGGTGCAGCTCGTTCTGTCATCCGGCCACGTTCACGGCGGGACGGTCCATGCTGTCCCTCTCGACGCCACCTTGGCACTCTCGGCCAGCGACGTTGCGCAAACACCGGCCGCTCCCGATACTGACCACCATCACCGCGCAGCTGATCCCTGCGCCATCTGCGCCGTCATGGCGATGGCCGGTACAGCGCTGTTCGCCGCGCCGCCGGTGCTGCTGTTGCCGCAGGCTGCCGTCCTGCTGCAGCGGATCACCGAGGCTGAGTTCGACCATCTCGACGCCATCAGCGGCGCATCGCAGCCGCGCGGCCCTCCTGTATCCTGACACGACCTTTGACGATCGCTGCCGCGAATTCCTCGCGAACAGCGTAACCGAAGTCAGATTCGCATCACCGCGAGTCCCGGCGCAAGCGCCCGAGCGCGCGGCCGGTGAAGTCAGGACAAACCTATGTCGATTCAATTCAAGCGCGCCCTCCTGCTCGGCACATCTGCCGTGGTGGGACTGAGCTGCCTCCCGCAATCCGCGCTGGCGCAGACGCAGCTTCCCGCCGTGGAAGTCACCGCGCCAAGCCCGATCGTGCGCCGCAAGCCGGTGCCGTCACGCACCGCGCATACTCATGTCACGCGCCCCGCGCCGAACCGCAATGCCGCGCCGGTGCCGGTCGAGGCAGAGCCGGCCGTGCAGGCGCAACAGGGCGAGCTGCCGATCGTCACCGATCAGTTCGCCACCGTCACCGTGGTGCCGAATGACGAGATCCGCCGCTCTGGCGCCTCGACGCTCGGCGACCTGCTCGCCAACAAGCCCGGCATCACCGGCTCCGGCTACGCACCGGGCGCATCGAGCCGGCCGATCATCAGGGGTCTCGACGTCAACCGCGTCGGCATCGTCGAGAACGGCATCGGAAGCAATGGCGCGTCGGACCTCGGCGAAGATCATTTCGTGCCGGTGGATCCGTTTGCCGCCAATCAGGTCGAGGTGATCCGCGGCCCGGCGACGCTGCGCTACGGATCGCAATCGATCGGCGGCGTGGTCAGCTCATCAAACAATCGCATTCCCGACGCGCTGCCGAACTGCGCCGTGGCGGCGCCGTTCCAGAGCTACGGCATGCCGGTGAAGGCGCCGGTCGCCGGTCTCGCGGCGCCGGGCTGCATGAATGCCGAAGTCCGCACCTCTTTCAGTTCGGTGGATCGCGGTGTTGATGGCGGCATCCTGCTCGATGCCGGCGGCGGCAATGTCGCGGTTCATGCCGATGTCTATGGCCGCAAGGCCGGCGACTACAATGTGCCGAGCTATCCTTATGCCGCGCCCGGCCTCGCCTTCAACGGGCGTCAACCGAACTCGGCTAACCAGTCGGCCGGCGCATCGGTCGGCGGCTCCTACTTCTTCACCGGCGGCTATATCGGCGCGGCGATCACACAGAACAACACGACCTATCGCATTCCGGGCGTTGAAGGCGCGCAGGTCGGCACCCGTATCGCCGGCCAGCAAACCAAGTTCACGGCGAAGGGCGAATATCGCCCGGACGCCGCGGCGGTCGAAGCGATCCGCTTCTGGGTCGGCGCGACGGACTACAAGCACAACGAGATCGGCCTTGCCGACGCCAGCGATCTCTTGTCTGACGGCGTGCGCCAGACCTTCACCAACAAGGAACAGGAAGGCCGGCTCGAAGTGCAGATGATGCCCTTCAACGCGCGCTTCGCCACGATTACTTCGGCCTTTGGCCTGCAGGTCAATCATCAGGAGCTGACGGCACCGAGCCCCGATGACATCGGCAGCCCGCTCAATGGTCTGTGGGATCCGAACAAGAATACAAGGGTCGCCGGCTACAGCTTCAACGAGTTCAAATTCACCGAAACCACGAAGGCGCAGATCGCCGGCCGCATCGAGCATGTCGAACTGTCAGGCACGACGCCATCGTCGATCCCGAACGAGTTCGATCTCAATGCCGATCCCGGTGCCATTGGGCCGGCTGTCGGGCGTAACCTGACCTTCACGCCGAAGAGCGGCAGCATCGGCCTGATCCAGGACCTGCCCTGGTATGGGCTCTCCGCCAGCATCACCGCGCAATATACCGAGCGCGCACCGAAGCCCGCCGAACTGTTCTCGCGCGGCGGACATGATGCCACCGAGACCTTCGACATTGGCAATCCCAATCTCGGCATCGAGACGGCGAAGTCGGTCGAACTCGGCCTGCGCCGTGCCGCCGGTCCGTTCCGCTTCGAGCTCACCGGCTACTACACGCAGTATAGTGGCTTCATCTATCGCCGCCTGACCGGCAACACCTGCGGAGATGGAGTCTGCCAAGCGGGACTTGGCCTCGAACTGAACCAGGCGATCTATTCGCAGCGTGACGCCACCTTCCGCGGCGGCGAATTTCAGAGCCAACTCGATGTTGCGCAGATCTATGGCGGCACGTGGGGCATCGAGACCCAGGCCGACATCGTCCGCGCGACCTTCAGCGACGGCACCAATGTGCCGCGTATCCCGCCGGTGCGTGCCGGCGGCGGTCTGTTCTGGCGCGATGCCAACTGGTTCGCCCGCGTGAACTTGCTGCACGCTTTCGCGCAGAACGACATCGCTGAGATCGCCGAGACGCCGACATCGGGCTACAACCTGCTGAAAGCGGAAGTGAGCTACAAGACGCTGCTCGATCCGCGCATCTACGGCGCCAAGGAAATGACGCTTGGCGTGGTCGGCAACAATCTCTTGAACGAGAACATTCGCAATGCGGTGTCCTACAACAAGGACAACGTGCTGCAACCCGGACTGAACGTGCGGGCGTTTGCGAGTGTGAAGTTCTGATTGTAAGCGTCGTTCCGGGGCGTGCATTCAGCGCAGCTGAGTGCACGCCCCGGAACCTCATGCGGTTCTATCACTTCCAGATTCCGGGTTCGCGTGCAGCTTGCGCTGCCCGCGCCCCGGAATGACAGTTGCGGTTTACTTCGCCGCGTCCCAGTCCGGCCGAACGGCGCCGGCGAGACCCACAGCGGCGCCCTCCACCAGCTCGAGCACAAGCAACCGGTTTTGATCGACCGGACCCGGCATGGTCACATTGCCCTTAGGGATCGCCTTGAAGCCGACCCGGCGGTAATAGGGCTCGTCGCCGACCAGCAGGATGAGCTTGTGGCCCTTCTTGCGCGCATCGGCGATGGCACGGTCCAGCAGCTTGCGGCCGACGCCGCGGCTGCGGAATGGCGGCTCGACGGTCAGCGGCCCGAGCAGCAGTGCCGGCGTATCGCCCACACAGATCGGCAATTGCCGGACCGAGCCGACCAGCAGCGTACCGATCCGTGCCGTAAACGACAGATCGAGCAGATGACCGACATGTTCACGCAGCCGGTAGGCTGATAGCACGTAACGGCCCGGGCCGAAGGTGCGGGCATGCAGCCGTTCGATGATCTGGGCGTCGTTGGCGGTTTCCGCCAGGATGGTCAGAGAAAGGTCATTCATGTCGGGAGGCGGGATAGCATTTGGCGGGCGCGCGGTCCATTGCCTGGGCGGACGGGATCAGACCCGCCAGGTAGCACTGATCGGCTTGCCGTCGAAGATCTCGGCCAGCCGCAGCCGGGTGCCCTCGGTGGTGTCGTGAGGCAGGGCATCGAGGGCGAAGAAACCGGTTTCGGCGATTTCGCGATTGGGGTCGGGCAACCAGTCCTGCCGAAACTGCCTGACCACATAGACCGCCACATGATCGCGGATCGAGACGTGACTGTTGAGAAAGACACCATGCAGAACCGGCTCTCCCGTGAGTTCGATGCGCCCCTCTTCCCGCAGCTCCATGTCTAGCGCCTCGCGAAAGGTCTGGCCGACTTCGACGCCGCCGCCGGGTAGATACCAGCCGGTGACATAAGTGTGCCGGACTAGAAACACGCGATTGTCAGCGTCCAGCACCACGGCGCGGACGCCCAAGGTCATGCCGCGGGCGAAGCGGAAATACAGATGCACGAATTTGCGCAGGGTCGGCTCCAGCCGCTGCCGCAACGTCGGTGAGGTCATCGCGGCAAATTCCTGGCTGGCGACACGGTGGGTGCTTGCGTCATATGCCCCACCTTGCCAAAACATGCAGGGATTTCACAGGCATGAGGGCGCATTGAGCCGGCTTGTTCACATACGCGCAGGGGCAGATCGCTTCTCATGACCGCTTTCACCCTCGCCCATCTGTCCGATCCGCATGTTCCGCCGATGCCAGAGCCGCAATGGCGCGAGCTCCTGGGGCAGCGCGTGCTCGGCTATCTGAACTGGCGGCGTAACCGGCACCTGATCCACCGCCGCGACATGCTGGATGTCATCGTCAGCGACATGCAGGCGCAGCAGCCGGACCATATTGCCGTCACTGGCGATCTCGTGAATCTCGCCCTGGATGCCGAATTCCCGCGCGCGCGCCGCTGGATCGAAAGCGTCGGCACACCGGACAAGGTCTCGCTGGTACCCGGCAATCACGACGGCTATGTGCGCGGAGCACCCGAACGTTTCGCCGAGACTTTCGGCGACTATATGCGCAGTGACGGCACCCCCGATACGCGCTTTCCATTTCTGCGTATCCGCGGCCCGCTGGCTCTGATCGGCGTGTCGTCGAGTGTGCCAACCGCGCCGTTCATGGCGACGGGCTCGCTCGGCGACGCACAGCTTAGGGCGCTCAACATTATGCTTGGCGGCCTCGCCGACGCTCATCTGTTTCGCGTATTGCTGATTCATCATCCACTACGCTCAAAGCAGAAAATGAAGCGACTGACGGATTCCGAAGCGCTGCAAGCTGTGCTCAAGCGCCACGGCGTCGAACTGATCCTGCACGGCCACGACCACATTCATTCGACCATGTGGTTCGACGGCCCACAGCGGCGCATTCCCGCAATCGGCGTGCCATCGGCATCATCGGTTGCACACGGCCACAAGCCGGCAGCCGCCTACAATCTGTTCGCCATCGAACGCGACGGCGAACGCTGGCGCTGCGAGCAGACGGTGCGAGGATTCGGGGGCAGCAATATGGTGCACGAGCTGACGCGGACGATGCTGGTGTAGCGTGACTAATGTCCGCGCACGGACACGAACAGCGCGAGCGCAAATAGTCCCACGACGCCGACAATCACACCGAACACGAACGGCCAGAATCTGCTGCGCGGCTTCTTCACCGGTGGCGGCACCTCCGGCGCCGGCATTGTCGCCAGCGCGTGCTCGCGCTCAATCATGCGGCGCGCGATATAGTCGGTAACCGCCTTCACGATGGTCGGAACGTCATGCGCCTCGGCCAGCACGACGCGGCCATGGCGGGTGTCCTGCACGAAGCGATACATGCGCTTGTCACGGCCCATCACCACGTGAGCCACCATGTCGATCCACAGCCGCGGCGTGTCGCCCTGGCTGATGCCGCGGTCGAACATCTCCACGCCCGGGGGGATTTCAGCGAACAGCGAATCGAGCGCCTCGTTGAGGATCTCCAGCCGCGCCACTTCGGCATCGCGCAACTCGACGACGACACCGGTGCGATCGGCCGCCTCGATGCGGGCCTGACGCAACGCGTCGCGCAGTCGCTGCGGCCTGACTTCCTCTACAGGCTTCGTCCCGTTACTCGCCACGCTGGACCCCTTTCTGGCTGCCTGAGCGCGCCATCCACCGGGCAGTAACCTATCAGTAACCACGAGTTCCGAAAAGGCCGTTTGTTTCCAGAGGCTTGGCTGCTAAACGCATCAACGGCCCCACCCGGTTTCCCGGATGAGGCCGCTGATATCCTTGGACGTCTTCTTATGGGCAAATCAGCGACAGGCTTGAGGCGAGCGGCGGCACTGGCGCCGCTCGGGTCTCAGCCTCAGGCGAACCGTCGGTCCTAAGCGACCTGGCGGCTCGGCTCTTCGACGATGGAGAAGCGGACGCCGGCGCGGTGGCGATTCTCTTCCGACACGGTCTTCCAGGCTTCTTCGGCCTGCTTGCGCGTCTTGAACGGGCCCTGCACCTGGGCCGAGCCTTCAACCAGCTTGTGGAAGTTCATCGAACCGAACTCGCCGCCGATGACCCAGAAATTGCTACCGTGTGACATGTCGTGCTCCTGTTCATTCCTTAAATCGACATTCGTGACATGCGATGCATTCACCGTGTGAACAGATAACGCCATGTCAGGCAAAACCACCAGATGCCTTGTGTTTGAATGGTGATGTGATGTAACATCACGACTTGTAATAAATGTCATTTTGTCAATTTTGTCACAATCAACGACCGAGTGGCGACTCGGGGAACCAGGAATTGGCGCGGATGGCGGGCGAGTCTGGCAAGAAGCTGTTCGTGGGGCCGCGCTTCAGGCGGATCCGGCAGCAGCAGGGCCTGTCCCAGACCCAGATGGCAGAGGGCCTCGGCATTTCGCCGAGCTACATCAACCTGATCGAGCGCAACCAGCGGCCGGTCACCGCGCAGTTGCTGCTGCGCCTCGCCGAGACCTACGACCTCGATCTCCGCGATCTCGCGACGGCGGATGAAGATCGCTTCTTCGCGGAGCTGAACGAGATCTTTTCCGATCCGCTGTTTCGCCAGATCGATTTGCCGAAACAGGAATTGCGCGACCTTGCCGAACTCTGTCCCGGCGTCACGCATGCGCTGCAGCGGCTCTATGCGGCTTATACCGAAGCGCGGCGCGGCGAGACCATGGTGGCGGCGCAGATGGCCGATCGCCATGAAGGCGCGCCATTCGAGGCCAATCCGATCGAGCGCGTGCGCGACCTGATCGAAGCCAACCGTAACTACTTTCCCGAACTCGAAACGGCGGCCGAGGGCCTGCGCGACGAGATCAATGTGCCGTCGCAGGATCTGTTTGCTGCCCTGAGCACACGGTTGCGCGAAAAGTATTCGATCGTCACCCGCATCATGCCGGTGGATGTGATGCGCGAGACGCTCAGACGTTTCGACCGGCATCGCCGGCAATTGCTGATCTCGGAGATGATCGATGCGCCCGGCCGCGCCTTTCAGGTCGCCTTCCAGATCGGCCTCGTCGAGTGCTCATCGCATTTCGAGACCATCATCGGCCGCGCCGGGCCGCTCGACGACACCACACGGCGGCTCTATCGCATCACGCTGGCTAACTATTTCGCAGCCGCCGCACTGATGCCCTATGCGGCGTTCCATGCTGCGGCGGAAGCGCTGAGCTACGACGTGCAAGTGCTCGGCCAGCGCTTCAATGTCGGCTTCGAGCAGATCTGTCATCGCCTCACTACGCTGCAGCGGCCGAATGCGCGCGGCGTTCCCTTTTTCATGCTGCGCGTCGATAATGCCGGCAACGTATCGAAGCGGTTCTCGTCGGGCACCTTCCCGTTTTCGAAATTCGGCGGCACCTGCCCGCTGTGGAACGTGCATTCGACCTTCGACACGCCGGACCGCCTGCTGAGCCAGGTGATCGAACTGCCCGACGGCAGCCGCTATTTCTCCATCGCACAGACGCTACGCCGGCCCGCAGCGCCGCATCCGCAGCCGCAACCGCGCTTCGCCATCGGCCTCGGCTGCGAGATCCGCCACGCCGGCAAGCTGGCCTATTCGGCCGGCCTTGATCTAGAAAAAACCGAGGGGACGCCGATCGGTGTCAATTGCCGGCTGTGCGAGCGCGAGAATTGCAGCCAGCGCGCGGAGCCGCCGATCACGCGCAGCCTGATCCTCGATGAGAACACACGGCGGGTGTCGTCATTTGCTTTCAGCAATGCGCGGGAACTATAATTGCAAGGTCTTCCCGATCGCCCCTAACATTGAGGCCATTGATGACGTTGCTGGTCCGGGAAATGCTGCCGTCCGAAGCTCACGTCGTCAGCACCTATTTCCACAATGCCACGCCGGAATTCCTGGAAGCGATGGGCGTCGATCCAACGAGGATGCCGCCGGCGCTGATCTGGCAGGAGCGTATCGGCCAACAATATGCCCTCCCGCCGGAACGCCGCGCCGCCGTTGTTGCGCTGTGGCTCATGGATGATCAGCCCATCGGATTTTCCAGTTGTGACAAGATCGTCTATGGCGAAAGCGCCACCATGCATCTTCACGTGCTGCACCCGGATAAACGGCAGAGCGGTATCGGCACTCAATGCGTCCGCCAGAGCGCCGCACTTTATTTCGATATGCTGAAGCTGAGATCGCTGTTCTGCGAGCCGAATGCCTTCAACATCGGGCCGAATCGAACCTTGCAAAAAGCCGGCTTCAAGTATGTGAAGACCCATATGACCGTACCCGGACCGTTGAATTTTCATCAGGCCGTGACACGGTGGGTCCTCGAGCGCTGATGCTTGTATGACATGTCATGGCCGGGCTTGACCCGGCCATCCATCTTGAATGTTAGTGTGGGAGAAAGATGGATGCCTGGATCAAGTCCGGGTACGACAGCGGAGAGGTCTGGTTCATGCTGCGAATGTCTGTGCGATTCACAATTCTCGTTGCAGCATCTGCCCTTATCTCCTTCACCTCCCCCGCCTCCGCGCAGCGCGCAGCGTCCTGTCATGGCGGCCAGAGCTTCGACCAATTCCTTGCCGGGCTGAAACAGCAGGCTGTCGCTAGCGGGGTATCGCAGCGCGCGATGGCGGAAGCGGCGCCCTATCTCGTCTACGATCAAGGCATCGTCAATCGCGACCGCGGGCAGCGGGTGTTCGGGCAGTTGTTCACGCAATTCGCCGGCCGCATGGCGGCGGATTACCGGATGCAGAACGGGCAGTTGAAGATCAAGGCGAACGCCGCAGCCTTTGCGCGCGCCGAGAAGGAATATGGTGTGCCGCCCGCGGTCATCGCGGCGTTCTGGGCACTGGAGAGCGACTTCGGCGTGCAGATGGGCAATCTGCAGACGCTGCGCTCGCTGGTGTCGCTGGCTTACGATTGCCGGCGCTCGAAGATGTTTCAGGACGAGACCATCGCCGCGCTGAAGATCATCGATCGCGGCGACCTGTCGCCGGCCGAGATGATCGGCTCATGGGCCGGCGAACTCGGCCAGACGCAGTTCCTGCCGACGCACTACTTCAACTATGCCGTCGACTACGACGGCGATGGCCATCGCAATTTGCTGCGCAGCCCGGCCGACGTGATCGGCTCGACGGCGCATTACATTTCCACGGGCCTTAAATGGCGGCGCGGCGAACCATGGCTGCAAGAGGTGCGCGTCACCGACAACATTCCGTGGGATCAGGCCGATCTCACCATTCAACTGCCGCGCGCCAAATGGGCGTCATTCGGCGTGAGTTATCCCGATGGACGGCCGCTGCCAAATGACAGCATGCCGGCATCGCTGCTGCTGCCGATGGGCCGGCACGGTCCCGCTTTCCTCGCTTACGCGAATTTCGCCGCCTATACCGAATGGAATAATTCGCTGATCTATTCGACCACCGCGGCCTATCTCGCCACCCGCATCAATGGCGCACCCAAGATGCGGCAGCCCTCCGCCCCTGTCGCGCAGCTGTCACATCCCGAACTGCGCGAGCTGCAACAACTGCTGGCGAAGCGCGGCTTCAATGTCGGCAAGATCGACGGCATCCTGGGCCAGCAGAGCCGCACGGCTGTCAAAGCCATGCAGGTCAAATTCGGCCTGCCCGCGGACTCCTGGCCGACGGCTGAATTGTTGGCGGCGCTGAAATCCGGGCGCTAGAGCCTGATTTATCTGATCCGAGAAACGGTATCCACATCTCGGGATCATGCTCGAAATTTCTTCTCTTTTGTAAGGCTGGGGCGGTTGAATTCGGCTGGCCGCGCCCCAAGTCCATGCAGCAGCATCTTTCTTGACCCTTCCGGGTCGTCACCGCTGCGCAGCCACAATCGACCGAAAAAGAGCATCACATGTCATTTTACGATTCCGCCGTGCCTGCTTATCTGCAGATGCTCGGCAGCCTCTCCGCCATTCTCGACAAGGCTGAGGCCCACGTCACCGCGAAAAAGATCGAGCCGGAAGCCTTGCTCGGCGCGCGGCTTTATCCCGACATGCTGCCGCTCTCTCGCCAGGTTCAGGTCGCCTGCGACCAGGCGATGCGTGGTTGCGCCCGGCTCACCCAGAACGACCCTCAGTCGGTACCGGACACCGAGAAAACCTTCGGCGAATTGAAACAGCGCCTGGCCAAGGCGATGGACTATGTGAAGGGCTTCACGCCGGCTCAATTCGAAGGCGCCGACGCACGCGAGGTCACGTTTCCGATCGGCGGCGGCAAGACCACAACCATGACGGGCCAGCAGTATTTGAGCAGCTTCTCGCTGCCGAACTTCTACTTCCACGTCGCTATCGCCCACGGCATTCTCCGGCATAGCGGCATCGAGATCGGCAAGCGCGACTTCCTCGGCGCGTAGTAAGCCGGACCATCACCAAAGGATATTCGGCTACTGGCCGACCGATAGAGAGATCATGATCATTCAATCCGTCATCGCCACGATTGTTTTATCCTGAACCAACGACATGCAGCGCAGCGGTATTGCCAATGCGCTGCATGATGCCCAATTCGATTTCACCTTCATCGACTGGATCATTCATCATGAGCACGTCCAAACTCTTCGAACCCTACAAGCTTGGTGCGAACACGCTAACCAATCGCACGGTGATGGCGCCGCTGACGCGCAATCGCGCATTGCCGGGCAACGTACCTAACCCGCTGGCGGTCGAATATTATAGCCAGCGTGCCAGCGCCGGCCTTCTGGTAACCGAAGGCACACCCGTCTCGCAGCAGGGCCAGGGCTATCAGGACGTCCCGGGCATCTACACCAAGGAGCAGATCGCCGGCTGGAAGAAGGTGACCGAGGCCGTGCATGCCAAGGGCGGTCATATCTATATGCAGATCTGGCACGTTGGCCGCATCTCGCATGTCAGCCTCCAGCCGAATGGCGGCGCGCCGGTGGCCCCTTCGGCGATCCGCGCCAACACCAAGACCTTCGTCAACAACACCTTCACCGACGTCTCGGAGCCCCGCGCGCTGGAGCTGGGTGAAATTCAAGGCGTCATCGACAGTTTCGCACGCGGCGCTGCCAATGCGGTCGAAGCCGGTTTCGACGGCGTGGAGATCCATGGCGCCAACGGTTATCTGCTTGAGCAATTTGCGCGTGACAGCACCAACAAGCGCACCGACGCCTATGGCGGTTCGCTCGAGAACCGCGCCAAACTAATGCTGGAAGTGGCCGCGGCAGTTGCCAAGGAAATCGGCGGCGACAGAACCGGTATCCGCATCTCGCCGGTGACGCCGGCCAACGATGCCGCCGCCGACACGCAGGCCCAAAAGCTGTTCGACTACATCACCGACGGGCTCAGCGCCGAGAAGCTGGTCTATCTACATGTCGTCGAAGGCGCGACCGGCGGTCCGCGCGACGTGGCACCGTTCGACTATGTCAGCCTGCGCAAGCGTTTCAGTGGAACGTATATCGCCAATAACGGCTTCGATCTCGCGCTGGCCAACAAGGTACTCGCGGCCGATGCCGCCGACCTGATTGCCTTCGGCAAGCCGTTCATCTCGAATCCGGATCTGGTCGAGCGGCTGAAGACCGGCGCGCCACTCAACGATGCCGACAAGGCGACGTTCTATGGCGGCGGCGCCAAGGGCTACACGGATTATCCGGTGCTGGGCGCGAAGCAGGCAGCGGAGTAAGTACGCCGCCATTCCGGGGCGCACACGCATCTTTGCGGGCGCGAACCCGGAATGACAGCAAGAGAAAAGGCCGGGATCGCTCCCGGCCTTTTTTGTTTGTTCAGAAAACTCGTCTTAGTTCGACGCGCGCTTCTGCGGCGGAGTCGCGGGCCACGACTTGATCAGCGTGTCGTAGTCCACCGTCTCGCCCTTCGGCTTCTCGTTGGCCAGCTTGCGCTGGGGCGCGATGTTGCCGTCCTTGGCGGACTTCGCATACCAGAACTCGGCCGTTTCCTTCTTGTTCAGCTTCGGTCCGCATTCGCCCTGAACCTTGGATCGTTCAAGACGTTCGAGCACCGAATCCTGAGCTGCGGCCAGTGAGTCCATCGCCTGCTGCGGGGTCTTCGCACCGGACGACGCATCGCCGATGTTCTGCCACCACAACTGCGCCAGCTTCGGATAGTCCGGGATGTTGTTGCCGGTCGGCGACCACTGCACGCGGGCCGGCGAGCGATAGAACTCGACCAGACCGCCGAGCTTCGGCGCACGTTCGGTGAACGACTTGTCCCAGATATCGCTCTCACGGATGAAGGTGAGACCGACATGGCTCTTCTTCAGCGACACCGTCTTCGAGGTGATGAACTGCAGATAGAGCCAGGCTGCCTTGCGGCGATCGGCAGGCGTCGACTTGAGCAGCGTGCCCGAACCGACGTCCTGATAGCCGAGCTTCATGCCTTCCTTCCAGTACGAGCCATGCGGCGACGGGGCCATGCGCCACTTCGGCGTACCGTCGGCATTCATGACCGCAAGACCCGGCTTCACCATGTCGGCGGTGAAGGCGGTGTACCAGAACATCTGCTGGGCGATATTGCCCTGCGCCGGCACCGGCCCCGACTCCGAGAAGGTCATGCCTTGCGCCTGCGGCGGGGCATACTTCTTCATCCAGTCGAGGTATTTCGCGATCGAGTAGACCGCTGCCGGACCGTTGGTATCGCCGCCGCGCTCGACGGAGGAGCCGACAGGACGACAGCCTTCCATGCGGATGCCCCATTCATCGACGGGCAGACCGTTCGGAAGACCCCTGTCGCCGTTGCCGGCCATCGACAGCCAGGCGTCGGTGAAACGCCAGCCGAGCGACGGATCCTTCTTGCCGTAGTCCATGTGGCCATAGACCTTGACGCCGTTGATCTCCTTGATGTCGTTGGTGAAGAACTCGGCAATATCTTCATAGGCCGACCAGTTCACGGGCACGCCGAGATCGTAGCCATACTTGGCCTTGAACTTGGCCTTGTAGTCGGGATTGGTGAACCAGTCGTACCGGAACCAGTAAAGGTTGGCGAACTGCTGGTCGGGCAGTTGATACATCTTCTTGTCCGGCGCGGTGGTGAAGGACGTTCCAATGAAGTCCTTGACGTCGAGCGTCGGGCTGGTGACGTCCTTGCCTTCTGCGGTCATGTAGTCCGACAGCGCGATGGTCTGGCCGTAGCGGAAATGCGTGCCGATCAGGTCGGAGTCGTTGATCCAGCCGTCATAGACGTTCTTGCCGGACTGCATCTGGGTCTGCAGCTTCTCGACCACGTCGCCTTCCTGGATCAGGTCATGCTTCAGCTTGATGCCGGTGATTTCGGAGAACGCCTTGGCCAGCGTGCGCGATTCGTATTCGTGCGTGGTGATGGTTTCGGAGACGATATTGATCTCCATGCCTTTGAACGGCTGCGCGGCCTTCTCGTACCACTGCAGTTCTTTCAGCTGCTCTGCCTTCGACAGCGTCGATGGCTGGAATTCGCTGTCGATCCACTTCTGAATGGTGGCGTCGTCGGCCTTGGCCGGTGCGGCGAGCAACGCAGTCGCCGTGATCAACGCAGCAGCGCTGGTCATCATGATATGGCGCGTCGGGCGACGTGCCTGTGTCGTCAGGTGCCTCATAGCTTCCTCCCTCACTTCTGTTTCAGGCCCGGGTTCATCCCGAGACTGCAGTCCATGCCGGTCAGACGGTGCGAAAAATTGCCACCGCCGAGACCAGCGAAATCAATGTCCCGAACCACAGATTCGAGATTTCAACTCCCTCCTCGCCGATCGGCAGCGTCGCGATCGGATCGCTGCCGACGAAGCCGATCCACAACAGGTGGATGACGGCCGCTGCGATCAGCGACAGGAACAGCCGGTCGCCGCGCGTGGTGGGAATGCGCAGGATGCCGATGCGTTCGGCCTCGGGATAGGCGACTGCGAGCCAAGTCATGGTGCCCAGCGTCAATGCCAGCAGCCCAAAGAAGATCGCCGTCGGCGGCGTCCAGGCCATCCATGCGATGTTTTCCATGACGGCCTCCTAGACCCGGCCAAGCGCGAAACCGCGCGCGATGTAATTGCGGACGAACCAGATAACGAGGGCACCGGGGATGATGGTCAGCACGCCGGCAGCGGCGAGCAGGCCCCAATCCATGCCGGAGGCCGACACGGTGCGCGTCATAACCGCCGAGATCGGCTTGGCATTCACCGAGGTCAGCGTGCGCGCCAACAGCAGTTCGACCCAGGAGAACATGAAGCAGAAGAAGGCAGCGACGCCGATGCCCGATGCGATCAGCGGTACGAGAATCTTCACAAAGAATTTCGGAAACGAGTAGCCGTCGAGAAACGCTGTCTCGTCGATCTCGCGCGGCACCCCCGACACGAAGCCTTCGAGAATCCACACCGCGAGCGGAACGTTGAACAGGCAATGCGCCAGCGCCACGGCCCACGGCGTATCGAACAGGCCGATCGCCGAATAGAGATTGAAGAATGGCAGCGCGAAGACCGCAGGCGGGGCCATCCGGTTCGACAGCAGCCAGAAGAACAGGTGCTTGTCGCCGAGGAAGCGATAGCGCGAGAACGCATACGCTGCCGGCAGAGCGAAGGAGATCGAGAGAATGGTGTTGATGATGACGTATTTCAGCGAATTGATATAACCGGAATACCAGCTCTCATCGGTGAAGATGCGGGTATAGTTCTCCAGCGTCGGCTGGTGCGGCCACAGCGTCATGGTCGAGACGATCTCGCCATTGGTCTTGAAGCTCATATTAACGAGCCAGTAGATCGGCAACAGTAGGAAGATCAGGAACAACAACAGGATAATGCGGCGTCCGGGGATCGTATGCATCAGACCGCTCCCTCACGCTTGGTGTGATCGACGCCGGCATTGGTCATCACGGTGTAGAATATCCAGCACACGATCAGCACGATGATGTTGTAGACCAGCGACAGCGCCGCAGCCTTGCCGAGATCGAACTGGCCGAGCGCGATCTTGACAAGCTCAATGGAGACGAAGGTGGTCGAATTGCCGGGGCCGCCGCCGGTGACCACGAAGGGCTCGGTATAGATCATGAAACTATCCATGAAACGCAACAGCACGCCGATCAGCAACACACGGTTGAGCTTCGGCAACTGGATCGCGCGAAACACCGCCCAGCGCGACGCGCCGTCGATCTGTGCCGCCTGATAATAGGCATCGGGGATCGATTTCAGGCCTGCGTAACACAGCAGCGCGACGAGGCTGGTCCAGTGCCAGACATCCATCACGATGACGGTGGCCCAGGCATCAAACTCGTTCGACACGTAATTATAGTCGATACCCATGTGGTTGAGTGTATAGCCGAGCAGGCCAATGTCGGGACGGCCGAAGATCTGCCAGATGGTGCCGACCACGTTCCATGGAATCAAAAGCGGCAGCGCGAGGATCACGAGGCAGGCTGCGACGCGCCAGCCGTCACGCGGCATCGACAACGCGACTAGAATGCCGAGCGGCACTTCGATGGCGAGGATGATCGCGGAGAAAGCCAGATTGCGCAGCAGGGACGCGTAGAAGCGCCCGCCGAGATCGCTGGACGGATCAAGCAGCTCCTTGAACCATCCGACGCCGTTCCAGAAGAACTGGTTGTTGCCGAAGGTGTCCTGCACCGAATAGTTCACGACCGTCATCAGCGGCAGCACCGCAGAAAACGCCACGATGAGAAACACCGGCAGGACGAGGAACCAGGCCTTTTGATTGACGGTCTTGTCCATCATGCAACCCCTTCGACAAGGCGGCTGTCCGCGTAAACGTGCACCCGGCTGGGATCGAACACCAGCCCGACATCGCTCCCCGCAATAGAAAATCCCTGAGGTACGCGCGCGGCGAATTTGACGCCGCCGACGCGGACGCGCGCGAAACTGATACGGCCGAGATCGTCGACGCGCTCGACCTGCGCCAACAGCAAGCCCGGCGCGGGCGTCGCAACATGGACAAATTCGGGGCGAACGCCGATTTCGATTGTCGCGCCCGCTGGCAACTTGTCGTAGCTGCGCTGCAGCGCGATCACGTGCCCGCCGATACGCGCCTCGCGGCCGCTGACTTCGGCCGGCACGATATTCATGCCGGGCGAGCCGATGAAATAGCCGACGAATGTATGTGCGGGCTTGTCGAACAATTCCTGCGGCGTGCCGGACTGTACGACACGGCCGTCATGCATCACCACCACCGTATCGGCAAAGGTCAACGCTTCGGTCTGGTCGTGAGTTACATAGATCATCGTCAGATCCAGCGCGCGGTGCAGCGCCTTCAGCTTCGACCGCAATTCCCATTTCAGGGCGGGATCGATCACTG
The DNA here is from genome assembly GCF_900188215.1 of Tardiphaga sp. OK246. Classification (NCBI taxonomy): domain Bacteria; kingdom Pseudomonadati; phylum Pseudomonadota; class Alphaproteobacteria; order Hyphomicrobiales; family Nitrobacteraceae; genus Tardiphaga; species Tardiphaga sp. OK246. Next base: position 767,197 of record NZ_FZOX01000001.1, read on the forward strand.
TCAGCGGCTCGTCGAACAGCACGGCGGCGACATCGGAGCGCACCAGACCGCGGCCGAGCGAGATCTTCTGCTTGGCATCGGGCGTTAGCCGCGTCGCCTTGCGACCCAGATAAGGCGTGAGATCGAGTAGTTCGCCGATCTCGGCGACACGTGCATCGATCTGCGCCTTCGGCACGCCGCGATTCTTCAGCGGAAAAGCGAGATTCTCGCCGACCGTCATGGTGTCGTAGATGACCGGGAACTGGAACACCTGCGCGATGTTCCGCTTCTGGGTCGACAGCGGCGTGATGTCCTTACCGTCGAACAGGATCTGGCCGCGCGTCGGCGTCACGATACCGGAGATCAAATTGAGCAGCGTGGTCTTGCCGCAACCGGATGGGCCGAGCAGCGCATAGGCGCCGCCCTGCCGCCAGGTCATGGAGATCGGCTTGAGGGCAAAGCTCTCCAGATCGGCATCGGCGCCGCTGTAGGACTGCGCGAGATCGACGAGATCGATGCGGGCCATATTACGCTCCCTGCACAGTGTTGGGAGCGGCGACCAGACGGTCGCTGCCATCGAAGACGAACAGATTGGCGGGATCAAGCACGGCGTCGAGCATGTGGCTGGGCAGGAATTCATGCACGCCCTGCAGCACCGCAACCCAATTCGACGCGTCGCGCTTCAGATGAACGAAGCTTTCCGACCCGGTGATTTCGGTCACGGTCACTTCCGCAGGAAATGCATGCCGTCCGGCGAGACCACTGGCGACTTCTAGCTGATGCGCGCGGAAGCCAACGCGATAGCTGCCGTCGGCGAGGTTTGCGTAGAGCCCGCTGGCGGGCGCCGTCGCGCCGCCGGCATAATGCACATTGCCATTCTTCTTCTCGATCGCCACCAGATTGAGCGGCGGATCTGAGAACACTTCGGCGGCCTTGAGAGTCTCGGGGTGGCGATAGACTTTGGAAGTCTGGCCGACCTGCAAAACCTGGCCTTCCCACAGACACACGGTGCTGCCGCCCAACAAAAGCGCTTCGGAGGGCTCCGTCGTCGCATAGACGAAAATCGCACCAGAGGCCTCGAAAATCTTCGGCAGTTCGGTGCGCAATTCCTCGCGCAGCTTGTAGTCGAGATTGGCGAGCGGCTCGTCGAGCAGCACGAGATCGGCGCCCTTGACCAGCGCGCGAGCAATGGCGGTGCGCTGCTGCTGGCCACCGGAGAGTTGCAGCGGCGTGCGCTTCAGATAGGGCTCAAGCTTGAGCAAGGCCGCAGCTTCGTGCACGCGGGTTTCGATCTCGGCTTTCGGCTTGCCCTGCACGCGCAGCGGCGAGGCGATATTCTCATAGACCGACAGCGAGGGGTAATTGATGAACTGCTGATAGACCATCGCCACCGAACGCTTACGGATATCGACGCCGGTGACGTCCTTGCCATCGACCAACACGTGGCCTTGCGTTGGCTTGTCGAGCCCGGCCAGCAGCCGCATGATCGAGGTCTTGCCGGCCAGCGTTGGCCCGAGCAACACGTTCAAGGTGCCGCGCTCCAGCGTCAGCGAGACGTCACGGATCGTCGTGACGCCATCAACCATCTGCGAGACATGATCGAGTGCGACGCTCATGACCGCGCTCCCGCTTCACGCATTGGATTGGCGGGCTGGGCACGATTAGCCTGCAGCCATTGATCGAGAGCCGCGATCTCTTCCTTCGACAGGCGCAGACCGAGTTTGGAACGGCGCCACACGATATCCTCGGCACTGACGGCCCATTCATTGGCCATGAGATAGCGCACTTCGCGCTCGGTCAGCGTAGCGCCAAAGGCCTGACCCAGATCGGCCGGCGACTTCGCGGTGCCCAGCATCTTCGCTGCGCGCGTGCCATAGGCATGCGCCAGGCGGTTGGCATGGGCCGGGGTGAGGAACGGATAGTCGCGCAACAGCTCTGCGACGAGCGCATCGACGGCAGAGACGTCGAAATCGCCACCGGGCAGCGTCGCATGGGCCGTCCAGCCTTCCTTGGCCTTGGTGCCCTTCAGATACGGCGCTAGCTTCTGCAAGGCTTCTTCGGCAAGGCGGCGATAGGTCGTGATCTTGCCACCATAAATCGACAGCAGCGGCAGGCCGCCGGGCAGATCGAGCTCGAACACATAGTCGCGCGTCGCCGCCTTGGCCTCGTTGGCGCCGTCGTCATAGAGCGGGCGCACGCCGGAATAGGTCCACACCACGTCCTCGGCCAGCACGGGCCTGGCGAGATATTCGCTGACCGACTTGCAGAGATAATTGATCTCGTCGGCAGAGATTTTCACATCGGCGGGATCGCCGTCATAATCGATATCGGTGGTACCGATCAGGGTGAAATCGTCCTGATAGGGAATCGCAAACACGATACGACCATCGGCGTTCTGGAAGATGTAGGCACGATCGTGGCTGTAAAGTTTCGGCACCACGATATGCGAGCCCTGCACGAGGCGGACTTTCGCTTTCGCATTGACGCCGGCACCGACCGCCAGAACATTCTCGACCCACGGACCACCGGCATTGACCAGCGTGCGCGCACTGATGGTCGAGCGGTCGCCCGTCGCCGTATCCTGCACCGTGACCTGCCACACCCCGTCGGCCTGCCTGATCTCGGTTGCGCGCGTGCGCGTGCGGATCTCAGCGCCCCGGTCGGCGGCATCACGCGCAGTGAGCACGACAAGGCGCGCATCATCTACCGAGCAGTCGGAATATTCAAAGCCACGCTTGAACCGGCCGGGCGCCAGCGGCTTGCCGGTCTCGTCGCGGGTGAGATCGAGTGTGCGCGTCGGGGGCAGAAGTTTACGGCCGCCGATATAGTCGTAGAGGAACAAGCCCAAGCGCAGCAGCCAGGCGGGCCGCAGACCGGCGTGATGCGGCAGCACGAAACGCAAGGGGCGGATGATATGCGGCGCGATCTGCCATAGAACTTCGCGCTCCAGCAGCGCGTGGCGCACCAGTTTGAAGTCGTAATATTCGAGGTAGCGCAACCCGCCGTGTATCAGCTTGGTCGACCACGACGAGGTGCCGCTGGCCAGATCGTTCATCTCGCAAAGGAACACGGAATTGCCGCGGCCGACGGCGTCGCGGGCGATGCCGCAGCCATTCACACCGCCACCAATGATTGCGAGGTCGTAGATCTGACCCACCCCGTGTCCCCTCCTGCGCCAATTGTCTGGCGCCTTCCTTCGGACGCGCCATCTTCGCTTTCAGCGATTTGGCTTTCGCTTTCGATTAAACCACAACCAAAAACGAAAGCAATGGGGTCTGTGACGGTTTGAAATCCCGTTTTGGGGCTATAAACAGGCTCTAGAGTGGGGTCGGTTCGGGTTCCAGATCGTCAGAATCGTCCGCGGACCCCGGCAAGGCCGCAATAACCTGCACGCCCCGGCTCCGGCAAATCTCCTGCAAAGAGGGCGGCAGGGGCACGTCGGTGACGAAGGTCTGGATCTGGCTGATATGGGCGATGCGAACGGCCGCCGAACGCCGTAGTTTGGTCGAGTCGCAGACCAGCATGACGCTGCGGGCATTGGCGATGATCGCCTGCGCCGCCTGCACCTCGCGATAGTCGAAATCGAGCAGCGCGCCCTCCTCGTCGATCGCGGAGGCACCGATGATGGCGTAATCGACCTTGAATTGGCCAATCAGCTTGATCGCCGTGGAGCCGATCACCGCACCATCGGAGCGACGCACGGTACCGCCGGCGACAATCACCTCGATATGCGGGTGACGATAGAGCATCATCGCAACATTGAGGTTGTTGGTAATGACCAGCAGGTTTTCGTGATTGGTCAGAGCGCTGGCGACTTCTTCCGTGGTGGTCCCGATATTGATGAACAGCGACGAGCCATTGGGAATCTGCGCCGCGGCAGCGACGCCGATGGCTTTCTTCTCTTCGGCGGCTACGAATCGCCGCGCTTCGTAAGCAAGGTTTTCCACGCCGGAGGCGACGATGGCGCCGCCGTGAATGCGCGTCAGCAGGCGCTGGTCGCAAAGATCGTTGAGATCCTTGCGGATGGTCTGTGCGGACACCTCGAAGCGGCGCACCAGATCATCGACCATCACGCGGCCAAAGGCGCGCGCATGATTCAGGATTTCGGATTGGCGATGGGTCAGGCCAGCAGTCACGACAGCACCTCGGATCGAACGGTTCCATGGTGCGGGTGTTGGCGGCAATGGTCAACGCATCACCGGCGCAGGCGCCATGCGCTTCGCCGCTGCGATGTCGTAAGAGAGTCGCCCTCTAGGGCGTCACAACCGCTTGGATACCCTGCGCGAATTGAAAGGCAGCGCGTTCAGCTTCGCGCGCATTGCGAAACAGTTGGCCTTCCATCGGGTTGAAACGGTGAGACGCGGCGAAGAACCTATACCCACCGGGATCGCGAACCACGATGCCGGCAGCCTGCGATGAGACTTCGATGATGTAAGTGTCTGACATGGCGGCCCCCTACGCGATAGGCGATGCATATTCCGGGCCACTAACTGCAGGGGAGGTATTTCGTTCCCGCCGGTGTTTAGAATTGCTCAGGTCGAGATCGTCGCGTCCGGACGCTTGATCACCTGCGGGCGCCCCGCCTCGTCAATGGACACGAAGGTGAAATTGCCGTCGGTCACCAGGATCGGGGCGTTTTCGTTGCGGCGAAGCACCCAGGCCTCGATATGCACGGTAAGTGACGTGCGGCCCATCCGCACCAGTTCCGCATGCACGGACACGACGTCACCGACATGAACGGCCTTGCGGAAGGTCATTGCCTCGATGGCGACGGTGACGGTGCGCGTCTTCGCCACCTTGGCGGCAAAGACGCCGCCGCCAAGATCCATCTGGCTGAGCAGCCAGCCGCCAAAGATATCGCCATTGGCATTGGTATCTGCCGGCATCGCCACCGTGCGGATGGTGAGATCGCCGGTCGGTTCCGCATCCAGCCCCGTCACTGGCTGCGTCGTTGATTCAGTCATGAGCAAAGCCTGCCGCAAATTGAGTCATCATTTAAAGGTTTCCCAGCCGGCATCCGGCGCAAAGCGATCGCCGAACCGGGCCGCCAGCGTGCGCAGCGTGGCGGTGATATTCTCGGTTCCACGCGTCCGCGCATAGTTCAGCGGGCCGCCGCGGAACGGCGCATAGCCGGTGCCGAAGATCATTGCGCCATCGACCACATCGGGGTTGTCAACGATGCCTTCGCGCAGACAGGCGACGCAGACATTGGACATCGGCAGCACTAGGCGATCGATCATCTCCTGCGTCGGACGGGCCGTTGCGACCGCGCTGGAGCTCTTCTCGGCCTTGCCGTCGCGCCACGTATAGAAGCCCTTGCCGGTCTTCTTGCCGAGCTCGCCCTTGTTGACCTTCTCGCGCAGCCAGGCCGGCGTCGGCGGCAGCAGGTCGCCAAACTTGGAGCGCAGCATGTCGCCTACGGCAAGGCAGATGTCGAGCCCGACCTGATCGGCCAGCTCGATCGGTCCCATCGGCATGCCGAACTGTTCGGCGGCGGCGTCGATGGTTTCCTTGTCGACTTTCTCCTCCATCAGCATCATCGCCTCGAGCATGTAGGGCGTGAGTGCGCGATTGACGAGGAAACCCGGCGAACTCTTCACCGGCAGCGGTAGGCGATCAATTGCGCCGACGAAAGCCGTGGCCTTCTTCAGCATATCCTGATCCACACCGTCATGGCTGACGACTTCGATCAGTTGCAGGCGGGACACCGGGTTGAAGAAGTGCAGGCCGAGCAGCCGCTCCGGCCGCGCCAGTGTGCTGCGCAGATCCTGCAGGGGAATGCTCGATGTATTGGTGGCGAGGATCGCATCCGGCTTCATGCGCGGCTCAATGCCGGCATAGACCTTCTGCTTCAGTTCGAGCTTCTCCGACACCGCCTCGATGATGAGGTCGGCATTGCGTACGCCCTCGCCGTCCATATCGGGGATCAGGCGATCCAGCGTATCACGCTGATCGGTGCGCTTGCGGATGATCTTGCTATAGAGATCGGCGGCCCGCTTGATGGCGCCCGCGATCGGCTCGGGCTTCATGTCGGCCAGCGTGACGCGGATGTCCTGATGCGCGCACCACGCCGCGATGTCGCCGCCCATGGCGCCGGCGCCGATGACATGGACATGTTTGATGGTGTTGCCGTCACCGGCGAGCTTCTTCATCGCCTCGCGCAGGAAGAAGACGCGGATCAGGTTCTGCGCCGTCAGCGTCACCATTAGCCGGGCGAAGGACGCCTTCTCGGCATTGAGCATCGCCGCACGGTCGCCGCCATGTTTCTCCCACAGCTCGATCAGCGCATAGGGCGCGGGATAATGTTCGCGCGGCGCAGCCTTGCTGGCCTCCGCGACCATGCGCGATGCGAGAATGCCGCGCACCGGCGAGAAGTTCATGATCGGGATCAGCGCACTCGGCTTGGCGCGCTTGAGCTTGCCGAACACCGCATCGCGCACGGCGTTACGGACATGGCGCTCCTCGGTCACCGCATCGACAAGGCCGATCGCTTTCGCCTTGCGCGCGTCGATGGTCTTGCCGGTCAGCATCAGCGGCATCGCCTGCATCGGATTGACCAGATGCGTGAAACGCGCCGTGCCGCCCAAACCTGGATGCAGGCCGAGCATCACTTCAGGAAAACCAAACCGCGCACCATCGATGGCGATGCGCATCTGGCAGGCCAGCGCCACTTCGAGGCCGCCGCCCAGGCAGAAACCGTGAATGACGGCCACCGTCGGGATCTTCAGCGCCTCGAAGCGGTCGATCACCGCGTGAGCACGGCTGATCTGCGTTTCCACTTCCAATGGATCGCTGGCGCCACGAAATTCATTAACGTCGGCGCCGGCGATGAAACCGGACGTCTTGGCCGAACGAACCACGATGCCGGTCGGGCGCTGAGCTTCCAGCGCATTCAGCACCTGATCGAATTCTTCCAGCACCACAGCCGACAGCGTATTGGCGCTCGCATCGGCGCGGTCGAACAACAGCCACGCGATGCCATCGGCATCGCGTGTCAGCTTGAAGTGGCGATAGGCGCCCGATGTGTCGGGAGCCGGCCCGAGTTCGAGCACGCGATCCCCAAGAACGTCCATGATCTTGCTGTCCATGACGCCCTCACACCGTCTCGATCAACATCGCGCCACCGAGGCCGCCGCCGATACATTCGGTAGCGATACCCCGCTTGGTGCCAAGCCGCTTCATCGCATTGACGAGATGCAGCACAATACGGTTGCCAGACGTGCCAACGGGATGGCCGAGGCTGATCGCACCACCATCGACATTGAGCCTGGCACGATCGATCTCGCCGGCGGCGCCATCGAGGCCGAGCACCTCACGGCAGAATTTCTCGTCCTTCCAGGCGGCGAGACAGCTGAGCACCTGCGTGGCGAAGGCTTCGTTCAACTCCCAGGTCTCGATGTCCTGAATCGTCATGTTGTTGCGCTTCAACAGATCGTTCGACGACAACACCGGACCGAGCCCCATGATCGACGGATCGAGTGCAGACCACTGGCTGTCGACGATCACAGCCTTCGGCGTGAGACCATGTTTCGCCACCGCTTCTTCGGACGCAAGAATCGTCCATGATGCGCCATCGGTGATCTGCGAAGAATTGCCGGCGGTGACCTGCCCCCACGGACGTTCGAATACCGGCTTCAGTGTCGCGAGCTTATCGATCGACGAATCCGCGCGGACGCCGTCATCGTGGTCGTAGAAATTGCCCTTGCGATCGAAGGCGGTTTCGACCTCACCCTTCAGCCAGCCCTGTTCCTGCGCATGCGCAAGGCGCTTGTGGCTTTCGACGGCATAGGCATCGGCCTGCGCACGCGTGATGCCGAACAGATGCCCGACCTTCTCGGCGGTCTGGCCCATATTGAGGTCGGTGATCGGATCGGTGAGACCGCGCTCAAGGCCGATGATCGGCTTGAAATAAGCCGGCCGGGCCTTGGCGATCGCCGCCACCTTGCCGAGCACACCCTTGGCCATGGCAAGCCCGGCGAACCAGCGTACGCCGTTCTGCGGCCAGACCAGCGGCGCGTGGCTGAGCGCTTCGGCACCCCCGGCTAGGATCAGATCGGCATTCCCCTCGCGGATGTAGCGATAGCCGGTATCGATCGACTGCATGCCGGAGCCGCAATTGATCTGCACGGTGAAGGCGACCATCGCCTCGCCCATACCGAGCCGAAGTGCCGCGACGCGCGCCGGGTTCATCTCATCCGCGATGACATTGACGCAGCCAAGGATCACCTGGTCGAAGGCATCCGGTGCAAAGGGCTGCCGCGCCAGCAGCGGGCGGCCACATTGAACGGCAAGATCGACAGGGGTGAACGGACCGGGACCGCTGCGCGCCTTCAGGAACGGCGTCCGGCTGCCGTCAACGATATAGACTGGTCTTGTCATGAAAGTCTTGCCATCAGCTTGCTGCCCGCTGCTCACCAAGTTCCTGGAAGAACTGGTGCACGTTATCGGACTTCTTATAGCCGGGCGACAGCTCTTCCGGTGCGAAGTGATCGACCTCGATCACCAGCTTGACGGCTTCTTGCGCAGCGGCGAGCTTTTCGCCCTCGGCCTGAGTGATGACGCCCTGTGCCACTGCATCCTTCCAGTTCTTGAGCTTTGCCGTGCGGATGCGCTTGGCAATATCGTCACTCGATGTCACCAGTTTGAACGCCTTCTCCAGCCGCGCCAGGCCGCGATCGTCGTCAACATGCGACAGGTCCGGCGTCAGGCGATCGCGCGTCGCCGACGGCTCTAGGATCATCTGCGCGCAGCGATGCACCACACGATCCGAAGGCCCGAGCACCGATGCACCATATGGCTGCACGATGAATTTGAGGATGCCGGCGACAAAGCGGTTCGGCAGGTTGGCCAGAATCTCCGCAAAGCGGTTCTCGATGGTCTTGAAGCCGGACGCCATACACCATTCAAGCGCCGGCAAGTCGTCCTGCTGGCGGCCTTCGTCCTCCCAGCGTTTCAACGCAGCCGAGAGCAGATAAAGCTCGGAGAGAATATCGCCGAACCGGGCCGACAGCATTTCCTTGCGCTTCAACGCTCCGCCCAGCGTCAACAACGCCATGTCGGCACACAATGCGAAGGCCGAGGAATAACGCGAGAGCTGGCGATAGAACTGTGTGGCATCGCCGGCATCCGGCGCAGGCGCGAATACGCCACCGGTCCAGCAGCGGCCCCAGGCGCGGAACAGCGTGGTGACGCTGTGGCCGATATGTTTCCAGAACGCGGCGTCGAAGGCCTCTAAGCCCTTCGCCTTGTCGGGATCGCCGAGCGCATTCATTTCCTGCAACAAATAGGGATACGCGCGGATGGCGCCCTGCCCGAACACAATGAGATTACGCGTCAGGATGTTGGCGCCCTCAACCGTGATGCCCACCGGCACCGCGCGATAGAGATTGCCCATATAGTTCTGCGGGCCGTCGATGACGGCCTTGCCGCCATGGATGTCCATGGCATCGTCGATGGCGATGCGCATGCGCTCGGTGGCATGCAGCTTCATGATGCCGGAGATAACCGCGGGATGATGGCCCAGATTGAGCGCCGCCGAGGTCAGGCGTCGCGCGGCATCGAGCAGATAGGCCGTGCCGGCGATGCGGGCGAGCGGCTCCTCGATGCCTTCGAACTTGCTGATCGAAATGTTGAACTGTTCGCGGATGCGGGCATAGGCACCAGTGGTGCGCGCGGCATAGGCGGCACCGGCCGCAGACAGCGACGGCAATGAGATGCCACGACCGGCGGCGAGCGCCGACATCAGCATCTTCCAACCCTGACCAAGCCGCTCCTGACCGCCGATGATGTAGTCGAGCGGGATGAAAACGTCGCGGCCCCAGTTCGGGCCGTTCTGGAACACCTGCATCGACGGTAGATGGCGCTGGCCGATCTCGACGCCCGGAAGATCATGCGGGATCAGCGCAACCGTGATGCCAAGCTCATCCTGTGAGCCCACGAGGTGATCGGGGTCATAGGCCTTGAAGGCGAGACCGATCAGCGTCGCGACCGGGCCGAGCGTGATGTAGCGCTTGTGCCAGTTGAGGCGCAGGCCCAGAACCTCCTGGCCTTCGAACGTGCCCTTGCAGATGATGCCGCTGTCGATCATCGACGCCGCGTCCGAACCCGCTTCCGGGCTGGTAAGGCCGAAACAGGGAATGTCGCGTCCATCGGCAAGGCGCGGCAGCCAGCGCTGGCGCTGCGCGTCGGTGCCGAACTTCATCAGCAGTTCGCCGGGGCCGAGCGAATTGGGCACCATCACCGTGACGGCGGCGACCACCGACCGCGACGAAATCTTGCGCACCACTTCCGAATGCGCATAAGGCGAGAAGCCGAGACCTCCGAATTCCTTCGGAATGATCATGCCGAAGAATTTCTCGCGCTTGATGAAGTCCCAGATCTCGGGCGGCAGGTCGCGCAATTCCCAATTGATCTTCCAGTCGTCGATCATCTCGCAGAGACGATCCACCGGACCGGTCATGAAGGCCTGTTCTTCGTCGGTCAGTGTGGCCGGCTTGACGGCGAGCAGCTTGGCCCAGTCCGGATTGCCGGTGAACAGATCCGCATCCCACCAGACGTCGCCGGCTTCCAGCGCCTCGCGCTCGGTGTCCGACATCTTCGGCAGCACGCCCTTGGCCCAGCCAAAGATCGGCTTGGTGAGATAATCACGGCGCAAGCTGGACGAGCTCATGGAGGCTTCCTCTCAATCGAGACGACCAGCAGTCCGGGTGGACCACGGGCGCCAAAAGGCAGACGCTCTTAGCGGGACGGTGTCGGTGTCACCTTAGCTTTCGCATTGAAATTCAAGCGAAATTTGACAGCATCGAGCCATCATTAACGACAGGATACCGCAACGGTTCCCGAAAGGCGATTTCCCGCCGCGTGACCAGTGGTCGCGCGACCGAAATGCCGGAAGAATAGCCGGCCTCAGTCCGGCCGGTTCATCTCGAACATGGCGTCCTGCTTGATGTGGAAATAGTCGCCGCGGCGGCCGGCGCGCAGGATCGGGCCAGCCAATGCGGTCTGGTACACGCCATCCACGATCAGGGTCTTGTCGATATGCACGGCGACGACTTCACCCATGGTGAGGAAGGCGTTGGCCGAAGCGCCGTTCGCGCCCTTGAGTTCGATGATCTGAGTCACCTTGCACTCGAAAGCAACGCGGGCTTCGCCGACACGAGGTACGTTCACCAACTTGCTCGGCACCGGCGTCAGGCCGGCGATCTCGAATTCATCGACTTCCGGGCCGACATGCGCCGCCGTGGCGTTCATCTGCTTGGCCAGATCCATGGTGGCCAAATTCCAGACGAATTCCTTCGTCGCCTGCATGTTGCGGGCGGAGTCCTTGATCCCGATGCTGGAGAAGCCGATCAGCGGCGGCGTGTAGTTGAAGGCGTTAAAGAAGCTGTACGGCGCCAGATTGACGTGTCCATTGGCATCTCGGGAGGAGACCCACCCGATCGGACGCGGACCGATGATGGCATTGAAGGGATCGTGCTTGAGGCCGTGGCCGTTGACGGGCTCGTAGGAATGCAGATCGAATGCGGTCACGCGGAAGATCCCCTGAATTGACGTCAGAGAGATCGTCTAGCCCCGCGGGGCCAACCCGGCAAGAACGAAGTCGATCATCTGGTCCAGGGTCGGGCCAGGTTTCGTCGCACATTGCGCGATCATCTGCGGGTGAAAGAAGCGCATCATGGCGGTGCAGGCGCACATGGCTGCCAATTCGACGTCCGGAGCCTGAAACTCACCCTTGGCAGCACCGTCCGCGATGACACCGCCGATGGTAACGGTGATGCGCTCCATATGAGCAGTGCAGACATCCCAACTCTCTTCCATGGCGATGGCGACCATCTCATGCAGCTTGGCATCGCCGACATAGCGTTCGGCATTCATCTCATGGATCGACGTCAGCAGTTCGCGGAGCCGCGCGGCGGCCGGCTGCGGATTTTCAGCAATCGCTCCAGCGGCCTCTTCAACTTCCCCCATCAACCGCTGCGCCACGGCCGAGATGATCGACTTCTTCGAATCGAAGAAGCGATAGACGTTCGCCGGCGACATCCGCAGCACCTTCGCAATATCGGCGACGGTGGTCTTCTGGTAGCCGATTTCACGAAACAGCTTTTCCGCGACCACAACGATGCGGCCCCGCATATCGGCTTCGACGTGATCAGAAATCAGAGTCATCTCGGCGTGCAGTCTTCAGTTATTCGGCAGCAAGCGGAAAGGCCTGTTGCTTGTCGTGATGGTGCGGTGCGTGATGATCCACATCCTCACCCGATCCGCGTTCATCCAGGCTCTTGCGAAACCATAGGGCATAGAGACCCGGGAGATACAACAACGTCAAGAACGTCGCCACAAACAATCCACCCATGATGGTGACCGCCATCGGCCCCCAGAAGGCCGAGCGCGACAGCGGGATCATCGCCAAAATGGCCGCCAGCGCCGTCAGGATGACCGGACGCGCACGGCGCACGGTCGCCTCGACGATGGCTTCGCGGCGGGTCAGGCCGTGCCGCACGTCGGTTTCGATCTGATCCACCAGAATAACGGCGTTGCGCATGATCATACCCGCCAGCGCGATCAGGCCGAGCAGTGCCACGAAGCCGAACGGCTTGTTGGCAACGTTCAGCGCCAAAGAGGCGCCGACGATGCCGAGCGGCGCCGTCAGGAACACCAGGATCAGGCGCGAGAAGCTCTGCAACTGCACCATCAGCAGCGTCAGCATGATGATCATCATCAGCGGAAACAGCACGGCGATCGAGGCATTGCCCTTGCTGGATTCTTCCACCGCGCCGCCGATCTCAATGCGATAGGCCGGCTGCAGGCTGTCGCGGATCTGCTGCAACTGTGGCCAGATCTGGTTGGTGACATCCGGGGGCTGCACGCCATCGACGACGTCGCCGCGCACGGTGATCGCCATGTCGCGGTTACGGCGCCAGAGGATCGGCTCCTCATGGGCATATTCGATCTTTGCCACCTGTGACAAAGGCACCGGAACGCCGTTGCGCGAGATGATGGTGAGATCGCCCACACGGCCGAGATCGAGGCGTTCCGACGGAACGGCACGGGCAACGACACCCACTTTCTCGATACCGTCACGCACGTTCGTGACCGACGCGCCGGAGATCAGCATCGCCAGGGATTGTGACAGTTCCTGCGGCGTCAGGCCGAGCGCACGAGCGCGATCCTGGTCGACCACCAGCCTGAGGGAAGGTGTCTGTTCGTTCCAGTCGAGCTGCGGATCGACCATATTCTTGTTAGCGCGCATTACTTCGCGCACCCTATAGGCTATATCCCGCACGGTCGCGGTATCCGGCCCGATGACGCGGAACTGGACGGGGAAACCGACCGGCGGACCGAAATTGAAGCGATCGACGCGCACGCGTGCTTCCGGCAGCTGGCCATCGGCGACGGCCTTCTCGATCTTGGACTTGATGCGCTCACGTGCCTCGACATCCTTGGACACAATCACGATCTCGGCGAAGGCCTCGTTCGGGAGCTGCGGATTGAGGCCGAGCCAGAAGCGCGGCGAGCCGCGGCCGACATAGGCCGTATAGGTGGCGATGTCCTTGTCGTCCTTGAGCAGCTTCTCGGCGTCCTTGACCGCCTTTTCGGTAACGCCAAAGGCCGTGCCTTCCGGCAGGCGCAGCTGCAGGAACAGTTCGGGGCGCTCAGACAGCGGGAAGAACTGCTGCTGGACATGGCCGAAACCGACGATGGCGGCGATGAAGATGCCGACGGTGGCAGCCACCACCTTGATGCGGTGCGTGACGCACCACTGCACGACGCTGCGCAACCCGCGATAGATGCGCGTCTCATAGACCGCATGCGGATCGTGATTGGCCTTTCCGTGGGCAGCAAAGTTCGGCAGCAGCTTGACGCCGATATAGGGTGTGAAGATCACCGCGACGAACCACGAGGCGATCAACGATATCGCCACAACCCAGAAAATGCCGCCGGCATATTCGCCCACTGCGGAATTCGCAAAGCCGATCGGCAGGAAGCCGACCGCTGTAATGAGCGTACCGGTGAGCATCGGGAATGCCGTGGACTCCCAGGCGAAGGAGGCCGCGCGCACGCGGTCCCAGCCCTGCTCCATCTTCACCACCATCATCTCGACTGCGATAATGGCGTCATCGACCAGTAGGCCGAGCGCGATAATCAACGCACCTAGCGTAATACGGTGCAGGTCCATACCCATCGCATTCATGACCATGAAGACGATACCGAGCACCAGCGGCACCGAGAGCGCCACCACAATGCCGGTGCGCCAGCCGAGTGCCAGGAAGCTGACGAACAGCACGATGCCCAACGCCTCGATGAACGAGTGCGTGAATTCCCCAACGGCATGTTCGACCACCAGCGGCTGATCGGCGATCTGCTCGACATTGACGCCCTGCGGGACGGCGACCATGAACTCGTTCTTGGCCTTTTCGACGTCCTTGCCGAGTTCAAGAATGTTGGCGCCGTTCGCCGTCACCACGCCGATGCCGAGTGCGTATTGGCCCTTCTGCCGGACCTTGAAATCCGGCGGATCGACGAAGCCATGGCTGACCGTCGCGATATCGCCGAGGCGGAACGTGCGCCCGTTACTCTCGACCGGCGTCTCCGCGACGGTTTTGGCGCCATCAAGTGCACCGGTGACGCGCAGCGGCACGCGCTGCGATGAGGTTTCCACCGTGCCCGCCGGCTGGATCGCGTTCTGCTTGGCCAGCGAGTCGAACAGCGTCTGCGGCGTGATGCCGAGCGTCGCCAGTTTGGCGTGGGAGAATTCGACGAAAATGCGCTCGTCCTGGGTGCCGTAGAGATTGACCTTGGTGACACCCTTCACCTTCAGCAGGCGCTGGCGCAGGCCTTCAGCGACCACCTTCAACTGTTTGAAATCGGCGCCGTCGCCGGTCATCATGTAAAGAATGGAGTCGACGTCGCTGAACTCGTCATTGACCGTCGGCCCGACCAGATTGGCCGGCAGACTGCCCTGCACGTCGGCAAGCTTCTTGCGCAGCAGATAGAACAGGAACGGCACGTCCTTGGCCGGCGCATTGTCCTTGAACGTGACCTGCAGCGCGGTGAAGTTCGGCTTCGAATAGGTCTGTACCTTGTCGAAGTAAGGCAGCTCCTGCATCTTTTTTTCGATGGGATCTGCAACCTGCTCCTGCATTTCCTTGGCCGTCGCGCCCGGCCAGATCGCCGTGACGTTGACGACCTTCACCGTAAAGGACGGGTCTTCGGCGCGGCCGAGCTTCTCGTACGAGAAGAAGCCGCCGACACCGAGCGCGATGATCAGAAACAAAATCAGTGCCGGATGAGCGACGGCCCAGGCGGAGAGGTTGAAGCGATGCATCGGCTTCGTCCTTTGAATGCGAGCGTCTTAAAACGACAATGCGGAGACGACGTGAACCTTCAGCGCCGGGTCGAGCTTCTGCACGCCCAGCGTCACGATCTTGGCACCTTCATCGACGCCACCTGAGATGATGACGTCGTTGCTCTCATAGGACTTCACCTTGACCGGCTGCAGCGCGACGTCGCCCGATGCGCTCACGACGTAGAGCGAAGGGTTGTTGCCCTGGCTGAACAGCGCCGAGAGCGGCACGCGCGCAACGCGTTCGGTGGCGGGATCGGAGAGCGTCAGCGTCGCCGTCATGCCGAGCGACACCTTGTCGTCGGCCTCGGGCAGCGAGAACTTGGCGAGATAAGTGCGCGTCGCGGTGTCGGCATTGGGCGCAAGTTCACGCAACTTGGCGGCATATTGCTTGCCGGGCTCGGACCACAGCGTCACGCTAGCTTTGCCTTCCTTGGCGCGGCCAACCAGCGTTTCCGGAATGGAAACCACCGCCTCCTTCTCGCCGAAACGCGCGACACGGATGGCGGCCTGCCCTGCGGCGACGACCTGCCCGGCATCGATCAGCGTCGCGGTGACAACGCCGCGGGTGTCGGCGATCAGCGTCGCATAAGAGAGGCTGTTCTTGGTGAGTTCGACCGAGCGTTCGGCGCGATTGAGACGCGCGCGAGCTTCGTCGCCTGTGGCTTTGGCCTGATCGAGCTGTGCCTGAGTGGACCAGCCCTTGGCGCGCAGTTCGGTGGCGCGGCCCTCGGCTGCAGTGGCATTGGCCAGCACGCCCGTGGATGCGTTGAGTTCGGCGACCGCCTGCTCGGCCTGCAGCTTCAGGTCGACCTCGTCGAGGGTCGCCAGTGGCTGGCCGATCTCGACGTTCTGGCCGACCTCCACGAGGCGCTTGGCGACCTTGCCGGTCACCCGGAAGCCCATATCGGTCTCGATCCGCGGGCGGATGGTGCCGACGAAGCTGCGCTGCGGCGATTCCGGCTCGTAATGCACAGTCGCGACCAGCACGGGGCGGGTTGGCTTGGCTTCCGCCTCAGTTTTCTTGCCGCATCCGGCCAGAGCAAGGGCCGGGATCAGCAAGAGCGCGGCAGCGAATGGCTTGCGGGAAGCGCTGACTTTGGTGTGGCCGAGCATCACGAGCGTCCTTCGAATGAATGTTCGAAGGGAACTTAGGCGTGACCACTGACGAATGTCAATATTCGTCAGTGGTCACAATTTCGGCAGATTGCAACACCCCATCCCGGCCTTATTTCACCCGCGCCGGTTTGCCGGTAGCTGCGAACTCCGTTGCTGTCCCGTGATTGCCGACCAGCACGAGAATACCGGCGACCAGCGGCATCGCCGCCAGCACCAGAAGCCCGGTCGAGGTGCTGCCGGTCAATTCCTTGACCCAGCCGATCAGATAGGGACCGCCGAAGCCCGCGAGATTGCCGATCGAATTGATCAGCGCGATGGCGCCGGCCGCCGCCGTGCCGCTGAGCCACGCGGTCGGCAGCGTCCAGAACAGTGCGAAGGTGCAGAACACGCCGATCGCAGCGACCGTCAGCGCGACCATGGTCAGGGTCGGATTGGTGGAGATGCCGGACAGCGCGAGCGCCACGGCGGTCAGCAGCAGCGGCAGGCCGACATGCCAGACGCGTTCGCGGGTCTTGTCGGAATGCTGCGCCCACAGCACCATGGCAATGGAGCCGAACAGATAGGGGATCGCGGTGACGAAACCGGTCTGCAGGTTGGTGAAGCCGAACGCCTTCACGATCTGCGGCAGCCAGAACTGCATGCCATAAAGCGCGCCGACGAAGCCGAAATAGATCACGCTCAGCATCAGTACCTTCGGCGATGACAGCGCCTGCCCCAGTGTCATGCCATGGGCGCTCTCCTTGGCGAGGCGCTCGCCTTCAAGCTTGTCGGACAGCCACATCTTCTGGTCGGGCGTCAGCCATTCGGCCTTTTCAGGCTTGTCGGTGAGATAGAACCAGGTGACGACGCCGAGAATGACCGAAGGAATCCCTTCGATGATGAACAACCACTGCCAGCCCTTCAGGCCCATGACACCGTCGAGCCCTAGCAGCATGCCGGAGATCGGCGCGCCAATCACCGTGGATACGGGGACCGCGATCGCGAAGGCCGCGAGGAAGCGCGCGCGATATTCAGCCGGAAACCAGTAAGTGAGATAGAGGATAATGCCAGGGAAGAAACCCGCCTCGGCGACACCGAGCAGAAAGCGCAGCGTGTAGAAGCTCCACGGGCCACTGACGATCGCCATCAGCGCGGAGATGATGCCCCAGCTCACCATGATGCGCGCGATCCAGCGGCTGGCGCCGAATTTCTCCAGTGCGATGTTGCTGGGAACTTCAAAAATGAAATAGCCGATGAAGAAGATGCCGGCGCCCCAAGCAAAAACGGTGGGCGAGAAATTCAACTCGGCATTCATGGTGAGCGCGGCGAAGCCAAGATTGACGCGGTCGAGATAGGCCAGGAAATAAGCCAGCACCAGAAACGGGATCAGCCGCCAGGAAATGGCGCGGATGGTCGAGGTTTCGATGTCGGATTTTGCGCTGCGCGTGGCGCGCGCGCCGACGGCGGTCTGGCTCATGGTTCACTCCCGGTCGCTTGTTGTCGGCGACGGCCTCTGCGGGCCGCGCTGTCATGTCGCACGGTTTAGCGAAAGAGCCGAGGAGCGGCAATGTCTGTGCAGAGCAGCAATCAGCTCAGCGCAGCACCTGCGTGAACAGCACCTGCGCGAAGCGCTCAATCGGTGCCGGGCTGCGTTCGGCTTTCGACAGCAGGTTGGCGCCCTGCAGCGAGGAGACGATGAAACCCGCAACCTCCGCGCATTTGAAGTCGGCCGGCAGCTCGCCGGCTTTCACCGCGGAGGTCAGGCATTCGGCAATACTCTGCTGAACATCGGCGAAGATCGTCAGCAGCCGGTCGCGGATGAGGTCGCTGTGGTCGCTGGCTTCTGCCGTGAAGTTGCCGAACAGGCAGCCATTGCACATCTGGTCTTCGGTGAGCCGGGCCACATTGGCATCGATATAGGCGCGCAACCGCGCCAGTGGCGACAGGCCCTCATTGCGCAGCGTCTGCGCCATCAGTTCGCGACCCTTCGCGAAATAGAGATCGATGATCTCGAGGCCGAATTCTTCCTTGGAGGTAAAGTGGTTGGTGAAGGTGCCCTGCGGCACGCCCGCGGCATGCACGATGTCGCGAACACTGGCCCCCGCATAGCCGCGCGCATGCACGACCGCGAGGCCTGCGGTGAGAATCCTGTCGCGATTCGAGAGCTTCGCCATGGACTTAATATGGCTGTGCCGGGCGCCGGATCAAGCGACCGCCGCGCATAACCACAAGGCGTTCAGCCCCCTTTTACTGCCCTGGCCTTTGGGTCTAGCCGTGCCCGTAGCGGCGGGCCGCCTCGACAGTCAAACCCTTGCCGACGGCCCCGAACGTGTCGCCATCGATAGCGCGGGCGGCCGGCAGCGCCGCCGTGATCGCCTTGCGGACATGGGCGAGCTGCACCGAACCGCCGGTCAGGAACACCGCATCGATCGCTTCGGGCTTCAATCCGGCCTGGTTCAGGCAGATCTTGATCCGCGCGGTGATCCGATCGGCGAGCAACTGGGTGTGGCTGACGAGTTCCTTGCGGGCGACGCCAGCGGCCAAACCCGGCTCGATCCAGTCCAGCGCGATGCTCGATTTCGGCTTGTCGGACAGGCCAATCTTGGCGCCCTCGACTTCCATGGCCAGTGTGTGGCCGCGCTGCTCGTCCAGTACGCGCACCAAGCGATCCAGCAGCTCCGGCTGCTGTGCCTCATAGCGCACCTGTTTCACCTCATTCATGACCTTGGAATCGTACATCCGGTTGATGCTCGACCAGGTCGCCAGATCGTGGAAATAGCCTGACGGCACATCGAGCCCCGCGCGCTTCATCGCCGAGCGATAGCCGAGCAGCGGCATGATCACGCCGAGGCTGAGATGTCTGTCGAAATCGGTACCGCCGATGCGCACGCCGTCATTGGCGAGAATGTCGTCCTTGCGGTCGGCATGACGGTGCCGCTC
The DNA here is from genome assembly GCF_900188215.1 of Tardiphaga sp. OK246. Taxonomy (NCBI): domain Bacteria; kingdom Pseudomonadati; phylum Pseudomonadota; class Alphaproteobacteria; order Hyphomicrobiales; family Nitrobacteraceae; genus Tardiphaga; species Tardiphaga sp. OK246. The sequence continues at coordinate 786,557 of NZ_FZOX01000001.1, forward strand.
GGGCGAAAGGCGCACGATGGAGAAATCCGACGTGCCGCCGCCGATATCGGCGATCAGCGCGATCTCCTCCGAATTGATCTGACGCTCGTAATCCAGCGCCGCGGCAATCGGCTCGAACTGGAACGTGACGTCCTCGAAGCCGACGTCTTTCGCTATGGCGCGGAGCGTAGCTTCGGCCTTGGCATCGCCCGCCGGATTGTCGTCGACGAAATGGACGGGACGGCCATGGACGACCTGGCGGAGTTCAAGCCCTGTGGCCTGTTCCGCACGCCGCTTCACCGCACCGAGATAATAGGCGATGACATTGCGGAAACTGACGCGTTCGCGGCCGACGCGCGTCGTCTCATCGATCAGCGATGTGCCAAGCACGGATTTGAGGCTGCGCATCAGGCGGCCAGGCGCGCCCTCGACATAGGCCTCAATCGCCTTGCGGCCTATGAAGGCGCCGGTATCGGCCTTGTAAAAGATCGCACTCGGAATTGTGACATGATAGTCTTCGAGCGCCGCCAGCACCGGAACATCATTGATGACCGTGCCTAGCGTCGTGTTCGACGTCCCAAAATCCAGACCACAAACCGACATTGCCGCTCCCGAAAGGAACGTCCGTCTACACAGTTCGCAGGCCGCGATCTAGCATTATATTTTTGCACAGCCGCACTGTCATGAAGCGTATCGAACACTGCAATTTTCGAAGCAAAACAACGCGATCCACAGAACAATCGACTGCATCCGCCGGGGTTGATGAATCGTGTGGCATCGGTCCATAAGCGTTTTGCGACGGCGGTATGACCCGCCACGGAATTTCGAAGGAATCTCTACGCGTGGCAAACATCAATCAGAAGATCGCAGACGAACTTGGCGTGCGCGAACAGCAGGTCGCGGCGACGGTAGAACTGCTCAACGGCGGCGCGACGGTGCCCTTCGTTGCACGCTACCGCAAGGAAATCACCGGCGGTCTCGATGACGCGCAGCTGCGCACGCTGGAAGAACGCCTGACCTATCTGCGCGAACTCGAAGAACGCCGCCTCGTGATTCTGGAATCGGTGCGCGAACAGGGCAAGCTCGATGCCGCGCTCGAAACCGCCATCATGACCGCCGACACCAAAGGCCGTCTCGAGGACATCTATCTGCCGTTCAAACCGAAGCGCCGCACCAAGGCCGAGATCGCCAAGGAAGCCGGCCTTGAACCGCTGTCGGAACTGCTGCTTACCGAGCCGCAGAACGATCCGAAGAAAGTTGCCGAAGCTTTCGTCAATGCCGAGAAGAACGTCGCCGATGTAGCCGCTGCACTCGACGGCGCGCGCGCCATTCTTGTCGAGCGCTTCGCCGAAGATGCCGATCTGATCGGCGCGCTGCGCGAACAGATGTGGTCGAACGGTCTGATGGCCTCGACCGTGCGCACCGGCAAGAAGACCGAAGGCGAGAAATTCAAGGATTATTTCGATTTCAGCGAGCCGCTGCACAAGCTGCCGTCGCATCGCATTCTCGCGCTGTTCCGCGGCGAGAAAGAAGAGATCCTCGATCTCGCGATGCAGCCCGAGCCGGTGCCGGCCACGCCTGCTCCGACAACGACACCCAGTTCCTATGAGCTGAAGATCATGAACCGTTTCGGCGTCTCTGATCAGGGCCGCCCCGGCGACAAGTGGCTAACCGAGACCACGCGCTGGGCTTGGCGCACCAAGATCCAGGTCCATCTCAACATCGACCTGCGCATGCGGCTGTGGACTGCGGCCGAAGAAGAAGGCGTCCGCGTGTTCGCCTCCAATTTGCGCGATCTCCTGCTCGCAGCGCCTGCCGGCGCGCGCGTCACCATGGGTCTCGATCCCGGTTTCCGTTCGGGTGTGAAGACCGCGATTATCGACGCCACCGGTAAAGTCGTCGCAACGACCACGATTTATCCGCATGAGCCGCAGCGCCAGTGGGATGCGTCGCTCGCCATGCTCGGCAAGCTCGCCGTCCAGCACAAGGTCGATCTGATCGCCATCGGCAACGGGACGGCCTCGCGCGAGACCGACAAGCTGGCGATGGAGCTGGTGAAGCTGCTGCCGGATTTGAAGATGTCGAAGATCGTGGTGTCGGAAGCCGGCGCCTCGGTCTATTCGGCCTCGGCCTTCGCTTCTGAAGAACTGCCCGAGCTCGACGTCACGCTGCGCGGCGCGGTGTCGATCGCGCGCCGCCTGCAGGATCCGCTGGCCGAACTGGTGAAGATCGATCCAAAAGCGATCGGCGTCGGCCAGTATCAGCACGACCTCGGCGAGAGCAAACTGGCGCGGTCGCTCGATGCCGTCGTGGAAGACTGCGTGAACGGCGTCGGTGTCGACGTGAACACGGCATCGGCGCCGCTGCTGGCACGCGTGTCCGGCATCGGCACCGGTCTGGCGCAGAGCATCGTGCAGCACCGCGACGCCAACGGCCCGTTCAAGTCACGCAAGGCGCTGAAGGAAGTGCCGCGGCTTGGCCCGAAGGCGTTCGAACAATGCGCCGGCTTCCTGCGCATCAATGATGGCGAGGATCCGCTCGACAAGTCCGGCGTGCATCCGGAAGCCTATCCGCTGGTGCGCAAGATACTCGAAGCCACCAAGAGCGACATCAAGGCGCTGATCGGCAATGCCGAGATCCTGCGCAAGGTGCAGCCCAAGACCTTCGTCGATGACACCTTCGGTCTGCCGACCGTCACCGACATCCTGAAAGAACTCGAAAAGCCCGGTCGCGACCCCCGCCCCGCCTTCAAGGCTGCGGTGTTCATGGAAGGCGTCGAGAAGCTGAGCGATCTCAAGCCCGGCATGGTGCTCGAAGGCACCGTGACCAACGTCGCTGCTTTCGGCGCCTTCGTCGATATCGGCGTGCATCAGGACGGCCTGGTGCACATCTCCGCGATGTCCAAGACCTTCATCAAGGATCCGCGCGAAGTCGTGAAATCAGGCGACATCGTCAAGGTGAAGGTGCTTGAAGTCGAAGTCGCCCGCAAACGCATCGCGCTGACGCTGCGCATGGACGATCCCGTCGGAGCCAAGGCCGATCGCCCGCAAGCCGATCGCGGCCCGCGCTTCAACGAGCGCCAGATGACATCGCGTGCTCCGGCGAAGCAAGAGAGCAGTGGCGGTGGTGCATTTGCGGAAGCATTGCGCCGCGCGGCCGAGAAGGGCGCGGGGAAGGCGAAGTAACTCTCCCCGTCATTGCGAGCGAAGCAAAGCAATCCAGAAGCCAAAAGCGAAGTCTGGATTGCTTCGTCGCAAATGCTCCTCGCAATGACGGCTGTTAGGCCTGCGCCTCCCCCAACTCTACAGCCAACTGCAAAATATCCTCATCGCAATCACGCGCGCCCATGATCGACAGCCCGATCGGGCAATCGTCGAGCCTGGCGACAGGCAGTGAGACCTGCGGCGTGCCGGCATGGCCGGACACACACAGCAGTTCGATCGCGCGGGCACGAAATACGTCGAGCGTCGCATCCGGTGTATTGCGCAGCGGCGCAATACCGGGTGCTGTCGGCAACAGCATGACCGTATCGGCCGTCAGCAGCGACAGCACGCGTTCAACGATCGTCTTGCGAATGGCCTGCGCAGCCGCGATCTCGGCGGGATCGAGAACCGCCGCAGCAGCGAAACGCTCCTTCACGCCGGGGCCGAGCTTCGGCTGCGTCGCCTTGATCCATTCGCCCTGCGCGGCCCAGGCTTCTTCCGACTGAACTACACGGAAGGTGTTGCGCCAAGCGTTGAGTTCACCGCTCGCGACATCCACCTCCTCGCTCGCGCCAACCAGCGCCTTGATGCGATCGACCGACGGCTGCAGCAGGTTGCGAACCTTCTCATCGACAGCGCCAAACAGGTCGCTTGCGATCAGAACCTTCTTCACCCGGCGCGGGGCACGCGCCTTGTCGAGCAACACCTTGCCGACCTCGACCATCAATTGGGGCGTGCGCGCGAACCAGCCGACGGTGTCGTAGCTCGGCGCCAGCGGCACCGCGCCATCGAGCGGAATGCGACCATGCGTGGTGCGAATGCCGTAGACACCGCAATAGCTGGCGGGCAAACGCACCGAACCACCGGTGTCGGAGCCGATGGCGAAATCGACCAGCGCACCAGCGGTCGCTGCAGCGGAACCACTGGACGAGCCACCGGGAATGCGGCCGGGCGCAGCCGGATTAATCGGCGTGCCGTAATGCGCGTTCTCGCCATTCAGGCTCCAGGCCAGTTCATCCGTATGCGTCTTGCCGACGAGCTTCGCGCCGGCATTCAACAAACGATCCACGATCGGCGTCGACTTTGTCGGCACCGGATGTGTCGCCAGCCATTCCGGGCTGCCAGCGCCGGTCGGCACATTGGCGAGATCGAAGAAATCCTTCAGCGCAAAGGTGAGACCCGCGAGAGGCCCCTCTGTCGTGGTCTGCACTTCGATGTGGCCATGATCCACAAAGGCGTTGAGCGTGTCATTGATCGGCATCGAAGTCTCCGTACGACAAAAGGACGCCCGCTTCAGTGGGGCTTGAGCAGACTCGCAGCCGGCCTGATGAAGGTCCTGATGCCGTTCTTGAAACCGAACAGCGGCTGCGCGATCTCGCATACCGCCTCTGCCTTGGTCTCGCAATCGAGCACCACGAGATCGGCGGGATTGCCGACGGCAATGCCGTAGTGCTTCAGGTTGAGCAGCGTCGCCGGTGCGGACGTCACGAGGTCGAGACATCCGGCGAGATCGTCGATGGCGCCGACCTGCAGCACATTGGCGTAGAGATTGATCATACGGATCAGCGAGACATCGCCGAACGGCGTGAACGGATTGAGCACGTTGTTGGTGGAGATATTGGCGTTCACGCCAAGCGCACGGAGCTTGTGCGCCGAGGTGACGCCGCGCGGCACATTGTGATCGTGGTCGCGGCCAGTGAGGAACAGGTCGGTCGCCGGCAACACCGTGACCGCGACGCCGGCATCGGCGAGCCGTTTCGCCGCCGCCTCGAAATCCGCTGGCGGCATCGCCGACAGCTTTGTGGCATGACCGATGGCCACGCGACCGCCCCAGCCGGTCGCCTCGGTCATGCGGCAGACCTCTTCGTAGTCCGACCGCGTTGGATCGAGATCGAAATCGAGGTGGAAATCGATATCGACGCCGAATTCCTGCGCAATGCCGAAGATCCTGGTGATCTGGCCGTTCGAGTCCTTGTCGATGTAAGGCACGCCGCCGAGAAGATCGGCGCCCTCTCGCATCGCCTGCAGCAGGACGTCCTCGCAGCCGGGATCGTCGAGCAATCCTTCCTGCGGAAATACGCAGAGCTGCAGATCGATCGCCCAGGCGTAGTCCTGCTTCAGCTTCTTCAGCGCGCGAAAGCTGGTCAGGCCGATGCGCGGATCGACCTCCACATGCGTCCGCATGCGGTTGGTGCCGTGCTTGATCGCTTTCTCCAGCGTCTGCGATGCGCGCGCGTAGACGTCCTCTTCGGTGAAGTCGCGCTTGGCCCGGGAGACTTCGCTGATCACCTCCGCGAGCGTACCATTCGCGCAATTGCAGCGGCCGAGGAGACAGGATTTATCGAGATGGATATGCGTCTCCGCGAAGCCCGGCACGAGCAGCCGGCCATTGAGGTTCTGGTCCGGCGCATCGCCCTTGGGCAGGTTGATCTCGATGGCCTCGAAGCGCCCACCGCGAATGCCGATATCCACCGGACCATCAGGCCGGTCGGCAATGCGCGCGTTGCGCAGGATGAGATCGAAGGTCATGGAAGGACTCCTGGAGAGGCCACGCCACCGAGCGGGACGTAGCATACGCGTGGGCAAGCAAGGCATGTGCCAAGGCGCATGCGATTCGAAATCTGATTAACCACCTGAAAGCAAAATAATATCTTCAAATATTCCTTCGGAGAACGCCCAATAATTAGTCGTGGCACACAGAAATTGTATACGATTTGACGCATCTACCGAATACAATTCTGGCACCGGTTTTGCTATGATGGCGCCAGCATCTGCCCGCAGGAGAAACCCGATGTCGCAATCCCCCACCGCGCTTGCGCCCGTCACCGAGGAAACCGCCCAGGCTGCCGACCTCGTCGAGCGGTTTCTCGTCGCCTCCATGGTGCCGGACCCGGAAACCGCCGGCACCTTCATGTCGGCCGACGTCGCGATCACCTTCACCGGCGGTCGCAAGTTCAAGCATCCGCGCGATGCCACCGCGTTCAACGCCATGCGCTACAAATGGGTGAAGAAGAGGATGGAGCGCACCGACGTGTCGCCGGGGAATGGCGAGACCATCGTCTACAATACCGGAACGCTCTTCGGCGAATGGCATGACGGCACGCCGTTCGAAAGCAATCGCTATGTCGATCGCTTCGTCGTGCGCGACGGCAAGATCGTGAAAATGGATGTCTGGAACGACAGCGCTGAACGCATTCTCGTGCGCATGGATATCGAAGCGTAGTCAGCTTCGTCTCACTGCAAGAGCTCCCCGCAATGACGAGGAGCCCTTGTTGCCTTATTTCACATCCTTCAACAGCGCGATGTTTGCGGCGACTTCCTTTGCCACCAGCTCATCCATCGCTTTCGGCTCCATCGTGATCGTCTCCACGCCGATCTTCTTCAGCGCCGCCTGCATCTCCGGCTTGGCCAGCACCTTGACACCAGCATCATGCATCTTGTCGACGATCTCGCGCGGCGTCCTGGATGGCACGAATACGCCGATCCAGCTCTCGCTGACGCCGTCCTTGAGGCCGACTTCGGTCATCGACGGCACGTCGGGCAGTTCGGCGGAGCGCTTCTCAGTGGAGACAACGAGCGCGCGGACCTGACCCTCACGGATCAGCGGTAGAGCCGTCGCCGCCGGGCAGAAGTAGAAATCGATACGGCCACCGAGAATATCGGCGATCACTTCCGGACCGCCGCGATACGGCACGTGGGTCGCTTCGAATTTGGCAGCAAGGCGGAATTTCTCGGCGCTGATATGCACGGCGCTGCCGACGCCCACCGAACCGAAATTGATCTGCGATCCCTTGGCTTTCGCATCCTTCAGGAAGTCGTCCACGGTCTTCCACGGACGTTCTTTCGGAATGATCATGATTTGCGGGCTGGAGCCGATCATGATGACCGACGACAGGTCCTTCGACGTGTCATAAGGCAGGTTCGGAAAAATCGCCGGCGTGATCGCCAGCGCCGAGGAGTGCGCCAGGATGCTGTAGCCATCCGGCTCCGCCTTTGCCACCGCATTGGTGCCGATCGAGCCACCGCCGCCAACCCGGTTCTCGACAACGATCGTCTGGCCGAGTTCGGGACCAAGACGCTCGAAGAAGATCCGCGGCACCACGTCGGTGGCGCTGCCGGGGCCGAACGGGATGGTGGCCTTGATCAAACGGCTCGGCCAATTGCTTTCGGCCTGCGCCGCGACGGACAACGACAGCACACCGGCGAATACACACGACCACCGCACAAACTTATTCATTACTTGCTCCAATAATACCATTCGACGGGAATGGCCGCCCAATGATCGGGCCAATCGGCGACAACGAAGCAAGTTTCGGACCGTTTGAAGTCTAAAACAACGCCCGAACGCGCGGTGATCCAGCCCAGATAAAGGACAACGCCTGCCCCGTGCTGGCAAGGCCGGCAGTCTGCCTACTTGGCCGCGACCTCGCTTTTGAGCAGCACCTTGTTGTCGGCGATTTCCTTGACCAGCAGCGCATCCATCTCGGATGACTTCATCGGCATCGGCTCGACACCAATCTTCTTCAGCGAAGCCTGCATGTCAGCCGTGTTCAGCACCTTGGTGCCAGTCACATAGAGCTTCTCGATGATCTCCGGCGGCGTCTTGGCTGGCGCAAAAACGCCGAACCAGATCGAGCTGTCAGCATCCTTGAGGCCGACATCGATCGACGTCGGTACATCCGGCAGATCCCGCACGCGGGTCGGCGTCGACACCACCAGCGCACGGACCTGGCCTTCGCGGATCAGCGGCAGCGCCGTGGCCAGCGGGCAGAAATAAAAATCGATGCGGCCGCCGATGATATCCGTGATCACTTCAGAGCCGCCGCGATACGGGATGTGTGTGGCCTCGAAGCCAGCAGCGGCGCGGAATTTTTCCGAGCTGATATGCACGGCGCTACCGACGCCCACCGAGCCGTAATTGATCACCGTGCCCTTGGTCTTTGCTGCAGCCAGGAAATCCTGCACCGTCTTCCATGGCCGTTCGTTCGGCACGATCATCACATTGGCCGCATAGCCAATCATCAGCACCGAGGACAGCTCCCTGGTGGTGTCGTAGTTGAGGTTAGGGAAGATCGCGGGCGCAATGGAGATGGCGTTGGTCTGCGACAACAGCGTGTAGCCATCCGGATCGCTTTTCGCGACTGCGCCCGTGCCGAGCGAGCCACCGGCGCCCACGCGATTTTCAATCACGATCGGCTGTCCCAGTTCCGTGCTGAGTTTCTCGAAGAAGAGGCGCGGGACCACGTCACCAGCGCTGCCGGCACCGAACGGATTGACGGCCTTGATCGGCTTCGACGGCCAGTTGGTATCGGCCAGCGCAGCGCCGGACATCAACACAGCGGCCAATACGCACGACAATCGCCAGGACTTGTTCATCGCTCGCTCCAGTTGCGCCATTCAATGGAATGGCAGCTCATGGAAGAAGGCAAAAGCAAGAACTGGACCGGCGATGGCCTAGAACGAGGTCCCGGCCCGCGGCTTTTTCTCCGGCACTTCCGGCTCGGTCGGCACCGGCCCGATGCGCAGCGCGGTGATGCGGTTGCGCTCACGGCGCAGCACGCGGAAGCGGAAGTTGTAGAACGTGAAGCTTTGCCCGCGTTCGGGGATGGAACGCGCCTCGTGAATGACAAGGCCGGCCACCGTGGTGGCTTCATCATCCGGCAGATGCCAGTCCATGGCGCGGTTGAGGTCGCGGATCGGCACCGAACCATCGACCACCACCGAACCATCGGCCTGCGCGCGCACGCCCGCGACGACCACGTCATGCTCGTCAGCGATGTCGCCGACGATTTCTTCCAGCACGTCTTCCAGTGTCACCATGCCTTCGACTTCGCCATATTCGTCGACGACGAGCGCGAAGTGGGTCTTGCGACGGCGGAAGGCTTTCAACTGATCCGACAGCGGGCGCATTTCCGGAACGAACCACGGCGGCAGCGCGATCGAGGCCACGTCGATCTTTGCGGTATCGCCGTCGACCGCGCGGATCGCGCGCAGGAGATCCTTGGCGTGCAGCACGCCGATGATGTTTTCCGGCTTCTCACGCCAGAGTGGAATGCGGGTGTATTCAGTGGCCAGCACTTCGCGCACAAGCTCTTCGGATGGCAGGTCCGCATTCAGCGTCACCATCGCCGTGCGATGGACCATGACATCGGACACCGCGAGATCGCCGAAGCGAAACACGTTCTGGATATACTCAGCCTCGCCCGACGCGATGCCGCCATGTTCGGCAGACTCACCGACAAGGCCCTCAATCTCAATGCCGGTGAGAATTTCATGCGGCGAGGCCTCCTGCACACCGAGCAGTGCCAGCGTGCCGCGTGACGCCGCGTTGAGCAGCCAGTTCAGCGGATAAAACAGGATGTAGGATGCATAGAGCGGATAGGCGATCCATTGCGACACCGGCTCCGGCTGCCGGATCGCCAGCGTCTTCGGCACTTGCTCGCCGATCACGATATGCAGCGAGGAGAAGACGAGGAAGCCGGTAATGAAGGACGTAAAGTGCAGCGCGGATTCCGAGAGGCCGAGCGGATCGAGCACCGGCTTCAGCAGTGCCGCCACCGTGGGCTCACCAACCCAGCCGAGTCCCAGCGATGCCATGGTGATGCCGAGCTGGCAGCAGGCCAGATAGGCTTCGATATTGCCCATCATGTTCTGCAGCAGACGCGCGCCGAAGCGGTTCTGCTCGACCATGCTCTTGACGCGGAAGCCTCGGCTTTTGACCAGCGCAAACTCCGCCGCCACGTAAAACGCGTTGGCAGCGAGCAGGAAGATCGCGATCAGCAGATTGACGGTAATCGAATTCATGAAAGTCCTGCGACGGCGCCGGCTTTGGTAAATCCCAAACCGGACACGGTCAGTTCTATCCCGCCAGCTTCTGATGCAGAAAGGCGCGAACCGTCGCGGGATCGACATCGCCAGCAATGACAGCCCGGCCGACAGCTTCCAGCAAAATAAAGGTGAGCTTGCCGCGTTTCACCTTCTTGTCCTGCGCCATCAGCGCCATCAGCGTATCCGCGTCCGCGAGGCCTTCCTGCGCGAAGCCGGCAATGTCCTGCAGCTTCGTGGGTAGACCCACATCGGCAAGATGGTGCTGCACGCGGGTCGCATCGCTCTCGGCGATCATGCCGAGTTGCGCCGACAGTTGCGCAGCAAGCACCATGCCGACCGACACGCCCTCGCCATGGAACAACCGGTCCGAGAAGCCGGTCACCGCTTCCAGCGCATGTCCGAAGGTATGACCGAGATTGAGCAGTGCGCGCTCGCCGTTCTCGCGCTCGTCGCGCGACACAACACCGGCCTTGGCGCGGCAGGAGGTGGCAATGGCGTGTTCGCGCGCTGCACCGCCGCGCATGATGTCGGCATGGTTGGCTTCGAGCCACGTGAAAAACGCAACATCGCCGAGCACGCCATATTTGGCGACTTCCGCATAGCCCGAACGAAATTGCCGCGGCGACAGCGTATCGAGGACCGCCGTATCGGCCACAACCATCACCGGCTGATGGAACGCGCCAAGCAGGTTCTTGCCCTGCGGCGAGTTGATGCCGGTCTTGCCGCCGACGGAGGAGTCGACCTGCGCCAGCAGCGACGTCGGCACCTGCACGAAATCGACGCCACGGCGGATGATCGCTGCGGCAAAGCCGGCGAGATCGCCGACCACTCCGCCACCGAGCGCGATGACGAGATCGTTGCGCTCGATTTTCGCCGCGATCAGTGCTTCGGAAACTTTCTCCAGGCCCGCATAGCTCTTCGACCCCTCGCCTTCCTCAACAATGATATGCGAGGTCGGAATATCAGCCGCCGCCAGCGAGGCTTCCGTTGCAGCGAGCCAATGCTTGGCAACGGTCCTGTCGGTCACGATCGCTGTGCGCACGCCCGGCCGCAGTCTGGCGATCCGCGCACCAAGCGACGGCAGTACATTGCGGCCGATGACAATGTCATAGGCGCGCTCAGCCAACGCGACGTCCACGACGATCGGATCGGAATGTTTCAGCGGGGCGGTCATAGTTGAGAACTCAAGGGATCGCCTGTCGGTTCGGAAATGGCGGAAGCTGCGTGCGGGCGGAACAGATGCTCATGCAGCGCGATGATGCCTTCCTCGACGATCTTCTCATGCGGCACGTCGCGCGAGTCGATCGTGATGTCGGTCTGCTCGTAGAACGGATGGCGCGCCTCGATCAGCCGTGCAATGGTCGCGGCGGGATCGGCGGTCTTCAGCAGCGGACGGTTCTCCCGGCGCCGCACTCGGCGCAGAATCACGTCGGCGTCGGCTTTCAGCCACAGCGAGATCGCCTTGTCGCGGATGCGCTGACGGGTCTCCTCGCGCAGGAAGGCACCACCGCCGGTCGCCAGCAGGATCGGTCCACTGTCCAGCAGCCGGGCAATCACTCGCGCCTCACCGTCGCGGAAATGCGGTTCGCCGTGGACTTCAAAAATGTCCGGGATCGACATCCCGGCCGCCGCCTCGATCTCGTTGTCGGCATCGACGAAAGGCAGCCGCAGCCGCGTCGCCATGCGCCGGCCGATGGTCGATTTGCCCGCCCCCATCATGCCCACCAGCACGACCGAGCGCTTTCCCAGCGCCGCGACGATGGCGGCCTCCTGGGGTGCGCTGGCAATGGCCGGCAAGATGGTCTCGGACATCAAAAACACCTGCAAAATCAGTGAGCGACAAGGGATCGCAGAGGTTTGCCGCATTCCGGTCACCTATACTACCCCCAGCGCCAGCGTTGCCAGCACCTCTTGCAGTCTGTATCCGGACAAGGTGACCGCCTCAGGCGGAACGAATCACCCCATTTCGCCGCCGAGTTCCCTGATCATGCCCAGCCTGTTCCGCTTTTTGACGGTGGTCGCGGTGATCGTCGGCGTGGTCTATGGCGTGATCTTCGCGCTGGCCAATTTCGTCAATCCGAAGCCGCGGGACATGACGGTCACCATCCAGCCGGACAAGTTTCTCAAGAAATAGCTGCGCGCAGCAGGCGCATGAAGAGCTGCATGTCCTCCGCGAATTTCGGACCGGCTCCCTCCGCGTGCTTGATGCCATCGATCGCGGCGACAATGACTCCCGCGACGTCGGCGGGTCTGGCTTGCAATGAGCCGAGATTAATCATGCCCGCGGTCTCGGCATCGCTCAGCGCCTGCGCCAGCAGAGCAACCAGTCGGGCCCGCGCGGCGAGCGTGATATCTTTGGCCAGAGCCATGTTGACGTCGAACAGCTCAATGGCGTCGGCGCTGCCCGCGAAAGGGGCGATCAGTTCGCGCTGAAACACGGCCATCGCCGTCTCGATGCGGCCGAACACGTCACCATCGCCTGAGAGTGCCGCCTCGACATCGCGCATGGTCCGCGCATGGGCGCGCGTCGAGCCCGCCCGAAACAGATCTTCCTTGCTGTTGAAGCTCAGATAGAGCGACGCCCGCGAAATTCCTGCCGCACGCGCGATGTCGGCCATCGACGCCTTGCGAAAACCATGGCGGACGAACACCGGCAGCGCAGCATCCAGAATGTGATCGAATTTGGCATCTCGTTCGCTCATTCAGACAGATTGACAGTTCGTGTCCAAAGCGTCAAAAGACAATTAGACAATAATAGTCCAATTGTCCAATTCACGAATTCCACAGGGGACAGGAGCGAACATGCATTCGGGATCGGTCGGCAATCGAGAGACCATTGTTCTTGCCACGGGCATCGGCGGCTTTCTGGGCGGACATATCGCCCGGCAGTTGCTGGCCAAGGGCTACGCTGTCCGCGGTAGCGTTCGTCGCATGAGCGACTGCGACCGGATCGCGAAGCAGATCTGTGCGGCGCCAACCGACTCGCACTCGCTCAGTTTCGTCGAAGCCGACCTCTGCTCCGACATCGGATGGGATGCCGCCGTCACAGGCTGCAGCTATGTGATCCACACGGCATCGCCGTTTCCGGCAGGCCTTCCGAAGGATGAAAATGAACTGATCCAACCCGCGCGGGACGGCGCGTTACGGGTGCTACGTGCCGCGCATCGAGCAGGCGTGACGCGGGTTGTGCTGACGTCCTCAATCGCGGCCACCAATCACGGGAGCGGCAAGGCGCCGTATACCGAAGACAACTGGACCGATCCGACGGGCAAGCGGGCAACGCCCTACTATAAATCCAAGACGCTGGCCGAACGGGCGGCATGGGCCTTTGCTGCGGAAACCGGACTGGATCTCGCCGTCATCAATCCCGGCATCATTTTCGGACCTCTGCTAGGTCCGGATTACGGCACGTCAATCGGGCTGGTTCAGCAGATGATGAGCGGCAAGCTCAAACGTGTGCCGCGCTTCGGCATCGCGGTGGTCGATGTCCGCGATGTGGCTGATGCACATATCAAGGCGATGACCCATCCGGATGCGTCAGGTCAGCGCTTCATCGCTGCCGGGCAGTTTCTATGGATGCGCGACATGGCGGCCGTACTGGCGCAGTCATTTCCGAATTATGCGTCGGCTCTGCCCTCGGGCGAAGTGCCAAACTGGATGATCAAGGCAATGGCGCCGTTCAGCGCACGGTCGCGCATGATCGTCCACGAACTCGACGTCGATCTGAGTGTCAGTGCCGCGAAGGCGCAGCAAATGCTGGATTGGCAACCAAGATCCGCCGACGAGGCCATTCGCGCTAGCGCGCAAAGCCTGATCGACCACGGCCTGCTCGCGACCTCCTGAATTCCCACACCTCACAACAACGGAACCAACCTATGACCTCATCCATCGTCGACCCGAAAGAGCACCCGGACGCTGAAGATATCCGCGGCATCGAACGCGCGCGGCTTCGTGCACTTGTGAGCGCCGACATGGCAGCGGCCGAGCCGCTGCACGCCGCAGACTTCCAGCTGATCACGCCGATCGGCGCGGCACTGTCAAAAGCCGAATATCTTGGCGCCGTTGCTGGCGGCCACATCAAGTATCTGACCTGGACGCCCGGCGACATCGCCGTGCGGCTGTATGGCAGTAGTGCCGTGATCCGGTATCGCGCCCGCATTGAGGTGGTTTTCGGGGGCCACAAGGTCCCGCCAGGCGACTATTGGCACACCGATGCTTATGAAATGCGTGACCGGCAGTGGATGGTGGTCTGGTCGCAGGCCACATCGATCACACAGTTTGCCTGATCTTTGTAGATCTGCATTCGCTCCGGGTTGCTGCAGCCAGTGAAAACCGCTGCTGCAGCCCGGATCATGGGTTATGATGGCACATGACCACTTCCTCAGACACCAAGCTCTCCAATCTGTTCCTCGACATGCTCGCCGCCGAACAGGGCGCTGGCGTGAACACGCTCGACGCCTATCGCCGCGACCTCGATGACTTCTCCGAATTTGCTGCCGGGGCGAAATCCAGCTTCATGGCAGCCGACACCCAGTTATTGCGCGACTATCTCGAAGACCTGGACGAGCGCGGTTTCAAATCGACCACCGTGGCGCGGCGCCTGTCCGCCATACGGCATCTGTTTCGCTTCCTGCTCAGCGAAAAAATCCGCACCGACGACCCGGCTGCCATCCTGTCCGGCCCGAAGCGTGGCCGCAGCCTGCCCAAGGTACTGTCGATCGCAGACGTCGACCGCATGCTGGTGCAGGCGCGGGCGCAGGCACAGAATACCGAAGCCTCAGCGCAACAGCGGCTGCGCGACGCCAGGCTCTATTGTCTGCTCGAAGTGCTCTACGCCACCGGGCTTCGCGTCTCCGAGCTGGTCTCGCTACCGCTCACCGCGGCGCGCCGCGATGCCCGCATGATCGTGGTGCGCGGCAAGGGCAACAAGGAGCGGCTGGTGCCGCTCAACGAAACTGCCAAACAGGCGATGGCCGAATATCTCGCCGCGATGGCCGAGTTGCAGAAGTCTCAACCAAAAAAGAGTGCCGCCTCGAAGTGGCTGTTTCCGTCTTTTGGCGAGAGCGGCCATCTCACCCGACAACATTTCGCGCGCGACCTGAAAGAACTCGCGGCTGCATCCGGCATTGCGCCGCGGCTGGTGTCGCCGCACGTGCTGCGCCACGCCTTTGCCAGTCATCTGCTGCATAACGGCGCGGATCTCCGCATCGTGCAGACCCTGCTGGGGCACACCGATATTTCGACCACGCAGATCTACACCCATGTGGTGGAAGAGCGGCTCAAGAGCCTGGTCCGAGACCTGCATCCGCTCGCGGAAAAATAGCGCTCAGCGCGAGTGCGGCTCGGCCTCGCCAAGATGATCCGTCTCATCGTCGCGCCGCATCCCGGAGGTCGGCACCAGTACCGGCTGCAGCGCCGGAATCAGCCGCGTGCGTTCGCGCTTGGCGGGGATCGCCCGATAGACCTGTTTGGTGGCTTCGACGATATGCACGCCGGCGAACGGCATCGACAGCGCCGCGCCAATCCGCTCCCACGCCATCGCCGAGCGCAGGAACCAGCCCATCCCTACCGGCGGCATGAACAGTGCTTCGCTCCACGCCGTCGGCGTAAACCAGGTCTGTCGCAGCAACTGCGTGATCTGCGAGCGCGAATAGGGCCGGCCGTGACCGAACGGCGTCGAGTCGGTGCGGGTCCAGACGCCCCGGCGATTCGGAATCACCGCCATCAACCGGCCGGACGGCGCAAGCACGCGCCAAACCTCGCGGAGCAGACCTTCGGGATCGTCGGACATTTCCAGGGCGTGCACCAGGATGATGCGATCGACGGCGGCATCCGGCAGCGGCAGCGAGAATTCGTCGACCAGCGTAGCCAGCGCGGGCTTTGCCGTCGGCCATTTCAGCACCCCCTGCGCCGCCGGCATGAAGGCGATGCACCGTTCGGAATTCTCCCGGAAAAGACCGAGATACGGTGTGGGGTACCCCAGACCGAGCACGCGCTGACCCTCCGCGTCGGGCCAATGCGCCTGAATACCGCGATTGATCAACCGCCGCGCCACGATACCTAGGCGACGCGAATAGAAATCCCGGAGATCGATCACATCGATGGTCATGATGACTTTCTAACACGTTGCGGCGGCCCACGATCCCCCGAATCGCGCATTGCCGAGGCAGCGTTAACGCCAGATATCCAGGCCATCGCGGGCGGTGAGTTGCACCAATTGACAAGGCCGGCCCGGCTGCGGCCTATTCGAAGAAACAGGCGCCGCGACGTCGTTGCAGGAGAGACAAGAATGCTGTCACGCCGAGGTCAAACAATCACAAGGGCGGCGGCGATGGCCGCAGGTCTGGCCGTGGCAGCACTCGCGCCAATCTCCGCCGAGGCCAATCCGGCGACGGTCGATTACATCTGCACCCCTGCGCTGCCGGGCGGCAACAAGATCTCCGTCGATTACAATTCCGGTGGCAAGTCGATCACCCTGTTCTATCCCAATGGCGAAACGCTCCGCATGCCGATCCAGAGATCCGGCTCGGGCTTCCGCTACGGCGAAGGCAATGTCGGGATTGCCGGCAAGGGCCAGAGCACCATCACGCTGCAGATTGCCGGACAGCCCGCACGCCAATGTGTGACACCGCGCTGACCGTCATGCATCGCCCATATTCATCCCCATCAATTTGCCGCACGTACGTGCGAGCGCATCACGACGTGATCCAACGGAGTTACCATGGCTGCTGAAATTCGCGTCTTCCCCTGCCTGTCCGACAATTTCGGCTACCTGATCCACGATCCGCAGAGCCTGAAGACTGCCGCCATCGATGCGCCGGAGGCTGGTCCGATCATGAAGGTGCTGCAGCGCGAGGGCTGGAAGCTCACTGATATTCTGGTGACGCATCACCATGCGGACCATGTGGGCGGCATCGCCGAGCTGAAGAAAACCTATGGCTGCAAGGTCACAGCGCCGCACGATCAGGGCACGGCTATTCCTGAAGTCGACGTCCGCGTCGCCGAAGGCGATACCGTGCAGGTCGGCGCGCTCACCGCAAGGGTGTTCGAGACCCCCGGCCATACGCTCGACCATATCTGCTACGTGTTCGACAGCGAGCTGGCGCTGTTCTCGGCCGACACGCTGTTTTCGGGCGGCTGCGGCCGGGTGTTCGAGGGTACCTACCCGATGATGTGGCAATCGCTGAAGAAGCTGCGCACACTGCCCGACGACTACCGGGTCTATTGCGGCCACGAATACACCGCGGCCAACATGAAGTTCTGCCTCGGCATCGACGCCAACAACGAAGCGCTGAAGAATCGCGCCGAAGAAGTGGCGCAGCTGCGCGCCGTCGGCAAGCCGACTATCCCCGTTCTGCTCGGGCTTGAGAAGAAGACCAACGTGTTTCTGCGCGCCGACGATCCGGCCATCGCCGCCGCGGTCCGCCTCAAGGGATTCAGCGAGGACGACGTTTTCGGCGAACTCCGTGAACGCAAGAACAAGTCCTGATGACAGGCAAGACGCCAACTGCAGCCGACATCGTCGCGACGCTCGGCCTGCAGCCGCATCCCGAAGGCGGCCATTACCGCGAGACGTTTCGCGACAGTCACGTAGACGCGAACGGGCGCGCGGCCTCGACGGCGATCTACTTCCTGCTGGCATCAGGCGAACGCTCGCACTGGCATCGCATCGATGCCGTCGAGATCTGGCACTATCATGCGGGCGCTTCGCTTGCGCTGGAAATCGCCAGCGACGCCGGCCAGCGCACGATCACGCTCGGGCCGGACGTCGCCGCTGGACAAGAGCCGCAAGGCATTGTCCCACCGCATGCTTGGCAGGCCGCCTCCACCACTGGCGACTGGACACTGGTCGGCTGCACGGTGGCACCGGGTTTCGATTTCGCGACGTTTGAGTTGGCCCCGAAGGGCTGGAAGCCTGACTAGCCCGGCTTCCAGATCATATCCTTGGCTGCGATGCGGCGTCCTCCGTAAAGCCGATGTACGACAAAGGCCAGAAACGCGGCGGCGGCGCATGTCGCACATCCTTCGAGACGCCCGCAAGGGCAGGCTCCTCAGGATGAGATCAGCGGAAACCGCGTCCGCTCAGGCGTGATATTGCCCGCCATTGATGGTCATGGTCGAGCCCGTGAAGAAGCCGGACTCGTCTGCGGCTAGGAACACCACAGCGCGTGCAATTTCCTCGGGCTCACCGAGGCGATTGACCGGGATCTGCGGCAAAATGCTCTTCTCGAGCACGGCGAGTGGCACAGCCTGCACCATCTCAGTGTTGATGTAGCCGGGGCAGATCACGTTGACGGTGATACCGAGCTTGGCATTCTCGAGAGCCAATGCCTTGGTGAAGCCGATGTCGCCGGCCTTGGCGGCGGAATAGTTGACCTGGCCGAACTGGCCCTTCTGGCCGTTGATCGATGAAATGTTGATGACACGGCCGAACTTACGTTCGCGCATACCCTCGATCACCTGACGGGTCATGTTGAACAGCGAACCGAGGTTGGTGTTAACCACCTTGTTCCACTGTTCCGGCGTCATCTTGTGGAAGGCACCATCCATTGTGATGCCGGCATTGTTGACCAGCACTTCCACCGGTCCCAGATCGGCCTCGACCTTTTTCACGCCCGCGGCGCATTCATCGAACGAACCGACATCCCACTTGTAGGTGCCGATACCCGTCTCGCTTTTGAATTTCTCGGCGGCGGCATCGTTGCCGGCATAGCTTGCCGCGACGCTGTATCCCGCAATTTTCAAAGCCTTGCTGATCGCAGCGCCAATCCCTCGTGTTCCACCGGTCACCAATGCTACGCGCGCCATGATCGATCCCTCCACCAATCTCTTTTGTAGTTATAGCTTCGAATTAATCTCGCGATACGCTGAACATCAAGCAGAATTGGACCATCAAGCGAAAATGCCCGACGCAAAGCGCCGGGCATTTTGTTGTAGCAGTGTGTGCAGTGCACGCGCGAGCCGATGTTTTCGGCACGCGACGCGTAAGGATTAGTCGCGTGCAATGCACATCGCGATGCCCATGCCGCCGCCGATGCACAGCGTGGCGAGGCCTTTCTTAGCGTCGCGCTTTTCCATCTCGTGCAACAGCGTGACGAGAACACGCGCACCGGATGCACCCACCGGATGACCAATCGCGATCGCGCCACCGTTGACGTTAACCTTCGACGTATCCCAGCCGAGGTCCTTGTTCACGGCGCAGGCTTGTGCAGCAAAAGCCTCATTGGCTTCGATCAGGTCGAGATCGTTGATGGTCCAGCCGGCCTTCTTCAGCGCGGCGCGCGATGCCGGGATCGGGCCAGTGCCCATGATCTTCGGATCGACACCGGCCTGGCCCCACGACACGATGCGGGCGAGCGGCTTGAGGCCTTCCTTCGCGGCCTGCTTGGCCGTCATCAGCACCACGGCAGCGGCACCGTCATTGATGCCCGATGCCGAGCCGGCAGTGACGGTACCGTCCTTCTCGAAGGCCGGGCGCAGCTTGGCCATCGCCTCGATGGTGGCGCCGTGGCGCGGATATTCGTCATCGCTGACGATGACGTCGCCCTTGCGGCCCTTGATTGTGACCGGAACGATCTCGTCCTTGAACTTGCCGGCCTTCTGCGCAGCTTCGGCTTTCTGCTGCGATGCAACAGCGAACTCGTCCTGCTGCTGGCGCGTGATCTGGTACTGCTTAGCCACGTTCTCGGCGGTGTTACCCATGTGATAGCCGTTGAAGGCATCCCACAGACCGTCCTTGATCATGGTGTCGACGAATTCCACCGGACCCATCTTCACGCCACCGCGCAGATATTGCGCATGCGGGGCCATGCTCATGGATTCCTGACCGCCGGCAACGACGATCTCCGAATCACCATTGAGCAACGCCTGATAGCCGAGCGCGACCGTGCGCAGGCCGGAGCCGCACAGCATGTTGACGCCCCAGGCCGAAGTTTCCACCGGCAGGCCGGCAGCAATCGAGGCCTGACGCGCGGGGTTCTGGCCCTGCGCAGCAGTAAGGATCTGTCCCATGATGACTTCGGAGACGCGGGCCGGATCGATCTTGCCGCGCTCTAGCGCCGCCTTGATGGCAATGGCGCCGAGATCATGCGCCGGCATGGTCGCGAAAGCGCCGTTGAAGCTGCCGACGGGTGTGCGGGCAGCGCTGACGATGACGACATCGTCTGACATGGACATCTCCTGTTGTTGAGGTTTTTTCGACGGTCAGAGCCAGGATGGCGGGGGCCGCGTTGCAAACTATCCTGTTAACTGAGGGTTGGACTGTCAATTGGTCAGAAGCCAAATTACGGCCGCAACGCACGCAAAATGGCACGGATGTCGCTTTGCATAGCACAAGACTGCTGCCATTTTAACCGTGACGCACAAAACGGTAGCCGAGCCCCTTTGAAAGTGCTTACTTTATTGCATTGCGTTGTTCGACAACCTTATGGCGCGCTGCCGTAAGGTTCCCTGTCCTCGGTCCGTATGTGTGAGCCCCCATGGCGAAATCAGATCAACCCACGACAATCAAAAAATATGCGAACCGCCGGCTTTATAATACCGGAACAAGCACTTACGTGACGCTTGAAGATCTCGCTGCGATGGTAAAGGACGGCGAGGATTTTCTCGTCTATGACGCCAAGACCGGCGACGATATTACCCGCTCGGTGCTGGCCCAGATCATCTTCGAACAGGAAAACAAGGCTGGCCAGAATCTCCTGCCAACCACTTTCCTGCGCCAGTTGATCCGCTTCTATGGCGACAGCATGCAGATGGTGGTGCCGAAGTATCTCGAGCAGTCCATCGACAGCCTGACGCGCGAGCAGGAGAAATTCCGCAAGCAGATGACGAACACGTTCAGCATGACGCCGTTCGCGCCACTTGAGGAAACCGTTCGTCGCAACATGGAATTGTTTCAGCAGACCTTCGCGATGTTCAAGCCGTTCGTGCCGCCGCGCGGCGGCGCTGCGTCGCCGGAGCCGGAAAAGGCGCCGGAGCCGACCGCTGAGCCTGCCGACACCATGGATGACCTGCGTCGCCAGATGAAGGAAATGCAGGAACGCCTCGAGCGCATGTCGCACGAGCCGAAGCCGGAATAATTCACGGCTCACTTATCGGAAATCGGAATGACGCCGGCCGTAGCTACACCTACGGTCGGCGTTTCCATTTGATGAGCGCAACATCGCCATGGCGAAGCAACCCACCCCACTCACTCTCGACCGGCTCGACACCCCGATCGGCATCGCGCTGCTGGTGACGAACCATGGTGGCGTACTCTGCGCACTCGACTGGATCGATTACGAAGAGCGCTTGCTGACTTTGCTGCGTCGTTATTATGGGACGGTCGAACTGATCGAGAACTCGGCACCATCCGAAATCCGCAGCGCACTCTCACGCTATTTCGACGGCGAGCTCAACCAGCTCGATGGCATCACCTGCCACATCCCCGGCACGCCGTTTCAGAACCGTATCTGGACGGCACTGCGAAAAATCCCTGCAGGCAGCACACTCAGCTACGGCACGCTGGCCGCGCAACTCGGCGTGCCCAATGCGATGCGCGCGGTCGGCCATGCCAATGGCGCCAATCCCCTGAGTATCGTCGTGCCCTGCCACCGCCTGATCGGCGCCAACGGTTCGCTCACCGGCTATGGCGGCGGCATCGCCCGCAAGCGCTGGCTGCTGGAGCACGAAGGCGTTGCGGTGAAGTAACTACGCCGCCGGCTTCTCCGCGATATCGCCGTTTGCCAACAGATGGATCAATGCGCGCTTGATCGCAGCCTGACGCGTCGGGGCATTGATCTGCGCGCCGAGCAAATCGGTGACGTAGAACACGTCGCGCGCGCGCTCGCCGAAGGTCGCCACATGCGCCGAAGCGATATTGAGGTTGAGCTTCGAGATCGCCGTGGTCAGTTGATACAGCAGGCCCGGCCGGTCGAGCCCCGAGACCTCGATCACCGTGTAACGATCCGACCACTGATTGTTGACGATAACTTCCGGCTCGACGGTGAAAGCCCTGATCTTGCCCTTCGTCGAGGCGCGCTTCGCCACGGTTTCCGGCAGCCGCACCTTGCCTTCGAGCACGTCCTCGATCATGTCGCCGATTCGTGTTGCACGGCGGCCTTCGTCGTCATCGCGATCGTATTCCCGGGAGATCGCGATGGTGTCCAGCGCGCGGCCATCGGTCGTGGTGTAAATCTGCGCGTCGACGATGTTGGCGCCGGCTGCGGCGCATGCGCCGGCGATGATCGACAGCAACCAGGGATGGTCGACGGCCAGAATCGTGAGCTCGGTGACGCCGCGGGCTTCATCGAACCCGACATTGATCGCGAGCTTGTGCCCGGCCTCTTCCGATGCCCGCAGGAAGCGCGCGTGGCGAATTTTGCGATCGAGCTCGACCTTGAGCCAGTAGGCCGGATAGTGCCGCAAAATATAGGCGTTGAGATCCTGCTCGGGCCACTCGGTGAAGGCACGGCGCAATTCGGCCTGCGCCGACGCGATGCGCTGCGCGCGATTGACCTCGGAGAAGCCGCCGGTCAGCACCGGCTCGGTCTCGTAGTACAACGTGCGGATCAACTGCGCTTTCCAGCCGTTCCAGACTCCGGGACCGACGCCACGGATATCGGCGGTGGTGAGAATCGTCAGCAGCTTCATCTGCTCAACCGACTGCACGACCGCCGCGAAATTCTCGATGGTCTTGCTATCCGACAGGTCGCGCGACTGCGCCACCGTGGACATGGTCAGATGCTCTTCGATGAGCCACGCAACGAGATCGGTGTCGGCAGCGTTGAAGCCGAGTCGCGGACACAGCCGCCGCGCCACCTTGGCGCCGGCGATGGAGTGATCCTCCGGGCGCCCCTTGGCGATGTCATGCAGCAACACCGTGATATAGATCACCGCCCGATGTTCCGGGCGGATCTTGCGCATCAGATCGCTGGCGACAACGAACTCGTCGTTCCCGCCCCGCTCGATCTCCTGAAGGATGCCGACACACCGCAGCAGATGCTCATCCACCGTATAGTGATGATACATGTTGAACTGCATCATCGACACGATGCGGCCGAAGGCACGAATGAAATGACCGAGTACGCCGGTCTCGTTCATCCGCCGCAGCACGATCTCGGCATTGTCCGAGGTCAGGATCTCCATGAACAGCGCATTGGCTTCGGCGTTCTCGCGTATCTCCGGCGTGATCAGCCGGAGCGAGCGCGTCGCGGTCCGCATCGCATCGGGATGGAAGGCCAGATTGTGCTTCTGCGCCAGTCGGAAGAATCGGATCAGATTGATCGGGTCTTCCTTGAACACGTCAGGCGCAGCAAGGTTGATACGGTTGTTGTCGATGATGAACGCATCGCTGTCCGGCAGCCGGCGACGATGCATCTCGGGCCGCAGCTTGGCCATCATGCGCGTCAGCGCCGGCGCCGGCTTGGCCTGCTGGTCTTCGAGCTTGGCGCACAGGATCGCGGTGAGATCGCCGACTTCCTTGGCAATCAGGAAGTAGTGCTTCATGAAGCGCTCGACGTCCTGCATGCCAGGATGCGAGGTATAGCCGAGGCGGACCGCAATCTCGCGCTGCAGGTCGAAGGACAGTCGCTCTTCCGGCCGTTTGGTCAGGAAGTGGATATTGCAGCGGACCGACCACAGGAAATCTTCGCAACGCTTGAAGGTGCGGTATTCCTGCGGATCGAACACGCCGCGCGCGACCAGCTCCTTGCTGTCGCGCACCCGATAGACGTATTTCGCGATCCAGAACACGGTGTGCAAATCGCGCAGACCGCCCTTGCCGTCCTTGACGTTGGGCTCGACCAGATAGCGCGACTGGCCGCCACGGCGATGGCGCTCCTCGCGTTCGGCGAGCTTGGCAGTGACGAATTCCGCGGCGGTGCCCTGCACCACTTCGGCATCGAAGCGCGTGACCAGTTCGTCGTAGAGAGCCTGATCGCCGGTGAGGAAGCGCGTTTCCAGGATCGCGGTGCGGATCGTCATGTCGCCGCGCGCCTGGCGGATCGATTCATCCACCGAACGCGTAGCGTGGCCGACCTTCAGGCCCATGTCCCACAGGCAATAGAGAATGACTTCGGCGACCTGTTCGCCCCAGGCGGTCTGCTTGTAGGGCAGGATGAACAGCAGATCGATGTCGGATTCCGGCGCCATCAGCCCGCGGCCATAGCCGCCGGTGGAGACCACCGCCATGCGCTCGGCGCCGGACGGGATTGGCGAATGATACAGATGCTTCGTCGCCGCGGCGAACAGCATGCGGATGATCTCATCCTGCACGTGGCAGAGCTGCTCGGCACAGCGTCGGCCGTGGCGGTCCTTCAACAGGACGGCCTCGGCCGCTTCACTGGCCTTGAGCAGTTCGGCCTTCAGCAGCTTGGCGACGGCGGCGCGAAACAAATCGTTCTTGCCGCGATGCTGCGCTGCAAGCGCATCGATCTCGGCGGTAATCCGCGTCGTGTCGAAGTCGGTTTCGGTTGTCGGTCTGTCTTGTGTAGCAACGCTGTCCATGAACAACCCGGATATCGGACGGCGCAAGCGCTGTCACGGTGATTGTAGCCCCACAGCTAGTCCATGCTGCCTTTTGCGCAATCCGGGCAACAACGTTCTCGCGGCGGTGTCCTTGGCGCATCATATCTTCTCGTTGACGGAACGCCATAACTAATTGAAATTAAAGCACGTTTTCGCAAAGAGAGCGACCCCGGCATGGTGCCATGACGCCCGCAGGATGCAAGTCGCCTTCGAACCTCACGTTTCGACAGTTCATCAGGGAGAGACCAGAATGTTCACGATGTCACGGCGCGCTGTCGCCGGTCTGATTGCTGCGGCTGCACTGCTGCCCGGAGCTAGCTTCGCCGCCGAACCGCTCAAGGAAATCCGGCTCGACTGGGCGACCTACAATCCGGTCTCGATCATCCTCAAGCAGAACGGCCTGCTGGAGAAGGAATTCGCCAAGGACGGCGTGAAGATCACCTGGGTACAGTCGGCCGGCTCCAACAAGGCGCTCGAATTCCTCAATGCGGGGTCCATCGATTTCGGCTCGACCGCGGGCTCCGCTGCGCTGGTGGCGAAGATCAACGGCAACCCGATCAAGTCGGTCTACGTCTATTCGCGTCCGGAATGGACGGCGCTGGTGACCGGCAAGGACTCCAAGATCGCCTCCGTCGCCGATCTCAAGGGCAAGCGGGTCGCGGTGACCCGCGGCACCGATCCCCACATTTTTCTGGTCCGCGCTTTGCTCGGCGCCGGCCTGACCGACAAGGACATCACGCCAGTTCTGCTGCAGCATGCCGACGGCAAGGCCGCGCTGATCCGCGGCGACGTTGATGCATGGGCCGGACTCGATCCGATGATGGCGCAGGCCGAGGTTGAAGACGGCGCCAAGCTGTTCTTCCGCAAGCCGGACGCCAACACCTGGGGCATCCTCAATGTGCGAGAACAGTTCCTGAAGGACTATCCGGATGCCGCGCGTCGCGTGCTCGCGGTCTATGAGGAAGCCCGCAAATATTCGCTGGAGAATTATCCCGAACTGAAGAAGGCCTTCATCGGCGTCACCAAACTGCCCGACGCCGTGGTCGACAAGCAGCTCAAGGAACGCACCGAACTGACCCACAGCCGCATTGGCGCACCGCAGCGCGAGTCCATCCTCGCCGCCGGTCTCGCATTGCAGCAAGCCGGCGTCATCGACGCCAAGGTCGATGTGAAGGCGACGGTGGATGCACTGATCGACGATCAGGTCCCGCTGCCGAAGAGCTGACGTTCTCGCATCTGCGAAGCCATCCTTCACCCTCCCCGTAAAGGGAGGGTGAAGCTTTTGAGTATCTTGCAAATCAAATCGAGACGCGCTTCAGCTATGGCCATGACGCTCGACACGACCGCACCCGACGTAGCGGCGACGCGTGAAAAATCCGCATCCAACAGGCGCTGGCAGCGTTTCGCGCAGCCGGCGCTCGGCGTTGTGCTCCCGCTCACACTGGCGCTGGCATGGGAGCTGGCCGTCTGGTCCGGCTGGTCGAACGGCCGGCTGGTGCCGCCGCCGTCGCGAGTCTTCGCCACCATCATGGAGCTCGCCCGAAGTGGCGAACTCTGGCGCCATATCACCACGACGCTGTCGCGCGTTGCCGCCGGCTTCGGCCTCGGCGTTGTCGCCGGCACGCTGCTCGGCGCTATCTCCGGCTATTGGGGAATCGCGCGGCGACTGCTCGATCCCACCATTCAGGCGCTGCGCGCCATTCCATCGATCGCCTGGGTGCCGCTGTTCATCCTGTGGCTCGGCATTTTTGAGACGTCGAAGGTCGCGCTGATTGCCGTTGGCGTGTTCTTTCCGGTCTATCTCGGCGTGATGGGCGCGATCCTCTCGGTCGATCGCAAGATCGTCGAGGTCGGCCGCACCTTCCGCCTTTCCGGCCCCGCCATGATCCGCCGGATCCTGCTGCCTGCGGTTCTGCCGGCCTATGTTGTTGCACTTCGCGTCGGCCTCGGGCTCGGCTGGATGTTTGTGGTTGCCGCCGAATTCATGGGCGCCTCCGAAGGGCTCGGCTATCTCCTCATCGACGGCCAGCAGCTCGGCAAGCCCGCGCAGATCCTCGCCGCCATCACCATTTTCGCATTGCTCGGCAAGACCACCGACTGGCTGATCGAACTCGTCACCGCACCACTGCTGCGCTGGCAGGATGCGTTCCGACCGGGTGGAGAGACCTGATGCTCGCCCTCGACAAGGTCGGCAAGACCTATCCCAACGGCGTCCATGCGCTGGAGCGCTTCACCGCGCAAATCCCGCAGGGCGAGATCGTCGCCATCATTGGTGGCTCCGGCTGCGGAAAATCGACACTGTTGCGCGCCGTTGCCGGGCTCGATCGCGCCTCGACCGGCAGCATCCGCATCGACAACATCGATATCAGTGCGCCGCACGAGAAGATCGGCATCATCTTCCAGGAACCGCGGCTGCTGCCGTGGCTCAGCGTCGCCGATAATATCGGCTTCGGCCTGTCCGAGCTTCCTGTCGCCGCACGCCGCGAGAAAGTCGCGCAGGCCCTCGCACGCGTCGGCCTGTCGGATAAAGCAAAAGCATGGCCGCGCGAACTATCCGGTGGACAGGCGCAGCGCGTGGCCATCGCCCGTGCATTGGTACCGCAGCCGGAGGTGCTGTTGCTGGATGAGCCGTTCTCCGCGCTCGACGCCTTCACGCGCCGCGATCTGCAGGATCATCTGCTCGATCTCTGGGCCGACACACGCCCGACGCTGATCCTTGTCACGCATGATGTCGACGAAGCCGTGGTGCTGGCAGACCGCGTGCTGGTGATGCGGCCGAGGCCGGGTCGGCTGTTCGCCGAGATCGATGTCGGCCTTGCGCGCCCCCGCGACCGTGCCTCGCCGCTGTTCGACGCGGTGAAGCGCCGCGTGCTCACCGCACTGGATCGATCGCTGGATCGTGACGTGCCCGACAGCGCACCTGCCGAGACTGTCGGCGCGTGGTGGTGACAACATCGTCGCAGGCGAATAAAAGCTGCAACTAACAAAATCTCAGGGAGAGATATCATGGACGCCGCCGCGCTTCGCGCCACCCAGGCCCCCATCAAGGAACTTTACAAGACCGATCCCAAGGCTGCCTTCATCACGCTCAAAGCCAAGGGCTCGATCGACAATGACGGCATTGCCTGCAAGGTTGAGACCGGCCGGCAGATCGCAGCCGCCGGCCTGCACCCCGCAACTGGCGGCTCTGGGCTTGAACTCTGTTCGGGCGACATGCTGCTGGAAGCGCTGGTGGCCTGCGCCGGCGTGACGCTGAAGTCGGTGGCCACCGCGGTCGAAATTCCCTTGAAGTCCGGCAATGTGACAGCCGAGGGCGATCTCGATTTCCGCGGCACGCTCGGCGTCGACAAGGAAGCGCCGGTCGGCTTTGCCGAAATCCGCCTGCGCTTCGATGTCGACACCGACGCGCCGCAGGACAAGCTCGATCTGCTGCTCAAGCTGACCGAGCGTTATTGCGTGGTCTACCAGACCATCAAGCATGGCCCGAAGGTTTCGGTGTCCCTCAACAGGGTGTAAGCAGGCCGGACGACTCCCACCAAGGAAAGAGGAGGCCAAGCACCTCCTCTCGTCAGGCTGCCATGTCTCCCGAACTTGCCTTCCTCCTGACGCTCACTTTGCGCATGGCGATCACCGCCGCCTTCGTGATCACGGCCTCCATCATCACCGAACGATCCGGCCCGGTGATCGGCGCGTTGGTAGCGACGCTGCCGATCTCGGCGGGACCGTCCTACGTCTTTCTCGCGCTCGATCATGACGCCGCCTTCATCGCGCAAGGTGCATTGGCCAGCCTGCCGATCAATGGCGCGACGATGTTTCTCGGCCTGACCTATGTGCACCTCGCGCAGCGTCACAACGTGATCGTCAGCCTCGGCGCGGCCGTGCTGGTGTGGTTTGGCCTGGCGTGGCTGGTGCGACAAGTCGAATGGAGCTTGCTTGGCGGCGTCCTCGCCAATGTCGTGGCCTTCGCGATCTGCCTGCCACTGATGGCGCGGTTTCGCCATGCGAAGATGCCGCTCATCACCAGGCGCTGGTACGATATCCCGCTGCGCGCCGCACTCGTCGCAACGCTGGTTGCCATCGTGGTGACGCTGTCCTCGACCATCGGCCCGACCGGCAGTGGCATTCTCGCACTTTATCCCGTGGTCTTCACCAGCCTGATGCTGATCCTGCATCCGCGGATCGGCGGCCCGCCCACCGCCGCGGTGATCGCCAATGGCGGGTGGGGCCTGATGGGTTTCGGCATCGCGGTGGCCGTGATGCATGTCACCGCCACGCGCTTCGGCTCGGTGGTCGCCCTGAGCCTCGCGCTGGCGACTTGCGTGGTGTGGAATCTCGGCCTGTGGGCGTGGGGCCGCAGGCGGGTGCGCTACGTGTAAAACGCCGTCATGGCCGGGCTCGTCCCGGCCATCCACGTCTTTGGCGCAGAGAAACAAGGCGTGGATGCCCGGCACAAGGCCGGGCATGACGATAGAGAATGTTACTTCGGCAGTTTCGCCTTCAGCGCATAGAGCGCATCCAGCGCCTCCCTTGGCGACATCTCGTCGGGATGCAGCGCCTTCACGGCGTCCATCAGCAATTCCGCCTCCGACGGAGGAGCCGCCTCGACCGGTGCACGCGCTGTGATCGCGAACAGCGGCAGGTCATCCATCAGCGCCTTGGCGCTCTGGCCGCGATCCTGCGCTTCAAGCTTGGCCAGCACCGACTTCGCGCGCGCGATTACCGCCGGCGGCAGGCCCGCGAGCTTGGCCACCTGAATGCCATAGGAGCGATCCGCCGAGCCCGGCAGCACCTCGTGCAGGAACACCACGTCGCCGTGCCATTCCTTGACCCGCACCGTGGCATTGAATAGCCGCGGCAGTTTGGCGGAGAGTGCGGTGAGCTCGTGATAATGCGTCGCGAACAATGCGCGGCAGCGGTTGCTTTCGTGCAGATGCTCGATCGCGGCCCAGGCGATCGACAGACCGTCGAAGGTCGCCGTGCCGCGGCCGATTTCGTCGAGAATTACCAGCGCGCGTTCGGTGGCCTGATTGAGGATGACGGCGGTCTCGACCATCTCGACCATGAAGGTCGAACGACCGCGCGCGAGATCATCCGCAGCGCCGACGCGCGAAAAGAGCCTGTCGACAATGCCGATGCGGGCGCGCGAGGCCGGCACGAAACTGCCTATTTGCGCGAGCAGCGCGATCAACGCGTTCTGGCGCAGGAAGGTCGACTTACCGGCCATGTTCGGACCAGTGATCAGCCAGATCTGGCCGGACTTCTGCCCCGGCCCGGGCGACAGATCGCTGGCATTGGCGATGAACGGCTGGCCGTCGCGGCGCAGCGCCTGTTCGACCACCGGATGCCGGCCGCCCTCGATGGCGAAGAGCAGCGAATTGTCGACTTCGGGGCGGACATAATTGTCGTCGACCGCCAGTTTCGCCAACGCGGTCGCCACATCCAGCAGTGCGAAGGCATGGGCGGCAGCGCGCAGATCTTCCGACGCCTCGGCGACCATCGCCGACAGCCGTTCGAAGATTTCGAGCTCGAGCCCAAGCGCGCGGTCGCCGGCATTGGCGATCTTGGCCTCGATCTCGCCGAGTTCGGACGTGGTAAAGCGCACCTGCCCTGCCAGTGTCTGGCGATGGATGAAGGTCGCGTTCAGCGGGGCCTGCATCAACTTGTCGCCATGCTGCGCGGTGACTTCGACGAAATAGCCGAGCACATTGTTGTGACGGATCTTGAGGCCCTTCACGCCGGTGTCATCGGCATAGCGCGCCTGCATCGCGGCGACCACGAGACGCGAGGCGTCGCGCAGATTGCGCGTCTCGTCGAGCGCGGCCTCGAAGCCTTCGCGGACAAAACCACCGTCGCGCTTCAGCAGCGGAAGATCGTCGGCCAGTGCGCGGGCGAAGGTCGCCGCGAGCTCACGCGACGGACGGCGCAGGCCGGCCATGGCGGCCGTGATATCCGCCGGCAGGTTGTCGATGGCGCCGAAACGATCAAGCACCTGATCGGCGGCAAGCACACCATCACGCAGACAGGCGAGATCGCGCGGACCGCCGCGGCCGACCGAAAGCCGCGCCAGTGCGCGCGACATATCAGGCGCAGACTTCAGGGCCGAGCGCAGATCGTCGCGCAGCCCGCTGTCGGATACGAAACTCGTGACCGCATCGAGCCGGCGGCCGATCGCCACTTCATCGGTCAGCGGCGCGGCGAGGCGCTGCGCCAGCAGGCGCGAACCGGCGGCGGTGACGGTGCAGTCGATCGCATCCAGCAGCGAGCCCTTGCGCTCGCCTGATAGCGTGCGCGTCAGTTCGAGATTGGCGCGGGTCGCCGGATCGATGGCCATGGTGGTGCCGACCGCTTCGTGGGTCGGCGGCGACAGCGGCACGCGTTTGCCGACTTGCGTGCGCTCGACATAGGTGACGCACGCCGCCGCAGCGGTCGCTTCAAGCCGCGACATGGCGCTGAGGCCGTCCATGGTGGCGACGGCAAAGTAATCGCACAGCCGGCGCTCGGCGGTGGCACCATCGAACACGTCACGGGTCAGCGGCGTCACCGCCGGCAATTCGCGCAGCAACTGGCTGAGATCAGGATCGCTGTAGAGCGCATCCGTAACCAGCACCTCGTTCGGATTGATCCGCGCCAGCGTCGCGCCGAGTTCGCCTGTCGCACATTCGGTGACAATGAATTCGGCGGTCGAAATATCGATCCAGGCCAGACCGATGCGATCCGCACCGCTTGAGCCCTTGCTGCGCGCAATCGCCAGCAGATAATTATTGGCCCGCGCGTCGAGCAGGTTTTCTTCGGTCAGCGTGCCCGGCGTAACCACGCGCACGACGTCGCGGCGAACCACGCTCTTGCCGCCGCGCTTCTTCGCCTCGGCCGGATCCTCCATCTGTTCGCAGACGGCGACACGGATGCCGAGCGAGATCAGGCGGTGCAGATAATCATCGGCGCGAACCACCGGCACGCCGCACATCGGGATATCCATGCCCTGATGCTTGCCGCGCTTGGTCAGCACGATGCCCAGCGAGCGCGAGGCAAGCTCAGCGTCCTCGAAGAATATCTCGTAGAAATCGCCCATCCGGTAGAACAGCAGCAGGCCGGGATTGGCGGCCTTGATCTCAAGGTACTGTTCCATCATGGGAGACACTTTTGCGGTGTCATCCACGCGGGGAGCGGGTTCTGGGGCGGTAATGGGCTGCTGGATCGTCATGGCGGCGGACGCTAGCAAATTTTGCTCCGCCGATCCCACCCGCGGCTGTCGCAAACCGTAGTTTTCCCCACCGCGGCGAGGCAGTTGACAAGTCAACTGCGATTTCATATCCGCAGTTCTCAAGGGAATTCTTTGAATTCCCAGGGACAACGCTGCCATCCAGCAGCAGCATTTGACCGGGTCAGCGGGGGTTCTTAAAACCACCGCGAAAATCCGGCAATCGAGCGCGGATGCAGTCTCCAGGGAGAGAATTGATGAGCGATGTCTTCATTTGCGACGCCGTCCGCACCCCCATCGGCCGTTTCGGCGGCTCCCTTGCCAAAGTTCGCGCCGACGACCTCGCCGCCGCCCCCATTAAAGCCCTGATCGACCGCAATCCCGGTGTGGATTGGGCTGCCGTCGAGGAAGTCTATTTCGGCTGCGCCAACCAGGCCGGTGAAGACAACCGCAACGTCGCCCGCATGGCCGCGCTGCTGGCCGGCCTGCCGGATTCCGTTCCCGGCGCCACGTTGAACCGCCTCTGTGCGTCGGGCCTCGATGCCGTTGGCGCCGGCGCCCGTGCCATCCGCGCCGGTGAAATCGATTTCGCCATTGCCGGCGGCGTCGAATCCATGACCCGTGCGCCATTCGTGCAGGGCAAGGCCACCGAAGCCTTCTCCCGTTCGGCGGAAATCTTCGACACCACCATCGGCTGGCGCTTCATCAACCCGCTGATGAAGGAAAAATACGGCGTCGATGCCATGCCTGAGACCGGCGAAAACGTCGCGCAGGATTTCCAGATCTCGCGCGCCGACCAGGATGCCTTTGCGATCCGCTCGCAGCAGAACGCCGGCAAGGCGATCGCTTCGGGCTATTTCGCCGAAGAAATCATCCCGGTGATGGTGCCCGGCGGCAAGGCCGGCCCGATCGCCGTCGACAAGGACGAGCATCCGCGCCCCGAAACCACGCTGGAAGGCCTCGCCAAGCTGCGCCCGATTGTCCGCAAGGACGGCACGGTCACCGCCGGCAACGCCTCGGGCGTCAATGACGGCGCCTGCGCCATGATCCTCGCCTCGGGCGCCGCTGTGGAGAAGCACGGCCTCAAGGCCCGCGCCCGCATTCTCGGCCTCGCCTCGGGCGGCGTCGCGCCGCGCATCATGGGCATCGGCCCCGTGCCGGCGACCAAGAAGCTGATGGAACGCCTTGGTCTTAAGATCAGCGATTTCGATCTGATCGAGCTCAACGAGGCCTTCGCGTCGCAGGGCATCGCGGTGCTGCGCCAGCTCGGCGTCAAGGAAGATGCTGATTTCGTCAACCCACACGGCGGCGCGATCGCGCTCGGCCACCCGCTCGGCATGAGCGGCGCGCGCCTGGCGATGACGGCGGTGCATGGCATGGAGAAGCGCGGCGGCAAGCTGGCGCTGGCCACCATGTGCGTCGGCGTCGGTCAGGGCGTCGCCATGGCGATCGAGAAGCTCAACTAACAACGACGTTTTCAAGACCGCCGCCGCGGGATCCGCGGCGGCAAAAGAGGGAAAAACAGCATGACGCTAATCTATCCCGTCGAGAGCAATGCGGCGCACGCGCCGCGCCTCTCACCCGGCTACAAGAGCACCATCAAGCGCGCGCCGCAGAAGCAGCGCATCCTGATGCCGCACACACTGTCGGAAACGACAGGACCGGTCTACGGCCACGAGACGGTACGACCCGGCGATCATGACCTCACCACCATGCATGCGGGCGAGCCGCTCGGCGAACGCATCATCGTGCACGGCACGGTGATGGACGAGGACGGCCGCGGCGTACCGAACACGCTGGTCGAACTCTGGCAGGCCAATGCCTGCGGCCGCTACGTGCATGTCTGGGACCAAC
Organism: Tardiphaga sp. OK246; assembly: GCF_900188215.1. Taxonomy (NCBI): domain Bacteria; kingdom Pseudomonadati; phylum Pseudomonadota; class Alphaproteobacteria; order Hyphomicrobiales; family Nitrobacteraceae; genus Tardiphaga; species Tardiphaga sp. OK246. The sequence continues at coordinate 820,124 of NZ_FZOX01000001.1, forward strand.
ACCCCGCGCCGCTCGATCCGAACTTCACCGGCGCCGGCCGCACCGTCACCGACGCCGCGGGCAACTACAAGTTCGTCACTATCAAGCCCGGCGCCTATCCGTGGGGCAATCACCATAATGCCTGGCGCCCTGCGCACATCCACTTCTCGGTGTTCGGCCATTCCTTCGTCTCGCGCCTCGTGACGCAGATGTATTTCCCGAACGATCCGCTGTTCCCGTTCGACCCGATCTTCAACTCGGTCACAGACGAAAAGGCGCGCTTGCGCATGGTGTCGGATTTCGACCTCGACGTCACTGAGCCTGGCTGGGCGCTGGCCTATCGTTTCAACATCGTGCTGCGCGGCCGCAACGCCACCCCGACGGAGAATCACTGATGCCCGGAATTACCCCGTCGCAGACCGTCGGTCCGTTCTATGCCTACGGCCTGACACCGAACGGCAAATACGCCTGGAACGACGCCTTCACCAGCAACCTGCTGACACCCGACGTCACCGGCGACAAGATCCGCATCGAAGGCGTGATCTATGACGGCGACGGCAAGGTGGTGCCCGACGCCGTACTGGAAATCTGGCAGGCCGATGCGCAAGGCCGTTTCGCCGATCCGCAGGATACCCGCGGGCTGCCGAATTCGAGCTTCAAGGGTTTCGGTCGCTCCGGCACCACCGATGCCGGCGAATATTCGTTCGACACCATCAAGCCAGGCGCCGTGCCGGGCATCGATGGCAAAGAACAGGCGCCGCATATCGTGATGGCCGTGTTTGGCCGCGGCATGACGATGCAGTCGATGACGCGTATCTATTTCGAGGACGAAGCCGCGACGGCTGATGATGCGGTGATGAACCTCGTCCCGGCCGACCGCCGCGCGACGATCATCGCGAAGAAGACGGCGCCGGGCGTCTATCGGTTCGACATCCACCTGCAAGGCGACAACGAGACGGTGTTCTTCGACGTGTGAGTCTTCGCCATCGTCGCACAAAGAAGAAGGCCGGGTATGCCCAGCCTTCTTCTTTGAACCCCGTATCTCCTCAATGAGCAACAACCCTGATCAGATATCGAACCTGCTTTCCGGCAACCCGCGCACACCGACATCGAGCGCAAGCACCGCACCGGCATGGGTCTCCTTCGCCAGCATATCCGCCTCGATCATCTTCGTCGCCGACGTGACATAGAGCGTCGCAAAATCGGGGCCGCCGAAGCAGACGCAGGTTGGATTCGTGACGGGCATCTCGATGACCCGATCAACGCGACCATCTGGCGCGTAGCGCATAATGCGATGGCCGGCGAAAATCGCGTTCCAGAGATAGCCCTCCGAATCCACGCAGGCGCCATCCGGGCGACTCTTGTCGGAGGTGTAGTCCGCAAACACCCGCTGATTGCTGAGATCGCCGGTTTTGGTGTCGAGATCGAACGCCCAGGTTACGTACTGGCGGGTATCGGAGAAATACAGCGTGCGCCCGTCCAGTGAGAACGCCAGCGTGTTGCTGCAGATGATCCCCTCGAACATCCGCGTCACCTTGCCCGACGGATCGACGCGACAGAGGCTGCCGAGCGGTTCCTTGAACTGATTGTCGACCGTGCCGACCCAGAACCGCCCCTGACGGTCGACGCGCCCGTCGTTGAGCCGGGTCTTCGGTGTCGCGGGCTCGACAGCTACGAAAAAGTCGAGCTTCCCGCTCTCCGGATCGAACCGGAAGAGGTCGTTGTCCAGGGCGATGAGGAAATCGCCACTGGCGCAGAGCGCAAGACTGCCCGCGAAGGTGCATTTGAACGGGAACGCCTGGTAGGCGCCGGTCGCCGGATCGAGCGATTGCAGCCTGGGGCGCTCAATATCGAGCCACCACAGTTTCTGTGTTCGTTCGCACCACAGCGGCGTCTCGCCGAGCTGGTCCTGCTTGTTGATGACGGCCTGAATGATCGGAGTGGTCATGCCTGGATTACTTCGCGGCCGGCAACGTGCGGATGATCCTGGTCTTTCCATCGACGAGTTCGCCGATGAAGGTGTCGCGCTCGACGTCGCCGTTCTTGTCCCAGGTCGTCGTCATCAGCACGCCGGGATGCTGAGCGACATCGATTGTGCCATGCATCGCCTTGGCGACTGCCGCGCTGTCGAACTTGCCGACCTTCTCGGTCGCCGCCTTGATCACATTGACGGCGATATACCCGCCCATCGCCGTGAAGTCCGGCGGTGAATTGTATTCCTTGGTGTAAGCCTCCTTGAACGCCTTCACCGGCTCCAGCGGCGCGTCCGGGGAGAGGCCGAGCAGGCCCCGCACACCATTGGCCGCTTCACCCGCCAGGTTGACGACGATCTGACCGAGCAGCGAGGTCTCACCCACCAGCGGCTGCGCGATCTTCTGCCGGCGGGCCTCGACCAGAAAACGCGCGCTTTCCTCATAGGTCAGATAGACGAACACGACATCCGCGCCGGAATTCTTCACCTTCAGCGCGTCGACGGCATAATCGACCTGGCCGGGCTCGGTGGACTGATCGATTACGACCTCGATGCCGCGCTTCTTCATCTGATCGATAAAAATGTCGCGGCCACCCTTGCCGTAATCGTTCTTGATCCAGACCACGGCGACCTTCTTCGCCTTCAGGTCCGTGTCGACATAGTCGGCGATTTTCACCATGCCGGTCTGCTGACCGAGATTCATGCGGAAGAGAAACGGATTGCCGCTCTGCGTCAGGTCGGCGGCCTGCGCCGCAACCAGTTGCGGAATTTCGGCCTGCTCGACCAGCGGCATCGTCACCTTCACGGCGCCTGATGCGGTCGGCCCCAGGATCGCGAACGGATTGTCATCAAGCGCTCTCTGGACCTGCGAACGGGCAATGGTGGGATTGGACTGCGTGTCGAGATGCACGATCTCGACCTTCTTGCCGAGGATGCCACCGGCCGCGTTGATCTGCTTAGCCGCCAGATCCGCACCGTTCTTCCAGTTATTGCCGCCCGGTGCCGCAGCACCCGAGAGTTCGGCGATGTCGGCGATCTTCACGGTACCTTGTGCCGAACTTTCGACGATCGAGAGAGCAAGAACGGCGGCGACCAGGAGGCCGGTGTGGTGAAATCGCATGGTGTTTCCCCAATTTTTATTGTGTTTGACGGGACGACAATCAGTCCGCACGCGTCCGCCAGATCAAATTCGCCAGACGAACGGCGCACATCCACTGCGTTGCCCCATTCGCTTCTTGCGGGGATCAGGATGTGCCGTCAAATACCAAAATCGGCACTTTGCATAACGTGATGTTAATTCACGCATCGTGCGCGCGAACCCTCCATCACCGCCGGATGATCGTCCGCTCGGGAATACGGTCAATAAGCCGAGGCTCGAAAATTGTGCCTCGGCGTGTAACATGGTGGCGTCGACGCTTCCTCATTTGCGGGACGTGTACCACCATGACAGCAGTCTCACCGCTACCAGCGGCGGATGCCGAACATCTCACCGCCGCGCTTCGCAAGTCCGGCGTGCTCGGAGACGGTCGCGTTCGCGATGTCACCGTGGAGCGTTCGTTCAATACGGTGCTGTCTCGGATCGACCGGCTGCGCCTGAGCTACGATGGCGACGACACCGATGCACCGGGCTCCATCATTCTCAAGACCGTCGTCCCCGAACGCGCGGCGACGTTCTGGCATGCCGGCCGCAACGAAGTTGCATTCTACAACACCGTTGGTTCGGCCATGTCCGAGCATCTTGTGCCGCGTTGCTACGAAGCGGTCAGCGATGCCGACACCAAGGCCTGGCATTTGCTGCTCGAAGACCTCACTGAGTCTCACTTTGTCGCCACCACCTGGCCGCAGCCGCCGACATTCGCACAATGCGAGCAGATCGTTCGGTCTCGGGCACGTTTTCACGCCGCGTGGTGGAATGATGCCCGCCTCGGCGTCACAATCGGAACATGGCAGGAGTCCACCGAACTGGATCAGCAGGTGCAGACGCTCACGCGCCAGTTGGAAAAATTCACCGAGCGTCAGGGCGATCGCCTGTCGCCCGAGCGGCGCGAGCTCTACGCACGGCTACTCGACGCGGCGCCGCGCCTGCAGGCGCGCTACTGTTCCCACTCCAACATGACGATCGTCCAGGGCGACTCCCATGTCTGGAACATCTTTCTGCCGAAAGATGAGAACAGCGATGAAGCGCTGCAATTCGATTGGGATAGCTGGCGCGTCGACACGGCATCGGACGATCTCGCTTATATGATGGCGATGCACTGGTATCCCGACATGCGGCGGTGCTTTGAGCGACCTTTGCTCGACCACTACCACGCCGAACTGGTGGCACGGGGCGTGCGCGGCTACGACCGGCGTGCGCTGAATGACGACTACCGCCTGTCCGTGTTGTGGCAGATCACCACCCCGGTATGGCAGGAGGCCAATAACATCCCGCCGGTGATCTGGTGGAATAACCTTGAACGTATCATGCTGGCGGTCGACGATCTCGATTGCCGCGAGCTGCTCGGCTGAGGGCTGGCTTTATTCCATCACCGCCGGATGCTCGTCCGCACCCGGCTTCGCCGCTTGCGCGCGCAAGGTCGCCTTGGACGAGCCGATGATCAGCGCCATCGGAATCGCGCAGAGCGTCACCAGCATCACCATCTGATAATCCAGCCCGAAGGCGATGATCGTGGCCTGCAGCGTGACGATGGCGTCCATCATGGCGCGGCCGCTGTCGGTGGCGAGGTTGATCGCGCTGGTCACATTGGGCATCTGCAGCGCATTGCTGAACGGCGTGATGTGCTCGACCAGCACCGCATGGGCCATACGGGTGTTTGAGGTGAGCTGCGCGATTACAATGGAGATGCCGATCGAACTCGCGACATTGCGCAGCAGCGTGAGCATCGAGGTGCCGTCGGTGCGCAGATGATTTGGCAGCGTCAGGAACGCCACCGTGGACAGCGGCACGAAGACGAGACCAAGGCCAAATCCCTGCGCGATGGAGACGATCACGATCTCCGGCACGCCGGTCTGGTCGGTCCACATCGACGTAAAGAACAGCGACACCGACATCAGCGCCATTCCCACCATGATCAGTGTACGCGCCTCGACATATTTCATGATGCGCCCGACCAGCATCATCGCCACGAAGGTGCCGGAGCCACGCGTCGCCAGTAACAGACCTGCTGTGAGGATCGGATAGCCGATCACGTTCTGCAGATAGGGCGACGACAGTGCCATGGTCGAATACAGCACCAGCCCCATGACGGCCATGAACACGCAGCCGCCGACAAAATTCTTGTCCTTGAAGATCGCGAACTGGATGAACGGCTTCGACGTCGTGAAAGAATGCGCGAAGAAATAATAGAAGCCGATGATCGAGACGATCGCTTCGATGACGATTTCGTTGGATTCGAGCCAGCCGAGCTGCTCGCCGCGGTCGAGCGCGAGTTGCATCGCACCGATGCCGATGGCCAGCGCGCCGAAACCGAACCAGTCGAATTTCAGTTCTGCATTGGTCTTGGTCTCGTCCATGAAGGCCAGCAGGCCAAACACCGTGACGATGCCGAAGGGCAGATTGACGAAGAACACCCAGTGCCAGGAATAGGTCTCCGTCAGCCAGGCGCCCAATGAAGGCCCCATGATCGGGCCGAGCATCACGCCCATGCCCCAGATCGACATCGCCTTGGCGCGCTCATGCAGCGCGTAACTGTCGAGCATCACCGCCTGCGACAGTGGCACCAGTGCCGCGCCGAACACGCCCTGCAACAGGCGAAAGCCGACCATCTGGTTGATGTCCTGCGCAAGGCCACACAGCACCGAGGCGACCGTGAAACCCGCCGAACAGACGATGAAGATCTTTTTGCGGCCGAACCGGTTGGCGATCCAGCCGACCGGCGCGGTCATGATCGCCGCAGCCACGATGTAGGAGGTCAGCACCCAGTTGACCTGATCCTGCGACGCCGACAGCGTGCCCTGCATATAGGGCAACGCAACGTTCGCAATCGTGGTGTCGAGCGCCTGCATGATGGTCGCAGTCATGGCGCAGATCGTCACCATGTTCCGGCGAAAGCCGGGGACCGCACTGGGAGATGGCGCCGACGTGCTCATGGGATCAGTCCTGAGCAGCCTTGGCCGATGACAGGCCGAGCAGGCCCGCCAGCGAGCGATGATGCTTGGTATCGATGGTCGTGTAAGTGCTCATGCCGGCCTTGAGCCGCTTCACGAACGGATCGTTGTAATCGAGATAGACCCGCACCGGCACACGCTGCACCACCTTGACGAAATTGCCGGTGGCGTTTTGCGGCGGCAGGATCGCGAATTGCGCGCCGGTGCCAGGGCTCAGCGAACCGACGGTGCCCTTGAAGGCGTGGTTCGGGAACGCATCGACATCGATCTCCACGGTCTGGCCAACGGCGATGTAAGTGAAATCGGATTCCTTCAGATTGGCATCGACCCACGGCCTGTTGTCGTCGATCACCGTGAGGATCGGCGTGCCGGCCATCGCGAAGCGGCCGAGCTGGATGTTATCGACCTGCGTCGCGACACCGGAGATCGGCGCCTTCAGCACGGTGTGGTCGAGATTGCGCTGCGCCTGATCGAGCGCCGACTGCGCCTGCGCGTAAGGCGGGAACTGGGCTAGCGGCAGATCGGGATTGCCGAGCAACTGGTTCATCGAGGTCGCAAGCTGCTGCCTCAGGAGTTCGAGCTGTGCTTTCGCGGTCACCGCCGCGGTCGCCGCATTGTCGAGATCGAGCTGCGAGCCGAAGTTGCTCTTGACCAGCGTCGACTTGCGTTCGACGTCGCGCTGTTTGAAGTCGACGCCCTGCTGCGCCAGATCCTGCATCTGGCCGTAGATCTTCACGTTGCTGACGAGGTTGTCATAGGTGGTCTTTGCCTGCGCCAGCTTGGCCCTGGCATCGTCAAGCGCCAGCCGGAACGGCACCGGGTCAATCTCGAACAGCACATCGCCTTCTTTGACATGCTGGCCTTCCCGCACCACAACCTTGTCGACCTTGCCGGAGATGTCCGGCGTGATCAGCACCTTCTGCGCGCCGACATAGGCATCGTCAGTGCCGACATAGCGACCGCCCGACAGATAGAAGGCGACGCCGCCAACAAGAACGATGGCCGGCAGTACGACCAGTAGCAACGTTCGCCGATAGCGCTTCAGAAATCCTGTCACACCCTGACGCTGCGTCGTCGCGGCGCCATCGGATCCGCCCTCGGGCGCATCCTTGTCGGGAAATTTCAGCACGGGCTCAGCCATAGACTTGTTCCTTGGTCTTTGTGGCTGCGGGGTTCAGCGCAGCGCGGATATTGTCTTTGATGGTTTCGAGATGCGCGACCAGCTGGTGCATGTCGGCCTCGCTCACGCCGTCGAACGCGACCTGCATCAGGTTGCCGCGCAGCACCGCCAGCTTTGCGGTCAGCGGGCGCGCGGCCTCGGTGAGATAGAGGCGCTTGATGCGGCGGTCGGTGTCATCATTGCGGCGTTCGATCAGGCCGCTGTCGCAGAGCTTGTCGATCAGCCGCGTCAGGCTGATCGGCGCCATTTCCATGGCGTCGGCGAGGTCGGTCTGTTTTTGCCCCTCATTGCGCTCGACCTTGGCGAGCACCGCCCATTGAGCGCGGGTCATGCCAAACTGGCGCGCTTCCTTGTCGGCCAGCAGCCGCAACATGCGCTGGGTCTCGAACAAGGCGGACAGGAAATCGGTGCCGGTGTCAGGCTGGCAGGACATGGAGGCGCTCCGTAAACTTAGCTTATTATAAGCAAGCTTATGAATAGCGCATCGGTGGACGATACGACGCAGCCCCGCGACTAGCGCATGGCTAGATCTCCAACCCTCCCACAAATGGGCGGTACAGCAAAAAAGCCCGGCACGAGGCCGGGCTTGAGGTCGTCAGGTGGATCGAAAGGGTCAGTATTTGGCCACAACAGCCGGGCTGAAGGCGTAATTGATGCCGGCGCGGAAGACGTGGTCATGGAAGCCGACCGAGGTCTGGTTGGCCGTCCCTCCGAAATAGGTCGCCGAGCCCAGATCGAGATAGAGATATTCGAGCTTGGCCGACCAGTTGGTGCCGAACTTCTTTTCCAGACCGGCGCCCAGGGTCCAGCCGACACGGGTCTGCGATTCCGACAGCAGCGTGCCGGGAATCGTCACGGCGGCGCTGGCCGGTGTCGTGCCAGCAGAGCCCGGCCCGAAGATCTGGCCCGTTACTGTCGTCTGTGTCGAATACTTGACCTCACCGACAACCAGACCGCCGGTGCCGTAGAGCAGCAGATCCGGCGTTGCCAGCAGGCCGACGCGGCCGCGGAAGGTCGCAAACCACGGGAAGCTCCATGAGCTGTTTGCCGAGGTCAGTGCGAGCAGATTGAAGTCACCGCCAGGCAAAGTGGTCCGCAGCGAACTCACCGGAGAGTTCGCACTGCCACGTTCACCGGTCCCCTGGATATCGGCTTCGAGACCGACGACCCATGTGCGATCGAGCTGCCAGTTGTAGCCGATCTGGCCGCCGCCCAGGCCGCCATTGACGTCCTGCTTGACCGGCGACGCAAAGGCGGTGCCTGGCAGGAAAGTGGCGTCGCCCTTGCCCCAGCTGTAGCCGCCGTTGAGGCCGACATAGAATCCGGTCCAGTTGATGCCGGGGTCCACCAGAACCGGCGCCTTGGCGTACATGCGGGGCGACAGATCCGCAGCGCCAGCGGTCGACGAAAACGCCACGATGGCGAGGCCTGCAGCGGCCAATACGGTGCGTTTCACCATCAGTCTCCTCAACAACAGATCAACAAAGGCAGGCCGAAGGCCCTGCTTCGATGATGTGTAGTTGAATGAGACATCAGCGACTTGGAACGGACGCGACGCGGCAGGACTGGGCGAGACTGGCACCGCAATTCGTTCTGCTTGTTGCGTTCAGGCCACATGGCGCATCGCGAACTATCAAAGACAGAAATACCCAAAAGCGCGCTAACGGCGATCATTATGAACGTGATCCGGCGCTGGCACGACCAAGATGTAGTTCAATGCTTGCAGGACTGATCCTCGTGACTTCAGGGCCCGGTCCCGAAACGCCCGATTCATTAATCGCGGCTGCTTCCGAAAATCTGCCGACACCGCAGCTTCAATTCGGGCGCCTGACATTCAACGTCGAATCCCCTCTTCCGACGGACTCCCCGTTTTCGGCCGATACTGCTTTGCACAGGTTGCCGGGCGCGATTGTTTTTATCGGCACAGGATTTCCGGCGAACGATCGCATGCCGGATGCTGCGACTGCGTCGTCGCCCGACGATGTTGTGTTTGCGGTCGTTCTGAAAGGTCGTGCCCGCGCATCGCAGCATGGCCGCGAAGAAATCATCGAGCAGGACCATGCAGTCTTGATGACAACCAGGGACGCCGGTTGGCATACGTCATCTTGTGAGACGCAGCATCTGATCGTTCAGATCGACCGTGCTGCACTGTCGATCAAGGTGCCCAATCTCGGCGCCTGGCTCATGCGACCTGTCCTCCTGGAGGCTCAGACGTTGCGGCTGTTGATGGCGCATTGTCAGGAAGCAATCGACCTCGACGGGTCCGCCCCCACCCATCTTCAGCACCATGTCGTGGCCGATCTGTGTAGCCTGATCGCACTTCTGACAATCGGTTGCGAGAACCGCTCCGAGACATCTCCACCTTCCAGCACCCGCATGCTGCGCTTGCAGGCGATCAAGGCAGCCATCGAAGCAGGCCTCGGAAATCACGACCTCTCGGCCGAAACGCTGGCGGCGGCTCAGAAAATCTCGCCGGACTATGTCCGCAAGCTGTTTCGCGAACACGGCCTCAGCCTGTCGGAATATTTGCTCGAACGGCGTCTGGCCCTTGCTCATGCATTGCTACTCGACCCATTGCGGGCCGATGAGCGGATCGGGAAGATCGCGGACGAGGCCGGTTTCAACGATTTGTCGTATTTCAACCGGACATTCCGGCGCCGATATGCCACCTCGCCATCGGATCTGCGCAGAAGCGCGACCTGATCCGGCACGGTATGCCCGTTCAACCTTTGCAATCGACCAGTCGGCGCCCCATCTGCAGGGAGCGCTCGCCGTTTGGCGGCGCTGGATTTGGTGTAAGACTGGGGCTCAGCGCCAAAAAGACGGGCACAATCACACCCAACGGGTTAAGCTACCTCCATATGGCAGTTCCGAAACCAACTTTCCCGGCTCCTGGCCACGATCACGACCGCTGTACGGCGGACGCGATGCATCATGCCGAGCATGTCTGTGCAGCCCGGTCGCAAAAGCTGACCCCGATCCGCCGGCAGGTGCTTGAGGCGCTGCTCGCGAGCCATCGGCCGCTTGGGGCCTACGAGATCATCGATCAGTTGGCCAAGACCACTTCGCGTCCGGCGCCCATCACCGTGTATCGCGCACTTGATTTCCTGATGGAGAACGGCCTCGTTCACCGCATCGAGAGCCGCAACGCCTTTCTGGCCTGCGCGCACGACCACGGCACGGCCTCGATGGTCGCATTTCTGATCTGTGACCAGTGCGGGTCGGTCGGCGAAGTGCCGGCCACGAAAGTCGCGCAGAGCCTGAATGATGCCGCACGGACGACTGGCTTCGTCCCAAAACTGTCTGTTGTCGAAATCACCGGAACCTGCGCGCACTGTCAGGCGTGACGATCCCATAACAACACGGCGACAAGCCGGGCCCGAGGCTTCATGTCTGCAGAAGTGATCATCAGTCCACCCGGCGGACGCGCACTCACCGCCGGCGCCATCGCCCTCGTGCTGATGCTGTGCCTGACCTGGGGCTTCAACCAGATCGCCATCAAGCTGGTGCTGCACGATATCCCGCCTTACACGCAGGCGATGCTGCGCTCGGCCGGCGCACTGCTGGTCATCCTGGCCATTGCGCGCATGCGCGGCGTCAAGCTGTTCGAACGCGACGGCACGCTGAAAGCAGGCCTGTTTGCCGGCGTGCTGTTCGGCATCGAATTCGTGCTGATCTTTCACGGCCTGCAATTCACGACGGCCTCACGGGCCGCGGTTTTCCTCTACACGATGCCGTTCTTCGTGGCCTTCGGCTCCTATCAATTCCTGGGCGAACGCCTGCGCCCGGTGCAATGGGCCGGACTCGCGGTGAGTTTTGCCGGTGTCGCCGTCGCGATCGGCGTCCCGCAGCCCGACGTCACCGCCGATGTGCTGATCGGGGATCTGATGATCGTCGCCGGTGCGGGGCTATGGGCCGCGACCACGCTGGTGGTCAAAACGACCCCGTTGCTCTACGTCGCGCCTGAAAAGGCATTGGGATACCAGGTCGGGCTGTCTGTCCCGATTCTGGGCCTGGCGGCGCTGCTGGCGGGCGAGACCGTGACCCGGGTTCCCGGTCCACTGGCGCTGTCCCTGCTCTCGTTTCAGGCCTTCTGGGTGGTCGGATTCACATTTTTGCTCTGGTTCGGGCTGATCAAGACCTATTCCGCCAGCAAATTGTCGGCTTTTACCTTCATCACCCCTTTGTTTGGCGTCGCGGCAGGCTATCTCATCATGGGCGACCACCTGACCCCCGCCTTCGGCCTCGCTGCGCTATTGGTCGTCGCCGGGCTGGTCCTCGTTAACCGACCGGTCAGGGCCTAGGCCACTAACGCATTGCTGGATGTCATCTAAATCTGATATTCGAGACCCCATGAACAAGATTGAAATTCCGTCTGATATCGCCGGTCCGGCGCCCCGGCACCTCACCACACAGGTCATGGTTGGCAACGTCGCTGTCGGCGGCGGTGCACCGATCGTCGTGCAGTCGATGACCAACACCGACACGGCCGACATCCAGGGCACCATCGACCAGGTCGCAGCGCTGTCGCGCGCGGGCTCGGAAATGGTCCGCATCACCGTCGACCGCGACGAGGCCGCAGCTGCCGTTCCGCATATCCGCGAAGCACTCGACAAGCAGGGCATCACCACGCCGCTGGTCGGCGACTTCCATTACATCGGCCACAAGCTGCTCGCCGAATATCCGGCCTGCGCCGCGGCGCTCGACAAATACCGCATCAATCCCGGCAATGTCGGCTTCAAGAGCAAGCGTGACAGCCAGTTCGCCGACATCATCGAGATCGCCAACAAGAACAACAAGGCCGTCCGCATCGGCGCGAACTGGGGTTCGCTCGATCAGGAACTGCTCACCAAGCTGATGGACGAGAACGCGCTGTCCGCGAATCCGAAGGACGTTCGCGCGGTGACGCGTGAAGCGATGGTGCAGTCGGCATTGCTCTCGGCGGCCCGCGCCGAAGAACTCGGCATGCCGAAGAACAAGATGATCCTCTCCGCCAAGGTCTCGGCGGTGCAGGACCTCATCGCTGTGTATCAGACTCTGGCGTCGCGCTCCGACTATGCGATCCATCTCGGCCTCACCGAAGCCGGCATGGGCTCGAAGGGCATCGTCGCCTCCTCGGCTGCGCTCGGCATCCTGCTGCAGCAGGGCATCGGCGACACCATCCGTATCTCGTTGACGCCAGAGCCCGGCGGTGATCGCACGGTGGAAGTTCAGGTCGCGCAGGAACTGCTGCAGACCATGGGCTTCCGGACCTTTGTGCCGCTGGTTGCGGCATGCCCTGGTTGCGGCCGCACCACCTCGACCACGTTCCAGGAACTGGCCCGTTCGATCCAGGATTTCATCCGCGACTCGATGCCTGGCTGGAAGACGCAGTATCCCGGCGTCGAGAACCTCAACGTCGCGGTCATGGGCTGCATCGTGAATGGCCCCGGCGAATCCAAGCATGCCAATATCGGCATCTCACTGCCCGGCACAGGCGAAAGCCCGGCCGCTCCGGTGTTCGTCGACGGCGAGAAATTCCGCACCCTGCGCGGCCCAAGCATTGCGGCCGACTTCAAGGCGCTGGTGATCGACTATATCGATCAGCGCTACGGCGCCAACGCCAAGGCACCGGAAGTCGTGACCGCGGCCGAGTAAGTCGCACAATTACGTAGGTTGAATTGAACGGCCGGGCATCGTCCCGGCCATTTTCGTTTGACCGCGCTAAAGCGGAATCCGCCGGAACTCGCGGTTGCTCAGCCCCGCTTCTTCCAGATCCAGATCGCGCTCGATGCGGCGGCGGCTCTCGTCGGTAATCTTGCCGTCGCGCAGTTGCGCGTGGATGAATTTGCGCTCCGCCTTGATGAGTTCGCGCACCAGATCGATGCCCACCGCGGAGACGTCGACGTCGGGATCGAGTTCGCCCGGTAGCTGGTTCGAGCGGCTTTCATGGCGCGCGCGCAGCAGCTTCACGACCTCGTCGGACAGTTCGCGATCGTCGGTCATGGCATCGAGCCGCGCCAGGGCTGTCGCCAGTGCCTCGCGGCGCGTGGCGAGTTCAGCCTCGTGCTCGGCGATATATTCCTCGCGGCCGATTTTGGTCACGCCGAGCCACTTCACCACGATGGGCAGGCACAGGCCGAAGCCAACCAGCGTGATGAGAATGATGTTGAACGACACGAACAGGATCAGGTCGCGCGACGGAAAGCCTTCGTTCGAGACCAGCGTGAACGGCAGCGCCAGCGCTGCGGCGAGCGATACGGCGCCGCGCACGCCGGTGAAGGCGACGACGAAGGTCCATTGCCAGTTCGGCGCCGGATCGCGCTTGCGCAGGTCAGCGCTCAGCCAACGCGGTACATAAATCGCCGCATAGACCCAGACGAAACGCGCCACGATGATCACGACGGTGACGAGCACCGTGGCCCACATGATCTCGGCAAACGGAAACGCTTTCGATTTCTCGATCAGCGCCCGCATCTGGAAGCCGGTCAGCAGGAACAGCAGGCCTTCGACCAGATAGATCACCAAGTCCCAGAAGAAGATGCCCTGCAGGCGCGTCGCCGCCGAGATCAGCAGCGGGCCGTTCCAGGAGATGTAGAGACCGCAGGCGACGGTGGCGATGATGCCGGAGCCACCGAAATGTTCGGGAATGAGATAGGCGACATAGGGCGTCAGCAGCGATAGCGTGATTTCGACCTGCGGATCGCGCGCGCGGTGACGCATGCGCAGGCTGATCCAGCCGATGGCGAGGCCGAAGACGAGTTCGCAGGCGAGAATGGCGACGAAGGTACCGGCCGCCTTCGGCAGCGAGAACGCCCCGGTGGTGATCGCCACCACTGCAAAGCGATACAGGATCAGCGTCGTCGCATCATTGGCGAGACCCTCGCCTTCCAGCACCACCAGTATGCGGCGCGGCAGGCCGATTTTGCGCGCAATCGCCAGCGGCGCCACCACGTCGGGCGGCGCGACGATGGCGCCGAGCAGGAAGCCGACCGACCATGGCAGGCCGATCAGGACATGCGTCGCTGTCGCAACGAGGCACGCGGTGAAGATCACGCAGCCCACCGCCAGCAGCGTGATGATGCGCAGATTGGCGCGGAATTCGCGCCAGCTCATGGCGACGGAGGCCGAATAGATGAGTGGCGGCAGCACGCCCAGCAGCACCACATCCGGCGGCAATTGGATCGAGGGCATGCCCGGCACGAAGGCCAGTGCAATGCCGGCCAGCAGCAGCAGGATCGCGGGGGCGATGCTGATGCGCTTGGCCAGCCACGCGGTGCATGCGAGGGCGGCGATCAGGACCAGGAAAATCTGAAATTTGGCTTCCACGCGGGCGGCATCCTTTGCGTGCCTAATTTGCCCGGATGAGAAGTGAGGTCAATGTGGGGCGCTGTTTCTTACCCTCTCCCCCAGCGCAGCGGAGCTGCGCGCCGCGGGAGAGGGTGCCTGAGCGGAGCGAAGGCGGGAGAGGGCTCTTTGTGGCGCCCCCCCTCTCCCGTCTCGAACACGCTTCGCGTGTTCGATCCACCCTCTCCCGCCGAACTTCGCTTCGCTACGTTCGGGGGCGAGGGGAAAGAACTAGATCGCGCTTGCCGCGATATTGACCATCAGCGCCACCAGCGCGGTGTTGAAAATGAAGGAGACGATGCCGTGAGCCGTGGCGGTGCGGCGGATGCTCTTCACGGTGATGCCGACGTCGGAGACCTGCGCGGTCATGCCGATGACGAAGGAGAAATACACGAAGTCCCAATAATCCGGCTGTTCCTTCGTGTCGTCATCGCCAGACGGAAATGCCAGCCCGCCGGGCTTGGCGCCGCGATAGAATTGATGGGCATAATGCAGCGAGAACGTCGTGTGCACGGCGGCCCAGGACGAGGCGATGGTGACGATCGCCAGCGTCAATTCCCAGCCCGTGCGATGGCCCTCGCCAAGTTCGAACACGATAGCCGCGATGCTGGCGAAGGCGCCCAGGGCCGCCACCAGCAGGATGATGAAACTGCCATCGTCCTGCAAGGCGGCGTTGCGGCGGATGTGTTTCTGACCGCCGCTTGACAGCATCATGCCGTAGACCAGCATGAGATAGAACGCGATGAACACGTCCCAGCCGATCAGCAGGCGCGTCACCAGCCGCAGCGACGACGGCAGGACGAAGAACGCGACAATGCCGATCAGAAGCGCCAGAAACGTGCGCGGTCGCCCATAGACGACGCGGAGCGGCGCCGGCATCTTGCGAAAACGAACAAGGAGCTCATCGAGATCCTTGCCCGTCTCCGACATGATCAGGGCTTCCTTAGTTCTTGCGCTCGGCCACGAAGCGGGCAGCAGCGCGCAGCACGTCGCCCTTGGCGCCGAAGATCGACAGCGATGCGTCGGCGGTGGCGATCAGATCGGCGACACGCTTCTTGGCGCCTTCGACGCCGAGCTGCGTGACGAACGTCGTCTTGTTGAGCGCGGCATCGGCACCGGCGGGCTTGCCGAGCGCAGCGGCGTCGCCTTCGACGTCGAGAAGATCGTCGGCGATCTGGA
The DNA here is from genome assembly GCF_900188215.1 of Tardiphaga sp. OK246. Taxonomy (NCBI): domain Bacteria; kingdom Pseudomonadati; phylum Pseudomonadota; class Alphaproteobacteria; order Hyphomicrobiales; family Nitrobacteraceae; genus Tardiphaga; species Tardiphaga sp. OK246. Next base: position 835,867 of record NZ_FZOX01000001.1, read on the forward strand.
AGGCTTCGCCGAGCGCGCGGCCGTAATCGTCGAGCGCCTTGTATTCCTTCTGCGTGGCCTGGCCGAGCAGCGCACCGGCGATGACGCCGTAACGCAGCAGCGCACCGGTCTTCATCTGCTGCACGCGGGCGACGTCCACAGGCCCCTTGTCGCCGAAGCGGCCTTCACCGGCGAGATCGAGCATCTGGCCGCCGACCATGCCGCCCAAACCGGCGCAGCGCGCCAGCGCGCGAGTCAGCAGCAGGCGCACCGTCGCATCGGAATGGATCTCGTCGCGGGTGACGATGTCGAAAGCCAGCGTCAGCAGCGCGTCGCCGGCGAGGATTGCGGTGGCGTCGTCGGTGGCCTTGTGCAGGGTCGGGCGGCCGCGGCGCAGGTCGCTGTTGTCCATCGCCGGCAGATCGTCATGGATCAGCGAATAGCAGTGGATGCATTCGAGGGCGGCGCCAACCAGCAGCGCCTGCTCGCGATGCACGCCGAATACCGCCGCGCTCTCCACCACCAGGAACGGACGCAGCCGCTTGCCGCCGCCGAGCGAGGAGTAACGCATCGCATCCATCAGCCGCTTCGGCCGGGCGATTTCATCGGGTAGCACGCCATCGGCGAGCACTTTGGTCAGTACGGCTTCGGTATCGTCCGCGGTCTGGTCCAGGCGCGAGGCAAAATCTTTGGTGGAAGCACCGGTCGACATTAAGAATAGCTCCAGAACAATTTGGCCGGACAATCCTCTATGGCAAAGGCCACGTCAATTGCGCCTGCGACGTCCCGCCGCGATTGGTCGCGGCAAGCTTAACCGGCTTGAAAAGAGCGGGGAAAGCCCGCTTTATCAGCGGCATAGCTCCGACCGGGAACGCCCCTCTTGCGCCTTATCCGCCGCCTCATCCTGATCGGAATCCTGCTCCTCGCATTGCCCTATCTGCTGACGCCGCTTTATGCCGTCGGCCGGCCGATTTCGGCGCTGATGGCCTGGCGCTGGATCACCGGTTCCCCCGTGGAGCGGACCTGGGTTGACCTCAAGGCCATGTCGCCGGCCCTGCCGCGCAGCGTAGTCGCGTCCGAAGACGCCAAATTCTGCAGCCATCGCGGGATCGACTGGGATTCCCTGCAAAACGCCATTGAGGACGCCCAGGACGGCGAAGTCTCCGGCGGCGGTTCCACCATCACCCAGCAGGTGGCGAAAAACCTGTTCCTGTGGTCGGGCCGCAGCGTGATCCGCAAGGGCCTCGAAATCCCGCTGGCCATGTGGGTCGATCTGATGCTGTCCAAGCAGCGGATCCTGGAAATCTACCTGAATATCGCCGAAATGGGCCCATCCGGGCAGTTTGGCGCCCAGGCCGGCGCCGAATATGCCTTCAATCGGCCGGCCTCGAGCCTGTCGGCCCGGGAAGCCGCGCTCCTGGCCGCGATCCTGCCCAATCCGGTCACCCGCAGCGCCCGGACGCCGGGGCCGGGGGTGCGGCGGCTGGCGGGAACCTATATGGCACGGGCGCAGGCCGCGGAGTTACAGCGATGCTGGAACTAGGCTGTCATTCCGGGACAGGACCGGCGGCAAAGCCGACGGGCATGGGCCCGGAATCCCGACATGTGGCCATGAACATGTCGGGATTCCGGGTTCGCGTGCGGCTGGCGCCGCCCTCGCCCCGGAATGACGAGTTTGTGGCGCGAAATCCCCGAAAAATCCGACCGCGCCGCCCTAGCCATCGCGTCGTCATTCCGTTATAAGCCCGGCCTTATCAGCGATTTTGCCCGCGCGTTCTGTGCTGGCCGCCTGTCACCGGGCGCCGATCGAAACCATCTGCCAAGAACCTGCAAGGACTTTTCCTATGGCCGTTCCGAGAAGAAAAACATCGCCGTCGCGGCGTGGCATGCGTCGTTCGGCTGACGCACTCAAGACCCCGACCTATGTCGAGGACAAGGACTCCGGCGAACTGCGCCGTCCGCACCACCTCGACCTGAAGACCGGCATGTACAAGGGTCGTCAGGTTCTGAAGGTGAAGAAAGAATCCTGACCACTGGATGGAGGGCAGCGCCGCGTCAGGTGGCGCCGCCTTCGCTCGTCCACGTAAGGTCCGGGTCTCAGGCGGGTCGAAGCGCCAGCGGGCAAGTCGAGAAAGCTGTTCAGACTATAATTCTGAACTGGTCTTCCGCCCGAATTCGCTCCAACTCTGGAGCTAATGCGTTGTCCCGGTGATGCGCGCGTGTCACCTCGGTGATGTCCTCACCTTGGTGATGTCCTCACCTTGGTGATGTCCTCACCTTGGTGATGTCTGGCATCGCCCACATGCGTTCTGGTTCTCTCGCTCGCAAAGAAGGCCTTCGATGGCGTCGATCGGTTTCCCGCTGCTGCTGATTCCAGTGGCGATCTGCAACATCATCGCCTTCCTGATGCCCGACCTCGCGCTGTCGGGCCCGATCCCCCTCTTCCCGATCACGCTGATGTCGAAAGACATCTGGATGGTGACGCTCAACGACCTGCTCGTTGCGCTCAGCATTCTCTTGCTGTGGCTCGAAGTGATGCGCGCCGCGCGCCCGGCGCCGAAATATTTCACCGACCATTTCCTGTCGCTGCTGGTGTTCGGCGCGGCAGCTACTGAATTCGTGATGCTGCCGAAATTCGGCAATGCGACCTTCTTCCTGATAACCCTGACGGCGATGGTGGATTTCCTCGCCGGCATCTCGCTCCGCGCTCGCCGTCCGCGCCGCGTCGCCGCGCCGGTCTATGCACCGGAGCCGGCACCGCGTTATGAGCCCGCGCCAGCTCCGGTCGCTCCGACGCCTCCGCCCGCTCAGGTTCCGGCCGCGACGTCCGTCGCCGAAGCCATGTTGACCGATCGTCCGGAGCCAAAGGTCGAGAAGCTCGAACGGATCGAGCCGAAACTTGAATCGACCCCGGTCCCGCCGGAAGTCGTGGCGCATACGTCGCCGCAAATCACGTCACCGGATTTGCAGCCGGGTGGCGTCGCGTCGCCGGACGACAAGCCGAAGACGTAAGCGGAGAGTGCCGAGTCAGGCCATACGCTGCGTGCGGTTGATCGCCGATCCCGCAACATACATATTTGCCACCGACCGGTAAGCCGCCTCCACATCCGCCACATCAGCGCGGCGCAGCACCCGCGTTTGCGGCGCCTGCTCGGCGGTCGCGATCAGATGTGCGATGAAGGATGCGTCGGGCCGTGCCACGCGCGACGACACCGGGGCGGTATGCTGCACCGGCTCAAGCCGCGTCAGCGCGACCGCCTCCACGATGACCGACTCTTTCTCGACCACGAAATCGCCGGCGCGCCGCATCGGCTGCGGCGTCGTGGCGTAAGCGCGGGTCGCGGAAATCGACATCGTTAACAGTGCTCGCGTCTCAATTCGGGACGAGGGTTGCCCCTCCACCCTCTGCGTCGCAAGGGTCGTGCCGCGGCTCTCCACAACTCAGATCGGGGCATCATCAGGTTTGCGAAGGCCTGCCCGGCTACACTTTCTTAAGTCTTTAGGAACTTTGACTAACGATTGTAGCGATCTGAGCCGTATTGTCGGGGGCGAATCACCCGATGACGTCCCAAAACGAGGCGACTTTGACATCCGCTGTTTCCCAGAGCGCCGATTCTTCCTTGCAGGCAGGTCGCGCTTCCGAGCCGCAGGCAGCAGAGATTCTGGCCGCACTCGGCCAGGCCGCCTTCATCTGGGACATCGCCAGCGACCGGATCACCTGGACGGACCAAGCCGCCGCCATCTTCACCGACATTTCCCCCGCGACCATCGCCAGCGGCGCCGAGCTTGCGACTCTTATTGAGCCACAACGCGGCATTCGCACCGAGGCACTGGCCAAGGCACTCGCTTCCGGCGGCGGCACCTACCGGATCGAATACGGACTACGCGCCTCGACCACCGCCGCCGTGCTGTGGATCGAGGAGAGCGGCAATTGCCGTGCCGATGCCGCGGGCAAGGCAATACGCGTCGAAGGCGTCGTCCGCATCGACAACGAACGCCATGCCCGCGACGAACAACTGCTGAAACTGGCGCAGCACGATCCCGTCACCGGCGAACTCAATCGTGCACATCTTCTGGCATCCCTCGCCGAAGCGATCGAGGAAGCCACCCGCTTCCGCTCGTCCTTTGCCTTTATGCTGATCGGCATCGATCATCTGGCGCGCATCAACGACGCCTTCGGCTTCGATATCGCGGATGAAGTGATCGTCGAGATCGCCAGGCGGATTCGCGCGCGGCTGCGCGGCGGCGACGTGATGGGCCGCTTCTCCGGCAACAAGTTCGGCCTGATCCTGAAGAACTGCACTGTTGACGATGCCACGATCGCCGCCGAGCGCTTTCTGGTCGGCATCCGCGACGACGTCATCCCGACCCAGTCCGGCCCGGTCTCGGTGACCGCCACCATCGGCGCCGTCAGCGTTCCCCGCTATGCGCAGAACGTCAACGAAGCCGTCAACCGCGCGCAGGAAACCCTGAACGGCGCCAAGCGCCGCCGCCACGGCAGCTTTGCTTTGTGGCGGCCGAACGTGGAGCGCGATGCGCAACGCCGCGTCAATATCCGCGTCACCGACGAGATCGTGACTGCGCTGAACGAGCGCCGCATCGTCACGGCCTTCGAACCCGTGATGCATGCCGACAGCCGCACCCCCGCTTTCTATGAAGCGCTGGTGCGCATGAAGCAGGATGACGGGCAGTTGCTGCTGGCGCCGGATATCGTGCCTGTCGCCGAGAAGCTCGGCCTGATCCGGCTGGTCGATCACCGCGTGCTCGAACTTGTCGTCGCCGAGCTTGCCGCCGCGCCGGATGTGCAGCTCTCGCTGAATATCTCGCCGGATACGACAATGGATCCGGACTGGTGGACCTCCATCGAGTCGATGATGGCGGCCCATCCCGGCGTCGCGCAGCGGCTGATCGTCGAGATCACCGAGACCGTGGCCATCCAGGACCTCGACGACGTCCGCGGCTTCGTCACGCGGCTGAAGAATTTCGGCAGCCGCATCGCCATCGACGATTTCGGCGCCGGCTACACCTCGTTCCGCAATTTGCGCAAGCTCGGCGTCGATATCGTCAAGATCGACGGCGCCTTCGTGCAGAACATCGCGCATTCCGCCGACGACCGCGCTTTCGTGCAGACCCTGATCGATCTGTGCCATCGGCTCGGCATCAAGACCGTCGCCGAATGGGTGCAGGACGAGGAGTCCGGCCTGCTGCTGCGCGACTGGGGCTGCGACTACATTCAGGGTCGCCTTACCGGCCTCGCGTCATCCGCGCGTCCGTGGCTGGACCCGGCATCGCTGCCGAAGCCGGCGGTGGGATAGTTCACGCGTCATTCCGGGGCGAACGCAGCGTTAGCTGCGGGCGAACCTCAGCCACTCCAATGGGAGTGGTGGGGAATCCCGATATAGTATGAACACATTGAGATTCCGGGTTCGGTCCCGTCGCCTTCGGCGCCGGCCCGCCCCGGAATGACAGCTTTTTTATGGGGCCTCATCATGAACTTCATCGGTAATCTTCTGACCGCGCTGGTCGCGGCGCTGCACATCTATTTTCTCGTGCTGGAAATGTTTCTCTGGCAGAAGCCGCAGGGCCTGAAGACCTTCCGGAACACGCCGGAGAAGGCCGAGATCACCGCGGTGCTCGCCGCCAATCAGGGCCTCTATAACGGCTTCCTCGCCGCCGGGCTGATCTGGGGCCTGCTGCATTCCGCACCCGCCTTCGCGTTCCAGATCAAGGCGTTCTTTTTGCTGTGCGTGATCGTCGCCGGTGCTTACGGCGCAGCGACGGTGAGCAAGCGCATTCTCTATGTGCAGGCTGCACCGGCGGCGCTGGCGCTGATCGTGTTGTGGCTGGCAAGTTAGCCCGGAGCGCCGCGCGGCTCCTTCTCCCCGCTTGCGGGGAGAAGGGTGGGATGAGGGGCATGGCACGCGGCCGGCGACAAACGCGCGCCCTCGGATCGCACTGATCGCCCGAACCACGCCTACCGAATTTGCATCAACATCGGCGCTCCGCCCCTCACCCGCCGCGAAGACGCGGCGACCTCTCCCCCTAGCGAAGCTTCGCTTCGCCGGGAGAGGTTAAGGAAAGTGCCCATCTCCTCGCCTTGCCAACGCGAAATCCTTGCCTCACACTCCCCGATAACGACGGCGCCCGCACGGGAACGACTGTCGAGTGACATATCATCAGGGAGGCAACGACATGAGAACTTCGCTTCTTCATCGCTTCGCCACGACGGCTAAATTTGTCGGGATGGCGGCCATTGCGCTCACGGCCACATCCGCCGCTATCAATCCGGCAGCCGCGCAGAAGAAATACGATCCCGGCGCCACCGACACCGAAATCAAGATCGGCCAGACCGTGCCGTTCTCAGGCCCCGCCTCGGCCTATTCGTCGATCGCCAAGACCCAGCTCGCTTATTTCAAGATGGTCAACGACCAGGGCGGCGTCAACGGCCGCAAGATCAACCTGATCCAATATGACGACGCCTATTCGCCGCCCAAGGCCGTCGAGCAGGTGCGCAAGCTCGTCGAGTCCGACGAGGTGCTGCTGACCTTCCAGATCATCGGCACGCCGTCCAATGCGGGCGTGCAGAAATATCTCAACCAGAAGCAGGTGCCACAACTGTTCGCCGCCACCGGCGCCACGCGCTTCACCGATCCGAAGAACTTCCCCTGGACCATGGGCTACAATCCCAACTACCAGACCGAAGGCCGGATCTACGCCAAATACATCCTGAAGAACCATCCGACCGCCAAGATCGCGATCCTCTGGCAGAATGACGATCTCGGCCGCGACTATCTCACCGGCATGAAAGCCGGGCTCGGCGACAAGGCCGCGTCGATGATCGTCTCGGAAGCGTCCTATGAACTGGCCGACCCGACCATCGACTCGCAGATCGTCAAGCTGAAGTCCTCCGGTGCCGACCTGCTGTTCAACGCCTCGACGCCGAAATTCGCCGCGCAGGCGATCAAGAAGGTCGCTGATCTCGGCTGGAAGCCGATCCACATCGTCGACATCAATGCGACCTCGGTCGGCGCCGTGCTGGTGCCTGCGGGGCTGGACAATTCCAAGGGTCTCATCTCGACCAATTATGGCAAGGACCCGCTGGACCCGCAGTGGAAAGACGATGAGGGCATGAAGCGCTACATGGCCTTCATGGACAAATATTATCCCGACGGCGACAAGAACTCGAACTTCAACACCTATGGCTACGGCAATGCCCAGCTCATGGTGGAAGTGCTGAAGCGCTGCGGCGACGACCTCACCCGCGCCAATGTGATGAAGCAGGCCAGCAGCATTTCGGGCTTCAAGACCGACCTCGGCCTGCCCGGCATGAGCCTCTCCACCTCGCCCACCGACTACCGCGTCAACAAGCAGCTGCAGATGCAGCGCTTCAACGGCGAGCGCTGGGAACTGTTCGGCCCGATCATCGAGGATGACTCGGCGGGTTAGCACACGCCGTCATTAGTATCAGAAACGCCGTCATGCCCGGCCTTGTGCCGGGCATCCACGTCTTGGGCACAGCGCACATAAGACGTGGATGGCCGGCACAAGGCCGGCCATGACGAAAGTTTGGTGCGTGTGGCAGAGGCGTCTGGCGCAAACACCGCATCGCGATCCTACGCCGTCTTCGCAAACATCGTCAGCACGCCATCGGCGATATTGATCGCCACCACCTGCGCCGAACTCATGCCCTTTTCCTTGAGCGCATTGGCCGCGGCCGGAGAGGCATCGATCGAGGCGCGCAGCGCCTTCAAGTCGTCCTCGCTGGATTTCGATACGACCTCCTCGACCTGCGCCTTCACCGCATCCGGCAATTGCTTGATGTCCACCACCTGGATGCTGGAGATCTTGGCGCTGGTGCGCTCGCCGGATTTGGCCGGAGCCTTCTCAGCCTGGTTCGCAGCTCCCTGTGCGAGTACGAAACCCGGCGTGCCGAGCGAGAGAATGGCCGCAAGGGCCGTCGCTGTGATGATGCGCATGGTTGGTCCTTTCCGGTTGGGAAGGAGCGAAGTAATAGTGGGGAAGTGTGCGGAAGGTCTGGAGTGGGTGTGGTAGTTTAGTGAGGTTAATGCGGCGATGATGTGGGAGACATCGCGAGCGCAGATTTTCGCCGCCTCTATTGAGTAGGTTTGGAAGACTGAGTAACTAAATCTAACCACTTTCTTGAGATTCTATAGGAACTTGAGAGGCTCCTATGGCTGACACATCAATCGAGTGGACTGACGCAACGTGGAATCCGGTCGCCGGATGTACCGTGCTGACAGCTGGATGTACAAACTGCTACGCAATGCGGATGGCCGCCAGACTCGATGCGATGGGCGCTGAAAAATACAAAGGGCTTACTCGCAAGAGCGGAGGCAGAGCCGTTTGGACCGGGAAAATTCGTCTCGATGAAAAATCACTCGATGCGCCGCGATCATGGTCGAAGCCGCGCAAGGTCTTTGTGAATTCTATGTCCGACCTGTTTCACGACGATGTGCCAGTCGAGTTTATCCGTCGTGTCTGGAAGGTGATGCAAGACACGCCGCGCCACACCTATCAGATTTTGACAAAGCGCCCGGAGCGGATGGCGGAAATTCTCAGTACTCCCGAGTTTTCCATTCTCCCAAATGTTTGGCTCGGGACAAGCGTTGAGGATGGCCGCGTTCTCAGCCGCCTGGACGCGATAAGAGCTGTGCCGGCCGCAGTTCGATTTGTGTCGTTGGAGCCGCTCATAGGCTCTGTAGCTGCCGGCGATCTGCGCGGGATTCACTGGGCGATCGTCGGCGGCGAAAGCGGACCCCGCGCCCGCGAAATGAAGCCAGAATGGGTGGATGAGATCGAAACTATGTGTCGTAGAGACGGAGCAGCGTTTTTCTTTAAACAGTGGGGCGGGAAAAATAAGAAAGCAGCTGGCCGCCTACTTCGTGGTCGCACTTTTGATGAGATGCCACTTCGGGTCTAAGAGATGCTTTCCTATCTTCATCGCCAATGCGATTGCTTTCGGCGTCTTGTTTGAAATGCAGAGAAAGAGCGAGAACATTTGCGGGCCTTTGTGAACGGGCAGCGCCAACGGCTTGAGTACTTTTCCGAATATGGTGCTGAGTCGTTTCTGAACATAGGCTTCGAGCCCGCGAGGGTCCAAATCCCTTCTCCGTTCAGGAATGGCGCCCAATAGGTCGGCATCCTCGACCGGATACAATTCTGCCTCCCATGCTGATGAGCCGAACATGCGTGTAAGTGCGGCACGTTTGGATTCATCTATATGCGTTAGGCGCCGAGTTGCCTGTCTGAATAAGCCTGCCAACGGGAACAGGAACCATACGTCGATGGCTTCGGTCGATGCAAGCGCCTCCAAGGTGGCCCATTCGACCTCCATTCCATAAGGATCAAGAAACACTACTGCTCGCTTATCGTCCCAACGATTGGTAGCAACCAACTTCTTCAATGCAGTGTTTGCATCTTCCTTTGCGACAACAATTGAACGTTGCAGGTTGATCGCCGCCAACTCATTTAGAGCGGCAATGTAATTTGCATTCGTTTCGATGAATACGAGAAAGTCGAATGGCGGGCGAATATCGATTGCAATTTGAGCTGAACCTCGACGTTGCTCAACGATCTCATCAGCAGGAGACTCAACGAGAGTAGCTCCCCTACTCTCTGTCCGAACCGTTCGACTGCCTGTCCCAGCGAACGCATCAATGTACCAAAGATGTTTGAAATACGGTCTCAGCGCGGTCGTAAAGAAACGCAAGTATCCCTCGATAATGGATAGCTTGAGCTCTGTATGCTGCCCGCCAAACTCATGATCGACCATCTAGATTCCCCAGCATGACAACGTCCTCACGAGTCTAGAGTTGAAGATTAGCGGCAACCATAGATATTTACTACTTAAGGGATACGCCATTGACGGACACACTTTAATGGCATATATTCCTTTCGTCCTACTCACGAGGGGCGCTTCTCGAGGGCGCTTTCGAAGTGGAGTTTGGATGCGGCGCCCGCGGACGTGCCTCGCACGCACGCACTCGGGAGGTCGGGGGTCACCGTCCGGGCCCACTACGGGGCTCTGCCGGAAACGGCTGGACGGGTGCGGGTGAAGGCGGGCGAAAGCCTGACCGGAACGAAGGACTTTCATTAGTCCTGCCCAGTACCCGGAAGCGCGGTCCCTCGAACAGAAAAGCCGCGATGGCGCGCCGAAAGGCGATGCGCGGATCGCAAGGGCCTTCGCAAGGCCGGAGCGAAACGCGAGAACGACCAAGTTGCGCCTTTCGGCGCGTCATCCCCCTCATTGATGAGGGGGAAAACTGGTCCACCCGCTTTGCGCCAAAGGCGCGATACGGACGGCGCGTGGGCGGCGATGAGATTTCCCTTTTTGCTGGACGTGGCTGTTTGACAGGTGAATCGGTGCGTGAGCGCGTGAGGCGTGTCCTCTTAACCTCGCCCCGCTCTCTGCGGGGAGAGGTCGGAGACGGCGCGAAGCGACGACTCCGGGTGAGGGGCGTGGCACAAGGCCTCCGCGAGAGGATCACTCTCGGATCGGCAACGCTCTTCGTACAGAACGACCCGCGAAGACCGCGCATCTGTTGCGCATCGTGCATGGCCCCTCACCCGAAACCTTCGCTGCGCGAAGCTTTCGACCTCTCCCCGCAAAGCGCGGGGAGAGGTGAGAATGGAACCTTGTTTCCCTTACGTTAACTTCTGCGTAACCGCCCCTTAAACCGCGGCGGCTAGGCTCGCGGTATCGGGTGGCGTGGTGTTTGCGTATGGCGTGGGGCAAGAAAAAGAGCGGGCGCAAGGAGCCGACCTTCGGGATCGGCGCGGCGCTGTCCGATCTGCGCCTCACGGCAGATGATCGCGTGCCGGGCGGCGGTGATGACCGGCCGAAGAAAACGCCCAAGCAGGCGCCGAAACGCGAAAGCTCAAATGGCGGCGGCGACAAGCCACGCAAATCCAGGACATCCAGCAAGGCGCGCAGCTCCGGCGGTTTCGGCAAGGGCATCAAGCGGCTGTTTTACTGGGGCGCGGTGCTCGGGCTGTGGGCGGCGATCGCCATTGTCGGCGTCGTGATCTATGTCGGCGCGCATCTGCCGCCGATCCAGTCGCTGGAAATTCCCAAGCGCCCGCCGACGATCCAGATCGTCGGCATGGACGGCACGGTGCTGGCCACGCGCGGCGAACAGGCCGGCGCCAATGTGTCGCTGAAGGATCTACCGCCCTATCTGCCGAAGGCGTTCATCGCGATTGAAGACCGGCGGTTCTATTCGCATTACGGCGTCGACCCGATCGGCATCGCACGCGCGGCGGCCACCAACCTGATGCATCGCGGCGTGTCGCAGGGCGGCTCGACGCTGACGCAGCAGCTCGCCAAGAACCTGTTCCTGACGCAGGAGCGCACCATGGCGCGCAAGCTGCAGGAAGTGGAGCTGGCGTTCTGGCTGGAGCGCAAGCATTCCAAGGCCGAGATCCTGGAACTCTATCTCAACCGGGTCTATTTCGGCTCCGGCGCCTACGGCGTCGAAGCGGCGGCGCAAAAGTATTTCGGCAAGCCGGCGAAGAACGTCACCGTCGCGGAAGCGGCGATGCTCGCGGGGCTCGTGAAGTCGCCGTCGCGCCTCGCCCCGAACCGCAATCCGGAAGGCGCCGAGGCGCGCGCCAAGGTCGTGCTGGCAGCGATGCAGGATGCCGAGTTCATCACCGCAGCCCAGGCCAAGGGCGCGGCCGGCGTGCCGCAATACAACGTCAAGCCGGTCGGCGCCGGCACGGTGAACTATGTCGCCGACTGGATCGGCGAAGTGCTGGACGACCTCGTCGGCCAGGTTGACGAGAGCATCATCGTCGAGACCACCATCGATCCCAAGCTGCAGAGCGTCGCCGAAGCCGCGATCATCGACGAACTGGCGGCCAAGAGCGTCAAGTTCAACGTGACGCAGGGCGCGCTGGTGGCGATGACGCCGGACGGCTCGGTCCGCGCCATGGTCGGCGGCCGGAACTACTCGGAGAGCCAGTTCAACCGCGCGGTGACCGCGAAGCGCCAGCCGGGATCGAGTTTCAAGCCGTTCGTCTATCTCACCGCCATCGAGGCGGGGCTGACGCCGGAGACGATCCGCACGGATGCGCCGATCGACATCAAGGGCTGGAAGCCGGAGAACTACACCCACGAATATTTCGGCTCGGTGACGCTGACCCAGGCGCTGTCGATGTCGCTGAACACGGTGGCCGTGCGGCTCGGCATCGAGGTCGGCCCCGCCTCTGTGGTGCGCACCGCGCATCGGCTGGGCATCGCCTCGAAGCTCGAGGCCAATGCGTCGATCGCGCTCGGCACCTCCGAAGTGTCGATGACCGAGCTGGTCGGCGCCTATGCGCCCTTCGCCAATGGCGGCCTCGCCGTGTCGCCCCATGTGGTGAACCGCATCCGCACGGTGGAAGGCAAGAAGACGCTCTATACGCGCCCGGCGGAGACCGCGAGCCAGGTGATCGACGGCCGCGCCGTGGCCATGATGAACACGATGATGCAGCAGACCATACTGTCCGGCAGCGCCAAGAAGGCCGAGCTGCCGGGCTGGCAGGCCGCGGGCAAGACCGGCACCAGCCAGGATTTCCGCGACGCCTGGTTCATCGGCTACACCTCGCAGCTCGTCACCGGCGTCTGGCTCGGCAATGACGACAACTCACCGACCAAGAAGGCCACCGGCGGCGGGTTGCCGGTAGAGATCTGGTCGCGCTTCATGAAGACCGCGCATCAGGGCCTGCAGCCGCAGCCCGTGCCTGGCCTGGCGCCGTCGAATTCGTTCAGCACCAATCCGATCGGCCAGGCGCTGTCGAGCCTGCTGCCCGGATCGAGCGCACCGTCGCCATCAGCGCCACCGGAACGCGGCTATGTGCCAAGCGCCCCCGTCTATAACGGCTATCGCCCGCAACCGCCGGCACCGACGCAGACCAACTACCCCGCCGCGCGCCAGCAGCCACAGCAAAACGTGCGGCCGGAAGCCGCGAGCGGATTGGATGGCTGGCTGACGGAGCGACTGTTCGGGAGATAGTGAGCGAGCGTCCCGGGCACGCGATGCACAGCACCGCGGCCGGGACCAAGAGCTCAATCCTGCACGCCGAAACGATGCAGGTCGTTGCCATGGGTATCGAGCCAGGCCTTGGCGCGTTCGGTCGCGGGGCAGATGCGCCCGACCACGCGCCAGAACTTCACCGAGTGGTTCATCTCAACGAGATGCCCGACTTCATGGGCCGCGAGATAATCCAGCACGAAGGGCGGCGCGAGGATCAGACGCCACGAGAACGACAGCGAGCCCTCGGTGGTGCAGGACCCCCAGCGGCTCGACTGATCGCGGATCGAGATCCGCTTCACCTTGACGTTCAGCTGCGCGGCATAGCGGTTCGATGCCTTGACGAGATCGGCCTTGGCTTCGCGCTTGAGGAAATCGTGGATACGTCGGTCGATATGCTCGACATCGCCGGCGACGCAGATGATCTTCTCGCCATTGTCGCGGGTCTCGGTCCACACCGTCCCCCGCCCCGCACGGTGCACGATCCTATGCGGAGTTCCCCGCAACGGAACCGTTGTGCCGTGTTCGAATGGTGCTGCCTTCGGCAAACGGCCGAGACGCGCCGCGATCCAGGCGCCATGACGCTGTGCGAAGTCCTTCGCATCGGCCAATGACCCACGCGGCGGCATGGTCAGGATCGCTTCGCGCTCGCTCGGATGAATGCGCAGCGTATAACGCGTCGCACGGCGGTGCCTGCGCAGGCGTATGGCGAAGATCTGGGAGCCGTGTTTGACGGCAAGCGTGTCTGGTTCGGTGGGGCGGCGGTAGAGAAGTGCGCGGAAGGCCATGTCAGTAGTCCCGGTCGTCAGTAGATCGACCGGATTCTGCCATAACCGCCGCCACGGGAATTGCTCGGCGCAAAAACAAATCATTTGCCCAATATACGGGGTCAAAAGGCGATTTGTCCCCTACCGGATGGGGTCCGGAACAGGAATCTGGATTCAAAAGAACGTTGAATTTCGGAATCTAGGAGTGAATCGCGCACCGCTGCTAGAAATAGGCGGAAAATCCGGTTTCCATGCCTATTTTCAAGGGCTTAGAAAGCCCGCCATCGCAACTCACACGCGATCATCGCGCATTTCAACGATGTTGTTTTCGATTCATCGATGGTGATCGCGCACATGCGATGACGATGCATCGTCACCGCATGTGCGCGTGTTGAATCACTCAGCAGCAGCGGCGCGATGGCGCGCGCTTGCTGCGCTTAGCATGAAGTCAGACACGCGCGGCACGATTTCAGATTTGAATCGCGATCCATTGAACACGCCGTAGTGTCCAACGCCCTTCTGAACGTAATGCACACGACGCTCATCGGGGATCGAACTGCACAACATATGCGTCGCTTCGGTCTGACCGAGGCCGGAAATATCGTCGTTCTCGCCTTCGACGGTCATCAGCGCAACGTTGACGACCTTCGACGGATCAACAGGCTTGCCGCGATGGGTCATCTCGCCCTTCGGTAGCGCATGTTTGACGAACACCGTATCGACGGTCTGCAGGTAATACTCTGCAGTCAGATCCATCACCGCCAGATATTCGTCGTAGAACTCGCGATGCTTGTCCACGAGATCGCCATCGCCCTTCACCAGGTTCTCGAACAGCTTCTTGTGTGCTTCCACGTGGCGGTCGCGATTCATGCTGATGAAGCCGCTGAGCTGCAAAAAGCCTGGATAGACGTCGCGCATGATACCTGGATGCGGAAACGGCACCTTGGTGATCACGTTGTTGCGGAACCAATCCATGCCCTTTTCGGCAGCGAGATTGTTCACAGCGGTCGGATTGCGGCGCGTATCGATCGGGCCGCCCATCAGCGTCATCGACAGGGGCACATAGGGATCGTTCTCGGCTTCCATCACCGACACCGCAGCAAGCACCGGCACGGCGGGCTGACAGACGGCGAGAACATGGACGTTGCCGCCGAGCACGTGGAACATCTCGATCACATAGTCGATGTAGTCTTCGAGATCGAAGCGGCCAGCGGCCAGAGGTACCTGACGCGCATCCGACCAGTCGGTGATGTAGACCTCATGGGTCGGCAGGAAGGCCTCGACGGTACCACGCAGCAATGTCGCATAATGGCCGGACATCGGCGCCACGATCAACACGCGCGGCTGCGGTGCGCGCAGCGGACGCGGATGCTTGCGATCGAAATACAACAAACGGCAGAACGGCTTTTCCCACACCGAGCGAATCTCGATCGGCGTGCGCACACCGTTCACGTCGGTATCGTGCAGGCCCCATTCCGGCTTGCCGTAGCGGCGCGTGGTGCGTTCGAACAATTCGCAGCCCGCCGTCACCGACTTGCCGAACTCAGTCTGCGAGAACGGATTCAGCGGATTCTGAAACAGCATCCTGGTAGCGTCTGTCATCGCGCGCGCCGGATTGAGCGACGCGTAGGCCATCTCATACATCCAGTACATCGGGGTGGTCAGAGCCGGGCTCGTCTCGGACGGCAGGGCTGGCGGCCTGCCAAATTCACCTATCGGCATCTGTCCTCACTCGTTGAGCGTCTGCTTTTGCGCTGCAGTATATACTGGTGTCTGCGTAAGAAAGCGTCAATGCGCCGCACGCATGGCTTTCAGGCCATTGGCGGTAAAAACGGCGGTTATCCCTTGATAAATGGTCTTATTCGCCGCCGGAGATCAGCGTTCCGGCGCGCCTAGCGCTGTTCAAAAGCCCAAGAAATATCGCGAATGAAACAATAAACAGCACGACGTTAATGGCCAGCGCAGTCAACATCAGGTCGGCGCGGAAGGTGTGATCGAACAGCAGCGCCCGCATGCCCTCGAACACATAGGTCGGCGGCAAGGCCCAAGCGACATATTGCAGCCAGGCCGGCAGCACCGAGACTGGATAGTAGACGCAGGCCAGCGGCATCAGCCCGAACATCAGCGTCCAGACAATGCTCTCGGCGCCGAGGCCGTTGCGCAGCACCAGACCCGACACGAAGATACCGAGCGACCAGCTCGTAAAGATCAGGTTGCAGAAGAACGCGATCAGCGGCAGGCCGAGCGCGAACAGGTTGAATTTGAAGAACATTGCGAGAATCACCATCGGGATGATGCCGATGGCGAGGCGGATCAGGCTCATGATCATCAGCGAGATCAGAAACTCGATCGGCTTCAGCGGGCTCATCATCAGGTTACCGAGATTGCGCGCCCACATTTCCTCGAGGAAGGAGATGGAGAAACCAAGCTGGCCGCGAAACAGGATGTCCCACAGGATCACTGCGCCGATCAGCGTGCCGCCGGCCTGGGCGAAGAACCCGGCATTCTGCGAGATGTAATTCTGCAGGAAGCCCCAGGTGATGATCTGCAGCGCCGGCCAATAGACCAGCTCCAGCATGCGGGGCCACGACGACACCAGCAGATACCAGTAGCGCAGCACCATCGCATTGATGCGATGCATGGCGATGCCGTGTGACCGCTCTACGAGGCTCATGGCGCCTGCTCCCGGTCGCGACCGCGTGCGACGTCGAGGAACACGTCTTCCAGCGTCGTGCGGTTATAGCGCAGCAGAATCTGCTCGGGGCTGTCGTCGTCCTCGATCCGGCCCTTCTTCATGATGATGACACGGTCGCACAGCCGCTCGACTTCCAGCATGTTGTGCGACGCTAGGAGGATCGTGGCGTTATGGCCCCTGCGATAGGTCTCGATATGTCGCCTGATCCAGTCGGCGGTATCCGGGTCGAGCGAGGCCGTTGGCTCATCGAGCAGCAACAGCTCCGGCGCGTTGATCAGCGCCTTGGCCAGCGCGACACGGGTTTTCTGGCCTGCCGACAGCTTGCCGCTGGCGCGGTCGAGAAAATCGGTGAGGTCGAGATCTTCAGCCAGTTGCGCGATGCGGCCCTTGAGGTCCGGCACGGCATAGAGCTTTCCGAACACGGTGAGGTTTTGCCGGACCGTGAGCCGCATCGGCATATCGACGTAAGGGCTTTCAAAATTCATCCGACCGAGTACTTCGGCTGATTGCGCCGGCATCGCGCAGCCGAGCACCGAGACCTTTCCCGAGGTCGGCAGCGTCAGCCCCATGATCATGGCAATGGTGGTGGTCTTGCCCGCGCCATTGCCGCCCAGGAGACCGGTGATGCTGCCGCGCGCGATCTTGAACGAGATGTCGTCCACGGCGCAGTTGGTCTTGTAGAATTTGACGAGATGAGCGACGTCGATCGCCGCCGCAGCATTGCGATCAACCGTCGCCGCATGACCTGACTTGGTGTCTTCAATCGTCATTGCTGCCGTTCCATGCGGCATTGTGGCGGCGAAGGCAAGCTTGGGCGCTTCAAGTGGCCGCAGCCCGCATGGGTTTGTGGTCATCGCCCGGGGCGTCTAATGTCCTGATATGACCGATATTTCCGCCTCCGACTTTCGCCAGCCGCGCCGTTATGTTCGCCTCGACACGATCCTGCGTTTGCGCTGGCTCGCGGCGCTCGGCCAGTTGGCTGCGATCTTCGTCGTGGTGCAGGGGCTCGAATACGACGTCGCCATCATTCCCTGCGTGACGATCATCGGCCTGTCGGCGACCCTCAATCTCGTGCTGCAGACGCTGTTCAATCCGGTCCACCGCCTGGAACCGCTCTTCGCAGCTGCCCTGCTCGCGCTCAATATCATCGAACTCGCGGGCCTGCTCTACTGCACCGGCGGATTGCAGAATCCGTTCTCGTTTCTGTTTCTGGCACCGGTGCTGATCTCGGCGACGGCATTGCCGACGCGGTTCACCATCGCGCTCGGCGTTCTCGCGGCAGCCTCTGCCACCGTGCTGGCCTTCTTTCATCTGCCGCTACCATGGGACTCCGCAGAACCGCTGGTGCTGCCGCAAATCTATCTGCTCGGCGTCTGGTTCTCGATCCTGACCGCCATCGGCGTGACCAGCCTCTATGCGTTTCAGGTCACCGAGGAAGCCCGCAAGCTTTCGGACGCACTCGCCGCCACCGAACTGGTGCTGACGCGCGAGCAGCATTTGACCCAGATCGACGGTCTCGCCGCCGCTGCCGCGCACGAATTGGGAACGCCGCTCTCGACCATCTTCTTGATCTCCCGGGAGCTCGAGAAGAACATCCACAACAACCCGGAACTTGCCGATGACCTGAAGACCGTCCGCGAACAGGCGCAGCGCTGCCGCGAGATTCTGTCCAAGATCACGCAGCTGAATTCGAGCGGCGCGCCATTCGACCGCATGCCGCTCTCGCAGCTGATCGAGGAAGCGGTGGCGCCGCATCGCGACTTTGGCATTGCCATCAAGATACGTATCGCCGTCGCCAACGCCCCCGAACCAGCCGGCATGCGCAATCCGGCGATCCTCTACGGCGTCGGCAATATTCTGGAGAATGCGGTCGATTTCGCGCGAGAGCAGGTTGAAGTGAACGCCTGGTGGAATGCGGAAAGTATCGTGATCTCGATCTCGGACGATGGCCCGGGCATTCCGCCAGACCTGCTGAAGCGGATCGGCGAGCCCTATCTGTCGCGTCGGCGCCCCGCCGAGGAGGGCGAACACCGCGGCCTCGGCCTCGGCGTGTTCATCGCGCGCACGCTGCTGGAGCGTACCGGCGCCAGAGTCACTTTCAGCAATCGTGTATTTCCCGATCACGGCGCGGTGGTGCAAATCTCATGGCCACGCGATGCGTTCGAGACCGCGGACCAGTTGGCCGATGTCGACTGATACAAGTCTCACTGTCGCGTGAACGCAGCCGACAGTTGCACCTCATTGACAGCTAGACGCGTTTGAGCCAATTTTAGCTTGGTTGATACGACCTGCCGGTTGCGCCCTGAACGGGACGGTGAACGTATCGCTTCCTTTGCCGACACCCTTTGTCCGAGCGACCGGGTCAGCAACGCAACCACCTGATGCCTCCTGGTTCGCTCATGCAAAGGACGAAACAGATGCGCGATTTTCGCGATGCAAAGGCTATGGCGCAGACACTGCGCGAAAACCTCACCACCAAAGCCGTCACGATCAGTCACAGCGAAAGCCTGGAGCTGATATCGAGAATATTAGGCGTCGCTGACTGGAATACCTTGTCGGCGATGTTGCAGGTCGGTCGAACTTCGCCAGAAGTGCCGACTATCAAGCTTCAAAGCGGAATATCAAGCTACCCGGCCATTCCGCTGAGAGATCTCGTTCCATTCCCGACAGCGACCTACCCGCTTTTTGTCGGACGGGAGAAAACAATACTCGCTCTGAAAGATGCCTTCGATCGGCAGCGCGAGGTCGTGCTTGCTATTCAAAAGAACGAAACTGTTGACGAACCTGGCTTCGAGGACATCTACGACATTGGCGTTCTCGCCCAGTTGCTTGAAATTCAAAGGATTGATGACGGCACGCTCAGGGTTCTGGCACAGGGGCGTCAACGCGTCGTGATTCAGCGCTTCGTAGGCGAGACCGGCTCGTATAGAGCCGACGTTACAGGCGTGAGTGAGGGTCCGATTCCCGATGAACCGGAACTGATCCAGCAGGCAGTCAAACGGTTCGAGAGCTACATTTCGGCTCACGACATGCGCGTGCCACCGATTTGGCCGCCACTGGAGAGAACCCTCGACCCCGGACGGGTTGCCGACGTCATCGCCTCGCATATCGTCCTGCCGATCAGCGAAAAGCAGAGGCTGCTGGCGACCCTCGACCCCGTAAAGAGGCTGAAAAGCGCCGATGCACTTATCGACCTGTCGACGCTGCCACTGTCGCCCACACTTCACGCGACGCGGCGACGTGCCATCGAGTATGCCGACCAGAAAGGCCATCAATATGCAACGTTGGAGCACCTGTTACTTGCACTGGTCGATGACACCGATGCCGCGGCGGTGCTGCGGAATTGCAATGCCGATTTCGGCACGTTGAAAGCCGACCTGATCCGCTATCTCGATAAGGAACTGAAAAATCTGATGATCGAGACCGGCAAGAATGGCCAGCCGACGGCAGCATTTGTGCGTGTGTCCCAGCGCGCTGCGATTCACGCGCAGGAGCTTGGCTGGTCTGAAGTGAAAGGGTCAAACATGCTGCTGGCCATCTTTCCCGAAACAAGAAGCCCGGCTGTCCGCCTGCTGAGCGGACAAGGCATCACCCAGAAACTGGTGGCTGCCTCGATCACTGGAAACACAGGAACGGCCTGACGACGTCCGGACGTCTCAGAGTGTCGTTCACAAGTGCCGGCTTGGGCGATGGTGATCGCCCGGCCGGCAAGTGTGCGATGCGCCTTGGTTAGACCGCCGGATCGGGAAACGCCGCAGCCTGCTGCACCGCGCGGCGCTTGATGAAACCGGCCATGACCAGCGCCACGAGCCCGAGAACGACCGGCGGGAAAACCACAGCATTGACTGTCGACCAGCCGTAATTCGCGAGCAACTGGCCGGACGAGAACGAGCCTACCGCCATCAGGCCGAACACCAGGAAGTCGTTGAAGGCCTGCACCTTGTTGCGCTCCTGCGGCCGATGGGTTTCGAGCACCAGCGCGGAAGCGCCGATGAAGCCGAAGTTCCAGCCGAGGCCGAGCACGACGAGACAGACCCAGAAATGCACGGCGCTGATGCCGGCGATGCCGATCACCGCGGCGATCGCCTCCAGCGCCAGACCTGCAGCCACGACCTTCGATGCACCGAAGCGCGTGATCAGCGATCCCGTGAAGAAGCTCGGACCGTACATCGCCACGATGTGCCACTGCAGGCCGAAATTGGAATCGCTCAGCGTCAGCCCGCAAAGCTTCATCGCCAGCGGCGCCGAGGTCATCACGAGATTCATCATCGAATACGACACCACGCCGCAAATCGCGGCTGCAATGAAGCGCGGCTGCCGCACGATCTCGAGCAACGGCCGGCCACCATGCATGTCCGCAGGCGCAGGCTTCGGCGCATCCACCGTCGAGAGCAGCGCCATCGCGATCAGGGCAACGACCGCTTGCGCCGCGAAGCTCGCGGCAAACAGATAGGGCGACCAGATATCCATGGTCCATTGCACGAGTTGCGGACCCAGCACGCCGGCGAATACGCCGCCGGCCATCACCCAGGAGACGGCTTTCGGGCGATAGGACGGGCTGGCGCCATCGGCGGCGGCGAAGCGATAGGACTGCGCGACCGCGCCGTAGAAGCCGCCAAAGAATGTCGCGCAGCAGAACAGCGCGAATGACGCTTTCAGGATCGCGATGGCGCCGAGCAGCCCGCAGATCGCACCGGCGCCACTGCCGATGATGAAGGCGACGCGGCGGCCATAGGCGCGGGAGATCATGCCGACCGGCAGCGTTCCGCAGGCAAGCCCGACGACATAGACCGAGATCGGCACCGTCGCGAGCGACACGCTCGGTGCCAGCGTTGCACCAACGATGGCGCCGGTGGCGAAGATGACAGCCGAATTGGCGCCGCCAAGCGCCTGCGCCGCAGCCAGCCTGAACACGTTGGAGCGTGCGCGCGCGTCATCGTGAATCTCTGGGGTAGCCGCGTCGATCATGGGAAATCCGCCCGGATGTGGCCCGGTTCGTCCCGGGGTCTTTATTCGCCACGACTATGACGACCGCCCTGCGGCAGATCAACACACGCCAGCGCGCACGCACCATGCGCGGATCATCCGGGCAACCGGGCAAATACAAGGATCAGATTGTTGGCGGGCATCTCGATGACCTCAGCCAGCAGAAGGCCGACGCCCTGCGCGACGTGCTCCAGATCCTCGACATCGCGCACGCCCCAGTCAGGATTACCGTCGCGCAGGCTGGTATCGAACACGGCATTGCTCACGGCGGTATGTTTGCCGCCGCGCTTGAACGGGCCATAGATAAAGAGACGTCCATCCAGCCGCAGATATCTTGCTGCGCCCGCGATCAAACCTTCGGCGACGGGCCAGGGTGCGATGTGGACGACATTGGCGCAGAACACCGCGAGCAGAGCATCCGGGCCGTTGCCGTTCTCCATCTCCGGGCACCATGCCGGATCGGTCAGATCGATCCGCAGCGGCGGTCTGACATTCGTCAATTTCGCATGGGTGCGCCAGGCGGCGATGCTTTTGAGATGAGCGTCGTTGAGGTCGCTCGGCCACCAGGTAATGTCGGGCGTTTGTCCAGCGAAGTGAATGACATGCTGGCCGGTGCCGCTGCCGACTTCCACAACGTCGCCGCAAGCCTGCTGCAGGAAAGTCGCAAGAACCCGCCAGATCGCCTCGTGGTTGCGATGGAAAGCTGCGGCATCGAGCCGGCCATCATCTTCCACGCGTCGGCCATCCCGACCGAATTCGACCACATATTCCGCCATCAGGCCCTCACTGCTGCGGGCAGTATCCCGAAGTTGCCTTCACGAACAAGAGAAGAAAGAGATCGTCCAAACGCAGCCAAATGGGTTAATATTCTGACGAATACCCGATCTGAAGAAGGATCGACCACGCAGAATTGGTGCGCCTATGATCTTCCGTCAGCTGTTCGACAGTGTGTCCGACACATATAGCTACCTGCTTGCCAGCCGCCACGGCGGCGAGGCGCTGATCCTCGATCCGGTCCTGGAAAAGGTCGATCGCTATTGCCAGTTGCTGCGCGAACTCGACCTGAAGCTCGTGAAGGCGGTCGATACGCATCTCCATGCGGACCACGTCACCGGCCTCGCCGAACTGCGCGATCGCACCCATTGCGTCACCATCATGGGCGACCAGAGCAAGGCCGACGTCGTCGCCATGCGTGTCAGCGACGGCGACAAGGTGACGATCGAGGGCGTCGAGCTCGACGTGATGTATACGCCTGGCCACACCGATGACTCCTACAGCTATCTGATGGGCGACCGCGTCTTCACCGGCGACACGCTGCTGATCCGCGGCACCGGCCGCACCGATTTCCAGAACGGCAGCGCGCGGGCGCAATATGATTCACTGTTCAACCGCCTGCTCAAGCTGCCCGACGAGACGATGGTGTTCCCGGCGCACGACTACAAGGGCGACACCGTGAGCACCATCGGCGAAGAGAAGCGCTACAATCCGCGGCTGCAGGTGAAGTCCGTGGAGGACTACATCGAGCTGATGGGCAAGCTCAACCTGCCGAACCCGAAACTGATGGATGTGGTAATCCCGGCCAATATGAAGGTCGGGCTGAAGCCGGACGCGCTGAAGAAGCAAGGCCTGGCGCTGTCTCCGCGGGAGGCCATTGCCCATCTCGGCGATCCCGCCATCCTGCTGGTTGACCTGCGCGAGAGCGGCGAACGCGCCAAGCACGGCGTGCTCGCCGGTGCGCTGCATGCGCCCTACCCGTCGATATCGGACAGCCTCAAGCCCGGCGGCATGCTGCGCGAGGTCGCCACTGCCACCAAGCGCCGCATCGTGTTCTTCTGCGCCTTCGGCGAACGCTCGGCCATGGCGGTCACTGCCGCGAAGGATGCGGGGATCGACAATGCCGCACATCTGGAGGGCGGCATCGATGCGTGGAAGAAAGCTGGCGGCCCGGTGTTGGCCGCATGATATAGCGAGCAAGGCGGACCAACCCGCCACTCGACAGGGGGAGACTATAATGGCGTCGACACGATCGGCTGCGCCAATGCTGCTGGCAATGGTGTTCGCACTCTCCCTGCAACCCGCCTCCGCGCAAACCGCAGCGCAGACCCCCGCGCCAACATCTGCCGGCCCCATCGACCCAGCGTTGATGCAAGACCTCGTGGTGGCGAACCGCGTCCTCACCGACCTCAATGTGATCGATGGCTTCGGCCATGTCAGCATGCGCCATCCGACCGACCCCAACCGTTACCTGATGGGGCGCTCCGTGGCCCCGGCGCTCGTTACCGCCGACGACATCATGGAATACGACCTCGATTCCAATCCGGTCGATGCGAAGGGACGCGCCAGCTTCCTCGAACGCTTCATCCATGGCGAAATCTACAAGGCCCGGCCCGACGTCAAAGCCATCGTCCATACACATTCGCCCGGGATCATCCCCTTCAGCGTCAGCAGCACGCCGCTGCGGCCGGTGTTCCACCTCGGCGCCTTCCTGTTTCCCGACGTGCCGGTGTTCGAGATTCGAGACAGCGCCGGCATGAGCAACATGCTGGTCAGCAACGCGCAGCTGGGCAAGGCGCTGGCCAGTACGCTCGGTGACCGCAGCGTGGCACTGATGCGGGGCCATGGCAGTGTCGTCGTGGCGAGCACAATTCCGATGGCAGTGTTTCGCGCCCATTACAGCAACGTCAATGCGCAGCTGCAGTCGCAGGCGCTCGCGCTTGGCGGATCGGTGAGCTATCTGCTGGGCGAGGAAAGCCAGAAAACGCTGGCTGTGATCGACCAGATCCATGGCCGGGCCTGGGATCTGTGGAAGCGCGCCGCGCTGGAAAAGATGGCGCCCAAATAGCGACGCCGCATCAGGCCTCGTGAACCCGTACCTCGATGTCGTCATAGCCTTTGACGCGATAGACGATCACCGAGATCATCCAGCTCAGAATGAAAATCGCGATGATGAGATAGCCGAGCGCGCCGAAATTCTCGTTCAGCGCTTCGATGCCGTCCCAGAAGCTACCTGACAGATCGAGCTTGCGGCCAATCAGGCCGAGCGCCTCGACACCGCCGATCACCAGCGCCACGATCACCGACACCAGCGTGATGATCATGTTGTAATACAGCTTGCGGATCGGCTTCACGAAAGCCCAGCCATAGGCGCGCACCATCAAGACCGAGTCCGTCGCATCGACCAGCGACATTCCCGCCGTGAACAGTGCGGGAAACACGAGAATCGACCACATCGACATGCCATCGGCGCTTTGCGAGGCGGAGATACCCAGCAGCGCGATTTCGGTCGCGGTGTCGAAGCCGAGGCCGAACAGGATGCCGAGCGGATACATGTGCCAGCTCTTCGAGATCACGGCGAAGACCGAACGCAGCATGCGGCCGATGACGCCGCGCTGCGAAAGCAAAACATTGAGATCTTCATCGATGAATCGCTCACCGCGCTTCACTGCCTTGAACAGCCGATACACCGATACGAGAATGAAGATATTGGCCACCGCCACGATCAGCAGGAAGAAAGCCGAGACGCTCGTGCCGATCAGGCCGCCGATTTCCTTGAAGTCCGCGAATTTCTCCTGCAGTGCCGACACTGCCAGCGCCACGAAGATGGATGCTACGACGACCACAGTGGAGTGACCGAGCGAGAAAAACAGGCCCACGGACAGCGGCCGCTTGCCGGACTGCATGAGCTTGCGCGTCACATTATCGATGGCTGCAATGTGGTCGGCGTCCACAGCGTGGCGCAGGCCGAAGGTGTAGGCGAGCAGCGCGGTGCCCAGCAGCACCGGCTGGTCGCGGAAGGCGACCAGGGCCCATATCCAGGCCAGCACATTGGCAGGGATCAGAATGGCGTAGATGGCGATGATGCGGCCGCGCAGGTTGTCGGCGCCATCGTTGAACAGTGTGCGGATCATGGAGATTCTTGCAGTCCGGATTACCACCGGATTGTCTCAGGAAGGCCTGACGGACGCAACCTGGCCTCATTCGCGTCGAATTCGCCGCATTTCCGGCACAAAGCGATTAACTGCAGCGGCCAGTTAGGTGGCAGCAGGGGTGCCGCTTCCTATATCTACGTGATAAGAATGACACAGAGTTCGCTGCGCGCCGATCGCGCGGCCTAACCCGAGGCGTTGATGGACACCGAACAGGAACAGAAGACACCCGCAGAACTGAAGGAAATCCGGCTCGCCCGCAAGGCGGCGCAGGAAGCCGAAGGCGTGAAGGCGATGGCCGACATTGCGGCCGCCGATGTCGCCATCCGCAAGCGGACCGAGGAACTGCGCGCGCTTCGCCTTGCCAGGGAAGCCGAAGAACTGGCCAACCCGCCCGAACCCAAACCGAAAGCTACCAGAAAAAAGAAAACGAGCTGATGCCAACTGACGACAAAGCGACGAAATCCGAACGCGACGCCGCGGCCAAAGCGGTACTCGACAACATGGCCCGACTGAAGGCCATGCGCCTTGCCCGCGAAGCGGTATCGCCCCCCGCGCCGGCCAAGAAGAAGACCGCAACGAAATCGGGCAAGACGTCTTCGAGCAAGACATCGTCGAGCAAATCGGCGGAAAAAGCACAAGCCCTGGCAGCGTGGCTCGCCGATCAGCGCAGCGGCGGCCGCAGGACCTGACTATCGCAGGACCTGCTTTCGCAGGGTCTGATCTATCTCAGGCCGCGCTCGGCGCAGGCCATTCGATCATGGTACGGGTCTTGGTCGCAGAATCGTAGACCTGGATCTGAAGCATCTGAAACTGGTTCTTCAGCTTCATGCCGGCTTCTTCCGCGGCTTCGACCGTATCGTGATGGGATTTGAAATGGCCATCCACCACCAGTGAATAACCTTCGGTCGGCGCCCTGTCGGCGCGAATGAATTTGCGCGCCTGCGGTTCGTCGAGCTCTAACTTCGGTTTTTTCATCGTCACTCCAGAACAAGATTCGCCCGATTTCAAAGCGGGCAGGATTCGCCCCCGTTTACACGGTCATGCGGAAAAACACAGGGCAATTGCGGGATTACGGCAATATCTGCTTCAATCACGGTCAGAATGAGGTCAACACAAGCAATCCGGCGGGGAAAATGATGAGCGGACGAGTGGGCGGAGCCCGCGACGACAAACCGGCCAAGGACGACAAGCAAAAACCCGTCCCCGCGCCGCCGCGGCCTGACGACGACGAGGAAGACGGCGATATCGCCACACCGAAACGCGATCGCGACGACGAAGATGTCTAGCTGTGCGAAGGCATCGCTACATAAGACATCGGCGCGCCACGACTGACGCGCCGATAAATTTCAGATGGCGACGAGTCGTTAAGCTGCCTTGAGGCCGACATCCGGCAGCATCGGACGGTGACGCAGCGCCTTGGTCATGATCCCCTCCACTTCCGCCTTTTCATGCGGCAGCAGCGCCAGACGTGGCGGCCGGGTCAGTGCGGTACCGCGGCCCATGATGTTTTCGCACAGCTTGATGCACTGGACGAGATCCGGGCGCGCATCGAGATGCAGCAGCGGCATGAACCATTCATAGATCGCCATCGCCTCTTTGAGGCGCCCGGCCTTGGCCAGACGGAACAGCGTCTCGCCTTCGCGCGGGAAGGCATTGGACATCCCCGACACCCAGCCGACGGCGCCCATCGCCACGCTCTCAACGATCACGTCGTCGAGGCCGGCGAACAACACGAAGCGGTCGCCGACCATATTGCGCGTGTCGATGAAGCGGCGTGTATCGCCTGACGAATCCTTGAAGCAGACGACCGTGTCGACATCGGCCAGCGTAGCGAGAATGTCGGGGGTGACATCGTTCTTGTAGATCGGCGGGTTGTTGTAGAGCATCACCGGCAGATCGGTGGCGGTGGCGACCGAACGAAAGTGCGCGGCAGTCTCGTGCGGCTTGGACGAATAGACCAAAGCAGGCATCACCATGATGCCATCGATGCCGACGCGTGCGGCTTCCTTCGCGGTATCCACGGCAAAGGCCGTGGTGAATTCGGCGATACCGCAGAGCACGGGCACGCGGCCCTTCGCGACCGACTTGGCCGCTTCCATGATCGCGATCTTTTCCTTGCGCTCCAGCGAGGTGTTCTCGCCGACGGAGCCGCAGATGATCAGGCCGGACACACCGTCGCGGATCAGGCCGTCCATGACCTTCGCGGTGGCGTCGATGTCAAGCGACAGATCGTCATGGAATTGGGTAGTGACTGCCGGGAAGACACCTTCCCAGGAAATACGGGGACTCATGGCAAAACTCCGTGTGATGCCGGCGCGCATAGCGCGCCGGTTGATGAGGACGATGGGGTGGAATTGAAGATCAGATCGTCGCGCCGACCTTGCGCAGCTCGGCGAGCACAGGCGCTTTGGGCAGCCAGATTTTGTCGAATTCAGCGATGACGGCTTCGGTATCCTTGACGGCCACCTGACGCACCGGCACCGACGTGCCCTTGAAATTCTCGATCAGTGCCGGCTCGCCAGCAGCCAATTCGTCGATCTGCGCATCGAGCGTCGACTTCACCGCCTTGGTGATCAGCTCCTTGTCGGCGGCGGGCAGCGACTGCCAGACGCGGCCGGACACGACCGCGGCCATCGGCATGAAGACGGCATTCATCTGCAGGATCGACTTCGACACCTTGTCGAAGCGCTGGTTCCAGGAGAATTCCAGATCGGCTTCAAGACCATCGACCTGGCCGTTCGACATGGCGTCGAACACCTGCGGCGTCGGAATCGGCGTCGGTGCGGCGCCGAGCGATGAGTAGAAGTCGCGATAGACCGGCGTCGGATTGATACGCAGCTTCATGCCCTTGATGTCAGCGAGCGTGTTGAGATCCCTGACCGCGAAGACCGCGCGCATGCCGGTGATGCCCCAGCCCAGGCCAATGGTGCCGGTTTCCGCAGGAAGCACGTCGAACAGTTTGACTGCCGCCGGATGACGCACGAATTTCGCCACGGCTGGCGTGGAGCGCACGATATAGGGCGCGTTGATCGCCGCGATATGCGGCACGCGCGAACCGAGTTCGGCAGCCTGGATGAAGCCCATATCGAGCGCGCCGGTCTGCAACTGCTGCATCATCGCTGCTTCGTTGCCGAGCTGGCCGGAGTGGAACACCGTCATGGTGAGACGGCCCTTGGTCTCTTCCTTGAGCTGATCGGCGAGCTTCAGCGCAGCCTTGTTCCAGGAATGGCCGTTCGGCGTGATCAGGCCGAGACGCAGCTCCTTGGCCTGCGCCAATGCGAGCGACGGCGCAAACACCGAAGCAGCTGCCGATGCGGCGAGGAAGCGACGACGTGAGATGGTCATGACGGAGGCTCCTTGATGGGTATGGGGGCTTACTTGATGAGGGCGAGAGACAGATACGGATAGAGCGATAGCAGCACCAACAGGATGCAGGAGATGAAGAAGAACGGCAGCGTCACCATGAACATCTTGCCGGGCTTGGCGCCTGTGACGGCGGCGGCGACGAAGAAACAGAGTCCGACCGGCGGCGACAGCAATCCGAGCACGAGATTGATCACGACGACTACGCCGAAGTGACGCGGGTCGATGTGGTAGATCTCGGTCGCCACCGGCAGCAGGATCGGCACGGTCATGATCAGGCCGGGCACGCCGTCGATCACCGTGCCGATGACCAGCAGGATGACATTGCAGATCAGCATAAAGCTGATCGGATCCTTGGCGACGGTCTGGATCCAGGCCGCGGTCTCCTGCGGCACCTTGCCGAAGATCAGAACCCAGGAAAACACGGCGGCAGCGGCAACGAGAAACAGCACGAT
Organism: Tardiphaga sp. OK246; assembly: GCF_900188215.1. Taxonomy (NCBI): domain Bacteria; kingdom Pseudomonadati; phylum Pseudomonadota; class Alphaproteobacteria; order Hyphomicrobiales; family Nitrobacteraceae; genus Tardiphaga; species Tardiphaga sp. OK246. The sequence continues at coordinate 865,075 of NZ_FZOX01000001.1, forward strand.
CGCCGAATAGATGCCGGAGCGCAGCATCATCTGCGGCAGCTGCGACCATTCGAATTCCTTGGTCCAGTATTTGCCGACAACGGCAGCGGCGACTGCGCCGACGGCAGCCGATTCTGTCGCATTCGCCAGACCGCCAAGGATGGAGCCGACGATAACGATGGGAATCAAAAGGGTCGGCGAGGTGCGCAGGATGGTCATCACGCGTTGTTTTGGCGTCTGATATTCAGCGCGCGGATAGTTGTAGATGTAGCCCATCAGCGCGATGACGACGCAGAACATGCCGGTCAGGATAACGCCGGGAATGATGCCCGCGATCAACATGTCGCTGACCGACACCTGCGCCAGCACGCTGTAGACCACGAACATTACCGACGGTGGAATGATCGGGCCGAGCATGCCGCCGTAGGCGGTGAGACCGGCAGCGAAGGTCTTGTCGTAGCCTTTCTTTTCCATTTCCGGGACCATGATCTGCGCCATGATCGCAACCTGCGCGGTCGCCGAACCGAGAATGGAAGAGATGAACATGTTGGCGAGGATGTTGACGTAAGCCAGCCCGCCCTTCAGTGAGCCGACAAAGGCCATCGCCATGTCGACGATGCGCTTGGTGATGCCGCCGCCATTCATAATCTCGCCGATCAGGATAAACAGCGGGATCGCGATCAGACCGTAGCTGTCGACGCCGCCGAACAGTTGCAGCGGATAGGACTGGAACAGCACCGGATTGCCGGACGCCATGATGTAAACGAAGCCGGCGAGGCAAAGGCAAAGACCGATCGGCACGCCGACCAGCATGATCACCGTGAATGCGGCGAAGGTGATCATATTAGTTCACCCCGTCGAGTTCGGAGAGCTGGAAGCCTTTCGGCGGCACCTTGGCGACGAGGCCGAGATCCTCAAGCAGGTTGGCGATGCCATGGATGGTGATCGACACCGCAAAGATCGGCAGTGTCAGATAGAGGACCCAGGTCGGCCAGTTCAGCGTCTGGGTACGTTCGGTGTAGAGGAAATTGAAGGTCTGGCCGGCGAACTTCTTCGCGTCGAAGCCCGCCTGCGCCAGGCCTATCGGATCCATCCACAGCAGGCAGGTGACGATCAGGCCGATACCGAACACGATCACCGTGCTCGTGGCGATAATCTTGAAGATCTGCTGGCTCCTGGCCGACAGGCGCTCGGTCATCATGGTGACCGCAAAGTCGAGCCGCAGGCGAGTCATAGCGGAGGCGCCGATGAAGGTCAGCCAGACCACCGAATACACCGCCGACTCATCGATCCAGTAGATCGGGAAGTGCGAATAGCGGGTGACGACATTCACCAGGATCAGCGCCGTCAGCAGATACATCAGGCCTATCAGAGCCAGCCGCTCGAAGGCCAGCAGCCTGGCGGACGCCACCAGGATGACCCGGCGGGCCCCGATGGCCGGGGCCGTCGACATCGTCTGGTCACTCATAAACTGCCCCCGCTGTCACGATTGTGATATGATTTTTGGATCGTATAATTTATACAATTTCCCTGTCAAACGCTGATTTGCACAAATTCGCGCCTTGAGGAGTTTTTGTGCGGCAGCGAAGACGGGACGAGATCTGAGATCAATCCGGCCGAAATCCAGAGAAAAGGCTCGATAAATCAATGAGCGCGCCGCTAAAGCACCGCACCCTGTCGGCCATGATCGCGGATCAACTCCGCCAGGCCATCCTCGACGGCACCCACCCGGCCGGCGCGCAGTTGCGCCAGGACGCCTTGGGCGAGGCCTATGGCGTCAGCCGGATTCCGGTGCGGGAAGCCCTATTTCAGCTTGAGGCCGAAGGGCTGGTGAAGATCGTCCCGCAGAAGGGCGCCATCGTCTCGGAACTGTCGCTCGACGAAATCAACGACGTGTTCGATCTCCGGGTCATCCTCGAGCCACGGATGCTGGCGCAGTCCGCGCCGCATTTTGTCGACAACGACTTCGCTGCACTCGACGACATCCAGCACCGCTTCGAGAAGGCGATTGCCGCCGGCAATATCAGCGAATGGGGACAGCTCAACGCCGATTTCCACATGGCGATGTATGTCCGGGCGCGGCAGCCGCGCACACAGACGATCGTGATGGCGCTGCTGCAAACCAGCGACCGCTACACGCGCATGCAACTCTCGACCACCACCGCGATGGGCATCGCCGAGAAAGAACACGCCGAACTCATCGCGCTGTGCCGCAGCCAGAAGATCGATGACGCCTGCCGTTTCCTTGAACGTCACATCGAGTCGGTGCGCGCAGACCTTTTGCGCGTCATCGGCCGCACCATTCCGAAGAGCGGCGCGGCGTAGACACGCCGCTCAGATCGCGTTGATCTCGGTCTATGCGAGCTCTTGCTCCACCAGCCCGGCGAGATAGCTCGCACCGATCGGCAGCAGATCGTCGTTGAAATCGTAGCCGGGATTGTGAACGGGCACTCCGCCCTTGTAGGCGGTGCGTTGCCCGAACATCAGATAGGCACCACGGTTGCGTTCGAGCATGAACGCGAAATCTTCACCGGCAAGAATTGGATTGCCTTCGCGCAGCACCTCGGTAACGCCCGGCACCGCCGCCGCGGCTTCTGCCGCGCGCACTGTCTCGTCGGCCGTGTTGATGGTGGCCGGATAGGCGTGGCGATACTCGATCTCCGCCGTGCCGCCGCAGGCTTGCGCGGTCAGCGTCACCGCGCGCATGAATAATTCCTCGACGCGTTCGCGCACCTCGGGCTTCAGCGTACGTACCGAGCCACGCAACTCGACCGTCTCGGGCAGAACGATGTCCGAGGTACCGCCGTGGATCTGGCCGATGCTGATGATGGCGGATTCCAGCGCATCGACCTGACGGGACGGAATCGCGTTCAGCGCATTCACCACCTGCGCTGCCATGGCCACCGTATCGATGCCCTGATGGGGATGCGCACCGTGCGAGGAACGGCCACGCAATGTCACCTTGAAATAATCGATCGCCGCCAGCGCCGTGCCGGTCAGCGCCTTGACGGTGCCGAGCGGCATGTCCGGGCTGTTATGGATCGCATAGATGGAATCGCACGGGAAACGCTCGAACAACCCGTCGTCCATCATCGCCTTGGCGCCAGCAAGCCCTTCCTCGGCCGGCTGAAAGATCAGATGCACAGTGCCGGCGAAATTGCGCGTCTCGGCAAGATATTTCGCAGCACCAAGCAACATGGTGGTGTGCCCGTCATGGCCGCAGGCATGCATGCGGCCGGCATTCTGCGAGCGGTGGGCAAAACCGTTGCCCTCCTCCATCGGCAGCGCGTCCATATCGGCCCGCAATCCAATGGCCCGGTTGCTGCCGGCAGCCTGATGGCGGCCGCGGATCACGCCGACGACGCCGGTACCGCCGAAGCCGCGATGCACCTCGATGCCCCACTCCGACAACCGCTCCGCTACCAGCGCGCTGGTGCGCTCCTCCTCGAAGCCAATCTCCGGATGCGCATGGAAATCCCTGCGCCATGCGGTCATTTCCGGGTGCAATTGGTCGAGACGTTCGCGCGGGGTCATATGCTCTCACCTTTGGGCTTGTCCTGCCCATAGGCTAGCCCGGTGATCATGCCCTCGCAACCAACTGGCCGCACACGCTGCGCGCGCCACACACTTCAGCGCTCCGTGGTGACACCAAGCAGTTGGGATTAGCGGCAGCGAGATGCGCGCCACCACATGATCGACATCGTGATCGAGCGGCCTGCCTGTGAATGCTGAGCGTTCTGGAAAATGGCACGCCATTCAGAATAAGACTGCGAACCCTTATACTGTTGAAACAGATACATAATTTCGATTGAACACCTCATGCGCCCCCGCATGCGCTCAAATGGACAGCAGCCACTCTCGTTTGGGGAAGAAGTGTCGCGGCGCTCGCGCACTCACCATCGACAGCGCGGGGTCCTGACTATCTCGCGAGAGAGTTGGTCATCGATAACGAATTGCAGCTGTCGGATGGGAGGCCTATGCTGAGCCTATAACCACGCAGCCGCCCATCGCACGGCGAGAGTCTGCAGACAAAGACCTTACGATGGATGGCTTGCATTTTGCCCCGGAGGTCACGCCATGACCATTGCTCCCACCCTGCAAAAATACCTGGCCGCTGAAAACATCCAATACGAGGTGATCCCGCACGAACTCCGCATGACGTCGTCTGGCACGGCTGAAGCATGTCATATCTCGGGCGATCGGCTCGCCAAGGGCATCGTGTTGCGGCGTGACGGCGAATATATACTGGCCGTCTTGCCCGCATCGCATCACCTCCGCCTGTCGGACCTGAGGACATCACTCGGCGACAATGTCCACATGGCCGATGAAACCGAGATCCATCAGCTGTTCCGCGACTGCGCACATGGTGCAGTTCCTGCCGTCGGTAAATGCTACGGGCTGGATATCATCGTCGACGACAGCATCCAGGCGCAGCCGGAGGTCTATCTGGAAGCTGGCGATCACGAGACGCTGCTTCATATGGGTCACGCGCAGTTTGCTCGCCTGATGGCCAACGCGCAGCACGGGCGCTTTAGCGCGCATGACTGAGAATTAGTCGGACGATCCGCGGCGACCGTCGCGGTCCCGAATGGGAAGATTATGCCGCTGCTAAACTGTAGCTGCAGCGGTGTGACGCCTCTTTACGTCTCATGCCCTGCATCGAAATCGTCTTCGAAACGCAAATGCTTGACGCTGCGGCCGCGGCGCCGCACAAGCTTCAGGGCCTCCACCCCGATCCTGATATGCCGTTCGACATAGTTCGCGGTCACCTCCTGATCCGACGCTTCGGTCTTCACACCCTCGGGAATCATTGGCTGATCGGATACGAGAAGCAGTGCGCCAGTCGAAATGTGATTGGCAAATCCCGCAGCAAAGATTGTCGCGGTCTCCATATCGATCGCCATGCTCCGTGTACGACGCAATATATCCCTGAAGCGATCATCATGTTCCCAGACACGACGATTGGTCGTGTACACGGTGCCGGTCCAATAGTCGTGACCGAGATCGCGGATCATGGTCGACACCGCGCGTTGCAACTGGAACGCGGGCAGCGCAGGAACCTCCGGGGGCAAGTAATCATTTGAGGTGCCTTCGCCCCGAATGGCCGCAATCGGTAGAACCAAATCGCCAATTTTATTTTTGCGTTTCAACCCACCGCATTTGCCGAGAAACAATACGGCTTTCGGCGCGATGGCACTTAACAGATCCATCACGGTCGCCGCATTCGGACTTCCCATGCCGAAGTTAATCAGAGTGATACCATCGGCAGTCGCGTTGGGCATCGGTCGATCAGCGCCCTTTACCAAACTGCCGTACGCCGTGGCGAACCATTCGACGTAGTTGTCGAAGTTGGTCAAGAGAACATACTCTCCGAACTCAGCAAGCGGCGTGCCGGTGTAACGCGGCAACCAGTTTTCTACGATATCCTTTTTCTCTTTCATTCCCAACGATCTCGCCCGGAGGTGTGCAACACCGCCGCCTGCCAAACTAGTGGATAGGACCGCTCCCTGTCCAATGAGACACGTTTGGATTATTTGGGTTCCATTAATCCACTTGCAACCGTGGATGGTCCGGGCCTTGCGTCGAATGCGCGCTGTTCAGGAGGGTGGATTGCAACAGCGGCCGCGTTTGTCCGGTCTGATCGCGCAGGAATGATGTTTTCTTCTGCGACCTCGCACGTAATTGATTGTATAGTTGGAGGACATGGAGGGAGGCGAGACATACTGCATTGCATCAATTCACCTGAACTCTAGGAACGGAGGTTCGCCATGAAAGTCAAAGAGGTGATGCACAAAGGTGTCGACTGGGTCAGCCCCGATACCCCTGTCACCGAACTCGCGAAATTGATGCGGGGGCATGACATTGGCTGCGTTCCGGTTGGCGAGGACGACCGCCTGATTGGGATGGTGACCGACCGCGACATTGTCTGCAAAGGGCTCGCGAGGAACAGCTTCGATGCCGGCCGCGCGACGGCGCGCGATGTGATGACCGAAGGTATCCATTGTTGCCGGGAGGACGACGATCTCGCAAAGGCAATACGTCACATGGAGAAACTGCGGGTCCGCAGGCTGCCGGTGATCAACAAGAGTAAACGGATGGTCGGTATCGTCAGTCTGGGCGACGTCAGCCATTCCGCGTCAGGTGATTTGTTGTCCGAATGCGTCAAGAGCGTTTCGGCCCATCACTGAAACACGGCCAGCGCTCCTCTTGCGATCCGGCGGAGGGGCGCGGCCGTCGGCACGATCGTCGAACAGTTCGATGAAAGAACTTTGCTCATCGAGCCGCGATGAAGAAGGTCGCGCCTACGCGGTCGCGCCATTGTTCGGAGACGAAGCAAGGGCGTGGATCGAAACTACGAACTTCTTATGCCATTGAGACTGCCTGATAATATCGACGATTCTTCTCGTCTTACGCAACCCTCACATTCGTTTCGACAACGGGCGGTGGCTCGCCAATCCCCGTCGTATTGAGATTCTGCCAGGACCCCCCACATCATCTTGATAAGGGAGTCCAGACTGTGCAGACCGTACGGGCTACTCTTGCCGCGACAATTGCGGTTGTCGCTCTGGCTGTCTCTCCCACCACGCCTGTCTCGGCGGAGGGGAGCGGGAAACTTGTGCTGACGATCGCAATCGACGGAGCGATCGGACCGGCAACTGCCAATTATGTGAAAGACGCACTCGCCAAGGCAAGCGAACGGCGTGCCGAAGCTGTTATTCTGCGTCTGAATACGCCGGGCGGTCTCGTCACCAGCATGCGCGAGACCATCGCCGACGTGCTGGCATCGCCCGTTCCTGTCATAGGTTATGTCGCCCCGTCGGGAGCCCATGCTGCCAGCGCCGGCACCTATACTCTCTATGCAACGCATATCGCCGCAATGGCGCCGGGCACCAATCTGGGCGCGGCGACGCCCGTGCAAATCGGCAGTCCGGTGCCAGGCCTGCCGGGCATCACCCCTGACAAAGACGGCAAGGACAAGAAAGACAGTTCCCAGCAAACGGAGCCGAAGGACGCGATGATGGCGAAGGCGACGAGCGATGCCGTCGCCTTTATCCGCAGCCTGGCCGAGTTGAGAGGACGTAACGCCGATTGGGCCGAGAAGGCTGTCCGCGAGGCAGCCAGTCTTTCCGCCAGTGCTGCGTTGCAAGCGAATGTCATCGATCTCATTGCGCGCGACCCGGTCGAACTGCTCAGGCAGGTCGATGGTCGCGTCGTGGAGCTCCCCGGAGGCGACAGACGGCATCTGGCGACGAAGGATGCAATGATCGAGACGATCGATTCCGGATGGATCGCTCAATTTCTGTCTGTGATCACCAACCCCAACATCGCCTTCATTCTTCTGCTGGTCGGCATCTACGGCCTGATTTTTGAATTCATGTCTCCTGGCGCCGTCGCGCCCGGCGTGGTCGGTACGATCTGTCTGCTGCTGGGCCTCTATGCCTTCAACCTGCTGCCGATCAACTATGCCGGCCTTGGGCTGATGATGTTGGGGATCGCGCTTCTGATGATCGAGGCCTTCAACCCGACCGTGGTTCTTGGCCTCGGCGGAGCCATTGCCCTGGTCCTTGGTGGGTTGATGTTGTTCAGGATCGAAGCGCCCGGATACCGGCTGTCATGGACGCTCGTCAGCATCGTGACGGCAATGTTCATCGGACTGCTTCTCATTGTGCTCGGCTCGCTCCGGCGCGCCCGCAAAGCTCCGGCACGAATCGGCGCGCAGGCTATGCGCGGCCTGCCCGCCGAAGTTCTCGACTGGAATGACATCGAAGGTCACGTCTTCACGCAGGGTGAGCGCTGGCGAGCCCGCGGCATGGAAACATTCAAGCCCGGAGAGACGGTCGAGATCGCCAGCATCACGGATCTGACGCTGATGGTGCGTCGCCGGCCGGCACTCAGCGCCGGCGAGGGAGGTGTGCGATGATGCTCGATTACATAGCCTATTCGCTGCTCGCGATCATCGTGATCGCCTTTCTCTCCTCCGCCATTCGCATCCTGCGGGAATACGAGCGCGGCATCGTCTTCACGCTCGGACGGTTCACCGGCGTGAAAGGTCCGGGGCTCATCATCCTTATTCCGTTCGTGCAGCAGATGGTGAAGGCCGATCTCAGGGTGATGGTGCAGGATGTGCCGCCGCAGGACGTCATTTCCCGCGATAATGTTTCCGTCAAGGTGAACGCCGTTCTCTATTTCCGCATCGTCGACCCGGAACGTGCGATCATCAAGGTCGGAAATTACATGGCCGCGACTAGCCAGTTAGCGCAGACCACGCTGCGCTCGGTGCTCGGCAAGCATGAGCTGGATGAAATGCTCGCAGAACGCGACAAACTCAATGCCGACATTCAGGAAATCCTCGATCAGCAGACCGACGCGTGGGGAATCAAAGTTACCAACATCGAGATCAAGGATATCGACCTCAATGAAAACATGGTGCGTGCCATCGCCAAGCAGGCCGAAGCGGAGCGGCTGCGGCGGGCGAAAGTGATCAATGCGATAGGCGAGCAGCAAGCCGCTGAGAAGCTCGTCGAGGCCGGCCGGATCCTTGCTCAGGAGCCGCAGGCGATGCAGCTGCGCTATTTTGCGGCGTTGCACGACATTGCAGGCGAGCGGTCATCGACTGTGGTCTTTCCGCTGCCGATGGATCTGCTCAGCCATATGACGCCGCGGCCGGGCGGAGTACCGTGAGTTTATTTCTTGTGCTTCTGCGCCAGCTCCAGCTTGAGTCTGTCATGGGCCGAACGAACCATGGCTTGCGCTGGCTTGCTCATCACCCCAATTTACCATCAATGAGTATCCTCGGCGCGCTCGTCGACAGGCACATGTGACGGGTGTCGTGCGTCGCCGCGCCGGTTTTGCGGGCGCACATACATCGTCATCGCTTCCGGGAGCTCCGCCTTGACTTTCAGAGCGGCGACAAGCGCGTCCTCGGCGTCTACGACGACATGACCCGCCTTGCCCTTCAGCTTGAATCCAACGGTAAATTGCATCTGCGCACCACCTCGTCTTCACTAATTGTCTCGCCCGCCTACTTTCCGCCAGCGGGCGCCATCTCGGCCGTCGTTCCGGTCGACATATCATTTGACCGGCGCGTAGCACCTCGCGGACGCGTTTCCGATCCGCAATCAGTCCAGCGACTTTATGATCTCCCGGTAGGCCGTTTCGGGAAACGCTTTCAATGTATGCGTTCGAATGTTTCCCAGCATACCCAGCTGCAAGTTGAATCGCGCGGCGACGGCATCGTCCGGCGCTTCGTAAACCGCCACGATGTCATAGTCGCCCATGGTCAGAAAAAACGATTTGAACTCGCCGTCCATATCTTTGAGAGCTTTCTTCGCCAAGTCGAGACGACGCGGCGAGTCCTTGACATGCTGGACACCTTGATCAGTCCAGTTTGCAAGCATGATATATGTGGTCATGGAAGTCCTCCTTACGCACGAGACCCCCGCTCATCTTCACGCCCCAGTCTTGAAGAAAATGATCCGGCTCAACAACGTGTAGTCCGATTCAAACACCATGATCCCGACAAAAACCAACAACACCAACGGCGGGAGCAGGATGGCATAGGCCAAAGCCAGACGCTCCCACGCCATGTGCATGAAGACCGCAACAATCAAGCCCGCCTTCAACATCATGAACACCACGATGAGAGACCACCTCAGATATCCCTGCAGGTTAAAGTAGTCGACGAGGTAAGAGCATGTACTCAAGACAAACAGCCATCCCCAGACCACGAGATAAAGCTTGATCGGGTGCTGGTGTCCCTCGGCATGTGCTGCGGGAGTTGCATGAGGTGTTGCATGTAGCGTGACTTCAGCCATGTTTTTCCCTCACCAAAGATAGAAAAAGGCAAAGATAAACACCCATACCAAATCGACGAAATGCCAATACAGGCCGGTGATTTCGACGATCTCGTAGTTCCCCTTCCTGCTTGTGAAAAAGCCCCGACGTTCAGTCTCGAAATCTCCGCGCCAGACCTTTCGCGCAATGATGATCAGGAAAATCACGCCAATCGTTACGTGCGTTCCGTGGAATCCTGTAATCATGAAAAAGCATGAGCCGAATTGCTCTGCCCCCCACGGATTTTCCCAGGGCCTCACCCCCTCCATGATCAGCTTGGTCCATTCGAAAGCCTGCATTCCGACAAATGTCGCACCGAACGCGGCGGTCACCAGCATCAGAATCGCCGTTTTGCGGCGATCGTGGCGGTAGCCGAAATTGACGGCCATCGCCATGGTCCCGCTGCTGCTGATCAGCACGAAGGTCATGATGGCAATCAGAATGAGCGGGATGTGTTGTCCTGCAATCGTCAGAGCGAAGACTTCACTCGGGTTTGGCCAGGGCACCGTCGTGGACATGCGCGCCGTCATGTACGACAGCAGGAAGCAACCGAAGATAAAGGTATCGCTGAGGAGAAAGATCCACATCATGGCCTTTCCCCAGGATACATTCTTGAATGCCCGTTGATCCGAGGACCAGTCGGCGACAATACCTTGCCAGCCTGCAGTCGTCGTTCGGCGCTTTTCGATGTTTGTCAGCACAGTCTCTGCCATCGCATCGATGCCTTTCCTATGTCAGCAACTGGCGACAGATGGTGACGAAGTCATCCGCCCAGCCTGTCAGCAGAGCGAGCAGGATCAACCAGACGAGGAGCAGGAAGTGCCAATACATCGTGCACAGTTCCACACTCAAACGCAGTCGCGAGATTTCAACACCGCGCCATGCCTTGACGATGGTTCTGCCCAGAGCCACGAGACCGCCGAGCAAATGCAGTCCATGGACTGCGGTGATCAGATAGAAGAAGGCGTTGGCAGGATTGGCCGCCAGAAAGTAGCCCCCGGCGTTGAGCTGTTGCCACACCAGCAACTGACCTATCAGGAACACAACGGCGGAAATGCCGCTTGCAAGCAGGCCGGTCAGCACATTTTCGCTGTCGTCGCGATGTGCGGAAACCTGCGCCCATTGCAGTGCGCCACTGCTCACGATCAGAACACCGGTGTTGAACCACAACAACCCGGGCACGGGCAGCGACCGCCAGTCGATCAATTGCATGCGCATGGAGTAAGCGCTGACGAAGAGCGCAAATAACGACCCGACGACCGCGAGAAACACACCCAAACCTATTTTCGCCGCCGGCAACGACATCGAACTTCCGCCGGGAAAATCGCCGACCGCCCCCTCCTCCAGCCAGGGCTTGGCCGCAAGTCGTTGCTGCGAGAGCCACCATCCCGCAATGGCCGCTATTCCAGCCATGAACAGGACGATGGCCGTCATGGATGCGCTCCCTTCGGCGTCAAGCTGGCCGGCGGTTCATTCTGGGGGATGAAATCCCGTGCTGCGCCGGGCACGCTATAATCATAAGCCCAGCGATAGACGACCGGGAGTTCCTTGCCCCAGTTGCCATGTGCCGGCGGCGTCTGCGGCGTTTGCCACTCGAGCGTGGTCGCGTTCCACGGATTGCCGCCGGCGTCCTCGCCCTTGGACAGGCTCCGGATCATGTTGAACACAAATACGAGCTGGGCAAAGCCGACGATGAGCGCAGCGATACTCATGAATGCATTCAGGTCATGGGCCGACGCCGGGACGAATGCCGTCCCACCGATGTCGTGATAGCGGCGCGGCACACCCAGCAGCCCGAGATAATGCATGGGGAAGAAGATCGCGTAAGCTCCAAGGAACGTGACCCAGAAATGGAAGCGCCCCAGCGTCTCGTTCAGCATCCGTCCCGTCACCTTCGGATACCAGTGATAGATCGCACCAAACACGACCATGATCGGCGCAACCCCCATGACCATGTGAAAATGGGCGACCACGAACATGGTATCGGACAACGGAACGTCCACGACGACGTTGCCGAGGAACAGGCCTGTCAGGCCGCCATTGACGAACGTGATAATGAATGCGAGCGCGAACAGCATCGGAACGGTGAGGTGAATGTCGCCACGCCACAGGGTCAGGATCCAGTTGTATACCTTGATCGCCGTGGGGATCGCGATGATGAGGGTCGTTGTTGCGAAGAAAAATCCGAACTTCGGATTCATGCCACTGACATACATGTGGTGCGCCCACACCACGAAGCTCATCGCTCCGATTCCAACAATCGCCCACACCATCATGCGATAACCGAAAATATTCTTTCGCGCATGAGTACTGATGAGGTCAGAGACAATGCCAAAAGCAGGTAACGCAACGATATAGACTTCGGGGTGGCCGAAAAACCAGAACAGGTGCTGGAACAGCAGCGGACTGCCACCGCCGTACTTCCCCAGCTGCCCCATCTCCACGAGCGTTGGCATGAAGAAGCTGGTGCCAAGAAGCCGATCGAACAGCATCATCACCGAGGCGACGAACAAGGCTGGAAATGCGAGCAAGGCCATCACAGTCGCTGTAAAAATGCCCCACACCGTCAAAGGCAGCCGCATCAGCGTCATTCCGCGCGTGCGACCCTGCAGCACCGTCACGACGTAATTCAAGCCGCCCATGGTGAAGCCGATAATGAACAGGATCAGCGACACCAGCATCATGATGATGCCTGCTTCCTGTCCGGGGCTTCCGGAAAGAATGGCCTGCGGCGGATACAGCGTCCAGCCAGCGCCGGTCGGCCCACCCGGTACAAAGAAGGTCGCAACCAGCACCAGCACGGCAAGCAGATAGATCCAGTAGCTCAGCATGTTCGCATAGGGGAACACCATGTCGCGAGCACCGACCATCAGCGGGATGAGATAATTCCCGAAGCCTCCGAGAAACAGCGCCGTGAGAAGGTAGATCACCATGATCATGCCATGCATGGTGATAAACTGAAGATACTGGCTCGGATCGATAAACGAAAACGTTCCGGGGAATCCGAGCTGCAGCCGCATCAGCCACGACAGCACCAGCGCGACCATACCGATGGCCATTGCTGTTATCGCATACTGGACCGCAATGATCTTGGCATCTTGCGAGAAGACATATCGCGTCCACCAACTTCTTGGGTGATAGAGATCGACCTCACCCACTTCGGCCGGCGGAATTCCTGCGAGTACATCAGACGGGACATCAACCATTAAAATGTCCTCCCGGATTAATCCTCTGATCGTCGCTCATCGTAAGTGTTACAACGTGCAACGCCGCCGCGCCGGTCCTGCTATTTGCCGCGGGTCTTGTAAGTCGCCTTCGTGATGGGTCGGTGGCCGGATAACGCTGCGAATGTCTGCTGCTTCTCCAGCCATGCATGATATTCGCTCTCTTCCTGGACGATGACGTTGCTCCGCATTTGTGCATGCGCGATGCCGCACAATTCCGCGCAAAGAACCTCGAATGTTCCTGTGCGCGTGGGAGTGAACCAGAAGTATGTGACCGAGCCCGGCACCATATCCATCTTCGCCCGGAACTCAGGCACGTAGAAATCGTGCAGAACGTCGATTGAACGGAGCAATACCTTGACCGGCTTCCCGATCGGGAGATGCAAATCGTCGTTCTCAACCACGACGTCGTCCTGACCATTGGGATCGTTCGGATTCAAGCCCAGTGGATTCTCGGCACTGACGTTGCGGGCATCGACCGTCCCGAGCCGGCCGTCCTTTCCTGGCAGCCGGTAGCTCCAGCGCCATTGCTGGCCCATGACCTCGATCTCTGTTGCATCGGACGGCACCGTCACAAACTGATGCCAGACAACCAAACCGGGCGCCAACATCGCTCCGACACCGATCGCGGTCCCTATGGTGAGCCACCATTCGAGCCTTTTGTTTTCGGGCTCATAGGCCGCTTGTCTTCCTTCTTTGTGATGAAAACGGAAGATGCAATAGGCGATGAATGCGACGATCGCGAAGAAGACCGCTCCGGTGATCCAGAACGTCATGGTGATCGTGTCGTCGATGTAACTCCAGTTCGATGCGATCGGCGTCCACCACCATGGGCTAAGGAGGTGAAACAGCACCGAAGCGACTGCGACCAACAGCAGTATGAATGCTACAGCCATCCCTTGTTCATCCTTGCCTCTAGAGGCTGCGGACAAGACTTAGAAAAGGGCGCAATTCACGTCTGCATCGATGGCTGATTTCGAGCTCGCCATCACAATGCTGGCCGCCTTGCCCTCTAACCGGTCGCAACATCGAATTCGAAAAATTGCGATCGCTGGTGTGATCGAACTACGGGCACTTGCCACTACAGGATGTTCCCCGGCAGGCTTGATTGTCAATAGACCGGCTTATTCCTCGCGACAGACGATAGCACCATGATCGAACCGCTGAGCAATGGCACGCACAACGGATTCCTATATCGCACTGCAATGCACGACGCCGTACGTCCGCATGACAGACAAAGTGATGCGTCAATTGCCATCAGCGACGCGGTGAAACGTAAACCTTACAAAGGAAGAATTCACCGAACAGTGCGTGCTATTCTTTCCGGATTGCGCTAAACTTGCTGCACAGGTTGCGACAGGTTTTGCTCGGCAAAGCTCTCTTCGTTGAACTTGGCCGTCTTCCAGAACCAGTCGCGATTTCTGCGCACGAAGGCGAATGCTCGTCATTTGAAGATGACCCGATCTCGCCGGTGCGAACGCATGGGAGATCGTGACCATGGCTACTCCGTATTCTGACAAGATCTCGCAGACAGCACCTGGCGCTTCCGATAGCGTTGCCGCGCCCGTCATTCGCAAGATCGGGTTGTCCGATCTGCATGACGCGTTGCGGCTGGGCTGGGAGGACTTCAAGGCGGTTCCGAGTCACGCCATTATTCTGTGCGTCATCTATCCTGTTCTCGGGCTTGTGCTGGCCAGAATGACCCTTGGCTATTCGGTGTTACCGCTGCTTTTCCCACTAGCCGCCGGTTTTGCGTTGATTGGTCCTTTTGCAGCCCTCGGTCTCTATGAACTCAGCCGCCGCCGCGAACGCGGCGAAGAGGCGTCGGCGTGGCATGCACTCGGCGTGCTGCGCTCGCCGTCCTTTGGAGCCATGCTTGGCCTCGGCACGCTCCTGCTCATTCTGTTCGTGGTCTGGGTGACCACCGCGAATGCGATTTATGTCTCCAAGTTCGGCAATGCCCCTGCGGCCAGCATTCCCGATTTCGCATCGCGCATCTTCACAACCACAGAGGGGCACCAACTGATCGTCCAGGGCTGCGGCGTCGGACTATTATTCGCTATCATGGCCCTGTGCGTTAGCGTCGTGGCGTTTCCGCTGATGCTCGACCGACATGCGAATGTGACAGATGCAGTTCAGACCTCGCTGCGGGTCGTGATGAAAAATCCTGTGACGATGGCGGCATGGGGTCTGATCGTTGCCGCGCTGCTGGTGGTGGGTTCGCTGCCGTTATTCGTAGGTCTCGCCGTTGTTCTGCCGCTACTCGGTCATGCCACCTGGCATCTTTATCGCAAGGTGCTGGAGCCGGACCCGAATCCTCGGCAGGACCCTCCGCGTCCACCGAAAGGACGGCGCTATGCGGCCGATTTTCCGGTCTCTCTCTTCCCGTGGGGCCGCGATAAGCCGTAGATCGAAACAAACGACCGGAGACGCACGTGTCGGCTTCAGAATACGCCGAGCCACCCCGCGCGGATGAAATCCGCCCGAATGAGGGGCGATCGGCATATCCTGCCGGAAGCGGACTCCGCTCCCGGCAGGGTGTCCGCCCACGATCTATTAGGAGAACCCAAACAGCTTTGCTGGATTTGTGACCAGTATCTTTTCCAGCAAGGCATCGTCCGGCGCGTAGCGATAGAGCAATTCAAGCAGGTCGGCGTCGTTCGGCGGCTGGACAACCGATACAGGGTGCGGCCAGTCGCTTGCCCAGACGCAGCGATCGGGCGCGGCTTCGAGATAGGCTTGCGCGATGGGAACGACGTCGTCCCACGGCGGACCTTTCCTGGACGTCTTTTCGCCGAGCGAGAGCATCACCCAGAAATTGCCCTTCGACAGCAGATCGAGAACCGCACGTAAATTCGGATCGTTCTTGCCGAGCGTTGGATCCGGGCGGCCCATGTGATCGATGAGGACCGGCACCTTGAGGGACGCGATCTTGTCGAGGTTGGCAACGATGCCGTCCTTCTCCGGCTGGAATTTAGCGTACCAGCCGAGTTCGGAAATACGTGCGATCGCGCGCTCGTAGTCGCTGTCCGAAAGCACGGCGCCGAGTTCCTTGCGGAAGCTGAACCGCGCCCCGCCGACGCCGGCGTCATTCAGCTTGGCGAGATATGCATCGTCGCGTTGGGCGAAAACCAGCGCATTCGCGCAGGCCTTGTAGTTCGGCCCCATCGCCGCCAGCCCGTCCAGAACCACCGAGTGATCGGCACCATATGTCGTCGTCTGCACGATGATGCCGCGCTCGATACCAAGCGCCTTGTGTACCCGAAGCGCAGCCTCCCAAGTCGCCGTCGGCATCTGATAGGCCGCTCCAGGCCGGACGGGATAGCGTTCCACCGGACCGAGCACATGGAACTGACTGTCGATGCTCTTCGGCGGCGGCTTGCGGGATGGCGTGCGCGGGTTTGGATCAAATGGAAGATAGTCGGGCATCTGTCGCTCCTTTAATCGATCACCGCAGTGAAATCGCATTGCACCAGGGCGCCGCCCTCCATCTCCATGGAGAGCGCATGACGGGCTGGGCGCGAATGCTCGTCGGGAAACATCTTGAGCCACTCGACATTGACCGGCCCGCGATTGCTGCGATCCTTGAGCCAGACCGTCATCTTGATGATGTCGTCAGTACTGCCGCCGCCGGCTTCCACGATCGCCTTCATATGCGCGAACATGTTGGCGCACTGGCTTTCGAGATCGGGCGGCATCTCGCTTGTTTTGGGATCGCGGCCGAGGATGACGCCGGACATCAGCAGATTGTTGATGCGGCAGGCGTTGGGGATCGGATTTGCGTGCTTGAATTCGCCGATATGAACGCTGCGGCGGCGCCTGGAAGATGTCATGGCAGCAGTCTCCGGATAACGGTCAAACAAATTGGCACGATACCGAGCCATACGGCCCGTAATCGGCATGTATCGTATCGCCGCGGCTGACCTCGATCGGGCGCGTGAAGGATCCGGCGAGCACCACCTCGCCTGCAGCGAGATATTCGTCGTGCGGCGCGAGGCGATTGGCGAGCCACGCGATGCCGTTTGCCGGATGGTTCAGCACGCCGGCGGCGACGCCGGTCTCCTCGATCTGGCCATTCCGGAACAGCAGCGCGCTGACCCAGCGCAAATCGACATCCAGCGGACGGAATGGACGACCGCCGACCACAAGCGCGGCATTCGCTGCGTTGTCGGAGATCGTGTCCACCACCGTGCGGGGCTTCTTGGTTTGCGGATGCACGCGGTGCATGCGCGTTTCCAGGATTTCGAGCGCCGGTGTGACGTAGGCTGTCGCGTTCAGCACGTCGAAGATCGTACAATCCGGCCCGCGCAGATCGGTCTTGAGCACGAAGGCCAATTCGACCTCCACGCGCGGCGCGAAGAACCGCTCATAAGGGATAGCGCCGGCATCCTGATAGAACATGTCGGCGAACAGCACGCCGTAATCCGGCTCGGAGATGCTGACCGCGTTCTGCATCGCCTTCGAGGTCAGGCCAATCTTGTGGCCCTTGATCACTCGCCCGCGTTCAAGCTGCAGCGCCGTCCAGGTCCGCTGGATCGCATAGGCATCCTCGATGGTGAGATCGGGATAGTCGGCGGTGAACATGGTGATGAGCGTCTTGGTCCGCTCCGCCTCGTCGAGGCGACGCGCCAGCGCATCGATGACCGTCTGATCAAGCACCGTTATTTCTCCTCTGCGACGACGTTGCGAAGAATGCCGATCTGCCTGGACTCGACCTCGACGACATCGCCTGGCTTGAGCCAACGCGGCGGCGTGAAGCGGGCGCCGGCGCCGGTCGGCGTTCCGGTCGCGATCATGTCGCCGGGCTTCAAGGTGGCAAATGTCGACAGATAGGAAATCAGATAGTCGAAGGCGAACATCAGCCGCTCGGTCGAGTCGTTCTGCCGCTCCTCCCCGTTCACCCGCGTGACGATATCGTGCGTCCCCTGCGGATCACATTCGTCGGCCGTGACGATCCACGGCCCGACGCTACCGGAACGATCGAAATTCTTGCCCTGGGTGACGTTGAACTTGCCGTGGTGCAGCCAGTCCCGCACCGAGCCTTCGTTGCAGAGAGTCATGCCGAAGATGTGCGACCACGCATTCTCTCGCGTAATGTGACGACCTTCCTTGCCGATGACGATCACGAGCTCGCCTTCGTAGTCGAGCTGCTCGGAGATCTTCGGCTTTTCGATCGGCTGATCAGAGCCGACCACCGACGACGGGTTGCGGACGAACAGGCTCGGATATTTCGGCAAATCCGAGCTGTCTTTGTATTCAGCATTGCGGTCCTTGTAGTTGACCCCGATGCACCACAGCTTCTCCGGCGCCGGGATCGGCGGCAGCAAGACCAGATCCGACAGTCGATGATCGGGCTTGCGGCCGGCGCTCACCTGTTTCGCCTTCGCCAGCCCGTTGCCGGCGATCAAGCTGCGCAGATCGGGAAACTCCGATCCAAGCAATGCACTGAGATCGATAACGCCGTCATCGGTCACCACGCCGTAGTGGCTGCTTCCGCCGGTCGAATAGCTGCATAGTTTCATAAGAGCCTCTTGAACAATTCACTGAATCGATTGCCGCGGGATCACCGCATTGGACCGGCTGCTCGAGCTGCGCCCGCGGCGTTCTTCCAATTACTTCGATGTCTGGAATACGGACTTCAACGTGAAGATCTCGCCTAGCCGCGCGTAACGCGGACCGGCAATGCGGGCGATCGGATCGAGGCTCTCGGTTTCAATCTTGCCGTTGGCGAGCAGATCATCCTTGATGTGAAATGCGACCACTTCGCCGACGATCAACCGGCTGCGGGTATCGCCGAATTCGAGGCATTGCCGAAATCGGCATTCCATCGCAATAGGCGCCGCCGTCAGCCGCGGCACCCCGATATGGTCGCTGGGGGTCGTCTCGAGACCGAGGACTTCGACCTCACTCACCTCCGGCGGATGTTCCGCGGAGCTTTCGTGAACCGCCGACATCAACGGCGAATCCGCGATGTGAATGACGTATTCTTCGCGATCCAGGATGTTGCGCGCCGTGTCTTTGTAGACGCCTGATTTGCGGCCGACGCTGATTGCCAGCATCGGCGGCTTGGGCGAGACGAAGGTGAAAGCACTGAACGGCGCAAGGTTGACGGTACCTGCCTGCGACAGGCTGGTCACCCATGCGATCGGTCGCGGGACGACGATGCCGGTGAGCAGACGATAGGCCTTCTCGGCTCCAAGTTCAGCGGGATCGATCTTCATTCGTCAATCCGCCTTTACATTGGCCTTGCGCACGACCGGAATCCACTTGGCGTCCTCACGATCGAGATAGGTTCTGAACTCACCCGGCGTCATCGGG
The DNA here is from genome assembly GCF_900188215.1 of Tardiphaga sp. OK246. Lineage (NCBI taxonomy): Bacteria > Pseudomonadati > Pseudomonadota > Alphaproteobacteria > Hyphomicrobiales > Nitrobacteraceae > Tardiphaga > Tardiphaga sp. OK246. The sequence goes on from NZ_FZOX01000001.1 coordinate 884,430, forward strand.
AGCGCTTCGGCGCCAAGTTTTTCGAACTTGTCGACCACGCCTGGCTCTTTGAGGATCTCAGCCAGCGCTTTGTTCAATTTATCGGCGATGGGAGCGGGGGTGTTCGCCGGAGCAAACAACCCTGTGAAGGTCTGGCCGTCAAAATCCGGGTAGCCGAGCTCGGCGAAAGTGGGCACGTCCGGAAGCGTCTTCAGTCGATGAGGGCTCGTGACCGCCAAGGCGCGCAACATTCCACTCTTGATATATTGAAGGCTGACCGACAGTTGATCGAATGCGAACTGAACCTGGCCGCCGAGCAGGTCATTGGTCGCGGGCGCGTTGCCGCGATAATGCGCCGTCACCCAACGAATCTCGAGCTTGGACTGCATGAGTTCGCTGAGCAGGTGATTGGTGGTGCCCGGTCCCGGAGAGGCCATCGTCAGCTTGCCCGGATCGCGCTTCGCGAGTTCGAGCAATTCGGCGAACGACGTAGCCTTCACGGAAGGATGAACCTCGAGCACCAGCGGCGTCATCGAGATGCTCGAGATCGGCAGGAAGTCGCGCTTCCAGTTGTAAGCGTCGCGCTTGTTGATTTCGGGAGCGAAGAGAACCGGACCATTGGCGCCGACCATGAGCGTGTAGCCATCATTCGGCGCTTTCGCCAGCGCTTCACCGGCGATCATGCCGCCAGCGCCCGACTTGTTTTCGATCACGAAGGGCTGGCCCAATTTCTCTTGCAGCCGATCCGCGACAATGCGCGCCGCGCTATCGACATTGCCGCCGGCCGGATAGGGCACGATCAGTTTGACAATGCGCGCGGGCCATTCCTGGGCCGTCGCCGCGCCATTAACCAGCGTCGCGGCAATGGCTGCAGCGATCCATAGCGACCTCATCATTTCCTCCCGCCAGATGCGGCTCTCACGCCGCTGACCGTATGTTCGACGCCGATTGGGACCAGCGCTCTTGCGGCGAACCATTGGTTTCAACCGCTTTACTTGTCGATGCCAATGTGCGGTTATTGTCCACATTATGGACAACGGATTGCCAACAACACTCGACCCGGAGCCGCGACAAGGCGCACAGGCGATCCGGCGCGCGCTCTTCCTTCTTCGCGTGCTTGCAGCCGGCGGTGAGAGTGGATTGCCGCTGAAAGACGTTGTCCAAGCGACGCGCCTATCGCGCCCTACCGTACACCGGATCGTCCATGTCCTGATGGAGGAGGGGCTCGTCGAGCGCCACGAGCGCTCGGGTCGCTATGCAATCGGCACGCAGGTCCCTGAATTGGCACTCGCTCGCCCATCGCGCTCGCCATTGCTCGCCGCAGCGGACGACATTTTGCGCGAAACATCGCAACGGGTCGGCGACACACTGTTTCTGACGGTGCGCACCGGCAACGACACTTTATGCGTGGATAGGAGAATTGGCTCATATCCGATCCAGGTACTCTCGATCGCCGTCGGTGCGCGGCGGCCGCTGGGCGTCAGCAGCGCAGGCGTTGCCATCCTGGCCGCGTTACCGGCTCAAGAATCACGCCGGATCGCTATGACGAATGAGCCTCGATTTGCGGGATATCGGACCGATCGGCAGACTGTGTTGTCAGAGATCGCCGACGCCCGGCGCAGGGGCTATGGCGTGCGCGAAGTCGGGTTGGTCCAGGGCACGAAATCGATTTCGACCTGGATCAAGACAGCCGACGGCGACCCGGCGGCGGCCCTCACCATATCGGCCGTCCGAACACGGCTCGGCCCGCGACGCGAGCAGGAAGTTGTCGAAACGCTTCTGAAGGCAGCTTACGAGGTCGAGCAGAAAATCCGGTAAGCAAGCACGCGTCGCCCAATCCAAGGCAAAGGTCCGCTTGCGACATATGCAGCGATTGAGCAGCCAATCGACGGCTAGCTGTTCTAATCTGAACGGAAAAGTCTGGCGGTCCATTCGGGATAAAACTGCGCCCCCTCCCGTTGCCCGCGCAAAATGGCGCGCCATTCGGAGTATAACCACAAACTCATATATTATTGAAATTGCTTGTGATTTTATAACATGCCTTATGGCGCGAGGCTCGTCGCATCGATTCCGGCCTCAAGACACACCTCACAACTCCGCGCGCCACGGCGGCTCCGGGGTGCTAATATAGTCACGACCGAAGATTTCACCTGTGCGATTGAAACGCGGTCGGGACACGATGGCGCACGAAGAGATGCACTCCAAAAACAACGGCCGACCGTAATTGCGGTGAGTTGGCTGGGACGTGGAGGACGCTATGGCGTGGCGTGACGACAAGGCCCGCGCAACTCTGATCCGCGACGCGGCGGGAAGCGTGCAGCCGGGCAAGGCACCCCGAACCTTTGCCGAGCTTATGTTCGGCTACACCAATGCCGAGGACCTCGCCAGTTACGATGCCTCCTCGCTTGCCTTCCTGGCGGAGCAAGCCTGGGAGCAGGTACAGCGACGCACGGCGGGTCGTGCCGATATCCGCGTCGTCAATCCGATGATGCCGGACGGGCGCGAGATGTCCGTGCTCGAAATTCTCAACGACGATATGCCTTTCCTGTTCGATTCCATCATGGCGGAGCTCGCCGAGCAGGGCATCGAAGTCACCCTCGTCGCTCACCCCATCATCGCGGTGGAGCGCGATGACCAAGGCAAGCTCCTGCACTTCCACGGTGAAGCACTGCCGGAAGGGGCAAAGGGCGCGCGAGAGAGTCTGATTCACCTCCACATCACCCGCCTCGACGCCGACGCTGACCGCGAGAGGCTGATTGACGGCCTCACCAGGACGTTAAGCGACGTGCGCGCCAGCGTCGCGGACTGGCGCGTCATGCGCGACCGCGTCGAGAACGCGATCAAGACTTTCTCTTCCAATCCACCGCCGCTGCCGATCGACGAGGTCGCCGAGGCCAACCAGTTCCTGCAATGGCTGTGCGCGGACAATTTCACCTTTCTCGGCGTGCGCGAGTATCGCTTCTCGCCCGACAGCGATGCGTCGGACGACATCACGACCGCTGAGGGCCTCGGCATCCTCCGTGACCCCGATGTAAAGGTCCTGCGCCGCGGCAACGAAATGGTGGTGATGACGTCGGAAATTCGCGAGTTCATGCGCGAGCCGACCCTACTCATCGTCATCAAGGCCAATGTGAGTAGCCGCGTTCATCGCCGCATCCGGATGGATTATATCGGCATCAAGCTCTATGCGCCCGACGGCCGGCTCGAGGGTGAACTACGAGTCGTCGGCCTGTTCACCTCAGGCGCCTATACCCGCTCGGCACGACAGATCCCCTATGTTCGCCACAAGATATCGCGGGTGCTCCAGCGCGCCGGCTTCGATCCGAACAGCCATTCGGGCAAGGCGCTAATGCACATCCTCGAGGAATATCCGCGAGACGAACTATTCCAGGTCGACGTCGACACCCTGTTCAATTTCGTCATGGAGATCCTGATCCTCTATGAGCGCCCCCGCGTCCGGGCGCTCGCTCGGGTCGACAAGTTCGATCGCTTCGTCTCCATCCTCGTCTTCATTCCGCGCGACAAATACGACACTGATGTGCGCATGCGCGTCGGCGCCTTCCTGTCGCAGATCTACAAAGGGATGCAGGCCGCCTCCTACGTGTCTTTCCCCGAAGGAGCATTGACGCGCGTTCACTACATCATCGGACGCTATGAAGGTAAGACTCCTGCCGTCGAGCGCGCCACGCTGGAAGCCGGGATCAGCGCCATTGCCGCGACCTGGGCCGACAAGCTGAAGGCCGCGCTGACTGCGTCTACCGATGGCATGCGGGCGCGCATGCTCGCCAATCGCTATGCCCAGGCCTTTACCGGCGGCTATACTGAGGTTTCCACGGCGGAACAGGCAATAGCCGATATCGCCACCATCGAAAGGCTCACGCCAACCCGCCCGGTGACGATTTCGGTTCATCGCTTCGAGGGCGAGGACGATCCCAAACGCTTCGGCCTGAAGGTGTTCTCGGATGCCGCGCCGCTGTCGCTGTCCTATCGCGTGCCGGTGATCGAAAATCACGGCCTGCGCGTGGTCGATGAACGTACCTATCAGATCGTGCCCGGTGCCAGGCCTGAGCCGGTGTGGCTGCACGACATGACGATCGAGACCAGCGACGGCCAGCCGATCGAGATCAACCGGGAGTTCAGCCATCGGCTCGAAGCCTCGATCATGGCGGTGGTCGGTGATCGAGCCGAATCCGACGGATATAACGGGCTGATCCTGCGCACGGCCCTGGGCTGGCGCGAAGTCTCGACCATCCGGGCGCTGTCCCGCTATTTGCACCAGATCCGCGCGCCGTTCAGCCAGGATTATATGTGGGAGACTCTGCGCAAGAACGCAGCGATCACCGCCAACCTCGTCGCGCTATTCCAGGCCCGCCTCGATCCACGCCTCACCCTTACTGATGCCGAGCGCTCGGCCCGGGAGACCGCCCTCCTTGCTGATATCGAGGAGCAGCTCAAATCCGTCGCATCGCTCGACGAAGACCGCATCCTCCGCCGTTTCACCAATCTGGTGCAGTCCACCATCCGCACCAATTTGTGGCAGGTCGGCGAGGACGGACATCCGCGTCCGGTGATCTCATTCAAGTTCGACGCGCGCGGAATCGAGGACCTGCCGGCTCCACGACCGCTCTACGAGATTTTCGTCTATTCTCCCCGCGTCGAAGGCATTCACCTGCGCTTCGGCAAGGTTGCGCGCGGCGGACTGCGGTGGTCCGATCGGCCGCAGGATTTCCGCACCGAGATTCTCGGCCTGGTCAAAGCCCAGCAGGTCAAGAACGCGGTGATCGTGCCGGTCGGCGCCAAAGGCGGCTTCGTGCCCAAGCGCCTGCCGCCGCTCTCCAGCCGCGATGCGTGGCTCGCGGAAGGCACCGAAGCCTATCGCATCTTCGTTCGCTCGCTGCTCGAACTCACCGACAATCTCGACGGCGACGACCTCCTCCCGCCCGACTCGACCTTGCGGCATGATGGCGACGATCCTTATCTGGTCGTCGCCGCCGACAAGGGCACCGCCACCTTTTCCGACATCGCCAACGCGATTTCGGCCGAGAAGAACCATTGGCTCGGCGATGCCTTCGCCTCCGGCGGCAGCCAGGGCTACGACCACAAGAAGATGGGGATTACGGCGCGAGGCGCCTGGGAGGCGGTCAAACGCCACTTCCGCGAGCTCGGCACCGACATTCAGACCATGCCTTTCACTGTAGTTGGCGTCGGCGACATGTCCGGCGACGTCTTCGGCAATGGCATGCTGCTCTCGCCCGCGACGAAATTGGTTGCGGCGTTCGATCACCGCGACATCTTCATCGATCCCTCTCCCGATCCGGCGATCAGCTACGCCGAACGCAAGCGCATGTTCGACATGCCGCGATCGAGCTGGCAGGACTACAACAAATCGCTGATCTCGCAAGGCGGCGGCGTGTTCTCGCGCTCCCTCAAGGCGATTCCGCTCGCACCGGAAGTGCGCACCTTGCTCGATCTCGACAAGCCGCAGGCGACGCCCTTCGAGGTGATGACGGCGATCCTGAAGACGCGCGCAGACCTACTGTGGTTTGGCGGCATCGGCACCTATATCCGGGCGTCGGTGGAGAGCGACGATCAGGCCGGCGACCGCGCCAATGATCCGATCCGCATCACCGGGACCGACGTTCGCGCCAGGGTGATCGGCGAAGGCGCCAATCTCGGCGTCACTCAGCGCGGCCGCATCGAAGCGGCGCAGACGGGCGTCAAGCTCAACACCGACGCGATCGACAATTCGGCCGGTGTGAATACGTCCGACGTCGAGGTCAATATCAAGATCGCATTGGCCCGCCCCGAGCGCGAGGGACGCCTCAGCCCGGCTGACCGTAACACCCTGCTTGCCGCGATGACCGACGACGTTGGTGCGCTGGTCCTGCGCAACAACTATCTGCAGACGCTCGCGCTCTCGCTCGCCGAACGCAAGGGCGTGGCCGAGACCGGCTTCCTCACTCGCCTGATGCAGTCGCTCGAGCGGCGCGGCCTGCTCAGCCGCGCAGTCGAATTTCTGCCCGACGACGCCGCGATCACCGAGCGCACGCGGCGCGGGCAGTCCCTGACACGGCCTGAGCTTGCCGTGTTGCTCGCCTACGCCAAACTGACGCTCTACGACGACTTGCTCGGCACCAGCGTGCCGGACGATCCTTATCTCGCCCGCGAGCTCTCCGGGTATTTTCCGGGCCAGGTTCAGGACAGGTTCCCGACAGCGGTAGAGTGCCATCGCCTCCGACGCGAAATCATCGCGACCAGCCTCGTCAATACGGTCATCAACCGCGGCGGCCCGGCGTGTATCGTGCGCCTGATCGACGAAACCGATGCCGATATCCCCACCATCGTCATGGCCTATGTGGCGGTAGATGAATCCTACGGGCTCAAGTGGCTAAATGATGCGATCGATACGCTCGACGCCTGCATCGAAGGGCAGTTGCAATTGTCCCTCTATGAGGCGGTCCAGGACCTTCTGCTTTCCCGCATGGTCTGGTACGTGCGCAATATTGATTTCAAGGATGGCCTCGAGGCGGTGATCGCACGTTTCGGCCCGGGTATCCGCGAGATCAGCGCCTCTCTCGACAACACCCTGCCACCGGACTTGCAGGCCGCGCGCGGCAAGCGCCGGCAGGAGCTGACCGATGCCGGCGTCCCGTCCGGCCTCGCCGGCGAACTGGCCGATCTCGACACCCTGGTCTCGGCGCCGGACATCGTAACGGTCGCCGAGCGCACCAGCCGCAGCATCGGCGATGCCGCCGCGACGTTCTTTGCCGCCGAGGCCAATTTCCGTCTCGATCGCATCATCGTCGCCGCGCGCAGCGTGCCGGCCAGCGATCGTTTCGAACGCCTCGCCATCGACCGTGCCGTCGACCTGATCGCGGCTGCCGAAAGAGGCCTCGCTGCGGATATGCTGGCAACCGGCCAATCCGGCCAACAGGCTGCGGAGACTTGGCTTACAGCTCATCCCGAGGCGACGCGCATCCGCCGCGCAGTCGAAGAGATTGCGGCAGGCGGCCTGACGCTCGCCAAGCTGATGGTGGCGGCAAACCTGCTGGGGGACTTGGTCAAAGGCTGAGGCGTGCGGGGCAGCGATGTGAAACTCTAAAGAGCAACGCTAGCGCAGGTTGTTAGCCAGCGAACGGAGGACCCCAATGATCCACGCTACTTGCCATACCGCTGATAATGCCCGCTGCATCGAGTTCGATGCCACGCCCTGGTTCAGCGAGGCTAACGCTCCGAGCATTATCGATTTGGCCGAACGCGGATGGGCCAGCACAGCGATTGCAGATTCCCTCGAGAGCCGACGAGGATACGAACGCTTGCACGACCTCGTTGAGTATGCAGCGAAGCGACTGCAACCGGAATCCCTGGAGGACCCCACCTGGGAAACCTTCGAGTGCGTCGTCGATGGACCCGGGGCCGTAGCCTGGCTCGAGAAAAACCGGCCCGACGTTGTGGCAAGGATCCCGTAAGCTACGAGAAGCGCAGCAATGGCGACGATGATTGGCGCATCACAATGAAGCGGAAATGGCGCGCCCGAAAGGATTCGAACCTCTGACCCCGTGATTCGTAGTCACGTGCTCTATCCAGCTGAGCTACGGGCGCGTGCCGCGATGTGGGGCCAAAGCCGCCAGCACCGGATGCGTTTCGGAAACGATGTTTGCGAAAGCGGGCCATAGCTACCGGGTCGAGCCCGGCTTGGCAAGCGCCCTGAGCCGCTTATTTCACTACCGTGACATAGCCGGAAAAAACGGCTCAGGCCCGCGCGCGTTCGTTGCGGATACTGTGCAGTTCCACCGGCCGGTCCGGAAGGCTGATCCGGAAGGTGGCGCCCAAAGTGCCTTCCACAAGGTGAATATCGCCGTCATGGGCGCGGACCAGTTCGGCCGCAATCGCGAGGCCCAGCCCGCTACCGCCGGGGCGAGACGAGCCCTGAAATGCTTCAAACAGGTGGTCGCGTGCCCGCTGCGGGACGCCGGGGCCGGTGTCGGACACTTCGAGAATGGTGACAGCGCCTTCGCGGCGGCCGGTGATGCGGATCTGCTGCGGGGCGACGTCGCTCTGTGGCTGCCCTTCCAGCGCCTGGGCCGCATTGCGGACCAGATTGAGCAAAATGCGAAATAACTGGTCGGGATCGGCATCAATCATCAGCCCGCGCTCGATGGCGTTGACCCAGCCGATCGACACGTCGGTCGCAAGCCCAGCCGATTCGCGGACTTCGTTGACCACCGGCTCAACGAGAATCATCTTGCGATCGGGGGCAGCTTCCTGCGCGCGACCATAAGAGAGTGTCGACTGGCAGAAGGCGATGGCGCGCTCCAGCGAGCGCATCAGCTTCGGCGCGAAGCGCTGCACGCGGGGATCGGGCACGCTGGCGAGCTGATCCGACAGCAATTGTGACGACGCAAGCAGATTGCGCAGGTCATGATTGATCTTCGAGACCGCGAGGCCGAGCGCAGCGAGACGACTCTTCTGATGCAGCATCGAAACGAGATCGCGCTGCATGTCGGACAATTCGCGCTCCGCCACGCCGATTTCGTCGGCGCGCTGGCTCGGCACGATGATCCGCGCCGAGCTCTCGGGGTTTTCATGGAAAGCGACGAGATTGGCCGTCAAATTCCGCATCGGCCGCACGAACAGATAATGCAGCGCCAGATAGACCAGCCCCGCAGAGAGAATCGCCAATCCCAGCGACACCCACAACAGATTGCTAGAGAAACGATACATCGCCTGCCGCAGCGGCAATTCATCGACCACCACTTCAATGAATTGCGCGCCGCCGGGCGCCGGCCCGATGATGCGCATCGTCTGATCGCCAGTTTCCAGCATGACCTCGAACGCATCGACAATCGCGGACCACACCGTCATCGACCGCATATCGATGTCATGGTCGATCTGCGACGGAAGATCCGCGCTGGCGAGCAGACGGCGCTGCTGGCCCATCTTGATGGCCACCGCACGGGCGCCGATGCTGCTCAGGATTTGTCGCGACAGCGATTCCGGGACCATGCCGAGCGGCGCGGCATCCAGCACCAGTGCTGCCGTATTGGCCGCGGCCAGCCTGTCGTTCAGCCTGTTGATCCGGAAATTGGCGATCGAGGGCACATAAATGAGAATTTCGGCAATCAGCACCAGCGGAATGGTGAGCAGCAACAGCTTGCCCGACAGCCCCAGCCGTCGCATGGGGCCGAGCCTGAACGCGGGCTCGATGGGCTTTTCGCCGGCCGAAGACACAATATTGGCCTCTGATCTCACGGTCTGACGCTGAACTATCGAGAGATACGGGTCCAACGACGATTTGTTACGATGATGTTTGCGACCAGTTCTTAAATTTGTCCGCTCAGCGAACACGCTTAAGCCATAGAGCAATTTCACAACCGCCAACAACCTGAAAACACCGGGAAATTGGGATTAATCCCATGGTTCCAAGAATTTGGCGGATCAGAACACCGCTACAGGGCAACATTGACGAAAACAGGACGCTCCCGTATAAGCCCGCCAACTGTCCGCGATGACCCGGTTTTGGATCGGGTGCGGCTCGTCTTTGGGCCGGAAATGGCTCGTTGAGCCAACATCTTAGGACTTACCTCAAATTACTCGGCGAATTGCCCGGTCAGCGGAGAACGACCCGTGAAGCGGACTTATCAACCCAGCAAATTGGTGCGCAAGCGCCGTCACGGCTTCCGCGCTCGCTTGGCGACCGTTGGCGGCCGCAAGGTTCTGGCTGCGCGCCGCGCACGTGGCCGCAAGCGCCTCAGCGCCTGATCGGATCTCTTCCGAGAGTTCATCATGGACCGGTTACGGCAGCGGGCGGACTTTCTCGCCGCTGCCAATGGGCCGCGGGTGAACAGCCCTGCCTTTGTGATGCAAACCCGGCGACGTGACGACGACGGCCCGATCAGGGTCGGCTTTACCGTGACCAAAAAAAACGGAACCGCCACCGAGCGGAACCGTATCCGGCGCAGGCTTCGCGAACTGGTGAAGCGCGTCGATGTCTTATCCATGCGACCCCACAGCGATTATGTGCTAGTCGGCCGTCGTGTCGCGCTCCAACGCGATTTCACGATGATGCTCGACGACCTCCGCTCGGCGCTGCACCGCCTCGATCGGCAATCTTCTAAGACGCAATCTTCTAAAACCAGCGTGACCTGACGCTTTCAGCCTGCGACAAGCGCGCAGCCGGAAGCGAGAGCCGCACCCGCATTTGAATGACGAGACCTGAACGATGACCGACAATCGCAACACCATCATTGCCGTCATTCTGTCCGGCCTGGTGCTGATCGGCTGGCAATATTTCTACAACATCCCGCAGATGGAGAAGCAGCGCGCACAGACCGCGACGCAGACCCAGCTTGCCAACCCGACCGCACAGCCCAACACCACGCCCGGCAGCACGACGCCGACCGCGAATTCCACCGCCGCAGGCGGCGCACCCACGAATGTGGCGCCGGCCAACGCTCCGATCGTCAGCCGCGACAGCGCCATTGCAGCGTCGCAGCGCGTCAAGATCGACACGCCGCGTATCTCCGGCAGCATCGCGCTGAAGGGCGCGCGCCTCGACGATATCTCGCTGACCAAGTTCCGCGACACCGTGGATCCGAAGTCGCCGGCGATCGTGCTGTTCTCCCCCTCCGGCACTGCCGCGCCTTATTATGCCGAGTTCGGCTGGGTCGCCGCCGCCGGTGCGAACACCAAGATTCCCGACCAGAACACCCAGTGGCAGCAGGAAGGCTCCAACGCCCTGACGCCGACCACGCCTGTCGTGCTCAAGTACAACAACGGCGACGGCCTGACGTTCACTCGCACCATTTCGATCGACGACCGCTACCTGTTCTCGGTCAAGGATGACGTCAGCAATATCGGCAACGCGCCGGTGACGCTGTATCCGTTCGCGCTGATCTCGCGCCACGGCACGCCGCATGTCGAAGGCTATTACATCCTGCATGAAGGCCTCGTCGGCTATCTCGGCGACCAGGGCCTGCAGGAATACGGTTACAAGAAGATCGACGAAGCCAAGGCGGTGAATTTCAAGGTCACCAATGCCTGGCTCGGCATCACCGACAAATATTGGGCTTCGGCACTTCTGCCCGACACCAATGCGCAGCTGCAGGCCCGTTTCTCATCGAACCTGACCGGCACCCAGCGGACCTACCAGACCGACTATCTGCAGGACGCGCAGACCATCGCCATCGGCGGCACCGGCACGGCCAATGCCCGCCTGTTCGCCGGCGCCAAGGAAGCGGCCACTGTCGGCATCAACTTCCCGCTGGCGGTCGGCCTCGGCGGCTACAATCAGGCGCTCGGCCTCAACCACTTCGACCTTCTGATCGACTGGGGCTGGTTCTACTTCATCACCAAGCCGATGTTCCTGGCGCTCGACTGGTTCTTCCACCTGTTCGGCAACTTCGGCATCGCCATTCTGCTCGTCACCGTTCTGGTGAAGATCATCTTCTTCCCGCTGGCCTCGAAGTCCTACGCCTCAATGGCGAAGATGAAGGCCGTGCAGCCGCAGCTGGCGGCGCTCAAGGAGCGCTTCCCTGACGACAAGATGAAGCAGCAGCAAGAGATGATGGAGATCTACAAGAAGGAGAAGATCAACCCGATCGCCGGTTGTCTTCCCGTCATGTTGCAGATCCCGGTGTTCTTCTCGCTTTACAAGGTTCTGTTCGTCACCATCGAAATGCGCCACGCGCCGTTCTTTGGCTGGATCAAGGATCTGTCGGCGCATGATCCGACCAATCTCTTCAACCTGTTCGGCCTGATCCCCTTCGATCCGACGACGATTCCGGTGTTCGGTCACTACCTCGCGCTCGGCATCTGGCCGATCATCATGGGCATCACGATGTGGTTCCAGATGAAGCTGAATCCGACACCGCCGGATCCGACGCAGAAGATGATCTTCGACTGGATGCCGCTGATCTTCACCTTCATGCTCGCCGGCTTCCCAGCAGGCCTCGTGATCTACTGGGCATGGAACAACACCCTCTCGGTGCTGCAGCAGGCCTACATCATGAATCGCAACGGCGTGAAGGTCGAACTGTTCGACAACGTGAAGTCGACCTTCGCGAAGAAGCCGGCTGAAAAGAAGACGTAATCCTTGGAGCCCTCATCCTGAGGAGCGGCCACTTGGCCGCGTCTCGAAGGACGAGGGCGGGGCGCTCATGGTTCGAGACGGCGCTTGCGCGCCTCCTCACCATGAGGGCCGGAGCAGCACAGAAAGCCACTTCGCATGACCACTGACACCGATGCGAAGCTGATCGAACAGGGCCGCCTGCTTTTTGCAGGCGAATGGACGTTCATCTGGGCCTCGCCCTCGATCGAGACGCTGCCGCCAATGGCAGGGATGGAAGTTGCCTTTGCCGGCCGCTCCAATGTCGGCAAATCCAGCCTGATCAATTCGCTGACCGGCCGCAACGCGCTGGCGCGGACCTCGCATACGCCGGGCCGCACACAGGAGCTGATCTTCTTCGAAGGTCCTGATGGCTCCGACTTTCGGCTCGTCGATATGCCCGGCTACGGCTATGCCTCGGCGCCGAAGGTCAAGATCGCGTCCTGGACCAAGCTGATCTACAATTTCCTCCAGGGCCGGGCGAGCCTCGCGCGCGTCTACGTTCTCATCGATTCCCGGCATGGCCTGAAGGATGTCGACCTCGACGTGCTCAAATCCCTCGATCGCTCGGCGGTCAGCTACCAGATCGTGCTGACCAAGGCTGATCAGGTGAAGAAGAGCGAACTCGAAAAGACCCTTGAAGAGGTCCGCACCGAGTTGAGGACTCATCCGGCAGCCTTTCCGGACGTGCTGGTTACATCGTCGCGCACCGGTGACGGCATGGCCGAATTGCGGGCTGCAATGGTCCGCCTGTTGAACGAGCGCAACTGATGTCCCGCTTTAGCCTGTTTCGCATTCTTGTCATCCTGGCCGGCGTGATGGGCGCGGACGGCGTCATTCTGGCTGCCGCCTCGGCGCACCAGCCGGACGCGATGCGACTGGCCTCGGCCTCCTCGATGCTGCTGTTTCATGCCGCCGCCATTCTCGGCGCCGTCGCTCTGATCGAGCGCGGCGTCGCCCATCTGCAGATCGGCCTGACAGCTGCGTTCGGCTTCGTCATTGCTGCCGCGATCTTCGCCGGCGACCTGACCCTGCGCCAATATGTCGGTCACGGCTTGTTCACAATGGCCGCGCCGACCGGCGGCACCCTGCTGATCCTGAGCTGGCTGGCGCTGGCGGTATCCGCAGCCTGGCCGCGCTCCGCCTGACGCCGGGCCACTGGACAGAGCAGCGATGCTTTGCGCGGCGGCAATCAATCGGCTAGAACGCGCCGCAGATTGCTCACCGTGAGATCCGCTTCATGACCGACGCGCCCATCATCAGTGCTCTCGACCAGGCCCGCATCCTGTCGGAGGCGCTGCCCCACATGCAGCAATATGACGAAGAGACGATCGTCATCAAATATGGCGGGCACGCCATGGGCGCCGAGGATACGGCCCGCGCATTTGCCCGCGATATCGTCCTCTTGGAACAGACCGCCATCAATCCGGTCGTTGTGCATGGCGGCGGCCCGCAGATCGCGCAGATGCTGCAGCGTCTCGGCATCAAATCGGAATTCGCCGCCGGATTGCGCATCACCGATGCGGCGACCATCGAGATCGTTGAGATGGTGCTGGCCGGCTCGATCAACAAGCAGATCGTCAGCTACATCAACGAAGCCGGCGGCAAGGCCGTCGGCCTATGCGGCAAGGACGGCAACATGGTCACCGCGTCGAAGGCGACGCGCACCATGGTCGATCCCGATTCGAACATCGAGAAGGTGGTCGATCTCGGCTTTGTCGGCGAGCCCGAAAAAGTCGACCTGACGTTGCTGAACCAGCTGATCGGCTATGAGCTGATCCCGGTGCTGGCGCCGCTTGCAGCAAGCAAGGACGGCAAGACCTTCAACGTCAATGCCGATACCTTTGCCGGCGCCGTGGCAGGCGCGCTGAAGGCCAAGCGCCTGCTTCTGCTCACCGACGTGCCGGGCGTGCTCGACAAGTCGAAGAAGCTGATCCCGGAACTGTCGATCAAGGATGCCCGCAAGCTGATCGCTGACGGCACGATTTCCGGCGGCATGATCCCGAAGGTCGAGACCTGCATCTATTCGCTCGAACAGGGCGTCGAAGGCGTCGTCATCATCGATGGCAAGACTCCCCATGCCGTGCTGCTCGAACTCTTCACCAATCAGGGCACGGGCACACTGATCCACAAGTGATGGACACACCACACCACACGTCGTCATGGCCGGGCTTGTCCCGGCCATTCGCGTCTGGCTGGTGGGCGCGAAAAACATCGTTGACGCTTCTCGCCAGCATCATCTGGCTATTTGCCAGCACGGCCGCCCGCGCCGATCTCAAACTCTGCAACCGCATGAGCTATGTCGTCGAAGCCGCCATCGGCATCGACGACAAGAGCGCCACCGCGACGCGCGGCTGGTTTCGCATCGATCCCGCGCAGTGCCGCGTCGTCGTACAGGGAACGCTGACGGCCGACCGTATCCTGCTGCATGCCCGCGCGCTCAGCATCTACGGCGCCTCACCCGTGGCGCAGAACGGCACCGACAACCTGTGCATCGCGCCGGATAACTTCGTCATCGCTGCTGCCCGGCAATGCCGTGCCGGACAGTCACAAGTGCCGTTCACGATGATCAAGCCGACGCAGACCGACGACGGCAACATGGTCGCCTATCTCGCGGAAGACAGCGAATATGACGACGAACAGGCCAAGCTTGCCGCCATCCAGCGCCTGCTGGTGATCGCGGGCTATGACGCCGCACCGATCGATGGCGTGGACGGGCCGAAGACCCAGAGCGCGCTCTCGTCCTTCCTCAAGAGCCGTAGTCTTGCTGCCGATGTGGTTTCAACGCCGAATTTCTTCGAGACAATGATCGCAGCCGTGCAGGCGCCCTCCGCAACAGGCCTCACCTGGTGCAACGACACGTCCTACAAGGTGATGGCGTCAGTCGCGACCGACGACGGCAAGGGCGTTGTCAGCCGTGGCTGGTATCGCATCGAGCCCGGCAAGTGCCTGCGGCCGGATGTTGTCGGCCAACCCCGACAGATCCTCAGTTTCGCCGAGGCCGTCGACGACAACGGCCGCGGCATCAAGCTCAACGACAAGCCCCTGAACTGGGGCGGCGTTCGCATGCTGTGCACGCGCGAGAGCAAATTCGAGATTCGCGAACACAATGACTGCAATACCCGCGGCCTCACCAGCGCCGGCTTCGCCATCGTCGATATGTCGGGCGGCGGCAGGACGCTGCGCTTTGCGACGCCGTGACGACCGGACAACAGAGACAATCAATGACCCTGCTGACTAAATCGCCGCGTGCCTTCAACCATGTCGAGACATGGGTGTTCGATCTCGACAACACGCTGTATCCGCACCACGTGAACCTGTGGCAGCAGGTCGATGGCAAGATCCGCGACTTCGTCGCGAACTTCCTCAGGATTTCGCCCGACGCGGCCTTCAAGGTTCAGAAGGATTATTACAAGCGTTACGGCACCACCATGCGCGGCATGATGACCGAACACGGGGTCCGCGCCGACGACTTTCTGGCTTTCGTCCACGAGATCGATCATTCGCCGCTGGAGCCCAATCCGGTGATGGGCGCCGCGATCGCACAATTGCCCGGCCGCAAACTGATCCTGACCAACGGCTCGGTCGCCCATGCCGGCGCCGTGCTGGAGCGCCTCGGTTTCGCCGACCAGTTCGAAGCGATCTTCGACATCATCGCCGCCGATCTGGAGCCCAAGCCGGCTCAGCAAACCTATGATAAGTTCTTGCGCCTACACGGCGTCGATCCGTCCAAAGCCGCCATGTTCGAGGACCTGTCGCGTAACCTCGTCGTGCCGCACAAACTGGGCATGACGACCGTGCTGATCGTGCCCGACGGCGCCAAGGAGGTCGTGCGCGAGGACTGGGAACTGGAAGGCCGTGACGACGACCATGTCGACCACGTCACCGACGATCTGACGGGGTTTCTGGCGGCCCTGAACGTGGCGCGGTAGGACGGGATGGACGCCCGCGCGTCTTGACTCTCCCCGGCCAAATCCCGACAAAAGCTTCAAGAAATCACCTTTTACCCACGATCTGCCCAAGGAAATCGCGATGTCGCTGACCGCCCTCGAATCCACCATCAATGCCGCCTTCGACGCGCGCGACAACGTCAACGCCTCGACCAAGGGCGAGGTGCGAGATGCCGTCGATCAGGCTCTGAACCTGCTCGACAAGGGCGAGGCCCGCGTCGCCATCCGCGCCGACGATGGCAAGTGGACCGTCAATCAGTGGCTGAAGAAGGCTGTGCTGCTGTCGTTCCGCCTCAACGACATGACCTCGATCTCGGGCGGCCCCGGCGGCGCGCCGTGGTGGGACAAGGTGCCCTCGAAGTTTGACGGCTGGAGCGACGACCAGTTCCGCAGCGCGGCGTTCCGCGCCGTGCCGGGCGCCATCGTGCGCAAGTCGGCCTTCATCGCCAAGAACGTCGTGCTGATGCCGTCCTTCGTCAATCTCGGCGCCTATGTCGATGAGAGCTCCATGGTCGACACCTGGTCGACGGTGGGCTCCTGCGCCCAGATCGGCAAGCGCGTGCACATTTCCGGCGGCGTCGGCATCGGCGGCGTGCTGGAGCCGCTGCAGGCCGGCCCGGTGATCATCGAGGACGACTGCTTCATCGGCGCCCGCTCGGAAGTCGCTGAAGGCGTGATCGTGCGCAAGGGTGCGGTGCTGGCCATGGGCGTGTTCCTGGGCGCATCGACCAAGATCGTCGATCGCGAGACGGGCGAAGTATTCGTCGGCGAAGTGCCGGAATATGCGGTGCTGGTCCCCGGCAACCTGCCCGGCAAACCGATGAAGAACGGCCAGATCGGCCCCTCCACCGCCTGCGCCGTGATCGTGAAGCGCGTCGACGAGCGCACCCGCTCCAAGACCAGCATCAACGAACTGCTGCGCGACTGATTTGTCGTTTCGTCCGGTTTGCGCGTAGCATCGTGCAAACCGGACCGATCCGTTGAATTGAGGGCTGCCATGGACTGGACCACGCTGCTTTTCAGCTTCAAGGGACGGATCAACCGCGGCAAATACTGGCTCGCGATCCTGATCTACATAGTGGCCTGGATCGCCTTCGTGGCTGCTGCCGTGATGTGGCTCGGCGGCTTTGACACCGATCGCCTGTTCAGCATGGTCGGCGGCGCACTGCTGCTGTGGCTGGCCGCCATTGTCCTCATCACCGCCGGTACATGGTCCGGCATCGCCACCGGCATCAAGCGGCTGCACGACCGCGAGAAGAGCGGCTGGTGGATCCTGGTGTTCTGGCTTGGGCCGAGCGTCCTCAGCGGCATCGGCAGCACCAGCAGCGCGAGCACCAGCTTCGTCTTTCATATCGCCAGCTTCGCCGTGACCATCTGGGCCATCGTCGAACTGGGCTTCCTGCGCGGCACCGCCGGGCCGAACGAATACGGTCCCGATCCGCTTGCCGCGCTTGCCACTTCACCAAGGGTCTGATGTCCACCGACGCTCTCTCCATCGCTCAAGATCTTCTCCGCTGCCCCTCAGTCACTCCTGCTGACGCCGGCGCCCTCGGCGTGCTCGAGAGCCTGCTGACGCCGGCCGGCTTCGAAGTCCATCGCGTCACCTTCAGCGAAGAGGGCAGCGCCGACATCGAAAACCTCTATGCCCGTATCGGGACTTCCGCGCCGCATATCTGTTTTGCTGGCCATACCGACGTGGTGCCGCCCGGTGATGAAGCGGCGTGGACCCATGGCGCTTTCTCCGGCGATGTGACGAACGGCCTGCTCTACGGCCGCGGCGCGGTGGACATGAAGGGTGGCATCGCCGCGTCAGTCGCCGCCGTGCTGGACTATCTGGCGGCGAATGACGGCAAGCCGCAAAAGGACGGCGGCGGTTCGATCTCCTTCCTGATCACCGGCGACGAAGAAGGCATTGCCGTCAATGGCACCGTGAAGCTGCTCCAATGGGCGGCCGAGCGTGGCGAAAAGTTCGATCATTGCATCGTCGGCGAGCCCTCGAATGTCGAGGAGATGGGCGACACCATCAAGATCGGCCGCCGCGGCTCACAATCCGGCACGCTGGTGGTCGATGGGGTGCAGGGCCATGTCGCCTATCCGCATCGGGCGTCGAATCCGGTGCCGGACATCGCCGCGCTGATCACAGCACTGAGCAGCGATCCGCTCGATCAGGGCAATGCGCAGTTTCAGCCGTCCAATCTCGAATTCACCTCGGTGGATGTCGGCAACAAGGCGACCAACGTCATCCCCGCGCAAGCGCGGGCGAAGTTCAATATCCGCTTCAACAACCACCACACGCAGGCGTCATTGCGCGACCTGATCGATGCACGCGTCGCAACTGCCGCGGGCAATCGCATTCGCGCTCATGTGATTTGGGAGCCGAGCAATTCGGATAGCTTCGTCACAAAGCCGGGCGCGTTTACCGATACAGTCGTCGCCGCGATCAAGGATGTCACCGGCCGCATACCGGATCTCAACACGGGCGGCGGCACTTCCGATGCGCGTTTCATCAAGAACTACTGCCCGGTGATTGAATTCGGCCTGGTCGGGCAGACCATGCATCAGATCGACGAACACACGAAGGTTGCCGATCTGGAGAAGCTCACCCAAATCTATCGCGGCGTGCTGGATCGGTATTTCGCATGAACGGCAAGATTCTCGTCCTCACCGCGCTCGAAAGCGAGCTCGACAAATCACGCGCGCCTGCCGAGATCGAGGTGATTTTCACCGGCGTCGGCAAGATCAACACCACGATCGCAACGCTTCAGGCGGTGCAGGCCATGCAGCCCAAGCTCGTCGTGAACTACGGCACCGCCGGCAAGCTAAACACCAAACTCAACGGCCTCGTCGAGGTCAGCGACGTGATCCAGCGCGACATGAATGCCGAGCCGTTGGCGCCGCGCGGCCGCACGCCCTTTGCGCCCGATCTCGACCGCCTGGTCTCGGGCCAGCGCGGCGTGATCTGCGGCAGTGGTGACAGTTTCGTCACCTCCACCGATCCTTGGCTGGTGTCGAACAATGTCGATATCGTCGATATGGAACTGTTTGCCATCGCGCAGGTCTGCCTGCGCCACGGCATTCCCTGGCGCGCCTTCAAGTTCATCACCGACGACGCCAATGATTTTGCGCATGAGCATTGGACGGCGAATGTCGCGAATGGACAGGATCTGTTCTGGGACGCGATGAAGGGCGTGAAGGTCTAGTAGTCGACCTTTACCAGATACAGCCCATCCGGCGGCGCCACGATGCCGCAGGCGCTGCGGTCCTTCGCGGCAAGCGCCGCAGCCAGATCGTCCGGCGTCCAGCGGCCGTTGCCGACCCAGACCAGTGAGCCGACCATCGAGCGCACCTGGCTGTGCAGGAACGAGCGTGCGGAGGTCGTGATGGTGATCGCCTCACCGTTCTGCACCACATCGAGCTGATCGAGCGTGCGGATCGGCGACTTGGCCTGGCATTCGGTATCGCGAAAGGTCGTGAAGTCGTGTCGACCGAGCAAACGCTTCGCAGCCTCGCTCATGGCAGCGACATCGAGCGGGCGCGGCACGCGCCAGACCCGGCCGGCATCGACGGCGAGGTTCGCGCGGCGATTGGTGATGCGATAGACATAGTGGCGTTTGATGGCCGAGAACCGCGCCTCGAAATCATCCGGCACGATATCAGCCGACAGCACGCCGACCGGGTGTGGCCGCAGATGGGCATTCATGCCATCGCGAAAGCGACCCGGCACCAGCACTTTCGGCACGTCGCAATGGGCGACCTGGCCGAGCGCATGGACGCCGGCATCGGTGCGACCGGCGCCATGGACGCGGATCGGCTCGCCGCAAATGGCCTCGGCGGCACGCTCCAACGCGCCCTGTACGGTCAGCGTCGCGTTGGCCTGCACCTGCCATCCGGAAAATGGCGTGCCGTCATATTCGATGATCATCTTGTAGCGCGGCATCAGCCCACCCGCAGAGGCGGCTTCAACGGCGTGCCACGCAGAAATTCACTGGCCTTCATCGGCTGCTTGCCGGCGCGCTGCAGGTCGATGATCCGGATCGCGCCCTCGCCGCAGGCGACGGTGAGCTGATCGTCGATGATCTCGCCGGGCGCGCCCGCGCCCTTTGTAAGCTCGCAGCGCAGAACCTTCACGCGCACCGCCTCGCCCTCGATCGGCACTTCGCACCAGGCGCCCGGAAACGGCGACAGGCCATGACAATGCCGAAGCACGTCGCGCGCCGGCTTCGACCAGTCGATCTTGGCCTCCGCCTTGTCGATCTTGGCGGCGTAAGTGACGCCGTCTGCGCTCTGCGGGGTCAGGCTCAGCCGTCCCCTTTCCAGCGCACCCATGGCGCGCACCATCAAGTCGGCACCAAGCGGCGCCAGCGCATCGTGCAGGTCCAGCGCCGTCATCGCATCGGTGATCGCCAGACGCTCGGCCATGGCGACATCGCCGGTGTCGAGGCCGATATCCATCTTCATCACCATGACGCCGCTCTCGGCGTCGCCCTCCATGATGGCACGATTGATCGGCGCCGCGCCGCGCCAGCGCGGCAGTAGCGAGCCATGCAGGTTGAAGCAACCTAGGGGCGGCACATCGAGAATGTTCTGCGGCAGGATCATGCCGTAGGCGACGACGACCGCAGCCTCGGCCTCATGCGACCGGAACTCGGCTTCGGCTTCCGGCGTCCGCAGCGTTTTCGGCGTGAACACGGGAATGCCCAGCCGTTCAGCCTCGCGCGCCACCGGCGTCGGCTGCAGCTTCATGCCACGGCCCGCGGGCTTTGCTTCGCGGGTATAGACCGCCACGATCTCATGGCCATGGGCCACGAGTTCGAGCAGCGTCGGCACCGCGAAATCCGGCGTGCCCATGAAGATCAAACGAAGCGACATAGGTCGGAGCCGATCTGTTGCAGCGTTGCGCGGAGAAACCTACTCCGCGCGCTTGGCGAGCTTGGTGAACTTCTTCAGCACGCGGTCGCGCTTCAGCTTGGAAAGGTAATCGACGAACAGCACGCCATTGAGATGGTCGATCTCGTGCTGAATGCAGGTCGCGAACAGGCCAGAGGCCTCTTCCTCGATGGTCTTGCCGTCGAGGTCCATATAGCGAATCCGCACCGTCGCCGGACGTTCCACTTCCTCGTAATATTCGGGAATCGACAGGCAGCCCTCTTCATAGACCGAGAGTTCTTCCGAGGCCGAGATGATCTCCGGATTGATGAAGACGCGCGGCTTCTTGCCGTCCTCCTCGTCGTCCTTCTTGGCGATGTCCATGGTGATCAGCCGCAGCGGAACCGCGATCTGGATCGCCGCCAGCCCGATCCCGGGTGCGTCATACATCGTCTCGAACATGTCGTCGGCGAGCTTGCGCACCTCTGACGTCACCTTCTCGACTGGTTTGGAGATCAGCCGCAACTGTTTGTCGGGCAGGATAATGATTTCACGAATGGCCATGGCGGCGATTTAATCTGCGCGCCGGTCCGGGTCAATCCGCTGGAAAAGCTGGACTTTGAAGGACGTTAACTCCCCGCTAACCATGAAAATTGAGGCGCGGTTAACCATGCCGGTTAAGGTCTGCTTAACCACATTTCTTAGGCTTGGGTTAACCAGGAAAATTCATTTTGCATTAACCATAAATGTTCCCTCTTCGTTCGCGCAGCCGACCGAATCGGCTACAAGGATGGAATGAACGAGATTCTTTTCATGATCGGCGACATGCCGGTCACCGCCGGCGTAGCATTGATGGGCTTCAGTGCTCTGGCGCTGGGTTTGCTGCTCACCATCGCCATCATCATCGCTCGCTCCGGTAGCCGCGGCGCCGCCATGGCCATGGCCCAGGCGATCCGCGCCGACGAACTGGAAGAACGCCTCAGCGAAGTGCTGAAGGCGCAGAACGAAGCCACCGGCCGCGTCGACGCCATGGGCCAGGCCTTGGCAGGCCGTCAGGCCGACATGGCACGCGCGGTGTCCGAGCGACTGGACTCCGTGACCCATCGCGTCGGCCAATCCATGGAACAGACCACCCGCAACACGATGGAAAGCCTGAGCGCGCTGCATGAGCGGCTGGGCATCATCGACAACGCCCACAAGAACCTCACTGACCTCACCTCGCAGGTAACGACGCTCCGCGACGTGCTCGCCAACAAGCAGTCGCGCGGCGCCTTCGGTCAGGCGCGGATGGAAAGCATCGTCAAGGACGGCATGCCGAGCGGCGCCTATGCGTTCCAGCACACGCTATCGTCGGGCAAACGGCCGGACTGCGTGATCTTCCTGCCGGATCAGCGTCCACTGTGCATCGACGCGAAATTCCCGCTGGAAGCCGTCACGGCGCTGCATGACGCACGCAGCGATGACGAGAAGAAATACGCAGCGCAGCGCTTGCGCGCGGACGTGATGAAACATGTCACCGACATCGCCGAGAAGTATCTGGTTGCCGGCGAGACGCAGGACACCGCGCTGATGTTCGTGCCGTCGGAATCCGTCTATGCGGAAATCCACGACGGTTTCGATGACATCATCCAGAAAGCCTATCGCGCCCGCGTCGTCTTGGTATCGCCGTCGCTGCTGATGCTGGCGATCCAGGTGATGCAGCAAATCCTGAAGGACGCGCGGATGCGCGACGCCGCCGACCAGATCCGCACCGAGGTACTGAATCTGGGCGACGACCTCACCCGGTTGCGCGATCGCGTGATGAAGCTGCAGACGCATTTCGGGCAAGCCAATGAGGACGTCCGCCAGATCCTGATCTCCGCCGACAAGATTGAGAAGCGCGCCGGCCGCATCGAGGAACTGGATTTCAGCAAGAGCGAGCCGGCGGCCGAGGTAGCCCCGGCCATCGCGAAGACCGCCGCCCCCGACATGTTCGCGCCGCTGCCGCGCAAGATTCAGGCAGGGGAATAGGCCACAGGCCGCTTTCCCCCGAATCTGCTAACCCTTCCCCATGACCAGCGCGCCTGACTCGTCCGAAGCCGCCCTCGCCTTGAAGCCCCGTGCCACCTGGCGCGAGAGCATGGCGGTGTATCTGCAGCCGCGGGTGCTGATCGTGCTATTGCTTGGCCTGTCGTCGGGTCTGCCGCTTGCATTGTCCGGTTCCACGCTGCTGGTGTGGATGCGCGAATCCGGCGTCGATCTCGGTACCATCGGGTTGTTCGCCCTCGTCGGCACGCCCTACACGCTGAAGTTCCTTTGGGCGCCGCTGGTCGACGCGCTGCATGTGCCGTTCTTCACGCGGCAATTCGGCCGCCGCCGTGGCTGGCTGGTGTTCTCGCAACTGTTGCTTATCGGCGCGATCCTGCTCCTTGCACTGACCGACCCCGCCCGCTCGCCACTGTTCGTCGCCCTTGGTGCGCTGCTGGTCGCTGCGATGTCATCGACGCAGGACATTGTCGTCGATGCGTTTCGTGTGGAGAGCCTGCCGGAGAGCGAACAGGCGGCCGGCATGGCGTCCTATGTCGCGGCCTATCGCATCGGCATGCTGATCTCGACCGCCGGCGTGCTGTTTCTGGTCAGCGCCTTCGAGAGCACGGGCATCGCGCGCTCCACCGCCTGGATGTGGGGCTATGTGGCAATGGCGGCGATGGTGCTGGTCGGCACGGTCACAGCGCTTGCGGCCACCGAGCCCGAGCAATCCGCGCAGGCCGAAGCGGCCACACGCGGCGAGAGCGCCTTCAATCGCGTGCTGCAGGCTGCAATCGGCGCGTTCTCCGAGTTTCTGGCCCGCAAGGACGCCTGGGCCGCGCTGGCCTTTGTCGTGCTGTTCAAATTCACCGACGCCTTTTCCGGCACCATGACAGCGCCGTTCGTGATTGATCTCGGCTTCACCCGCAACGACTACGCCGCCATCGTCAAAGGCGTCGGCCTTGCCGCCACGCTGATCGGCGGCTTCGCTGGAGGCTTCGTGGCGCGACGCTATTCGCTGGCGGCGAGCCTGTGGATCGGCGCTGTGTTGCAGGCGCTGTCCAACCTGGCATTCTCGTGGCTCGCCATCGTCGGCGTCAATCAATGGGCGCTGGCACTGGCCATCTCGGTCGAGAATTTCACCAGCGCCATCGGCACGGTGATCTTCGTCGCCTATCTCTCCGCGCTCTGCAAGAATCCGCTGCACACGGCCACGCAATATGCGCTACTCACAGCGCTCGCTGCGGTTGGGCGGACCTATCTGTCGGCAGGCGCAGGTTACGTTGCGCAAGCGACGGGATGGCCGATGTTCTTCGTCATCAGCGTGGTGGTCGCGGTACCGAGCCTGATCCTGCTGATCTGGCTGCAGCGCCGCGCGCATTTCGAGATGCTGGGGCCGGTGCGGGTTTAACCGAAGCGAACTCAGTTCGGCTTCGTCACCACGCTCCATTTCGTCACGAGCGCTTCACTCATCTGCCCGGCCTGCTCGGCGCAGGTGACTTCAGCAACCTTGAGCGCCACTTCCTTGCCGACAAGTTTCTTCAGCTGCGTGGCCTGCGCGTCATTGGCCACGACGATCTCGAACGTCTCGGGTCCGGTCTCAAGATTGCACAGCCCTGCAGGCGCCGGCAGCCGACGCGGCTCGCTGACAACTTGATACACATTGGTGCGCTTGCCCTTGGCATCGCGGCTGCGCATGGCGTTGAGCTGCCCGGTCAGCACATCGCCGATCTTCATGGTCTTCGGTGCCACCAGTGCGGCTGGCGGAGCCGGCGTTTCGGTCGCGCCTCTGGCAGCCGTAGCAAACAGGCCGGCCGCACAAATCGCAGCGGCCCAGGTCGGCAAAGCCTTCAAGTCATATCGTGTCATCAATGCTCTTCCAGTCTTAAAACAGCGTCCGCTGTCGCATCGCGGCCGACAACGTGCCTTCGTCGAGATAATCGAGTTCACCACCAACCGGCACGCCATGTGCCAGCCGCGTGACTTTCACATTCGCCTCTTGCAAGAGGTCAGTGATGTAATGCGCCGTGGTTTGCCCATCCACCGTCGCATTCAGCGCCAGGATGATTTCGCTCACCTCTGAATCATGCGCACGTGACACCAGCGCGTCGATGGTCAGATCCTGCGGGCCGACGCCGTCGAGCGGCGACAGCGTTGCACCCAATACATGATACTTGCCCGTCGTCGCATGGGCGCGTTCGAGCGCCCACAAGTCCGCGACATCGGCGACCACCACGATGGTCGAGGGATCGCGGCGCGGGTCCGTGCAGATCGTGCAGGGATTCTGCGTATCGATATTGCTGCAGACCTTGCAGACCTGAATCCGGTCGATCGCCACCTGCAAGGCACCGGCCAGCGGCGTCATCAGCGCCTCGCGCTTCTTGATCAGATGCAGCGCGGCACGCCGGGCCGAGCGCGGGCCAAGACCGGGCAGCCGCGCCAGCAGTTGAATCAGGCGCTCGATTTCCGGACCGGCCGTGGATGCCATCTCAGGTAAGGCCCATCCCCGGCGGCAGACCGAGACCGCCGGTCAGCGCCTGCATCTTCTCTTGCATCGCAGCTTCCGCCTTGCGGCGCGCATCGCCCAATGCAGTCACCAGCAGATCTTCTAGAATCTCGACTTCATCGGCTTTGACCAGCGACGGGTCGATCTTCACGGCCTTCACTTCGGTCTTCGCGGTCATCCGCACAGACACGAGGCCACCGCCGGAGATACCTTCGACCTCGACATGGTCGAGCTCGTCCTGCATCGCCTTCATCTTTGATTGCAGCTGCGCTGCCTGTTTCATCATGCCGAGAAAATCAGCCATGAGTTTTCCTTCGCAGTTCGATTAATCGTCGTCGTTGAGACCGTCGGTCGCGTCATCGCTGATCAGGTCGCTATCGCTGCCGTTGAAGTCCGGCGGCTCAGGGGCGATGACACGAACCTCGACCTTCGCACGCGGAAACCGTGCCAGCACTTCCTTGACCCGCGGATCGGCTTCCGCCGCACGCTGGCGCTCATTCTTCTGCTCGAGCTGCTGATCGCGCAGCGTCGGCTGTCCCTGCTCGTTGGACACGATCACGGCCCAACGCCGGCCGGTCCACTGTTCGAGCTTCCGCGACAGATCGTTGATCAGCGTGCGCGACGCCGTGCGCTCCATCGCCAGCTCAAGCCGCCCGTCTTCGATCTTGATCAGGCGCACATCGGCTTCGAGCGCCCCGCGCACCATCAGGTCGCGTTTCTCGCCGGCCAGTGCGACGAGTTCAGGGAAGGTCGAAATCTTCAGCACCGCTGCGGGCGGTGCATCTGCCATGCCGACTTGCGGCCGCGGCGATGGTTCCGCGCCGCCGCGCTGCATGGTCGGACCACGCGACGCACTCGCTGACATCGTCGGCATGGCGGACGGCATCTGCGCTGACGGCAAAGATGCCGACGGAGCGGACGATGGCGCGGCACGGCCTCCACCATTCGTTGGGATCATCGGCGACGTCCCGCCATTCTGGTCGAGCATCCGGATCGCTTCATCCGGCGTCGGCAGATCGGCAACGTAAGCGATGCGCACCAGCACCATCTCTGCGGCGGCGGCGGGACGCGTCGCGCCCTGCACCTCGGTGATGCCCTTGAGCAGCATCTGCCACATACGCGACAGCACCCGCATCGACAGCTTCGAGGCAAAATCGCGTGCGCGCAGACGTTCGGTCTCTCCAAACGCGACATTGTCGGCGGTTGCCGGCACGATCTTCACGCGGGTGACGAAATTGACGAATTCGGCAAGATCGCTCAGCACCACAATCGGATCAGCGCCGACGTCGTATTGTTCGCGAAATTCCTTAAATGCACTGGCGATGTCACCGCGCGCCAGCGAATCGAACAAGTCGATCACGCGGGTGCGATCGGCGAGGCCGAGCATCTGTCGGACGGCATCGGCGCGGACCGTGCCCGCGGCATGCGCAATCGCCTGATCGAACAGCGACAGTGAATCGCGCACCGAGCCTTCGGCGGCGCGGGCGATGATGCCCAGCGCTTCCGGCTCGACCTCGACATTCTCTTTGCCCGCGATGTTCGACAGATGCGACATCAGCACGTCGGCATCGACGCGGCGCAGGTCGAAGCGCTGACAGCGCGACAGCACCGTCACCGGCACCTTGCGGATTTCGGTCGTGGCGAACACGAACTTGGCGTGTTCTGGCGGCTCTTCCAGCGTCTTCAGGAACGCGTTGAAGGCGGCGGTCGACAGCATGTGGACTTCGTCGATGATGTAGACCTTGTAGCGCGCGCTGGAGGGCGCATAGCGCACGCTGTCATTGATCTGGCGAACATCGTCGACGCCGGTGTGGCTCGCGGCGTCCATTTCGAGAATGTCGATATGCCGGCTTTCCATGATCGCCTGGCAATGGATGCCCGGCGTCGGCATATGGATGGTCGGGCCTTTGACCGAGCCATCGGCCATTTCATAATTCAGCGCGCGCGCCAGAATACGCGCCGTCGTCGTCTTGCCGACACCGCGGACACCGGTAAGGATCCAGGCCTGCGGAATGCGGCCGGTCTCGAACGCATTGGAGACGGTGCGGACCAGCGCTTCCTGGCCGATCAGATCGTCGAAACTGCCGGGGCGGTATTTACGCGCGAGCACGCGATAGGGCGTGGCGGCAGCAGGCGCCGGGGCAGCGCCCATATCGAAACCGCTCTGGTGATCATCAGGAGGGGACGTGCCAGCGTCGGTCATCGAGGAATCCGCAATGTGTTGTCTCGTAAAGCCGGCTTGCGGAACATCTGGCGCATCATAGGCGGAACGGGACACAGGTTCCGGCCTTCGATGCTGCCTCACTCATCGAACAAGGCGCCCACCGAGCTAACGACCCATGTGCAGGACGCTGAATTTGCTCGATAAAACAAGTAGGAGACTGACGAGCGACCCGATCCGGATCTCGTTAGGGCTGCTTCCTTCCGGACCTGACCCGATTGGCGAGTGGCTCGTCCACCGCCAATCTCCCGGTGCTTATTTGGGGCCAAAATGGTCGGAAAGCAAGCGCGGCGCGTGTCGCAAGTCCGCCGCAAGTTTTGCGCAGGAAAGTCGCAAGAAAACGTGGTCCAGACGCGCAAAACCGGCCATGACGGGAGTTGTCTGCGCAGCCGCTTCCTGCGACGCTGTACGCCTTAATCGAGAGTCAGAATGGCCGCTCCCTCCTCCTGGTCGCTGCACGAGCAGCTGCAACAAGACACCATCGACATCGGCGACCTCCCCCTCAGCCGCGTGCTGGTGGTGAAGGACGCGCACTACCCCTGGCTGATGCTGGTGCCGCGCCGCGCCGACACGACCGAGATCATCGATCTCGACGAGGTCGCCCAGGGCCAGTTGATGACCGAGATCAACCGCGTCGGCCGCGCACTCAAAGAAATCACCAAATGCGACAAGCTCAATGTCGCGGCGCTCGGCAACATGGTGCCGCAGTTGCACGTCCACATCATCGCGCGCCGCAAGACCGATGCCGCCTGGCCGCGGCCGATCTGGGGCGTGATGCCACCACTCGCCCATGACGCGGCAGAAGTGCAGCGCTTCATCTCAGAACTCCGCCGCAAGATCTGGCTCGGTTGACCATCATGACAAGCACCATGTTTCCGCTCGGCCATCCGGCCTTCGTCTCCAACACGCTCGATCGCGCCGCCCACCTGCGCTTCAGCGACGAGAAACTGTTCGCGCTGGAGGGCAAAAGCTCCTCGCGCGCTTATGTGATCTACCGCGACTCGCTGGTCATGAAGAAGGATGGCGATGCCCAGCGCGCGCTGCTGACCATCGACGAGGCGCTGAAATTCGGCGCCAATCCCGGCACCGTCTTTCTCGGCTTGCGTGATGGCGATGCCGTATTCGGCATGGGCATCGGCGCACCCGCAGTGGAAAAGCTGCTGACCCGCGACGATGTCGTCGTCAGCGAACTCCGCGGCATGGCCATGCAGGGTATGGTGCCGCCGGAGCAGCTTTCGGCGGTTGCACAGGCCAAGTCGCTCGTCTCCTGGCATCAGCGCCATGGGTTTTGCGCCAATTGCGGCACCAAGTCGTCGATGGCCGAAGGCGGCTGGAAGCGCGTTTGCCCGAGCTGCAAGACCGAGCATTTCCCGCGTACCGATCCTGTCGTCATCATGCTGGTGGAGAAGGGCGACAAGTGCCTGCTCGGCCGCCAGAAGCAGTTCGCTCCGGGCATGTATTCGTGCCTTGCCGGTTTCGTCGAAGCGGCCGAGACCATCGAGGACGCGGTGAAGCGCGAGATCTTCGAGGAATCCGGCATCCGCTGTACCGACGTCACCTATTACATGACGCAGCCCTGGCCCTACCCGTCATCCCTGATGATCGGCTGTTCGGCGCGCGCCATCAGCGACGAGATTACCGTCGACAAGATGGAACTTGAGGACGCCCGGTGGTTTGACCGTGACGAGGCGATGCTGATGTGGAAACGCGAACACCCGGACGGGCTCGCGGGGCCGCACCCATTCGCCATCGCGCATCATCTGCTCGGTCGCTGGCTGCATCCCGACCAAGCCTGACCACACGGGGAATCCTTCATGAGTGCCAAGCCTGTCCACGTATTGTGTATCGGCCTGCCGGTTCGCGACCTGACCTTTGCCGTCGAAGCCGTCCCGGGGCGTGGCCAGAAATTCCCCTCCCAACGTTTCGCCCAGATCATCGGCGGCAATGCGCTCAACGCCGCCATCGGCGTCAGCCGGCTGGGTGGCCGGGCGTCGATGACCGGGCCGATGGGCGACAAAAACGAGACCGCCGACCAGTTTTTGTTCGACGATCTTGCCAAGGAAGGCATCGACTCCGCGCATCTGGTGCATATGCCGGGTCTGGTGACACCGATCTCGGCCGTCATGATCGACCCTTCGGGCGAGCGCACCATCGTCACCTTCCGCGATCCCGAACTCTGGAAGGTAAAGCTGCCCGACCACGACCTGCTGCTGCAGGACTGCGGTGCCATTCTGGTCGAGAGCCGCTGCGCAGGCTTTGCCACCGAGCTTTGCATCGAGGCGCGCCATCGCGGCATTCCCGTCGTCGTCGACATCGACAGCACGCTGTCGCAGCGCGAGGGCCTGCTGACCGCCTCCTCGCACCTGATCTTTTCGGACGATGCGCTGCAATCGACCGCCGGCATCACCGACAATCTCAAGGCGCTGCAGAAGATGGCGACGCTGACCTCGTCCTTCCTCGCCGTCACCCGCGGCCCCCGCGGTACCCTGTGGCTCGACGAGCACGGACATCCCAAGGAAACCCCGGCCTTCCCCGTTCACACCGTGGACACCCTCGGCGCCGGCGACATTTTCCATGGCGCCTTCGCGTTGGAATTCGCGGGCGGCAAGTCGGTACCGGAGGCGCTGCGCTTCGCCTCCGCCGCCGCGGCCCTGAAATGCACCCGCTATGGCGGTGCTTTCGCCTGCCCGCAACGTGCTGAAGTCGAACAGCTTTTGAGGGAATCCAGGGTCGGCGCCCTTAACTGAGGCGGTACAGGGCTTGCTTTGGAAGAATGTTCTATATATGAGGTTACTCGACCCCATAATTAGAACAAAGTTCTTCCCATGACCGATGTCGCCGACCAGCCCCTTGAATCCACCCGCCGCCTCGATGCGATCGATCGCAAGATCCTGACCGTCCTGCAGGAAGACGCCTCTCTGTCGGTGGCCGAGATCGGCGACCGCGTGGGGCTTTCGTCGACACCGTGCTGGAAGCGCATCCAGCGCCTCGAGGCCGATGGCGTAATCCTCCGCCGGGTGGCGCTGGTCGATCAGAACAAGATCGGCCTGGGTATCTCGGTGTTTGTCTCGGTGGAGAGCGGCGACCATTCCGACGCCTGGCTGAAGAAATTCG
The DNA here is from genome assembly GCF_900188215.1 of Tardiphaga sp. OK246. Taxonomy (NCBI): domain Bacteria; kingdom Pseudomonadati; phylum Pseudomonadota; class Alphaproteobacteria; order Hyphomicrobiales; family Nitrobacteraceae; genus Tardiphaga; species Tardiphaga sp. OK246. The sequence goes on from NZ_FZOX01000001.1 coordinate 915,179, forward strand.
CCGATGCCGTCAGCGCCATGCCCGAAGTCATGGAATTCTACCGGATGGCCGGCGACGTCGACTACATGCTGCGCGTGGTCGTGGCCGACATGCAGAGCTACGACATCTTCTACAAGAAGCTGATCAGTGCCGTGGCCTTGAAGAACGTCACCTCCCGCTTCGCCATGGAGAAGATCAAGTCGGTCACGGCACTGCCGGTGCCACCGATGCCGGCTGCTTGAGAAATACCGCGCTGTCGTCGCCCTGTCGGACCGGGCGACGGCGCCGAAACAGATCAATCATATACTTCGATTGAATCAACAATAATGATCAATTAGATTTATTGATCAAACGGCATGAGGATGTGGCCAAACCGGAGTTTGGCCCATGACCGTTCTTGCCCAAGATGCGAACCGCACCAGCCCGCTTGCTGCTCGCAACCTCCCGCTTCTTCCCGGATTGGCGCTCACCGGCGCCATCGCCGGCACTGCACTCGCCTTGCGTGAAATCCCCTATGTCGGCCTCGCCAGTCCGATGATCTTGGCTATCGGCATCGGTATCGCGATCCAGAACACATCCGGCACGCCGGCTGCGGCCAAAGCCGGCATCACCTTCTCTATGCGCAGCATCCTGCGCTTCGCCATCATCCTGCTCGGCCTGCAACTCACCGCGGCGGAATTGCTGGAGGTTGGCGGCATCGGCTTTGCGGTGATCGCGGCGACGCTCCTTGCAACCTTCATCTTCACCACATGGCTTGGCCGCGCGATGGGTATCGACCGCAGACTGGTCGAACTGATCGCCGCCGGCACATCGATTTGCGGCGCGTCCGCCGTGATCGCAACCAACACCGTGACCCGCGCGCCCGATGAGGATGTCGCCTACGCGGTCGCCTGCGTCACCATCTTTGGCTCGATCGCCATGTTCGTCTATCCGCTACTCGGTAGCGTGCTGCAGCTCGACCCACATCATTTCGGGCTTTGGGCTGGCGCATCGATCCACGAGATCGCGCAGGTGGTCGCGGCCACCTTCCAGCAGAGCCGCGACGCCGGCGAATTCGGTACCGTCGCGAAACTCGCGCGCGTGATGATGCTGGCACCGGTGGTGATCACACTTGGCCTGCTGGCGACACGGCGCGCACGCGCCATCGGCGCGGAATCCGGCAGCGCCAAGGTGCCGATGCCGTGGTTCGCCTTCGGCTTCGTGGCGACGGTGATCCTGAATAGCCTCGTTGACGTGCCGCATGCAGCTATGAGCCTGATCATTCCGATCACGACCTTCCTGCTGACCATGGCGCTCGCCGCAATGGGGCTGGAAACCAATATCCAGAAGCTGCGCGCCAAGGGCCTGCGCCCGCTGCTGCTCGGCGCCGCAGCCTTCCTGTTCATTGCCGGCTTCAGCCTCATGCTGGTGAAACTGACTACCTGACGGAGATGCCATGACGCTCGAACAGCTCCGGATATTCGTCGCCGTCGCCGAACACGAGCACATGACGCGGGCTGCCGAGAGTCTGCATCTTACCCAATCTGCCACCAGCGCCGCCATTGCGGCGCTGGAAGCGCGCTATGTGACGCAGCTGTTTCACCGCGTCGGCCGCCGCATCGAATTGACCGAGATTGGCCGCGCCTTTCTGATCGAAGCCCGGGCCGTGCTGGCACGCGCTGCCGCCGCGACGACCGTCCTCACCGATATGGCCGGCATGACGCGCGGCTCCCTTGCGCTGGCCGCGAGCCAGACCGTCGGCAACTATTTTCTACCACCCATCATGGCGCACTATCGCCAGCGCTTCCCCGGCATCGACCTCAGCCTCCGCATCGGAAATACCGAACAGGTGGCCGATTGGGTGCGCGACGGCGAAGTCGATCTCGGCATCGTCGAAGGCGCGGTTGACCATCCGGCACTCGCGACCCAGCCCGTGGGCGACGACGAACTTGTGCTGGTGGTCGGCCGATCGCATCCATGGGCGAAGCAACACACTCTCGTGCCGGGTCAGTTCGCCGAGACGAACTGGGTGCTGCGTGAAGCCGGTTCCGGCACGCGCGCCATTGCGCAATCAGTACTGGACCAATCAGGAATCGCGCCCAATGACATCTGTATCGCCATGGAGCTGCCGTCGAACGAAGCCGTCTGCGCGGCCGTCGTGGCCGGCGCTGGTGCGAGCATTATCTCCCGGCTGGTCGCCACCGCCCTGATCGGCAACGGTGACCTGATTGCGCTCGACGCCCAATTGCCGACCCGCCGCTTCGTCATGCTTCGGCATAAAGAGCGCTACGCGACACGGGCCGCACGCGAAATGTCGCAAATGATCATGGCAGGCAAGACGACAATGACCAATTCTACAGTGTCATAAATTCCAACAAGGCAAGCATCGGATGAGTCCTGCCTCGTCGCAGAACCCATCTCCGCTTCGACCTGATCAATCGAGGCCGCTCTTCTTCATCAGAGCGACGGCGGCGGGCGACGAGATGTAGGTGAAGAACTGCTTCGCAGCTTCCACGTGCTCGGCCTTCGACGAAACCGCCGCAGTGACAACACTGCTCTTCTGCAGATCCTCCGGCAACGGCCCCACAATCGCCAAACCCGGCTCCAGGCGCAGCTCGCTAATTTGCTGCAGGCCAAGTTCGACCTCTCCGCTCGCAACCGACTCGCCGACGAATTTCCGGCCGAGAATGACCTTGCTCTTGGCAGCGACTTCGTCGGCGATACCGAGCTTCTTCACGAGAACGTTGGCGACGTAACTGCCGCTGGCGCCCTCCGAATAGCCGATCGATGACGCGTTCAGGAGCGCTTGGCGCAGAGCCGCCGCGGAGGATATGTCAGGCAGCGGATGCCCCATCTTGACCGCCACGCCGATCTTGGAGACCGCGATATCCTTGCGCTCGAGAGGCACAAAGAAGCCGCCCTTCACCAGCTCGTCCATCCCCGTATTCACCATGATCAGCACATCGACGTGCTCACCGTTTTTGATACGCACCTGGCTCGCTTCCGGCGAGTTGCCGGACGACGGCCCCCACGACATCGTCACTTTGTGACCGGTATCGCGTTCGAACAGAGCCGCGATTTCGGAAAACGATCCTTTCAGGATTCCCGTGGTCAAGACTTTGATGTTGTCTGCCTGTGCATTGCCTGCACATGCGAGCAGGGCGCCGACGGCAACCAAAGTCTTCGCTGTTCGCGTGAAGTTCATACTGAATCCTCCCTTTCTTGTTTTGGCGATCACGGCTGACCGCAAGGCCGGCATGTGCCGGATCTTGCGGTGAGGTCTTGGACTTGCGTCGCCGCTCTGCGGAATGCTGCCGGCAATCAAGTGTCAGCGGGGCCGAGAACAATCACCCCGTCCGCCGCGCGCACGCCCTGGCCCGCGGGAAGCACGAAGACCGGGTTGATCTCGGCTTCGATAAGACGCTCGCCGAGCTGCGCGACCATCTCCGAAAACGCGACGATCGCGGATGCGAGGGCATCGACATCGCATTTCGGCCGACCACGGAAGCCGTCCAGCAGCGGCCATGTGACGAGGTCGCGGGCCATGGCCAGCGCCTCGCTGCGGGTAAGGCCGCCCTCCGGCGGGAGCAGGCGCATCGAGGTGTCCTTGAAGAGTTCGGCGGTGACGCCGCCCATGCCGAGCAGGACCGCCGCCCCCAGGGAATCCCTATGCATGCCGAGGATGAACTCGACTCCGCCGGTAACCATTTCCTGGACGAGAAAGCTTCGCGGACGCTCGGACGTGTTGCGCTCGACCTCGTCGGCCATGGCCAACAGGCGAGCGCCGATCGTTTCAAACGTCAAATTCACCGCAACGCCACCGACGTCGCTCTTATGCGTGACGGTGCTGGAGAGGATCTTGAGGACGACGCGGCTGCCGAGTTCTCGCGCCGCGACTTCCGCTTCCGAAGGCGTGGTGACGATCTTCTCCGCCGCGGTCGGCATACCGAAACGCGCGAACAGCGTCTTCGCCTGTGCTTCGTCGAGCGCGCCCGCAGGAAAGTCGCTGATGTCGATCGTGCGCCCGATGCTCCCGGATGGCTGCAGCTGCACGGCGTGTGCAGCCTGCAGCAGCCCATCCAGCGCACCGGCGCAGCTCTCTGCGGATGTATAGGCGGGAACACCATGCTGAGTCAGGACCGACACGACATTCGGCGCGTAGGGGCTCACATAGGCGATGACCGGCTTGTCGCTCATCGGCAGGCAGTCCCGGATTGCGTCGGCCATCAAGGCTGGCGTGCCCACTGCGGACGATCCGGCGATGATGACCAGGGCATCGTAGGTGGTGCTGGCCAGCAGGATGCGAATGGCGCCCCGGAGCAAGTCCGGCTGCAGACCAGCCAATGTCACGTCGATCGGATTGCGGTCCAACACGGCATGAGACCCTGACTGCAATGCGCGCAACTGCTCGGCGGTCTTTTCGTCGGGCACGGGCGTTTCGAAGCCTGCCATCCCCAGACAGTCGGAGACGATTGTGCCGGCACCGCCGGTTGACGTCAGAATTGCCACGCGCTTGCCGCGAAGCGACCGTCCAGCCGAAAGAGCCGCAGGAATATCGAGCAGATCCTCGAAGGTTTTCGCACGAACAATGCCAAGCTGCCTGAAGAAGGCATCATACATGCGATCCGAGCCCGCCAGCGCTCCCGTATGCGATATGGCGGCCTTTGCGCCCGCCTCCGATCGACCGATCTTGAAGACGACAACCGGTTTCCCGGCGCGTCGTGCTTTCAGCGCCGCCTCGCGAAAGCGTGCGGGATTGCGGATCGCCTCGATGTAAAGCGCAATGACTTTGGTGGCATCGTCATCCGCGAGATAGTCGATGAAGTCGGCGAGCTCGAGATCCGCCTCGTTGCTGGTTGAGACCAGCTTCGACAGTCCGATGCCGCGCGCCGCCGCGCGCGACAGCAGGGATCCGAGAATGCCGCCGCTCTGTGAAACCAGGCCGATCGATCCCGCGGTGAAGTGGTCCATCGCCAGCGCGCCCGACGCGGACAGCACGATATTGTCGGTGAGGTTTACCAGGCCGATCGTATTCGGCCCGAGAATGCGCATCGATCCGGCAGCTTCCAGAAGCTGCTGCTGCCGTTCGGCGCCGTCTGCGCCGGTTTCCGTAAAACCGCTGGCCAGAACGATCGCCGCAGCCGTTCCACGCTTGGACAACTCGCGCACCGCGCCGTGGGCGCGCTCCGCGCCGAGCAGGACAATGGCGACGTCCGGCACGGCCGGCAGCGACGCGATGTCCGGGTAGCAGGTAAGGTCGCCGATCTTGTCCACCTTCGGATTGACCGGATAGATCTCGCCGACAAAGCCGTGCTTGAGGAGAAACGAGGCCGGTCGCCCGGACGTCTTGCTGGGGTCCGCCGAGGCACCAATGATGGCGACGCTGCGCGGTTGGATCAGCCGCTGGATGGCATTCATCGGTCTACTCCTTCGACGACGACTGGGCGAGAAACGCCAGCACGGCTTCCCGATGCTCGGTGCTGGTGTAGCAGATGCCCTGCGCCTGACTGCCGAGCGCGAAAATCTCGTGCGCAGAATGTTCGAACGTTTCGTTGAGGATCTTCTTGCCCAGCGCGAGTGCGGTCGGAGAATACTGCGCGAGGTCGGCCGCCCAATTCTGCGCGGCCGTCAGCAGCTCGGCGGACCCCACCTTGCGATCCATGATCCCGAGCGCAAGCGACTCATCGGCCTCGACGACGCGGCCGGTAAAAATCAGCTCTTTCGCTTTCGACAGCCCGACGCGTCGGGGCAGAAAATACATCCCGCCGCCGTCCGGGATCAGGCCGCGTTTGATATAGGACCAGGTGAATTTGGTGTGCTCGGTTCCCATCACGAAATCGCAGGCCAGCGCAACATCCGCGCCAAGGCCGGCAGCGGCGCCGTTGACGGCGGCAATGGTCGGCTTCGGCAGGTTGAGCAGCAACGATTGCGCGCGATGCACGCCCTGCTGCCGGCTCCAGCCGTTGAACGCAACCTCTCCCTGTGGCGCTTCAAGCCGGCGCTTCATACCGCTGATGTCGCCGCCGGCACAGAATGACTTTCCGCGGCCAGTCAGGACGAGGGCCTTGATCGCATTGTCACGGGTGACCGTTTCGAGCGCGCTGACGAACTCGCTGCGCATATCGTCGCTCATTGCATTGCGCCGATCCGGGCGGTTGAGGGCGATCGTTGCAACGCCGGCGTCAACGGAAAATTCGATCAACTGAAAGGACATGGAAAGGCCTGTGCTTGAAGTTTGAGATGGGCGGATGCTCGTGGAGAGCCGACCTATTCCGCCTTGATGTTGGCGTCCTTGATCAGCTTGCTCCAACGTTCTTCTTCGCGCTGGACATAGCGATCGAGTTCGGCCGGAGAACTCGCCTCCATGATGAGACCTTCGTTAGTCTCGAGGCGCTTGAACGCTCCCGAGCTCACCGCTTGTTTAACGGCCTTGTTCAAACGATCGATGATCGGAACGGGAGTCTTCGCTGGTGCATAGAGGCCATACCAGGATTCAGCCGCGTATCCGGGGACGCCTGCCTCTGCCACGGTCGGCAAATCTGGATAGGCGGCCGAACGCTCCGACGACGTCACGGCCAATGCGCGAAGCTGGCCAGACTCGACCAGCGAAGCCGCACTCGCCACGGTCGTAAAGATGACCTGGATCTGGCCGCCGAGAAGATCACTGATCGCGGGCGCAGCTCCCTTGTAGGAGACGGTGGTCAACTTCACGTTCGCCATCGTATTGAAGAGCTCGCCGGCGAGATGGGCGGACGTTCCGACACCGAATGTCCCATAGCTCATCTTGTCGGGGTTCTTTTTCGCCTCGGCGATCAGGTCGGCAATCGACTTGATGCTCGACGATGGATTGACGACGACGACGTTGAACGATCGCGCGATCAGCGAGACCGCGGCAAAGTCTTTGTGCGAATCGAACGGCAGCTTCGCATTGAGGCTCGGATTAACCGCGTGCGCGAACGTCGCCATCAGCAGCGTGTAGCCGTCAGGATCGCTCGTCGCCACAGCCTGGGTGCCAAGGATCGTACCCGCTCCGGGCCTGTTCTCGATGATCACCGACTTCTTCAGATCCGGAGAGATAGCCTGCGCCAGCGTCCGTGACACGATATCCGTTCCCCCGCCGGCCGCAAACGGAACAACGATCTTGACGAGTTTTTCGGGGTATTCGGCATGGGCCGGTCTGGCAGACACGGCAACCAATGCGACGTATCCGATCAGGCAGGCGACCACGCCTGCGGAGCCAAGCGCGACGCGAAATGCGGCCGCAGGTATTTTTGATGTGCGACCGATCAGGGCGCTTGAGGCTTCCATGCTGGCAGTCATGCCAATCTCCCTTCGATTTTTTGCGCGAGGCATCTGAACGTGCCGTCGTCATCAAATGCAGCGCGATGCCACCTCGACGGTGCGCTGTTTAGCACTTGCACGAACGCGGTCATCGCCGCATTTCCATCTGGTGGAATTGGCGAACATACCCTATTTGATGTCGGGATCGCGATTGGAGGCGTCATGGCTAAGAGATTTGTTCCGCAAAAAGCTCCTATAAATCGCTCATTGGACAGGGGCATCGCGATCCTCAGAGCGTTTCGGCCCGGCGCGGAGCTCCTCGGCAACGGTGAGCTATCGGAGCGAACGGGTCTGTCACCTGCAACGGTCAGCAGACTCACGCAAACGCTCACGCATGCGGGATATCTGGAATACGATTCCATGCAGCGCGCGTACCGGCTGGGTGCAGGCGTCCTCAGCCTCGGACATGCCATGCGGACAGGATCGTCCGTTCTGCGGGTTGCTACACCTCTGATGTCGGGGCTGGCACGACGCCTGCGTATCAATGTCGGGCTGGCGGTGCAGGATTCAGACGAGATGGTGTATCTCGAATCGCTTCGCTCTAATGTCCGTGCTTCTCAACGCGTCATCGTGTCCGGACATCGGGTGCCCATCGAGCTCACGGCGCTGGGCCGCGCATTTCTGGCCGCTGCAAAGGACCCCGAGCGAGCCGCGCTCATCGCCCGGCTGAAATCGAAAGGACGCAAACGCTGGCCACTCATCGAGCGGGGAATTGCCGAAGCCGCAGCCAGCATCAAACAAAAGAACTACTGCATCGCTACATGGCAGCCCGAAGTCACAGCGCTCGCAACGCCCATCGTCATAGAAGGACGACCGGTCTATGTGCTCAATGTCAGCGTCACCTCGGACGAATCCGCTGCCATCTGGGAAGAGCGGCTACACCAGCCCCTTCTGGATCTGGCCGCACAGATTCGGGCAGCCATCATCGATCTGGAGCTGCCCTAAACACGATCCTGTCGCGAAGCCTCGTTCTCTCATCGAAGCCGAGACACCATCTTTTTGTCGTGATGCGTTCCTCGCGAGAACCGGCATCCGCGTCGTTCGAATACGCTCTATATCGTCTGGTTATACGCGCCGACTTCCGGATGCGTCCGCAGCACCACATTCATGGCTTCGAACATGTCGTGCATCCGCGCTTCGGAGACCGGGCTTTCGACCACGACCACTAGTTCCGGCTTGTTCGATGATGCGCGCACCAGACCCCAGCTGCCGTCCTCGCAGGTGACGCGCACGCCGTTGACCGTGACGAGATCGCGGATCGATTGTCCGGCGACCTTGTCGCCCTTCTTCTGCGCATCCTCGAAATGCTTCACCACCGCAGCGACGACGCCGTATTTGGTCTCGTCGGCACAATGCGGCGACATGGTCGGCGACGACCAGGTCTTCGGCAGCGCGTCCTTGAGATCGGCCATGGTCTTGCCCGGCGCGCGGTCCATCATTTCGCAGATCGCAATCGCCGAGACGAGGCCGTCGTCATAGCCGCGCCCCACCGGCGCATTGAAGAAGAAGTGACCGGACTTCTCGAAGCCAGCGAGCGCCTTCAGCTCATTGGTGCGGCGCTTCATGTAGGAGTGGCCGGTCTTCCAATAGGTCGTCTTGGCATTCTGCTTCTGCAGCACCGGGTCCGTCACGAACAGGCCCGTCGATTTCACGTCGACCACGAAAGTCGCATCCTTGTGAACCGCCGACATATCGCGCGCGAGCATCACACCAACCTTGTCGGCGAAAATTTCCTCGCCGGTGTTGTCGACGACGCCGCAGCGATCGCCGTCACCGTCGAAACCAAGACCGACATCGGCCTTGTGTTCGAGCACCGCATCGCGGATCGCGTGCAGCATCTCCATGTCTTCCGGATTCGGATTGTATTTCGGGAAGGTGTGATCGAGCTCGGTATCCAGCGGGATCACCTCGCAGCCGATCGCTTCCATCACCTGCGGCGCGAAAGCGCCGGCAGTGCCGTTCCCGCAGGCCACGACGACCTTCAGCTTGCGCTTCAGCTTCGGACGATTGGTGAGATCGGCGATATAGCGCGCCGGATAGTTTTCGTGGAATTGATAGGAGCCGCCAGCCTTGTTCTTGAACTCGGCATTGAGCACGATTTCCTTGAGCCGGGTCATCTCGTCCGGACCGAAGGTCAGCGGCTTGCTGGCACCCATCTTCACACCGGTCCAGCCATTGTCGTTATGCGAGGCCGTCACCATGGCGACACAGGGCACATCGAGATCGAACTGCGCGAAATAGGCCATCGGCGTTACCGCGAGGCCGATATCATGGACCTTGCAGCCGGCGGCCATCAGGCCCGTCATCAGCGCATATTTGATCGAGGCGGAGTAGCCACGGAAATCGTGTCCGGTGACGATTTCCTGCTTCTGGCCGAGTTCTGCAATCAGCGCGCCGAGCCCCATGCCCAGCGCCTGAATGCCCATCAGGTTGATTTCCTTGCCGAACAGCCAGCGCGCGTCATATTCGCGAAAACCCGTGGCCTTTACCATCGGCTCGGATTCGTAAGCGTAGGTATTCGGCACGAGCAAGGGCTTCGGCTTCGGAAACATCGCAGGACCTCGCATCAATTGGGATCAGTCTTGAATGCGCAGGCTTAGCCTTTGCGCACGCCCGTGGGAAGACGCATGGGCATTCAAGGATGCGAGTTTGTTTAGAATTGGGCTGCGGCGTAAATGCCGTGGGAATATGAGGTGCTACTGTTCGAGTACCATCCGGCCATTTGCATATTCGAAGCGTTTCAACTTCGAGAGAAACGACAGGCCGAGTAGATTCTCGGACAGTGCCTCATCGGGCAGCACCATCGCATCGACATCACGCACGGTGAGTTCACCGACCTGCACGACAGCGATTCGCGTGCGCGCAGCCTTCAGCGTTCCGTTCGCCGTTGTCACCGTGGCGTTATAATCGGCACGCGACGGACGCAGACCAAATCGCGCCGCCGACTTTTCATTCAATGCGATGACGGACGCGCCAGTATCGACCATGAAGCCGATGCGCTGGCCCTCGATGCTCCCCTCAGTCTGGAAGTGACCGCGCGCATCGCGCGCAATCGACAGGCTACGGACACCGGCCTTTGCATTGCCCTGTGTCGTGGGTGCAGGGGATGACGCCTTCGCCATGGCCGGTGTCGTCGCCGTCATCTTGTCGGCCATCTGCGCCATCACGGTGCCCAGACCGATCAGGATCGCCGCGAAGAACATGATACTACGCATACGCAACCTCACTGAACGCAATCAGGGGAACCGCGAGTTCATCACACGGGCTCACCACCGTCCGTTCAGGACGGTCTTACAGACTGCTATTTTCGCGAAAAGGATGAGCGAAGCGTTAATGAGCGGCACTTTGCCTGATGATCACGTCCCGCGCGGCTTCACGCGGCGCGTCGGCAGCGCATTGGCGGGATCTTCCGGCCAGGGATGGCGCGGATAGCGGCCGCGCAGGTCCGAGCGCACATCGAGGTAACTGCCCCGCCAGAAGCCTGGCAGATCGCGCGTCACCTGCACCGGCCGCTGCGCCGGCGACAGCAATTCCAGCACCAGCGGCACCTTGCCCTTGGCGACCGACGGATGGGTGTTGAGCCCGAACAATTCCTGCAGACGGACCGCAATGGTCGGCCCCTGCTCGGCTTCGTAATCGATCGCCAGTACCGTCCCCGTCGGCGCCTCGAAATGCGTTGGCGCTTCCTTGTCGAGCCGCGCGCGCAGATCCCAGGGCAGCAGGCCCATCACGGCGTCGGACAGATCGCCCGCCGAAAAGTCCTTCAGCGAGATCTTGTCGAACAGCGCCGGCATCAGCCAGCTCTCGCGCGTCGTAGCGAGCGCAGTGTCGGACAGATCGGGCCATGCGTCGCCTTCCGACGCACGCAGGAACATCACGCGCCCCCGCCACTGCTGCAGCGCCTTCGACCATGGCAAGCGGTCGATGCCCGCGGCAACCAAACCGTCGGCGAAAACGCGCGCGGTGTCTTCAGACGGTTTCAGCGTGAACGGCGCTTCCGACAACGTAATCGCATGCAGCACACGCTTGCGGCGCCCGCGCAGCGACATCGACGCCCGATCGAAACTGACATCGTCGGTATTCTCGATCTGATCGGCGAAACGCGCCTCGATATCGGCCTGCCCGATCGGCGCTGCCAGCAGGATACGGCCATTGGCCGCCGTGCCGGTGAGCTCCGCCACGGCGATATATGGCGCGCGCGCCAGGGCGGCACTTTGTTCGATCGACGCGCCGCGGCCATTAGCCAGCACGAAACTGCCATTGCCGCGGTTCTTCGCGACACGGTCCGGGAAAGCGAAAGCGAGCATGGTGCCGGTGGTCAGCGTATCCGAGGTTGGGCTGCGGCGGTCGAGCCCCCTTCCCCCTTGCGGGGAAGGGTCGGGGATGGGGGTGCCCCACGCTCCGACCTCACTTGTGGGCCCCCCTCCCCGACCCTCCCCCGCAAAGGGGGAGGGAGCAGAAGCGCCGCGCTCGTTGCCTTCGACCTGCCCCGCCCAGCGCTCCGCGAGCTGCCGGGCGCTGCCGGCGCGCTGCGAGCGATCGCGGCGGAACTGATCGAGTCTGACATCGAGATCGACGCTGTCGCCACCAAGGCCACGTTCAGTAAGGACCGCAGCGATCTCGGCAGCCTCCTCGCCATAGCCGAAGCGCGCCGAATCCACGATCATGCGCGCCAGCCGCGGCGGGAGGGCCAGCGCGCGCAGCGCATGGCCTTCCTCGGTGATGCGGCCGTCACCATCCAGCGCGCCGAGTTCGCCGAGCAGGCCGCGCGCTTCCTTCAGCGCTGGCGCGGGCGGCGGATCAAGGAAGGTCAGTTGTGCGGGATCGCTGACGCCCCATTGCGCGAGATCGAGCACCAGCGTCGACAGATCCGCGCTGAGAATTTCGGGCTGTGTGTAGGCCGGCAATGAGGCGGTCTGCGGCTCGTCCCATAGCCGGTAGCAGATGCCGAGCTCGGTCCGGCCGGCGCGGCCGCGGCGCTGATCGACCGCAGCGCGCGAGGCCCGCACGGTCTCCAGCCGCGTCAGTCCGATGTCCGGCTCATAGCGCGGCACGCGCGCGACGCCGGAATCCACCACGATGCGCACGCCTTCGATGGTCAGTGAGGTCTCGGCAATCGAGGTCGCCAGCACCACCTTGCGCTGTCCCTTGGGCGCGGGCTGGATGGCACGGTCCTGCACGCCGGCATCGAGTGCACCGAATAAAGGGACGATCTCGATGGATGCATCCTGTACGCGCTCGGCGAGAAAATTCTGCGTGCGGCGGATCTCTGCAGCGCCCGGCAGGAACGCCAGCACCGAGCCGGGATCGGCACGCAAGGCGGTCGCGATGGCGTCGGCCATCTGCCGCTCGAGCTGGATATCGGGCTTGCGGCCGAGATAGCGTGTCTCCACCGGATAAGCGCGCCCCTCGCTGGCGATGACCGGTGCATCGCCAAGCAGCTTCGCGATGCGCGCGCCGTCGATGGTCGCCGACATCACCAGGATACGCAGATCCTCGCGCAATCCGGTCTGCGCATCGCGCGCCAGAGCGAGGCCCATATCGGCATCGAGCGAGCGCTCGTGAAATTCGTCGAACAGCACGGCGCCGATATTCTTCAGCTCGGGATCGTCGAGGATCTGCCGCGAAAAGATACCTTCGGTGACCACTTCGATCCGGGTGTTGCGCGAGATCTTCGAGCCAAAGCGGACGCGATAGCCGACGGTCTCGCCGACGCGTTCGCCCAGCGTCTTCGCCATCCGCTCGGCGCTGGCGCGGGCTGCGATGCGCCGCGGCTCCAGCATGATGATCTTCCTGCCCTTCAGCCACGGCGCATCGAGCAAAGCCAGCGGCACGCGCGTGGTCTTGCCGGCGCCCGGCGGCGCCACCAGCACCGCGGCGTTGCCGGCGTCCAGCGCGCCTGACAGCTCATCGAGCACAGCATCGATGGGCAGGGATGTATCGAAGGTTCGGGTCAAATCGTCATCTTCGCGATGTTCTCGGGGGACATACCAATCTCAGGTGTCATACGCGGGCTTGACCCGCGTATCCATCTTGCTTCGCGAGAAGATGGATCGCCGGGTCAGGCCCGGCGATGACAGTGGAGAGGACGTTGCGTCCCATTCCCCCACTCCTTAACGCCCGTTAACCACCCCGCCAAACTCGCCCTGCCGCGACCATTTGCGGGGCATATTTGGGGTTCAGAGAAAGGCAATTGAAACCGATCTCGTCTCATGATCCCGCCAAAAGAAGCGCCGAACAGGGGATACCGATGACCACCAGTGGCACCTTCGCCGTCGCCGATCGCGCGGCGCTGTCAGGCACAGAGCGAATCGACTGGGTCGATTACGCCAAGGGTATCTGCATCATCATGGTGGTGATGATGCATTCGGTGCTGGGTGTCGAACTGGCCGCCGGCCAGACCGGCTACATGCATCTGCTGGTGGCCTTCGCCAAACCGTTCCGGATGCCGGATTTCTTCCTGATCTCCGGGCTCTTTCTGGCCCGCGTCATCGACCGCGACTGGCGGACCTATCTCGACCGCAAGGTCGTCCACTTCCTGTATTTCTACGTGCTCTGGGTGACCATCCAGTTCGGCTTCAAGGCGCCCGGCTTTGCTGCCGAACACGGCTGGGCCTATGTCGCCAATCTCTATCTGATCTCCTATATCGAGCCGTTCGGTACGCTGTGGTTTATCTATATGCTGCCGGTGTTCTTCATCGTCACCAAGCTGGCGCGGCGCGTGCCGCCGCTGCTGATCTGGGGCATCGCCGCCGCGCTGGAGATGGCGCATATCAGCACCGGCTGGACGATGATCGACGAGTTCTGCTCGCGCTTCGTCTATTTCTATTCGGGCTACCTGTTCGCGACGCAGGTCTTCGCGCTGTCCGATCGCGCACGGGCCAAGCCGGCGATGGCATTGATCGGCCTTGCGGCCTGGGCGCTGGTCAATGCCGCTCTCGTCTATGACGGCTGCAGCGAATGGCCAGTGATCTCGCTGATGCTCGGCTTTGCCGGCGCGGTCGCGATCATCGTGATGGGCACGCTGCTGGCGAAGATGCAGTGGCTCGGCTTCATCCGCTTCTTCGGCGAGCATTCCATCGTGATCTATCTCGCCTTCTTCCTGCCGATGGCGACATCCCGCGCGCTGTTGCTGAAATTCAGCCCGTTCGACATCGGCACGATCTCGCTGCTGGTGACACTCTGCGGCGTCATCGGCGCGCTGGTGATCTGGCGGCTCGCGCTGATGGTCCGTGCGAACTTCCTGTTCGAACGCCCGGCAGCGTTCTGGATTGCGCCGAAGAAGAAAAGCGCGACGCTGCAGGCGGCGGAGTAGAACTTACACCGCCGTCAGCGACCTTCCGTCATCGAGCTTCACGCCGTCCTTCATGCCCTCAATTTTGGCGCGGAAACCTTCCGCATCGCCGAAATCCGCAAATCCGACATAATGCGGATGCGGGCCGAGCACGCGGCGCGCATGCTTGATCGGACACCAATAAACCTCGGTGCGCGCGGCAACCTCGCGCACGAAGGCGGCCACGCCGTTACAGTATGAGCAATAGGCGCAGTTCACCTTTTCGATGATGTTGAGGTAAGCGAGGTGATGCCGGTCGAACACCAGATAGTCGCGCCGCCGCACCTTGGGGATGCCATAAATCGGAAAGCAGACCGCCTGATAGGCCATCACCCAGAGATCGATCAGTACGAAGGGGATGATCAGTGAATAGATCGCCGGAGCGGACAATACGATCAGCGGATTGGCGCTGAAGAGGTATTTCGACGCGCCCACCTTGATGGCGCGCTGCAGCTTCTCGATATCCTGCTCGAAGACAATCTTGCGCCGCTCGAAACGGAAGCGCAGCTCTTCCCGCCGGCGGGTCAGCTCGGCCTCGATCTCGGCCTCCACGCCCTTCATCTTGTCCATCAGTTCGGCGAGCTCAGGCATGAAGGGTCCTTCGATTGGCAATGACCGGCGCAAGGGCACATGGAACAGGGCGCGACGCAAGCCGGACCACATGACAAAAACCGGCGGGATGACCGGCCGACAGACTGTCATTTCCGGCGAAAATCCTTAAGTTGCGGCCATGCCGAAAACCTCAGAAACAGCCGCCGCCAAGCCCGCCACCGTCAAGGCCCTCGCGAAGGGTGACCATGTCTTTCTGGTCGACGGCTCGTCCTATATTTTCCGCGCCTATCACGCGCTGCCGCCGCTGAACCGCAAATCCGACGGGCTGCAGGTCAATGCGGTGCTGGGCTTCTGCAACATGCTGTGGAAGCTGATCCGCGACATGCCGCCGGACAACCGGCCGACGCATCTGGCGATCATCTTCGACAAGTCGGAAGTGACCTTCCGCAACAAGCTGTATCCCGAATACAAGGCGCACCGGCCACCGGCGCCGGACGACCTGATCCCGCAATTCGCGCTGATCCGCGACGCCGTGCGCGCCTTCGACCTGCCGAGCATCGAACAAGGTGGTTTCGAGGCCGACGACCTGATCGCGACCTATGTCCGCGAAGCCGGTGAACGCGGCGCGACCGCTACCATCGTATCGTCGGACAAGGATCTGATGCAGCTCGTGACCGAACAGGTCACCATGTACGACACCATGAAGGATCGTCGCCTCGGCATTGCGGAGGTGATCGAGAAATTCGGCGTGCCGCCGAACAAGGTCGTCGAAGTACAAGCGCTAGCCGGCGACAGCGTCGACAACGTGCCCGGCGTCCCCGGCATCGGCATCAAGACCGCTGCGCAACTCATCATCGAATATGGCGATCTTGAAACGCTGCTGAACCGCGCCGGCGAGATCAAGCAGCCGAAGCGCCGTGAGTCACTGATCGAGCACGCCGAGAAGGCGCGCATCTCGCGGCAGCTCGTGCTGCTCGACGACAAGGTCGCCCTCGACGTGCCGCTCGATGACCTCGCGGTGCACGAGCCCGACGCGCGCAAGCTGATCGCGTTCCTGAAGGCGATGGAATTCTCGACGCTGACGCGCCGTGTCGCTGAATATGCCGAGATCGATCCGGCGGATGTGGATGCCGACAGCGCAACGAAGAGCAGCGCGGCCTCTGCCCCCTCCCCCCTTGCGGGGGAGGGCCGGGGTGGGGGGTCCACAAGCGGGGGCGATCTGTTTGGCTCACCCCCCTCCCCAACCCTCCCCCGCCTAGCGGAGCTTCGCTCCGCGCGGGGGGGAGGGAGTTCCTCGCGTCCGTCAAGCAGCAGCGCTCATATCGAAGCGGCTGTTCACAGCGACCGCCCTGCCCTCACCCCGATCTCGCTGGCCAAGGCCCGCGCCGAAGCCGCGCGCAAGATGCCAGTGAAGCGCGAGGCCTATCAGCCTGTACGCTCCCTGAAAGAGCTCGAGCTATGGATCACCCGCATCCTCGATACCGGTCACGTCGCATTCGAATGCAAGGCGTCGTCGATCGATCCGATGCAGGCCGACATGGTCGGCATCGCGCTGTCGCTCGGTCCGAATGATGCCTGCTATGTGCCGCTGGCCCATCGCCAGTCCGGCGACGGCGCAGGCCTGTTCGCCGCCGATCTCGAGCCCGACCAGATCAAGGCCGCCGATGCGCTTGCTGCGCTGAAACCGGTACTGGAATCCGCGGGCCTGCTGAAGATCGGCTTCAACATCAAGTTTACCGCGGTGCTGCTCGCACAACACGGCATCACGCTGCGCAATCATGACGACGTGCAACTGATGTCCTATGCGCTCGACGCCGGGCGCAACGCCCATGGCCTCGATGCGCTCGCCGAGATCTGGCTCGGCCATGCCATGTTGACCTTTGGCGAACTGATCGGCTCCGGTAAGGGCAAGCTGACTTTCGAACAGGTCAAGATCGACCGCGCCACGGCCTATGCCGCCGAAGACGCCGACGTGCTGCTGCGGCTGTGGAATGTGCTGAAGCCGCGCCTTGCGGCCGAGCGCATGACCACCGTCTATGAGACGCTGGAGCGACCGCTGATTTCCGTGCTCGCCCGCATGGAGCGCCGCGGCATTTCCATCGACCGTCAGGTGCTATCGAAGCTCTCGGCCGACTTCGCGCAGACCGCTGCGCGTATCGAAGCCGAAATCCGCGAGATTGCCGGCGAAGAGGTCAATATCGGCAGTCCCAAGCAATTGGGCGATATCCTGTTCGGCAAGATGGGTCTGCCGGGCGGCAGCAAGACCAAGACCGGCGCGTGGTCGACCTCGGCGCAGGTGCTCGATGACCTCGCCGAACAAGGCCACGAATTCCCGCGCAAGATACTCGACTGGCGTCAGGTATCGAAACTACGTTCGACCTATACCGACGCGCTGCCGAATTACGTGCATCCGCAGACCCATCGCGTTCACACCACCTACGCACTGGCGGCAACCACCACGGGCCGCCTATCGTCCAACGAACCGAACCTGCAGAACATCCCTGTTCGTACCGAGGATGGCCGCAAGATTCGCCGTGCCTTCATCGCCGCACCCGGCCACAAGCTGGTGTCGGCCGACTACTCGCAGATCGAATTGCGACTGCTCGCGGAGATCGCCGATATCCCGGTGCTGAAACAGGCCTTCCAGGACGGGCTCGACATTCACGCCATGACGGCTTCGGAAATGTTCGGCGTGCCGGTGAAGGACATGCCGGCGGAAATCCGCCGCCGCGCCAAGGCGATCAATTTCGGCATCATCTACGGCATTTCGGCCTTCGGCCTCGCCAACCAGCTCAGCATCCCCCGCGAGGAAGCCGGAGCCTATATCAAGAAATACTTCGAGCGCTTCCCGGGCATCCGCGCCTATATGGACCAGACGCGTGATTTCTGCCGGGAGCACGGCTATGTGCAGACCCTGTTCGGGCGTAAATGTCATTACCCGGACATCAAGGCCTCGAACGCCTCGATCCGCGCCTTCAACGAACGCGCCGCGATCAATGCCCGCCTGCAGGGCACCGCTGCCGATATCATCCGCCGCGCCATGACGCGGATGGAGGACGCGCTGGCGGAGAAGAAGCTCTCAGCCAAGATGCTGCTGCAGGTGCATGACGAACTGATCTTCGAGGTGCCCGACGACGAAGTCGCGGCGACGCTGCCGATCGTGCAGCACACCATGCAGGACGCACCGTTCCCGGCGGTGCTGCTGTCGGTGCCGCTGCAAGTGGATGCGCGCGCGGCGGATAACTGGGAAGAGGCGCACTAGTTTTACCGCCCAAATCGGCGCCGCAGATGGATTTCGACTATCTGCGATGCCGAATCTGAAATGGTTCGACGCCATCCCATGGGCTAAACAACGACCATTCCCAGCCAGCGAATGGTCCCATGCCCCATCTCACGTCCCTGCTCGGCTTCGCCCTCGTCTCGCTCGGCATGGTGCTGACGCCGGGGCCGAACATGATCTATCTGATCTCGCGCTCGATCACGCAGGGTCCTGCGGCCGGCATGGTGTCGCTCGGCGGTGTAGCGCTGGGCTTCATCTTCTACATGCTGTGCGCGGCCTTCGGCATCACCGCGCTACTGTTCGCGGTGCCCTATGCCTATGACGCGCTGAGGCTCGCCGGCGCGGCCTATCTGCTGTGGCTGGCCTGGCAGGCGCTGAAGCCGAACGGCCGCTCGCCGTTCCAGGTCAAGAAGCTCGCCATCGACAGCCCGCGCAAGCTGTTCGTCATGGGCTTCGTCACCAATCTGCTCAATCCAAAGATCGCGATGCTGTATCTGGCGCTGCTGCCACAGTTCATCGATCCCACGGCCGGCAGCGTGCTGACGCAGTCGCTGGTGCTCGGATCGACGCAGACGATCATCAGCGTCGGCGTCAACGGGCTGATCGCGCTCGGCGCCGGATCGATCGCCCTGTTTCTCGGCGAGCGACCGACTTGGCTCAAGCTGCAGCGCTGGCTGATGGGCACGGTGCTGGCCGGTCTCGCCGTGCGGATGGCGTTGGAGACGCGGAAGGCGTGATCTTCCTAACCTCGCCCCGCTCTTTGCGGGGGGAGATCGCGCGCAGCTTTGCGCGCGGGTGAGGGGCAGGGCCGGGCCTGCCTCACTAACAGTCTATCGGATCGGAAAGTCGAACCACGCGTTGAGTAATACGCGAGTAGCACGGACGTTGTGACGTCAGCGCCATGCCCCTCACCCCAGCCCTCTCCCCGCAAAGGGCGGAGAGAGGGAGCCGACCTTAATCCAGCTTCGCCTCCATGCCGCGCTTCACGCCGGGCCGCGCCATCAGCGTGTCGTACCAACGGCCGACATTCGGGAAATCGGCGAACGAGACCTTGTGGCGCTCATGGCGCCAGGCCCAGCCGAGGATGGCGAAATCGGCCACCGACAGCGCGCCGGCAACGTATTCATGGTCAGCCAGGCGACGATCCAGCACGCCATAGAGCCGGCGCGTTTCGTCCGAATAACGCTTCAACCCATACGCGCGCTGGCTTTCGTCCTCCAGCGCGATGAAATGATGCACCTGGCCGGGCATCGGGCCGAAGCCCCCCATCTGCCACATCAGCCATTCCAGCACCGGAATCCGCTCGCCAAGGGACTTCGGCAGGAATTTGCCGGTCTTCTCGCCGAGATAGAGCAGGATGGCGCCGGATTCGAACACACTGACCGGCTTGCCATCCGGCCCATCGGGATCGATGATCGCCGGGATCTTGTTGTTCGGGCTGATTTTCAGGAATTCGGGCTTCATCTGCTCGCCCTTGCCGATATGCACCGGGAAGGCCTTGTAAGGCAGGCCCATTTCCTCCAGCGCGACGGAGACCTTGCGGCCGTTCGGCGTATTCCAGGTGTGCAGCTCGATAGTCATGCGATTCCTCTTCCGGTCTTGCCTGATCTTGTTGCCCGGTCTGTAGCATCGTCTCGATGGGCGGTAAAACGGCCCGAGAGTGTTGACGAGGCCCGCGCCAGTCTGGAATGTGCCGGAAAGCGCCGATAGATTGCGCCCGGTTCAGCACAGAGACCGTTTCAACAGAGACATGCCATTGACCAAATCAGCCGCCCGCGCCCGCCTGTTCGAGATCATCCGCGACCGTTCGTTCGGTTATGGCGAGATCACGCTGGCTTCGGGCCGCAAGAGCAATTTCTATTTCAACCTGAAACCCACGATGTGCCACCCGGAAGGCGCGGCCCTGCTGGCCGAGCTGACCTATGACGCGCTGCGCGACGACAATCTCGATTATGTCGGCGGGCTTGAGATGGGCGCCGTGCCGCTGGCCGGCGCGCTCGCACAGCTCTCCTGGCTGAAAAACCATCCGATCGCGGCCTTCTTCGTCCGCAAGAAGCCGAAGGAGCACGGTGCACGTCTCGCTGTCGAAGGTCTCGCCAAGGGCGAGACGCTGGAGGGCAAACGCATTGTCATCGTCGAGGACGTCACCACCACTGGTGGCTCTGCCGTGAAGGCGCTCGACGCCGTACGCGAGGCCGGCGGCGAAGTCGTGCTGGTCTTCACCATGGTTGATCGCGACGAAGGCGCAGCTGAAACCTTCGCCAAGGCCGGCGTGGCGTTTCGCTCGCTTTACAAGGCCGGCGAATTTCTGAAGGGTTGATCCTTCATCGGCTCCGTTCGCGCACAATGCGCGCAAGGACGCAGTGAAAGGTCACCTTTTGCTTCGCTTCATCGCCCTCGCCGCTTTGCCCCTCATTGTCACGCTTGCGCCCGAGATGGCACATGCAGCCGAGGGCGGCCTCGATGGCACCAGGCTGTCGCTGCTGTGGGCATTACCGTTCGCCGGCATCCTGCTGTGCATCGCCACGGGGCCGGTGCTCTATCATCACGTGTGGGAGCACCATTACGGCAAGTTCGCCGCTTTCTGGGCCGCGTTGGTGATCGTGCCGCTGTTCTTCGTGACTGATGCAACGACCGTGGTGCACACGCTCTCCCACACCGTGCTGCTCGAATACATGCCCTTCATCCTGCTGCTGCTGGCGCTGTTCACCGTGGCCGGCGGCATCTATGTCGAGGGCAACCTGCATGACAGCGTTTTCACCAATACGGTGCTGCTGGGCTTCGGCACGCTGATCGCCAGCGTCGTCGGCACCACCGGCGCGTCGATGATCCTGATCCGGCCGCTGATCCGCGCCAATGACGATCGTCGCACTAACGTCCACGTGGTGGTGTTCTTCATCTTCCTCGTCTCGAATATAGGCGGCTCGCTCTCACCACTCGGCGACCCTCCACTCTTCCTCGGCTTCCTCCGCGGCGTCGATTTCTTCTGGACCACGGTGCACATTTTTCCGGAAATGCTGTTCGCGGCCGGGATCGTGCTGGCGATCTTCATGGTGCTTGATGTCTGGCTGCATCACCGCGAAGGTAATCTGCCTGCGAAGAAAGATCCGACGCCGGATTCGCCACTGCATCTGCATGGTAAGATCAACCTGCTGCTGCTGGTCGTGATCATCGGCGCAATCCTGATGAGCGCAGGCTGGAAGCCCGGCATCACTTTCACCGTGCTCGGCACGCCGCTCGCATTGCAGGATTTGCTGCGCGACGTGATCTTCGTGCTGGTGACATTTGCGTCGCTGTGGCTGACAAAGACCGAGCACCGCAAGGCGAACGATTTCAAATGGGGGCCGATCGAGGAAGTCGCACTGCTGTTCGCCGGCATTTTCATTTGCATCGTGCCGGTCATGGCCATGCTGCAGGCTGGCGCCAATGGCCCGTTTGCGTCGCTGGTAGCGTTGGTCAGCCATGCCGACGGTACGCCGAACAATGCCGCTTATTTCTGGCTGACCGGCATCCTGTCGTCGTTCCTCGACAATGCGCCAACCTATCTGGTGTTCTTCGAACTCACCGGCGGTGACGCCAAGACATTGATGGCATCGGGCGCGGCGACGCTGGCGGCGATTTCGGCAGGTGCAGTGTTCATGGGCGCCAACACCTATATCGGCAACGCCCCGAACTTCATGGTCTATGCCATTGCCCGCGACGCGGGCATAAAAATGCCAAGCTTCTTCGGTTACATCCTGTGGTCGGGTGCGGTGCTGATCCCGGTCTTCCTGGTGATGACATGGGTGTTTTTCATCTAGCCCGCTGCGCTGGTTACCATTCATTTACCATGACGCCCTAACATGACACCGCACCGGAGCGTTTTCGCTCGGGCACTGACATGCGGTCGCGGAGCTGGCGTTGCGTCACAATCGAACATCCTCGCATGTCGTGCGTCCCCTGGTGCTGCTGACGGCGATGAGTCTCGTCGCACTGACCCCGCAGACGGCATCTGCGCAGAATTTCTTCGATTTCCTGTTCGGCGGCGGCCAGCCGCAGAAACAGCAACAGCGTCGTGGCGCGCCCGCGCCGGAGAGCAATTTCTTCTCCGATCCGTTCGGCCTCAACACGCCTGCCGAAGCGCCGCCGCCCCAGCGCAGCGCATCTATCGGCGGCTCCGGTCCCGCCTTCTGCGTGCGCACCTGCGACGGCAAGTATTTTCCGCTAGGTCGCGGCATGAGCCCGGCGCAGATGTGCCAGGCATTCTGCCCGGCGGCGACCACCAAGGTCCTGTTCGGCAGCAGCATCGAGAACGCATCATCGAGCACCGGTGAGCGTTACAACGATCTGGAAAACGCCTTCGCCTATCGCAAGGCGCTGAAGGCCGACTGCACCTGCAACGGCCGCGATCCCTCCGGCCTCGCGCCGGTCGATCTGACGCTCGATACGTCGCTGCGTCCCGGCGATGTCATCGCCACCACCAACGGCCTCGTCGCTTTCTCGGGCGTCCGCACCGGCAACACCCAGACTGCGGAATTCACGCCGGTGGCGAATTATCCCGGCCTGACCTCGGATGTCCGTGCCCGGCTCGGCGAGATGAAGGTGGCACCGGTCTCTGCAGAAATGATCACCGACGAAGCGCCCATGTCCGAAGCCGCGCGTGATGCAGCGCCGGCTGCTGCCACGACCGTCGTGCCGAAGAGCGCGCCAACGGCCCGTGCCAAGCGCGCCGAGCTTCAGTAGATCATCGACCGACGATGACGCCGATCACGTTCGGCGCCGAGAGATACTTCTCTTCGATCTCGGCACGCGCCGCAGCGCGATTCTCCGGCGTCAGCAATCCGCGCTTCTCGGCGAGGATCATCCAGCAATAGCCCCACCAGTCGGTGAGCATGCCGTGGTCGTCGACAAGGTCGTACCCCTGTTCCGCGGCGAAAATCCGCGCATGCGCCTCGTCGAGCTGATCGAGCCAAGCGTGATCTTCCAGCGAGAACAGGTCATCGCTGATGTCGTCCGTCGTATAGCCCCAGACCGAGAGGCAAACAGTGTTGAACTCGCGATCGATCTGATCGTCATCGATCGGATGCCGGCGCGCCATCAAATGCAGCCGCGACAGCGACCGCGCGAAGTCGGCTATGCGGGTGAGAGCAAACTGATCGAAGGCAATGGTGGACATCTAGTCCTCGCGAGCTTGAACAGACCATAGATATTGTAGGCGAAGGCAACGAATCACCTCGGAATATCAATAGCTTACTAATTTGTTCTTAATTTGTTCCAATTTTTATAAATTTGGTTCTCGCATGCCTGCCCAAATCCCGGGCAGCTCCATGGCAAAAGCTCGCCACCCCCACGGGTTCCGGGAGCAGCCAAATGCGCGTATGATTTTGGTCAGTGACACAGCTCAGGATGGCCGGTTTGTCAGATCTATCAGTCCCAGCAAAATTCCAACCCGAGAATACGGCTGTCGATGAACTGGCGCTTGCCGACATCAAGAGCGCTATCCTCGTCAAGTTGAGGCTGGCAATCGGCAAGGAAGCCGCATTCGCCACCAAGCACGACTGGTACAAGGCTGCCGCCCTGACGCTGCGCGACCGCATGGTGCATCGCTGGCTGAGCTCGGACAAAGAGAGCTACGACGCCGGCCGCAAGCGGGTCTATTACCTCTCGCTGGAATTCCTGATCGGCCGCCTGTTCACCGATGCGCTGAACAATATGGGCCTGCTGCCGCTGTTCGAAGCCGCGCTCGGCGATCTTGGCGTCGGCCTCGACGAACTCCGCAAATGCGAGCCGGATGCAGCGCTCGGCAATGGCGGCCTCGGCCGCCTCGCCGCTTGCTTCATGGAGAGCATGGCAACGCTCGGCATTCCAGCTTTTGGCTACGGTATCCGCTACAACTTCGGCCTGTTCCGTCAGGTCATCTCGCACGGCGTGCAGCAGGAATATCCCGACGAGTGGCTCGGCTTTGGCAATCCGTGGGAACTACCGCGGCGGGAAGTCACGTATAACGTCTATTTCGGTGGCAGCATCGAAACCGTCGAGGACGGCAAGGGCCGCAAGCAGGTCATCTGGCATCCCGGCGAGACCGTCGAGGCTGTTGCCTATGACACGCCCATCGTCGGCTGGCGCGGCCAGCATGTGAACGCGCTGCGGCTGTGGTCGGCGCGCGCGCCGGATCCGCTGCGCCTCGACGTCTTCAACACCGGCGACTATGTCAGCGCCAGCGCCGAACAGGCGCGCGCCGAAGCGATCTGCAAGTTCCTCTATCCGAACGACGAGAGCGCCGCCGGCCGCGAATTGCGTCTGCGCCAGGAATATTTCTTCGTCTCCGCCTCGCTGCAGGATCTGGTCAAGCGTCACCTCCATTCCGATGGCAATCTGCGTGGCCTCGCCAACAAGGCGGCGGTGCAGATGAACGACACGCATCCGAGCCTGGCCATCGCCGAGCTGATGCGCATCCTGGTCGATCAGCACAATATGCGCTGGGATGCCGCCTGGCAGATCACCAACGCGACCTTGTCCTACACCAACCACACGCTGCTGCCCGAAGCGCTGGAGACCTGGCCGGTCGAACTGTTCCAGCGTCTGCTGCCACGGCATCTCGAAATCATCTATCGTATCAATGAAGCGCATCTCGACCGCGCCGATGCCACGCGTCCGGGCGACACCGCCTATCGCGCTTCGGTCTCGATCATCGACGAGACCTCCGGCCGCCGCGTGCGCATGGGCAATCTCGCTTTCATCGGCTCGCACCGCATCAATGGCGTGTCGGCGATGCATTCGGAGCTGATGAAGGAGACCGTGTTCCACGACCTCAACCAGCTCTATCCCGGCCGCATCACCAACAAGACCAACGGCATTACTTTCCGCCGCTGGCTGATGCTGGCCAATCCGAAGCTCACCGACCTGTTGCGCGCCACCTGCGGCGAAGCCGTGCTCGACGATCCCACCCGGCTCATCAAGCTCGAGGCTTTTGCCGGCGACGCCGCGTTCCAGCAGGAATTCCGCAAGGTCAAGCATCACAACAAACTCGCGCTCGCACGTGTGATTGGCGAGAAACTCGGCGTACAGGCTGATCCCTCGGCGCTGTTCGACGTGCAGATCAAGCGCATCCACGAATACAAGCGACAATTGCTCAACCTCATTGAAACAGTCGCGCTGTATCAGGCGATCAAGGACGAGCCGGGCAAGGACTGGGTGCCGCGCGTCAAGATTTTCGCCGGCAAGGCGGCGGCGAGCTATCGCTACGCCAAGCTGATCATTCGCCTCATCAACGACGTTGCCGAGACCGTCAACAACGATACGACGATCGGCGGCAAGCTGAAGGTCGCGTTCCTGCCTGACTACAATGTCAGCCTGGCGGAAGTCATCATTCCTGCGGCCGATCTCTCCGAGCAGATCTCCACCGCCGGTATGGAAGCCTCCGGCACCGGCAATATGAAGCTCTCGCTGAACGGCGCGCTGACCATCGGCACGCTGGACGGCGCCAATATCGAAATCCGCGACAATGTCGGCCCGGAGAATATCGCGATCTTCGGCATGACCGCTGCTGAAGTTGTCGAGCGCCGCGCCAAGGGCCTCGACGCTTCTGACGTCATCAACAAATCGCCCAATCTCGGCCGCGCGATCCAGGCCATCGAGACCGGTGCATTCTCGCCGGACGATCCTGGCCGCTACGCGTCAGTGGGCCACGCACTGCGCCATCTCGACCATTACGTCGTGAGTGCTGACTTCGACTCCTATTACGAAGCCCAGCGCGGCATCGACACGCGATGGAGGGCCGGCTCCGCCTGGAGCCGCGCCGCGATTCTCAACACTGCCCGGATGGGCTGGTTCTCGTCAGACCGCACCATCCGCGAATATGCCGATGATATCTGGGGCGTGCCGGTTGCTGGCGATCTACCGGGCACACCGAGTCTGCAGGCACGAAAGGCAACGTAAGCGCGATGGTGCTCACGCGCGATACGCAACGAGCACCGCGCCGCAGGCGATCAGGATGACGCCGAGCCAGTTCGGCAGCGACAATTTCTCGCCGAGAAACAACACGGCAAACACCGCCACGAACACCACACTGAGCTTGTCGATCGGCGCCACCTGCGCGGCATTGCCAAGTTTCAGCGCGCGGAAGTAGCAGATCCACGATGCTCCGGTCGCTAAACCAGACAGCACGAGGAACAACCACGTCTTTGCTGAGACCGCTGACGGCGATTGCCAGTTTCCCGTGACATAAACCATCATACCGGCGGCAAAGAGAATGACGATGGTGCGGATGAAGGTCGCGAAGTCCGAATTGACGTTCTCGATGCCGATCTTGGCGAAGATCGCCGTCAGCGCAGCGAAGGCCGCGGATAGCAGCGCCCAGAACGGCCAGGAGAGCATGACGTTTTTCATGGGAGCAATTCTCTACCCCTGGTCGTTATCGCGAAGAGTGCAGCGACGAAGCAACTCTGCCTTCGCTTGTACTCTGGATTACTTCGCTTCGTTTGCAATGACGGCTTAAATTTTGTCCATCAAGCAAAAAGGGCGGCCTTATGGCCGCCCTTTCGCATTCAATCTTGAAGCAGCAACTTACTCCGCGGCCAGCTTCACATCCGGCGCAGCGGCGCGGACATCCGCGTCAACCTGGGCTTCGAACTTGGCGAAGTTCTTCTGGAACATGCCGACCAGTTTTCGCGCAGTCGCGTCGAATTCGGCCTTGTCCTTCCAGGTGTTGACGGGATCGAGGATCTCCGACGGCACGCCATCCAGCGCAGTCGGGACTGCGAAGCCGAAATACTTGTCGGTGCGGAATTCCACGTTGCGCAGCGAGCCGTTCAGCGCCGCAGTCAGCAGCGCGCGGGTCACCTTGATCGGCATGCGCGAACCGACGCCATACTTGCCACCGGTCCAGCCGGTATTGACCAGCCAGCAGTCGACATTGTGCTTGGCGATCAGGTCACGCAGCATGTTGCCATAGACCGAGGGATCGAGCGGCAGGAAGGGCGAGCCGAAGCAGGTCGAGAATTCCGGCTCCGGATCGTTGCCGAGGCCGCGCTCGGTGCCGGCGACCTTGGCGGTGTAGCCGGACAGGAAGTGATACATCGCCTGCGCCGGAGTCAGCTTGGCGATCGGCGGCAGCACGCCGAACGCGTCGGCGGCGAGCATCACCACGTTCTTCGGCTGCGGCGCGCGGCCGGTGCGCGAGGCGTTAGGAATGAAGTCGAGCGGATAGGCCGAGCGGGTGTTCTCAGTCTTCGAACCATCGTCGAAATCCGGCAGGCGGGTATTGGCGTCGAGCACGACGTTTTCCAGCACCGCGCCGAAGCGCTTGCTCGCCGCATAGATCGCGGGCTCGGCTTCTTCGGAAAGCTTGATGGTCTTGGCGTAGCAGCCGCCTTCGAAATTGAAGATGCCGTCCTTGCCCCAGCCATGCTCGTCGTCGCCGATCAGCGTGCGCTTCGGATCGGCCGAGAGCGTGGTCTTGCCGGTGCCAGACAGGCCGAAGAAGATCGCGCTATCACCATCGGGGCCGACATTGGCCGAGCAATGCATCGGCAACACGCCCTTGGCAGGCAGATAGTAGTTCAGCGTAGTGAAGACCGACTTCTTCATTTCGCCGGCATAATAAGACCCGCCGATCAGGACGATCTTGCGGGCGAAATCGATGGCCACGACGTTTTCCGAGCGGCAGCCGTGACGTTTGGGATCGGCCTTGAAGCTCGGCAGGTCGATGATGGTGAGTTCAGGCACGAAGTCCTTCAACGCAGCGGCTTCCGGACGGATCAGCAGCGTGCGGATGAACAGCGAGTGCCATGCGAGTTCGGTGAACACGCGGGTCTTGATCTGGAAACTCGGATCGGCGCCGCCATAAAGGTCCTGCGCGAACAGGGTCATGCCTTCGGCGTGCTTCTTGAAATCGATATAGAGCGCTTCGAACTGCTCCGGAGTGATCGCCTGATTGCCAGCCCACCACATCTGTTCGGTGGAAGCGTCCTTGACGGTGAACTTGTCCTTCGGGCTGCGGCCGGTGAATTCACCCGTGTCAGCACAGAGCGCGCCATCGGACGACAATTCGGCTTCGCCGTTACGCAGCGAATATTCGTAAAGCTGCGGCGCGCCGAGATTCCAGTTCACCGCTTTGAGATTTTTCAGTCCGAATTTGTCGGCGCCATAGGCACCGTTGCGTACGCCCGTCTCTTGCACGGAATATTCCTCCTTGAGTCCGCATATCCGACCTGTGCAACTGTCTTCAATCGCACGTCAGCAGCGGTAGCCGTCATTATAACCACCGAGGCCGTAACCCGGCGATCTAATAGTGACGAAGATGTGAAATGCCAAGCTGCTGTCCGCATATTTGGTTTATTCCAGCACGGCACTTGATACCGCTCAATTATTCAAAGCGCGGGCCTGCTCTGCGAGTTCCTTCAGGACTTGCCGCAATGCACCCGGAGTGACAATCCGCCGCGGAAAGTCCAGCCGGATCACCGTCGCGCCGTTCTGCAGGTCCATGCCATCCGGATCGCAGCCGGTGCACCGCCAGTCGCCTGCGTCCGCGTGGAGAAGCTTGGTTGCATAGAGATTGAGCGCGTCGAGATGATCGGCGTTCATATGAGCAACAGCGCCCTCCTCGGCCTCGAGCATGCCTTCGGCATCGGTGAGATCGGTCAGGAATTGCTCCGGCTTCAGGTCGTTAATGCGGCCAAAGCCGGCCACCAGATGGGCACTCTTCGGCTTGATCCGGAAGAACGAAAAATCCTTAAAATCCACAAAGACTTGCGCGGATGGATGGACGCTGAGATAGCGCCGGCGCAGCAGCGATTTTTCGCTGTCGCTGGCCTCCTGCGCGATACCTCCGAGCATGATGCGTGAGCCCTCCAGGGGGTCCCCCGGCGCCCGCTCATCCAGCATCAGCGAGACGCGGGCATCCGCCAGAATATTGCGGGTATGCAGCGCCAGCCGGGAAATCAGGAGAATCGGCGACCCGTCCGGGTGGCTGGCGACATTGGCCAGCGCACAATAAGGATCGCCGGAACCGACGGCCAGGGTAGCCAGCGCCCCCTGCCGACTGCGCCGCAACAGCGACCGGGTGACGCGCGAGGGGTCGAAATCAGGGGTCGGCTGCATGGTTAAATCCCGTATTTCATTGCAAAAAGTGGCTATTTCTTCTCCCCCGGGAGGTCTATACATCTACGGAACCCACGCGTCATTCAAGCGTTCAGGGAACTTGGCCACACTTCAGCCCAGCTTGCATTGCTCGTTGACTGTGTTCTTAAGGCCACCTCATACGGCGGATTGTTGAATTCTGCCGGATAGCCCATCCCGCTTCGGAAAGCAGGCTCATGCCAACTATCGCACTGGTCGACGACGACCGTAACATTCTCACATCCGTATCGATCGCGCTGGAAGCCGAGGGCTACCGCATCATGACCTATACGGATGGTGCTTCCGCACTCGATGGCTTCCGCACGAGCCAGCCGGACCTCGCAATCCTCGATATCAAGATGCCCCGCATGGACGGCATGGAGACACTGCGCCGTCTGCGCCAGAAGTCCGATCTGCCGGTGATCTTCCTGACGTCGAAGGACGAGGAGATCGACGAGCTGTTCGGCCTGAAAATGGGCGCCGACGATTTCATCCGAAAACCGTTTTCGCAGCGTCTGCTGGTCGAGCGCGTCAAGGCGGTGCTGCGCCGCGCCGCGCCGAAGGACCCGACTGCCGCTCCGAAGGAGACTGATGCCAAGGCGCTCGATCGCGGTTTGCTGCGGATGGATCCGGAACGTCACACCTGCACTTGGAAGAACGAGCCGGT
The DNA here is from genome assembly GCF_900188215.1 of Tardiphaga sp. OK246. Lineage (NCBI taxonomy): Bacteria > Pseudomonadati > Pseudomonadota > Alphaproteobacteria > Hyphomicrobiales > Nitrobacteraceae > Tardiphaga > Tardiphaga sp. OK246. The sequence goes on from NZ_FZOX01000001.1 coordinate 945,407, forward strand.
CACATTGACCGTCACTGAGTTCCTAATCCTGCAGGCGCTGGCGACGCGCCCCGGCGTGGTGAAGAGCCGCAACGCGCTGATGGATGCCGCCTATGACGATCAGGTCTATGTGGACGATCGCACCATCGACAGCCACATCAAGCGGCTGCGCAAGAAGTTCAAGGTCGTCGACGACGACTTCGAGATGATCGAGACGCTGTATGGCGTCGGTTATCGCTTCAAGGAAACCTGATCTGTAAGGGTTCCCGCGGCACGGCTGGGGGCCTGACGGCTCAGCCGTGCTGCGCTAGAATGCGCATACACATACGCAACAATGAGCGCCGCGTGATGTATCGCAGATATCGACAACAACCGGGCAGTTTTGGCATTGCTGGATCGTACGCAGCCTGATGAAAGCCTGGACGCTGACGGCACGTCGCCGAATGCGGCAGGCGGCGATGCCGATCGCACCCGTCGCGGCTGGCAGCGCCCGCTCGACTGGCTGCGCCGTGCCCGGCAGTTCTTCGTTGCGCTGACCTTTTCAAGTCTGACGCGCCGCATCGTCTCGCTCAACCTCGCCGGCCTCTGCGCGCTGGTCGCCAGCATTCTCTATCTCTCGCAGTTTCGCGCCGGCCTGATCGACGCGCGTGCGCAGAGCTTGCTGGTGCAGGCCGAAATCATCGCCAGCGCCATTGCCGCTTCGGCAACCGTCGAAACCAATACGATCACGATCGACCCCGACCGCTTGCTCGATCTCAAGCCCGGCGAAACCTATGGCGTGCCGGACGAACTCTCCGGCCTCGATTTCCCGATCAATCCCGAACGCGTTGCGCCGGTGCTGCGGCGGCTGATTTCGCCGACCAAGACGCGTGCGCGCATTTACGACCGCGATGGCGTGCTGATCCTCGACAGCCGCAGCCTTTATGGCCGCGGCGATGTGCTGCGTTTCGAACTGCCGCCGCCGACCACCGAGAAGCCCGGCTTTGCCGAACGCACGATGATCGCGGTCCGAACCTGGCTCAATCGCGGCGACCTTCCGCTATATCGCGAACTCGGCCCGGAAAATGGCAATGGCTATCAGGAAGTGCAGCAGTCGCTCGACGGTCTAAAGAGCAGCATGGTGCGCATCAACGAACGGGGCGAAGTGATCGTCTCGGTCGCCGTCCCAGTGCAGCGCTTCCGCGCCGTGCATGGTTCGCTGATGCTGTCGACCCAGGGCGACGACATCGACCAGATGGTGACCGCCGAACGTCTGGCGATTCTAAAAGTCTTTGCGGTCGCCGCCGTGGTGATGATCGTGCTGTCGCTGCTGCTGGCATCGACCATCGCCGGTCCGGTGCGACGGCTGGCCGACAGCGCCGAGCGCGTCCGCCGCCGCATCCGCACGCGTGTCGAGATTCCTGACTTCACCCGCCGCCGCGACGAGATCGGGCATCTCTCCGGCGCGCTGCGCGACATGACCGATGCGCTTTATAATCGCATCGAGGCGATCGAGATGTTCGCGGCCGACGTCTCGCACGAACTCAAGAATCCTTTGACCTCGCTGCGCTCCGCCGTGGAAACACTCCCGCTGGCGAAGAACGACAACAGCCGCGGCCGCCTGCTCGCGGTGATCGAACACGACGTGCGTCGGCTTGACCGGTTGATCTCGGATATTTCCGACGCCAGCCGTCTCGATGCCGAACTCCAGCGCAACGACACTGCGCCCGTCGATGTCCGACGGTTGCTGACCACACTGACCTCGGTCGCCAACGAAACCAAGCTCGGTCATGACGTCGGCGTTGAAGTCCGCTTCGAAGGCGCTGCCAGTGATGCGTTTTCGGTGCCCGGCCACGACTCCCGCCTCGGTCAGGTCATCACCAATCTCGTCACCAATGCGCAGTCATTCTCGACACCGGGCGGCAAGGTGCGGATCGTCTGCCGTCGCTTGAAAGGCAAGATCGAGATCGTGGTCGATGACGACGGCCCCGGCATCGGACTGGATGCACTCGAACGGATCTTCGAACGCTTTTACACCGACCGCCCGCATCAGGGCTTTGGTCAGAATTCTGGCCTCGGCCTGTCGATCTCCAAGCAGATCGTCGAGGCCCATAGCGGTACGATCTGGGCGGAGAACCGCATCGGCCCGGCCAACGCCGACGGCGAGATCCCGGTGCTGGGTGCACGCTTCGTGGTACGGTTGCCGGCCACATGAGCGCGGATGGCAAAAGCATCCATGCCTCCGCCGTACTGGTCGATGAGCGCGCGGTCCTGATCCGGGGGCCGTCCGGCTCCGGGAAATCGCGGCTGGTCTTCGACCTGATCCTCGCAGCTCAGAGCGGACAGCTTCCCGAGGCGATGCTGGTCGGCGACGACCGGGTGCATCTGGATGTCAGGGATGGAAAACTGTGGGTACGGCCGGCGCCCGAACTGGTCGGGCTGCTTGAGGTCAGGGGGCTCGGAATCCGGCGTCTGGACTGCGCTACCGGCGCCATCGTCGGGCTGGTGGTCGATCTCGCCGCCACCGACGCTGCACGCCTGCCAGAGCCGGAAGCGCTCAAAACCACACTGGAGGGCGTTGAATTGCCCCGAATCCCGGTCGGGACAGGCTTTTCACCACTACCATTGGTCGTAGCCGCGCTTATTACAAACGATGGTTTAGCCGCAGTGCGACCTTTGGACGATTGCTCGAAGGGAATTGGTAACCATATTAGTCCCACTATCGCCACCGAATAGACCCGCGCTACTTCCCGCCGCATCCGTGCAATTTAAGGGAGATTCGCGAAGAGCCCTCTTGCATAGGGGCTCTGGATGGTCAAAGTGGCCCTTTCGTGCGGTGCACCAAAAGCACCCACGAGGAGTTTCCGATGATTGGTCTAGTACTTGTGACCCATGGGCGCCTTGCCGACGAGTTTAAGGCGGCGCTTGAGCACGTAATGGGTCCGCAAAAACAAATTGAAGCCGTGACGATCGGCGCCGAAGACGATTCCGATTTGTGTCGCAGCGACATTATCGAAGCGGTCAATCGCGTCGACAGTGGCGATGGTGTTGCCATCCTCACTGATATGTTCGGCGGCACGCCATCGAATCTGGCGATCTCCTGCATGAGCCGGCCGAAGGTCGAGGTTCTCGCCGGTATCAACCTGCCCATGCTGGTGAAGCTCGCAAAGGTGCGCGAAGAGCGCACGCTGCCCGATGCGATCGCCATGGCACAGGAAGCCGGCCGCAAATACGTCACCATCGCCAGCCGCGTTCTCGCCGGCAAATGAGCGACAGCCCAGACGATACGACGGTGTCCGGCAGCGTCTCCCGCGAGATTCCGATTACCAACAAGCGTGGCCTTCATGCGCGCGCCTCTGCCAAATTCGTGCAGATGGTCGAACGCTTCAATGCCGACGTCACGGTGACACGCAACGGCGAGACCGTTGGCGGTACATCCATCATGGGCCTGATGATGCTGTCCGCCGGACCCGGGACCAGCATCATGGTCACTGCCAAGGGCGCCGAAGCTCAAGCGGCGCTGGATGCGATCACCGAGCTTGTGACCAACAAGTTCGGCGAAGAGTAGCGGTTCGCCGAAAGCTGCTTCGTCAGCGAACGGCTATTTCATCGCGCCAGGCGCCACCACATAGACATTCCACCGCGTGGTCGTGCCGACATTGCCCTTGAAGAAGCGTCGCGTCGACATCACGATGCGTTCGGCATTCGGGAGATTGTCCTTCATCCACGCTTCGCAGCGATCGAATTTCCAGTCACCGACCATGCAGATTCCGATGAAGCCGTTACGCTTCGCTTCGGCCATCGACGTCACGCCTGACGGCCATGGCTCGTAAGGCGTCAGCGGCAGCGGATGATCGGGACTGTAGAACGTCATCTGCTCGGCGACATCGACGAAGCCCACGACCTCGCTCCAGCGCGTGTGGAAGCGCTTGTGCCAGACTTCGGTGAGTTCGCGCGCGAGTTGCGAGTAGGAGATGTGAGCGAAATTGCCGTTGGCATCGCGCGGCAGTGACGCGATGGCGATCTGCGGTGCGGCGGCGAGCGTGACCAGCGACAGCACCAGCCAGATCGCGGCGAGCCGTACCAGCGCGACCCGCGGCATCTTCAGCGCCGGGATCGCAATGACCGCCAGCGGCACCAGGAAGAACAGCGAGATACCCCAATCGGTCTTGATATAAACGTCGAACAACAACGCACCGATCGGCGGCCCGACGGCGACAATGGCCTGGATCAGCCAGATATTCAGGGCCTGGTCCCTGCGGACACCGGGATTGGTCGTCAGTGACCACGGCCGCTTGACGAATGCGCGGGGATCGCGCGCCACCGACACCCACCAGCGCGGGCTCCAGGCCAGCACCGCAGCGGCCAGACCCAGCGGCAACAGCAGCAGCGCGATATTGTGGCCAACATAGCCCCATGCCAGCTGCAAACTCTCCCAGCGTGACGAGATCGCATAGGTATTGCCGGCGTAACGAAACGGCGCGTATTCCACCTGCCGCACCCAGTCGAGATGCGGAATCATCGCCGCCGCCATCGTCGCGATGGCGATCCATGGTGCCGGCGAGCGCAGGAACAGCATCCGCTGCGGATGGATCAGCGCGGCCAGACCGATGGCCCCGATCATCGTCACCACCCAGTATTTGGTCATCAGCGCCAGCGCAGCGGCGACGCCAAGCAGGAAGCCCGAGCGAATCGAGCGCTTCTCGAAAGCGTGCAAATAGGCCAGCACCACCAGCGGCAAAGTTACCAGCTGCAGCAGGTCCGGATTGTATTTGAAGCCCTTGAAATTGAAGATCGGATAGATCGCGACCATCAGCAGCACGAAAAAGGCACGGCGGCGATCGACCACGCGCAGCGCGATCGCCCAGCAAAGGATCATGCCGATGCCGACCGTGACCATGGCGAGCAGATAGGTCGCCCAGTCCACCGGCGGGAAAAATTTGAACCAGACGCCCGAGATCCAGCCCGACAGCGGCGGATGCTTGCCGTAGCCCATCAGGAACTTCTGCCCCCAGGCATAGCCCTCGGAAACGTCGAAATGGATGTCCTGCGCCGCCTTTACCTGGGTCAGGATCGCGGTCCATAGCACCACATGGGCGATCGTGAAGCCGAGCACCAGCAGGACGCTCAATTGCGGATCACACGCCCAGGCAACGAGCCGCGCAGCGCCGCGGCGGCCGATGGACAGCAAGCCCCGGCGTTTGGCGGGGGTAGAGGAAGCGATTGTACTCATGGGCCCCTGCCTAGCGTGTTTCGGGCCGGAGTAAAATCAGGATGCCGTGACGGAAACAGGGCCGGGAATCAGGCCGAAACCCGCATTAAGGTTGCCGCATCGGGGCCTGAATGCTATCCCGCGCGCATGACAACCTCCCCGATTTCGAACGTCCGCAACTTCTCCATCGTCGCCCATATCGACCATGGCAAATCGACGCTGGCCGACCGCCTGATCCAGATCACCGGCGGCTTGCAGGCGCGCGAGATGAAGGAGCAGGTGCTCGATTCGATGGATATCGAGCGCGAGCGCGGCATCACCATCAAGGCGCAGACTGTCCGCCTGCATTACAAGGCCAAAGACGGCAAGGATTACATCTTCAATCTGATGGACACGCCCGGCCACGTCGACTTCGCCTACGAGGTCTCGCGTTCGCTGGCGGCCTGCGAAGGCGCGCTGCTGGTGGTCGACGCCTCACAGGGCGTGGAAGCGCAGACGCTCGCCAACGTCTATCACGCACTCGACGCCAATCTCGAAATTGTGCCGATCCTCAACAAGGTCGATCTGCCCGCGGCAGAACCCGAGCAGGTGAAGAAGCAGATCGAGGACGTCATCGGCATCGACGCCTCAGACGCGTTGATGATCTCGGCAAAAACGGGTCTGGGCGTGCCTGACGTTCTGGAAGCCATCGTGCACCGGCTGCCGCCACCGAAGGGTGACCGCGACGCCACGCTGAAGGCGCTGTTGGTCGATAGCTGGTACGACGTCTATCTCGGCGTCGTCGTCCTCATCCGCGTCGTCGACGGCGTCATGAAGAAGGGCCAGCGCGTCCGCATGATGGGCACCAACGCCGCCTATGATGTCGAGCGCGTCGGCTACTTCACGCCGAAGATGGTCAATGTGGACGAACTTGGTCCCGGCGAGATCGGCTTCATTACGGCCGCCATCAAGGAAGTCGCGGACACCCGCGTCGGCGACACCATCACCGACGATCGCAAGCCGGTCACCGAGATGCTGCCGGGCTTCAAGCCCGCCATCCCCGTGGTGTTCTGCGGCCTGTTCCCGGTCGATGCCGACGACTTCGAGACGCTGCGCGCCGCCATGGGCAAGCTGCGGCTGAACGACGCGAGCTTCTCGTTCGAAATGGAAACCTCGGCTGCGCTGGGCTTCGGCTTCCGCTGCGGCTTCCTCGGCCTGCTGCATCTGGAAATCATCCAGGAGCGCCTGAGCCGCGAATTCGATCTCAACCTGATCGCGACCGCGCCAAGCGTGATCTACAAGATGCACCTCACCGATGGCGAGGAGATCGAGATCCACAATCCGATCGACATGCCGGACGTGGTGAAGATCGCCGAGATCCAGGAGCCGTGGATCGAAGCCACGATCCTGACGCCCGATGAATATCTCGGCAGCGTGCTGAAGCTCTGTCAGGAACGCCGCGGCAATCAGAAAGAACTCACTTACGTGGGCGCCCGCGCGATGGTGAAATACGAGCTGCCGCTCAACGAAGTGGTGTTCGATTTCTACGATCGCCTGAAATCGATCTCGAAGGGCTACGCCTCGTTCGACTATCATCTGACCGACTACAAGGCCGCCGATCTCGTCAAGATGCAGATCCTGGTCAATGCCGAGCCGGTCGACGCGCTGTCGATGCTCGTGCATCGCACCCGCGCCGAAGGCCGTGGCCGCGCCATGGTCGAGAAGATGAAGGAACTGATCCCACCGCACATGTTCGTCATCCCGATCCAGGCGGCGATCGGCGGCAAGGTGATTGCCCGCGAAACCGTCCGCGCGCTGCGCAAGGACGTGACCGCGAAGTGCTATGGCGGTGATATCAGCCGCAAGCGCAAACTTCTGGAGAAGCAGAAGGAAGGCAAGAAGAAGATGCGGCAGTTCGGCAAGGTCGACATCCCGCAGGAAGCGTTTATTGCGGCGCTGAAGGTGGATAGCTGAGGATCAACCGCCCGCCGTTCTGACCAGAGGTACCGCATATGACTGCGATACGGGATGCGAACAGAACGGCGAAGCGACCTCCCCAAGGCTTTTCAGATCCAGCTGTCAAAGCAGCATTCGACCAGCATCCGCCGGCGATCAAGGCCAGGCTCTTGGCGCTCCGGCAACTGATCTTCGAGACCGCCGCGGGGATCGAAGGCGTAGGCCCGCTCGAAGAGACGCTGAAGTGGAATCAGCCGAGTTATCTCACGGCGGCAACCGGAAGCGGCAGCACCATCCGGATCGACCGGATCAAGGACACCAACCGGTACGCGATCTACTTCAACTGCAATACCAATCTGGTTGAAACGTTTCGCTCGCTGTATCCCGAAGGCCTGAACTACGGCGGTAACCGAAGCATCATCCTCAGCCTCGACGACGACCCTCCCGAAATCGCTCTGCGCCATTGCGTCGGACTGGCGCTCACCTATCACCGAAGCAAACGCAAGCCGTGCTCATAGGCACCGCGAGATTGAGCGGATTCTGCCACGACGCTTGCCGTTTCGCGGCTTTTCGGCGCTTCCGCTTGCGGCTGAAAATGAACGGATCCGCCAATTGCGACGACCCATTCCCGATGAGTGGAAATTGCATTCCAGAGATCTGTCCCGACAATCTCGCACGCCGCTATGACACGGCGCGCGGATGGTTCGTCGATGCACTGTCTATTGCCGCAGCCGCACTGGCCGTATTCCACTACAATCCAGACGGTGTGATTGCCACGATCGTCGTCTTCATTGGGGCCTACGCCGTCGCGCATTATCTCGGGGACGTGATCTGGCTAACCAGCCTTACCTGGCTCTTGTGGCTCACTATGCTGATCTATGCCTGCACCTTCTTCTATACTTTCAGCCACCTCCCGCTGCTCACCGCTTTGCTCCTGACCATGTTCCTTCCGGGAATTGCGCAAGCCTATGTGATTTGGGATTTGTGGCCCGCGACAAGCCATCCGCTACCCCTGTTCTGTGTGGCCTGGCTCATCCTGCTGGCGATCTGCATTTTTGAACCAACGACGTTCAGCCGGCTGAGCTCCTTCGTCAAAGCAAGACGCGGCCGGAGCTAGCCGCCGGTCTAATTTTCCGCCCACCGCAATGCGGCAGATTTCTGCGACCAAACATCCCCCACGCCGCCCTTGCCTCCCCGCCCTTCGCCCCTCATGCTGCGTCCCACGACGCCGAAAACGGCGCGTATGAAAATTTGGGGAGGATTGAATGATCGCGCACCGCACGGTTGCGGCTACGACGTTTGCTGTTTCGCTGCTTTTTGGCGCTTCCGCGCTGGCCCAGCAGGCCAACACGCTTCCGCTCAAGATCGGCGTGCTCGCCGACTTCGCCTCGGTCTATGCCGACATCGGCGGCCAGGGCAATGTCGAGGCAGCGAAGATCGCCATCGAGGAATTCGGCGGCAAGATGTTCGACAAGCCGATCGAACTGGTCACCGCCGATGCGCTGAACAAAGCCGACGTCGCCGCCACCATCTCGCGCAAATGGTATGAGGCCGAGAATGTCGACATGATCATCGACATGCCGACATCGGCCACTGCGCTGGCCGGCATGGAGATGTCGAAGCAGTTCGAGAAGATCATGATCGTCACCGACGCCGCGTCGTCGGACATCACCGGCAAGTCGTGCTCGCCATATACCGCGCACTGGACCTACGACACCTACGGCAACGCTCACACCGTCGGCAGCGCCATCGTCAAGCAGGGCGGCGACTCCTGGTACTTCATCACAGCGGACTATCTGTTCGGTCATTCCATCGAACGTGACACCGGCGACGTGGTGCGCGCCGCGGGCGGCAAGGTGGTCGGCAGCGCCAAGCATCCGCTGAACACGGCGGACTTCTCGTCCTTCCTGCTGCAGGCACAATCGTCCAAGGCCAAGATCATCGGCATGGCCAATGGCGGTGGCGACACCATCAACACCATCAAGCAGGCGTCGGAATTCGGCATCGTCGCCGGCGGCCAGAAGCTCGCAGGCATCGTGATGTTCATCTCCGACATCCACTCGCTCGGCCTGAAGATGGCGCAGGGGCTGATCATCACCGAGGCCTATTACTGGGATCTCAACGATCGCACCCGCGCCTTCGGCAAGAAGTTCTTCGACAAGATGAAGCGGATGCCGACCATGAACCAGGCGGCGACCTACAGCGCGACGCTGCACTATCTCAAATCGGTGCAGGCCGCAGGTACCCGCGCCACCAAGCCGGTGCTGGCGAAGATGCGCGAGATGCCGGTGCGCGACGCCTTCACCGATAACGGCGTCCTGCGCGAGGACGGCCGCATGGTGCACAGCATGTTCCTGCTCGAAGTGAAGAAGCCGGAAGAATCCAAGGCGCCGTGGGATTACTACAAGGTGCTCGCGGAGGTCCCCGGCGATCAGGTGTTCCGTCCGATGAAGGACGGCGGCTGCCAGTATGTGAAGCAGTAACCGCTGACGAGTTCGATCGCCCGGCCCGCCGGGCGGTCGACCCACCACAGGCCAACCGGTCGATGGAGCACGTCAATTCTTCATCGGATTTTGAACGAGGACGCCAGTTTCCGGCTTCGCCACCGGAGCCCTCAACCAGAACAGCGCCAGGAACGCGAGCGACGTCAGCCCGCCTGTGAGCGCCAGCGCGACGCGCGGGCCACCGTGATCCAGCACAAGGCCGAACAGCAGCGGCGCTGCACCCTGCAGGATGCGCGCCGGCGCGGCCAGCCAGCCGGTTCGCATGCCGTATCCGACGGCGCCAAACATGGCCAGCGGAAGCGTTCCGCGCGCGATCGTGAACAGGCCATTGCCGGCACCGTGCAGAAGAGCGAATGGAAGCGCGACGGGCGCGCCGAACAGGATCAGCAATCCGGCGCCAACCGGATGCAGGCCCGCGGCCAGGCGTGCGGATATCATCGCCGACGCATGTCGTAGCAGACCGAATTCCCCGATCCGGGCTGCGACTTGCGCAGGCCCCATCAAAGCCCCGGCGAGCACGGCCTGCGCCGGGGTGGCCCCGAGCGCTTCCAGCAGGCGCGGCATGTGCGCGGCAAAGGCGGTGGTGACAAACCAGGTCGCACCAAAGACGCCCGCCAGAACGATCATCGCCCATGGAATGCCTGATGTCGGGACGGCAGGCTCATTCAGATGCGCATGCGGCGGCGCCTTCGGAACGAGAAAGCGGTTGAGCGGCAGACCGATGACGATGTGCAACGCAGCCCATGCGAAGCAGGCGCCGCGCCAGCCGAAGGCATCGATCATCGCGGCACTGAGGGGCCAGCCGATGGTACTCGCAAAGCCGGCGAACAGGGTGATGCCGGTGATCGCACTGCGGGCCTGTCGTCCCCACAATCCCGCAACCGTCGCAAACGCAGCCTCATACAGGCCGAAACCCATGCCGGCGCCGATGACCAGCCAAGCCAGGGCCAGCGTGATCGGTCCCGTTGCAACCGCAAGCAAGGCCAGCCCCGCCGCAAACATCAGATTGGTGGCGACAAGCACGTCCCGGCCACCGCTGCGGTCGATCATGCGGCCGGCGAGCGGACCGAGCAAACCTGACACCAGCAGCGCCACGGAGAACATGGCGAAGAACCAAGTCCTGGACAGATGCAGGTCGTCGCAAATGGGATCCGCGAATACGGCCGGAACATAGTAGCTGGAAGCCCATGCCAGTGTCTGCGTCGTACCGAGCGCGGATACGACTTGCCAACGAACGACTGCCACCTCAGGTCACAGCTCCCCGCTCGTACCAGTCCCGTGTCGCCTTCACGATGTGAACCACGGAGAGCATCACCGGCACCTCGATCAGAACGCCGACGACCGTTGCCAGTGCTGCGCCTGATTGAAAGCCGAACAGTGCGATCGCCGCCGCCACGGCGAGCTCGAAGAAGTTCGATGCGCCGATCAGGGCGGAGGGGCCGGCCACGCACCAGGCGACGCCGAGGCGGCGGTTGAGCCAGTAGGCGAGACCGGCATTGAAATAGACCTGGATCAGGATAGGGACGGCGAGCAGCGCAATGACCATCGGTTGCCGGGTGATCTGCTCGCCCTGCAGGCCGAACAACAGCACCAGGGTCAATAGGAGCGCGATCAGCGATACCGGGCCAAGCAGCGACAGCGCTTGCGATAGCGCCGCCTCGCCTCCCCTCGCCAGCAATGCGCGCCGCCAGAACTGCGCGATCGCCACAGGCACGATGATGTAGAGCAGGACGGACAACAGCAACGTGCCCCAAGGCACGGTGATGGATGACAGTCCGAGCAGAAGGCCAACGATCGGCGCGAAGGCGACCACCATGATGGTGTCGTTGAGCGCGACCTGTCCCAACGTGAAGTTCGGCTCGCCATCGACCAGATTCGACCAGACAAACACCATCGCCGTACAAGGCGCAGCGGCAAGCAGAATCAGACCAGCCGTATAGCTATCGATCTGGTCCGCGGGCAGATACGGCCTGAACAGATGGCCGATAAACAGCCAGGCGAGAAGCGCCATCGAGAACGGCTTCACCAGCCAGTTGATTCCGACGGTCGCGGCAATGCCGCGCCAGTGTGTGCCAACGTGACCGAGCGCTCCGAGATCCACCTTGAGCAGCATGGGAATGATCATCAGCCAGACGAGAACAGCCACCGGCAGATTGACCTGCGCAATCTCCGCCGAGCCCAGCGCATGGAAAGCGGCCGGCATCCATCGCCCCAGCAGAATGCCGACGACGATGCACAGGCCCACCCAGATCGTGAGATAGCGTTCGAACAAACCCATAGCTGGAGCGGAAACCGACCTGCCGATGGCCTCACTGGTCATGACGTAGTCCTGCGATCCGCTGGCCGCTCGCATCCACGACCCGGTCGCCATCCTCTTTCGAGAACGCTCCAAGCTGCGGAGTGGGCATGATGTCCAGAACAGCTTCAGATGGCCGGCAGAGCCTCACGCCGAGCACCGAGACCACGATCGGGCGGTTCATCAGAACCGGATGGGCTTCGATGGCGTCGAGCAACTGCGCGTCGGTCAGACTGGCGTCGGAGAGGCCCAGCTCGGCATAGGGCGTTCCCTTCTCACGCAGGACGTCGCGCACCGACATGCCGGCGCGCGCGAGCAATTGAACGAGCAGGACCCGCGACGGCGGTGTCTTCAGATACTCGATGATGTGTGGCTCAATGCCGGCGTTGCGGATCATGGCCAGCGTGTTGCGCGAGGTACCGCAATCCGGGTTGTGATAGATGATGACGTCGACGCTATCAGGCACGTGACAGCTCCTTGCTGTCCGAGGTGCATGCGGACGCCGTGGCCGGCATACAGATGTCTGGATGACCCGCGCAGCAATCCCGCATCAGGAACTGGATGAGGCCCGACAGCGCGTCGTAATCGGCCGTGTAGACAATCGAGCGGGCCTCCCGCTTCGCGCTGGCAAGGCCAGCCTGGGTCAGCTCCTTCAGATGGAAGGACACATTCGAGGCCGACACGCCTGCAGCCTCCGCGACGGCGCCGGCCGGCATCCCGGCGGGACCGGCCTGCACGAGCAGGCGCACGATGCGAAGCCGCGTCTCCTGGGACAGGGCTGCAAAAGCCGACAGGGCTTGACGTTCTTCCATATTTCAATAATCCTAAAAATATCGAATCATGGAGTAACATCGATGCTGGACCTTGCCAAGCCGGAAATTCCGCCTTCACCGCAGATCGCCGACGACGACATCAGCATCGGGGCGCTCCTCGCCGCATGCGATGCGGCACCGGCATTGCCCTTGGTGTTCACCTATAGCGGTCACAGCATTCAGGCGGGCTACCACATCACCGAAGTCAAGGCGGGCGCCTTTTCCGCACTTGATTGCGGCGGCAATCCCGAAGCGTGGTCGGAGATCTTCGTACAGTTGTGGGACATCGTCGAAGATGACCGGACCCATATGACGGCGGCTAAATTCGCCGCCATCATCCGGAAAGTCTCCGACCATGTCGCTCTCGATGCCAATGCGCGGCTGACCTTCGAAGTGAGCGATGGCGTCGCGCCGATGCAACTACACTGCGCAGATACCCCGCGCATACAGGGCGACGTTCTCACGGTGACGCTTGCCCCGCGTCCGGCGAGTTGCAAGCCACGCGACCGCTGGCTGGAGGCGCAGAAGGAAGCCAGTGCATGCTGCGCGCCGGTATCGTCCAAAAGCACGTGCTGCCGGTAGACGCCGCGGTTCAGACCGGAGACCTGTTACTGGACTCTCAACGAGAGCGCGCGGTAGAGCCCACAATCATTATCCTTTGCCACCTGCAGTCGTTGCGCTGCGTCGATCCGCGAGGCGACCAGTCTCTTTTGGCAAAGCTCCTGGCGAGGAGCCGGGATGCGCAGACGCCTGGGCTTGCGACAGCAACCATGCGCGGAATGCCTGCAGCAAAGGATTTTCGGCTTTCTCCTCCGGAGAGGCGAAATAGTACGAGCCGACGCTTTTTAGCGTCAGGCTCGACAACACCTTCAATTTGCCCGACCTGAGTTGATCGGAGATCAGGAATTCCGGAAGCAGGGCGACGCCAAGACCGGAGCTCGCCGCGCTGATCAAAGTGGACTGGATATCGAAACGCGGCCCGCGGATCACATTCGTGCCGCCGAGCTCCGCAGCGTCGAACCAGCGACGCCATGCATCGGCGCGTGTGACGAGATGCAGAAGCCGCAGCTCGGCGACCTCGCTCGGCGGTAATTCGCCGCGCCTGCCGATCAGCGTCGGCGATCCGACCGGCAGAAGAATTTCGTCGAACAGATGGTCTGCCTGCGTGCCGGGCCAGTCCGGCTGGCCGAAGTAGAGGGCACCATCGAGCGCGGTCTCGCTGAAGAAGAAGCGCGTGTTGCGCGCGCTCACATTGACGGCGACGCCGGGATGGCGCGCATAGAAGTCCGGCAGGCGCGGAATGAGCCACTGGGCGCCGACAGTGGGCAGCGCCGCGACGTCCAGAACCATGCCGTCGGCCTCATAGCCCATGATCTCGAGCGCATCGCGCTCGATCCGCTCGATCGTCTGCGCCACGCGGGTGCTGTAGGCCGCCCCTGCCCGCGTCAACGTGATGCGTTTCTTGATCCGATGAAACAGTTTCACGCCGAGCTGCGTCTCCAGCTGCGCAATCTGGCGCGACACCGCACTTTCGGTCAGCGCGAGTTCGCTGGCGGCACGGGTGACGCTGAGGTGTTTGGCAGCCGCGCTGAACGCCATCAGCGCGCCGAGGCTCGGTATTCTGCGGCGCATAGTTCATTCCAAAAACGCAAGATGTCCGCAGATTAAATTGTTTGCACGCCTAAGCACAAGGCAACAATCTCCCTGCGGATGACAAAAGTCATGGCGGGCGGCGACCTCTGGCGAGGTCACGCCCCGGCAACGGTCTCAAGACATGCAGACTGCAGCGCGGTGCCCCGCACAGGTGCTTCGGTCATCAACTTCAAGGAGCACATCAGTGGCAGTCAACAAATTGCATGACGAATTCCACACGCTCGACATGGAGAGCGGCTGGCAATTGCCCGAGGGCTACGATCCCGCGTCGGGCGCGCTGGAGAAGATCCTGTCCGGATCGCTCGATACCGCGAACAAACGCGGCAGCCGGACGCGATTGCTGAAGTTCCCTCCGGGTCTCTTCACCACACAGCAGATCGTTCACGACCACTGGGAAGAAGTCTTTCTCGTCTCCGGCGACCTGATCGTTGGCAATGACGAGAACGGGCAAGGCGGCACGCCGTTCGCCGGCTACACCTACGCCGTCAGACCGCCAGGTGCCTGGCACGGTCCGTTCAAATCCGAGGGCGGCTGCCTGCTTCTCGAAATGCACTACTACGATCCCGCCTGAGAGCCACAGAGACGATGACGGCAGCCTCTTGGAGGGGCCGCCGATCAGAGCCGATGCTCCCTGAAATCCCCGCAAGAGGTCTTGATATGAGTAATGCGAAGCTTCCCGTCATCATCGCCGGTGCAGGGCCGGTCGGCATGGTGGCTGCCGCAGATCTGGTGCGACAGAACATTCCGGTTCTGGTGCTCGAGAAAAACGACGCGCTGAGCAGCGAGTCGCGCGCATCGACGTTCCATCCGCCCACGCTGGACATGCTCGACGATCTCGGTTTCGCCAGCACGTTGATTGCACAGGGGCTGAAGGCACCGACGGTCCAGTACGGTTCGTCCGAGGACGGTGTGCTCGGCACATTCGATTTCGCGGCGATCTCCGATCTGGTGCGGCATCCGTTCCGCCTGCAAGCCGAACAGTTCAAGCTCACACGCATCATTCTGGACGCCCTGTCCGGCAATCCGCTGTTCTCGATCGCGTTCGGCAGCGAGGTTAAATCGGTCGAGCAGACCAGCGATGCCGTCACGGTGGTGGTCACGGCCAACGGCCACGACACCACGCATGAATGCGCCTGGCTGATCGGCGCCGATGGTGCGAACAGCATCGTCCGCCGCAGCCAGGATATGGAATTCGAGGGCTTCACCTGGCCCGAGCGTTTCCTGGTGATGACGACACCGGTCGATTTCACCGCGCTTCGGCCGGGCGTCTCGTCGGTCAGCTATGTCGCCGATCCCGAACGCTGGTATTTCCTTCTGCGTATCCTCGGCGCATGGCGCGTGATGATGCCGGTGGCCGCGGAAACATCCGATGAGGAAGCACTGTCCGAAGCCTATGTGACGGCGTCGATCCGGCGGATCGTTCCCGCAGAGCTGGACGCCCCCATCCTCCACACGACGCTCTATCGTGTGCACCAGCGCGTCGCCGCGAACTTCCAGAAAGGCCGCACATTCCTGGCCGGTGACGCCGCCCATATCAACAACCCGCTCGGCGGCATGGGCATGAATGGCGGCATTCATGATGCATTGAACCTGACCGCGAAGCTGGGTCCGGTCATCAACGGCACGGCTGATGAGAGCATTCTTGCCGATTACGATCTGCAGCGCCGGACGGTCACGATGCAGGCCATTCAGGGCGACACCATCCGCAACAAGAAGAACCTCGAAGCGAAAGACGA
Organism: Tardiphaga sp. OK246; assembly: GCF_900188215.1. Classification (NCBI taxonomy): domain Bacteria; kingdom Pseudomonadati; phylum Pseudomonadota; class Alphaproteobacteria; order Hyphomicrobiales; family Nitrobacteraceae; genus Tardiphaga; species Tardiphaga sp. OK246. The sequence continues at coordinate 961,513 of NZ_FZOX01000001.1, forward strand.
AGCCGATCGCGCGCGTTTCCGCGACGACATTCGCGCAGCAGCCGCCGATCCGGAAAAGGCACGAGCGCTATTGCGCCGGATCGCGATGCTCGACTCGCTTGAGCGGGCCGGTGCGTTGCATGTGGCTGAGCACCGCCCGGGGTGATCAGCAACTCTCTCTGAGACGATGTCGACGGCAACCGGTCACTCGGCTGGATAAGAACCGCGGCAGTGGAAGCGCCAGTAAGCCTGGAGGAGCCAACACCATGGTTCCCAAGATGTCATGCAGGAGTTTCAGAATGCCAAGCAAGGATTTACGGATGAAGTGGACGACGTTTCTTTTGGCGGCGCTGGTAGCGCCTGTCGCCTTGGGCGTGCCCGGCGCGGCAGCGGCCGGCTTTCCGGAAAAAATGATCACAATCGTGGTCCCTTATCCGGCTGGAAGCACGGCGGACGCGATTCCACGACTAGTGGCTCCGCTGATGTCGAAGTCGCTCGGCGTCACCGTGATCATCGAGAACCGCGGCGGCGCCAACGGCTCGATCGGGGCGGCTCGCGTCGCCGCGTCGCCGGCGGATGGCTATACGATTCTGCTCGCGACAACCGGCATGATGGCGATCAATCCGTGGATCTATGAAAAGCCCGCCTATAATTCCGAAAAGGATTTCGCGCCCATCACCAATGGCGCCTCGACGCCGAACATCCTGGTCGTCAATCCGTCGGTCAAGGCGAACTCGCTGAAGGAACTGGTGGCGCTGGCCAAGGCCGAGCCGGGCAAGCTGACATTTGCGTCAGCCGGTATCGGCAGCACGAGCCATCTGTGCGGCGAGACGCTGAAGGTGCTCGAAGGCATCGATGCCGTCCACATCCCGTATCAGGGCGCAGCTCCGGCACTTCAGGATGTCATCGGCGGTCAGGTGTCCATGATGTGCGATAATCTGTCGAACACGGTCCAGCAAGTACAAAGCGGAGCGCTGAGGCCCATCGTCGTGACCGCGCCTGAACCAAGCAAACAGCTGCCCAATGTGCCGACGTCACCGCAGGCAGGCTATCCCGATCTCCTCGCGGGCAACTGGTACGGCTTTGTCGCTCCATCGGCGACCCCCAAGGACGTGATTGAGAAGCTCAACACATCGATCGTGGAGGCGTTGCGAGATTCAACTGTTTCGGCTCGCCTGGAAGGCCTTGGTTTGACCGTGATCGCGGACAAGCCCGATCAGTTCGGAGCTGTTATCGCCAAGGATTCTGCGCGGATGGAAAATATCGTGAAGCGCTCGAAAGCGAAGATTTCCAACTAGGGATTTTTCGGCATCCCTCCGAGCTTAAACTGATCTTGACTTTAGTCCTAGATTGAGTTACCTCGCTTCCAGCCTGCTCGATTGCTGCGTGCTCATGACACACAGCATCGATCAGACTGCAGCGGCGACCCGGTCATCCGGGCAGCTGCTGGTGGAGCGCCGGGAGGCGCAGCGTTCGCTCGGCGGGCTTCGCACCCCCACCGATGTCGTAACGCGCGCGTCTTCCCTGCGGGACTCGCAATCCCGCCGGTGCTGACGTGCGGGCCGGCCCTCGCAAGGCCAGCCTCAAGGGGTCTCGCAAACCCCTGGCGCCTCCCGGCGCTCCATTCTCGCAATGGGAAACGGGATGAAGGGTCGTCCGCGCCCTCGTCGAAGCGGAGATCGGCGCGTGCATTATGCGACCTGCGCGCGGACGGACAGTTCCGCATCCGGCGCAGCAATGGCCTGAGCGCGCAGCAGCTCGACAATCTCCTCATTCGGCCGCGCCCGGCTGAACAGGAAGCCCTGCCCTTCATGGCAGCCTTCGCTGCGCAGGCAGGCGAGTTCGGATTCTGTCTCGACGCCTTCCGCCGTGATGGTGACACCGAGGCCCATGCCAAGGCTGATGATCGAGCGCACGATGGCCTGCGCATCGCGATTGGAGCCGAGATCACGCACGAAGGACTGGTCGATCTTGATCTTGTCGAACGGAAAGCTTCTGAGATAGCTCAACGACGAATAGCCGGTGCCGAAATCATCCATGGATATGCGAACGCCGAGCGCGCGCAGCGCGTGCAGGGTCGCTAGCACCTGATTGCTCTTTTCCAGCAGCAGCGTCTCGGTGATTTCAAGCTCAAGCCGCCGCGGCGGCAATCCGGAATGCTTCAGCGCATCCATCACCACCGAGAGCAGATTGCCGACGCGGAACTGCAGCGGCGACAGGTTGACTGCGACGCGCACTTCATCGGGCCAGCGCGCGGCCTCGTTGCAGGCGCGGCGCAGGATCTGCGTGCCGAGCGCATTGATCAGGCCGGTGTCTTCTGCCACCGGGATGAAATCCGCCGGCGAGATCATGCCGCGCTCCGCATGCGGCCAGCGCACCAGCGCCTCGCAGCCGGTGATGCGACCGGTCTTGAGATCGATCAGCGGCTGGTAGAAGGGTCGGAGCTGATCGTCCTGAATGGCGGAGCGCAGATCGATCTCGATCTTGCGGCGCGCCTGCGCGCGAGCGTCCATGCCGGACTCGAAGAAGCTGAAGGTGCCGCGCGAGTCGTTCTTGGCGCGCGACAGCGCCATGTCGGCGTTCTTGAGCAACCGCTCGGATTCGTCGCCGTCGCTCGGCGCCATCGCGATGCCGATGCTGGCACCGATGACCACCGAATGACCGTCGAGCAGATAGGTCTCACCGACGGCATCGAGCAGCCGGCGCGCCAGCAGCACGACATCCTCGGGACGGTTGATGCCGGTCTGGATGATGGCGAATTCGTCGGAGTTCAGCCGCGCCAGCGCGTCTTCCTCGCGCAACGACGACCGCAACCGCCGCGCCACGCCGCGCAGCAGCTTGTCGCCGATACCATGGCCGAGCGTGTCGTTGACACCCTTGAAGTTGTCGAGGCCGAGAAACAGCACCGCGACCTTCTCGCCGGTGCGCCGGGTATGTGCGAGGACCTCGTCGAGACGCTGGCGCAGCAGGTTGCGATTTGGCAGGCCGGTGAGGCCATCATGATGCGACATGAAAGCCAGCCGCATCTCGGCACGCTTGCGCTCCGTGATATCCATCAGCGCCAGCATCACGGCTGGCTCCTCGTTGTAGACGAGGTGCCGCGAATAGATCGCCAGATCGATCAGCGAGCCGTCGGCCTTGACGTGTTTCCAGGTTCGCGCGGCCTGCTCGTCATTGGCGTGATCGCCGACCCAGGGCGGGGCGGCCTCGAAAGCCTGCAACTGGCGGATGGTGAGCTTCTCGAATTCCGGACGCGTGTAACCGTAATGTTCGATCGCAGCGTCGTTGACGCTGAGGATGCGTTCGTCATCGAGCGCACAGACGATCATCGGCACCGGATTGCTCTCGAACAGCAGGCGGAACGACGCCTCGCGCTGTTTCAGCTCGGTAATGTCGACGCGCAGACCGATGACACCGCCGTCTTCGGTGAGCCGCTCTTCGATCAGGACGACGCGGCCGTCGGCCAGAACCTGCTCGTGACGTTCGCCTGGATGGAACAGCTTGGCGACGCGTTCTGCGATCCATTCGTCCTCGCGACCGATGGCTTCAGGATAGTCGCCGCGCTCGACACCGACGCGGATCGTGTCCTGCAGACGCGCACCCGGCACGAACTGATCCGAGCTGCGGTTGTAGATTTCCGCGTACTTTTTGTTCCAGAGGATGTAGCGCCCGTCGGAATCGAGAAACACGATGCCTTGCGGCAGGATGTCGATCGCCTCGCGCAGACGCTCATGGGATTTGCGGGCTTCCGCGATCGCCGCCTCGGCCTGGGCACGCTGTCGCACGATCTCGCGGATGGGACCGCTGACAAGACCCTTTTTCGGCGCCAGTTTCGGCGCAGCCGCGATCGCCCGGCTCGGCCGGGTGATCCGAAACGCCAGTCCGGCTTTCGCTTTCTTTTTCGCTTCAGGCCGGAACTTCGGCATCAATGATCCACTCGCAACGCGCGTGTGACAATCTGTGCAAGAAGTGTCTGAAAAAACGGTATCAATGCCCGTTCACAGCAACCGATTACCGTCTGAACTGCGCGCCTGTACACATCCCATGCCTTCACAACAGGCAAAAACCGTGGGCGTATGGTTACCCATGTCTGGACGTTACCGGGTCACGCGCGATCATCCCCGCCAAGTGAGAGACGCAAGCGGCTCGAAACGCTGATAAAACGACTGAGCCGGTTACAACGGGAGGACCAGCAAACCCAAACGCAAAAAAAAGCGCCAGCGTCAGACATGGTTACCCGCGCGTTAAAATCATGCGTGCCGCAGGTCACTCACCTCATCGACAGCTTCAGCTATAGTCGCAGCATGAGCCTTCGCCTGATTCTCAGCCTCATATTCCTGCCCGCCGTCATTGCTTCAACGCCGCCGGCGTTGGCGCAAACCAAAGGCAGCGTCGATCTGAAACCGCTGCCGCCGCTGGCCAATCCGAACGACCCGGCCATCGGTGCCAAAGAACTATTCGGCCGCAAGGTGCTGCCGACGAAATCGCCGGTGCGCGTGGTCGGCTTCTACGCCAAGGGCTGCATCGCAGGCGCCGAAGCGCTGCCGATCAATGGGCCGACCTGGCAGGTGATGCGGCTGTCGCGCAATCGCAACTGGGCGCATCCGCAACTGGTCGAGCTGCTGGAGCGGCTATCGGTCAAGGCTAACAAGAACGCCGGCTGGCCAGGCATCCTGGTCGGCGACATGTCGCAGCCGCGCGGCGGCCCGATGATCACAGGCCATGCCAGCCATCAGGTCGGGCTTGATGCCGATATCTGGCTGACGCCGATGCCGAACCGCCAGCTCTCGCGCAACGAGCGTGAGGAGATGTCGGCGGTGATGATGGTGCGGCACGACCGGCTCGACATCGATCCGACCACCTGGACGCCGTCCCATCTGCCGGTGATCCGCGCCGCGGCGGTGGAGCCCAGCGTGGAACGCATCTTCGTCAACGCCGCCATCAAGAAGGCGCTGTGCCGCGAAGCCAAGGGCGACCGCAGCTGGCTGTCGAAGGTGCGGCCGATGTACGGCCATGATTATCACTTCCATGTCCGCATCAAATGCCCGGTCGGCAGTGCCGAATGCGAATCCCAGCCACCGCCGACTGATTCCGAGGGCTGCAGCGCCGGCGATCTGGCTTACTGGTTCAGCGATGCCGTGCTGCATCCAAAACCGCCGCCGGTTCCGCCCAAGCCGAAGCCACCGATGACGCTCGCAGAAATGCCGGCTGCGTGCCGACAGGTTCTGACGGCACCGTGATCGGCCGATTGGCTATCGCATTGTCGTGAAACCGGGTTAGAACATGCCATCGTTGTGCCGTAAGCCGACGATCAACAACGGGCGCCCCTCCCGAACTCCTTCCAGATCAGCCGCGGCTGTCAGCTGCCCGGCCCAATCGGCGAGATCCAACATGCGCATCAGTGCACGCAACCAGATCAAGGGTACTGTCCTCGAAGTCACCAAGGGCGCGACCACGTCGCATGTCCGCGTCGACATCGGCGGCGGCCAGGTCGTGACCTCGTCAATCACCAACGAAGCCGTTGACGATCTGGCGCTCAAGGCCGGCGGCAAATGCATCGTCGTGGTGAAAGCCTCCGACGTCATGATCGCGGTGGATTGATTATGTATGCGCGTCTGATTGTCGCGCTCACACTGCTCGGTTCGGCGCCTGCATGGGCTGCCGAGCCAAGCGGCTGTGACAAATTCAAGTGGCCGATCGACAAGGAGCGCGCTGCACTGACGGCGCAGGATCGCCTCAAGATTGCCTCTGGCGCCGACCTCGCAATTCCCGCCGCAGCGATCCTTGATTTGAAGACACCCGCTGAGGCGAAGCTGCCGACGTCCCCAGAGCGAAGGCCGAAAGACGGCACATTTGCAGGCTTTGCGCGCTTCCAGAAGGCGCCAAAGGCTGGCACATACACCATCAGCCTGTCGTCGGCGGCGTGGGTCGACGTGGTGCAGGATGGTGAGATCCTGAAGCCGATGGAGTTCAGCGGCGCGACCGACTGCACCGGCATCCGCAAGACCATAAAGTACGATCTTGCTGCAGGTCCGTTCGTGATCCAGGTCAGCGGCGTGACTGAAAACACCATCAGCCTGGCCGTGCTGCCGTCCGAGTGACGGCAGCCTTAGAGGCCTCCGCGCCCAAGGGCCTTTACCCCCTTGGCCAGCCTGATATTATTCCCTAGCGATATCCCTGCGGACCGTAAGTCCTCGGGATTGCCGGAACGGCGCTTCCGCCTGTCGCAGGTCCCACCCAACCAACGCCTGAGTTGCGCGCACTTTGCGCTGCGCTCACGCATGGAGCGCCACATGAACCGTTTTGCCGGACTTTTCGCTGCGTTCTCGATCCTGCTCGGATCGACCTTCACGCCTGCCCATGCGCAGGACAAAACCCTCACCGTGTTCGCCGCAGCGTCGATGAAGAACGCGCTCGACGAGCTCGATGCCGCCTACACTGCCAAGACCGGCGTGAAGATCACCGCCAGCTATGCTGCAAGCTCGGCGCTCGCCAAGCAGATCGAACAGGGCGCGCCGGCCGACGTCTTCGTGTCCGCCGACACCGACTGGATGGACTACGCCATCGGCAAAAAGAACATCAACGTCGCCACGCGCACCGACCTCCTCGGCAACAGCATCGTGCTGATCGCCGCAAAGGACGCCAAGCTCGACAACGTCACCATCGGTCAAGGCTTCGATCTCGCCAAGCTCGCCGGCGACGGCAAGATCGCCACCGGCGATGTGAAGTCGGTCCCCGTCGGCAAATACGCAAAGGCCGCGCTTGAGAAGCTCGGCAGCTGGACCGCCGCCGAGTCGAAATTCGCCATGGCCGAGAGCGTGCGCGCTGCGCTGACGCTGGTCTCACGCGGTGAAGCTCCGCTTGGCATCGTCTATGCGACCGATGCCAAGATCGATCCGGGCGTGAAGATCATTGGCACCTTCCCGTCGGACTCGCATCCTGCGATCATCTATCCGATAGCTGCGACCACCACCGCCAAGAGCGAAGCCGCCGACTACCTGACCTTCCTGAGGTCATCGGCCGCAAAGACTGTTCTCGAGAAGTACGGCTTCACTTTCCTGGTCAAGCCGACGTCCTGACACGTGTCCGACATCTCCCCTGAAGAATGGACGGCGATCCTGCTTTCAGTCAGGGTCGCCGTGATCGCGACATTGATCTCGACGCCGATTGGAATCGGCGTCGCCTGGCTGCTCGCGCGGCGTGACTTCTGGGGCAAGCCGATCATCGACGCCATAATCTATCTGCCGCTGGTGCTACCGCCCGTTGTCACCGGCTATCTGCTGCTGCTGCTGTTCGGCAAACGCGGCATTCTCGGCGCCTGGCTCGCCGAACATCTCGGCATCGTCTTCGCCTTTCGCTGGACGGGTGCCGCGCTTGCATGCGGCGTGATGTCGTTCCCTCTGCTTGTGCGGCCGATCCGGCTCTCGATTGAAGCGGTTGACCGGCGGCTCGAACAGGCGTCGAGCACGCTCGGCGCATCGCCCTGGAAGGTGTTTGCGACCGTGACCTTGCCGCTGGCGCTGCCCGGCGTCCTGGCCGGCATGGTCCTCGGCTTTGCCAAGGCCATCGGCGAATTCGGTGCCACCATTACTTTCGTCTCAAACATTCCCGGCGAGACCCAGACGATTTCCTCCGCGATCTACTCGTTGATCCAGACGCCCGACGGTGACGCGGCAGCCTCACGTCTGGTGATGATCTCCATCGGCATCGCTGTGCTGGCGCTTATCGCTTCGGAATGGTTCGCGCGCCGCGCGACGCAACGGCTGCACGGAAACTGATCGTGCTGCGCGTTGATGTGTTCAAACAACTTGGCGAATTTTCAGTCGACGTCGCCTTCACCAGCGAAGGCCGCGTGACGGGCCTGTTCGGCTCCTCAGGTGCGGGCAAGACTTCGCTGGTCAGCATGATCGCCGGCCTCGTGCAGCCGGATCGCGGCATCATCGCCGTGGATGGCGACGTGCTCTATGACGGCAGCGCGCGCGTCCACGTCCCGCCGCATCGGCGCCGCATCGGCTATGTGTTTCAGGATGCGCGACTGTTCCCGCATCTGAGCGTCGCGCAGAACCTCGACTACGGACGCCGGATGAACCGCCTGACACGCGATTCTGCTGAGGAAACGCGCATTACAGAGATGCTTGATATCGGACATCTGCTCGATCGTCGTCCCGGTGGCCTCTCGGGCGGTGAACGCCAGCGCGTGGCGCTGGGACGTGCGCTGCTATCTCAACCGAGGCTGCTGCTGCTCGACGAACCGATGGGGGCGCTCGACGAGGAGCGGAAGGCGGAGATCCTTCCCTACCTCAAGCGGCTGCGCGATGCAGGCGATGTGCCGATGGTCTTCGTCAGTCACGATGCCGACGAGATGCGGCAACTGGCGACGCAGGTCGTGATGCTGAAGCGCGGCCGTGTCGCGGCCTTCGGTGGCACCGAGATCCTGCCGCGTATCATCCCGGCAGCCTGAGCCAATCAGGCGCCGGACAGCGTGATCCAGCCTCGCTTCAGTTTCGCCTTGAAGGCTTGCCTGCGTGTCAACTTCGGCGGCGCGGGATCTTCATCTTCGGGCAGACGCAGACCGACCACGTTGACACGCCCGCCGCCAAGGCTGCGCGCGACGAGATCGATACTGTCGATCGGCAAGGCAGCCCCAACGGTCGGCGCATGGTCGAGGTGGATGTCAAAATAATCCGCCAGCGTCAGCGACGACTGGGCTGGATCGACGGCGATGCCGTAAATCGCCGCAAGGTCGCCGAGAGTGATTTCACCAGACACCATGAAGTCACCAAGCAGATGCGGGTCCGGCGCCGTGCTCGGCGGCATATCGACAAAGAAGCGATCCAGCGCCTCGGCCTTTTCCGGCGGCGCCAGCAAATAGATGTAATCGCCGGCCGTAACAGGCTCGGCCTCCGCCGGCGTCAGGATGCGCTCATCGCGAATGACCAGCGTCGGCTTCGACCACGACGGAATGAGGTTGCGTTTCAGGTAGAGGCTCTTCGGGCGCACGGCATAGCCGACCAGTTGCTGTTCGAGCTGACCTGGCAAATCGAGTTCGATACGGCGCGGCCCCCTGTCGGTGCGCGGCAGAGCGACATGCAGCTTCCGGGCGGCAAAAGCCAGGGTCCATCCCTGAAACAACAGCGAGATGATCACGACCACGAAAGCGACGTCGAAATACAGCGACGCCTTGGGCAGACCAACCAGCATCGGGATCGAGGCAAGGAAGATTGCGACGGCACCGCGCAGGCCGACCCACGAAACGAACATCTTTTCACGCCAGTTGAAGCGGAAAGGCTGCAAACACAGGAAGACCGCGACCGGGCGCGCCACGAACATCAGAACCAGGGCAACGCCGACCGCCGGAATGATGCTGCCCACCAGCCGCTCCGGCGACACCAGAAGACCGAGCATGACGAACATCACGATCTGCGCCAGCCACGTCGCAGCGTCGAGGAACGTCACCACGGAATTATGCGCCCGCGTCGGACGATTGCCAATGATGATGCCGGCAAGATAGACCGCCAGAAAGCCTGAGGCGTGAGCGATCTGAGCCAGCCCGAAGATCACCAGAGCCGCGGTGCAGACGAAGGGCGCATGCAACCCCTGCGGCAGCGCCACGCGATTCATGGCCAGGACAACCAACCGGCCACCGACGACGCCGATCAGGGTGCCCAGCACGGCTTCCTGAACAAACTCCATTGCCACATGACCGGCGGAGGCGTCCCCCAGCGACAGAAGCTTGACCAGCGTCAGAGTCAGAAAGACGGCGAACGGATCGTTCGTTCCGGACTCAACTTCGAGTGTCGCTCCAACCCTCGGTCTGAGGCGCAGGCCTTGCGCGTGGACCAGCAGAAAGACAGCAGCCGCGTCGGTGGAAGCCACCACCGCGCCGGTCAGCAGCGCCTGGGTCCAATTTAGGTCGAGGGCATATTTGGCGACCGGTGCCGTGATCAACGCCGTCAACAACACGCCAATCGTGGCCAGCACCATCGACGGGGCCAGCACCGCGCGAATGGCCTGAAATCGTGTCTTCAACCCACCGTCAAAGAGGATCAGCGCGAGTGCAACCGAGCCGACCACATAGGTTGTATGGACGTCGTCAAACCGCAGTCCGCCGGGGCCCGCTTCGCCTGCCACCATGCCGATAAACAGGAAGAACAGCAGCAAGGGCGCGCCGAAGCGAAGCGCAAGCAGGCTGGACAGGATGCCGGCCATGACCAGAACTGCGCCGAGAAGGATGGCAATGCTGACGGAATCAAGTGACGCCATGAGGCTCCGAGGCCGGAAATACTTGTAAATCCATGCTTATCGTCGTCACCCCGAGACGCCAAACGTTTTCTGCGTGATACCTATTTGCAGGTATATTTCTCGGGAATTGCTCAAGGCAAAAGCTCCGCTCGATGGCGTCGACGTGGTGCTTGTGTGAATCTCTGCCCACCCGAATCAAATGCGCCGTCCAGCGATGATTCCACACCACACGATACATTCACGACAACGAGAGCCGCGCGATGCTTGACCTGACCGACACCCACGAATTCGTGCTGGCCACCGCACGATCGTTCGGCGCCGAGGTAACCTCGCCGTGGTTCTATCTGCAGCTCGGACTGATGATGGCCGGTGGTGGCATTGCCTTCGCCATCGGGGCCGCAATCCGCTCGCGGGTCGATATGACCTCGCTGGCGATGGGCTGGCCGGCGCCGCTGCGCATGTTCATGCGCATTCTCGTCGGCAGCGCGGCCACCGCCGCCTTTGCGATCCTGATGACCCTCGACCGCGTGATCATGCTGAGCGTGACATGGCCGAGCCGCAGCTATTTGCTGTCAGTGGCCGCGAAGCTTGCACTCGCCTGGCTGGTGATCCGGCTTGTCACCAGCGTGATCCGTAACGAATTCCTGGTCCGGCTGGTGTCGATCTCGGCCTGGTTCGTGGCGGCCCTCAGCATTGTCGGCCAGTTGCAGCCGACCATCACCATGCTGGATGCGAACGGGATCGACCTCGGCGGCCTCCGGCTGACCCCGCTACTCTTGATCAAGCTCGGCGTCTTGCTCGCGGTAGCGCTATGGCTGTCGAATATTGCCAGCAATTTTCTGGAAGGCCGGATCAGGCAGTCCCATGACCTCACGCCCTCGATCCAGGTCCTGCTGATCAAGCTGGTGCGCCTGCTCTTGATGGTGTTCGCCGTCGCTCTCGTCATGGGTGCGGTCGGCATTAACCTCTCGGCGCTCGCCGTGTTCTCCGGCGCGGTCGGTGTCGGTATCGGTTTCGGCCTGCAGAAGATTGTCGCCAATTTCATCAGCGGCGTGATCCTGCTGGCGGACAAATCGGTGAAGCCCGGCGACCTCGTCACCATCGGCGACAGCTCCGGCCGCATCAGTGCGATGAATACGCGTTACATCTCGGTCGCCGCGGGCGACGGCCGCGAGTTCCTGATCCCCAACGAGGACCTCATTACCCAGAAGGTGGTGAACTGGACCTATACGGACAAGGACACGCTGGTGAAGGTCAATTTCAGCGCCAATTACGATGCGGATCCGCGCGTCGTCTGCAAGCTGGCTATCGACGTCGCAACGGCATCGCCACGGGCCAATACGGCCAAGACGCCGAACTGCATCCTCACTGAATTCGCCGAAGCCGGCATGAAATTCTCGCTGACCTTCTGGATCGACTCGCCCGACGGCATGGATGCTGTGAAGAGCGAGGTGATGCTGGGACTGTGGGATGCCTTCAAGCGCGAGGGCATCCGCGTGCCCTATCCGGTCCGCGAGCTGAAGATCCGTGGCGGTGCACTACCGGTCGAAACCATTGTCGAAGTCGCATCCGGTCTGGAATAGTTCCGATGAAGCTACAGGCCGATCTGGTTCCGGCGACGCTGCTGCGGCGCTACAAGCGCTTCCTTGCCGATGTCGAACTGGCCGATGGCAGCGTGATCACCGCGCATGTCGCCAACCCGGGCGCGATGATCGGCCTGCAGGCGCCGGGCGCGCGAGTCTGGCTGTCGAAGTCGCCGAGCAAGACCCGCAAGCTGCCTTACTCGTGGGAGCTGATCGAAGCCGACTTCGGCAATGGCCCGGAGCTGGTCGGCGTCAATACAATGCACCCCAATGCCATCGTCGCCGAGGCTCTGGCCGACACCGCAATTCCCGAACTCGCCGGCTACGACATCATCCGCCGTGAGGTGAAATATGGTGCAGCATCGCGGGTGGATTTCCTGCTGGAACACCCGTCACGGCCGCCCTGCTATGTCGAGGTCAAAAACGTCCACATGATGCGCCAGCCGGGATTGGCGGAATTCCCGGATTCAGTCACCGCACGCGGCGCCCGTCACCTCGACGAACTGGCCGCCATGGTTGCCACAGGCGCCCGGGCCGTGATGCTGTTCGTGGTCCAGATCGGCTCGTCCACGGCTTTTGCGCTGGCGCGGGATATCGACCCGACCTATGGCCGCGCCTTCGACAAGGCCCGCGCCGCAGGCGTCGAAGCCATCGCCTATACCTGCCGGATCGACCATGACGGCATCGTTCTGGCCGGCCGAGTGCCGATTCAGGCATGAATATGGCTGGGGTTGGGACCGAGCGATGAGGTCCTGGAGGGGCTGCTTTGGCTTGCGCTGACCGCCCCAGCCATTAAATTGGGGCCTCAAATCGCACATTCCCGTCGCATCCTGCCTGGCAAGATCACCTGATGAGCTACGTCGAAGCCTCCGAAACCTCCCAGCGCAAAACCGGCCAGATCAAGCTGCACGGTCCCGCCGCTTTTGCTGGCATGCGCAAGGCCGGCGCGCTGGTGTCGCTGTGCCTGGACGAGCTGACCGATCTGGTGAAGCCGGGTGTGCTGACTTCGGCGATCGACGATTTCGTGCGGGAATTCGCCTTCAGCCATGGCGCCTTTCCGGCCACGCTGATGTATCGCGGCTATCGCTATTCGACCTGCACGTCGATCAATCACGTGGTCTGCCACGGTATGCCCGGCGACCGCGCGCTGAAGGAAGGCGACATCGTCAATGTCGACGTCACCTTCATCGTCGAGGGCTGGTATGGCGATTCCAGCCGCATGTATGGCGTCGGCGAACTCGCCCGCAAGGCGGAGCGACTGGTCGAAGTCACCTATGAATCGCTGATGCGCGGCATCGCCGTGGTCAAGCCGGGCAATACCACCGGCGACATCGGCCATGCGATCCAGAGCTTCGTCGAACCGCAGCAGATGAGCGTGGTGCGCGACTTCTGCGGCCACGGCCTCGGCCGCATGTTCCATGACGAGCCGAATATCATCCATGTCGGCCGCCCTGGCGAAGGCGTGACCTTGCGCCCCGGCATGTTCTTCACCATCGAGCCGATGATCAATCTCGGCAAGCCACATGTGAAGGTTCTGTCCGACGGCTGGACCGCCGTGACCCGCGACCGGTCGCTGTCGGCGCAGTTCGAGCACACCGTCGGCGTGACGGCGACCGGCGTCGAGATTTTCACGCTGTCCAAGCGGCATAACGAACAGCCGCCGACGCCCGCCGCCTAACCTTCAAATCGCCACACGACATCGAACACTTTCTGGTTGCAAATGCAGCCGCGCACGGCATGCTCGCGGATAATGTCCATGCGAGCGTTTGCGCCACATGCCCGTCAGCCCCATCGATCCGACTGCGCCGCCGGGTCTTGCCGAAGCGCCGCATTATCATGGCCACCGGGAGCGACTGCGGGAGCGCTTTCGCAGCGTCGGCGCCGATGCGCTGAGCGACTACGAATTGCTGGAAATGGTGCTGTTCCGTGCGCTGCCGCGCCGGGATGTGAAACCGCTAGCGAAATTGCTGATCACGAAATTCGGCTCCTTTGCCGAAACCGTGCATGCCCCGGACACGCGGCTGCGCGAAGTCGGCGGACTCGGCGAAGCGGCCATCACCGAGATCAAACTGATCGCCGCCGCCACCAGCCGCGTCGCCAAGGGGCAGTTGAAACAGCGCACCGTATTGTCGTCATGGGCCACGGTGATCGACTATTGCCGCACGGCCATGGCCTTTGCCGACAAGGAGCAGTTCCGCATCCTGTTCCTGGACAAGCGCAACCAGTTGATCTCGGACGAGGTGCAGCAGGTCGGCACCGTCGATCACACACCGGTCTATCCGCGTGAGGTCGTGAAGCGCGCGCTCGAACTGTCCGCGACGGCTATCGTCATGGTGCACAACTATCCCACTCGATACCCCACTTGCACATTTGGTCACAACTGATCCCGGAGCCGAAATGATCGAGCATGATCTGGTGCCTTTGCACAAATCGGAGCGATCAGCGGTCGACAGTCCTGGTCAGACCAGCCCATCAAGAGAATGTTAGGGCTAAGTCCAGCCAGCGAGCCAGTTAGATCTACCATCCACATCTCAACGACCGCTTCGCGCCACCGGCTGCCGTTGCAACGCTCACGTCGGATTTGCATGAATCACTTCATTAAGACCGCACGTCGTCGGCGCACACCTCATATTCCCGGATTTTCCACGAGTAGCGCACCGCCATCAGCGATGATTGTCTGGCCGGTTATGAATTTCGCCTGCGCCGATGCCAGAAACAGCAATGCTTCGGCGATGTCTTCCGGATCACCGAGCTTCCCGACCGGGATCATCGCCGCCATCTGCGCGAACCGCTCTTCATCCGTATGCGACTCGATGGCAGGTGTTCGGATCAGGCCGGGTTCGACACCGTTGACCGTGATCCCCGCGCTTGCAAATTCCAGGGCGGCAGACCGGATGAAGCCGTTGAGGCCGGCCTTTGACGCACCGTAATGCGCCAGACCTGGAATGGCCGTGCGCGGTCCGGTGACCGAGGAGGTGAACAGCAGCCGCCCCTGTTTGCTTGCCTTGAGATGCGGGAGCGACAGTTGTGCAAGCCAGAATGCCGTCTTCAGATTCACCGTCAGCGTCGTCTCGAGCGCGTCGTCGGTGAGGTTCTCGATGCGTTGAAGCGGAAATGCCGCAGCGTTATGGACGACAATGTCGAGCTGACCGAAATGTTTCAACGCCGAATCGATGGCGAGCCGCGACGCGGACCGGCTGTCGAAATCGACGACCAGCAATTCCGCCGTGCCGCCGGCGGCCCGGATGAGGTCAACCGTCTTCGCGCCACTGGCTTCGGTACGGGTGGCGACCAGTACGCGCGAACCGGCAGCAGCAAAGACCTGGGCAACGGCACGCCCGATGCCCTGACCTCCGCCGGTGACGATGGAGCTCAATCCGTGAAGGCTGGTAGTCATGTGATCCCTTGTGTCATTGGATGTCGCGAATATGTGCGCCACTAGCGCAGGTGATGCACTTGCTGCAGGTTCCACACCGGTGTCGGCAGGCCTTCCTTGCGCGCCTTGAGCTGCAGCGCGAGATATTGCGAATAAGACCGCGACTGGCTGAGATTGCCGCCATGGATCCACAGGCCGCGCTGCCGGGTCGGCTTCCACATATTGCGCAATTCACCTTCCCAGGGCCCTGGATCGCGCGCCGTATCCGAGCCGACGCCCCAGCACTTGCCGACGTTGTCAGCGACCTCGGGGGAGATCAGGTCGGCCAGCCAGGCATTCATCGATCCGAAGCCGGTGGCATAGACGATGACGTCGGCCGGCAGCGCCTCGCCGTTGCTCAGCACGACTGCGTTCGGATCGATGCGCTCGATACCGACATTGCTCTTGAGCTTGATCTCGCCATTGGCAATCAGTTCGCAGGCGCCCACATCGATGTAATAGCCCGAACCACGCCGGATATATTTGGTGCCGAGGCCGGAGCCGTCCTGGCCGAAATCGAGCATGAAGCCCGCTGCCGTGAGCCGCGCATAATAGTCCTTGTCGCGCTCGGCGATGGTCTTCCACTGCGCCACAGCCACCCTCGGCATCAGGCGATACGGCATCGACGCGGCCAGCAGGTCGGCCTTCTCCGTGCTGATTCCGTTGTCCACCGCGCGCTCGGAATAGACCGGGCCATACACTACATCCAGCAATGTCTCGGTGCGCGCCACCAGCGTGGACGACCGCTGCACCATGGTGACATCCACCTCGTGCTCCCACAAATCGGCGCAGATATCATGCGCCGAATTGTTGGAACCGATCACCACCACACGTTTGCCGCGATAATGCTCGCCGCTGGTGAATTTGCTGGAATGCATTTGTTCGCCGGCGAATGTCTCCGCACCGGCGATGTCGGGAACGATCGGATAGCCGGATGCGCCGAGCGCGAAGACAAGCTGCTTCGGCCGCAGGAGGACGATCCGGCCGTCGCGTTCGACCTCGACCTCCCACTCGCCTTTCGCCGCGTCATAGCGCGCCTTGCGGCAGGGCGACGAGCCCCAGTAATCGAGATCCATCATCTTCACATAGGCTTCAAGCCAGTCGGCCAGCTTGTCTTTCGGCATAAAGACCGGCCAGTCGTCGGGAAATGGCAGATAGGGCAGATGGTCGTACCAGACGGGATCGTGCAGGCAGAGCGACTTGTAGCGGTTGCGCCAGGTGTCGCCGGGCCGTGCCTGCCGGTCGATCACCAGCGTCGGCACATCGAGCCGCTTGAGCCGCGCCGCCAGCGCGATGCCGCCCTGCCCGCCACCGACAATCAGGCAATAAGGCTGCTCGGTCTCGCCCCATGATGCTTGTCGGCGATCACGCTGTTCGAGCCAGGTGGTGCGCCCGCGCTTGACCCCATGCTCGGCGCCGCGGATGCGGTGATGGCGGGATTTTTCCTCGAAGCCCTTGAGCTCATACATGGTCGTCAGCAGGGTCCAGCAGCGGCCGTTGCGCAGCCGGGCGATGGCGCGGCCGCGGCCGACTGCCGTTTCAAATCGCAGCCAGATCGTGAGAACGCCGTTGCGCTCGTCGGGGGCCGCGGCCTGCTCATCGATAACCCATCCGCCCGGCTGTACATCTGCCAGCGCTGCATCGAGCATGGCACGGATGGCCGGGCCACCCTCCAGCGTCGTGACGTTCCAGGTGAAGGCAATCAGGTCGCGCCAGAAACATTCCTCGGGATCGAACAGCGCGACCACGGCGGCCGGATCGGCTTTCGACAGCGCCCCGGCAAATGAGTCGAGCCAGGCCTGCGCCTGCATGCGCACGCCATCGGGCGCGGTCTCGGCGGTGGGTGAGAGCGACATCAAAGCCTCCTTGGAATACGTTTCTTCTTGGTCGTTTGCGCAGTCAGGATCGCGGCGTCAGCGTTGCCTTCGATGTTGCATGTTGCGCCACCACGGCCCAGTCGTAATGCATCGGGATCAGCTCGCCGCGGCACCACATGGCGCTCTGGTCATCGTAATGCGCATCCTGCGGGTTGCCGGCGCTGCCGTGGAACACGATCCAGCGACAGGCCTCCCAGTTGCCGATGTCGAACACATAGCGCGCGATCGATGCATAGGCCGGATGGGTGCCGACGCGTGGCACATGTCCGGTAGTAAACACCGTTTCGTTGTCACCGCCGACCGGACCATGATCGCGCGTTGCCAGCCATGCCTCGTCGGGAAACACCGTCGACAGCGGATGCCTGAGCAGCAGGTGATGGCGATCGCCCCACGGCATCAGCGGCTCGCGCGCGACAACCGTCAGCGCCTCGGCGAGAAGGTCGTCCCATGTTGCGTCGCCGATCAGCGAGGTGTCGCCGCTGCGCAGCAGCCGCGGCATCGCCCAGTTCAGTTCGTAGTCGATCGACAGGCCGGGCGGAATCGTTCGCTGTTCCGCCGGATCAAGCACGCCGAGCCCGCTGACGCGCTTGACAATGCCTGCCAGCGTGAGCCGCAGCGAGACATACGCATTGGCGTCGACCGAGTCGGCGCGCATGTGATGATCCCAGGCCACCAGGCGATCGCGCAGTGCCGCAGCGCCATTGTCGGTCAGCGGCACCTTGGCCAGCCGCGCGCAGATCTCCACCGCCGGAATGCTCAGCAGATCGCGATGCACATCCGCCATGTCATCGACCGTTGCAGCGTCCATCGCCTGCAGCCGTTCCCAGATCCGCCGGGCGCGATGCGGCGGGTGGGCATCCGTGGTCAGGTAGTCGTCCTGCTGTGCGACGATGCGATTGTTCGCGGTGACGATCATGCCGGCGTCGGGATCTATCTGGCGCGGCATGCGCTCCCAGGGCACAAAGCCTTTCCAGGCATGCGCATCGAGCCAGCCGGGCATCGGCAGCCAGCCATTGGCAGCCGACCGTCGCGGAATTTTCGCGCGCACGAGATGACCGATATGCCCTGTGGTATCGCCGGCGACGAGGTTGTGATCGATGACGCCCCAGCCACGGCAGGCTTCGTACAGCGCGTCCACGCTGTTGGCGCGCAGCATCGGCCGCATGCAGTCGAACGACCGGTCCGTTTCCGCGTCGGGCGTATGACGCAGCACCAACGCCGATCCGCTGCGCGCGTCGCCGGCGACGACGGGTCCGCGTGCCGTGCGCAGCACTTCGCATTCCACCGCTGCCCGCCCGCGAACGCGAATGGTTTCGACCCGACGCTGGGTGCCGATCCAGTGTGGCGCGCTGCCGTCGGTCTCGGTCCGCAGCAGATAGTTATGGCCATCGTCCTTGAAGCGCTCGAGATAGATGTCGGTGGTATCAACGAAAGCCACGGTCACGCACCAAGCCACGTCAGCATTGTGCGCGAAATGCGGAAAGCCGGGCACGCCGGGCGTCGTCAGGCCGATCACGTCAAACTCGTCGCAGGCGACATGGCACTGCAGATAGAGGTTAGGCATATCCAGCAGGCGATGCGGATCGCCGGCCACCAGCGGTCGCCCGCTGGCGGTGCGCGAGCCATGGACCGCCCAGTTGTTGCTGCCGCCCCCCGTCGCATCGAGACTGGCCTGCGCCAGCAGTTCGGACATCGCGGTCTGCAAAGTCTCAAGGTTCAACTCGGTTCGCCGCGCACTGACGCCGGACGGCAGGCACACCAGTTCGTCGCCGCCGTCGTCCATCCGCAACTGCGCCATGGCGGTTTCACCCACCACCGGCAATGCGATGGCGCGCCAGAGTTTGGGATAAGCGGGATTGAGTAGCAGGCTGCCCTGCCGGAAGGCGGCTATACTGTGCCACGGCTCCCAGGGCTCGAAAGTCGCGTCGAGCAGTGCGTATTCTGGCGGGAGCTCAGCCGTCGTCGCCCGTGCATTGACGCCGGCCGCGTAGGATTCCAGCATGGCGCGAGTCTCGGCATTGGCGGCGCTGGCATCGCGCTGGCTGCATTCGGCCATGCCCATCCGCCGCGCCAGCATATCCGCCGGCAGCGCGGCCGGGCCCAGCCATTCGGCATAACGACCGGTCGCGCGACGGCGCAGCGCATCCATCTGCCACAGGCGATCGGTAGCATGCACGTAGCCCAGCGCGAAGAATGCATCACCGGCGCCCTTTGCGCGCAGGTGCGGAATGCCCCATTGATCGCGCCAGAGATCGACCGGCACTTCAAGACCGGGCAGAGATATCGAACTCGGAGACATGGACGTCACTTCCCTGTGCTGATCTGGGCTGCCGGAGGCATCTTTGTCATCCAAGGTGCAACCTGCTCGTAAAGATGCGTGAGCTGCAGCACTGACAGGTCGTCGCGCGGACGGCCGATGATCTGCGCGCCCATGGGCAGGCCTGCCGCGCCGAAGCCGACCGGAAGGCTGATGACGGGGCAGCCCGACAGCGTCCCGGGCGTCACCACTTCCATCCAGCGGTGGTAGCTGTCCATGGCGCGACCGGCGATTTCCTTCGGCCATGTCCATTCGACAGGGAACGGGAAAAGCTGGGCCGATGGCAGCGCGAGGAACTCATAGTCGCCGAACAATTCGAGCAGATGATCGTACCAGGCCGTACGATCGTGCAGCGCACGCTGCACGTCGGCCACCGTCAGTGCGCGGCACTGCTCGATTTCCCATTGCAGCTCGGGCTTCATCAGCTTGCGAAATTCCGGTCTGTCATAGGCGACGCCGAGGCGATCGCCGCCGATGCTGAACTGCCGCAGCACCACGAAGGCGCGCCAGATCCGCTCCCAGTCGAATTGTGACGCGACCGGCTCCAGCGCCACGCCGGCATCGCCGAGACGCGACAATGCGCCGTGACAGAGGTCGAGCACGCCGGCCTCGAAGGGCAGCCTGCCACCGAGATCGCCGAGCCAGCCGATCCGCGCGCCGCGGAAATCGCGCTGCAGCTGGCCGTGCCAGTCGGGCACGGTGCCGTCCAGCGACAGTGGCGCACGGACGTCGTAGCCGGACTGTACCGACAGCAGCAGCGCAAGGTCGTCGGCACTGCGCGCCATCGGCCCGTCGGTTACCAGCTGCTTGAGGAACGCTTCCTCGCGCGGCCATTGCGGAATGCGGCCCTGCGACGGGCGGAAGCCCAGCACGTTGTTGAACGCTGCAGGATTGCGCAGCGAGCCGCCCATGTCGCCGCCATCGGCGAAGGGCAACAGCCGCAGCGCAATCGCAACGGCCGCGCCGCCACTGGAGCCGCCGGCGCTGCGCTCGGGGTTCCAGGCATTGCGGGTCGGTCCGAACACCGGATTGTAGGTGTGCGAACCTAGGCCGAATTCCGGCACATTGGTCTTGCCGATGAAAATCGCGCCGGCCTTACGCATGCGTGTGACGAAGATGGCCTCCACCTCGGGCACGTTGTCTGCGAACAGCGGCGAGCCGAATGTCGAGCGCATGCCCCGCGCCGGGATGGTGTCCTTGATGGCCTGCGGCAGCCCGTGCAACGGGCCAACTGCATCCCCGCGCGCGACCGCCGCATCCGCCGCGTCGGCCTGCGCGAGCACCTCCCCGCGATCGACCAGCGAGACGATGGCGTTGAACTGCGGATTGAGCCCGTCGATGCGGGCAAGAAACGCCTCGACCACGTCGCGCGAGGATGTCTCACGGCTGCGGATCATCGCGGCGAGCTTTCGCGCCGGCAAGGAGCTGAGGTCGGTATCGGAAGCGGGACTCATGAAACGGTCTCTCGTTGCGCCAGCACACAGCGGGCGATGGATCCTGATGAAGTGGTGATGGCAGGCGGAACGACGGCACTGCATTCCGGCAGGCGCACCGCGCAGCGCGGATGGAACGTGCAGCCGGCGGGCGGATGCAGCGGATCAGGATAGGCCGTGCCGAGGCCGGGATCGGGGATACCGCGACCCGGCTCTGGCGTCAGCACCGACATCAGCAAGGCGCGCGTATAGGGATGCACCGGCGCGCGAAACAGCGTCGCGGCGTCGGCGAGTTCGACCACCTGGCCGAGATACATCACCGCCACGCGTGAGGCGATGTGCTCGACGACGGCGAGATTGTGGCTGATGAAGATGTAGGTCAGGCCGAGTTCGGCGCGCAGGTCGACCAACAGGTTGAGGATATGCGACTGCACGGAGACGTCGAGCGCCGAGGTCGGCTCGTCGCAGACCAGAACGTCTGGTTTCATCACCAGTGCGCGCGCAATCGCGACGCGCTGGCGCTGGCCCCCTGACAGTTCGCCAGGCAGCCGATCGGCAAACCGCGCCGGCAGGCCGACGCGATCGAGCATTTCCAGCGAACGTTTGCGCTGCTCGGCGGCGTTGCCGATGCCATGGACGCGGAGCGGCAAGCTGACGAGATCGAGCAGCGTCTGCCGTGGATTGAGCGAGGAATACGGATCCTGGAACACCGGCTGCACACGGCGCGCCAGCCGCTTGCGGTCGATAGTGGCGATATCCTCGCCATCGAAGCTGACCTGGCCGCTGCTTGCCGGAATGAGTCCGAGCAGCATGCGCGCCAGCGTGGACTTGCCGCAGCCGGACTCGCCGACAATGCCGAGCACTTCGCCACGGCGGATATCGAGCGAGACGCCGTTGACCGCCTGCAGCTTGCGCTTGGGCCGGAACATGCCCGCACTGACGCTGAAGGAGCGATGCAGGTCCTGCACGGACATCAGGGTTTCAGTCGTCATGCCGCGCGCCCCGTCTTGTCGAGAATGCAGCGCCAGTCGTGGCCGTCGGTGTCGCTGCGAACGGGCGGCGCCGCGGAACAGATCGGCAGCGCGTGATCGCAGCGGTCGCGAAACATGCAGCCCTGCAGTGCGCCGGTGAGCGCCGGCACCGTGCCCGGGATGATGCCGAGATGACCGCCCGGCGCGGTGCGACCGGGCACCGGGATGCAACGCAGCAGGCCGCGGGTGTAGGGATGCCGCGGCTGGTTGAAGATCTGCTCGCAATTGCCGGTTTCGACCACCTGCCCGGCATACATCACCGCCACATGATGCGCGATCTGGGCGACGATGCCGAGATCATGGGTGACCAGCACGATGGCGATGCCGAGATCGCGCTGCAATTCGATCAGCAGCCGCAGGATCTGCGCCTGGATGGTCACGTCGAGCGCCGTGGTCGGCTCGTCGGCGATCAGCACCTCCGGCTCGCACATCAAGGCCATGGCGATCATGACGCGTTGCCGCAGCCCGCCCGAGAGCTGATGCGGATATTGCCCCAGCCGCTGTTCGGCCGAGGCGATGCCGACGCGTCCGAGCAGATGCACGGCGCGTTCACGCGCCTGCGCCATCGAGGCCTTCCGGTGATGCTGGTAGGACTCGCACATCTGCACGCCGACGGTCAGCGACGGATTGAGCGCGGTCATCGGCTCCTGGAAGATCATCGCCATGCGCTGTCCGCGCAGCGCGTTGAATTCGCGCTTGCTGGCACGCGTGAGATCGCGGCCGGCGATGCTGATACTGTCGGCGCGACGTTTGGCGGCAGCCGGCAGCAGGTCCATCAGCGCCAGCGAGGTGATCGACTTGCCGCAGCCGGATTCGCCGACGATGCACAATGTCTCCCCGCGCGCGACGCTGAACGACACGTTGCGCACCGCGTGGACCACGCCGCCGCTGGCGGCGATATCAACGCTCAGATTGCGCACGTCGAGGACGGGGGATGGCGTGCTCAATTGCGGCTCCCCGCGGCAAACAGATCGCGCAACCCGTCGCCGACCAGATTGATGGCCAGCGCCAGCGCAGCGAGCGACAGGCCGGGAATGGCGATCATCCAGAAGGCGAAGAACATGTAGGTGCGCGCCTCGGCGATCATCAGCCCCCAGGACGGCGTCGGCGCCTGCACGCCGAGCCCGAGAAATGACAGCGAGGCCTCGACGATCACAGCGCTGGCGGCCTCCAGAGTTGCCACCACGATGACCTGCGGCATGACGTTCGGCAGTACCTCGCCGAACACGATCCGCCAGCGCGATGCGCCGATAGCTTGTGCTGCGGCAACGTAATCAAGCCCTCGAATCTGCTGCGTCGCCGTGCGCGTCACCACCGCAAAACGGACCCACATCAGCAGGCCGAGCACCAGGATGACCACCGTCAGCGAGCTACCGACCATCGAGACGATCACCAGCGCGACCAGAATGCTCGGCATCGCCAGAAACGACGTGATCAGAAAGGTGATACCGAGATCGACCTTGCCGGCGAAATACCCGCCGACCACGCCCACCGCGGTGCCGATCGAGCCGGAAATGATCACCACCGACAGGCTGATCAGCAGCGAGACGCGGCCGCCATGCAGCAGCCGCGCCAGATAATCGCGACCGAGCGCGTCGGTGCCGAATACATGCGCCCACGAGCCGCGGGCGTACCACACCGGCGGGACGGCACGGGTGGTCAGATCCTGCGCATAGGGATCGAGACTGTAGAACAGTGGGCCGACGACAGCGAGCAGCACGATCAGCGTTAGCAGCGACAGCCCGAGCATGAACGGACGATTGGCCCTAGCGCGCCGCAGCAGTGCACGTCGTCGCGACGGCGCTGCATCGACGGCGACCGCCGCCGCAACGGGTTCGTCGGGCACTGCTGTAATGATGCTCACGACGCGACCTTCAGCCGAGGATCGAGCCAGACATTGGCGATGTCAGCCAAAGTGGTGAGCACGACATAGATCAGCGACAGCAACAGAACGATCGTCTGCAGTACTGGGAAATCCTTGTACGAGATGCTGCGGAAGGCGAGATAGCCGAGCCCGTCCAGTGCGAATACGGACTCCACGACAACCGACCCGCCGAGCAGGAAACCGAGCTGTACCGCGATGAGCCCGATCAGCGGCACCACGGCGTTGCGGAAGGCGTGTCGCATGACGATGGTGCGCGCCGGCAGTCCCTTGGCGCGGGCAGTGCGGACATAGTCGGCCGACAGCACCTCGATCATGTTGGAGCGGATCAGCCGCATGAAAGGCGGCATCACATAAAGGCCAAGCGTGATCGTCGGCATCACGAAATGCTGCCAGGTGCCGCTGCCCGACACCGGCAGCCAGCGCTGCCACACGGCGAGCAACATGATGAGCACGAGCGCCACGAAGAAGGTCGGCACCGCCTGCGCGATCACTGCGATACCCATGGCCAGCCGGTCGACCCAGCTGTTGCGCCAGATCGCGGCGGCGATACCAAGCGGCAGCGCCAGCACCAGGCCAAGGACAAGTCCGGCAACACCGAGGATGACCGTGGTCGGCAGCTTCTGCAGCACCAGTTCGGAGACCGGCACCTTGAAATACAACGAGCTGCCGAAATCACCGCTCAGCGTCTGCCCAAGCCACGCGGCATACTGCACCAGCAGCGGCCGGTTGAGGCCATAGGTTTCGCGGATGATGTTGAGGTCGGCGTCGGACGCCCCGTCACCGCCGATGGCGATAGCGACGTCACCTGACAGGCGCAGGACAAGAAACGCGAGAGCGGAGACCGCGAGGGCCACTGCGATCGCCAGCGCGATACGTCCGAGCAGATATCTTGTCATGCGCAAACCATCATGCGGGTTTCCGCGGTCAACGCCAGCTCATTTCCCAGAACATCATGCGGTCGCTAGTCTGGCGCCCCATGTTCAGCTCCTTGTTGGCGGGATAATTGCGGCCAACGGAATAGAGCGGCATTGCAAGGGCGCGTTCCGAGATCAGTTGCAGCGCCTTGGCGTAATCGACTGCACGGGCGCTCTGGTCCATCACCGCGCCGGCGCGGTTGATGAGATCGGCGACCTCCTTGTCGCGGGCAGTATCGTCGCCCTCGTTGCCGAAATACACCGGCAGGATCGCCGACACATCGTTGACCGAATAGGAGCCCCAGCTCGCCAGTGTCATGCCCGACGTACCCTTGCGCTGCTTCTCGCGCACCGCCGGATACTGTTCGTAGACGATGTTGGCGCGGATGCCGACCTTGCCGAGATAGCCCTGCATGATCTCGGCGGACTCGCGCGAGGTGAAGGCGTTCATCACGACATCGACGCCATTGGCGAAGCCGGCTTCCTTGAGCAGGTCCTTGGCCTTCTGTGGGCTATACTCATAGCCGGCGACATCCTTGTCGATGCAGCCGAACTGGTCGCGATAGCACAGCACCTTGGGCAGCGTGTAGCCCTGCCCCATGGTGGTCTTGGCCAGCGCTTCGCGGTCGATGGCATGCATGATCGCCTTGCGCACGCGGACGTCCTTCAGCGCCGGGCTGGCGGTGGTGTCGAGCACGTTGAACTGCAGGAAGTTCAGCCGCATCGTCGGCACGCCGGCAACCTGCAGCATCGGGTTCAGCGCGACGTTGTCAGTCATGTCGCGCGGGATCGGCGTGGTCAGAAGATCCGCACCGCCGGTCATCAGGTTGGCGACCTGGGTCTGGATATCAGGCACGAAGGTGATCTCAACCTTGCCGACCTTGGCATTGGATTTCACCGTGCCGGGATAGTAGTCGCGGTTGCGCTCCAGCACGATGATCTTGCCGGGCTCGTAGCGTGTGATGCGGTACGGCCCCGAGCCGACCGGCTTGACGTTCTGCCCCTTGCGTCCTTCCTTGGCGTAGTATTCGTGCGGATGGATGATGATCGGCAGCGCGAAGTAATCCATGAACGGCGGGAACGGCGCCTTGAAATGGATCCGCACCTTGTAGGGATCGAGCTTCTCGGCATTCTTCAGCCAGGAGACGTTGCGCTGGTTGGTGACGCCGGAGGCCGGGTCGGCGATGAAGTTGATGGTGTAGACCACGTCGTCCGCCGTGAACGGCTGGCCGTTGTGGAACTTGACGTCCTTGCGCAGGTCGAATTCAACCGTGGTGTCATCGATCACCCGCCACGCGGTAGCGAGCTGCCCCCTGAATTCGCCGGTGGCGGGATCGCGGAAAATCAGGCTGTCCCAGACATTGATGCCAAGCACGGTGCCCAGCAGCTCGTTGTTGAAATACGGGTCGATATCGGGAAGCACCTGGTCCGCCGGCATGCGGATCGTATCGTCCGCCTTGGACGCATGCGCCGGAACTGCAGGGACTGCGGCGAGAGCGATGCAGCCGAGAATGGCCAGGAAACGGGAAGCAATCATCATGACGAACTCCTCGGCAGTGCGTAAGGTCAGGCGTCGGCGCGTGCTTTGAACAGTGAAGCGAGTTGGGCCACCGGCGGGATATCTCCACGCCGCTTGCGAACCGCTTCGAATGCGAGGTCAGCGGCGTCCAGCGCCACGTCGATATCCGCCGCAGTATGAGCGGCCGATACGAACATGTTGTGATAGGGGTGGAAGTAGGCACCGCGCTTGAGGCATTCGACGACCCACGCATAACCAATGCGGAAATCCGGATCGTCCTCGAACAGGATTTGCGGCATCTGTACAGGGCCGGTCTGCCGCAGCGAGAACTGGTGCGCACGCGCGCGCGCCGCCAGCCCGTCGCGCAGCTGCTGGCCGGTGGCAATCATCCGCTCGAGATAGTCCGTCTGGCTGATCCGCCGCAATGTCGCGATGCCCGCAGCCATCGGTACGGCGGAGAACCAGAACGAGCCGGTAACGAAAATCTTGCCCGCGGCGGCCCGCACATGTTCAGAGCCCAGCAATGCCGAAATCGGATAGCCATTGGCGAAACACTTGCCCCAGCAGCTCAGATCGGGCGCGATACCCAGTCGCGACCAGCTGCAGTCGCGCGCCAGCCGGAAGCCCGCGCGGACGTCGTCGACCACCAGCAAGGCGCCGCTCTCGTCGCACAGTTGGCGCGCGGTCTGCGCGTATTCGAGATCGGGATCGTGCTGATCGGCGAACACCTCGTGCCGGAACGGCGTGGCGAACACCGCCGCGATCTGGCCATCGTGCTTGCGGAATGCGTCGGTCAGGCTCTGCGCATCGTTGTACTTGTAATAGACCACATGGGCGCGCTCCTCCGGCAGCGTACCGGTGCTGCGCGTGGCCGGCACGCACCATGGCGCCGCGCCGTGATAGGCTCCCTCGGCGGCCAGAATGATGCGCCGGCCGGTATGCGCCCGCGCCACCACCATCGCCATCGTGGTGGCGTCGGTGCCGTTCTTGCAGAACATCGCCCAGCTCGCATGCGACACGGTGGCGACGAACTGCTCGGCAAGCTCAACCATCACCTCGCCCGGCCCGTTGAGCGCATCACCGAGCGCCTGCTGCCTTTGCGCAGCCGCATCGATGTCGGAATCGCAATAGCCCAGCAGGCTGGGGCCGAATGCGCTCATGAAGTCGACATACTCGTTATTGTCGGCATCCCAGATCCGGCAGCCTTTGCCGCGGGCGAAGAATTGCGGGAATTCGCTCGGCAACAGCGCGGTCGACATGTGGCCATACATGCCGCCGGGGATGACCTGCGCGGCCCGTTCGCGGAGCGCTGCGTTCTTGGCGTTCGTCCACATCGCGATGTTTCCCCAGACCGGCCGGCGCGTTGGCGCACATAGCGTACTCGATATAAACTGATAGAAAATTCGACTTACGGCAAGAGTGAAGAAATAGCCGACGTGCTTTGATTTCACACACCGCACTGCACAAGCAAGATGCAGCGCATATGTGCATCCGACACCATGCAAGCGCGGTGCCATAGCCCATCAAATCCGATAATTAATTCGATTAGGAGATCAGACCGGCGCAGGCGCGGGCGGGATTATTTCCGGCAGGAAGCAGCGCAGATAACAGACCGACGCGCGGATCGACTCGTCGACGAACGCATCCGTGATGCGCCCATGGATGCTGTAGGACAGCGCCCAGATGCCATCCGACATGGCCAGCACGGTGGCCATCCGGTTCTCAAGCTCCGGAATGCGCGGCATGTCGAAATAGATGCTGAATTCTTCAGCTCGCCTGCGACTGATACGGGCGTTGCCTTCCATATCGATGTTGCGGACCTGAACGCTCACCCCCGCCCCCATGAACAGACGGAGCGCGGCCGGCCGGCCGTTGAGATACGATGTCGCACGCCGCTGCGTGTGCGCCAGGTGTTCCTGCCAGCTTGTCGGTGCGGGATCCTGTCGCTGCTGTGCCCGCGCGCGCAACTCGGCATGAAAGCGCTGGGCGAGCGCGACAAAGGCGGCGTTGCGATTGGGAAAGAAATGATAGACCGACGCCAGCGGAACGCCGGCGATATCAGCGATCTGCGCCAGACTGACATCTTCGTTGGCGGTATCGGCCAGCAAGCTTTCGGTCGCATCCAGCAGCGTGTCGAACCGCTCCTGCGCGTGCTTGCGGACGGGCTTGCGCGCTCCGCTGAGCGGCCGGGAGGTAAAAGACGGATTCATCTGACGCGGTACCGCCGATCTTGCAGCTGGTTGTACGTCGAGATGATTATCGCGTCGTAGCGGGAGTGGCAATGAGCCAGCGACGGCGCTGAGACCAATCCCCGCTTACTGTCCTGGCCTTCAAACGCGCCTCTATCAAAGCACTGTAAAAGGAGTCGCTCGGTTCGCGAATTGACCTTCTCTTGATTCATCGCGCTCAGTACTGCAATTCGCCAGCCCGCATCTGCTGGCAGGTGTTTACCCATCTCAGGGGCAAATCTTCTGCTGCAGGCGTCTGGCCTGTATTCTCCATTCACAATCCTCGCGCCACGCCGTCTAAGTCGGCGCTGGTCCAAAAGATAGCGAACATTAGAGTCTGTCAGCCGTTCGCGCGCAGGCTTGCGTTTCCTCCCATGAGCAAGAAGAGAGCTAAGTGCCACATGTTTCCACGGCCGGTGCTTCGAAGTTTGCACTGGACGACCAAGCGATAATTATCGAAAGCCATTGTTTCAGACAACGCTCCCAGCTCGTCTTCAAGGTCTGCCTCCAGATATTCCTCCGTTGTCGGCTCAAGAATAATCTCCGGCGCGACTTTCTCGGGCCAAGACAAGATCGAGCGCCATGAGAATGAAGACATCGAGCTGATACTGGTAGCCTTCGAGCGACGCTCCTCCCCTGGAGGCGGTGAACGTGCTCGCATCGGGAGGGGGATGATCACTCAGGAGTGTCGCCGTCTTGGCCAAAGGCGGTGCTGTACAATGCCTCGATTGAAGATATCTCTTCCGCCGTCAGCGCAGCAAACTCATTTTCAATCGCACGCTTAGATAGCCGCCCACCGTTTTGACGCAGAAAACCGAGTAAGTTATTGAGCGTGCGTTCGGGCATATCGACCAGGCCTTCAACGCCCGTCCTGAACTTGTCAAAATTCTGCAAATACTGCGTCTCGTTGGGCAGATCGTGCTCAATGGTCTGCCGGACGCAAGAGTACAAGAATTCTGCATGCGGCGTTGCGTCGAAGAAGCGGTAGAAATCTCCAGTGTCGTTGAGAACCTTGACGTTGCCATTTTGGGTGGCCTCCCACTTGACGAGAGGAAGCAATCGGCTGGAGTAGCTCTCAAGCACGTTCTGATATTCATCGATCTTATCGAGGATTGCTGCCGAGACCGGGAAATGCACGCCAGCAGGATTGAACCCGCGCCGTGCCAGCACGTGGTGCATCAGATAGCGGTGAATACGTCCATTTCCATCTTCGAAAGGATGAATATACACAAAGCCGAACGCAAGGATGGAAGCTGCAATGACGGGATCGATGTCATTTGCAGCTGCATGGTCGAATTCGATCAGTCCCTTGATGAGAAAATCCAGGTCCTCATGCCGTGCGCTTATGTGATCCGGAATAGGCCGCTGTGTATCGCGGTCATGTTCTCCTACGAAGCCCCCCTGGCCGCGGTAACCCAGTTTCACAAAACGCTCGTCGCCGATGACGATGCGCTGCAGGCGCAGCAGTTCCTGATCGTCGAGCTGGGTTCGCCCGGCTTCGCCGATAGCCCGCCCCCAACGCTGAATGCGATCCTGCGGCGGCATTTCGCCTTCAATGACGTAGCTCGATTTTGAGTCCTTCAGGAGAAGGAAGGCGGCAGTGCGCGCAAGCAAGTCTTTTGGCACCTCACTGACGACAACGCGGGCGCGCTCCTCCAGGTCGAGCGCTATAAATTCCTCAAGCGCTGCCGTCTTAAAGACCATCGGGCAAAAATCGCGAGTTCCCGGCATGTTATTGCGCACGCGGTGCCTTGCAGAATTCTGACCCGGCCCTGCAAATTGCATGTCGGTATCGACTGCATCGACGTATGTGACCTTGTCTTCGATGGAAACTTTGAGTTCGTTGCCGAGCAGCCATTCATACAAGAACCAGACGCGCCTCGTGTAGACTCCGGTCGGCTTTTGCCGGACCAGTTCTGCGATGTCGCCCGGCTTTACGGCGAGGAAGAGCCGCTTCAGGACGGCGAGGTCGAGACCTTCATTCTTAAGGGCAAAGGTCAGGTGACCTTCGAGACTGGCTTCCGGCGCGTGGCGCGGCGTGTAAATGCGCCAACCTGAATCGTTGATAATACGGTGTTTTGTGCCAATCGCGCTAAGTGTGCGCGGGACTGGTGCCTCAAGGGCGTAAGCATTGATCAGGGCGGCATATCCCGCAGGGGTCGCCGTCTCCGGCAACCTTCTGTCGTGAAAAACACTCACTGGCCCTGAAAAACCCTTGCTCACGTTAAAATCCCTGAAAAACTCTCACGCCCCCCTGAAAAACCCTCACTCCGAAGCCGATTTGTTCAAAAGCCAACGTAATTCATGAAAAATCTTCACGCAAGTTAAAAATTATGAAAAATGATCACTTCGGCTGCACGGATTTTAGGGCTGATCCTGCGGCCCCAAGGCCGATCTTGCTTTTGAGTGCTGCCGAGCTTTTCCTTTCGCTCTTTCCATTCTTTGGCCTCGCGGGTCATTCCGGCAGCTTTCACGTCGTTTGGCAGGCTGATGTCCAGCTCACTGACCTCGATGCCTCCAGCACCGTTTCCGCTCTAGTTCGCGAGCCGCTTCAAGCTCGCGAACCTGCCAGCGCACCTTGTTCTCCAAATTCCTCGGATGATCACAACGCCTGGATCAACCGCCGCCCGGAACGGTGAACTCGGATCTGCCCTGATTGCTCATCGAGCGATAGTCCCGCGGCCCAGCCCACAGTTCTCTTGTATCCGGCGAAGGACAGGCCGGGCGCGCGGCCGCGGGCGGCTGGCCGAAATTCGACATGGCGACGACCGCATCCAGAGCCACAACTGCGTGCCGGGGATGATCTGGCAGCCTGAGCGAGATCGTCGATGAAGCATTCCCGCGTCAAGCCGAAATGCGAGCCCGCCAGTCGGCGATGACCGTCCTCCGGTGCCCTCCTCACGAGGATGTCGCGATTGTTCGCCCTCCCAGCGCTCCGGCGCGGCGAAGGCAAGGATGGAAGGGCTCGCGACGGCGATGCCTAGGCAACGGCATTCCTGTTGCCGTCCAGAGCCGCTTGGAATTTGTGCGCTGTGGCCGGGCGTCTCCTTAGTGCGCGCGATCTAGCCTTTGCTGACCCAATTTTAGATAAGAGGGCATGAAAACGATTGAGGCCCAGTTACGCTGTCTTTAGGCCTGCCTATATTTTCGTCTTTCATCAACATCACCACCCAACATTATAATTTGTACATGGTAGCCCCGATGACGAGAAAAGTGGTCTCGGCCACCCAACTGGAGAAAGTGATAAATTCTCGGCTGTCCAGCACGGGCATTCTTGTATCGGTGAGCAGAGATCCAGATCTTGGATGGACAGCTGAACCTATCATTGCTCCAAGAGCAGCAGCGCATCCCCAAATCGAAGTTGACCGGATCGTCCATGACTTGCGAAAGCTGTACTCATTGAAGTGAACTGCTCGTGTTCAGTGTGTTTGAACCGATTCTGCTATCGGGCGAGATCGGTCCAGAAAGACTCGTATACAAAGCGCGGTTTACAGCCCAACGGAAAGGTGAAGTTTTCAAGGCACATCTAAATTCATTTGCGGCTAAGGTAACGCCAGACAGAGCGCGGCATGGGCTTACATAATGTTATTTTGGATCTGACGCCCCGCCGATTTCGTTGAGGAGTGCCATTTCGAGCAGCTTCACGGTCATCGGATTGCCGACCAATCGGGCGATCGGTATGAGGGCCATCAGTCCATCGACGAGTTCGTCGTGATCCTTTGGGGGCTCCGGATTTGATTCTCCTGCCACCTAAGCGCTCTTCCGTATCATCGGAACGCGAATGTCCTCCATGACCGAATGAGTCACGCCCGTGCGGGCACGTATGTTGTTGAGGGCTGAATCACTCGTGTCGAACATGACCGCGATCGTCGCATCGCCGTCGATCTGATAAATAGAACCCAAGGGGTTCAACTGATACCCCATCTTCTGGACGAGCGGTATGCGGAGCGCCCGGACAACCGCGGTCACATTGAGGATATGGCGGGCAAGGCAGAACTCCTGAACTCCGATGAGAAGCTCGTGATAGGTTTCGCCACCGCGCCGTCCGGGCTTGATGGCTAACCGGGTCATCTCGATGACCTGGGCCGAGCTTGGCACGGGTCCATCGACCAGATAGGCGAACTGTTCGCTGAGCATGTGTGGCAGCGTTGTCGGATATAGCCTGAGGCAACCAATAACGTCATGCTGATCATCGAGCGAGACGAGATAGATGGCATGGTGATCGTCGTACTGGTCCTGCTCGTAGATGCCGTCTTTATCAAATTCTTGCCATCCCCGTTCCTTCACGAAACAGGCGTGTCTTAGCTTGAAGACTTGATCGAGCGTAGGAGCGAACATTGCGCTGTTCGATTGGTCGATGACCCTGATCATGCTGTCTCCTGCCGTGAACCCACGGCGGAGTGTCACGACAGGAGGCGGTCACAGAATCGCTCAGGAGAGGGATTGACTAAGGATGGATCTCGCCGCGCCGGATCGATTCGACGACGGCCTGGGTCTTGGAACAGACACCCAGCTTTGAAAGCACCGAGGAAATGTGTGACTTAACGGTTTGCTCAGAGATATGAAGGATCTCGCCCGTGTCCCAAGCCGATTTTCCGGCGGCCGCCCATCTCATCACTTCGCGTTCCCGGGGCGTCAACGTGAATGTCCGAGATTCAGACTTGAGTTTGAGGTTCGTCTTGTAGAGATAGAGGGCCATCATTTCGACGGCCCGGCGACCTTCCTTGCTCTCATCGACGGCGTGACCGGCAAGAGATACGGTCGCCTGATAACCGCTGGTGCCTTGGATAGGGACGCACAAGCCGCTCCGCAGGCCGTGCTCGACCGCGGAAATCTCAAGAACCCGACCGCCTCTTTGATCGATGACCGGAGCTTCATGCCATCCAAAAGCATTGAAGCTCTTCCGGGCATAGTTCGCGACAGGATCAACTAGGATCAAGTTCTCGCGGTGATACTGTAACCGCCAAGCGCGCGGCCAATGATCCAGGATAAACATCTTGTCGAAGGCGGTCGGCTGGATACGGGAAGAAACAACCATAAAGGAGTCGTAGCCGAATTGCCGGACGGCCGCCGCAAAGGTATCGCGCAGAGACACCTCAGTTTTGGCTTTGTCCAGAAGTTCGAACGCAGAGAATATAGCGTCGAAACGTCCCACGTGAGCCTGTGCCTAACCAAACGGAATACAAGTAACTGATTGGCTCATTGTAGCGGATCGACTTGAACATTGTGTCGCAGCCATGCTCATATCCACTTCTTTTAAGTCCATCTGGCGGGGCCACAATGCAACCAAGGCATGCCAATGAAGTCGATGTCCATATTGGGAAGCGCCTCAGGATGCGCCGCCTGATGATGAACATGAGCCAGGAAGCGCTCGCAAATGAAATCGGGCTGACGTTTCAGCAGGTGCAAAAATACGAAAAAGGCGCGAACCGGATCAGTGCCGGCCGCATGCAGCAGATCGCCGCTATCCTGAAAGTACCGGTTACCTTTCTGTATGATGGACTTCAAAATAGGGGCGGCGCTGTTTCCGAAGTTGGGATCAACGTTATCGAGCAGTTCCTGTCCACCAAGGACGGGCTGGCTCTCATTACAGCGTTTTCGCAAGTCGAGGACAGGAAGCTCCGCCAGAGTATCGTGGACTTGGTGAAGACCATCGTGGCAGAGCATAAGCCAAAGAAAAAGCCCAAGTGACCTAGCACGGACTCGAACCTGCCATGACTATGCGGAAGGTATGATGGCTTACCAGTGATGCCAGCAGCGCATCACGTGACGCGATTCCAATAACTTCTCGCCCCATGACGGGCGGCAGTTATATTCGGCGGCCGTCAAGGTGAGCCGAGCTACGAGGAAACTTCATGCGAAATCCCGCGCGCGATCCGGACGTCGCCGACACGGCACCGGTATCCGCCGAGTTCGCTGGCTATGATGAGCAGCACCTAATCACCTACCTTCGTCTGCTTGACGCCCACGCTGATGGAGCGGATTGGAAAGAGGTTGCCAAGATTGTGCTACACATTGATCCGGATGCTGAACCCGGCCGGTCACGAAGGGCATGGGAAACTCATCTGATCCGCGCACAATGGATGACGACGAACGAGCATCGTCACCTCCTTCGGGGCGGCTCAGCGCCTGACTGAAGGCGGCCAGGCGTTCAAGAAACAGGCCGGAGCCCGGCGGAATGATTTTCGAGGCCGAACCAAGCTTGCATAGGCAGACCGTCTTCGCCGAGAACGGCCTCCACATGGAACCGACGCTCCCCGATCCGGTTAGGGAAAAAGAGGGTGGATGCCACCCGCAGAGGACGTGTTCAAACGCCTGCGCCCCCGTCACACCAAGAAGGTGAACGCCTCCAAGCGTGGCGCTCAGGGTCTTCCCAGGCCGCAAGCCGAAGCCGACCTTATTGGCCTCTATGATTATCGTCGAAGCGGCGGGCACCAAGATTGCAGGCGGGTACATCGATCGGATCGAAGCGGCGTGCATGGCGCTGGCAACGTTTCCGAAGCGCGGCACACTCTGCAATGACATTCTACCCGGCCAGCACACCGTCCGATTTGAACGCCGGGCCACCATCGCCTTTCGTATGCTCAAAACGCGCGTCGAGGTCATCACGGTTGCATATGGCGGCCGGGATTTCGAGGGCGAGTTGCGATCAGCGGAAACCGATTAACGCCCTATCCAGCCCCACATCAGCCGGTGCTCTCAAACGCAAACCGCAGCCGTTTAAGCCGACTGCGGTTGTGCACGTGGACGTCGAACAGCGGATTGCTCCGGTAATTCTTCGAGGACGGCGAATAAACAACACCCCATTCTGAACGAGGCCTCAAGACGAGATTTTGTGCAGAGGATCGACGCCTGCACACATGTTTGGATGCACGCAAACATCGGCTCGGCCCGCGTATTCTCGATGCCACGAATGCCAACGATCTAACTATTTCGGAGGTGTAAGACCGCTTGCCACCCATTTCGCAGCCGGGGACTTCATAGGGTCGATTGCGTCACACTGCGGGCAGCCCATCGTTCGCTCCTATCGCGTCACCGTCGGACGCGAGTTGCTTCGCCCGCTCCTCCCGCGCCCGCGCCAAATGTGGATTGCCCG
Organism: Tardiphaga sp. OK246; assembly: GCF_900188215.1. NCBI lineage: Bacteria > Pseudomonadati > Pseudomonadota > Alphaproteobacteria > Hyphomicrobiales > Nitrobacteraceae > Tardiphaga > Tardiphaga sp. OK246. The sequence continues at coordinate 997,032 of NZ_FZOX01000001.1, forward strand.
GATCAACTTGGTAGAACCAGCGCTGCATCCCGCCATGCGCAATCGTGTCGGGATCTGACGCCCAATAAACTATGCTGGGTCGGCGCGCCGACGTCTCTCCAAGGCCATTGATGGTGTTGCCAGAGATAGCGGGCTTCAACGCGCCCTGTGACGGATCTGGAGAGAACGGCCGGTACCGACTAGGCATTGCCTTGTTCCTTTGAGCTAGCTGTCTTGATCAGAAATCGACTGCTTGACCACTGACCCGTGCTAAAATGAGAATTGATTCTTCGGATCACAAGACGATCACGAGCTTCTTGGCTATTTCTCATGTTTTCCTCCGTGTCACCGGGTACGATAATGTGCCGAGATTTTGTCGTGACCGGCGAGACAAGGCCGATGCATTACAATTCTTCAAACGAGACTCCTAAGCAAACGGATTGCAGATGCTGCCGCACCTGACCAATTTTCCTCGGAATGCTACGGGCATCGAAAATGTCGCTGGTCTGAGCCCCATTGCGACGGCCACCGCAGCTTCGCGTAGCGATCAACTAACGATCCTGGGAATGATAGTGGCGACAGCCGCAGGACTCGGCCTGATATTTCAGATTGGACACTTTGCGGAACACGCGTTCCAGTTTGCCGTGTGGGTACTGGGAGACTTGTCCAACATCTGCGGTCGCAGTACGCCCTGGATGTCTCCGTGGGCAACTGATCTCGTGCAACAAATTGGCGCCGTATTTACGAGCGCCGATGCCCAAAGACGAATGATGCTCGGAATGGAAGTTCTGCACCTGATCGGCAACAGCATTTTCCTCGCGGGCCTCGCATCTCTCTATTACTGCATTCCCTCGAAATGGGTTCGCTGGGCCCTCTATATAGAAACCTTTCACCTCTATGAGCATATCTCCCTGACAGCGACAGCTTATTTCCTCGGCAAGCCGATAGGCATGAGCACGCTGTTCGGCGCCGTGAATGTAATCGGCGAACGTGAATTTGCGGTTGGCTGTCGAGTGACATGGCATTTCGTCATGAACCTGTTGCCGATGCCCTTCGCGATGGTTGGTCTGATGGAGTATCTGCGAGAGCGAAAGACGGCCGTCCCGACGTAGGCCGGTGCTCGAGAATTGCCTCTTGTTACCGGACCTTCGCTGATCCCTTCCAATGAGCGCATTTGCCGTTCGCGCGACGCGATCTGCGGCCCCCCTGCATCTCCTGCCGGCCCTAAATCTTCCCGTGATCCTATCGTGATGGATTGACCTTTCACTGGAGATAGGGTGCAATCACAATTATTGTCTATTACGAGTTGTTTTGTGGGTAAGCTTTTTGTGCGGGGGCTGCCGTGCTCAACATTTCATTGCTTGGTGGAGTTTCCATTTCGGCCAATGGCGCTATCGTAAAACCTGATATGGGCCCGGCCGGGCGGCTTTTGGCCTGCTATCTTTTCGAATTTGCCGGGCGTGTACACCGCCGAGAGCGTCTTGCAGATTTGTTCTGGGGGGAGCTTGACCCGGACAAGGCCCGCTCCGCCCTCAACACAGCGATCTGGCGCATCCGAAAGATACTTGAACTCGGATCGAAGGGGGCTGGTCAACATCTTATCACGCTGGGCGAGGATGTTATCCTGCAGCAATCGCATTCCATGGCGATCGACACCCATAGATTGGAGTGCGCCTCCCGTCGTGTCTTAAGCCATTCCCAGACCGGCCCGCTTGTCGATTCCGACATGAAGGATATCAGCGCAGCTGTCGAGGGATACGGAGGACCATTTCTGGATGGTTACGACGGCGAATGGGTGCTTCAGGAGCGCGAGCGACTTCATTGCCTCTTCGTTCGAAGCACTTTTGAACTCATGCGCGTCGCTGCCAATCAGGGCCGTTATGAGCAAGCATTGGATTTCGGTCGACGAATACTCGCGACCGATCCGTTACGCGAAAGTGTTCAACGCAGCGTTATGCTGCTGCTCGTCCTGAATGGGCAACGTGTAGAAGCAATTCGCGCTTATCAACGGCTCGTGACCCTCCTGAAGCTGGAGCTCAACATCGGCCCGATGCCGGAAACGAGGCGACTTCACAACGACATTCTTTCTGACGATTTCTTTGATCATGTTGAGCGGCACCTGCAAGCCGCATTCGGCTACACCCCACCTCAATCATCCCGGTTGTCTTAATAACAATCCGGGTTAGTGACCGTGACTTTGTCGTGATCCGCACGGCAAAGTGCTGACATGCAATCAAGATCAGAGAGCAATAGCTGGCTGGCCAATGTGGCCTAGGCTGCCTCGAATAATTGTGGGCAAGCCGATGACCCAGAGCCCTAAAGATCTCATCCAGGCTTTCAGACTGCGTTTCTGGCGCGAAGCGCCGGACCATTGGCGCGGCAGATTTTGGCACGAACAACTCGAAGTTTCTGTCTCCAACCCCGAACAAGCCTTCGAACTCATCAGGCAAACGCTCCAATGGGCGCCGAAGAACGCCGGGGTCGATATTGAAAAATCGAATGCCTCGCAAGAGGAAGAACAGGACAGCACTGGCGTCATTGAAAAACCTCGTCCTAAGCTCTTCGGAAGACTGCTTACTGCTTGGCGAAAAAGACGAGTGAAGAAGCTGTGACGACAGTTGTCGATACGGGTACGAGCACGACAACCTTCCTGAGGTCCCTGGTACCTCGTCTGCTCCGGCTGTCTGCAGATCAAGCCTCTTTTCAGGCCCGTGGATTTCCTCATTCTCCGGCTCAACGTTCGCTGGAAACAGTCGGGCGAACATTTATCGTCGGCTACAACACGGCACTTGCCGCCCCACATCTGGATAACATCATACAATATATCCGCAGCCAGCCACTGGACGAACGCGGCTTTGCCGCGGAAGGAGCGGCAATGGGCGTTGCGGTTGTCGATGCCGTTCCATTTCGCAAACCAATGCTTCCGGCATTCGTCACCGCTCTGGATTCCAAGTATACATATCTCGTCCACGTTGGCTGCGGCTGGGCAATCGCGCGCGTTCCGTGGCGACGCAAGCAGATCCTGGCATCGCTGGACAGCGTCCATCGATGGCTGGCCATGGACGGATTGGGGTTTCACGACACCTATTTCTACCACAAGCGCGTCCTAGCGGGATGGCGGCGTGAGCAGTCGGGTTACGCTGCACGCGCCTATGATCAAGGGGTAGGCCGCGCCTTGTGGTTTGTCGCGGGTGGATCGGCCGCAAGTGCAATTCGCTTGGTCTTGGGCCTCCCGAACGAAAGGCAGGGCGATTTATGGTCGGGTCTTGGCCTCGCCATGGCCTATGCCGGACCGGCTGGCCAGACCGAGGCCGCCGCTGCACTCGCGACAGCCGATCGAAACGCGGCCAGCTACGCACAGGGCGTGGCGTTTGCTTGCGAGGCGCATGCGCTGGCGCTTCACGCTCCTACACATACCGACGTGGTCGCGCGATCGATCTGGAACCTTAGTGCCTGCGAAGTTGCCGGGCTCGTAAGGCAAGCGCGAGCCGGCTTGTCGAAGGCGCCATCCGATCCACCACAGTATCAAAATTGGCGAGACAGTGTAGCCCAGGCTTTCCTGTCCGTCGGGAGAGACCGATCATGATGGGAGTCTTCCGCCTCCATGCGGCCAAGATTGCAACCACGTCCATCGTGGTCGCGCTCTATGTTCTGGCTCAACCACGTGACATCTCCGCGCAGGATCGAAAGGCCGGACTGAGCTTCAAGCGGGACTACCTGGTGACGCCCGACAATGGCAAGCGCATGCGTCAAATCCGCGAGGTACACCCTTCCGTTCGGCATATCGACGCCTGGATATCGTCGGTTGGAGCCGGTGTGGCCCTCGCAGATATCGCAGATCTCGGGCGTCCCGCGGACATTTGCCTCGTCGATCCACGCAACGACAGCATTTCGATATTGCCTGCGCCAGGCACGGAGCTTTTGCCCGAAACGGGCAAGCCGCGCTATCTCCCGTTCTTCCTGCCGACCCCGTCCGAAGGGTACGACCCTGCCACCTTGGCTCCAATGGGGTGCCTAGCAGCCGACGTCAATGAAGACGGCCGAATGGATCTCATCGTCTACTATTGGGGAAGGACTCCGATCGTTTTCCTTCGCAACGACGAGCAGGCACTGACGTCGGCCGCGTTTACACCGATAGAGATCGTGCCGGATCGCGAGATTTGGAACACGAACGCGGCAATCCTTGCTGACGTTGACGGCGACGGTCATCCGGATTTGATCTTCGGAAACTATTTTCGTGACGGCGAGCGCGTGCTCGATCCGCGAGCGACCACGCATTTCGAAATGCAGCATTCGATGTCGCGCGCCGATAACGCTGGTCGCACTCGACTCCTGCGGTGGAAGGCCTCAGACGCCCGCACGGTGAATTATGAAGACGCCAGCTACGCCTTTACCCCTGAGATGGGAAACGGCTGGACGCTAGCGTTGGCTGCGCGCGATCTCGACGGCGACCTCATCAAGATCGGGGGTAGTTCTCTGGCGCCGCATCGCCACCTGCCGGAAATCTATGTCGCCAACGATTTCGGTCCTGATCGCCTGCTCCTCAATCGCTCCAAGCCGGGAGAACCACGGTTTGAGATCGTTGAAGGCCAGCGCGGCCCCACAGACCCGCGGTCGAAGGTGCTGGGGCGCGATTCATTCAAAGGCATGGGCGTTGACTTCGGCGACGTGAAGGGCGACGGGCATGCTGCGATTGCAGTCAGCAATATCTCTTCGCCCTACGCCTTGCTGGAAAGTCATTTCCTGTTTGTTCATACCGGCGATCCGTGGAGCTGGAATCGCGGGATCGCACCGTATCGGGACGAGAGCTTTGCTCGCGGCACGTGGACCAGCAACTGGGCATGGGACATCAAATTTGCCGACATTCTCAACTCTGGCCATCCCTCCCTGCTCCAGGCAATCGGCTTCATTCGCGGCGAACGGAATCGCTGGCCCGAGTTGCAGGAACTGGCCATGGGCAACGACGAACTTCTGTCGCATCCCGCCGCATGGCCTCGCTTCTCCGCCGGCGATGAACTTTCCGGACGTGACCATGATCGTATTTTTGTGCCCGACGCCAGCGGCGTCTTCAAGGATGTGTGGCCACTGCTCGATCTAGACCGCGACACGGCCTCGCGGGGAATAGCGACCGGTGATGTATTCGGCGACGGGCGTCTTGCGGTCGTCATTGCACGCCAATGGAGCCCTTCCGTATTCCTGCGCAACACGTCGACTGGCGTCGGCCGGGCCATTGTTATCGATGCCCAGGTACAAGGCGTCGTGCCGGGAACGATAAGAGCCGCAATAGGCGCGGAAGCGCGTCTCAAATTGCCCGACGGAAGGATCGCGACATCGGTGGTCGACGGAGGTTCTGGACACGGCGGCAAGCGAGCCGCGGAGATTCATTTTGGCGTCGGTCAGGCCTTGGAAAACGAACTGTTCAAAGTTCAAATTACCTGGCGCACGAAGGACGGAGAGCAGGAGCAGATCTTCGAAGTAACTCCGGGGCGCCATCAAGTCGTTCTTGGTGAAACGGAATGCCGAACACCGCGTCACGCATTGGATAAGGAAATGAAGGGATTGTGTCGTGTCGTTCACATTGGGCAATGACCTCGGTACTGGAACGCTTAAATCTCGGACCTCAGCACCGATTGCAGACCGCTGGTATTCGGAGAAGCGTCTGGGCGGCTTGTCGCGATTTGCATTTGCGATCACCGTCCTCAATGTTCTGGGACATGCCTTTCTAGGCTTTGAGCAATCCTGGATAACTCCATTCGTATCGGTTCTGACAGCTTACGGAGTGGAATTCATCGGCGAGACGATCGAGGCGCGGGTCAACCGCCGGTCACCTCGTTATGCCGGATCGCCCGTCGATCTCGTGAAATTCCTGCTTCCCGCCCATATCAGTGGACTGGCGATAGCAATGCTGCTCTATGCGGCCGAGAACGTTTCCGCCATAGCCTTCGCTGCGGCGGCTGCAATGGCGTCAAAATACGTTTTTCGAATTGCGATCAACAACGGCCGGCCGGGACAACCTGCGCTACGCCACTTCCTCAATCCATCCAACTTTGGAATCACCGTCACCCTTTTGCTATTTCCGACCGTTGGGATCGCGCCCCCTTATCAATTCACCGAAAACACCTCGGGAATCTTTGACTGGATCCTGCCGTTGATCGTCATTTGCACCGGGAGCTATCTCAATATCAAAGCTACCGGCCGCATTCCCTTGATCGTCGCTTGGGTATCTGCGTTCGCAGCCCAGGCGATACTGCGATCGATACTTCACGGCACACCGACTATGGCCGGTCTGCTGCCGATGACCGGCTTCGCGTTTATCTTGTTCACCTTCTACATGATAACCGACCCTGCTACATCGCCGTCACGAACGAAAAGTCAGATCGGCTTCGCCGTCGCCGTCGCGTCATTCTACGCGCTCTTCATGGAGATGCATGTCGTCTTCGGGCTGTTCTACGCGCTGACGATCGTGACCGCCGCACGAGGAGCATTAATTTCGCTAATCGGTGCTCGCCAGAGATCTTTGGTGATCTCGACTCGCGGCAAACTGAGCCCTGATATGACGCCGGCAGAGTAGGCGAGATATGTCCCGCCCCCCGAGCATCGCAATCCTCTCGACGGCATGCCGGCTTCCCGACGCCAACTCGCCAGCGGAATTATGGGCCAATATAGTCGATGGACGGCGCTCGTTTCGGCGCATACCGCGAGAGCGTCTCGATATCAGCCGCTATACCATAGACGCAATCGGCGAAGCCGATTCTATTACCCAAATTCGCGCGGGGCTTCTCACAAACTGGAATTTCGATTCCAGCGCCTTTCGTATACCTAAGAGGACTTATGAGGCGACAGACCACACTCACTGGCTGGCGCTTGAGCTTGCCGCGGAGGCAATCCTTGCGATTGGAGGGATTGACCGAATAGATCGAACCAGGACGGCAGTTGTCGTCGCAAATACGCTGGCCGGAGAATTCAGCCGCACCTCGCTTCTCCGTCTTCGAGCCCCGTTCCTTAACGAGCTAATGACGGATGCTGCGGCGCTCGAAGGCCTGACCACCGATGTGACGGCGCGCCTGGGCGCCGCTTTCCAAGACCAACTGCGTCGGCACTTTCCCGATCCGAACGAGGAGAGCCTCGCCGGCGGTCTTGCCAACACCATCGCCGGCCGGATCGCCAACTACTTCGACCTGCATGGCGGCGCCTATTCGGTGGATGCCGCCTGCGCCTCGTCGCTCGTTGCCCTCAGCGACGCGGCCAATCTGCTGGCAAGCGAGCAAGTCGATGCTGTCGTGCTGGCTGCCGTCGACCTGAGCCTCGATCCCTTCGAGCTGGTCGGGTTCTCGCGAAACGGCGCCCTGGCTACCGACGAAATGCGGGTTTTTGACGCGAGGAGCAGCGGCTTTTGGCCGGGGGAAGGTGGTGCATGCTCGGTGCTGATGCGCGAGAAAGACGCTCTACGAACCGGACTGCCTGTCCTTGCCCGCATCCGGGGTTGGGGACTTTCCAGCGACGGCGCCGGCGGCCTTACCCGTCCATCACTTGAGGGGCAACTGCTGGCGTATCGGCGTGCCTACAAAATGGCTCAAGTCGATCCGGCGGATGTGGACTTTGTCGAAGCGCACGGTACCGGCACTGCCGTTGGCGATCCGATTGAAGTGCGCGCCCTTGCCGCATTACGCGAAGGATCTCGTTCGACACTTCCAATCGGATCGATCAAGGCCAATATCGGGCACACGAAGGCCGCAGCAGGTCTTGCCGGCCTGATCAAAGCCGTCGAAGCCCTGCGATGTGGCGTCATACCGCCTCACGTGAGCTGCGAGAATCCACATCCCGTATTCGCGGAAACGGGCCATCGGGTTCGCGCAAACGTCGCGGCCGAACGGATCGATGACCCGAGGCGCGGCTTCGGCGGTGTATCCAGCTTCGGCTTTGGAGGCATCAATACGCATGTCGTGATCGAGCGCATAGGCGCGGCCACATCTTCGATCGGCCTCCCCTGCTCGCCCAGATCGCAGGACGCTGAGCTGTTTCTATTCTCAGGAGACGGCACGAGCGATATTGTCGATTCGATTGCGGCATTCGAAGGCCGTGCCGCGACGCTTTCGCTCGCCGAATTTTCCGACGCAGCAGCGCATGCGGCTTCCAAAGCAGGACCGGCCCCCATAAGGGTAGCCATCGTTGCTTCTACTGACACAGAACTCGCTGCGCGGCTGGCCCGTGCCAAGGCCGCGGTGATCGCCGGTGAGACTTTTGCGGACTCGAACGAGGGCGTGTTTGTTGGCCGCCCGTCTCGTGCTCCCCGCATCGGCTTCCTGTTCCCGGGCCAAGGCGCACCGTGCAGACCCGACGGCGGATTCTGGCGTCGCCGCTTCGCGGGCGTCGCCGAGCTGACCGAGGCGCTGCCGACGGCCAGCGGTCAAAACTCCTCCGACACCAGTGTCGCTCAGCCTGCCATCGTGGCTGCGTCCCTTGCCGCGCTGGACGTTCTGAAGCGCCTTGGCATATCGGCTTGCGCAGCAACTGGGCACAGCCTTGGTGAGATAAGCGCGCTCGCCTGGGCTGGGGCATTGGCTCCGCAGATGGCCCTTCAACTCGCGCGGACGCGGGGATCGATCATGGCTCGCGCGGGCTCGCCTGGGGGCGCTATGCTTCGGGTTGTACTTCCACCCCACGATGCCGAACATTTCGCCGGTAAAACCGGTACCGTCGTGGCATGTCGAAACGGCCGGCACGAATCGGTTCTCTCCGGAGGTGTCGACGCGGTAACGCACGCCGCCGCGCGCTGCAAAGACCGCGGGATTGAAGCATCAATACTTGCCGTATCCCACGCGTTCCATAGTCCGCATATGAAGGCGGCGGGTGACGAATTGGCACTCGCCCTAGTCGCCACGTCATTCGGATCGATCTCAGAGGGAACGGTTATCTCCACAATCACCGGCGCGCCACTCACCGCCCGCTCAAACCTCCGCCAACTGCTGGTCGATCAACTCGTGGAGCCCGTCTTGTTCGACGCAGCGCTCGAAATGCTTTGCGCGCAATCTGATTTTCTGGTCGAGGTTGGCCCCGGAGAAGGCTTGACGCGATTGGCCCGGGGTGCAGGAATTGCCGCATCCTCGGTGGACGCTTTCGGAAGCTCCATAAAACCGCTCCTTTGCACGGCCGGCGCTGTTTTCGCGGCAGGCGTCGACATCCGCGCCGATTCTCTGTTTGCAGATAGACATCTTCGTGCATTCGAGCCTTTGGTCACGCCGAAATTCATTGAGAGTCCCTGCGGCTCGCACGAGCCCGCAAGCCTTGCCAGCCTCCCGGCACCCCCACGGCCGATCCAGCAACCCGCACTTGAGGAGTTGGCGCAAGAGACGGCTCCGCTCGCGGCAGTGCTCGCTGCGATCGTTAAAGAGACCGGATTACGGGCTTCCCTTATCGGTCCCGACGACCGTTTCCTTGATGCACTTCATCTCAACTCTCTTGCCGTCACGCGAATTGTAATCGGCGCGGCCAAGGCGTTGCGTATGCGCCTTCCCTCGGCGCCGATAGAGTTTTCGAATGCGACAGCGCAGCAACTCGCGGACGCCCTGGCGGAGCTTCAAGCATTCGGAGGTGACGCCGATAACGCACGTATCGCCGGTGTGCGCCCATGGGTCCGAACCTATGGAATGGGCTGGAGCGAAGCCGAGTTACGGGCGCAAAGCGCTTCTCCGGCCTGGTGGTCTCAGGTGAGAACTTCTTCCCCAATACCCGAGGAGCCTGAAAAAGCCGGCGACCTTGGCCGCGTAATTTGGGTTGACGGCGAATTTGAAGCCAGGTTGGCCGAGCAACTCGTGACTCAAGTTTCGGCCGCGATCAAAGCCAACGTGCAACATTTGGCGATCTGTCATGACGGCGCGCCGATCTCGGCTTTTGCCCGCTCGGTCGCACGAGAGGCCTACTTCCGATCGGTCCGCGTCATTGATTGTCCGAATTGCGACACGGCCGACCCACGGCTTGCTCGCATACTTGCGACCGACGTGAACGGTTACCACGAGGTGCGGCTCACCCAGGATGGAGCGATACGGGAGCCGATCTTCGCGCCGATCATCCCCCGCTCATCGTCATTGGCTGCCATCACCGCGAGCGATGTCGTTGTGATCGTCGGAGGCGGCAAAGGCATTGCGGCCGAATGCGCATTCGAGATCGCACGCTGCGGAGCGGCAATCGTCTTGATCGGCCGGAGCGCCGCCAGTGATACCACCGTTGCGACAACCCTTGCCCGTGCCGCCGCGAGCGGATTACGCTGCCGTTATGTCTGCGCCGACGTGCTGGAGAAGGAGAGTCTCCGCTCCGGCCTCGCTCCGGTGCTTGACGATTATGGGCCGGTGACGACCCTCCTTTACGCGCCCGCGCTCAATCAGCCAAAACGACTGATCGAGCTGGATACCGACATGGTGAGGCGCACCATCGCTCCAAAGACCGTCGGCCTGAAATCTACACTCGAGGTACTCGGGCCACAGGTCCGCCGACTGATCACCTTTGGCTCCATCATTGGCCGCATAGGACTTGAAGGGGAAGCCCATTACGCGCTGGCGAACGCCATGCAGACCGCGGCAACGGAAGCATGGGCCTCGGCCTCGAGCGATCGTACTTCGCTGGCCATCGAATGGAGCGTGTGGGGTGGAACGGGAATGGGCGAACGGCTGGGCACCATCGAACGTCTCGGCGCGCTCGGGGTGGATGCCATTTCGGTGGATGACGCCCTCAAGGCCTTCGGCGAAATGATCACTCAAGGCACCGTTGGCACAATTGCAGTGACGAGCCGCTTTGGTCCGCCACCTGATCTCTCACTCGGCGTCCGTGATCTCCCCATGCTCCGGTTCCTGGACGAGCCGAAGATTCACTTCCCGGGTGTCGAACTCGTGGTCGAAACAACGCTGAGCCTGGGACGCGACCGTTATCTGGACGATCACATCGTGGGCGGCGCCTCCGTCCTTCCAGCCGTGATGGGGCTGGAAGCGATGGCCCAGGCCTCCTGTGCTCTAACACCGTCCGAACTGCACACCACTGTCAGCGACATCGGGCTTCTTCGTGCGCTCAATGTGCCGGCGGGCGGCGCCATCCGAATCCGGATTGCCGCCCTCCGAACCCGGCACGGCACGACCGATGTTCAACTCTTTTCCGAGGATGATGGATTCCGGGCTCCGTGTATGCAGGCCTCATTCAGCGCAGGAGGCGTAGGGGCACCTAACTGGAGGCTTCCCGATCAACAAACGCAGGGCTTTGCTGCGGCCCCGCTTTACGGCCCATTGTTCTTCAATGGAAAATCTTTCCAGCGCCTGGAGCGGTTCGAGACCGCAACATCGCGACAGATGGCCGCCTGTCTGCGGCCCGACCCGGGAACAAGATGGTTCGGCTCGTTCGAGCCTCGCTCGTTCACGCTGTGGGATCCTGGCGCGACTGATGCGGTCCTGCATGCGCTGCAAGTCGCCGTGCCGCATCGACAGGTTATTCCCGTCAGTGTCGAGCGGATCGAAATCGACCCGAAGGCCGACGGCCTCAGACACGTCAGCGCGATCGAGCGAAGGACCTCCGGAACGTCATACACGTTCGATCTGGTCATTAGCGACGCGAGTGGCCGTGTGGCACAGCGTTGGATCAACGCGACCTTCCGCGCAATCGGTCCGACGAACATTAAAGACGTGCTTTCGGTTAGCCCCGCCCTTGTCGGCCCGTATCTGGAACGATTGGCGCGGGAAACCTTTGGCGATCGCAGCATCGAGGTTTCGTTTATCTGCGATCACAACAATTTCCGGGAGTCTCGCCGTGGCGCGGCGATCGCATCGCTGGGACTGAGCGGCGCGATCGATCGAAGAGCGGACGGAAAACCAATCCGTAACGACAGTAAGGGTTCGGTATCTATTTCTCACTGCGGAGACCTGACGCTTGCTGTTGCCGCAAGCACTCCAATCGGCTGCGACATGCAATTATTGAGCGTCGAAGACGACACCGACCTTATTCACCGGCACACCGTTCACGAAGCCTGTCGAAAAATCGGACGAAAGCTGCCGATGGCATCGATTCCCGCGATTATTCCCAATACTCCGACGACGATCGGGGATGTGACAATATTCGTTGCCGAGCTACCGCTACCTTCAGGGACTTTCGCCGTGGCGTTCTCTTGCCTCGAGAACCCGTTCTGCTCCACGGCCCTCACCAGTCGTCAACTCATGGCAGGGGAGCCAGCGTTGTGAACGTAAACGTAACTCAAGCGACCACAGCGAATCGATTGCAATCGCAGCCGGCGTTCATCTACCGCCACGTCGTCTCGTTTGAAGAAACCAATGTTGTCGGCAACGTCTATTTCACACGACATATCTCGTGGCAAGGACGTTGCCGCGAAATGTTCCTCAAGCAAAATGCCCCAGAAATTCTTGCCGAACTGGCTCGCGACCTGCGGCTGGTCACGCTGCGCGTGTCCTGCGAATATTTCGAGGAACTGAGTGCGTTCGATGAGATCGATGTGCAGTTGAGGCTCGCCTATCTGCGGCAACATCGAATTGGTCTGGACTTCAACATCGTCAAACTGTCGCCTGCCGGCGATAGCTGCGCCGCCCGGGGGAGTCAGGAGATCGCATGCATGCGGGCGACGGCCAGTGGCCTCGTACCGGTTCAACCGCCGGCGGTTCTGACCAGGGCGCTAAACTCATTTCAAGGCTGACCGAGGCAATGACGCCCGCTCCAGGCAATCTTTACAGGCTGCCGTGGATGTGTTGCAAGTTGCCAGCATAGTTGATCTCCGGCGCGTCAGGTCTCTCGGAGAACCGCCGATTCCTTCATTTGCCAACTGCCCGTTTGTATCGATTCCTTGGCGAGTAGCGGATACAACAGCCTGCGGGCACCAGAATGGACCGATTAAACGAGAAAACGAGTAGCCCGAGCAGAATGCGTACCCCGAGACGGGTTTCACGGTCAGGATTTCTTTATTCTCTCTCAAGCAATCACATTGTCCAGTCAACCTGCTGGCAGATCGTCATGACGGAGGGGCGCCCTCTTACGGAGTCCAGCCAACGCGCTACGTTAGAATTATTCGCCAGTATCTCCCGCCCTTCCGGCGTATTGGCGAAATAGATCATGACAGGGATAAGAAACAGGTCCGCGATTGACATCGAAGAACCAGAAATGAATGCCGACGAAAGCTGGCTATTCATTTGAGCACAGAAATAGTTCATCGCCGGGCGGTGCTGTTCGACGATGGCTTCATCCGGTGTTTGATTTCGCAAGGCCTTTTGGAAGCGTTCACGGACGGAGAACTGCAGGATACTGTTGACGCCATAGTCGAGGAACGCCGAGATCCATTGGAACATTTTGGCGCGCGCCATTATGTCCAACGGTTGCAGGGCAGGCCCCTCGAATTTGGCGTCCGCGTAAATCGCGATGGCAAGCGTCTCGAAAATCGAGACCTCACCATGAACGAGGACGGGGACGCGCCGCCAGGGATGGATTTTGGCATAGTCCGGCTCTGCCAAAGCCGGCATGTCCGTTTCGAAGAGGACGCCCTTCTCAGCGAGGGCAAGGGCCGCTGTCTGATAGAACGTGCTGGGAGGAAAGCCGAGCAGTCGGACGGTCGGGTTACTCATGGCTGGATCCTTGCCTTAGAGACCTTGCTGCTACACTTAAATTCAATCGCCTGGTTGATTGAGAACAGCGACAGACTCTCCAGGAATCGCAGAAGAGCATCGCGATCGGCCTCGTTTGCCGCTGCGTAGGAACGGGCTGATGCATCGGCCTCGCCCCCATGTCGCCGGATCACAGCATCCAGTGTCTGACTAAGGCCATCATGCCCATAAGGCGCTGTACTCGATACGCCCCACAGTGGTGGCGTCTTGAATTTGGTTCGGACCGCGAGATGGCCGTCAATCCAAGTATATTCTCGGAAGCGATCTCCAAGATCGTGGTAGCGTAGATCGCTAAAAATTCCCTCTATCACGCGACTTTCACCCGCCGGTTTCCCAATTCTGACTTTAGACAAATTATTGAACTGGTCCAGTTCGACTGACCATTCGGCGAAGCGAACATCAGCCGCTGCGGGAACGCGCCAGGAGGGCGTATGACATGAGGTACACCCCATTTCGTACATGGACGCCTCCCCCCGCAGAATCTCCGGCGTGACTGCCCGTCGTGCCGGGCTCGGATGATTTTGCAGAAAATGCTCGATCGCGTCTGCATCAGAGGAATTTGGTCCGATGATGTTACCCACCTGCTCAATCGATTCGATCGTGAGTTGGCGGCGCCCGCCGACAGAGCGTCCTGCCCATACCTCTCCGGAACTGACAGGTTTGGTCAAGGCATCAGCGAATGGAAGTCCGAAGATCGTTTTCCATGCGCCAAGCACGAACATGCGGATGCTTGGATATTGATGATCGGATACGGCCCAGCCGGGAAACCCGTGAAACAGGTTGAAACCAGCGACATCTGCGCTGCCAATATTGCGATGTGCGCCGGCCTCATCCATCGATGGCAATGGACGTCCCTCCTTGTCGACAAACCAGACCACAAAGGAAGGATCGATGTCGAGAAGGCCATCAGGCCGTTGCGAAAGGCTACCAAAATCGACCAGGACACCTGGCATCGCCTCAATCACAATTCGTTCGCCGGTCAAGGCGGATTTATCGATGAATTTGCCGTTCGAGCTATACTTCGCCATCACCGATGCCCGAATGTGTTCAGAGATCGCCTCAAGGTTTCCGACACCGAACAAGTGGGGTGTGTTTCGCCCCAAGCCACCATAGCCCGCCGAATTTCCGCCCGAACCAGCCGTTCCTCTTGGATAATTGTGGCATGTCGAGCAGGAATTTGTCGTGTGATCCAGGTGCGGGTCGTAGCGAACGGCACCGAAGCCCTCCTTGCGTGACCATTCCTTGAGGAACAATTGGCGGCCACGCTCGAATTTCATCCACTCGGGAGAGTCAGCGCGACAGATGGGGTCTGCGGCGACGACCTCGTCGGACGAACTTGCCGCCGTGACGGCTATCAGCAGCAGCCACATACTAAGTGCGAGTATCTTCATTTGTGTTCTCCGGAAGCGACGTCCGGGGCCCCCCAGGGGGATCTTGACAATCGGGGCCTGAACAACGGTCGCATGCCCCCGTCAGCCAGCGGCACGCAGCAGAAGACGTCGACATCGAGCCCGCCGGAGAACAAAAAGCGCGGTTGGAACACCTCTCGCCCAACACGAACGTTGCCGACTTTGAAATCCTCTGTGGCGACGCCGTCGCCGTCAATGTCCGCGGGGGTCTGGAGGGTCGGATACAACTGAAGCGATCGCAAGAACGCGATGACGGCGTTGCGCTGCGTTCCCGGCAAACCTTCGAATGTGCGGGCAGCTTTGTCCGCCGCTCCACCATGAGCTAGAACGACTTGTTCGAGGGTTTCATAACGACCATCGTGACCATAGGGCGCCGTAGTCGCAACACCCCACAACGGTGCCGTGCGGTGCGCTGTTTGCACTGTGTTGTCGAAACGGAGTTCATGGAACGCGGGGCCGATATCCCAGTGACGAAAATCGGAGAAGACCCGAACGTCCGCTTGCCTTCGACCGTTGCTTCTGTTCAACGATAGCTCGATGCGGCGCTCTGTTCCGTTGCGGGCGGTCAGTGGCTCGACCACAAAGCGCCGACGATCGTTCTTGATACTCCATCGATCAACATGACATAGGGCGCAGCCAATTGATTTGAATACTTCTTGTCCACGTGCGCTTTCGGATGACGCAAGGATGGCTGGAGGTGGCAGATGCAGCATGTAGAATTCGATGGCATCAAGATCGCCGGTAGTGAATGTCAGCCGCTTCTTTGAAGAAGAAGCCGAGGGATCGGAATTTTGGGATGCAGAGTCCCTCGCTTGGGCAGCGCCGAGATCGAACTGAAGCGCGCCGGACTGCGAGATCATCGCCTTTCCGCCAATCGAATCGACGGAAAAGCGATTTCCAACTTGGGTAGGATCGTCCGTGCCGATTCCGATATGCGCGTCTGCGGCCAAGGAGGCAAACTCGCGTACGGTCGCTGCCTCGCCACCCTCGCTCGTCACTCGACCGTCAGGCCATGATCTAGTGCCGCGTCCCCAACCGAAGACACCAACGGCAAAATCGAAACCCGCGACCCTGTCGTCGTCTAGGCTGGCTGCGTTGATCGGGAGGCCGGCAGTATCAACGAACCAAACTCGAATGCTGGAATTGAGTGTTGGGATTCCGCGCGCATCTGGTCGGATGTTACCAAAATCAATCGGTGGAGAAGAGTCAGCAGGCTTAACCAATGCTTGGCAGCCGGCTCTGGCATCGTCCTTGGAGATCCAGCCTTTTTTCGACCGGTCGCAGGTAGCGAGGATAGTGTCTCGGATTTGTGCGCCGATCATCTCGACGAGGCCAGCGCCAAAAAAGTGTGGCGTGTCGCGCCCTTTTGGCCCGGTGGAAGCGATCACGGGGCCGCTGCCTGGCTCCGCAAAGGGGACGGCATGACACATCCCGCAGGATGCCGCATGGTCGCGGCGCATTCGAGGAGGCGCGTCGGTTTGTTCCGCTGCGGACCCAGTAACATAAAGCGGCCCACCAACTTCCCCTGCCCTGGTCATGGCGCCATCCGCTTCTGTATAAACCCTTTGTACCAGATCGCGGCCTCGCCAATAGAGCGCAAAAGGATTGTTTTCCGCCAGAAATGCGGAAGTTCCTGGCATCGTAGCTGAACCCTGCCGGAGGTGGACGAAAGGGTAAGGAATTCCATAGCCATAAACGTCGTTTTGCTCGGCGCTGACCTGCGCCTGGGTGGGGTTCATCTGATTGGTGGCTACGAGCAGCAAGCCCAATGCGATCAGGGATCCTCGCATAGTTCCACACTCCGCCAACTCAACGAGTCCGTCGTCACAGTTTGTGCGCTTGGCAATGACGCGACCCATTGGGCGGCGCCAGGAAGCTCGGTCGTCGACAATTTTTCCCAATCAACTGATGTCTGGTGGTAGGCGGCGGTGCGGAGATGGAGTTCAGACACATCGCCATTCGCGGACGTCATGATCATCGTGACAGGCGTATTAACGCCGTCTATGCATCGGCTTGCGGCCACTTCTAGAATCTTGTCCGGATCGCTACTGTCGCGATAGCGCGCAAGATCTCGAAAGTAAGCTCGGCGCAACAGAAAGCCGGTTCTCTCGTCAAGCCATAGTACCATAGCTGGGAAGGCGGTGCTCTTGCTGCCTCCCGATAGTGACCCGAGCACCTTGTGCAGTGTGCGATTACCTGAAGCTTGTCGCCCCAGGGACCAATAGGTCCATCCGTCCAGGGGCAAGAGCCAGCGGAGATCGTCGTAAGAGAAATCCGCACCGAGAAGTCCCTCGAAGTAGCGAGATGGCTTCAGTTGCTTTACTGTATGTGCGCCGGCGGGCAGGTAGAGATGGACCTCACTCCGGCCGATATCGTCGGTGTGTTCCGAAATTCTGTATGCAAGCCCCGCCAGAGAAGCCGGTTCGAGCATGGCCACGACCGTCCTGATGGAATCGGCGTTTCGGGAGAAGATGCGCGCGATCTCAAACCGGCGGGTTACCACATCTCCTCTTTTGAGAAGCATTGTCACTCGCTGGATCCCGCCTTCTCCGAGGTTGCGATGGTTGAACCGGTATAAAAGTTCGGAGGCGGCCATATTATCCGACTCGGCTAAAGCCGTGGATGCAAACAAACTGCTGCAGGCCACAACCGCCAGACCAACGCAAATCCGCATCAGGCCCATCGCAATCGTCCGTACAACATATGAAGGCAAGCTGGTGCTGTGACCACCGCCGCGGCAGCCGATGTCAGCAGCCCGCCGATGATCAATGCCGCCATCGCTTGGTTCGCTGGAATGCGGGACAAAAACAAGACAGAGAAGCCAAGGATCGCCGCCAGACCTCCCACCATAGATGCCGGCATTGCACAGGACTGGCTATAGGCCGTCCTATCGCCGAACTGCGGCGGGCATGCATCAAACTCCGCAATCAAGTGGCTCACGGAGTTTGCTCCGAAGCCTACAGCGAGCGGAGCGAAAAGGGCGGTTGCGATGCCTAACGAGGCGCCGCAGATCCAGAGCAAGATGTAGATAATAGCCATCCCGACTGCAACGGTGAGGCTCGCAACGAGAGCGAGCCGCCAAGAGCGCATGACGACGAAGACTACGACTGAGACGAGCAAGATGGCGTCCATCACGGCGCTGGCACTCACTCTCGCGAGCGAGTCGACAATTTCCAAACTGCGCCAGATCGGATCGCTTAGGGCAAGCTTCCTATGGCTGCGATCTTCCCGTCGAGGCTGGAGAGTATCGACAATTTCCCGTAATGTAGCAGCATCCGCATCCCTGATTGCCACGACGAAAGGCGTCACGTCCGCCTTACGGATTTGAAGCGGAGTGATGAACGGTAGCCTCGTCGATGCAAGAAGCGATGCAAATTGGTCAGCCTGCGAATCCCCAAGCGCCTCGTTCCCCTGGACAAACGCGCTGCGTTGCGAGGCTGCGTCGCGACCCTCGAACGCCGCGAGCAGATTGACCAGCGCCTCGGCCGGAGACCACACGGCTTGCACTTTGGGCAGACCCCTTACACGGTCCGCAAGCCGCAGCATGTCCAGTATAGCTTGCGGGGACCAGATCGAGGTATCTTCGAACGAAAAACTGATTTCGGCTATTGAGCTTCCTGCCAATTGTTGATCGGCTATCTTCGACAAGTCACGGGTTTCGCCGGACGGCAGATTTTGGATCCAACTGTCGTTGATCGGTATCGCGCGGACCGCAAGCCATCCGGAGAAAACGAGAGCCACTGTAGCGCCAACGATACAAAGCGCTCTTAGTTCTCCCGGCCGATGGATGATTCGGCTGCCAGTCCTGTCGAGCATCCGCTTCGCGGTCTTACGGATAGTATTGTTTGGAAGCAGCATCAAAATGGCTGGCATCAGGGTAAATGTGGCTGCGAAACTAACGAAGATGGCGATCGATCCGACGCGCGCGAGTGATTCAAGCGCAGGCATGCCGCACCATGAGAGTGAAAGCAGGGCCGCGACGGAAGTCGCCGAGCCAAGAAAGATCGGCCTGGCGGTGTATCCAGCCCCAAGAAATATGGAAGTTTTGAAATCGGCCGTGCCGGTCGGCTCGAGACACAAAACTCTGTCAACAAAGTAGACGTCGTCGACAACGCCGGACGTGAGCAGAATGACGGGCAGCATCACCGACATGATCGTGATCGGCTCACCCAGCAGCGCCATCACCCCGACGGTGATGACCCCACTGACCACCGACTCTCCGAGAATAGCTCCTGCTAATAGTGCGCTATCATAGTATCGAAAGAGCACGAGCCAGAGCAGAAGTGCCGTCAACGGTCCAAGTACCAGCAGGTCAGAAATGACTGCGGAGCTTAGCTCGGCCTTCGCAGCGGCATCGCCTCCCACCAGAATGTCGTACTCGGCGCCGGTGACCTGTTTCACGGATCTCCGGAGCTTCTCGAGCAACTCTCGTCTCGGTTCCTCATCGAGTGTAGCGACAATGAGGGTCTCAGTCCGGGCATCATTCAACAGCGCGCGGCGTATGTCCTTACCACGCTTGTCCGAATCGTTGTGGCTGAGCTGAAGCAGGTTTTCGGCAATGATCGCGTCGTCTTGAACCGCAAGCTCGGGCAAGGAGAGGACGGATGCAACCGCATTTGATGGAAGGCCAAGTACGAACTCCACTGTCTCTATAACGCGTTCAACAGTTTCGTACTTTATTTTCGCGTCGCCCTTCGATCTCAGGAGCAACGCTAGTTTTTCGGAGCGATCCGCCGTATGCGGAGAGTGCTGTACTCCTACATTCAATACTCGTGATGAAGTATCAATTCGGATGCCGCGTGCCAGGAAGCAGCTGCCGGCGATCGCAATGAAAAGCCCAATCATCAGCGTCCACGGCCGGACGCTCGAATGCCGAGCGAGAGCTGCGAGAAAATAGGAGCCTTCCAGATTTTTGGAGCAGCCGTCTCTCGTGGGCATTGCCGCGCCTTGCTTCTCAAACTGGAAGGACGATTTATCAGTCTTGCCCCCAACTTCGGCCACCCCCGGAAGGGGTGGCCTTCGTGAAACGCAAGGTTACTGTTTTGCGACGTCCTCGCTGATCCGCTTCTCAGGATGTGCCGCGGGGTCAAGGGACATGTGCTCCACCAATTCTCGGAACTTAACAGCCGCATGCTCAAGGGTACCGACCCTTCGACCGTCCGCGATAAGGTCGGTCGGCGTTAGCGTCACGGTTGCGGTATAACCGACCGGCGGTATCGTTTCGACGCTGGAGTACATGTAGACTGGTCCGTCCGTCGTGAGAGCCAGGCCGAGATTGGGAAGGCTTACCATGATGTACAGGTTGGCCGCGCAGTTGCAGGCACGCGCCGCGAAGGAAAGCGAGCAGGAGGCCGTTGGATTAATCGGACCGAACGGGGCAGCAGGCAATTGTTGGCCCGGCCTCAGCGGAACGAGCAAGGACGGGTCACGGCCGTCAGGCAGTCGCGGCGCCAATTGAATGGCGCCGTCCCTCGGTTCGATCAGTAGGTCGACTCCACCAAAGCCTGGTGCGACGCGCTGCTGCGCAAGTTGGATCATCTGCTCGAGCCGCTGCGCCTGCTTCGGGACGTCGTCCGAATGCCAAGCACCGACTACACCAAGTGACGGTTCACTCGAGTTCAATGTGACGAAAACTTCACCGAAGAGAAGACTATGTCCTCTTAGTGACAGTCCCACGAACTCTGTGTCGAGTTGAGCCGACCCCCACTGCACTTTCGTCGCCCCTCTGATTAACCGAGGCGAGTCGTGCTTCACTGCAATCCATCCCGTCAGCAAGACTGTGTCTTTGCCGACGCCATCGATCGTATAGGTCTCTTCAACGACAGCCCGCATGATATCCACGCCGGCGGTCGGCAACGTGAAGCGCTTGACCGGTAGAGACGCGAGACCGGCGAGATCCTTCTCGGACATTGACAGATACCGGTCGATCAGAATCGAGGTCATGGCCTTTTCAGTCTCCTTTCCGACTTGCGCGGAATGGAGCGGAAGACACGACGCAACGAGGATGGAGAGGCCGAGAAGTGAGGCACGATTCGTCTTGCTTGACGTTATGCGCATGTCTTTCCTCCGCTTATTGGCTTGGTGTGACGTTGGGGTCGCCAAATGATGTATGTTCGTGGATGACCATCCATTTGTTATCCGTGGTCTTCTCAAACACCATGGTCCAGCGCCAAGGTCGTGTGACCTGTCGGCCGTCCTTCCAGACGACCAAATTGTGGCCGGTGGCGGTCCATAGCGAGATAGCATCTCCAATTCGGAATATTTCATCCTCATGACGCTTGACAGCAACACTTTTGAAGAACGAGAGGCCCGTCGCGAGCCCCTTAAAGTATTCACTGCGTGACTGCGCTCCGACCATCCGCCCCGCTTCATCGTAGAGGAGAGGGCCGAAGAAAGTCGATTGTGGATCGTTGGAATAGTATTCGCTCATCTTTGCGACGTCGCGCTTGCTCAAAGCGTCGATTACGCTGTCCACTACGTTTCTAACCGCGACATACTCTGCGTTCTGCGCTGCGTTGGGTGCCGTAAGCGCTGTAGCAAATTCCGAAAACTTATTGCGCTGTACTACCGAGGGAAGTTGCGGGCCGAGCCTCTCCAGCCGTGGTATCGGTGACAGCTTCGAAAGTTGGCTCGAGGCTGGCGGATTCACAAATTCGTCTGCTGCATATGCAAGCGAGCCGAACGCGAGTCCGCATAAGACGATTGCGGTAATTTTGGTGATGATCATGTGTCTGGATCTCCAGCTGTTGGAATTTCTAAGGGAGAACGCGGACGGCGCTATCAATAAGCAAGATCAAAGACTCCCCACTACCAGGAGCGAATCGATCTTTGACTAACGTTATCATCGACAGTGATCTAACCTGCATCTGTGAAGTCTAGCTTCGCAATCTGGCGTGGCTCACGACATACTCACGACGGTCCGATGGGGCGTTTTCTGCCTCAGATTGAGCTAAGTGCGGCGGGCTATTAAGATGAGATCGAAAGCCAGAGCAGTACTTCGCAGGCAAGGATATCGAATGCCCCAACGCGATGCCGGGATGGGAATGTTCAAGGACGGACGGATCACGCGTCGGGATGCCCTCGGAGGCATCGCTCTACTGGCTGCGACGTTCCCTGATCCTGTCGCGTGCGCGGCGAAGATGCACTCCACGGAAGATCAGAGGCTCCGACATCTTCTAAACGTCATTGCAGAGGAGAGATTGCAAAGGCTGCCCGAGCTCGTAACTGCGCTCGGGCTCGACAGAACGGCACGTTGGACGGGCATCAAGTCCAAACTAAACGAACGATCGGTCGCTGCGAGCGAACAGGATCGACGCTGCATTCAGAATTGGCGCGCACAGCTCGGCAAGATCGATCGTAATGCACTGACCGGCCAGGATGCCATCAATCACGATGTCATCATGACTTGGCTTGTGACGGAAGACGAGGTCAATCGGGAATTTGGCGCCGTAACGGGTCGGCCTTATGCCATCACGCACATGGAAGGTGCTTATCTGTCGGTTCCCGAACTCCTCTCAAGTAAGCATCAACTGGTAGATCAGGATGACGTCGAGGCTTATTTGAATCGTCTGGAAATCTTCGCGATAGCACTTGATCAAGATTCCGCGCGCCTCCGTCACGATTGTGAGCACGGGCTGCTGCCTCTCGACTTTGTCATCGAGGCCACCATTGGGCAATTGGATTTGCTTGCACGTACACCGATCTCGATGTCGTTTGCCGTGGCACCGTTCTCAGGTCGAACCACCGCAGACGTGCATCTGCGCAAAATGACAATGATATGGGACAATGCAATTGTTCCTGCGCTAAACCGCCAGATTGCACTCCTGTCGAGCTTAAGGTCGCATGCAAGACACGATGCTGGGTTGTGGAGCGTTAAAGGCGGGAGCCAACTCTATGCGGCGCTGCTGCGGTTGGCAACATCAACCGAGAGATCGAGCGATGAACTCCACGCCTTCGCCATCGATACGGTGCGAGAAACAAGGGATCGTCTAGAGCAGGCTCTCCGTGAACAAGACTTGACACACGGAACGATCGGAGAACGCCTCAATCACATCTTCGGTAACCCATCTTTCCGCTATCCGGACTCTCCCGAAGGCAGAGAGGCCCTGATGGCGGATTTGGAAGCGTTGCACAGCAAGATTCAAGAATGGGTTCCGAGCAGATTCAGAACGAAGCCGAGGGCGGAAGCGTTGATCCGCGCCGCTCCGTGGGCCGGGCCTGATGCTTACTACGAAGACGCCAGTCTCGATGGCCAGCGCGCCGGCATCTGTTATTTCGCGCTCGATCCCGCGATCTGGCCAAAATGGCGCGTTGCCTCCGCTCTGTTTCACGAATCGACGCCAGGACATCACCTGCAGAGTACACTCGCACTGCAGAATACCGATATTCCATTGCTGACGAGAACTCTTTGGTTTGCCGGCTACAGCGAGGGATGGGCGCTCTATGCCGAGCAGTTGGTCGAGGAGAGTGGCTTCTACAGAGGCTCTCCGATGAGCAGAATTGGCTACTTGTTTGCTTCGCTGCTACGGGCCTGCCGCCTGGCGGCTGACACTGGCCTCCATAATAGGCGGTGGTCTCGCGATCAAGTTTCGCAATACTTCCGGACGCACCTCGGAATGCCGGATCGGATCGCCGAGCTGGAATGCGGCCGCTGCTGCGCGACGCCAGGTCTCGGATCCAGCTACATGACGGGAAAGGCCGTCATCCTTTCACTACGCGCCCGAGCCCAAAAAGCGCTTGGTCCGGACTTCGACCTCCGTTCCTTTCACGATGCAGTTCTCTCAAGCGGCCCACTACCCCTGACGGTGCTCGATAAAGTCATCGAGGAGTTCATTGACAGCAGGATATAGGCTAATCGGCCCTTCCTGCTCCAGAAATAAAAGCGAACCGAGGGAAAATGCAAAAGCGCGTATCCATGAACTACACGTGTGGCGCTAGGGGATTTGAGCAGTGAAATAAATGTTCGCAGCGTCGCTTCGTCCTACAAGCACTAGCGTAAGCACTTGACCTTCCGATGAGTTTGGCTTGTCCTTAACCTCTATACGCCATGCCGTGGCTAATTGCAGGACCTGAAAGAAACTCTCGAAATACGACATTATCTCTTTCGTTTCTTCGCTAGTCGGTTTCCTGCCTGACCAAGCAGTTCCCCACGTCAAGCATTCCGTTAGCTGATGTGCAAGATTCTTTACCTGTAAGTCTGATGGCGACGAGCTTACATCCGCAACATAGCCACCGCAATTTGTGGAACCGCGTAACCGATGGTCGCTCTCGAAGTACAAGCTCGCCGTCAGAATATCAGGGCTATCGATCTGAGTCTTCCAAACCCTGCTTTTGAGTAGCTCGGCGGGGTTAATGTGGACCCTGCAGCATCCGAGTTTAGCGTCCGCGGCTTCATGGGACAGTATAGCAGTATATCCTATTGCCGATTCTGCCGATAGTCCGTCGCCCCTGAAGTCGCAAGCTGCTAGATCATAGTCACTTTTAGTAGCCGCCAGAGCAATGAAAACCCCGTTTCCGTTACTGATGTTCGTCCCTCGCCACAGAAGCTTCGCAAGCGCCGATTGCCGACTACGTGTCGGAACACGCTGAAAGGCGCCCGCGTAGCGGTTCTCGGCCGTATTTGCATTGTCGGTCTGAAGAACGGCTGCTCCATTTCCAATAGTTATCTGCCAATTTAGTTCTGTGCCCCGGCAGACCGGGGATTCGACATCTTGCGCAAAGCTGCATCCAGCGGACAGCAGCAAGAAAATAGGCATCCATACGTAGAATAGACCAGAACGATGATCTTCTCCCGTCATTTCATTCTCCCGTCGCGTGTCAATTACTCAATCGGGCTGCGGACAAATCCTGGTTACTGCCGGCCGCTCCTTCAAACGCTCAAGCCACCGAGCTAGGCGTTGTTTAGTGTCTCTCGGTACTCCCTAGCAACAGACCTACCAAGAAAGGAAAACATGCTTGGCAATACAACTTGACGATCTCGCCCAATGTACCGGGAATGACTTAGACGATCAATTGACCGTTGAAGACCAAACATCCAACGCACCCGTAAGCGTAACGGCACTGAGTATCAGCAAGTTGCTGTGAGCACCGGCGCCACCGCCGCTGCAATAAAGTCACTCAACACATACGGCGGGCCGCACCGTCGCACAGGCAGTCGAGGCTACGAAACCAATGCTGTATCAAGCGCATGCGTTCGGCCCAATAGGCCACAAGGTGTAGATGCCGCGGATCTTGTTCTTGCCGGCATTGCCAAGCTAGCGCCGTGCTACCTCGTCGCGCCGCCGGCGCTTTGCTTCCGAGTCGTGGGCGAGTTAGGCTTCCACTACATCGCCGTCGAACGCGCCATCCTCGTTGAGCAGGGTGGTCGATCGAAAACCGTGAGCGCAGTGGGCGCCGCCGGGTCGGTATCGCAGCCCATGTCCGCAGCGCGTTCCGTGAGTCATTGGTACGCCCTCGACCTCGGCGGTTGTGAGTGCAGTCTGTCCGGAAGATTTGGACCCAAGCCAAGCTGACAGAATGTCGTTTTCGATGTGCTCGGCGTCGAGCTCGCTGGCCTTAATGAGGGCCCGCAGTCTCTCCGAGGCTTCCGAGGGCGCGGGTGACGGACCGACCTTCAATCGCCTGCGAAGCGATCGAAGCGGAGACACGACCTGTTCTCGCCATGGTCGAACCGCGTGGTCCATCGATCCTATGTCGGTCGCGTCGAGATGGACGTTTCGCTGTGAAGCTGCGAAGGCAGCGACGAGCATAAGCATCACGTCGACGTTCGCTTCGTCCTGCAGCTTCAGGCAGGCCTCGGACACACCGGGTTCTGCGTAGAGCTTTAGGGCGAAGGTCCAACTGTCCATGCTGCAAAATCCGTCTGCTATCGACGCCGCTTCGACCGGCCGCCCCATTCCGGTGCGGGGCGGTTACGAAGCATCGGGTGCCTTGGCGGGTGCGAGACCCTGCCAGCGGCTCACGACGTCCGTCTGAATATCGAACAGATCGAGCATCCGGCCCAACGTATGATCGACCATCTGCTCGATGCTGATTGGCTTGGCATAAAGCGCGGGGACGGGTGGATAGATGATGGCGCCGATCTCCGTGGCCGTCGCCATCGCCTTCAGATGTCCGAGATGCAGCGGTGCTTCCCGCGCCATCAACACCAGTCGGCGGCGCTCCTTCAGCACAACGTCGGCAGCGCGGGTGACCAGCGAGGACGTGACGCCGGTGGCGATCTCCGCCAGGCTGCGCATCGAGCACGGCGCGATCACCATGCCTATGGTCCTGAAGGATCCCGACGAGATCGTCGCGCCTATGTTGTCTGCGTTGTGCACGACGTCGGCCAAGGCGGTGACCTCGGATACGCTGATATCCAGTTCCTGGGCCATCGTGATCTTGGCGGACTTGCTGAGCACTAGATGCGTCTCGACGTCAGTCGGACGTAGAAGTCGCAGCAGCTGAATGCCGTAGATCGTGCCGGAGGCTCCCGTGATTCCGATGATCAGACGACGTGGCGTGGTATCAGGCCGGTTCAAGGTCAGGGGCTCCAGAACAGTGTAAGTGGAAAGGACCTTGGCTTGCGTCCCTGTCCGTTGTGCGCGTTTCCATCAAGATTTACCCAGGAGGCTTGCGACACGAAAACGCCAGCCGGATCGCGCCGATGCCAAGAGGCGACGGCGCATCAGCCGCCGCCCGTCTGCTGCATCATACCCATGCCCCGCATCGACCAACCGGTCATGCGGCGCTCCGCGAAGTCGAAGATTGCGTACATGCCGATGCCCATGACTCCGACGACGACGAGAGCCGCGAACACCAGGGGAACGTTAAAGCTCGAACTTGCAATCAGCATGACGTTGCCTATGCCGGCGTTGCCGGCGACGATCTCCGCTATAACCGAGCCGACGAAGGCGAGAGTGACTGCTATCTTCAGCGATGCGAAGAAGAACGGTAGCGACCGCGGGATTCCGATTTTCACCGTCATGTCCCTCTGCGAGGCGCCGAGCGACCTCATCACTTCCAATAGTTCTGGTTCGATGGTCGCGAAGGCTGTCGCGATATTGGCGACGATTGGGAAGAAGGACAGCATGAAGGCGGTAACCACGGCCGGGACGGTTCCCGCCCCGAACCAGATGACGAACACGGGCACGAGCGCAGCCTTGGGAACGCTGTTGAAACCGACCAGCAGCGGATATAGCGCGCTGTAGATTAGCCGCGACGAGCCCACCATGATTCCCAGCGCAAGACCGAACACGACGGCGAGTGCAAAGCCGAGTAACGTCGTCCCGAGCGTCGCCAGACCGTTGATCAGGAGGGCGTAGCGGTAGTTGAACAATGCGCTGATAGTTTCGATCGGGGTCGGCAGCACGAAGCTCTTGATGCCGAAGGCGGCGACGATCGCCCACCAGAGGGCGATGAAGACGGCCGCGGCGCACCAGGGCGCGATACGTTCGAGTGTCTCGCTGCTCACGCTGCCGTCTCCAGGTGTATGTGATGACGAAGATCGTGCACCAGCTCTACGAATCGAGGTTCGAAGGTCGCAGCGAGGGTTCGTGGGCGCGGGAAATCTACGCTCCGGCTGCGAACCACCCGACCAGGCCGCGCGCTCATGACGTGCACGGTGTCGGCGAGGAACGCCGCCTCACGTAGTTCATGGGTCACCAGGATGATGGTACATTTCCGGAACGACCATAGTTCCTGCAGCACACCCCATAATTCTTCGCGCGTGAACGCATCGAGCGCAGCGAAGGGTTCGTCGAGCATCAGGATCGATGGTTCATGGATCAAGGCACGACAGAGTTGCGCGCGCTGCTGCATGCCGCCGGACAACTGCCAGGGCATCTTGTCGGCGAAGCCCGACAGCCCGACCTTGGCCAACAGGCCGTTAGCACGTTCGAGATTCTTGTCGCGGTCCAGCTTCTGTCGGCTGCGGTGCGGCTCGACGATCTCCAACGGCAGCATGACGTTGTCGCGAATGTTACGCCATGGCAGCAAGGTCGCATTCTGGAACGCCATACCGACGGTCTTCAGCGGATGCACGACATCCTCGCCGCCGACCCGCACCACGCCCCGGCTGGGCTTGGCCAGACCAGCAATGAGCTTGAGCAGAGTCGACTTGCCGCAACCGCTCGGACCGACGATGGCGACGAACTCGCCATCGGCAATGCTGAGGCTCGCGGAACGAACCGCCAACGTGTCGTCGCCCAGCTTCCTCTTGCCTTTCCCCGACCCGTAGATCAGATCGACATCCGTCAGTTCAATAAACATCATCCAGATCCTGCTTGCGTGTCCGCTCAAAGCGCCCCTTACTTGAGCATGCGGTCCTGCGCGGGAGGCAGATATGATGCGTCATAGACTTCGGCCAAAGCTGGCTGGCGCGGCAAGTTGTAGGCTTTCGTGATGATCTCGATCACCTTCTGCAGGCGGTCCTTGTCGACCTCTCCGAAGCCCTTCTTGCGGACCGTGTCGGTGACGATGCAGCACTTCATGGCGACGCGAAGCCGCTCGCGTTCGATATCGGCATTGAGCAGGGGTTCGAAGGCCATTGCTGCCTTGACGCCGAGCTCCGGATCCGCCGCAACTTCCTTGAGGCCCTTGATCGTGGCGCGCAGGAAGCCTTTGACGGCCTCCGGATTGGCTTTCAGGAATGCCGGCGAGGCGGCGACCGAATTGCCGTAGAGCTCGAGGCCGTAGTCCTTGTACATGAAGTAGCCGATCTCGGATTCCTTGATGCCTTTGGCCTGCAGCTCGAGCAGCGAGTTGAACACCTGGCCGGGAATCGCATCGACCTTGCCTTGGGCCAGCAGCACTTCCCGCAGACTCGGCTCGATGTTCTGTATCTGCAGGGTCGCCATATCGATGCCGGTCTGCTTGGCAAATAGCGGAAGCAGCTTGAAGGTCGAGTCGTTCGCCGCCGATCCGAGCTTTTTGCCGTTCAGCTGCTTCGGTTCGGTCATACCGCTGGACTTCAGAAAGATCAGTGCCGCCGGTGCTTCTTCATAGCCGCTCAACAGCACGGGGAATGCCTGCTCCGGGTTCTTGGAGTTGAAGTCCATCACGACGTTGATGTCGGGAAAGCCCATATCGTAGGTACCGGCGGCGAGCTGACGCACGACTTCCGCGGAGCCCTTGCCGCGGTCGATGCTGACGTCGAGCCCCTCGGCCTTGTAGTAGCCCTTCTGCAAGGCGACGAAAAATGGGCTGTGGGTCGCGCCTGGGGCCCAGTCCAGCGTGAAGCGGAGCTTTGTCTGGGCATTGGCGGACTGCGATATGGCAATCGTGGCCAGTGCAATCGAGAAAGCTAAGGCGAAACCGCGTGTTCGTCGTGTCATTAATCTCTCCTGAAATGGCTCTTGGAACGATGGGGCTTGGCTTGCGGAGACCGGCTATGCCTCCACGCCGGCTCGAAGCAGGATCGCGCGTGCGCGAGCGCGCTGCTCGTCCGAAATCGTCAGGCGTTCAGCGAAGCTTTCATCGAGCGGCGCGGTCGCATCGATGCCCATCTTGGTGACAGTGAAGTTCTTCGGATCGGACGTCGGATCGATGATGGCCGACTTCACGCCGGGGACGAGGAAGATGTCCTTCTCTGCGCGGACGCGGGTGGCGACCGCCCACATCACGTCCTCCATGTCGAAGATGTCGACGTCGTCGTCCACGACGATGACGTGTTTGGTGTAGAGCTCGGTGCCCAGTGCCGTCAGCATCGCCATCTTTGGCTCGCCCTCGGCAATCTTCTTCATCGAGACGATCGCCAGAAACGCGCCGCAGGTCTTGTGCGGCACATGCACGGCTTTGACATTGGGCAAGTTGCGACGCAGTGCATTGAGAATTTCGCCTTCGCGCGTGATGCAGGACATCAGGATGTGGTCGCGGGACATGCCCGATACTACGCTGTGGAAGAATGCATCGCGTCGCATCCGCACGCGCTTGGCGACGAACACGTTCTGCGTGCTGCGATAGGAAGCGTAGCCGGTGAATTCGCCGAACGGACCTTCAGGTTCGTGGACGTTGGCGAGAATTTCGCCCTCGATCACGATCTCCGCGCCGGCAGGCACTTCGATGCCGCCGACGCCGCAGCGGGCGAGGCGATAGGGTTCGCCGAACAGGCCGCCAATGATCTCGTACTTCCGCACATGTGGCGGGTAGGCGTAGACCATCGAGCCCATGTAATGGAGCGGATGCGTGCCGATCACGATGGCGGCCGGCAGCGATTCACCGCGCGCTTCGGCGCGGCGATGGAATTCATACATGCGGCGGCGCGAATGCAGCGAGATGCCCAGCCGGTTCTTGTCGCGCAGCATCAGCCGGTGGAAACCCGTGGTGTCGACGCCGGTCTCCGGATCGCGCGCGCAGATCTGACCGGCTGTAATGTAAGGCGCGGCGTCCACGCTGAACTGAAACGGAATCGGCAGCTTAGTCAGGTCTATGTCGTCGCCTTCGATCACGACGTCGTCCCAAGCGCCTTTCTCGACGACTTCGCAGGGAATGTATGTCTGACAGCGCTCGCGAAACGCGGTCGGAAGATCCTTGGCGTCGACGCCGAGGCAGTCCGCCAGCAGTTTCCGGCTTCCGGCGATGTTCGTCACAACCGGCATTTCGGAGCCGGCGACCTTCTCGAACACGACGACAGGGCTCTTACCGATGCGGTCGAGCTCGAAGATGACGGACGTCATTTCCAATTCTCGGCTTACTTGCTCCCGAATCCGCAGGATTTGATCGGGCTGGGTCTTCTCCGTCGTCGCGAGGAACCCCCGCAGGCTCTGATTATCGAAAGTCATGAAAGTCTCCGCGCCGCCCCAAAGCTTTACGGTTACCAGCTTATAATATAAGCTGGGGTCGACAAGGCGGGATTAGCGGCATACTGCCCAGAAATTGGCGAGCGCCTTGCTCAAGACGAGGGCAACACCGTGCGCCTCATCTGTCGGTGAAGACCGCCGCCGACCGGGCGACGGAATCGGGACGGCTGTGGCAAACTCGGCGAATCATAAGGAAGTGAAATCGAGATGATGCCCCAGCGAGCAGATCGACGCGTCGCACCCAACAATCTGACGGACCGCATCACGCAATCCCTCCGGGAAGACATAGAGAGCGGGAAGTACGGGCCTGGCACACAGCTTCCCGCGGGCAAGGATCTGGGCACCCAGTTCGGGGTCAGCATCACCGTGGTGCGCGAAGCATTGTCGCGGCTCAAGGCGGACGGCTTGGTGGCCTCACGTCAGGGCAAGGGGGTGTTCGTGCCGAACGACACCAAGTCGCGGCCTTTCCGGTTGGAACCTGCTGAGGGCGCGAGGATGCCGATCGCGCACATATTCGAACTGCGCATGGGCGTAGAGGTTCAGGCCGCGAGCCTCGCCGCCGAACGGCGGACAACACAGGACCTCAATTTCATGGCGCGGCATCTCAAACTGATGGAGCCTGGCCGCAAGCCCTTCGGCGAGGCGTTGGCCGCCGACCTCGCATTTCACCGCACCATCGCAGAGGCGACTAAAAACCCGTTGATCGTGGACTTCATGAAGTTCTTGCAGCCACATCTCCATGAAGCCATCGCCTTGGCACGGAATACGTCGGCCAAACAGGTCAGCACCGAGTCCGATGCCCACAATGAGCATATCGCCATCTACGATGCGATCGCCGCGAAAGACCCGCAGCGCGCGCGGCTCGCGGTGCGCCTGGTCCTCAACGGCAGTCTAAAGCGGCTGGGCGAAGCAGCGCCTTGAGGACACCGCAACGGTGAAAGACGCCTCGATAGGGTGACGAATCTAACACGGGGACTGCGGCGTAGCACGGAGCGTCAGAAAAACCGTCGCTGCCTGATGGTTCGCAGGATCGTCCGGGCCAACAATGGCAGCGTAGGGTTTGGTTGCGGGGGACCCGCAACCACCGATTCCGACATTCGCTGATCGTCGCCATTTGAGATACGGCCGGAGTGCATTCAGCGCGGAAGTCGCGAAAACTATCGTGTCCTCAATGGCTATTCTGCTAACAAGCAACTTATGCAGTAGTGGAGCTAAGTTCGGCAGGGCCACTGACAAACCTATATTGCGAGAACGCGGTCTGGTGTAATCTGCTGCCGGTTGGCTCGAAGTTCAATTACTGCCGGTTTGCTCGCCCGTTGTGCTCGAGCGAATGCATCTGCAAAGTCCTCATGGCGGTCGATCGTTTCGGCATGAGCTCCGTAAGACCTGGCCAAATTCGAAAAATCAGGGTTTAGCAAATCCGTCCCGCTTGGTCGGCCAGGAAAGTTTAGCTCTTGATGCATTCGGATCGATCCGTACATCGCGTTATTGACGATAATGACGATAATCGGAAGCGACTGCTGAACCATCGTTGCGAATTCCTGCGAGGCCATCATGAAGCAGCCATCGCCCGCAAGGCAGACGACCCTGCGTTCCGGATGACGCAGTTGCGCGGCAATCGCCGCCGGCAGCCCATAGCCCATCGAACCTGACTTCGGCGCGATTTGGGTACCGAGCTTGCGGTAGCGATAATAGCGATGCAGCCAGATCGTGTAATTGCCGGCGCCATTGGTGATGATCGCGTCATCCGGTAATTCGGCGTTCAGATGATCGATCACTCTTGCGAGATCGAAGGGCGGTGCATCAACCCGCGGCAACTGATATTCGATGTAAGCTTGGCGCGCTTCTGCGCTCCATCTGGCCCGTGGCTTGCTGTCCAGCGTTCCCAGCTTGGCCAGCTCCTCGGCGAAGCGCGCCGAATTGGCCGGAATGCCGAGCGTCGGGACATAGACCCGGCCAAGCTCTTCAAGCCCTGGGAAAACGTGGATCAGCACCTGCGTTGGCGTCGGAACATCGAATAGCGAATAATGATTGGTGGTAACATCACCGAGCCGGTCACCTATCACCAAAAGCAGATCCGCCGTCTTGACCCGCGCCATCAACGGGCGACTGGAGCCGAGGCTGATGTCGCCGATATACAGGTCGCTACGATTGTCGAGCACGTCCTGTGAGCGGAAGCCTGCGACTACCGGCAGATCGTTCCGCTCGACGAAAGACCTGAATTGTTCTGCGGCGGCCGGCGTCCAGCCGAGATTGCCGACGATAACCAACGGACGCTGCGCATTCTCCAACAACGCCCGCACCTGGGTCATCTGCAGGTCTGACGGCGCAGACACGATAGTCGTCGCGGGTGCCGCATCGGCGACGTTGCTGATCGCGCTGAGTACGTCTTCCGGAATCGATAGCACGACTGGGCCAGGCCGTCCCTGCATGGCTACGTGGAACGCGCGGCTGACTATTTCTGGGATGCGATCGACAGCATCGACCTCGACGACCAATTTCGTCATGTCGTCGAAAGTGCGAACGTAGTTCATTTCCTGAAAGGCTTCGCGGCCGAGATGGCTGCTCGGGACCTGTCCGACGATCAGGATCATGGGCGTGGAATCCTGCCACGCGGTGTGCAAGCCGAGCGCGGCCTGCATGGCGCCAGGACCGCGGCTGACGACGCAGATGCCCGGCCTCCCCGTGAGCTTGCCGTCGGCCTCGGCCATATGGGACGCCGTGGTCTCATGCCGGCAGACGATGAAGCGAAGGCCTGTCTCAGGCTCATAGACAGCGTCGAAGATCGGCAGCGCGCTTTCGCCAGGAACGCCGAACATTCGGTCCGCGCCGTTCCGGCGCAGCGCCGCCACTAAGATTTCACCGCCGCTGCGCTCCGGTGCGGTGGCCACGGAGGAAACGGGATCGTGCTTGTTCATGACGTCTTTATCCTTCAGCGCTACGCGAGGGCGCGTCGGTCATTCCTGGAACACTTCGGTGCGGCGTTTACTGATCGAAGGCAGCACGATGGAGATCAGAAGGCCCGCTGACAGCAGAAGCAGCACAAGGCTGATGGGCCGCTGCAGGAACACCATCGGATCGCCATGCGACGTGATCAGGCTGCGCCGGAAATTCTCTTCGACCATCGGGCCAAGCACGAAGCCCATCAGCAACGGTGCAGGCTCTGCATCCAGCTTTCGCAGGATGTAACCCAACGCGGTGAAACCGACGGTCATGTAGATGTCGAAGCTCGAATTATTCACCGAGTAAACGCCGATCGCGCAGACCACCGCGATGACGAGATAGAGGATGCGATAGGGCACGTTCAGCAACCGGACCCACAGCCCGATCATCGGCAGATTGATCACGACGAGCATCGCATTGCCGATGAACATGCTGGCGATCAGGCCCCAGAACAAATCGGGCTGGCGCGTGATGATGGTCGGCCCCGGCGCGATGCCGTGTAGCGTCAGCGCGCCGACGAGCAGCGCCATGGTGGCGCTGGTTGGAATGCCCATGGTCAATAGCGGTACGAAGGACGTCTGCGCCGCGGCATTGTTTGCAGATTCCGGACCGGCGACGCCTTCGATGGCGCCGTTGCCGAACCGCTCGGGCGTCTTGGAGACGCGCTTTTCCAGTGCGTAGGACGAGAACGACGCGATGGTCGCGCCGCCGCCGGGCAGGATGCCGAAGATGGTGCCGAGCAGAGTGCCGCGCATCACGGCGCCCCAAGCGCCGCGTAGCACCTTGAATGACGGCCAGATGCTATTGATCTTCGAATGGTTGACGATGCGGGTCGATACCCCTTCGAGATTTGAAATCACTTCGGCGACGCCAAACAAACCCATCACCAGCGCGACGAAATTGATGCCATCAGACAATTCGATCAGTCCGAATGTCATCCGCGCTTCGCCGGTGTTGATGTCCATGCCGACCATGCCGAGCAGCAGGCCGAGAAAGATCATCGCCACTGCGCGAAATGCCGATCCGTTGGCCAATACCACTGCGGAGACGAGACCGAGCACCATCAGCGAGAAGTAGTCCGGCGACGCGAATTTCTGCGTCATCAGCGCCAGCGGCGGACCGAGCAGCGCGATCACGACTGTCCCGAAGCATCCCGCGATGAACGAGCCGATTGCGGCAATCGCCAACGCTTCACCGGCACGGCCCTGCTGCGCCATCTTATAGCCGTCGATGGCGGTGACCACGGACGTCGACTCACCGGGAATGTTGACCAGAATAGCCGTGGTCGAACCGCCATATTGGGCGCCGTAATAAATGCCCGCCAGCATGATGATGGCGCCAACGGGGTCGAGCGCGTAGGTGGCAGGCAACAAAAGCGAGATGGTTGCCACCGGACCCAGGCCGGGCAGCACGCCGATCAACGTGCCGCAGACGGCGCCGATCAGACAAAACAGCAGGTTGATAGGCGTGGCGGCGACCGAGAAGCCATGGCCGAGGGCGGCAAACAGGTCGATCATGGCAGCACGCTTACCGGGATTTTGAGAAGCCAGACGAAGACGACCGAGGAAGCAATCGCGAGCGCAACGGCCGTGATGGCGCTGCTGAGCCAGGTGGTCTCACGCGACGCGAAATGCGCCAGCGCGACCTGCACCAGGATCGCAATCATCAGGCCGGCGCGCTCGACCAAAAGACCGAACGCTGCGAATGACAGCAGGATAAAAAAAAGCGGCCGCAAATAGATCCGGCCGACCGGCACTCCTTCGGTCGTCAATCCCTTGACGATCATGACAAGGCCCATGCCGAGCAGAACCAGTGCAAGGCCGAGCGGAAAATAGCCCGGCCCCATCTCAAGCACGGTGCCAACCGTCAGCGTGCGGATATAAAGCAAGGCAGTAACGGCGACGACGACCAGAAGCAGGCCCGAATAAAAGTCTGAGTTTCCACGCTGCGCGAGTGATTTCATGGCGTGCTCCTATGCCGTCGAGGGCAAGTAGCGGACGGCGACGCAATACTCACGCCGTTCGCAATCATTAAAACTCAGGTCTTCTTCTCTGCGATTTCCTTCAGCAACGCGCGCCACTGCTCGACTTCCTTGGTGATCTGCGCGGTGTATTCCGCCGGGGTGGTGAACACCGTCGAGGCACCGGCGACCGCCATGTTCTTCTTCACTTCGGGGTCGGCGGCCATCTTTTTCAGCGCGTCGGAGACCTTTGCAACGACCGCATCCGGGGTGGAGGCCGGCGCCATAATGCCGTTCCACGACTCCACCGCATAGCCCGGCGACACCGTCTCGGCGACGGTCGGCAGCTTCGGCGTGAATTCGCTGCGTGTCGCCGATGTCACCGCCAATGCGCGCACCGTATTGGCTTCGATCTGCGGCAGCGCATCGGTCATGTTAGTGAAGGACAGGTTGACCTCGCCCGACACCACGGCAGCCGTGGCCGGCGAGCCGCCCTTGAACGGCACATGGGTCATCTTGGTGCCGAGCCGCGCGTCGAACAGGGCCACGGAGAAATACATCAGGCCACCGGCGCCGCTGGAGCCATAGGTCAGTTTGCCCGGATTGGCCTTGGCATATTTGACGAGGTCTTCCATCGAATTGATCGGCAGCGACGGATTGACGATCACGGTCTGCGGAATGGTGCTGACGACGCTGATCGGCTTGAAGCTCTTGACCGGATCATAGGACGTGGTCTGCGCCACCGGCGCGATCGAGATGGCGCCGACGCTGCAGACGCACAGGGTGTAGCCATCGCCCGGCGACTTCGACACGAGATCCGAGCCGACGATGCCGCCGCCGCCCGGACGGTTATCGACGATCACGGTCTGGCTGAGCTCCTTCTCAAGGAAGCGCGCGGTGATGCGGCCGACAGCGTCGGTGTAGCCACCCGGCGCATAGGGCACCACGAGCTTGATCGGCTTGCTCGGCCATTCCTGCGCCGAAGCAACAGTGGCACTCAGTCCGGTGCCCATCAGTAGGGCCGCTAGGATAAGTCGCTTCATCGGTGTTTCCTGACGATTGAATGTATGGCGGGATACTTCAGATGATCATGCAACGTTCGTTCCGACGAGGCCGAGCGCCTTCACCGCCTTGTCTTCACCGGAGCCGAAATCGTTGAGTTCGATATCGGTCTTTGCGAATTCGACGCGGCGGAACGTGGCCTGATCCTCGAACGGCACCGTGGCATCGATACCGAGCTTGGTGCGGATACCTTCCTTGCTGACGCGGACATATTCATGGCCGCGCGCGCCGGGAATCAAAATGAGATCGGCGGAGGCTTCCATGCGGGTCGCCACCGCATATTCGACGTCGATGGGGTCGCGGATGTCGATGTCGTGGTCGACCATGGTGATCAGGTCGAGATCCTTCAACGCGCCGAATGCGGCCATCATCGCATTGCGCTGCAGCCCGTTGTGCTGGCGGCTCTGCTTCTTGACCTGGATAACCGCGTGGAAACGATGCAGGCCACCCGACGTCATCTCGACGTCGGTCACGATCGGGATCGCCGATTGCAGTACCTTGAGCAGGCTGGCTTCGAGCACGTATTTGCGCAGGATGATGGTCTCGCGGCCGAAGCCGTTGATGACGTGATAGATCGGCCGCAACCGATGCGTGACTGCCGTGATCTTCAATACCGGCGCATCGGCGGCGGGCGCAGCGAAGCCGACGAATTCACCGAACGGACCTTCCGGCGCCACGTCGTCAATGGAGATTTCACCTTCCAGCACGAATTCGCATTCAGCCGGGACGATCATGTCCTGTGACACCGCTTTGGCGACGGTCAGCGGCTTACCGGCGAGACCGCCCGCGACCGCCAGTTCGTCAGCGCTTTCCGGCATCTGCGAGCCCATCGTCGCGGCAGTGAAGTGCAGCGCGAGATCGGTGCCAATGCAAACCGCGACCGGCAGTGATGTACCGCGCGCCTTGGCGCGCTCGAAAGCGAGCCGGAGATGTCGGCCGAAGTCCAACTTGATGGCAACGCGATCCGGTCCCAACAGCTGCAGGCGATGATAGGATGCATTATAAATGCCAGTTTCCGGGTCTTTCACGACCACGATGCCCGCGGTGATGTAGCGCCCCGCATCGTTGGGTGCATGAAAGAGTGCCGGCAGCAATTTTGTGATGTCGAATCTTGTCTTGAGCACGACTTCCTGAGACGGTGCGTTCTTGACCAGTTCGGGCGGCAGCGGACCACCCATGGCACGCTGCACAAGACCGCGAATACCGTTGAAATCGAGACCGAAGGCCGCCTCGCAATTCTCTCTGGAACTCAGGAGATTTCCGACCAGCGGAACGTCATAGCCTTTGACCGACGGAAACAGCATGGTCTGCTTGCCGTCATGCTTCTTCAGGATCGCCGCGATCTGCAGATGCGGATCGGCCGGCTGGTCGAAAGTAAGAATACGGTCACGGGCTGCCAAGCGCGCCAGAGCGGAGCGGAAACGGGTGTCCAGAATCTGGGGCTGCGACATGTCGAACGGTTTCCTGCGGCGTTTTATTTGCAAATAACGATAGCTAATCAACAAAGGTAGTCAAGCGCGCTCGCTAGGCAAACGCTGACTATTTTATCAGCGTGCATTGCATCGTGGCATCATTCGCCAATGGCAGCGATGACGATCGTGTCGATTGCCAGCGCCACGGTATTGTGCTGCGCGCCTGAGGCCTGTCGTACGATATGCTTGACGATGTCCACGAGGTCGACCCGCGCAAGCTGCTGCTGTGCCGGCATTTTCTGCTCCAGCCAGCTGGCGAGCAAATCGTTTTCGAGACGCTCCGCAGTCAATTCGCTGGCCTTGATCTGCTCGCGCAGACGATGGGTCGCATTTGACGGTGCGGGCGCGGGGCCTGATTTCAGCGTGATGCGCAGCGCGCGGAGCGGATGCACGACCTGTTCGCGCCACGGCCGGCAGATGTCGTTCATGGCTTCGATATCGGCTGGCGTGAGCAGAATATTGCGCTGCGATGCCGCGAATGTCGCAACCAGCATCATCATGACATCGACCCCGGCTTCGGCCTGCAAAGTCAGGCAGGCCTCCGCGACGCCGGGCTTCGCATAGAGCCGGAGCGCAAAGGCCCAGCTGTCATCCGCGGTGGTCGAGCCTTCCGTCATCGCAGCGCGACCATCAGAGATCCCGGGATTTGGCGGGATTGAGCCCTTCCCAACGACTTACCACATCGGTGGAAATATCGAACAGATCGAGCACGCGACCGAGGGTCTGGTCGACCATCTGCTCGAGACTGGTCGGTCTGGCATAAAAAGCGGGAACGGGGGGATAGATGATGGCGCCGATCTCGGTGACGGCTGCCATCGACCTGAGGTGACCGAGATGCAGCGGCGCCTCGCGCGCCATCAACACCAGCCGACGGCGCTCCTTGAGCACCACGTCGGCCGCACGTGTCACCAGCGAGGAGGTGACTCCGCTCGCGATCTCCGCCAAGCTGCGCATGGAACATGGCGCAATCACCATGCCCATGGTCTTGAACGATCCGGATGAGATCGTCGCACCGATATTGTCGGCCTGATGCACGACGTCGGCCAAAGCAGTGACGTCGGAGACGCTGACGTCGAGTTCCTGGACCAACGTGATCTTGGCCGACCGGCTCAGCACGAGATGCGTCTCGATATCCGTCGCCTGCAACAACTGCAGCAGTCGGGTGCCATAAATGGCGCCCGACGCTCCGGTAATGCCGACGATCAGACGTCGCGGCGCGATCTCAGGCTGGGTCGAAATAGTGGATCTCCATCAGTACACAGCCGCCGATCGACTTGAACGGGCCGTGATAGGCGCCGGGCGGGCGGCAAGCATAGGTGTTCGGCTAGAAGGATTCTCCACCGTTGCCCTGCTTGTCGTTGCCGACGATCAGGTCGCCAGTGAACAGGAACACTTCTTCCCAATATTCGTGCACGAACGGCTCGGTAGTGTAAACACCCGGCTCGAAGCGCAGCAAGCGGGTGCGGCTGCCACGCTTATTCACTTCGTCGAGCGCCCCCGACAGGATTTTCTGCTGGATGCCTGCCGGATAGCCCGCGGGCGTCTCCCATCCCGAAGACATATCGACGGTACGAAATTCATCGTGAAGTTTATTGATGGCCATGGTCGGTTTTCCTGAAGGGACAGATCAAGCGACAGCGCGCGGCGAGGCAGCCGGCGTCGTTAAGGTGGAGACTTCGTCGGCAAGGTCATAGCTTGACAGCATCTTGTCGAGCAACGCTGCCGATTTCATCCAGTCATAGGTGCGGAAGGCATGGCCCTTGGTGACGAAGGTCGCGCCGGCGAAAAACATCTCGTATTGCGAGTGACGCGAGGCGAATTCGGAGCCGACTGCGTCCCAGGCCAGCTTGTAGAATTTGACCTTTTCTATCGCGCTGGCCGCGGGGGACTGCTGGGTCTTGCCGATCAGACGCGCCAATTCCGGATTGGCGAAGTCCTTCACCGAGGACGGCAGCATGATCATGCCGCCGCCGGCGAGCTCGCGCAGCGTGTTGATGACCTTGGAATAGAGTTGCTGGGTAAGGACCTGTGCCGAATACAGCATCGCCCGGTCTGGCACATAATAAGCGCCGCGCTGGGTGCCCTTGGTCTCCATCGCGACCACGAAGGCTTCGACCATCGACACTTCGGCTGCGAGCTGGCCTAGCATTTCCCTGACCTGCGGGAAGCCGGCGATGCCATTGGTTTCAGCGGTCCGGTGCGCGATCCCGATCAGGAAACGCAGCTTCACCGAGAGCCGGATCATCGCCTGATAATTCTGATACACATGGGCCGGGGTGGCGTGGAACTGCTTCTGGCACATCGCGATGTCATCGACGATGAATACGCGATCCCAAGGCACCTTCACGTCGTCGAAATAGAGCACAGCATCGTTTTCATCGAAGCGGCTGGACAGCGGATTGTCGAACACCGATGGCGACGCGGCTTCATAGGACTTGCGCGACAGGACCTTCAGACCCTTGGTGTTCATCGGGATCGCGAAAGACACCGCGTATTTCTCGTCGCCGGGCTGCAGCGGCTGGATACAGGTGACGAACACCTCATTGGCCATGATGCCGCCAGTCGCCAGCATCTTGGCACCGCGGATCGTCAGGCCCTCGGCATCGCGCGACACCACGCCCGCCGACAGGAATGGATCGGCCTGCTCGGCCGCGCTCTTGGAACGGTCGGCCTGGGGGTTGATGATCACGTAAGTGAGGTAGAGGTCGTTGTCGCGGGCGTAGCGATAGTAATCCGCTAGCGCCTTCGCGCGATCCTTGTTGTAGGCCTCGAAGACCTCGACGCCCATATACATACCTGCGACGCAGGAAGCGACGTGATCGGGCGCGCGGCCCATGAAGCCAGCATGCAGCTCGGTCCAGGCTTCCAGCCCACGACGACGATTGACCAACGCATCATAGCTGCCGGGCAGTTCCCAGATCCGGTTGGCGCGGGTGCCGGTTTCGGTCTCGAAAGTCATCAGCTCGCGATTTTCCGGCGCGCTCTGGAAATCGAACATCCGTCCGATAGAAGCCACCGCGCCCCGGAACGCCGGATGGGTGGTCACGTCATCCACCAGCTCGCCATCGAGATAGATTTCACGGCCGTCGCGTAGGCTCGCGATGTGCTGTTCGCCGGTCTTGATCATGGGTTGCCTCGGTCACTTTCGGTCATGGGTAGCATTTCAGGTGCGTTATTTCAGTAGTGCATCGGCAGCGGCCATTCCGGGCTGCGCTCGGTACTTGCAAGGCTGCGATAGGCCCCGCGAAAGAAGACCAGCGGCTCGTTGGCCGGATAGGCGGTGAACTTCACCACCCGACCGACGAAGATCACATGGTCCCCGCCGTCATATTGCGCGTATGGCGCGCATTCGAAGTGCGCGAGCGCGCCGGCGATAAGGGGCGCCGCCTCATGGCCCAGCGTATGCTCGACCGCCGCCCACTTGTCGCCGAGCGCCTTGGCGAACTTGTTCGACAGATGCTCCTGATCACGGCCGAGGATGTTCACGGCATAGCCCTTGGCCTCGGTCATCGCCTTGAGGCTGAAGGCCTTGCGGTCGATCGAGAACAGGATCAACGGCGGATCCACCGAAACCGAGTTGAACGAACTCATGGTCAAGCCGATCGCCTGGCCATCAGCCGCTTCGGCCGTGATCACGGCGACACCGGTGGCAAACTGTCCGAGCGCCTGTCGGAAGGCGCGGGGATCCAAGTCGGCAGTGGCGCCCATGGTCATCTCCTGATCGCGAAACCTGAACGACGCGCATTAGCTTTATAACAAAGCTATATTATCGAACGAAAGCGCGCGCTGTCAAGCATGGCTGGCCTGCTATCAAAACGCACTGGTTCCAACTTGTTTGTGCGTAACGCCGCCGCTATACGACTCATAGGTGTGCGGGGACCTGATGGCGATTAAGAGCAAATCACGTAAAATGAAGGTAGAACCGACGATTTCGCGGCCACAATTGATGGTCGACGGATCGGATCGGGCTTTCCGCCAATTTGTCCATGACACATTGGCGTTTTCGGCGCGGCTTCAGGCTGTGCGCGGGCAACTCGGCGCAGTGATCGGCCTGTCCGGCACGCAATACACAGTGCTGATCGCCATTGCTCATTTGAGCGGCACGGATGAGAAGATCGGCGTCAATCAGGTCGCCGAGCACCTGCACTTCAGCGGCGCGTTCATTACGATCGAGATCAACAAGCTGGTATCAAACGGCCTTGTTGAAAAAGAGACCGATGAGGAAGATCGCCGCCGCGTCATTCTGACCATCACGCCGAAAGCGCGCGCGCTGCTCAATGAATTGGCACCCGTTCAGCGTCCGGTGAACGATATGCTGTTTCGCAGCATGTCGGCTGCGGATTTCGAGCGAACGCGCAAGCTGATGTCGGAGATGGTGGACGCCGCCGACGAGGCGATCCGGCTGCTGGACTACAACGCACCGGCATCGGTCGCCCGGCAGACCAAATAACCTGCTGTTTGACGGGTTTGTCGTTAGCTATTCTCCGGCGCGCAGCCGGTAGCCGATACCCGTTTCGGTCAGGACGAATTGCGGGCGCTCCGGATCGAGCTCGATCTTTTGACGCAGCTGGCGGACATAAACGCGCAGATATTGTGCGTCGGTGAGTTCGTCCCACAATTCCTTCAGCAGAAACCGGTGAGTCAGCACCTTGCCGGCATGCTGCACCAGGACCCGCAGCAACTCATATTCCTTTGGTGACAGTTTCACCTCACGGTCACCCACCTTGACGATGCGGCGCACCAGATCGACCGACAATTCGCCGGAGCGGAATACCGGCCGCTCGCCATGAACCTGCAGCTGATGCCTGAGCGCGGCCCGCATGCGCGCCAGCAGCTCATCCATGCCAAACGGCTTGGTGAGATAGTCGTCGGCACCGAGATCGAGCGCCTGCACCTTGCCGGCCTCGTCCCCGCGGCTCGACAGCACCACGATCGGCACGCTGTCATCGCGCGCGCGAATCATCTGCAGCAGATCGTGGCCCTGGATGTCGGGCAGGCCGAGATCAAGGATGATCACGGCTGGTTTCTCCGCCAGTTTCTCCAGCGCGATCTTGCCGTTGCTGGCCTCAAGGATGTCATAGCCCTGGGTGCTGAGGCCCATGCGCAGCAATTTGCGGATCGGCGGCTCATCATCGATGATCAGGACCTTGATGGCAGCGGTGTTCATGCGGCGGTGTCCAGAGCTTCGGAGGCCGGCGGGATGGGGAGGCGGATGGTCAGCACGGCGCCTGATCGGTCGGCGCGATTAGTGGCCGAAATGGTGCCATGCATTGCCTCAACAAAGCCCCGAGAGATCGCAAGGCCGAGGCCGGTACCTGCCCGAACGTGATCGCCCTTGTTGGCGCGATAGAATTTATCGAACACCTGCTCGAGATCAGCGGGTGGAATGCCCGTCCCCTCGTCCGTCACCTGCAGCGAGACCGACTCCTTATCGCGTATGGCCCTAATCGCGATGGTGGTGTCATCCGGGGCATATTTCGCGGCATTGTCGAGCAGATTGAACAGCACCTGCTCAAACAATACCGCATCAAGCTCCAGCATGGGCAGGTTCGGCGCCAGATCGAGCGCAACACGATGTCTGACGAGAATCTTG
This sequence comes from Tardiphaga sp. OK246, assembly GCF_900188215.1. Lineage (NCBI taxonomy): Bacteria > Pseudomonadati > Pseudomonadota > Alphaproteobacteria > Hyphomicrobiales > Nitrobacteraceae > Tardiphaga > Tardiphaga sp. OK246. The sequence goes on from NZ_FZOX01000001.1 coordinate 1,040,866, forward strand.
TCGGCCCGGCGCAGCGCGCTGCCGACGATCTCCGCGAGATCCTGCAGCGTTGCATTCGGCACCACGGCACCGGACTCCAGCTTGGTCATATCCAGCAGATTGGCGATGAAGCGGTTCAGCCGTTCGGATTCGTCGATCACCGTACCGAGCAGATCGGCTTTTTCAGCCTCGGTAAGCTTCGGCGATAGATCGCGCAGCGTGGAAGCCGCACCGAGCACGGAGGCCAGTGGCGTCTTCAGATCATGCGAGATCGAGGTCAGCAGCGCCTGACGCAACCTATCGGATTCGACGTTGCGCTGCGCACGGTCCATGTCTTCGACGAGCTGCACGCGCTCGATGGCGAGTGCGCTCTGGTCCACAAGTGCATCCAGCAACCGGCGCTGGTCCGGCGTCAGCAGCGGACCCGTACGGTCATCGTCGATGCCGATCACGCCGATCGGCCCACGGCCGGTGCGCATGGGAAGAAACAGCCGCTTCGCGCCGGGTAACGTATCGGACCCACGACCCGCCGGGCGATCATTGCTCCACGCCCAGTTGGCTGCGGCCAGATCCGCCTTGTCCAATTCGTCCTCAGGCGGATATCCGGCCTTGACGGTGATCACGCCCTGCTCCGGCAGCAGCAGTACAACCCGCACCTTCAGCATCAATGCGATCTGATACGCGCTCGCCCACAGCACGTCGTCAAGCGCCGCCGTACCCGCTAGTTTGCGGCTGAACGCATAGAGCGACTCGGTTGTGCGCACGCGGCCAAAGGCCGAGACGGCTTGGGTGCGCACCCGCGCCGCAACATTGGACACCAGAATGGCGATCAGCATGAAGAAGAAGAAGGCCGCCACATTGGTCGGATCGGTGATGGTGAGCGTATAGACCGGCGGCAGGAAGAAGAAGTTATAGCTCAGCGATGCCACGACGCTTGCCAGCAGCGATGGCCAGAGACCAAAGCGCACGGCGACGCCGACCACGGCGGTGAGAAACATCAGATCGACATTCTCGATCCCGAAGATCGGACGCAGCAGCGTTGCGGCCCCAAGAGCCACCGCCACGACCGCCAGCGCCGCAATATAGGGCTTTGCGTCGAACGGCTCGACGCGATCGGTCATCTGCGCACGTTTCGCAGCCGGCTCCGTCGGCAACGCATCGCCGGCGATGACATGCACGCTGATATTGCCCGAGCGCCTGACGAGATCATGGACCACCGAACCGCGCACCAGTTCGAACCACCATGACCGCGATGCCTTGCCAATCACGATCTGGGTGACGTTGTTGGCATGGGCATAGCCGAGCAGATCGTCGGCGATGCGCCGGCCTGCGCCCGGAATCGTTAGGGCTTCGGCGCCAAGCGCCTCGGCGAGTCGCAACGTATCAGCAAGCCGGTCGCGCTGTTCTTCGGTGAGTTGAAGGCTGCGCCGCGTCTCGATGCTGACCGCCGTCCACGGCGCGTGAAGCCGATCCGCGAGACGCTTGGTGTAGCGCACCAACCCGGCTGAGCGCGGGTCCTCACTGATACAGGCCAGAATGCGTTCGCCGGCAGCCCACGGGCCGGCAATGGCATTGGCCTGCATATGCGTGAGCAATTGCTCATCGACCCGGTCGGCCGTGCGGCGCAACGCCAGCTCGCGCAACGCCGTGAGATTGCCGGGCGAGAAATAATGTTCCAGCGCACGCTCGGCCTGCTTGGGAACGTAGACCTTGCCTTCCTTCAGGCGCTGGATCAGATCGTCCGGGGTGAGGTCGATCAGCTCGATGGCGTCGGCACGATCGAACACCGAATCCGGCACGGTCTCGCGCACCCGCACATGGGTGATCTGGGCGACCACATCATTCAGGCTTTCGATGTGCTGGATATTGACTGCCGTGTAGACGTCGATCCCTGCGGCCAATAATTCCGCGACGTCGAGATAACGTTTTGGATGCCGGCTGCCGGGCGCATTGGTATGGGCGAGTTCATCGACCAATGCGATCTGCGGGCGCCGCGCGATCAGCGCATCGAGGTCCATCTCCTCGAGGACCTGACCCTTGTGATCGATCCGGCGCCGGGGAATGACTTCAAGACCCGTGAGCAACGCCTCGGTCTCGGCGCGGCCATGGGTCTCGACGACACCGACCACCACATCGACGCCCGCCTTGCGCCTGGCATGGGCGCTCTGCAGCATCTCATAAGTCTTGCCGACGCCGGGGGCGGCGCCGACGAAGATCTTCAGCCGCCCGGCGGCATCTTCCTCGCGCCTTGCTGTCTCCAGCAAGGCCTCAGGCGAAGGTCGTTGGTCGGGATCGCGGCGCTGATTTGCCATAAGGCAATATAGTCTCCGCTACGGCTGCGGCCTAGACGGCCTACTTCAGTGCGGCGGCGTCCAGCGCGAGATTCAAGGCAAGAACGTTAACGCGCGGTTCGCCTAGCAGACCGCCGAGGCGGCCTTCGACCTTATCTGTCACCAGCTGGCGGACGCGGTCCTCCGGCAGCTTGCGCGCCTTGGCGACGCGAGGCACCTGAAACAGCGCACCCTCCGGCGAAATGTTCGGGTCGAGACCGCTGCCCGAGGTGGTCACGAGATCGATCGGCACCGGCATCGACGGGTTCTCTGCCTTCAGTTTCTCGACGTCCTCCTTCACGCGGTCGATCAGCGCCTTGCTGGTCGGGCCGAGATTGGAGCCCATCGAGTTGATGGCATTGTAAGGCTGCGGCACCGTCTTTGTGGAATCCTGCGGGTCGGGACCCAGGGTCGCCGACGGGCGGCCGTGGAAGTATTCCTCACCCTTGAATTCCTGACCGATCAGGGACGAGCCGACAACCTTGCCGTCCCGTTCGATGAGGCTGCCTTGCGCCTGGTTCGGCATGATCGCTTCAGCGACGCCCGTCATCGCGAGCGGGTAGCCGAGACCGGTGATGGCCGTGAGGCCGAGCAGCAGAACGATGGCTGGGCGAATTTCTCTCAACATAATGTAGCTCCTCAAACCAGGTGCAGGGCGGTGACGACGAGGTCAATCGCCTTGATGCCGATGAACGGAACGATGATGCCGCCGAGGCCGTAGATCAGTAGGTTGCGGCCGAGCAGTGCGCCGGCGCCGATCGGGCGATAGGCGACGCCTTTCAGGGCGAGCGGGATCAGCGCAATGATGATGATCGCGTTGAAGATGATGGCCGACAGGATGGCGCTCTGCGGGCTCGCCAGCTTCATGATGTTAAGCGCTTCAAGCTGCGGATAGAAGGCGAGGAAGATCGCCGGGATAATGGCGAAGTATTTCGCCACGTCATTGGCGATCGAGAACGTGGTCAGCGCACCTCGCGTCATCAGGAGCTGCTTGCCGATTTCGACGACCTCGATGAGCTTGGTCGGATTGGAGTCCAGATCGACCATGTTGCCCGCCTCGCGCGCCGCCTGCGTGCCGGTGTTCATCGCGACGCCCACATCGGCCTGCGCCAGTGCCGGCGCGTCGTTGGTGCCGTCGCCGCACATCGCCACCAACTTGCCCTTGGCCTGCTCGTCGCGGATAAGCTGCAGCTTGTCCTCGGGTGTCGCCTGCGCCAGGAAATCATCGACGCCGGCTTCGGCTGCGATGGCTGCAGCGGTCATCGGATTGTCGCCGGTGATCATGATGGTGCGGATGCCCATGCGGCGCAGTTCGGCGAAACGCTCACGGATGCCGCCCTTGACGATATCCTTCAGATGGATGACGCCGAGCAGCTTGCCATCGCGCGCAACCGCCAACGGGGTGCCGCCGCCCTTTGCAATCTCGTCGGAGATCGCCTGGATTTCACGTGCCGTGTCCGACATCGCGGCCGGCTGCATCGCACGCACGGTGTTGCCGGACGCCACGGCGAACGACGCGCCACCGTTGACGTAAGCGAGTATCGAATCCACCGCTCCCTTGCGGACCGACGAGCCACCGGCATCGACACCGCTCATCCGGGTCTGTGCGGTGAACGGCACGAAAGTCGCTGACAGTTCGGCCATGTCGCGGCCGCGGATGCCGTATTTCTCCTTGGCCAGCACGACGATTGAGCGGCCTTCCGGGGTTTCGTCCGCGAGCGATGCAAGCTGCGCCGCATCGGCCAGTTCCTGTTCGGTGACGCCGCGCACTGGACGGAAGGCTGTCGCCTGACGATTGCCGAGCGTGATGGTGCCGGTCTTGTCGAGCAGCAGCGTATCGACGTCGCCGGCAGCTTCCACCGCACGACCGGACATCGCCAGCACATTGAAGCGCACCAGACGATCCATGCCGGCAATGCCGATCGCCGACAACAGCGCGCCGATGGTGGTCGGGATCAGGGTCACGAACAAAGCCACCAGCACCACCACCGAGATCGAACCACCAGCATAGGCCGCATAGCTCGGGATCGTCACCGTGGCGAACACGAAGATGATGGTGAGGCCGACCAGGAGAATGTTCAGCGCGATCTCGTTCGGCGTCTTCTGCCGCTCGGCGCCTTCGACCAGCTTGATCATGCGGTCGATAAAGGTCGAGCCTTGCGCCGCGGTGATACGGACGCGGATCCAGTCGGACAATACCTGCGTGCCGCCGGTGACCGCCGAGCGATCGCCGCCGGATTCACGAATGACAGGTGCGGACTCGCCGGTGATCGCCGCCTCATTAACTGAAGCCACGCCTTCGATCACTTCACCGTCGGACGGGATGTTGTCGCCGGCTTCCACCAGCACGACATCGCCGACCTTCAGGCTGGTGCCCGAGACCATGCGGTAGCTCTTGTCGCCGCTGTCGCTGCCGGTGAGCAGCTTGGCCTGGCTTTCGGTGCGGGTCTTCTTCAGCGATTCCGCCTGCGCCTTGCCGCGCCCTTCGGCGATGGCTTCGGCAAAGTTGGCAAACAGCACCGTGAACCAGAGCCAGAGGATGATCTGGAACGCAAATCCCAGATCGCTTCCGCTGGTGATGACGTTCTTGATGAAGATCACCGTGGTGAGTGCGGCGACGACCTCGACCACGAACATCACGGGATTCTTGATCATCAGCCGCGGATCAAGCTTTTTGAAAGCCGAGCCGATGGCTGGGATGACAATTTTCGAATCGAGCATGGCCGAGACCGGCACTCGCTTCTGCAGTTTCAACGTTTCCATGGACATAACTCCAAATCCGATCAGAACAGGGTGCTGGCGGTCATCGCGAGGTGCTCGACGATCGGCCCGAGCGCGAGCGCCGGGAAGAAAGTGAGACCGCCGATGATCAGGATCACGCCGATGACGAGACCGACAAACAGTCCGCCGGTGGTCGGCAAGGTGCCGGCCGAAGCCGGGATCGACTTCTTCGCGGCCAATGATCCGGCCAGCGCCATGGCTGGCACGATCATGAAGAAGCGGCCGACGAACATCGAACTCGCCAGTGTGAGGTTGTAAAAGAAGGTGTTGCCGGTGAGCCCGCCGAAGGCCGAGCCGTTATTGCCGGTGGCCGAGGTGAAAGCGTAGAGCACCTCGGTGAAGCCATGCGGCCCGGCATTGGCCATGGAGGCCACGGCCGACGGCAGCACCACCGCCACCGCGGTCCAACCGAGATACATCAGCGGCAGGACGAGAATGGCAAGCATCGCCATCTTTACTTCGCGCGCCTCGATCTTCTTGCCGACATATTCAGGCGTGCGGCCCACCATCAGACCAGCGACGAAGATCGCCAGTACGACGAACAGCAGCATGCCATAGAGACCGGCACCGACGCCGCCAACGATGATCTCGCCGAGCTGCATATTGATCAGCGGAATCATGCCGCCAATCGCTGTAAACGAGTCATGCATCGCATTGACCGCACCGCAGGACGCTGCCGTGGTGATGACCGCGAACAGGCTGGAGGCGACGATGCCGAAGCGCAACTCCTTGCCTTCCATATTGCCGCCGGTGAGGCCGAGTGCATTCAGGCCTGTGGTGCCCGAAGCTTCGGCGCCATAGGTGATGGCAACGCCGACAATAAACAGCACACCCATCACTGCCAGAATCGCCCAGCCTTGCCTGGGGTTGCCGACCATGCGGCCGAACACATTGGTCATCGCCGCACCCAGCGCGAAGATCGAGATCATCTGGATGAAGTTCGACAGCGCCGTCGGGTTCTCGAACGGATGCGCCGCATTGGCGTTGAAGAAGCCGCCGCCATTGGTGCCGAGCATCTTGATGGCAACCTGCGACGCAACGGGGCCAACCGCGATGGTCTGCTTCGCACCTTCAAGCGTCGTCGCATCGACATAGGCGCCGAGCGTCTGCGGAATGCCCTGCCAAACCAGGAACAGCGTGTAGATGATGCAGATCGGCAGCAGCACATAGAGCGTGCAACGGGTGATATCGACCCAGAAATTACCGATGGTGCGCATCGACGACCGTGCAAAGCCGCGGATCAGTGCCACAGCCAATGCGATGCCGGCCGCCGCCGACAGAAAGTTATGTACCGTCAGACCCAGCATCTGGGTCAGATACGACATGGTGCTTTCGCCGCCGTAGTTCTGCCAGTTGGTGTTGGTGATGAAGGAGATCGCGGTGTTGAAGGAGAGATCTTCGGCGACCGCAGACTGCCCGGCAGGATTGAACGGCAGCACAGCCTGCAGCCGCATGATCGCGTAGAGGCCGAGGAAGCCGACCACGTGGAACAGCAGCATGGCAACCGTATAGGTCAGCCAGTGCTGCTCTCGTTTCTCGTCGACGCCACCGATCCAGTACAGCCCGGCTTCGACCGGTCGCAGAATCGGAGAGAGGAAAGTACGCTCGCCGTTGAAAACGGATGTCATGTAGCCGCCGAGCGGCTTCACCAGCGCGAGAACCACAGCGCAGTACAGAGCAATTTGAATCCAGCCAATCATTGTCATGTCAGTTGACCTTTTGAGGTGCGCGCGCTCAGAACCGCTCGGGCCGCAGCAGCGCGTAAGTGAGATAGATCAGCAATGCCGCGGACACGAAGCCGGCGAGCGTGTAATCGAAAATCATGATGCGCTCCTCACAGCCGCTCGCAGGCATAGGCGTAGCCCAGGGTGAGAATGAAAAAGCCGAGCCCGAGGGCCAGCATGACGATGTCCAGCATGGAATGCTCCTGATGCAATGACTGCGGCGACACGGAGCAAACGGCTCGCGCGCCCGATGCACGATCAGGTGCCATTCAGGACGTAGGTTTTCGAGATGAGGCCAGCAGCGAACTTATAGGAATCTCATAAAGACGCAGGGGAGCGCATGCGCGTGCGCCGTTAGTCCTCGGGTGCTTATGCAGCCTTTATATCTTCGTGCCCGAAGCTGCCTCGTATTCAAATGACGGACTACGGATATTGCATGATGCGGTCTTCCGAAGATCGCGCTGTTCATGGAGACCCGTCATGTCGTTCATCTCGATTCAGCGAACGCCCCTTTCCGAAGCGCCATCCGAAACGGCTCCGCTTGACGCTACGAGTTTCACCGCGATCTGCCTCACCACCTGCAAGCGCCTGCCGGCAATGCGCCGCACAGCGGAGGCCCAGCGCCTCGATCGCCTGGTCACTGCCGGCGCCTGGACCGATGCCGCGCTTGCCTTGATCGCGATCGAACTGCCGCGGTGGCAACTGCGTCGGCTCGCTTATGACGAAGGTGAATGGCATTGCGCTCTCTCGAACCAGCGTGACCTTCCAGATTGGCTGGACAGCGTCGTCGAGACGCATCACCCAGACTTGGCGACGGCGATCCTGGATGCATTTCGCGCTGTTGTTAGTCGCGGAGGCACGCCGCATCTGACGCAGGCGCCCGTGCGCGCGATCCAACCCACCGATTCCGAGCCGATGCTGTGTGAGAATTACTGTTGAGCGAAGAGGGGCGGTGCGAAATGCTGTAGCTAGACTGCCGCGAACAGCCTTCCAAGAGTGAGGCTTTCGGCTATGCTCGGCACGAATTCGTGCCATGACTAGCCAGAGCAAAACGTGACATCAGACAAACCGGCTTTCGTCGCGGTCGATTGGGGCACCAGCAGCTTTCGAGGCTGGTTGATGGCCGCCGATGGCAGCGTGCTTGCGGAGACGCGCGGGCCTGAAGGCATGCTGCATTGCGCGGCTGCAGGCTTCGCTCCGGTGCTCGCTGATCATCTTGCCAGACTTGGCGGAATGCAGAACGTGCCTGTGTTGATCTGTGGTATGGCCGGCGCACGACAGGGCTGGATCGAGGCGCCCTATCTGCACACACCGACACGCCTCGACGCCTTGCACGACGGTGCGCAGCGTGTCGACACGCAAGGCGACGTGCGTATCCTACCCGGCATCGCGCAAGCCGACGCCGCGGCACCCGACGTCATGCGCGGCGAAGAGACGCAACTGCTCGGCGTGACCGAACCCGACTTCACCGGTCTGGTCTGCATTCCCGGCACCCATAGCAAATGGGTCTGGATCGACGCCGGCAGCGTGGTGTCATTCACGACCTATATGACCGGCGAGCTCTTTTCGGTCATCACTCAACACAGCATCCTGAAACACGCGGTGGATCACGACGCGCCGTCGCCCGCCGCGAATGATGCGTTCCGCGATGGCCTGCAACGCGCGCTCGATGCGCCGACGGGCCTCACCGCCTCGCTCTTCAGCCTGCGCGCGGCGCAACTGCTCGGCTTCCAGCAACAGGCCGACGGCGCGACGCGCCTGTCGGGCCTCCTGATCGGCACGGAAATCACCGATGCCGGATCGCGCTATGGCACGCGGCATCCGGTGCGCCTGATCGGCGCCGGCGCGCTCAAGGATCTCTATGCGTCGGCGCTTGCAGCTGCCGGCTTCGAGGTCGCCATCGTTGATGCCGAACGCGCGTCGCAACACGGCCTGACCAAGGCCGCAATTCATCTGTGGGGAGCTCAGTTCACATGAACCAGCCAATCCGTTGGCCCTCCGTGAAGCGTCCGCTCGTCGCCATCCTGCGCGGCGTGCAGCCCGACGAGGTGGAGAGCATCGTCGAGACGTTGATCGACACCGGCTTCGAGATGATCGAAGTGCCGCTGAACTCGCCCGATCCGTTCGAATCCATCGCACGGATCTGCAAACGATTTGGCAGCGACACCCTGATCGGCGCCGGCACTGTCCTCACCGCGAATGACTGCGCCCACGTCGCCGATGTCGGCGGGCGTCTGATGGTGAGCCCGAATGTCGACGTCGATGTGTTGGCAATTGCAGCGAGCCGCGGCATGGTCACGATGCCCGGCGTGTTCTCGCCGACCGAAGCTTTCCTCGCCCTACGTGCAGGAGCTTCCGCCCTGAAATTCTTTCCGGCATCGATCCTCGGCCCGTCCGGCATCGCCGCCATTCGCGCGGTTTTGCCCAAGGATGCCGTGATCGGGGCTGTTGGTGGTGTTTCCGACCGGAATTTCACGGACTATGTCGCCGCCGGCGTACAGGCCTTCGGTCTTGGCAGCAGCCTGTATCGGCCCGGAATGAGCGCTATCGAAGTGAAGGCGACCGCACAGGCTTCTGTCGCGGCCTATGATCAGGCGATGGCCCGTTAGAAACAGGGTGCAATGTCTGTTCGCGGTTGGCGCGCGCTTCGCGGCGGTGGCAACGCAGAAACACCTCCGCGCCCGCACGCATCGACCGCGCAGCCCCAAACTGTCAAATTCAATGAATTGCTCTGAATATCAGAGACTTAAGAGCACCGTGGTGCCCAGGAAAGGACTCGAACCTTCACGGCCGTTAAGCCACTGGCACCTGAAGCCAGCGCGTCTACCAATTCCGCCACCTGGGCACGTGCGAGGCACGTGGCGCGGTTAGTAGGGGGCCGTTACGCGCTTGTCAAATTGCTTCGTTCAATTCCAAATCCGCTGTACAGGCCCCGCGCGTTGGCGTATCGCGAATTGGTCTAAATTCCCCCGTTTTGCCCTTGCATGACTGACTCAAGGAACTGATCCATGGCTGCCCCCATCGACACCCTCGTTACGGTTTTCGGCGGATCCGGCTTCGTGGGACGCCATGTGGTCCGCGCGCTGGCGAAGCGTGAATACCGGATCAGGATCGCCGTGCGTCGGCCGGAACTGGCCGGCCATCTGCAACCGCTTGGCCGTGTCGGACAGATCAATATCGTTCAGGCCAATTTGCGCCACCCCGCCTCGATCAAGGCCGCGATGCGCGACGCCAGCATCGTCGTCAATCTGGTGGGTATCCTGACCGAAAGCGGCGCGCAGACCTTTGATGCCGTGCAGGCGCGAGGCGCCGGCGCGGTCGCGCAGGCTGCCGCCGAGATCGGCGCGCGGATGGTGCAGTTTTCAGCCATCGGCGCCGATGCCGATTCCGAATCGGCCTATGCCCGTGCCAAGGCGGCCGGCGAGCAGGCCGTGCTGGCGGCTGTGCCTTCCGCGACCATCCTGCGCCCGTCGATCGTGTTCGGCCCCGAGGATCAGTTCACCAATCGATTTGCCAATCTCGCCCGGATGGCCCCGGTGATGCCGGTGTTCGGCGCCACGACCAAAATGCAGCCGGTCTATGTGGGCGATGTCGCCCAGGCTGCGGCCGATGCCGTCGACGGCAAGACCAAGCCGGGCGCCACTTACGAACTAGGCGGTCCGGAAGTGCTGACGATGAGCGAAATCATCGACATCATCCTCGCGACCATCGAGCGCAAGCGCATGACGCTGCCGGTGCCGACGGCCATCGCCAAGCTGCAGTCCTATTTCCTGCAATTCGCCCCTGGCGACTTCAAGCTGACGCCGGATCAGGTCACCATGCTTGGTATCGACAATGTGGTGTCGGAAGCCGCCAAGGCGGCCGGTCTAACGCTGGATGGCTTGGGTATTGCCGCTGATTCGCTGGAAGCGATTGCGCCACAATATCTCTGGCGCTTCCGCGCCACCGGTCAGTTCGCACATAACGGCATAAACTGACGATATCGTCCCCGCCTGGCACGCCGAAGGCGTGCGCGGCGGGGATGACAGCAGGATGTTTGGCAAAATTCAGTAGCCCAGCGCCAGCGCGATCAGGCCGAGCGTACCGACGATCACGCGCCACCATGCGAACAACGCGAAGCCGTGGCGGGTCACGTAGCCGAGAAAGCTTTTCACCACGATGATCGCGGTGATGAACGACACCACGAAACCGATGGCGATGATCACGCCGTGATCTACCGAGAGATCGGCCCGGCTCTTGTAGAGATCGTAGACGAAGGCGCCGACCATGGTCGGGATCGCCAGGAAGAACGAGAACTCCGCCGCTGCGCGCTTCTCGGCGCCGAGCAGCATGGCACCGACGATGGTCGCGCCGGAGCGCGACACGCCTGGAATCATCGCCACGCACTGCGCCAGACCGATCTTGAGATACATCGGCAATGGGAACGTCGTGGCATCGTGATGCACGGGCTCAAGATCGAGCTGATCGACCCAGAGCAGGATCGCCCCGCCAACGATCAGCGAGAAACACACGACCCACGGATTGAACAGATAGCTTTTGACATAGCCGCCCGCAGCCGCGCCGATGATCGCGGCAGGCAGGAACGCGATCAGCACGCCGATCACGAAACGGCGCGCAGCAGCGTCGCCTTTGAACAGGTTCAGCGCGATATGCCACAACTTGCCGAAGTAAAGTGCAAGGATCGCCAGAATGGCGCCGAGCTGGATCAGCACGGCGAAGCTTTTCCAGAAATTGTCCTCGCCCAGATCGAAGAAGCGTTCCGCGAGCAGCAGATGCCCCGTTGAGGAAACCGGCAGGAACTCGGTGACACCCTCGACAATGCCGAGAATCACCGCCCTTATCGCATCAGACATCATCTGCTTATCTGTCCTTCGTCAGTGTGGGCCTGAAAAAGCCGGGTTCTTCTCGCCTATTCCCTTCATTGCTGCAATCGCAAATACCATCACATTCGCGGGTTGCCTCAGAGCCAAGCTTCGCTAGTTTGGCGCGCGCCGCGTGACACTTTTACCACCGACGCAACCGAGACGCTTTCTTAACGACCGCATAACTATCAAGGCCGGCATGTACACGCTTTACCATCACTCGTTCTGTCCGCATTCCCGCTTCATTCGTCTCGTACTCGGCGAATACGGACTCGATCTCACACTGGTGGACGAGCGGCCGTGGGATCGGCGCGAGGCATTTCTGGCGCTCAATCCTGCGGGAACTACGCCTGTGCTGCTCACCGACGGTTTCCCGCCCATTCCTGGCGCCGGGATCATCGCCGAATATATCGACGAGACCCATGGACCGGAGACGGGCGATCGTCGCCTGCTGCCTGTCGCGATGGCGGAACGCATCGAGGTGCGCCGGCTGATGGCCTGGTTCAACGAGAAATTCTTCGAGGAGGCGTCGGGTCCGCTGGTCACCGAACGCATCTACAAGCGCTTCATGAGCGAAGAGGTCGGCGGCGGCGCCCCGGCGATGGATGTGATTCGCGCAGCCACCGCAAATGTGCGCTATCATCTGGCCTATATCGGCTGGCTGGCGCGGACACGCAATTTTCTGGCCGGTGACCGACTGACTTATGCGGATCTGGTCGCGGCAGCTCATCTGTCGGCGATTGACTATCTGGGCGATGTGCCATGGAGCGAGGACGACGCAGCGAAGGCGTGGTACGCGCGGGTGAAATCCCGTCCGTCGTTCCGACCGCTGCTGAGCGAATGGCTGGCGGGCGTGCCGGCATCGCGGACCTATGTGGATCTCGATTTCTGAGCCCATCTGCTGACGATGCAATCGCCACTCTTCCCGCCGATCTCAAGGATACGCTGACGCGCGAGGCGAAGGCGCTTGGCTTCGATTCAATCGGGATCACCGATCCAGATGCCATCGCCGGCGTTCGCGAGCGGCTGCAGGAATTTCTCAACGCCGGCGCCCATGGTGATATGGAGTGGCTTGCCGACAATCCCGACCGCCGCGCCGACCCCAAGGTGATGTGGCAGGACGTTCGCTCCGTCATCATGCTCGGCGTCAATTACGGACCTGACGAGAACCCGCTTGAGATTCTAAAGCAGCGCTCGCATGCTGCGATCTCGGTCTATGCCCGCGGCGACGACTATCATGACCTCATCAAGAAGCGCCTGAAGCTGCTGGCGCGCTGGCTGATCGCGCAAGCCGGCGGCGATGTGAAAGTGTTTGTCGATACGGCTGCCGTGATGGAAAAGCCGCTCGCCGGCGCCGCAGGATTGGGCTGGCAGGGCAAGCATACCAATCTCGTGTCGCGCGAATTCGGCTCGTGGCTGTTTCTCGGCGCGATCTTCACCACGCTCGAACTGCCGCGCGATGCGCGCACGGTCGATCACTGCGGCTCGTGCCAGGCCTGCCTCGACAGTTGCCCGACATCGGCCTTTCCGGCGCCTTACAAACTCGATGCGCGGCGCTGCATTTCCTATCTCACCATCGAGAGCAAAGGCCCGATCCCGCACGAGTTCCGCAAGCCAATGGGCAACCGCATCTATGGCTGCGACGATTGCCTCGCCGCCTGCCCGTGGAACAAATTCGCGCAGGAAGGCCGCGAGATCAAACTCGCCGCACGCGACGAGTTGCGCGCGCCGTCGCTGGCCGAACTTGCAAGGCTCGATGATGCGGCTTTCCGCGCGTTCTTTACGAAGTCACCCGTGAAGCGCATTGGCCGCAACCGCTTCATCCGCAATGTGTTGATCGCCATCGGCAATTCGAACGACCTATCGCTGGTAAGCGATGCGCAGCAGCTGCTGGGCGATGAAAGTCCTGTGGTGCGCGGGGCAGCGATATGGGCGCTGTCGCGACTGATGCCTGCGGATGCGTTTGCTGCATTGGCTGTGCAGTTCACCGAAGCCGAACAGGACGATAGCGTCGGCAGCGAGTGGCGACTGGCCCTCAGTTCGTCAGATGTCGCGCCATCTCCGGTCGCGCTTTGAGCGCTTCACCCTGCTTGGCGACGATCTTGGCGATGCGCTCCGGCGCGAAATGCAAATCGACGAAGGCCGGCGCCGTATTGGCCACTTCATGATAGCTCACGATCTTGCCGTCACGCAGCGTCATGATCGCAACGCCCTCGAACATCGCGCGGCCGCCATTGGCTTCCGGGAGTTTCGAGCGATAACTGAACGTGTAGCGCGCATAGAGCGTGGTGCCGTCGCTGACGGGCGTGTGCATGTCCCAACGAAAATCTTCCGCGGTCCGATAGAACCAGTCGTCGACCATGTCGGCGATTTTGGCACGGCCTTCGAATGCGCCGTAGAAGACGTCGTGATAGACGCCGTCTTCAGTGAACAGCGCGGCGAAGCTCTGGCCGTCACGCTGTTCAACGGCATCGCAAAATGCGCGCAAGAGTGCCGTAGCGTCCATCCGAATTCCTCCCGCTGATTGTCGCTCTTTTCAGGCGAGCCTATTCAACGGCACGGGTGATGCAATCAAAACTCCGCTACAGCCGACAATAGTCGCGCAATGTCCTGCGGGCGTGACAGCCGATGGTCGCCGTCCTGGATCATGGTCAACACGACATCTTCGCTCGGCAGCCGTTCGGTCAGCCGGAAAGCGTGCTGCCAGGGCACGTCGGGGTCCTGCCTGCCTTGCAAAATCCGCACGGGGCAACCGACATCGATCGTACCGCCGAGCAGCAGGTGATTGCGCCCCTCTTCGATCAACCGCCGCGTGATCGGATAGGGCTCGCCATATTCCGACGGGCGCAGCCATTGACCGGTGGTCTCGATCTCCGCGCGGATTTCCGGCGAGAAGCCTTTCCACATCAGCTCTTCGGTGAAATCCGGCGCCGGCGCGATCAGCACCAGGCCCTTCAGCGTCGCGCGCCCTACTTTGCCGCGTCGGGCCAGCGCGCGCGCCAGCAGCAGTGCCATCCAGCCGCCCATCGATGAGCCGATCACCACCTGCGGACCCTGGCAGGCTGCATCGAACGCCGCGAGGCTATCCTCCAGCCATTGGCCGATGGTGCCATCGACGAAATCGCCGCCGGATTCGCCATGGCCGGAATAATCGAAACGTACACAGGCCCGGCCATGGTCGGCGGCCCAGGCATCGAGCGCCACCGCCTTGCCGCCCTGCATGTCGGATTTGAAGCCACTCATCCAGAACAGGCCCGGAGCAGCGCCGTCGCGGACCCGCATCGCGATCTGGCGGCGGCTGCTGCCTGTACCTGCCGTGATGAAAGCGGGGTCGGTCGATACCGTTGTGCTCATCAAACCATCCTTGTTCGACCCTGAAATGCCGATTGCTGTTTGATTGAGCAGGTCGGGATCGTCAACGTCGATCCCTCAACGTCCATATCATCCCAGGGAACGTCCACCTCGATGCCGCGTTGCGCTCCTGTCAACCACGGCTTGCAGAACGGGCCGGGGAACTCTATTTGAGCAAGGTCAGCGGTGTACGACGCCTATGGCCTTTCGCGTGACGAAATTGCCTCGTATTTGAGTGATTGGCGCTGCGTTGCGTGAGTTTGCTTGCTCCAAACGCCTTATTCCTTCACACTGCGGCCTTCCTAAACAACATTGGAGAGTTACCCATTCGCCGTCCCAACAGAGCCCCGCCCGCCGCAACCAAAGACGGGCCGCGCACCAACGATGAAATTCGCAATCTGCAGATCCAGCTGATTGATCAGACCGGCCTCAACCACGGCACCGTGGAAACCATTGCTGCGATCAAGATGGCGATGGAAGCCGGTATGGATCTGGTCGAGATTTCGCCGAATGTGAGCCCCCCCGTCTGCAAGATCATGGACTACGGGAAGTTCAAGTATTCGGCGCAGAAGAAGGCCGCCGAGGCCCGCAAGAAGCAGAAGATCGTCGAAATCAAGGAGATCAAGCTCCGCCCGATGATCGATGATCATGACTACGACGTGAAAATGCGCGCAATGCAGCGCTTCTTCGAAGAAGGCGACAAGGTGAAAATCACCTTGCGCTATCGTGGCCGCGAAATGGCGCACCAGGAAATCGGTACCAAGCTGCTCGACAAGGTCAAAGCAGACGTCGCCGAATACGCCAAGGTGGAGCAGGACGCGCGCTTCGAAGGTCGTCAAGTGGTGATGGTGCTTGCACCGCGCTGATCACAGCGCCGACTGACCTTAACGAGGTTGGTAATCAGAAATTTCGGCCCGTCAGATTTCTGGCGGGCCTTTTTTCTTTGGGCGTATTCGGAGATCGTTTGGAGCTGGACGGCTCAGCCCGAAATGAGGGCGAGTGCACCGGCCAGCGCGAGAGCCGCGGCGAGGCCAGCGGCTGCGAACATCCAGCGGGTGGCGGTCTGAGCAGCAGCATCTTGCTGGATGGCAACCGCCCTTGCGGCGGCACGTGCATTCCGGGCCATTGTCGTCGTCCCTCTGTTTCTCTGGTCCGGATCACATAGGCATCCGGGGCGCGTCGGACCAGTCTGAAGCCATGCGCTAAACAGAGTGTTGAGCCGCGTTAATCGTTGCCATCGGAGCATTCCTCTGCCATAAGCGCAACCTTCGTCGCCCGGCTGATTAAGGGCTGCCGTGTCGACGACTGTGCTGACTTCCCGCAAACGGCGGTTAGTTGAGCATTTTCAACGCTCTAACGAGCATTTTAGCCGACGCAACGCCTTTCGGGGCGCTTTCTGCGTGGCCATAGGAGAGCCAAATGCCCAAGCTGAAGACCAAGTCGGGCGCTAAAAAGCGCTTTAAAGTCACCGGAACGGGTAAGGTCATGGCCGCCCATGCCGGTAAGCGCCACGGTATGATCAAGCGGACGAAGAAGCAGATTCGTCAGCTCCGCGGCACCCGCGTGCTGTTCAAGACCGACGGCGACAACATCAAGCAGTACTTTCTGCCAAACGCCTGATCGCCCTTACGCCGCTTCATTGCGGCGGATATCACCCCTTTTGTTATTTCAGATGAAGGAGATCAGTCATGGCTCGCGTAAAACGCGGTGTGACGGCTCACGCCAAGCATAAGAAAGTCTACAAGGCCGCCAAGGGTTTCCGCGGCCGCCGCAAGAACACCATTCGCGCCGCAAAGGCCGCCGTCGACAAGGCCGGCCAATATGCGTTCCGCGATCGCAAGCGCAAGAAGCGTACGTTCCGCGCGCTCTGGATCCAGCGTCTCAACGCTGCCGTCCGTCCGCTCGGCATGACCTACAGCGTGTTTATCAACGGTCTCGCCAAGTCCGGCGTGACGGTCGACCGCAAGGTGCTCTCGGATCTCGCGATCAACGAGCCGGCGGCGTTCAACGCGATTGCTGAGAAGGCCAAAGCTGCACTCGCAGCCTAAGCCAGCAAAGGCCGCACTGGCGGCCTGAGCTCTCCACTCCGCGTATTCATCGACATTGTCATGGCCGGGCAGAAGCGTTCACGCGCTCCTGTCCCGGCCATTGACGTCTTAATCCCTGTGATACCCGTGCTGTAGAAGCTGGTGCCCGGCCTTCCGTCGGACGCGCAGACAGCAAGAGGCGCCCGCCTCTCTCATCGAGGTTGCTGATGTCCGATCTGACGACGCTCCAACAGACTATTCTGGCCGATATTGCCAATGCCTCCGACGAAGCCGCCCTGGAAGCCGTGCGCGTCGGCGCGCTCGGCAAGAAGGGTTCGATCTCCGCGCTGTTGTCGACTCTCGGCAAGATGACGCCAGAAGAACGCAAGACCGAGGGCGCGGCCATCAACCTGGCCAAGGACACCGTCACGCAAGCGCTGACCGCGCGCCGCGATGTGTTGAAATCCGCAGCCCTCGATGCACGTCTCGCTTCCGAGACCATCGACGTGACGCTGCCGCTGCGCGATGGCCCCGCTGAACTCGGCCGCATTCATCCGCTCAGCCAGACCTGGGACGAATTGACGACGATCTTCGCCGATATGGGCTTCGCCGTCGCCGAAGGTCCGGATATCGAGACGGACGACTACAATTTCACCAAGCTGAATTTCCCCGAGGGCCATCCCGCCCGCGAGATGCACGACACCTTCTACTTCAATCCGAAGGAAGACGGCTCGCGCCTGCTGCTGCGCACGCATACATCACCGGTTCAGGTGCGCACCATGCTGAGCCAGCAGCCGCCGATCCGCGTGATCTGTCCGGGCCGCACCTATCGCAGCGACTCTGACCAGACTCACACGCCGATGTTCCATCAGGTCGAAGGTCTCGTCATCGACAAGGGTTCGCATCTCGGGCACCTCAAATGGATCCTGCACGAATTCTGCAAGGCTTTCTTCGAAGTCGATAACGTCAATATGCGCTTCCGTCCGTCGTTCTTCCCGTTCACGGAGCCGTCGCTGGAAGTCGATATCCAGTGCCGCCGCGACAAGAACGAGATCCGCTTCGGCGAAGGCGAAGACTGGCTCGAGATTCTCGGCTGCGGCATGGTGCATCCGAATGTGCTACGCGCCTGCGGCATCGATCCCGATGTGTATCAGGGCTTCGCCTGGGGCATGGGCATCGATCGTATCGCGATGCTGAAATACGGCATGGCCGACCTGCGTCAGCTGTTCGAAGGCGACGTGCGTTGGCTCAATCACTACGGCTTCAAGCCGCTTGAAGTACCGACGCTGGCCGGAGGACTGAGCACGTGAAATTCTCCCTCTCCTGGCTGAAGGATCATCTCGAGACCGACGAGTCGCTCGAGACGCTGACCGACAAGCTCACCATGATCGGGCTCGAGGTCGAACATATCGACGATAAGGCGAAGCTGCTGAAGCCGTTCACGATCGCCGAGATCGTCACAGCCGTGCAACATCCCAATGCAGATCGGTTGCGCGTCTGCACCGTGAATGCCGGCGATGACAAGCTGCTGCAGATCGTCTGCGGGGCGCCGAATGCGCGCGCGGGACTGAAGACCGTCCTCGCCAGGCCTGGTACTTTTATCCCGGGTAAGGATTTCACCATCGGCCTCGGCAATATCCGCGGCGTCGAAAGCCAGGGCATGTTGTGCTCGGCCGGCGAACTCGGACTCCCCGACGCGATCGACGGCATCATCGAACTGCCCGCCGATGCGCCCGTCGGCGCAATCTATCCCGACTGGGCCAAACTCGGCGATCCCGTCATAGAAATCAACCTGACGCCCAATCGTCAGGACTGCACCGGCGTGTCGGGCATTGCGCGCGATCTCGCCGCGGCCGACATGGGCGTGTTCAAGAATCCCGGCATCAAGCCGATCAAGGGCGAATTCCCCTGCCCGGTGAAAGTCACCGTCGAAGACGCCAAGCTGTGCCCCGGCTTCGCACTGCGTCTCGTGCGCGGCGTCAAGAACGGCCCATCGCCGGAGTGGCTGCAGAAGAAGCTGACCTCCATCGGCCTGCGCCCGATCAATGCACTGGTCGACATCACCAACTTCCTGACCTTCGACCGCGCCCGTCCGCTGCATGTGTTCGATGCGTCGAAGGTAAAGGGTGACATCGTTGTCCGCCGCGCACGTGACGGCGAGACGCTGCTCGCGCTCGACGGCAAGACCTACACACTAGACAGCAAGGCCTGCGTTATCGCCGATGACAACGGCGTGGAATCGCTCGCCGGCATCATGGGCGGCGAAGCCTCCGGCTGTTCGGAAGACACCACCGATGTACTGATCGAATCCGCGCTGTGGAACGAGATCAATATCGCCCAGACCGGCCGCAGGCTCGGGATCAATTCCGACGCGCGTTATCGGTTCGAGCGCGGCGTCGATCCGGTCTTCATGGTGCCCGGTCTCGAACTGGCAACCAAGCTGGTGATGGAACTGTGCGGCGGCACTCCGTCGGAGAGCATCGTCGTTGGCAAGCCCTACGGCGACGACCGTATCATCGACTTCCCGATTGCCGAGGTGAAGCGCCTCGCCGCCATCGACGTGCCATTCCCGGAGATGCGACGCATCCTGACGCATCTCGGCTTCATGGTGGCCGGCAGCGGCCCCGTGGTGAAGGTTGCAGTGCCGTCATGGCGTAGCGACGTGACCGGCAAGGCTGACATCGTCGAAGAGGTCATGCGCATCTTCGGCGTCGACAAGGTGCCGATGACGCCGTTCCCGCGCGGCGATGCCCCGCGCAAGCCGGTACTGACGCAGATCCAGCAGCGCACCCGCCGCGCCAAGCGTGGACTGGCCGCGCGCGGCCTCGTCGAGGCCGTGACATGGTCGTTCATCTCGAAGCCGCATGCCGAGGTGTTCGGCGGCGGCGCGCCGGAACTGGCGCTGGCCAACCCGATCGCCTCCGACCTCTCCGACATGCGGCCGAGCCTCTTGCCCGGACTGATCGCAGCCGCTCAGGCCAATGCGCATCGCGGTTCGTCCGACCTAGCGCTGTTCGAAGTCGGCCAGATCTTCCGCGGCGATCGCCCGCAGGATCAGTTCATGGCTGCATCCGGCGTGCGGCGTGGCCTCGCCTCGTCGGCTGGCAACGGCCGTCATTGGTCAGGCGCCAGCGCTGCGAACGCACTCGACGCCAAGGCCGATGCCTTTGCAGTTCTCGCAGCCGCAGGTGCACCGATGCAGGCGCTGCAGATCGTCGCCGGTGGCGCGAACTGGCTGCATCCCGGCCGTTCGGGTACGATCCAGATCGGACCGCAGAACGTCCTCGGTTATTTCGGCGAGCTGCACCCGCGCACGCTCGAAGCACTCGGTGCCGACGGCCCGTTGATGGCGTTCGAAGTGATCCTCGATCGCATTCCCGACGCCAAGCAGAAGGCGACCCGCGCCAAACCGACTTTGGAGCTCTCGGCGTTCCAGCCTGTATCACGCGACTTCGCCTTCATCGTCGATCGCAAGGTCAGGTCCGGCGACATCGTCCGTGCGGCAGCCGGCGTAGACAAGAAGCTGGTCACCGATGTGACCGTGTTCGACGTCTACGAAGGCAAGGGCATCGACGACGACAAGAAGTCGGTGGCAATTGCGGTCACGATCCAGCCGCGCGAGAAGACGCTGACTGATCAGGAAATCGATGCGGTGGCAGCGAAGATCGTGGCGGAAGTAACGAAGAAGACGGGCGGCACGTTACGCGCATGATGGAATCACTCGGCCTGGTCCAGTATTCGACCACGTCGCTCGTTTTTATCACCGTCACCGCCTTCATCGCCGGACTGGCCCGCGGGTTTTCGGGCTTCGGTTCGGCGCTGATCTTCATGCCGCTCGCCTCAAGCGTGGCGGGCGCGCAGGTCGCGTCGCCCTTGCTGCTGCTGATCGACTTCTCGACCACGCTGACGCTGATCCCGAACGCCGCAAGACGAGCCGACAGGCGCGACGTCAGCATCATTTCGCTGGGCGCACTTATTGGCGTGCCGCTCGGCACGATGGCCTTGGCCTGGGCCGATCCGCTGACTGTTCGTTGGGGCATCGTCGCACTGATCGTCACGATGCTGACGCTACTGATCTCCGGCTGGCGCTATCCCGGTAAGCCAACCGTTCCGGTGACGGTCAGTGTCGGCGGCGTCGCCGGCTTTTTCGGTGGCTTGGCGCAACTCGGCGGCCCGCCGATAGTGATGTATTGGCTGCGAGACGCCGCAGTCGCTGCCGTCACCCGCGCAAATATCATCCTGTATTTCGCGGTCGCAGACGTCTTGATCATCATCAGCTATACGATCGGCGGATTGTGGAGCACGGCCATCCTTGGGCTCGCGGTAGTCACCGGCCCCCTGTTCGGCCTCGGCCTGTGGATTGGCTCGAAACTGTTCGGCAAGGCCAGCGACGAGCTGTTCCGCAAGATCTGCTACGCCCTAATAGCCGTCTCGGCGCTGATCAGCCTGCCGCTGTTCGACGGGATATTTCACTGACGCTTGCGTGACTTGCGGCGCCAGCCGGCGCGGCGCTAGGGTCTCTCCAATTCAAGAACAACGGGAGAAGACCATGATCGATCGCCGCGACATGCTGAAGTTTGCCGCTGCCGGCGCCATGGTCTTCGCGGCACGCCCCGCGCTGGCGCAGACGCCGGCAAAACCGCGCACCAGGATCATATTTCTCGGCACCAAGGGCGGCCCACGCGTCGGCGTCGGTGCATCCAATCCCGCCAATCTCGTTGTGGTCAACGACACGCCACTCGTGATCGATTGCGGCATGGGCGTCAGCCGGCAACTGGTCAATGCCGGCGTGCCGCTTCCCTCGGTGAAGTATATCTTCATCAGCCACCACCATTCCGATCACAATCTGGAATACGGCAACTTGTTCTACAATGCTTGGGCCGCAGGCCTCTCGACGCCGATCCACTCGTTTGGTCCCAAGGGCATCGAGGCAATGACCCGGACTTACTGGGAGTTGAACAAATTCGACGTTGATACCCGTATCGAAGATGAAGGTCGCCCCGATCCGCGGCCGTTGCTCGTTGCCAAAGATATCACCGAGGATGGCGTGGTGCTGCAGACCGCCGACGTCAAGGTGACAGCGTTTCGCACTCCGCATCCGCCGATCGTCGACAGCTTCGCCTACAAATTCGAGACGCCCGACGGCGTCATCGTGTTCTCCAGCGACACCGCTTACAACCCGAGGCTCGCAGAGTTCGCCAAGGGAGCGGACGTGCTGGTGCATGAGGCACTTTACGTGCCCGCTGTTGACCGGCTGGTGATCAAGACGAAGAACGGCGCGACGCTGAAAAAACATTTGATGGAAAGCCACACCACTACCGAGGATGTCGGCCGCATCGCCGCCGCGGCTGGCGTGAAGGTGCTGGTGCTCAGCCACTTCGTGCCGGGCGACGATCCCGAAATCACCGACGAGGACTGGATCTCGGGCGTGCGAAAGAATTTTTTCGGCAAGATCATCGTGGCCAAAGATCTGATGCAGCTGGCGCTACCGGTGTAGCGCCAATAGCAGCCTCACGTCGCGGCTACTCCAACCCCGCTCCGCTCGATCGCTGCCGCCGCTGCTTCGTCCGCACCGGCTTGTCTGGTTCCGGCTCTTTCATTGCGCCGATCTTCTTGAGCGCCGCCTCTGCTGCGCGCTCGCCGCTTTCCCATGCGCCATCGACCGTGCCCCACAATGTTTCGTGCGTGGCTTCGCCGGCAAGGAACAGATTGCCCATAGGCTCAGCCAATACGCGGCGCGAGGCCTGGCCACCCGGTGCGGCCCCCGACATGGCTCCGAGCACGAATGGCATCGTATCCCAGCGCGTCGTTGCAGAACGCTTGATCGCCGGTTTGATATCGGAGCCGAACAGCTTCGTCAGCCATTCAACGGCGAAAGCCACCATCACGGCCTCGCCCTGAGTTGCAAGGTCGCGGCCGAATGCGCCCGCGACATCGACGGTACACAGCGATGACCCGCCAATGTTCGCAAACAGTGCACCGGTACGTGTGCTCGTGCTTTGCTCGACCATCAGCTCATCGCGACCCAGCCCGAGCGGATTGCCAGTAAACTGTAGCGCGATACGGTCATAGCTGCCGAGGCTGAGTTTTGCCGCCGCGTCGAGCTGCCGCTTTGGCAGTTCCGGCGTGAACTTGATTGTCCCCGACGACAACACATTGCTTGATGCGGTGATGATCACCGCCCGCGCCGCAATGCGCCCTGACGCCGTCTCAACGCCGATGTCGCGTCCGCTCCAGGTCACGCGCGTCGCAGGGGTCGACAGCGCCACCGGGACGGCCTCGCCGAGTTTGCCCATCAACGCGCCGAGTCCCTGGCGCGTAGCGACATCGATGGCGCGATCCTGCGCGCGCGAAAGATCCAGCGTCGAGAGATCCTTGAGGTCCTTGCCGGTCGCATAGGCCCCGAGCACAAAATCGATCGTGCCCGCCCAGTCCCCGAGGTCCTTCGGCAGCGCCGCGGCGCAGGAGATGTCGGCACGGCGCGCTGCTTCGTCGATGGCGCGATTGGCCCGCACGACCGCAGCGAGCAATTCCTCGGTCTCGCCGGCGCGGGCATTGCGACGGCCGATACGCAGCTTCTGGCTCGGCGGCGATGGCGCGACATCAATTCCCACCGGCCGGGCAAGCTTCACCACTGCGTTGGTTTCCGGCGTGTGCAGCCAGCGCGCGCCGCGATCGAACGGGGCGTCGAAACTTGTCGCGTCTGTCATGCACCGTCCGCCAATCCGGCTGGAGGCCTCGACCACGATCACCTTGCGATTGGCCGCCTGGATACGACGCGCCGCAGCGATGCCCGCAGCGCCCGCGCCAATCACGACAATGTCAGCATCCCGCGGCAGCGACGCGGCCAATGTCCTTGCGCCGAACAGCGGCACAAGTGTCAATGCTGCGGACGCCGACAGGAAATCTCGGCGTGAAATCGTCATGACATGGTTTCCGAAATTTTATGATGCATGAGAACGTCTCGCGAACCTTGCCGTATTCGAGGGTGTGCGGCAACCGTCGTGGTGAATGAATTGTCACCAGCGCCGCGCGGGCATGAACCAAATTGCAATGGCTCTCGACCATGATGGAGCCAGGGAAAGCGGTCGACATGAACCGCGCTGGGGGAGTCACGATCATGGGCCTCATGCTCGATACGGTCGGGAAACTGATCGCGAAATATCTGCAGAAGGAGCTGCCCGGCTACGAGCCTTTCACGCCGAGCGACCCCGAACGCCTGCGCGGTATCATCGAGGAAGGTGACGTGCTGCTGGTCGAAGGCAACAACCGCGTCTCCGGCATCATCAAATATCTCACGCAATCGACCTGGTCGCATGCCGCGCTCTATGTCGGCCCAATCGATGGTGCTGCAGAGCCGAACGGCGAGCCGCATGTGCTGATCGAGGCCAATATCGGCGAAGGTGTCACCTCGGCACCGCTGTCGAAATATTATCCGTTCCACACCCGCCTGTGCCGCCCGGTCGGTCTGTCTTACGAGGACCGCACCACTGTGTGTCGCTACGCCATCAACCGGATTGGCTTTGGTTACGACACCAAGAACATTCTCGACCTGATGCGCTTCCTGATCCCGCTGCCAATACCGCAGCGCTGGCGGCGGCGCATGATCGCTTTCGGCTCCGGCGATCCCACCAAGATCATCTGCTCGGCATTGATCGCGCAGGCTTTCGATGCCGTGCGCTATCCGATTCTGCCGAAAATCACCCGCGCCGGTAGCCGCCAGGCCCGTCGCGAGATTCTGCACATCCGCGATTCATCGCTGTATATGCCCAGGGATTTCGATATCTCGCCCTATTTCGAAGTGGTGAAGCCGACCATTGAACTCGGATTCGACTACACGGCGTTGCATTGGGCCGACAAACAAAAGCCGCTCCGGGAGGTGGCGGGCACTTTCGATCCATTTCCGGACGTCTTCGGCACGCCGCCGCTCATTCCTGAGACGACTGACACGGAAGCGGAAGTGGCTGACGAAGACGTGAGCAGGCCTCGGATCAGGCTAATCGCCTGATCCGCCACTTCACGACTTGACCGCGCCCGCTGTGAGTCCGCCGACCATGTAGCGCCGGAAGGCGTAATACACTGCGGCTGGTGGTAGCGCGTAAATAAAGCCCGTGGTCATCAGCAATTCCCAGGGTGAGTCATCAGCGGCCAGGAAGTTGCCGAGCGCGACGGGTAGCGTGATCTCGGTATCCTTGGACAGCAGCAGAAAGGCGTAGAGATATTCGTTCCAGGCGAGCAGCAGCGCATAGGTCCCGATCGCGACCAGCGATGGCAACATCAGCGGCACATAGACCATCCGAAACAGTTGCAGCGGCGTCGCGCCATCCATGATGGCGGCTTCGTCGAGCTCGAACGGCAGCTTGTCGGACGCCTGCTTGAGCACCCAGATCGCATAGGGCGAAGCAATGGTCACCATCGCCAGGATCAACGACCAGTGATTGTTGAGCAGGCCGTAATTGCCCATGGTGCGATACATTGGCACAGCGAGGAATGCGGCGGGAATGAAATAGGTGAACAGCGCCATGTTCATCACCGTTCGGCCGCCGCGGACGCGCAGGCGACTGATCGCAAAGGCCGCCGATGTCGCAATCACCAGCGTCAGCGCACCGACCGCCACCGCGATGACGACCGAGTTCAGGAACTGCGCCCAGAAATCGCGCAGGAAATAGTGCTGCTGATTGAACACGATTCTGAAATTGTTCAGCGTCGGATGGTCGGGCCACAACTTGCCCGCGAATGCATCCTGCTTCGGCGAGATCGCGAACAGGAACATGTGATAGATGGGAATCAGCGTCCAGATCAGCACGGGAATGCCAATCAACAACAGTCGCGCTTCGGTGCCGACCTCTCGTAGCGTTGGCACTCTCATCGGGTGAACCTCTTCATCGAGAGAGCCGTTTCATCATGAAATAGACCAGCGGCAGCACAAGCGGCATCGCGCAAACGATGGATGCCATCGACATGTCGAGCTGATCGAGGCGGAGATAGCGAATCCCCAATGTAGACAGAACATGAGTGAGATCCGCTGGCCCGCCTCCCGTCAACAGATAGACGCTGTTGAAGTCGCCGAGCGTCCAGATCATCGAAAGCA
Source organism: Tardiphaga sp. OK246 (assembly GCF_900188215.1). Taxonomy (NCBI): domain Bacteria; kingdom Pseudomonadati; phylum Pseudomonadota; class Alphaproteobacteria; order Hyphomicrobiales; family Nitrobacteraceae; genus Tardiphaga; species Tardiphaga sp. OK246. Next base: position 1,067,011 of record NZ_FZOX01000001.1, read on the forward strand.
GCGTGCAGGTGAGATACAGCGTCTGCATCGATGGCCAGGTGATGAAGCGGAATTTCTGCCACCAGCTGGCGCCGTCCACATCGGCGGCCTCGAACATGTCCGTCGAGATTGCCAGACGTCCTGTCATCAGGATCAGCGTCCAGAACGGCAGCGACTTCCAGATGTGGACCATGATCGCCAGCGTCAGGCCGATAGCGGGATCGTTCAGCCAGTTGGGCCCATCCTCGCCAGTAAACTTGAAGATCAGATTATTGATCACGCCCCATTCGGGATTGAACATGAAGCGCACCGACAGGATGGTCGGGATCGACGGCACCGCCCAAGGCAGGATGAACAGTACCGACAGCCAGCGTATCCATGTCCGTGACTGCACGAAGAAGCCGGACAGAAACAGAGCGATCAGCATCTTCACATTGATGCCGATAATCAGGAAGATCAGCGTGTTGACGACGGCGCGCGCGAATACCGGATCGTTATAGAGCGCGACGTAACTCGCCGGGTGCCGCGCCAGCCACAAGCCATAACCGATCGGATAGACCACGAAGGCGGCGAACACGAGCAGATAGGGCGCGATCATCACGACGCCCCAGACCTGCGGCGTCGTCAGGCGGGCCGACCATGGCCGGCGTGGCAGCGTATCGGCGGGAGCGGGATAGGTGATCGTGGCCATGCTGTACACCATTGCAAAAGCCGGCCGCGAGGGCGGCCGGCTTTGTCTCGGACTAACCCGCGATTTCCTTGATGCGGGCGATCAACTCATCGACGGCCTTCTCGACCGGTACCTTCTCGCTGACCACGCGGTTCATCGCCTTGGCCCAGACGTTCTCGTTATTGAGGATCGTGAACTTGTAGTTCTTTACGAAATCGAACGACGAGGTGCCTCCCGTGAACTGGGTGTAGACCGCCTTGCGATGCTTGTCGGCCTGCCAGAACGGGCTTGCCTGTCCAGCCTTGGTCACCGGGAACCAGCGACCGAGCGCGCCCTCGACATAGGGGCCCAGGTTTTCTTCTTCCATCAGGAACTTGACGAACTCCTTGGCGCCCGCCTTGTTCTTCGACTGCGAGAAGATCATCCCCGTCTTCACGTCGGAGCGATACTTGATCGGCGTGCCGTCCGGCTTCAGCGGGAACGATGCAGTGACGATGGTTTCCTCATAGGCCTTCTTGCCGGCCGCGCGTTGCTCCGGCGTCAGCGTCTGGTTCTGCGAATCCTCAAACCACTTCGCCGCGATCGAAATCGTGAAGTTGTGGGTCATGATGATGCTCTTGTTGTGGAAGGCGACATTGTTGTCGGGGTCCTTCCACGTTGTCGAGGATGGCGGCGTACAGCCCTTGATATAGGTGTCGGTATAGTCCCTGAGTGCGCCGATCAGGCCTTCCTTGACCTTGGGGTCGTCCACCAGAAGCTTGCCATCGTCGTCCACCAGCTTGACGTTATAGGCATCCATGAAGGTGTAGAATGACTGCAGCGAGTCCGTGGACTCCACGCCCATCGGCTGGCCGACACCATAGGCACGGCTGCCTGACGCCTTGCGATAGGCCGGCTGGACCTTGTCGCACCAGAACGACCAATAACCCTTCCAGTCCTTGGGAATATCACTGATCTTGTAGCCGGCCTGCTCGAGCAGATCGCTCCAGATCTCCACATGCATCGACTGCTGCTTCAGCGGAAAGCCGTAATACGCCTTCTTCTTGGTCTGACCGTTCATCAGATAGGCCGTCTCGACCGTGTTCGGCGCAAATTTATCCATCATCGGCTTTAGGATGTCGGTGATATCTTCCAGCTTGCCTTCGAAGGCCCATTTGCCGGATGCCTGCACATCGTAGGTGTCGGCATAAGCGACATCTGGCGGCGTGCCGGAATCCAATGCGGCCACGGTCTTCGGGATCATGTCCTGAATGGCATATTGCGAGAGTTCGACCTTGATCTTGGTTTTGTCTTCGAACTTCTTGATCGCCGCCAGCAGCGATTCATCTTCAGACTTATAAAACCCCTTGCTGAACCAGACGGTGATGCTTTGCTGCGCGAAGGCGGGCGCTGCGGTCAGAAACAAGCCGGAAGCGGCAGTGGCGAAAACAAGCGCACGGGTACCCTTGGTGATCAAGACGTCGTCCTCCCTGATGATTGTTTTTCTTGAGACTACCTCTTTCTATTTATCCGTCCAGTGAAGAAGTCGATGCTGCGCTGCACTTGTCTGACAACTTCGCAAGGGTTACGTCTTCGTGATTGCAAGGAGAAAATCGGATGCTTGTCGCTGCCGCCAAGGCGCTATCGCAAATTCTTTCACCACCGATGCGCAGCATCCTGTGGAAGTCGATCGGACTTGCCCTGGTTTTAATCACTGTCCTGGCAATCGGCATGCAGCGGTTGTTGAACTGGGCTGCCACTTCGGGCGGCGTCTGGGCCGAAAGCACGATCGGGTCGGACTACCACATGATGATCAATGTGCTGTCCTGGATCTTGTCGATTGCCGCCGGTCTCGGCGTCGTCGTCGGCGCAATCTTTCTGATGCCGGCGATCACGTCACTGGTCGCCAGCGTGTTCGTCGATGATGTTGCCGATATCGTCGAGCGCGAGCACTATCCCGCGGAGCGGGTCGGCGTCGCATTGCCGTTCGGGCTCGCTATCACCGAAGGCGGCAAGACCGCGCTGCTGACCATCGCGGTCTATCTGATCGCGCTGCCCTTCGTATTCTTCGCCGGTATTGGTTTCGTTGTCTTCTTCATCGCCACAGCCTGGCTGCTCGGCCGCGAATATTTCGAGCTGGCTGCCATGCGGTTCCGCTCGCCAGCGGACGCCAAGGCGATGCGCAAGCAGCATGCGGCGACGGTGTTCACCGCCGGGCTATTCATCGCAGCCTTCGTCTCGATCCCGATCGTCAACCTGGCCACGCCGCTGTTCGGCATGACCTTCATGGTCCATATGCACAAGCGGTTGAGCGGACCACGACCGGAGCTGATCGGGCCAGGTCGCGTGACGAAGATGCCCGTCGCCTAGACCACGGTCTTCTCCGGCCACTGGCATAGATCGTTGATCAGACACACCTCGCAGCGCGGCTTGCGCGCGAGACACGTATAGCGGCCGTGCAGGATCAGCCAATGATGAGCATGCAGCATGAACTCGTCGGGGATCACGCGCTCCAGCTCCAGCTCCACGTCAAGCACGTTCTTGCCCGGCGCCATGTTGGTGCGATTGCCGACGCGGAAGACATGGGTGTCCACAGCCATCGTGTGCTCGCCAAACGCCATGTTGAGCACGACATTGGCGGTCTTGCGCCCCGCCCCCGGTAACGACTCGATTTCGGTGCGGGTGCGCGGCACGACGCCGCCGAATTCGCGGATCAGCTTTTCCGAGAGCGCGATAACGTTCTTCGCCTTGGTGCGATAGAGGCCGATGGTCTTGATATAGTCCCGCACCGCCTCTTCGCCGAGATCGATCATCTTTTGCGGCGTATCGGCGATGGGAAACAGCGCGCGCGTTGCCTTGTTGACGCCGGCGTCAGTCGCCTGCGCGGACAACACCACTGCAACCAGCAATGTGTAGGGATTGAGATGTTCGAGCTCGCCCTTGGGCTCGGGATTGGCCTTGCGGAAGCGCGAGAAGGCTTCATGGACCTGGGCTTTGGTCCAAGGCTTCAACTTGATGGGTTTCAGCTTGATGGGCTTCGGCTTGGCGACCTTCTTCGCAGGCGCCTTTACCGCTTTCGCTACAACCTTCTTTGCAGGACTGGACTTTGCGCTGGCGGCGAGCTTGCGGGTGATTTTCGGCATCAAAGGGATATACTGAGGGACCATGACATCAGGCAACGACTTTGACGTCTCGCAGGAACCGATGCTGTTCAGCGCGCTGCTGCGTCCGCATCACGCGCTGGGTCGCAAGGGCTTCCTCGTGCTCATGGGTTTCATCAGCATGGTCTCGTTCGGCGCGGGGATGGCCTTCCTGCTGATGGGCGCCTGGCCGGTGCTCGGCTTTTTCGGCCTCGACCTGCTGGCGATTTATATCGCCTTCAAGGTCTACGACAGACGCGCCAGGGCCACCGAAGAGATCACGGTCACGCCGTCGGAAATCCGTGTGCGCCGGGTCAGCCCATCAGGCGACGTCGTGGAATGGGCATTCAATCCACTCTGGGTGCAGATCGATCAGGTGTGCCACGCCGAATTCGGCATCGAGCAGCTTTTTCTGGTGTCGCGCGGCCGTCGGGTGTCGATCGCACGGTTCCTCGGCGCGGAGGAAAAGGCGAGCTTCATCAAAGCCTTGATGGAAGCGCTCCAGGCCGCCAAACGCGGCCCGACCTATAATCCGGTGAACTGATGATCCATCGGGAAACGGGTGGTTTGCGCGTCGGGGCAGGCCTACATCGATATCATGATGAATCTTGCCAGAGACCTAGCGATGACTGAGCATCGCCCGATCAAGCCGGGCCAGCGCGACGCGGCCCTGCGCGATTACGATTCCGTACGCCGTGCCATCGGCTTCATGCACTCGCAGTGGCGGGACCAGCCGAACATCGAGGCCGTGGCGGATGCCGCGAGCGTGACGCCGGACGAGTTGCATCACCTGTTCCGCCGCTGGGCGGGACTGACACCGAAAGCGTTCATGCAGGCGCTGACGCTCGACCACGCCAAGCACCTGCTGCGCGATTCCGCCAGCGTCCTCGACGCCGCGCTCGACTCAGGCCTTTCCGGCCCGGGCCGGCTGCACGATCTCTTCGTAACCCATGAAGCGATGTCACCCGGAGAATGGAAAACCGGCGGCGCCGGCATGGAGTTGCGCTACGGCTTCCATCCCTCACCGTTCGGCACCGCGATCGTGATCGCCAGCGACCGCGGCCTTGCGGGTCTCGCTTTCTCCGATCCGGGCGACGAACAGCGCGCTTTCGCCGACATGAGCCGGCGCTGGCCGGCGGCCACATTGATTGAGGACACTCCCGGCACGGCCGGACTGGCGCAGCGCATCTTCGACAGCAAGCTGTGGCGCCCGGACCAGCCGCTGCGGGTGGTGTTGATCGGGACGGATTTCGAAGTCCGCGTCTGGGAAACGCTGCTGAAGATCCCGATGGGTCGTGCGGTCAGCTATTCGGATATCGCCTGCAAGATCGACAACCCGAAGGCCTCACGCGCCGTCGGCGCGGCCGTGGGCAAGAACCCGATTTCCTTCGTGGTGCCGTGCCATCGCGCGCTCGGTAAATCCGGCGCGCTGACGGGTTATCATTGGGGCATCACCCGTAAACAGGCCATGATCGGCTGGGAAGCCGGACAGGTGGGAGCGAATTAGCAGCAATGGGCCGCAGTTTCCTGCGGCCCATTGGACTGAACGAACGACTAAGACGCTTCCTTCAGCACGGGCGCTGAGGATTCGTCGGTCTTCATTTCTTCAAGGCTGCGGTTCCGTGGCTCAATGCCGAACGCCCACACCGTGATGATCTGCAGCACCAGCAATCCGATCATCAGCGCCATTACGCCCGCAACGCCGCGCGCCTCGAACAGGGTCACCACCAAGAACGGCGTCACGATGGTTGCGCCGCGCCCCAGCGTGTTGACGATCCCCGACGCCCGCAAGCGCACTTCGGTGGGGAACAGTTCGGGGATATAGATGCCGAACAGCAACGCAACCAGCACATAGATCGGGATCGTGAGCGCGAAACCGACCGCTGGCAGCAGAAGCGGATCGGAAATCATCGGATAGATGATGCCCAACACCACCGCGATCAGCGACGAACCGATAATGGTCGGCTTGCGGCCCCAACGGTCGGCCGTCAGCGCGCCGATGGCCGAGCCGACCGGAGCACCCAGCGCCATCAGCAGCGAGTAACTGAACGACGTGGCGACACTCAATCCCTGTTTGATGAAGAACACCGGCAGCCAGGTCACGAAGCCATACAGCAATGTGTTGATGGTGATCAGGCAGATCGAACCGACGATCATACGCGACAGCAGTGGGGGCGCGAATAGCGACGACAGCTGGCCGGACGCCTGCACGGTCGGGACCGTGGTCACCGGCGGCAGCGGCTTGCCTTGGGCGGCCTCACTCTCGATCTTCTGCATGAGCGCCTCTGCCTCCTCGCGGCGGCCGACGGCCTCGAGCCAGCGCGGCGACTCCGGCAGGTTCTTGCGCATGTACCAGACCACCAGCGCACCGATGCCGCCGAGCACGAACATGGCGCGCCATCCGAACATCGGCACCACGAACGAGGCCACCAGTAGTGCCACTGGCAAGCCACTGACGACGCAGACGGCCATCAGCCCCAGATACTTGCCGCGCGAACGCGCGGGAACGAACTCGGTCATCGTCGAGTAGCCGACCACGTTTTCGGCACCGAGGCCGAGACCCATCACGAAGCGGCACAGGATCAGGATGGTCATGTTTGGTGCGAATGCCGCCGCAAGCGATGCCACGCCGAACAGCAACAGATTGAACTGATAGGAGAAGCGACGGCCGTAGCGATCGCCGAGAAAGCCGGTGCCGAACGAGCCGAGCATCATTCCGAAGAACGTCGCCGAAATGAACAGCGCATTCTCCGCGAGCGTCGAGAAGCCGCTCTTGAGCGTTACGCCGAGCACTGTTCCTGCGATATAGATGTCAAAGCCATCGAAGAACATTCCAATCCCGATCAACGTCATGATGCGGTAGTGGAACGGTCCGATCGGCAGCCGGTCCAACCGGCCGCCCGCATTTACTGATGTCGGCATCGTCGTCTCTCCCTGTTTGTTTCCATATCGATTAGCGCCGTCCCTCTGTGGGGGATCTGTTGGCGATCGCTTTGCTCTAGTTCAGTCGCTTCTGCCCCGCCGTGTCGCGATACCAGTCGAACGGGCCATCGCCCGTCGCCACCATCACGCTCTTGGTGTTGAAGTGATCATCGAAGCTTTCGGTGCCGCATTCACGGCCGATGCCACTGTCGTCCACGCCGCCCCAGGGCGATGCAGGATCGAGGCGATGATGATCGTTGATCCAGACGATACCCGCCTTGACGCGGCCGGCCACGCGATGTGCGCGCGCGACGTCACGGGTGCGGATCGCCGCTGCAAGTCCGAACGGGGAATCATTGGCCAGACGCAACGCATCGGCCTCGTCCTTGAACGGCGTGACAGAGGTGAACGGGCCGAACACCTCTTCCTGGAAGATGCGCATGTCCGACCGAACATCGGCGAACACCGTCGGCTCCACGAAGAACCCGTTTTCGTGACCGGCAACCTTTGCCGCAACGCCACCAGCAACCAGCCGGGCACCGTCTTCGTGACCGAAACGCGCATAGGAAAGCACGCGGTCACGCTGGCGCGCCGAGATCACCGGGCCGAGCTGCGTGTTGGGATCGAACGGATCGCCGATACGGATAGACTTCGTCTTGGCCTGTAGCTTCGCTACGAACTCGTCGTAGATCGAGGCCTGCACGATATGCCTGGAAGCGCAGACGCAAGTCTGGCCGGCACCGATGAAGGCACCGAAGGCAGCGTAGTTCACTGCCTGATCGACATCGAAATCGTCGAACACCATGACAGGCGTCTTGCCGCCGAGCTCCATGGTCTGATGCGCGAACACTTTCGCCGCGGATGATCCGGCGATGCGCCCGGCTTCGGTGCCGCCGGTCAGCACCAGCTTGTTGATGTCAGGGTGTTCGGACAACATCTTGCCGGCACTTGGGCCGTAGCCCAGCACGATATTGAACACACCCGGCGGCAGGCCGGCTTCGGTGAAGATCTGCGCGAGCTTCAGCGTGGTCAGGGGCGTGTATTCCGAGGGCTTCACGACCGTCACGCAACCGGTGGCCAGAACGGCAGCCAGCGACTTGCACAGGATCATCAGCGGATGATTGAACGGCGTACAGTTCGCCACGATCCCGATCGGCGTGCGCAGCGTATAGTTGAGATACGCGCCTTCAACCGGAATGACGGAATCGCGCCGCGCCAGGGCGACGCCCGCGAAGTAGCGGAAGAAGTCCGGGAGGCGCGAGAGCTGCGCACGTGTCTCGTTGACTGGACGGCCGTTGTTCAACGTTTCCAGCCGATACAGCGTGTCTAGGTTGGCCTCGAACGCATCGGCGAGCTTATTGATCAGGCGCGCACGGGCACGTGTATCCATGCCACCCCAGGCGCGCCCTTCGAACGCCGCACGCGCGCTCTTCATGGCATGATCGATATCGGCTGCGGTCGAATTGGGAATTCGTGCGATGACGTCGCCCGTGGCCGGGTTGCGCACATCGATCATCTCGCCGTTGCCGGCTTCGATTTCGCGGCCATCGACGAAATTGCCGTGGATCTCGACATCGATGGAGCCTGTTTTTGTTGGAATGTTCATAGATCTCTCCCTTCGACGATGATCGCGTTACGCGCCAAGGCAGGCAGCACGCGCTTTTCTGTTTTCTCGATGTGAGCCTTGATGATGCGCGCAGCGCCGCGCTGGTCGCGGCGCTGCATGGCGTCGATCAGGCTGACGTGCTCGCCCACGAGCTGCATGTGATCGCGGCCCTTGACGTTGGCGATGCTGATACGCACCAGCCGGTCGGCCTGTTCGATCAGATCGCGCGCGGCCGACGCCATGCGCCGGTTGCCGGACGCCTGTGCCAGCGCGATGTGGAAGGCGCGGTTATAATCGATGAAATCTTTCGCCGAGCCGTCGAACGACCTGTATTGGTCCAATCCGCGCAGGATGTTGTCCGAGGCGTGCTCGATCGCTTCCGACACACAGGCCGGCTCGACCGCATAGCGAAACCGCAACAGGTCCCGGGCGTCCGAGATCGAGATCGGATTGACCCGATAACCCTGGCGCGGCTGCACCGTCACGAGATGCTCGCGCTCGAGCCGCAGCAAAGCCTCACGTACGGGCTGGCGGCTGACCGCATAGCGCTCCGCCAGCTCCTGCTCCCGCATATCATCGCCTGGCAAAAAGCGACACATCAGGATATCAGACCTGAGGCTGTTGTAGACATTATCTCGAAGAAGCACGGATATTTCCTCTGATTCTCCGACAAAGATGCATCTCGTGAAATATCACGTCAAGTCAGATTTGCGCGATCGAGGACTTGCTTTTAGGCTCCGGTCCGGGACACAACAGGACAGGCGGATGCGACAGCCGACCAGGCTGCGGGCTGCAAGCTTTTGACGAGAGAGGCAAAAATGGCAGATCGGCGCTTGGCAAACGGCACCGTCAATGCAGCGCAATTCGGCGAAGGACCGGCCATCGTGCTGCTTCACTCGCTGCTGTCTGACCGGGCAAGCTTCGACAGCATCGTGCCGTCGCTGGCCAAGACCCACCGTGTCATCGTTCCCGAATTGCCGGGTTTTGGGGGATCAGACGCCGTAAGCGGCGGACTGGCGGCCGTAGCGGACCGCGTGGCGGAGGCCGTCAGGGACTGCGGCGACGGCGCGGACACGATCGTGCTCGGTAACGGCTATGGCGGTTTCGTTGCCTTGCAGATGGCGATCCGCCATCCCGGCATTGCAGGCCGTCTGGTTCTCTCCGATTGCGGCGCAGCGTTTTCCGAACCTGGCCGCGAGGCGTTCCGCAACATGGCGACGGCAGCATCGACCAAGGGATTGCCGGCGATTACCGATGTCGCGATGCGACGCTTGTTCGCCGCTGAATTTCAGGAACAGAACCCGGAGCTGATGCGCGATCGCCGCGAGGCCTTTTTGCGCACGGATCCCGGCGTGTTTCAGAGTGCCTGCGAGTCCCTGGCGACGCTGGACCTGCGCCCTGAGATCGGGACCGTCAAAGTGCCAGTGCTGGTGCTGGTCGGCGAGCACGATGAAGCGACGCCACCACCGATGTCCAGAGAGCTTACTGCCGGACTACTTGATGCACGGCTGATCGTGCTTCCGGGCTGCGCGCATGTCCCGCAATTGCAGAAGCCGGACGTCTTTCTCGATGCGATCTCGGATTTCGTGTCGGCTGCGATGGCGCGCTAGCCGCGCCACGCAACCGAGCGCGTCGATCAACCCGCCAGATCGAGTTTCGACGCCACCGTCGCATCGGCATTGAGCCGATAGATCACCGGCACGCCGGTTGCGAGTTCGCGGGCGAGAATGCCTTCCGGCGTCAGCTTCTCCAGCACCATGATCAGGGCACGCAGCGAATTGCCGTGGGCCGCTACCAGCGTGCGTTCGCCGCGCAGCACGCAGGGCAGGATTTCCTGCACGAAATACGGCAGCGTGCGCGCCAGCGTATCCTTTAGGCTCTCGCCACCGGGCGGCGGCACGTCATAGGAACGACGCCAGACATGGACCTGCTCCTCGCCCCATTTGGCGCGGGCGTCGTCCTTATTGAGGCCGGAGAGATCACCGTAATCGCGCTCGTTCAACGCCAGATGTTTCGTGATCGGCAGGCCGGTCTGGCCCATCTCTTCCAGTGCGAGATTGAGCGTGTGCTGCGCGCGGGTCAGCGCCGAGGTGAACGCGACATCGAAGGTCAGACCCTGCGCCTTCAGCTTGCGGCCGGCTTCCTTGGCCTCTGCGACGCCCTTCTCGGTGAGATCAGGATCTTTCCAGCCGGTGAAAAGGTTCTTCAGATTCCATTCGCTCTGTCCATGACGGACGAGGACGAGAAGACGTTCGTTCATCGAGAATTCCGTTTCGTTCTTCTTACATTTCACCAAGGCCGAGCACGTCAGCCATCGAGTACAAACCTGGCTTTTTTCCATGCGCCCACATCGCCGCCTTCAGCGCACCATGGGCGAAGATCATGCGATCCTCGGCCTTGTGCGACAGCTCGATGCGTTCATGGGGACCGGCGAAGATCACCGTATGATCGCCAGCGACAGTACCGCCGCGCAACGAGGCAAAGCCGATATCGCCGGTTTTGCGCGCGCCGGTGAGCCCGTCGCGGCCACGCGCCGAATGTTGCTCGAGCGGAATCTTGCGACCCTCGGCAGCAGCCTGACCCAGCATGAAAGCCGTGCCCGAGGGCGCGTCGATCTTGGCCTTGTGATGCATCTCCAGCACTTCGATGTCGAAGCCGTCATCGAGCGACTGCGCAACGCGCTTCACCAGCGCGGCGAGCAGATTGACGCCGAGGCTCATATTGCCCGACTGCACGACGATGGCCTGACCGGTCACGCTCTTGATCACCGCGTTGTCCGACGACGACAGGCCGGTGGTGCCGATCACGTGAACGAGGCCGCGCTGGGCTGCGATCGCAACATTGGCGATGGTCGCCGCAGGCACCGTGAAATCAAGGATACCATCGGCATCCTTCGACAGCGTCCAGAGGTCGGCCGAGAGTTTGACGCCGTTCTCGGGCAGGCCGGCGAGCACGCCGGCATCCTGTCCGAGCAGCTCCGAGCCGGGCGCCTCGAGCGCACCGGAAACGACAGCGCCGGGGGTTTCGGAGATGGTGCGGATCAGCGCGCGGCCCATTCGGCCGCCGGCGCCAGCAACGATCAGTCTCATATCGGACATTGAACGATCCTCAGTATCTCAAGGCGGTATAGCGGCGCGTTGCCACGGCGGCAACACGCCCACGGTACCTAAAGTCCTTAGATACCAATCAGATCAAACACATGCTTAAGGCCCTGCCGCTCAAGGCTGCGGACCGTCATACCCCTCGATGATCACGAGATCGCTCTCGCCGTGCGGGCTGCGCATCGCGACCAACCGCTGGTATTCCGGCGAATTGTAACAGGCTAGCGCGGTCGCGTAGTCCTTGAATTCGAGCACAACATTGCGCGAGCGCGACGTGCCTTCCTTGGCCTCGAACTGACCACCGCGCACCAGGAATTTGGCCCCGAATTTATTGAAGACCGGGCCGTTCTCGGCCACGTATTGCTTGTAGCCGTCCATATTGTGCACGTCGACGCGTGCAATCCAGTAAGCCTTGGCCATCTGTCTCTCTCCCTGTCCCGTTCTTACTTGTTCGCCAGTGCCTGCGTAATTTCGGCGACGATCGCCTCGGCCGCAGCCTTCGGATCAGCAGCTTCCATTACCGGACGGCCGACCACCAGATAGTCCGAACCTTCGGCAATCGCGCGTGCCGGGGTCATGATCCGCTTCTGATCGCCCACGTCACTGCCCGCAGGGCGCACACCGGGCGTGACCAGACACATCTCAGGCTTGATATGCTTGCGCAGGTTCGCCGCCTCTTCCGGCGAGCAGACGAGGCCATCGATACCGAGCGCCTGCGCCTGCTGCGCGCGCGCGGCGACGAGATCGCTGACACCGAGTTGATAGCCCGCGGCCTTCAGATCCTCGTTGTCGTACGAGGTCAGTACTGTCACCGCGAGGATCTTCAGGCCGGAGCCCTTGCTAGCATTGGCCGCCGCCTGCATGGTCTGCGGATAGCCATGCACGGTGAGAAAGGTCGCGCCGAGCTTCGCCACGCTTTCCACACCACGCGCGACGGTGTTGCCGATGTCGTGCATCTTCAGATCGGCGAACACCTTCTTTCCGGTATCGGCGAGCTTGCGCACCAGCGGCAGACCACCAGCATAGCCGAGCTGATAGCCGATCTTATAGAAAGTCACGCTGTCGCCGAGCCGCGCGATCATCGCTTCGGCAGCGTCAACATCCGGCAAATCGAGCGCGACGATCAGGCGGTCGCGGGGATCAATGGTCTGCAACGTCATCTCGTCTCACTTCATCTGCTGCGCGACATCGATAAGCTGGCGCACCATCGCCGTCATCGCATCCTTGTCGGCGGCGTGTTTCAGCCGGTCCATATCGTCATAGGCCTCACCGGCGAACGCCAGCGTGAGCTGGTTCGGGATCACGGTCGCTCGGCAGGCTGACAGCACCAGCCGCAAGGCCTGCAAACAGCGCGCACCGCCAAGCCGCCCATTCGAAGCCGCCGCAATCGCAAACGGCCGCTCGCGAAACACCTGGCCCTTGCTCTCATGCGTGTCTTCCACGCGCGAGATCCAGTCGATCGTATTCTTCACCAGCGGCGGCAGCGACGCGTTGTATTCAGGCGTCACGATCAGCACACCATGATGCGCCGATATCATACGCTTCAGATCGAGCGCATGTTTCGGTACGCCGGAATTGCTCTCGAGGTCGCCGTCATAGATCGGCAGCGGAAAGTCGCCGAGCGAAATCCTAGTGGCATCGACATCGGCGCGAACCAGCGCGTCAATGGCGACAGCCGCCAGTTTCGCATTCAGCGACCCTGTGCGCAGCGAGCCTGGAATTACGAGGATCTTGATCGCAGCCATGATTCCGATCGTCGGGGCGAAGCCACCGCGCGATCGCGGCCGGCACTAGCGTTTGCGATACACCCAGACGCGCGCCGGCGGAAGGTTCATCCAGATCCGCTCGGAGGCCTCTGTGGACACGCCGGGCAGCGATTTGGGGATCGGCGGCGCCACCGAATAGGTGAACTGCACGAAGGGCGCGTTCGGCGACATCGCCGCGAAGGCATCGCGGATCAGCTTGAGGCGCGTCAGCATCGGCTTGGTGACCAGCGGCAGGCCGGAGACGACGGCGGAGGCGGGCTCTTTCAGCACATCCCACAGGGTATCGCGCAATGTGTAGGCGTCGCCCTGAACGATCGTCGCCTGTGGGTAGCGCTCACGCAGCAGTGCGCAAAAGGTGGGATTGAATTCGACGAGCACCAGACGCTTCTGGTCCACCCCATGCGCGACGAGCGCAGAGGTGATCGCGCCGGTGCCTGGTCCAAGTTCGATGACCAGACCGGTCGCGTCATTGTCGACATATTGCGCCATCGTGCGGGCAAGAGCTTTGCCCGACGGCATCACGGCACCCATATGCAGCGGCTTATCGATCCATGAACGGAGGAAGCGAACCTCGTCGTCGAGACGGAGCGGCTTCTTCAACGTACGCGCGGACGAGTGCAGAGGCATGTCGCTTCCAGGCAGACCGCGGAACGTGCGGAACGTCAGAATTTCGTCATAAAGAGGTATAGGCAACAATAGAAACGGTCAAGCTTCCAACGTCAGGAGCTTGTCCGCGTTCCGAAGAAGTCCTTGACCTTAGTGAAGAAACCCGCGGCTTCAGGTTGCGTTGCACCCGAAGATAGTTTCTCGAATTCGGCCAGCAGCTCCTGCTGCTTTTTCGTCAGGTTCTGCGGCGTTTCCACGACGACCTGGACATACATGTCGCCGGTCTGGCGCGAGCGCAGCACCGGCATGCCTTTCGATGAAACGCGGAAGCGCCGCCCGGACTGGGTGCCCGAGGGAACCTTGACCTTGTTGCGCCCGCCTTCGATGGTCGGCACTTCGAATTCGCCGCCCAGCGCGGCGGTCACCATCGATATCGGCACGCGGCAATGCAGGTCCGCGCCATCGCGCTGGAAGAAGTCGTGCGAGGCCAGCGACAGGAAAATATAGAGATCGCCCGACGGGCCACCGCGCGCGCCGGCTTCGCCTTCATTGGCAAGACGAATGCGGGTGCCGTCCTCGACGCCCGCCGGAATGTTGACCGAGAGCGTGCGCTCGCGCTCGACGCGGCCGGCGCCGGAGCAGCTCGGGCACGGATCCTCGATCATCTGACCGCGGCCCTGACAGCTCGGGCAGGTCCTTTCCAGCGTGAAGAAGCCCTGGGCCTGACGGACGCGGCCGGCACCGCCGCAGGTCGAACAGGCCTTCGGCTTGGTTCCTGCCTTGGCGCCGGTGCCGGAGCAGGCTTCGCAGGTCACCGCGACCGGAATCTCGATCTGTGCGGTCTTGCCGGAGTAAGCCTCCTCCAGCGTGATTTCCATGTTGTAGCGAAGATCTGCCCCGCGCTCGCGGCCGCCGCTGCGGCCACCGCCGCGCTGTCCGGCCATGCCGAACAGGTCTTCGAAAATGTCGGAGAAGGAGGAGGCGAAGCCGGATCCAAAGCCCGGACCACCGCCGCCGCCATTGCCCTGTTCGAAGGCCGCATGGCCATAACGGTCATAGGCCGCGCGCTTGTCGCCGTCCTTGAGGACGTCGTAGGCCTCGGCAATTTCCTTGAACTTCACTTCAGCGGCGGCATCGCCTGGATTCTTGTCCGGATGCCATTTCATCGCAAGCTTGCGAAACGACGTCTTCAGGGTCGCATCATTCGCGCCGCGCTCGACTTCCAACGTCTCGTAATAACATTGCTTGGTGGACATCAGCCAGATCCGCCCGAAATTGGTCCTCATCCCGAGGAGCATCCCAGAAGAACGCATCGATGAAGATGCTACTCCCGCACTAACAAAACTTGCCTAACAAGGTCGGTCTAACAAAAAACAACCCTCATCCTTCGAGACGCGCACCGCGCTACTCAGGATGAGGGTCATCGTTCCGCTCGCCTATCAGGCCGACTTCTTCGGCTTGTCGTCGTCGACTTCCGTGAATTCGGCGTCGACCACGTCATCCTTCTCGGCATCGCGCTTGGCGTCAGCCTCGGCCTGCTGGGTGTACATCGCTTCGCCGAGCTTCATCGAAGCTTGCGCCAGCGTGTTGGTCTTGGCCTTGATCGCCTCGGCATCTTCACCCTTCAGAGCTTCCTTCAGGTCGCTCATGGCATCCTCGATAGCGCGGCGCTCGGTCTCACCGACCTTATCGCCATGCTCGCCGAGAGCTTTCTCGGTCGAATGCACGAGGGCATCGCCGTGGTTCTTGGCATCGACAGCCTCACGACGCTTCTTGTCCTCGGCAGCGTTGGCTTCGGCATCCTTGACCATCTTCTGGATGTCGGACTCGGACAGACCGCCGGATGCCTGGATCCGGATCTGCTGTTCCTTGTTGGTCGCCTTGTCCTTCGCCGACACGTTGACGATGCCGTTGGCGTCGATGTCGAAGGTCACCTCGACCTGCGGCATGCCGCGCGGAGCCGGCGGAATGCCCATCAGGTCGAACTGGCCGAGCGGCTTGTTGTCGGCCGCCATTTCGCGCTCACCCTGGAAGACCCGGATGGTAACGGCGTTCTGGTTGTCTTCGGCCGTCGAGAACACCTGGCTCTTCTTGGTCGGGATCGTCGTGTTGCGCTCGATGATCCGGGTGAACACGCCACCCAGCGTCTCGATGCCCAGCGACAGCGGGGTCACGTCGAGCAGCAGCACGTCCTTGACGTCGCCCTGCAGCACGCCGGCCTGAATGGCGGCGCCGATGGCCACGACTTCGTCCGGGTTGACGCCCTTGTGGGGCTCCTTGCCGAAGAACTGCTTCACGACTTCCTGGATCTTGGGCATGCGGATCATGCCGCCGACCAGAACCACTTCGCCGATTTCACCGGCGGTGAGGCCCGCATCCTTGAGCGCCTTGCGGCAAGGCTCGATGGTCTTCTGCACGAGATCGTCGACCAGCGCTTCGAACTTGGCGCGGGTCAGCTTCAACGTCAGATGCTTCGGACCGGAGGCATCCGCCGTGATGAACGGCAGGTTGATTTCGGTCTGGGTCGTCGACGACAGTTCGATCTTCGCTTTTTCAGCAGCTTCCTTCAGGCGCTGCAGAGCCAGCTTGTCGTTGCGCAGGTCGATGCCCTGCTCTTTCTTGAACTCGTCGGCGAGGTAGCCGACCAGACGCATGTCGAAGTCTTCACCGCCGAGGAACGTGTCGCCGTTGGTGGACTTCACTTCGAACACGCCGTCGCCGATCTCAAGGATCGAGACGTCGAAGGTGCCGCCGCCGAGGTCATACACCGCGATGGTGCCGGACTTCGACTTGTCGAGGCCGTAAGCGAGCGCAGCCGCAGTCGGCTCGTTGATGATGCGCAGCACTTCGAGACCAGCGATCTTGCCGGCATCCTTGGTGGCCTGACGCTGGGCGTCGTTGAAGTAAGCGGGCACGGTGATGACGGCCTGCTCGACCTTCTGGCCGAGATGAGCCTCCGCGGTCTCCTTCATCTTCTGCAGCGTGAAGGCAGAGATCTGCGAGGGCGAATAGGTTTTACCGTCGACTTCGACCCAGGCGTCGCCATTGCCACCTTTGGCAATCTTGTAGGGGACGAGCTTCTTGTCCTTCTCGACGGTCGGATCGTCATAGCGGCGGCCGATCAGACGCTTCACCGCGAAAATGGTGCGCTCGGGATTGGTAACTGCCTGGCGCTTGGCCGGCTGGCCGACGAGGCGCTCGCCATCATCGGTAAAAGCCACGATGGACGGCGTGGTCCGCATGCCTTCTGCGTTCTCGATGACCTTCGGCGTTTTGCCATCCATGACGGCGACGCAGGAATTCGTCGTACCGAGGTCGATACCGATGACCTTTCCCATGCTCTCATATCCTTTTTCTGCGGCAGGTTGGCTGGGCCCTGACGGCACCCCGCTCCCAACCCCCAAACATCAACTATTCGCGATATTGCGACGGTAGGCCTCATATAGGAGGGGGGGTGGTGGCCGCAAGGCATCTGGCACGCTCCAGACCCATGAAAACACGACCGGTGCGCGAAATTAATATTTGGTGAAACAGACCCTTGGCGGTTGTTTCGCCAATACGCGACGGATGGGCGCGGACGGCGCCGGGAACGGATTTATGGCTTGATCTGTTGGCGGAACAGGGCAACCGTGAAAGCCCTTTCCGACCGGGCGCGCGGCGACCAAGGCCGGAGCCCCGCACCATCGAACAGCCTCAATGCAAACCCAGTAGATTTTTCATGAAACATGCTGCGCCCCTGTTCGCCTTGACCATGCTGACGGCCATTTCGGTCGCCCACCGCCCCGCTTTGGCGGCCGATCCGATTTTCCCGCCGGGGGTCCGCGTGGGTCTGGCCCCGCTGGTCGGCCTCGCCCCGGCAAAGACCTTTGTCGGCTTCGAGACATCCGATCAGGGCGTCAAAGTGCTTGTAACCGAACTGCCGGCCGCCGCCTTCAACGAGGTTGAGACCGCGTTCAAGGCCAATCCGGCGGGTATGGCCGCGAAGCCCGAGAGCATCGAGACCACGGCCGGAAAGGCCTTCTACACGATCGAGAATGCCAAGGACGCGACCGGCAATGTCAGGCGCTATTCGATGATCGTCGGCGGCGGGACCTTCTCCGGCTATGTCGCCGTGCAAGTCCCGGAAAACGCCCAGAAAATCTACACCGACGACGCGGTGCGCCAGATGCTCTCATCCGCCGTGGTCCGTAAGGAAGTCCCGCTGGCAGAACAACTCGGTCTGATGCCGTTCAAGGTCTCGGAAATGAGCGACTTCAAGACCGTCCGCACGCTGGCGCCGGGTGCCGCGCTATTGCTGGCCGACTCGAGCGACGAGAACAGCATCGAAACGAGCCCTTTCATGGTGATCGGCAGCCTGGCCTCGGCACCTGAAAAGACCGAAGATCGCGGCCGCTTTGCCCAGCAGGCAGCAGGCACGATTCCGGGCCTGCGCGAAGGCCGCATCACCATGTCGGAGCCGCAGCGGATCGACGGCATGGCAGGCTGGGAAACCCGTATCGACGCCGTCAGCGGCAAGAACAACACGCCGGTCAGCGTTGTGCAGTGGCTGCGCTTCGGCGGCGGCAAAATCACGATGCGCATTATTGCAAGCGCACCGCGCGATGATTGGGCCAAGGCGTTTCCGCGCTTCCGCGCCGTGCGCGACGGCATCGAGCCGCGCTAAAGAACGCACGGCCGTCCTCACGGCCCGCTTTACGAGCTCCCCGTGACCTGATTTGCTTGGCCAATTCGGTACGGGGAATTTCGCGATGCTCAACAGACGTCAGGTTTTCGGGGGGCTTGGAGCCTTAGCCATGACCAGCCTAGCTCCCAAAACACTATCCGCCGCTGGCAAGGTCAGCCTCGATCGCACATCCGTCCTGCTGGTGATCGACGTGCAGAATTGCTTCCTGCCCGGTGGCAGCCTTGCGGTGAAGGACGGCGACAAGGTCGTCCCGGTCATCAACGGCATCGCCAAGAAATTCGCCGATGTGGTGATGACGCAGGACTGGCACACGCCGGGCCATATCTCATTCGCGTCCAGCCATAGCGGCAAGAAGCCGTTTGAGACCACCGACGTGAAATACGGCAAGCAGGTGCTGTGGCCGGATCACTGCGTGCAGGGCACTGAAGGGGCTGCGCTGTCGAAGGATCTCGCGATCCCGCATACCGAGCTGATCCTGCGCAAGGGCTTCAACAAGGACGTCGACAGCTATTCGGCGTTTACCGAGGCTGACGGAAAGACCACCACCGGTCTTGCCGCCTATCTGAAAGCCCGCAAATTGCAGCGCGTATTTATCGCCGGCCTCGCCACCGACTTCTGTGTCGCGTGGTCCGCCCTCGATGCGCGAAAAGCAGGTTTCGATGTCTATGTAGTCGAAGATGCCTGCCGCGGCATCGACACGCAGGGCTCACTGGCCAAAGCCTGGGCCGACATGAACAAGGCCGGCGTGAAGCGTATTCAGTCGGGCGATCTGGCGGCTTGACCCATACTCTCATTGTCATCGCCCGACCTGGCACGCAATTGCGCGCTTGGATCGGGCGACCCAGTAATCACCGGCGCTTGTGATCACTCACTGAGACCGGCGTGTACTGGATCACCCGCTTTCGCGGGTGATGGCAGCCAGAGGCTCTGTTACTCCGAAACAGGTGCGGCCTTGGCGCCGCCCTTCGAGACACCGACCAGCGCTGGGCGCAGCACGCGCTCGCCGATGGTGTAACCGGCCTGCACGACCTGAACGACGGTGCCCGCAGGCACGGAAGCATCGGGCACTTCGTACATCGCCTGCTGGAAATTCGGATCGAACTTCTCGCCCGACGGATCGAACTTCTTCACGCCGTTCTTTTCCAGCGTGTTGAGCAGCGAACGCTCGGTAAGCTCGACACCTTCGAGGAGCGCCTTCAGGCCCGGATCGGCCGCGGCCTTGGTGTCGGCAGGCACGGCATCCAGCGCACGCTGCAGACTGTCGGCGATATCGAGCACTTCGCGCGCAAAATTGGCGATCGCATAGGTGCGGCCGTCGGCAACTTCCTTCTGGGTCCGCTTGCGCAGATTTTCCATCTCCGCCAGCGTGCGCAGCATCTTGTCGCGCGATTCCGCGGCTTCCTTGGTCAGGGCCTCGACCGAATTCGGTTCCGGATCGTCCGGCATGATGTAGGGCTTGGAGACCACCGGATCGGCGGCCGCTGCCGTCTTGTCCTGATTGTCGTTCTGCCCATTGGAATCAGTCATCACGCTGCCTTCTCAAAAACACGCCAAAATGGTGGGATTGCTGAGCGGGATATCGGGGTTTGAGCGCCGAAAATCAAGCGCAACCGGCCGGATTCGGCCGATCTGTCAGCCCCCGAGCATGCGGCTGACGATGCGCGCCGCGTAATCTACCATCGGGATCACCCGCGCATAGTTCAGCCGGGTCGGGCCAATGACACCGAGAACGCCGACAATATGGCCGGCGCCATCGCTATAGGGCGCAATGATCGTGGACGAGCCGGACAGCGAGAAGAGTTTATTTTCCGAGCCGATGAAGATGCGGACACCTTCGGCCGTCTCCGCCCGACCGAGAAGGTCGATCACCTCGCGCTTGGCTTCGAGATCGTCGAACAGGAGGCGAACGCGTTCAAGATCCTCCAGCGCATGAAGATCCTCAAGCAGATTGGCCTGGCCGCGCACGATCAGCTGCCGATCGTCCTTCTCGCCACCCGACCAGCTGGCAATGCCGGCGGCAATGACCTTCTGGGTCAGCTGATCGAGCTCGATCTGGTTCTGGGTCAGTGCCGTTTCCAGTTCCAACCGGGCCTCAGCCAGCGTACGGCCGCGAATCCGGGCATTGAGGAAGTTAGACGCCTCGTTCAGCGCCGACGACGGCACGCCCGGCGGCAGGGTCAGCACGCGGTTTTCGACCTGGCCATCCTCGGCAACCAGCACGACCAGCGCCTTTTCGGGCTCTAAACGGACGAATTCGATGTGTTTCAGCCGCACATTGGACTTGGCGGTCAGAACCACCGCCGCCGCGCGGGTAAGTCCGGACAGCTGCGTCAGCGCCTCGCCGAGCGCCGCCTCCACCGTCTGCGAGCGCCCCACAGAAGACAGTTGCTGCTGGATCGATTGCCGCTCCGGCTCGGTGAGGTCACCGACCTGCATCAAGGCATCGACAAAAAACCGCAGTCCGAGTTCGGTCGGCAGCCGTCCTGCAGAGGTATGCGGCGCATAGATCAGGCCGAGCTGCTCCAAGTCCGACATGACGTTGCGGACCGAGGCCGGCGACAGCGGAACCGTGATCAGGCGCGAAATGTTGCGCGAACCGACAGGTTCGCCGGTGGCGAGATAGCTCTCGACGATCTGCCGGAAGATCTCACGCGATCGCTCATTGAGCTGGGCGA
The DNA here is from genome assembly GCF_900188215.1 of Tardiphaga sp. OK246. Lineage (NCBI taxonomy): Bacteria > Pseudomonadati > Pseudomonadota > Alphaproteobacteria > Hyphomicrobiales > Nitrobacteraceae > Tardiphaga > Tardiphaga sp. OK246. The sequence goes on from NZ_FZOX01000001.1 coordinate 1,088,139, forward strand.
GCCCGGCATGCGGCGAAATCAGGCCGATCGGATCGTGGTGGGCCACAGGGTACTCCTTGAGAACCTAATCTGTCGCCCCGAGCCCCCGGATACAAGCACCATTGCGTGCGTGGAACCTGCCCTGCCCTTGCCGCTGCGCTCCGTGCCCCCTAAAAGCACCGCGAACAGGCTCTCTCTGGACATTTGGAAGGATTTTCTCATGCGGCCAAGCCGTCGTGCGCCCGATGAACTGCGCGCCGTGTCGCTGGAACGCGGCGTGGTCAAATATGCCGAAGGCTCCTGCATGGTGAAATTCGGTGACACCCACGTGCTGGTGACCGCCACGCTGGAGGAGCGCCTGCCACCATGGCTTAAGGGCCAGGGCCGCGGCTGGGTCACCGCCGAATACGGCATGCTGCCCCGCGCCACGCTGGAACGCACCCGCCGCGAAGCCGCATCCGGCAAGCAAGGCGGCCGCACCGTCGAGATCCAGCGCCTGATCGGCCGCTCGCTGCGCGCTGCCGTCGACCTCGAAGCGCTCGGCGAACGCCAGATCACCATCGACTGCGACGTGATCCAGGCCGATGGCGGCACCCGCACGGCGTCGATCACCGGCGCATGGGTTGCGCTGGCCGACTGCATCTCGTGGATGAAGAACCGCAACATGTTCAAGAACGGCGTCGGCAACGTGCTGCGCGACAATATTGCGGCGATTTCCTGCGGCATCTATCAGGGCACCCCGGTGCTTGATCTCGACTATGCCGAGGATTCCGAAGCCGATACCGACGCCAATTTCGTGATGACCGGCGACGGGCGCATCATCGAGGTGCAGGGCACCGCCGAGAAGACGCCGTTCACGCAGGACGAGTTCCTGAAGCTGATGGCCCTGGCGCAAAAGGGCGTCGGACGCCTCGTCGAACTGCAGAAAATGGCCATCGCGTGATTCCGCAAGTCATCAAGCAGGCGTAGACTCGCATCATGCATCGTCGAATCACTGGGAAGCTCGTCATCGCCACCCACAATCCCGGCAAGCTTGCCGAGATGCGCGATCTCCTGGCGCCCTATGGCATCGAAGCAGTATCGGCCGGCGAACTCGACCTCGCCGAGCCCGACGAGACCGGCGACACCTTCAAGGCCAATGCCGCCATCAAGGCGATTGCCGCGGCCAATGTCGCGCAATTGCCGGCCTTCGCGGATGATTCAGGCCTCGTCGTCGATGCCCTCGACGGCGCACCCGGCATCTTCTCGGCACGCTGGGCCGGCGAGTCCAAGGACTTCACCGGCGCGATGACGCGGATCGAACGCCTGTTGCAGGAGCGCGGCGCGACCACACCCGACAAGCGAACCGCGCATTTCGTCTCGGCGCTGTGCGTGGCCTGGCCCGACGGTCATCTCGAGGAAGTCGAAGCGCACGCCCATGGCACGCTGGTCTGGCCGCCGCGCGGCACTGCCGGCTTCGGCTACGATCCGACATTCCTGCCCGATGGTCACACCCGCACCTATGGCGAAATGACCGCGGTCGAGAAGCACGGGTTGCCGCCACTCGGCGAGGGCTTGTCGCATCGCGCCAGGGCATTCGTGAAACTCGCGGAGATCTGCCTTGAACCCCGCTGACGCACAGCAGGACGCTTTCGGCGTCTATGTGCACTGGCCGTTCTGCCTGTCGAAGTGCCCGTATTGCGACTTCAACAGCCACGTCCGTCATCACGCCGTCGACGAAGTACGTTTCGCGCGGGCCTTCGCACGGGAGATCGAAACCACGGCTGCCCGCACGCCAGGCCGCACCGTGACGTCGATCTTTCTCGGCGGCGGCACGCCGTCGCTGATGCAGCCGCAGACCGTCGGCGCGATTCTGGATTCGATCGGAAAATACTGGAACGTTGCCTCCGACGTCGAAGTATCACTCGAAGCTAACCCGACCTCCGTCGAAGCGACGCGCTTTCGCGGTTATCGCGAGGCCGGCGTCAACCGCGTGTCGCTCGGCGTACAAGCGCTTGACGATGCGTCGCTGAAATCACTGGGACGTTTGCATACGGCGCGCGAGGCACTCGATGCTGTGGCCATCGCGCGCAGCGCGTTCGATCGGTATTCGTTCGATCTGATCTATGCGCGCCCCGACCAGACCCCGCAGATGTGGATCGACGAACTCAAGCTCGCCATCTCGGAAGCCGCCGAGCATCTATCGCTGTATCAGCTGACCATCGAGGAAGGCACGCCGTTCTTCGGGTTGCACGCCGCCGGCAAGCTCAAGACCCCCGACGAGGGCCTCGCGCGCACGCTTTATGACGTGACGCAGGAAGTCTGCGCACAGCAGGGCCTGCCGTTCTACGAGATTTCCAACCACGCTCGCCCCGGTGCGGAGTGCAAGCACAATCTCGTCTACTGGCGCGGTCAGGAATATGCCGGCATCGGGCCTGGCGCCCATGGCCGCCTCGACATCGACGGTGTCAGACATGCCATCGCCACCGAGAAGCGTCCGGAAGCCTGGGTGATGCGTGTGGAAGACAACGGCCACGGCGTCACGTCGGATGAATTGCTCAACAGCGAAGAACGCGCCGACGAATATCTGCTGATGGGCCTGCGCCTCGCCGAAGGCATCGATCCCGCGCGCTATCAGATGCTGTCCGGCCGCGCGCTGGATGAGAAGCGCATCGCCATCCTGCGCGAGGAAGGCGCCATCGTCGTCGAGCAGAACGGCCGCCTGCGCGTGACGCAGGAGGGCTTCCCTGTGCTTGATGCTGTCGTGGCAGATCTGGCGGCGTAGGCGCTACGCCCCGAAACTCTTCGGCGAGCCCGCCACGGCCTGACCACCACCCGACGCAACCTTCATCACGGCGAGGCCGCGATCGTTGCCGCCATCGCTGCGGAAACGAAACAGACCATCGATGCCGGCAAAGCCGGATGGATTGGTGAGCGTTTCAGGTGCGAAGCGCTGTCCGCCTTGGGTGCGCGCCAAAGCGGCGACCAGCGCGACCGCATCGTAAGCGAGCGTCGCGGTACGCACGGGATCGCCGCCATATTTCGCGCGATAACGGCCCGCAAAGGCACGAAACCCTGCAGGATCTGGCGCGGCATAGAGCCCGCCCTGCAAAGCCGCGCTGTTGAAGACGCGCGGATTGTCCCACAGGCCCGTGCCGAGCAATTGCACATTGCGCAGATTGGCACCCGCCGCAGTCAAGGCATCAGCCGTTGCGACAACCGCGTCGCCATCGTCAGCAATGAACAACGCGTCGGCGCCGGTGAGGGATGCGGCAATGTTGCGTGCTGCGCTGGAGCGGTCAGCACCATAGCGCTCAAAAGCGACGACGCGGCCACCCTTGCGCGCGACGGCCTGCTTGAACGCAACTTCGACCACATTGCCATAGGCATTCTCGGGCAGCATCGCCGCAAAGGAGCGCTTGCCCGTGCCCGCGGCGTAATCGACGATGCGATTGACGTCGGACTCGGGCAGGAAGCTGAGCAAATAGACACCACGGCCGGCGACGCTGGAATCGGTCGAGAACGCGATCACCGGCACGTTGCGCGCGCGCGTGAGCTGCGCGGTGGCCGGCACTGACAGCGCAAACAACGGTCCGAGAATGATTTCGGATCCTTCGTCGAGCGCCTGCTGGGCGGCCTGCTGCGCGCCCTGCGCACTGCCATTGTCGTCCTTGATCAGCAGTTGAATGCTGGGATTCTGGAATTCGGTGAGCGCCATTTCGGCGGCGTTCTTCATCGACTGCGCGGCGACGCCGGCATTGCCGGAAGCCGACAGCGGCAGGATCAGTCCGACTTTCGTGCCCCCGGTGCCGATGGCTTGCGACTGCTGCGCCGGTCCGGCAGGCGGTCCCGATGGCGCCGTCGGTCCGGTGCCAAACGCATTGGTCAGCGTCGATTGCACACCCGCGCAGGCCCCGAGCAGCGGCGCGCCCAGCAGCAGGCCGACAGCCGTCCGCCGTGTTGCGCCCTTGGTCCCGGATTTGGGGTCGAACGGATCCGCCATCACTTCTCTTCTTTCGGCCGCATCAGATCGGCCCGCCTCGTCACCCGCTATATAGTGTGAGGCGCGGATTCAGACATATTGTCGGCGATAAGTTAACCAAAACAAAAGCTTTATGTCCGGCATACCCCGTCACCGCGGCCGGATTAGCACGACGGGAATGAACCACGGCCAAACGCCGAAAAACGGCTGTCCCCCTTTGGCGCAATTCGCTCTACATTGTCGCCATGCGCGCAACACCCCTCTCCTCATCGCCTGCGGACGCCGCGGCGCCATCGGCCCGGACCTTCACGGTCTCCGGCCATTTGCTCATGGCACCGAAAGCTGTTCCGGGGCTGCATCTCGTAGCCACGCCAATCGGCAATCTTGGCGACATCACCCTGCGCGCGCTGGAGACCCTGGCAGGGGTCGATATTATCGCCTGCGAAGACACCCGCATCACCCGCCGCCTGACCGAGCGCTACGGGATCACCGGCACACTCAAGCAATATCATGAGCACAATGCCGAACAGGCACGGCCAAAAATTCTTGAAAAGCTGTCGCAGGGCGCGTCCATCGCGCTGGTGTCGGATGCCGGCACGCCACTGATTTCCGACCCCGGCTTCAAGCTGGTGCGGGAAGTGACCGCAGCAGGCTTCAATGTGATTTCGCTGCCGGGGCCATCCTCGGTGCTGGCCGCGCTGGCCGTCTCTGCCCTGCCGACCGATCGCTTTTTCTTCGAGGGCTTTTTACCGTCGCGGCAGATGGCGCGGCGATCCCGCCTGACCGAGCTGGCTGCCATCGATGCCACGCTGGTGATGTTCGACTCCGGCAACCGCGTGCAGGACACGCTGGCCGATCTCGCGGACATCATGGGCAACCGCGATGCGGCGATCTGCCGCGAACTCACGAAGATGCATGAAGAGGTCAATCGCGGAGCGATTGCCGATCTGGCCAAGGAGGCCGATGGGCTGGAAACCCGGGGTGAATTCGTCCTGGTGATCGGGCCGCCGGCCGCCGATGCGCAAGCCATAACCGAAGACGACCTCGATGCCCTGCTGCGCAACTCGCTGCAGCGCGACAGCGTCAAGGATGCCGTGGCGCATGCGGTCGAACTGTCCGGCCGGCCGCGCCGCGCCGTCTATGCCCGCGCGCTGGAACTGGCCAAGGAGATTCACAGGGACTCAGGCGATGGCGAAGACTGACAAAGTCTCCGCCCCGAAGCCCGCAGCCAAGCCAGCTGCGCCGGAACGCGTCGCCGCGTTCAACACCGGCCTCTCCGCCGAAAGCCGTGCCGCTGCTTTGCTGCTGGCCAAGGGCTACCGCATCCTCGCCCGCCGCTTTCGCACGCCCCACGGCGAGATCGATATCGTTGCCAGGAAGCGCAGCCTGATCGCCTTTGTCGAGGTGAAGGCCCGCGCCAGCCTGGACGAAGCCGCCTATGCCGTGACGCCCCGCCAGCAGGCCCGGATCATGGATGCCGCCCAAGGCTGGCTGATGGCGCATCCCGAACATGCAGAATTCGACCTGCGTTTCGACGTCGTGCTGATTGCGCCAAGACATTTGCCACGCCATCTGTTAGCGGCATTCGACGCCAGTACCTGAATTTTCGCTTTCCCGACCACAATTCCGGACCCCAGCATGACCTTGAACGTCGCCGTCCAGATGGACCCCATTGCGCGCATCAATCACAAGGGCGATTCGACCTTCGCGATGTTGCTGGAAGCCCAGAAGCGTGGCCACAAACTGTCCTATTGCACGCCGGACAAGCTCTCGCTGCGCGGCAATGACGTGGTGGCGCCAGTGCAATCGCTGTCGGTGCGCGATATCGAGGGCGATTATTTCACCCTCGGCGATCCCACCCGCACCAACATGGAATCCTTCGACGTGGTGTTGCTGCGGCAGGACCCGCCATTCGATCTCGCTTACATCACCTCGACGCATCTGCTCGAGCGCATTCATCCGAAGACGCTGGTGGTCAATGATCCGGCCTCGGTGCGCAACGCGCCGGAGAAGATTTTCGTGATGGGCTTCTCGGACCTGATGCCGCCGACGCTAATCTCGCGCGACAAGGACGAGATCAATGCATTCCGCGCCGAGCATGGCGCTGTGGTGATGAAGCCGCTGCATGGCCATGGCGGCGCAGCGGTGTTTCGCGTGCTGCCGCAGGACATGAATTTCGGTTCGCTCTACGATCTGTTCTCCGTGACCTTCAAGGAGCAGTGGGTCATCCAGCGCTTCCTCCCCGAAGTGAAGCATGGTGACAAGCGCATCATCCTGATCGACGGCGAATTCGCGGGTGCCGTGAACCGCGTGCCGGCTGAAGACGATTTGCGCTCCAACATGGTGCGTGGCGGCGCCGCCAAGGCCACTGAACTCTCGCCGCGTGAGCGCGAAATCTGCGAACGTGTCGGACCGGCACTGCGTGATCTCGGTCTGCTGTTCGTCGGCATCGACGTGATCGATGGCAATCTCACCGAGATCAACGTGACGTCGCCCACGGGCATTCGCGCCATCGCCAAGCTTGGCGGACCGGATGTCGCGGCGCGGGTCTGGGACGTGATCGAAGCGAAGCGGAAGTAAACTCCGCTCGCGTCACTCGCTGCGCTGCGTCAATACTTGACGCAGCAGTTTGAATTCCATTTGTCGCAATTCTCCGCCTGCTGCTTTTGCTTGCCAGTCATGGACGGCAAGCGCAGCATGCCGATGCACGCTCGACCAATCGAGCGGCCCGCTACATGTGGCGGCAAGCAAAAGCATATCAGTGGAGAAACGCATGACTTCAGAAGTTTCGCGAAGGTCCCTGCTCTCGCTCGGCGCTGGTTTGGGCGCAAATCTTCTCGCTCCCGGCCTCATCGGCAGCGCATCGGCCAAGGCACCAAAGCTCGGCACACAGGCGCCCTACTTCCACCGTTTCATGTTAGGCAGCGCGGAAGTCACCGTTGTCTCCGACGGACCTTTGCCGCTCGGCGATCCCTCCGGCACATTCGTCGGCGTACCCAAGGAAGACGTGCAGAAGATGCTGACGGATAATTTCCTCAGCAGCAGCAACGTCGTGCTCGAACAGAACGCGCCGATCGTCAACATGGGCGACAGACTGATCCTGTTCGACACCGGCATGGGCACGTCGCAACTGTTCGGCAACACCACGGGTCGCCTGCAGAAAAGTATGGCCGAAGCCGGTATCAAGCCCGGCGATATCGATGCCGTGGTGTGCTCGCACGCCCATATCGATCATATCGGCGGCATCGTCGATGCCAATGACAAGCCGCTATTTCCCAACGCGCAGATCTATCTCAGCGAGGAAGACTTCAAGTTCTGGACCGACGAAGGCAAGCTCGGTTCGCCGCTCAAGGACTTCATCGTCCATGCGCGCAAGAACCTGCTGCCGGTGAAGGATCGCCTGGTGTTCTTCAAGGACGGCCAGGAGTTCCTGCCGGGCGTCACCGCCATGCATGCACCTGGCCATACGTTCGGCCACCACATGTTCATGATCCAGTCGGACGGGAAATCTTTCGCCTTCCTCGGCGACCTCACCCATCATCAGGTGCTGCTGCTGGAGAAGCCGCGGATGGAGTTCGCCTATGACTCCGATCCGAAGATGGCGGCGGCGACGCGGGTGAAGATGCTCGACATGCTCGCAGCCAACAAGACCGCCGTGATGTCCTATCACTTCGCGTGGCCGGGCTATGGTCATGTGGTGAAATCAGGCGACGGCTTCCGCTATATCGCCGAGCCGATGGTGATGAATCTCTAGCGGAAATCCTGCGACTTTCCTGCGGCGATCTTGAGACAATGACCGCCGCAGGAATTCCGCAGCAATTTATCCTCACGCCGCGGATGAGGTGTCCCTCGGACGTCTCTCCGCTCCGCGTTTGTAGATCCGGAACGTGCCACGTCCGGCATCCTTCGCCGCATAGAGCGCCGAATCGGCCATGGCTGCCAATTGCGATGACGTGCAGTTATCGGCCAGCGCGATGCCGACCGATGCGCCAACCCGCAACTGTTGTCCGCGATGATCAATCGGCAGTCCCAACTGCGTGACAATCGCACGCGCCGTCTCCGAGGCTTCCTCGAATTCCGCATGAGGCCCCAGCAGAACCGCGAATTCGTCACCGCCGAGTCGTGCGACCAGTTCCGCACCGGCACATATGTTGCGAATTCGATTTGCAACGACGGTCAGACAGGCATCGCCCGCTGCGTGGCCGAAACAGTCATTGACCGGCTTGAATTCATCGAGATCGATCAACAGCAGCGCGCCGAACGGCTTCACCTTGATGGCCGACGCCGCATCGAACAGCGACAGCTTGGTTTGAAACTGGCTGCGATTGGCGAGGCCGGTCAGCGTATCGAATTCGGCGAGATAGCGATTGCGATCCGCCAGAATTTTTTCTTCGGTGATGTCTTGCTTCATGCCGAAGATGCGGACGGCAACGCCATCGACCGACTCGACAGTGGCCGTGATCCTGATCCAGCGCCGGTTGCCCTTGAAGGTGATGATCTCCGCATCGAGACTGAAGCCCGTGCGATCCTCGATGGCCTTGCTGCGCCGCTTCGTCAGTTCCCTGACGGATTCTTCGGGATAACAGGCGAGCGCCTCCTCGCGAATCGGCGTCGAGCCACGCGGTAGATCGAAGATGTCATAGACAACATCGGTCCAGACCGGCGATTCATCGGAGAGGTCGCATTCCCAGACGCCGATTCGCGCTGCCGCCGAGGAGCGATCGAATATCTTCCGGCTATGCGCCAGCGAAGCAGCCTGTTGATCGATGATGGCCTGCTGAGCTTCGATTTGCGCCTTCAGCGCAGCGATCAGGTCGGCGTCATCCGGCGCGTCTGGCGGCATCGACAAGCGATCTGACATCTGCGGGCACCCAGTCTTCGTCTCGAAGCTCATAGGATGCTTTGCATGACGTGTTTAAGATTTTCTACGCCAATGGCCTATTTCAGCCAAAACCAGCATACTTTACCGCTACATTTCGTTCACTGATTGTTCTTGAAGTAGAAGCAACCTTAGGTTACGCTCTCATCTCGAATGGGGGCGGCATGGTTCAACGGGTTTCCACCGTAGCCTTTGAGGGGATCGAGGCCCGCGCGGTCGACGTGCAGGTTCAGGTCGTGCCCGGTCTGCCGAATTTTTTGATCGTCGGCCTGCCCGACAAGGCAGTATCCGAAGCGCGCGAACGGGTCCGTGCCGCGCTGGTCGCCTCGGGTCTGGCGCTGCCGGCACGGCGGATCATCGTCAATCTCGCGCCCGCTGACTTACCCAAGGAAGGCAGCCATTACGATCTGCCGATCGCGCTGGGATTGATGGCCGCGATCGGCGCGATTCCGCCGGATGCATTGACGGGCTTCACCGTGCTCGGCGAACTCGGTCTCGATGGCTCGCTCGCTCCGGTCGCCGGCGTGCTGCCGGCTGCCATCGGCGCCAATGCGCGCGACGAGGGATTGATCTGCCCAGAAGCCTGCGGCGCGGAAGCCGCCTGGGCCAGTCCCGATATCCAGATCATCGCCGCGACGTCGCTGATCCAGATCGCCAATCACTTTAAGGGCACGCAGGTTCTGTCGCGGCCGCAGCCGAAGATACATGCGCGTGAGGAAACGCTGCTGGATCTGCGCGACATCAAGGGACAGGAAAGCGCCAAACGCGCGCTGGAGATCGCTGCCGCCGGCGGCCACCATCTATTGATGGCGGGATCGCCAGGTTCCGGCAAATCCATGCTGGCGGCACGGCTGCCATCGATCCTGCCGCCGCTATCGCCGGCGGAACTCCTCGAAGTCTCAATGATCGCGTCGGTGGCCGGCGAGATCAAGGACGGTGCGCTCACCTCACGCCGGCCGTTCCGCGCACCGCATCATTCCGCCAGCATGGCCGCACTCACCGGCGGCGGGTTGCGCGCGCGGCCGGGCGAGATTTCGCTGGCGCATCAAGGCGTGCTGTTTCTCGATGAACTGCCGGAGTTCGATCCGCGCGTGCTGGATTCGCTGCGCGCGCCGCTTGAGAATGGCGAGGTGGCGGTCTCGCGCGCCAATCACCGCGTCACCTATCCCGCGCGCTTTATGCTTGTTGCTGCGATGAATCCATGCCGCTGCGGTCACGCTTTCGAGCCGGGCTTCTCCTGCAAACGTGGCCGCATCGATCGCTGCACCTCGGATTATCAGGCGCGCATCTCGGGCCCCTTGATGGACCGCATCGATCTGCGCATCGAAGTCCCGGCGGTGACCGCGGCGGATCTCATTCTGCCGCCACCGTCGGAAGGTTCCGCCGAAGTCGCGGCGCGTGTCGCCGCCGCGCGCGATCTGCAGACCATGCGTTATGCCGTGGCGGGATTGGCGGGCACACATACCAATGCCTCCGCGCCGGCCTCTGTGCTGGAAACGGTAGCGCAGCCGGATGCCCAGGGACTGACATTGTTGCGCGATGCCGCCGAAACGATGCGACTGACCGCGCGCGGCTATCACCGCGTGCTGCGCGTGGCGCGGACGCTGGCGGATCTCGACGGCGCCGAGAAAATCGGGCGGCTGCATCTGGCCGAAGCGTTGTCTTACCGCGCGCTGGCGGAGGACATTCGCCGAGCTGCTTGACGTCTTCTCCTCGCCACTGATGTGGACGTCAACGCGATAGTAACGAGTTTTGTTTACGCTCTGCTCACCATAACCCCGCATTGCGGGGCCAGGGCGAGTACCGTGTCATGCTGCGTTTCAAGATTTTAGCCTCGACGATTCCGCTGGCGCTGGCAGCCTTTCTCGCCCGCGGCGATCTCGTGAGCGGAACGCATCCCTGCATCTCCACCGGTGAGACCACCATCCAGATCGCCACCATGCCCTGGCAGGCGCAATCGCATGTCAGCTTCACCAACGATCCCCTGCAGGCGACCGTCCGTGTGCAGATCGTCGATAGCGCCGAAACCGCCGACTTTGTCGTGCTCGATGATGCCGATGCAGCGGAACCCGATGCCTGCCCCGTCACGGCCGCGACGCGCTTCATCGGCATTGCCAACACATCGGCGAGTTCGGAGCCCGTTATCTATCTGTCGGAACAGGACGACGCCGACTACCGGATCTTCGTGAAATCTCGCAGCTTCACGGCGCGCGATGCCGCAGCGCTGATCGTCAGCGCCCACAGCCGCAGCCCGGCGCGGATGGCAGCGGCCAGCCTCTAGGCCGCGCATTAACGCTTCATCAACCATGTCTGCGCGGGCAAATTCAAAACTGCCACCGTGCAAGCACTTGGCAACAACATACCCGCATTGTTTCTGAGATCTGCGATCGCCTAATCGCGGCCTGTATTCGCGTGCAATCGCGAGCCATGATGTGACCAAGCCGGAGTGCTGATCTGTGGCGAAAGGTGTTTTCCGGATCAAGGTCTACTTCCGCCGCTTCGCGCGCCGTTTTCCGTGGCTTGCTTTCGTCATCCGCTCTTTCGTGATGTTCTCGGCTGCCTTCGGTGGCGCCTATGGTTTCATCTCAGGTTCGACCTCGAAAGACTCCGGTTACGACCCGCACGCTTTTGCAATCGGCGCCAGCTTCCTGTTCGCGCTGGCCTGCGTCGCCCTGGCCACCATGAGCATCCGCATGCGCTTCATGGGCAAACGGATGCGCAAGCTGACTGCGCATAACGAAGCCCTGGTCGACCGGAACTGGGAATTGAAGGAAGCCGAAGAGCGCGCGCGCAGCCTGTTCGAGGCACAAGGCGACCTGATCGTGATCCGCAACAACGAAGGCTGTATCACCTTCGTCAACGATGCCTATTGTGCGCTGGCGGAACAATCGCGCGAAGCATTGATCGGCAGCCACTTCGAACTCACGCTGCTGGAGCAGGGCGATATCGCCAACGAGCCCAACGGCACCAGCATGCACGATCAGAAGATCGCCACGGCGACCGGTCCGCGCTGGATCGCCTGGCGCGAAGGTCTGGTGCGGATCGATGCGGGCCAGCCCGCCGAGTTGCAATGCGTGGGTCGCGATGTCACCGACCGCACCCAGACCGAGCGTGCCCTCGGTGAAGCGCGCGACCATGCCAATGCCGCCAACCGCGCCAAGTCGCGGTTCCTCGCCATGGCGTCCCATGAAATCCGCACGCCGCTGAACGGCATTCTCGGCATGAGCGGCTTGCTGCTGGATACGCCGCTGACACCCGAACAGACCACTTACGCCAAGGCCGTGAAGACCTCCGGCGATGCGCTGCTGTCGCTGATCGAGGAGCTGCTGGATTACTCCAAGATCGAGGCCGGCAAGATCGATCTGGAACATCGCCCCTTTGCACTAGCCGGATTGATCGAGGACATCACCGAATTGCTGGCGCCGCGTGCGCAGGCCCGCAATCTCGAAATCGCGGCCTATGTCGACGAGCGACTGCCGCTGACAGTGATGGGCGATGCGGCGCGCCTGCGCCAGGTGCTGCTCAATCTCGCCGGCAATGCCATCAAGTTCACGGCGACCGGCGGCGTAGCGCTGATCGTCGAACCCGGCATCTGGCCGAACGAAGTCTCTTTCCTGGTGCGCGACACCGGCATCGGCATCGCGCCGGATGCGCAGCAGCGCATCTTCCGCGAATTCGAACAGGCAGACGAGGGTACCGCGCGCCACTATGGCGGAACGGGTCTCGGCCTCAGCATCAGCGAACGTATCGTCAAGCGCATGAACGGCCGCATCACACTGCAGAGCAAGCTCGGTGCCGGCTCGACATTCGAAGTGTCGATCCCGCTCACCGCTTCCGACAGCGGCACCGCGACCTTCGTGCCGCCGGATCTCACGGGCCTTTCGGTGATGCTGGTGGCGCCACAAACCATCGAAGCTTCGCTCACAGCTCTGCGACTCGGGCGATGGGGCGCGCAGACCTGCACTGTCTCCGATCTCGCCGTCGCGCAAGCGCTGCTACCCGAACGTTCATGGCACGCCATCATGATCGATCGCGCTCTTGGTGCTGACGCTGCCGAGCGGCTTGCGAACGCTGCAATTCCGCACGCGCTGCGACGGATCGTGCTGTTCACGCCGGCGATGCGTCATGAGCTGCAGCCCACAACGCCGAGTGCGTTCACCGGCTATCTGGTGAAGCCACTGCGTGCGACCTCGCTCGCCGCGCGCCTCACATTGCAGACGGACTCACCGACAATCGCCGCCGATGATCCGTTGGATCGGGATCTGGCCACACCGGAATCAACGGCGGCGATGGCACCCAGCCTCTCGATCCTGGTCGCCGAAGACAACGAGATCAACGCGCTACTGATGCGCTCGTTGCTGACGCGGCTTGGCCACAAGCCGGTCGTGACCACCAATGGCGAAGAGGCACTGGAATCCTGGCTCGCCTCCGACTCCGCAGGCACGCCTTATGACCTCGTCCTGATGGATATCCAGATGCCGAAGCTCGACGGCATCGAGACCACCAAACGCATTCGCGCGCGCGAGGCCGGTCAACGCGTCAGGCGTACCCCGATCCTGGCCCTCACAGCGAATGCACTGGTCGAAGATCGCTATGCCTGTTTCGAGGCCGGCATGGACGGCTTCCTGATGAAGCCGCTGGACCGCGACAAGCTCGCCGAAGCCCTCAAGGGACTCGCCAAGACGCGGCACGTCGCCGCCTAGCAGCTCCACCTTCGCTGTCACACCCCCGCAACACGCCCGTCACACGGCTGTTGAGCGCCCGTGATGTCTGGTGCGGATAAGCCGCATCGATGATTCGCGTGATGCCTGCGGCACAAGGCGATTGAGTTGGGGATGGCCATGCACGGCAACGAACTGGTGCGACCGAAGCAGGGTTTCATGCAGATGTTGCGGCCCCAGAACATGAGCGCCGCTGCGCAGACGGCGATCACCTGGTTCAAGCCGCCGCTGCATCTCCATCCCGCCAACGGCATTCCGGTCGCCACGAATTCGTTAGGCCGGATGGGTCCGCTCGAAGTTCGCCTCGCGCAGGACAAGCGCGACGTGAAGCGCGCGCAGCGTCTGCGCTACAAGGTATTCTACAAGAACGGCACCGCGATCGCCGACGCCGCCACGATGCTGGCACGCCGCGACAAGGATGCATTCGACAAGATCTGCGATCACCTTCTCGTCGTCGATCACGATGCCAAGCCCACACTGTCCGGCAAGCAGCCGGTGGTCGGCACCTATCGCCTGCTACGCCATGAGGCGGCCATGCAGAACGGGGGGTTCTATACCGACAGCGAATTCGATCTGTCGGGGATGATCGAGCGCCATGCCGGTCTGCGGTTTCTTGAACTCGGCCGCTCCTGCGTGCTGCCGCGCTACCGCAACAAGCGTACCGTCGAATTGCTGTGGCAGGGCATCTGGAGCTATGTGCGGCAGAACAAGTTCGACGTCATGATCGGTTGCGCCAGTTTTGAAGGCACCGATCCGGATCGCCTCGCGCTGCCGCTGTCGTTCCTACATCACAACGCCCGCGCGCCCGAAGCCTGGCGCGCCCGCGCGCATCCGTCGCGCTATGTCGAGATGAACCGGATGGCCGCGGATGCCATCGACACCAAGGCGGCGCTTCGTGCGCTACCGCCGCTGATCAAAGGCTATCTACGGATCGGCGCCATGATCGGCGACGGCGCCGTGATCGATCATCAGTTCGGCACCACCGACGTTCTGATCGTGATGCCGGTGACGTCAATCGGCGCACGCTATATCGAGCATTTCAGCACGGACACCTCACGCCACGCGGCGTAATCGCTTAGAGGCGACGCAGCGCGACGTTTTCCACTACGTGATCCGCACCCTTTTTGAGGATAAGCGTCGCACGCGGTCGCGTCGGCAGGATGTTGTCTTCGAGATTGGCGAGGTTGGTGCGCTCCCAGATCGCCAGCGCCGTCGCCGTCGCTTCTTCATCCGACAGCAATGCGTAGCGATTGAAGTAGGATCGCGGATCGTGGAATGCGGTGTCGCGCAGCGCCAGAAACCGTCTCACATACCAGTCGCGCAGTACCGGCTCATCGGCGTCGATATAGACGGAGAAGTCAAAGAAGTCGGAGACCACAGGCACCGCCTTGCCGTCGCGCGGGAGGCGGCCGGTCTGTAGCACATTGACGCCTTCGACGATCAGGATGTCGGGCTGATCGACCTCGACCCACTTGTTTGGGACCACGTCGTAAGTGAGATGCGAATACACAGGCGCGCGGACAGCATTGCGGCCGGCTTTGATGTCACTGAGAAACTGTAGCAGCGTCGGCAGATCGTAGCTTTCGGGAAAGCCCTTCTTCTGCATGATGCCTTCGCGCTCGAGCACCGCATTCGGATAGAGAAAGCCGTCGGTGGTGACGAGATCGACCTTGGGCCGCGGCGACCATCTTGCGAGCAGTGCCTGCAGCACGCGGGCGGTGGTCGACTTGCCGACCGCCACCGACCCGGCGACGCCGATGATATAGGGCATCTTGCGATCCTCGATGCCGAGGAACTTGCGCTGCGCGTAATACAGACGTTGTGTCGCCGTGACATAGATCGAAAGCAGGCGGGACAGCGGCAGGTAAATCTCTTCGACCTCGCGCAGATCGAGGCGATCATACATCGAACGCAGGGCGGCGATCTCGCCGGCCTCCAGCGTCATCGGCGTATCGTCGCGCAGCTTGGCCCACTGCTCCCGCGAGAAATTCCGATAGGGATTGTATTGTTGGTCTGCCCGCATATCCATGAAGCGGTCCCCGTTGTGATCGACGCTGTTACTCGCTCTTGCGCGACGCTTTCTCTTGCAGTCCGGATTGCGACGTGCGCTGACCGAGCGCCGCCTCGACCTCCTGAATCGTTACGCCGCGCGCTTTCAGCAGCACCAGCAGATGAAACAGCAGGTCGGCACTTTCATTGATCAGATTGGTGCGATCGTTCTCGACCGCCGCGATCACGGTTTCGACCGCTTCCTCGCCGAATTTCTTGGCGCAATGCTCCGCGCCCTTGTCGAGCAGCTTGCGGGTATAGGACGCGTCGCCACCCGCCGCCGCGCGGGCGTCGATGGTATCGGCAAGGTCATGAAGCGTAAAAGCCATTTCGGCGCCTTGTTGGCTGGGCAGCGCAGACTCCTGCCAGAGATTGACCTAGGGGTCGAGCCGCATCGGCAGTCCGGCCCGGACCATATGCTCCTTGGCCTCGCGAATGGTAAATTCCCCGAAGTGAAAAATCGAGGCCGCCAGCACCGCGGTGGCGTGGCCGCTCCTGATACCTTCGACCAGATGATCGAGATTGCCGACGCCGCCCGAAGCGATCACCGGTACGCCGACGCTGTCGGCGATGGCCCGGGTCAGTTCGATATCGAAGCCGGAGCGGGTGCCGTCGCGATCCATCGAGGTGAGCAGGATTTCGCCCGCGCCCAATGACACGACTTCCTGGGCAAACTCGATCGCATCGATGCCAGTCGACTTGCGGCCGCCATGGGTAAAGATCTCCCAGCGCGAGCCGGACCGTTTGGCGTCGATCGCCACCACGATGCACTGATCGCCGAACTTCTCGGCGGCTTCCTTGACGAACTGGCGATTGGCCACCGCGGCCGAATTGATCGAGACCTTGTCGGCACCGGCGCGCAGCAGCGTCTTGATATCGTCCACCGTACGCACCCCACCGCCGACCGTGAGCGGCATGAAGCAGGCTTCAGCGGTGCGACGCACCACATCCATCATGGTGCCGCGGTTTTCGTGGGTAGCGTTGATATCGAGGAAAGTGAGCTCGTCCGCGCCAGCGGCGTCATAGGCGATCGCAGCCTCTACGGGATCGCCGGCATCGCGCAGGTCGACGAAGTTGACGCCCTTCACCACGCGTCCATCCTTGACGTCGAGGCAGGGGATGACGCGGACTTTGAACATGGCTCGGTCCTTATGCCGCCTGCTTGATGAGCTTCAGCGCCTCGGCCGGATCAATCCGCCCGTCATACAGCGCACGGCCGGAGATCGCGCCTTCGAGCTTCGCAGCACGTGGCTCAAGCATGGCCTTGATATCATCGATGGAGGCGAGACCGCCCGAGGCGATCACCGGAATTGAAATCGAATCTGCCAGCGCAATCGTCGCATCCCAATTGATACCCTTGAGCAAACCGTCGCGCGCGATATCGGTGAAGATGATGGCGGCGACGCCAGCATCTTCAAAACGCTGCGCGATTTCCAGCGCAGTGACGGTCGAGGTCTCAGCCCAGCCCTCAACGGCAACCTTGCCGTCGCGCGCATCGAGGCCGACGGCCACCTTGCCGGGGAATTTCTTCGCGGCTTCCTTCACCAGAGCTGGATCGCGCACCGCAGCCGTGCCGATGATGACGCGGGTGATACCTTTGGAAAGCCAGGCTTCCACCGTCTTGAGATCGCGAATGCCGCCGCCGAGCTGCACCGGCATCTTGATGACCTTCAGCATCGACTCCACAGCCTGCGCATTCACCGGCTTGCCGGCAAAGGCGCCATCGAGATCGACGACATGGAGATATTCGAAGCCTTGAGTCTCGAAGTCGTGCGCCTGTGCGGCGGGATCGAGGTTGAACACAGTGGCGCGCGCCATGTCGCCCTGCTCAAGGCGAACGCACTGGCCGTTTTTCAGATCGATGGCGGGAAAGAGAATCACGGCTTCCACTTCAGAAAGTTCGAAATCAGGGCCAGGCCAAAGCGCTGGCTCTTTTCGGGATGAAATTGCGTACCGATCGCGGTGTCCTTGCCAACGATGGCGGTGATGGGACCGCCGTAATCGGCGCGCGCCAGCACATCGGCTTCGTTGACCGCGTTCAGGTGATAGGAGTGTACGAAATAGGCATGGCGGCCCTTCGGCCCAAGCGGCAGGCGCTCCAACACCGCGTGCTCACGCACCATGTCGAGCGTGTTCCAGCCCATATGGGGGATCTTCAGATTCTCTTCGCGCGGCTGGATCTTCTCGACATCGCCGGCGATCCAGCCCAGCCCCTCGGTCGTGACGTGTTCCTTGCCCTTGGTCGCCATCAGCTGCATGCCGACGCAGATGCCGAAGAAGGGGCGCGCCTTGTCGCGCACCGCTTCGGTCATCGCCTCGACCATGCCGTCCAGTGAATCCAGTCCCTTGCGGCAATCCGCGAAAGCGCCGACGCCGGGCAGCACGATGCGATCGGCGCGGAACACCGCTTCGGGATCGCGCGTGACGATGATTTTCTCCGGCACATCCATGCTGCGCGCGGCGCGCTCGAACGCTTTCGCTGCGGAGTGCAGGTTGCCGGAGCCGTAATCGATAATGGCAACGCTCACCGTGTCACTCCCGGTTGCGGGAATAACCCGATGATGTCGTTTTGCGCCGGAGACGGCGGACGTGAGAAAGACTGGCTGGGAACGTGACGGGTCGGCGGCGGACCGCCGCGATCGCTCGCCCACTGATCGTTGACTGCGTTATGCTGCGCGGTCCAGCGATCGAAGAAGCGACGCTCGGCGGCATCCTTGTTATCTGCAACGACCACATCGAGCTGACGCCACTTGCCGCGCGACAGCGTCCAGCGGCGCAGGCTGGCGGCCTCGAAGCCCATCAGCAGCGCGAACAGCAGCATCACAACGAAACGGGCGCCGAGATCGACCTTCAACATCGACAGCGCGACTTCGCCGGCGATCGACAGCACGACATAGCCGAGCAGTGCCCACCACAGCCGATGATAGATCAGCCAGATCAGGCCGGCGACGAACGCCCAGAAATGGAATCCATCGCGCACGAACTCGAACTTGTCCGTTGCCGCAAACGGCTCAGGGCCGGCACCGCGAGGTGCGTGAACTGTGTAGACCGGCATGGCAAACTCCGCCCGAAACCGTAGAGGCCGATCAGCCGCCGAGCTGACCCTTGGTGGATGGTACTTCGCCGGCATTGCGCGGATCGATCGCAACACCCGCCCGCAGCGCCCGCGCCAGACCCTTGAAGCAGGATTCGGCGATGTGATGGCTGTTCTCGCCATATAGGGTTTCGACGTGCAAAGTCACGCCCGCATTGCCGGCAAAGGCGTTGAACCACTCGCGCACCAGCTCGGTGTCGAATTCGCCGATCTTGTGGGTCGGGAAGGTGGACTTGAACACCAGCACCGGCCGGCCGGAAATATCCAGCGCCACCCGGGTCAGGGTCTCGTCCATCGGCATATAGACCGAGGCATAGCGGGTGATCCCGGCCATATCGCCAAGTGCCTGCTTGACCGCCTGGCCAAGCGCGATGCCGACATCCTCCACCGTATGATGGAAATCGACATGGAGGTCGCCGACCGCCTTCACAGTGACGTCGATGCGGGAATGGCGGGCGAGCAGATCGAGCATATGGTCGAAGAAGCCGATTCCGGTGGTCGATTTGGATACGCCGGTACCGTCGAGGTTCACGGAGACCTCGATATCGGTTTCCTTGGTCTTGCGCTTGATCGTCGCCGTGCGCATGAAAACGCCTCTCCGCCTGCTGAAAACGCGCCCTTTTAACAGGGAGATGACACCTTCGCTACCGCGGGAGAGCCGATTCCGGACCGATCTTTGCCCCTATGGTGACCGGAATCCGCGCGCATCGGCCGCTGGCCTATGCTTCGTCGCCGGATTTGCAACGGCCGGTATCCGTGCCTAGATCAGGCGCTCAAGAGGGTTTCCATGAACGCATCCTATTCGGCTTCCCATGACGGATCATCTCCGGTCTGGCACGGCACCACCATCCTGACCGTCCGCAAGGGCGGTAAAGTCGTGATCGGCGGCGACGGTCAGGTCTCGATCGGCCAGACGGTCATCAAATCCAATGCCAAAAAGGTCCGTAAACTGGGCAAGGGCGACGTGATCGGCGGCTTTGCCGGCGCCACGGCGGACGCCTTCACGCTGTTCGAGCGTCTCGAAGCCAAACTGGAGCAGTATCCCGGCCAATTGACCCGGGCGGCCGTCGAACTCGCCAAGGACTGGCGCACCGACCGGTATCTGCGCCGGCTGGAAGCCATGATGATCGTCGCCGACAAGGACGTCTCGCTGGTGCTGACCGGCACCGGCGACGTGCTCGAGCCGGAAGCCGGCGTGATGGCCATCGGCTCTGGCGGCAATTACGCGCTGGCGGCAGCGCGGGCGCTGGTCGACACCGACCAGGATGCCGAGACCATCGTGCGCAAATCACTCGATATCGCCGCCGATATCTGCGTCTACACCAACCGCAACGTGACGCTGGAAATGCTGGAGGCATGACCGTCGCGGGTCACAATACCCACGCGTCGTCCGGCAGCGACCTCTCGATCAAGCAGGGCGTCGTCATCGCACTCGGCCTGCTCGCCCTGCAGGCGACTCTTCTTTATGCGATGGGGCGATTGCCGATCTGCGCCTGTGGCTACGTGAAGCTGTGGCATGGCGTGGTGCTGAGTTCGGAGAATTCACAGCACCTCACCGACTGGTACACATTCTCTCACATTATCCACGGCTTCTTGTTTTACGCCGCCACCTGGCTGCTGTTTCCACGACTGTCCTGGATCGCGCGGCTGATCGTTGCGATGCTCGTCGAAGGCGGCTGGGAGCTGCTGGAAAATTCGAGCTGGATCATCGAGCGCTACCGCGCGGGTACGATGTCGCTCGATTATTACGGCGACAGCATCGTCAATTCGCTGGCGGACACGCTGTCGATGACCACGGGCTTCATCCTGGCGCGGAAGCTGCCGGTCGCCGCTACCGTCGCGATCGCGCTTCTGTTCGAGATTCTGGTCGGCCTGCACATTCGCGACAATCTCACTTTGAACGTGATCATGCTGATTCATCCATTCGAAGCGATCCGAACCTGGCAGGCCGGCCCACCTATTATCTGATCCGCTTGTCCCCACGCCTTTCTCAACTTACGTAGAGTGACATGACCGACTTTTCTCCCCGCGAAATCGTAAGCGAACTCGACCGGTTCATCGTCGGCCAGCACGACGCCAAGCGCGCGGTATCGATCGCGCTGCGCAATCGTTGGCGGCGCCTGCAACTGACCGGTTCGCTCCGCGAGGAAGTGCTGCCAAAGAACATCCTGATGATCGGCCCCACCGGCGTCGGCAAGACCGAGATCGCGCGCCGGCTGGCGAAGCTCGCCGGCGCGCCTTTCATCAAGGTCGAAGCCACCAAGTTCACCGAGGTCGGCTATGTCGGCCGTGATGTCGAGCAGATCATCAGGGACCTCGTCGAGGTCGCGATCTCGCTAACCCGCGAGCGCAAGCGCAAGGACGTCCAGGCGCGAGCTCAGCTCGCCGCCGAGGATCGCGTGGTCGATGCTCTGGTCGGCGCCACCGCAAGCGCAGCAACGAAAGAGTCGTTCCGCAAGAAGCTCCGCACCGGCGAGCTCAACGATAAGGAGATCGAGATCGAGGTTCAGTCCTCCGGCGGCCCCTCGATGTTCGAAATCCCGGGAATGCCCGGCGCGCAGATGGGCGCGATCTCGATTGGCGATATCTTCGGCAAGATGGGCAAGAGCACCAAGACGCGCCGCCTGCGCGTGGAAGATGCACATGAGCCGCTGGTGAATGAGGAAGCCGACAAGCTGCTCGACAGCGACGCACTCGTGCAGGAAGCGATTTCAGTGGTCGAGAACAACGGCATCGTGTTTCTCGACGAGATCGACAAGATCTGCGTGCGCGACGGCCGCAGCGGCGGCGAAGTCTCGCGCGAAGGCGTTCAGCGTGACCTGCTGCCGCTGATCGAAGGCACCACCGTCTCCACCAAGCACGGCGCGGTGAAGACCGACCACATCCTGTTCATCGCATCCGGCGCATTCCATATTGCCAAGCCGAGCGATCTCTTGCCGGAATTGCAGGGCCGCCTGCCGATCCGCGTCGAGCTTAATGCGCTGACCCGCGACGACATGCGCCGCATTCTCACCGAGCCGGAAGCTTCGCTGATCAAGCAATATGTGGCGCTGCTGCAGACCGAAGGCGTGACGCTGGAATTCGCCGACGATGCCATCGATGCACTGGCCGACGTTGCCGTTGCCGTGAATTCAAGCGTCGAGAATATCGGCGCACGACGTTTGCAGACGGTGATGGAGCGCGTGCTCGACGAGATTTCCTTCGCTGCGCCCGATCGCAACGGCGAGACCATCCGAATCGATGCCGCCTACGTGCAGAAGCATGTGGGGGATCTGGCGAAGAATTCGGATCTGAGCCGGTTTATTTTGTGAGACGAAGCACTGACCTCTCGCTCCCTCGCCCCGCTCTTGCGGGGAGAGGTTAAGAACGCGCCCGCCTGATCCGCACATACAGCGCACCGGCGCCGCCGTGCCCGATATGCGCTTCCTCGAATCCCACCACCAGCGACCGAAACTCCGGCAGTCCCAGCCAGAGCGGCACCTGGCGGCGCAGGACGCCGCGCTCGGATTCCGGGCCGGTCGTGCGGCCCTTGCCGGTGATAACCAGCACGAAAGTCATGCCGTCATGGCTGGCGCGATGCAGGAATGCCGACAGCGCGTGATGCGCGCGCGTCTGTGTCATTCCGTGCAGATCGATCCGCGCGTCGATGTCCTTGCGACCGCGCGAGAGCTGCGAACGCTCGCGACGCCCGAGCGGCGCCAGAGGCGGCACCGGCGGCGGCGCAGGCTTTGCGGTTTTGAGGACTGCTGGGGGTGCCGAGGTCATCTTCTTGGGCGCCGCGACTTTCACAAGCGTTGGCCCGTCTTCCTCAGGCTCCGGCTTCACCACACGCTTCTTGCGCAGCGGCTTGACCTGTTTGGCAACCAGTTCCCACAGCGCGCGCTCCTCTTCGCTCAGCACGCGGCGACGGCGCGGCGCCACGGGATCGATGAGTTGCGGTGGACGTGAACGCTTCATTGCCAGGGAAAACGGAAGAGGGACTGCGGCTGCTTCACTGCGCGACGATACACGCGGTGCCTGGCTTTGGCACGTTTCGGTTTAACTTCCCGCTTCACTTCAGGTTTTACTTCGGGTTTTTTCTGCGACTTCGCCTCGGCTGCGACTTGAGGCGCGACCGCAGGCCGTGCCTCCGGCAATGGCACTGTCGTAGCCGCGGCTGGCGGGGATGTCGGAGCGGGCCCGACTACAGCCGCAGCTGGTTTTGCAACTGGCAATGGCGTCGTCATTGTCACGGCTGGCGCCGCGGGCTTCGACGCGACCGATGTCTCAGACCTGGACGTATCGGGCTTTGCTGCAGCCTTGTTATCGATCGCGGAATTTTCGACCTTCGATGCTTCGACCGGCTTCGGCTCGGTCTGCGGAAACAGCTTTGCGATTGTCTCCGACGGCCGCGCATCGGGCAGCGGCATGTGATGGCCGCGCACAGAGGGATCGAGACTCTTCGGCACCAGCATAACAAAGCGCGCAGGGTGGCGCATCCGGCCGGCGACTCGGCCAGCTTCTGGACCGGCCCCAAAATACAGATCGGCACGGGCCGGGCCGACAATGGCCGAGCCGGTGTCCTGCGCTACCATCAGGCGACGGAACGGCGTCTTTGCCGTATCCGAGTCGACCGGCAGATCGCCTTCGATGAAGAACGGTGTGCCATAGACATGCAGCGACTTGTCGACGGCGATGGATCGGCCCGGCGTCAGCGGTACGCCTTGCGCACCGACGGCTTCGTCCTTGTCGGAGAGCTGCACTTCGCGAAAGAAGACATAGGAGCGATTCTGCCGACGCAGTTCGCTCGCGGCATCCGGGTTCTCTTCCATATATTGCCGGATACGCTGCATCGACATCTGCTCGCGCGGAATGATGCCACGATCAATCAGCACGCGACCGACCGGCGTATAGCGATAGCCATTATGCGCATCGTAATTGATCCGCACCGTGCCGCCGTCTTCGAGGCGGACGCGCGCCGAGCCCTGGATCTGCGTAAACAACAAATCGGTCTGGCTCTTCAGCCACACGATTTCGAGCCCGCGCCCGGCGATGGCGCCGTCTTCGATCTCACCACGATCATAATAAGGCACGAGTTTGCGACGGCCAATCTTGCGGAACACGTCGCCGCCATTCGGCATGCTTGCGGATGACTGGCGATAGCCGCGCACAAACAGATTCGACGGGCGGCGATAGACCGGCACGGTGTAAACGTCAGTCTTCGTGCGCGAACCGTCGATCACCGGCTCATAGTAGCCGGTGACGAAACCTTCAGGCTCGCCGAGCCGTGAGATACGCAGCGGCAGAAAATGGTCTTCGAAGAAAGCGCGGGCCTTGGCGCCATCGGAAATCTCGGCAGTTCTCGCAGCCCGGCAGGGATCGCGGAGCGTGGTGCCGAGCGCCTTCGAATCCGTTGGTGAGTTGCGTTGAGCAACAATCGGCTTGCAGCTGGTGCGAAAAGCCTGGAAGGCGAGGAGGTGATCGTCCTCGCTCCAGCCGGCGATATCGGCCCAATTCACCGGCGCATATTGGCTGCCTGTGAATTCGAACGGCCATTCCCGCGGCGGATTGTGCCGCGGCACATACACAAATTGTGCAGGATCATTCTTGACGTGCTTGGCGTGACGCCGGACCCGTGCGTCCGCAGAGACAGGGACCAACGCAGCAGCAATCACGCACAGCGCGGCAAGCCGGCCGAGCCTGGCAGCGTTATTGCACGCTGCCGGTGCCAACCAGCTTCCAATTCGGATCGCGCGAAGTGATGTCGCGGGCAAAAGTCCAGACGTCGGTGATGTCGCTGACCTTGTCGGCATTGCCGTCGACCACAGCGCCGGTCTTGTCGCGCGTCACCGAAATCATCTGCGACACGAAACGTACGGTGAGCTGTGCCGCGCGATCGCGCACTTCGGCGCCGACGAGTTCGGCCTTGTCGATGGAGACGAAACGGGTCTCGGTCTTCTGCTCGTTCTTCTCGCGGTCCTTGATGACGGCGTCGAACGAGTCGAACACTTCCGATGACAGCAGATCCTTCAGCGACCGACGATCGCCATTGGCAAAGGCCAACACGATCATCTCATAGGCGCCCTTGGCGCCGGTGATGAAATGGCGCGGATCGAACGACGAATCCTGGTCGACGATGGCATCGAGACCGGCGGCGAGCGGCGTGCCCGGTTCGGTGATGCCCTTCCAGCGCTCGGCGGGAGAGACGTCGGCGGCCGGTGCCGGCGCAGCCTGATCAATGGGGCCGCCGGGCATCGGTACGACATTGCCTTCGGGCGGCAGAGCATCACGCGCCGCGCGGTCGAAGGGCGGACGCTCTTCGCCGGTGCGCTGTCCGAGCACATTGCGCAGGCGGATGAAAATGAAGACCGCCAGTGCCAGGAAGATGATGGTGTAAATGTCCACGTCTTATTGCTTTCTGATCGGTGCCGGGCATGCCCGGCGGAAGACTATGCCGCCCATCGCGGTGCTGAAATCGGCTCCCGCAGGTCGGGAGATCGCGTCATGGGCGAACCTGCTCCATGTAGACATGAAACTAAGCCCAGCCAATGGCGCGCCATCGTGTCCGGCTGCGGCAAAGCGGCCTTCGCACCGGCAGCCTCGACCGCAACCGTTTCGATAAATTCTAGCGCGTTTGTCTGTCAGAGGAAATCGGATCGAACGAGGAAAACCCGCACTTTCAGTCATTTAACGTGAATTCGGGGCGAATATGACCGGTTTTGCACCTGGATGCCCAAGCGGTGGGTCAAACCGGCGATTTTCTAGCGTCCAGGTTGCGGCGGGGCATCCTTGTCGAGTGCCTTAGGCCTATGATAGCCACTCGCCGCGATCACCTCATTCGACCGTTCGTGCGGACGCCCGCGACGAACCGGTTCCACCCGCCCGGCAGCGCTTCAGGAGAATTTTCGATGGCAAACGGCAACGGCACCCCTCCGGAGCAGTCCCCCCCTCAGCTTAATGTACTGGCGCAGTACACCAAGGACCTGTCGTTCGAAAACCCGAACGCCCCAGCCTCGCTGGCACCGCAGGCCCAGCAGCCGAACATCAATATCCAGATCAATGTCGGCGCCAACAATCTCTCCGAGAGCGAATATGAAGTGACGCTGTCGGTCGAGGGCAAGGCCGAGAACGCCGGCTCGGTGCTGTTCTCGTTCGAACTGGCCTATGCCGGCGTATTCCGCATCGTCAACGTGCCGCAGGAAAACCTGCACCCGCTGGTTATGATCGAATGCCCGCGCCTGCTGTTCCCGTTCGCGCGCGAAATCATCGCCACCGCTGTGCGCGATGGCGGCTTCCCGCCGCTGATGCTCGATCCCGTGGATTTCGTCGGTCTGTACCGGCAGAACCTGGAACGTCAGGCTCAAGCCGACGCTGGTCCGGCAAACTAAGTTCGGGTGCTCCAAACAATAAGCTTACGTCATGGCCGGGCTTGTCCCGGCCATTGTCGTTTTACGACGGCGTTCCCAGAAATTCGTTCCAGATTGCCTTCTCGCCCATCGTTGCGACAAAGGCGCGGTGCTCGGCGCGATCGGCTTCGGTCACGCGCGGCGCAAGTGCGATCTCGCGCTGGCGGCGCGGTGCATCATTGATGCTGCCGGTGCGCTGCGCAGGCGCTTCGTCCGCCAGGATCAGTTGCGACTGCCGGGCGCCAATGAGGTCTATATAGACTTCCGCCAGCAATTCGGAGTCGAGCAGCGCGCCGTGCTTGGTGCGGCGGGAATTGTCGATCGCATAGCGGGCGCAGAGATCGTCGAGCTTGTTCGACACACCGGGATGCTTGCGGCGCGCCAGCAGCAGCGTGTCAACGAGACGCTCGCGCGGCACCGGCGGGCGCTTGATGCGATCGAGTTCGGCATTGATGAAGCCGAGGTCGAACATGCCATTATGAATCACCAGGGGCGAATCGCCGATGAAGGCCATGAAGTCGTCGACCACTTCGTGAAACAGCGGCTTGGTCGACAGGAACTCGGCCGACAGCCCGTGCACGTTGAATGCTTCCTGAGGCATGTCACGCTCGGGATTGACGTAGACATGGAAGGTCTGGCCGGTCGGCATCCGGTTGAAGATTTCGAGGCAACCGATTTCCACCAGCCGATCGCCCCGGAGGGGATCGAGGCCGGTGGTTTCGGTATCCATGACGATTTCGCGCATCGCAGTAAGCCGGTTGTCGAATCAGGGGGCGGTTACGGTCGCCGTTGCGGCATCTTAACAGCCTCGGCGAGAATTTCACGGATCTGCTCCCGCACGGGGTCCAATCCGTTCGATGTATCCACCACGAAGTCGGCGCGCTTGCGCTTTTCGGCGTCAGGCAGCTGCCGCGCCAGAATGGCGTCGAGTTTCTCGGCTGTCATACCCTCGCGCGCCAGGATGCGCTCGCGCTGCTGCTCGGGATTGGTGGACACGACGACTACCGCATCGACGCGCTTTTCACCGCCGGTCTCATAGAGCAGGGGTACATCGACCACCGCCACCGGCACGCCAGATTTCTCGGCATCGTCCAGGAATTTCTTGTGGTAGGCGCCGAGCAGGGGATGCACGATCTGCTCGAGCTTCTTCATCGCGGCGGCATCGTGCACCACCAGCGGCGATAGCTTCGCGCGATCGACCTTGCCATTTACGGTGGTTCCGGGAAACGCCGCCTCGATCAGCGGTGCAGCTTCGCCCTCATAGATCATGTGCACGGTGGCGTCGGCGTCATAGACCGGCACGCCGGCTTCCATGAACAACTTCGCCGTGGTGGATTTCCCCATTCCGATCGAACCGGTCAGCCCCAATACGCGCATCAATTCCTCATAAAAATCAGATCGCGATCATCTCTTCGCCGCGCAGGAAACTCAACAGCGGCAGCAGCGGTAGGCCGAGAATGGTAAAGTGATCGCCTTCAATCAGCTCGAACAGATGCACACCCAGACCTTCGAGCTGATAGGCGCCGACACTCGTCGTCACCTTGTCGCCCGCAGCGTCCAGATAGGCATTGATCGCCGCATCATCCAGCTTGCGCATGGTCATATGCGCCACGGAGACATTGGAGAACAACGTCGCACCATCGCAAGCGACGGCAAGCGCTGAATGCAATTCGTGGGTCCGACCGGCGAGGATCGCAAGTTGTTCGGCCGCCTGTTCGCGTCCGGCGGGTTTGCTGAACATCCGATCCCCGAGCGCCAGGATTTGATCGGCGCCAAGAACATAGCGGCCGGGATGACGCAGCGAGATAAAGGCCGCCTTCCGCTCGGCGAGCAAAGCCGCGATCTCACCAGGCGCCGTCAACCCGGATTTCTGCTGGATGCCGCGCTCGTCGATATCCGCCGGCATCGCATCAAACGTAATGCCAGCATTCGCCAGCAACTCACGACGCGCCAAACTCTGCGACGCCAGGATCAGTGGTTGCACGCCACGCCAAATGGTCATTCGGACATCCTCTGACGCTGGCGATCGGCCAGCAGTTTCATGATGGCTGCCGCGGTTTCCTCGATGGAGCGACGTGTCACTTCCAACAAAGCCCAGCCGTATTTGGCGCTAAGCTTGCGCGCATAGGTGACTTCGTCCGTGACCGACTGGCGATCGATATAATCGTCATTGGCCGTATCGCTGCCAATGCTGAGAAGCCGGTTCTGGCGAATCTGAATCAAGCGCTCCGGCGTCGCGTGCAGGCTGACCACCAGCGGATTTTTCAACGTCTCAAGCTGATGGGGAATGGGGATGCCGGGGACGAGCGGCACATTGGCCGTGCGCACACCACGATTGGCAAGATAGATCGATGTTGGTGTCTTCGATGTGCGCGACACGCCGACCAGAACCACGTCCGCTTCTTCGAGGCCTTCCACATGCTGGCCGTCGTCATGCATCATCGAATAATTCAGTGCATCGATACGCTTGAAATATTCGGCGTTGAGCGTGTGCTGCGCACCGACGCGGCCGGTGGTCGACGCACCAAGATAGGCCTGAAAGAGCTGCATCACTGGCCCGATGATCGACAGGCTCGGGCTGTTGATCTCCTGGCACTTGGCTTCCAGTCGGCCGACGAGATCTTTTTCCAGCAGCGTGAAGAGAACAATGCCCGGCGCTTCCTCGATTTCGGAAAGCACACGATCGAGTTGCTTTTGGCTGCGGACCAGTGGGTAGACATGTTCGACCGGGGTGACGTTGGCATATTGCGCCGCGACGGCGCGGGCCACCGTGATCAACGTCTCACCGGTCGAATCGGAGACCAGATGAAGATGAAAATAGCTGCCGGTGGTGGGCACCATGATCGTGTATGTCCTGTGAATCTCTGTGGAGCTTTTCCGGGAAATCGACCATCGCCTCGGCGGGCCCGGGATAACTCGGTTTTTTCTTCACAGGGCTCATGAAGAGGAAAAGCTCTGAGGCTGCTCTGAATGATAATGGGGTTATCCGGGTTTGTCTTGGGATAATCCAGTGCACGGCGATGGTAAGCCTTTGCGCTGCATATCGAACTTGCATGCAGGCCGCTTTGGGGGAATCACGCGGCAATGTGCATAAGATAGGGATAAGACGGGACAGCATTGCGCGGGCGCAATCCACTGCTACTTAGACTCAAACCTAAGAATCTATAAGGATTGTTTAGGGAAGAGACCGCTTGCGGATAACGCGTCGATCGGGTCTTTATCCGTCGTCGCTGCAACGCTGACGTCTCGCAATACGTTCCAGTGGCGACGATGCCCCTGCAACCGTTACCGAGCGATTAAGAGTTTCCTAAAAATGTCCGAGTGGCTTTCCGGCCTGTATGTTTTTTTGACGATGTTCGTCGGTGGCGGATATGACCTGCTATACTCTTGGGCCAAGGCGCTGCATGTGATCGCCGTCATCTCGTGGATGGCGGGCATGCTGTATCTGCCGCGACTGTTCGTCTATCACTGCGATGCGGAGATCGGCTCGAAGCAATCCGAAACCTTTAAGGTGATGGAGCGTCGTCTGCTCAAGGCGATCATCAATCCGGCGATGATCGCCACCTGGATCCTCGGCCTGTATCTCGCCTGGGCCGGTCACTGGTTCAGCTCGGGCTGGTTTCACGCCAAACTGACGCTGGTGCTGCTGATGTCTGGCGTTCATGGCTTCCTGAGTGCCCGGGTGCGTGATTTTGCTCAGGACAAAAATACGCGGACTTCGAAATTCTATCGAATTATCAACGAGGTACCCACAATTTTGATGATCCTGATCGTCATTTTGGTGATCGTGAAGCCGTTCTAGGCCAAATTTGTCATCACAACCGCCGTTTCGGCTCCTTGCGCGACACCCTACGATTTTCTATATTCGCGTCATCCCACCCCACGCAGGCGGATGTGGTTTGTACCGGTTTCGCTTTTTGAACCGGCCACCGCATCAGGTTTGAAGCTCCTTCAGCACCTTCCTCGCTCAAGACTTCCTGGCCAGAGACCTGCGGACTTTCCTGATCTTTTCCAGCGTCCGCATCCGTCTTGGCTACCTCGCGCTCCCTCCCCGACTTTCCACAGGATCCCTCCCAATGCGGGAAATGAAACTCCAGGACCTCAAGGCCAAGACGCCAGCCGAGCTTGTCTCGTTTGCGGAAGAGCTCGGGGTCGAAAATGCCAGCACCATGCGCAAGCAGGAGCTGATGTTTGCGAGCTTGAAGCAGCTGGCAATCAAGGAAACCGACATCATCGGCGAAGGCGTCGTCGAAGTTCTGTCCGACGGCTTCGGCTTCTTGCGGTCGCCCGATGCGAACTACCTGCCGGGTCCGGACGATATCTATGTCTCGCCCTCGCAGATCCGCCGCTTCGGCTTGCGCACTGGCGATACGGTCGAAGGCCATATCCGCAGCCCGAAGGAAGGCGAACGTTACTTCGCTTTGCTCAAGGTCAATACGCTCAACTTCGAAGATCCCGAGAAGTCGAAGCACAAGGTCAATTTCGACAACCTCACCCCGCTGTTTCCGGACCAGCGCTTCCGCCTCGAGCTGGAAGATTCGACCCGCCGCGATCTCTCGGCGCGTGTCATCGACATCGTCGCGCCGATCGGCAAGGGTCAACGCGCACTGATCGTCGCGCCGCCGCGTACGGGTAAGACCGTGCTGATGCAGAACATCGCACATTCGATCACCGCCAATCATCCGGAATGCTATCTGATCGTTCTTCTGATCGACGAACGTCCGGAAGAAGTCACCGACATGCAGCGTTCGGTGAAGGGCGAAGTCGTTTCCTCGACCTTCGACGAACCGGCCGTCCGTCACGTTCAGGTCGCCGAAATGGTGATCGAGAAGGCCAAGCGCCTGGTCGAACATGGCCGCGACGTCGTCATCCTGCTGGATTCGATCACCCGTCTCGGCCGCGCCTACAACACCGTGGTCCCGTCGTCCGGCAAAGTGCTCACCGGCGGTGTCGACGCCAATGCGCTGCAGCGTCCGAAGCGCTTCTTCGGTGCGGCCCGTAATGTGGAAGAAGGTGGTTCGCTGACCATCATCGCCACCGCGCTGGTCGATACCGGCAGCCGCATGGACGAAGTCATCTTTGAAGAATTCAAGGGCACCGGTAACTCGGAACTCATCCTGGACCGCAAGGTCTCGGACAAGCGGACCTTCCCGGCGATCGATATCTCGCGCTCGGGTACCCGCAAGGAAGAGCTCATCACGGATCCACAGCTGCTCAAGAAGATGTATGTGCTCCGCCGGATCCTCAATCCGATGGGTACGATGGACGCTATCGACTTCCTGCTCGATAAGCTCCGCAACACGAAGAACAACTCGGAATTCTTCGATTCGATGAATACGTAAGTTTCGGGGCTGTTCGAGCGAACAGCTGCAGGACTGCAAAACGCGCCGTTGCGAAAGCAGCGGCGCTTTTTTGTGTCGGTTCTTTGTACTGGCCGTTGACCGTCATTCCGGGATGTACGGAGGTCGGCGAAGACGCCTGATGCACAGACCCGGAATCACGGATTGTCTTAAACATCTCGGGATTCTGGGTTCAGAATCCCCATTGCATCGCATCGCCCCCATCGGCAAATAGGCGATGCATCCACGCGACCAGACGATCTACGCTTTGTCCTCCGGCCGCCCGCCGACAGCGATTGCGATTGTCCGCGTGTCAGGTCCTCAGGCAGGTGAGGCGCTGACGCGTCTGGCAAGGAAGCTGCCGGCGCCGCGGATGGCCACCCATGTTCTCCTCTCGGATGACCGGCTCGGCCCGATCGACGATGCGGTGGCGCTGTGGTTTCCGGGGCCAGCGAGCGCGACCGGCGAGGACGTTGCCGAATTTCATATTCATGGCGGGCGCGCGGTATTGGCTTCTTTGTTTGAGGCCCTGGGCGCCATCGACGACTTACGGCCGGCGGAGCCCGGCGAATTCACGCGCCGCGCGTTCGAGAACGGCAAACTCGACCTGACCGAGGCGGAAGGCCTCGACGATCTGATTCACGCGGACACTGACCGGCAGCGGCGTCAGGCGCTGCGGCAGCTCAAGGGACTGCTCGGCGACAAGGCGCGCAACTGGCGACAGCAGATCATCGAGGCGCTGGCCCTGGTCGAAGTCGGCATCGATTTTTCTGACGAAGGCGACGTATCCGCCGAATTGCTGGCGCCGGCTTTGGCGAAAGCATCGGCGCTGCATCGGGAGATCGAGGGGGTGCTTGCGGCGCAGGGTCGAAGCGAGCGGTTGCGCGACGGTCTGGTGGTGGCCATCGCGGGTCAGCCCAATGTCGGCAAATCGACGCTGATGAACCAGCTCGCCCGGCGCGACGTGGCAATTGTTTCACCGCATGCCGGCACCACCCGCGACGTTATCGAGGTGCAGCTCGACCTCGACGGTTATCCGGTAACTATCATTGACACCGCCGGCATTCGCGAGACGGCCGATCCGGTAGAGGAGGAGGGCGTGCGCCGGGCCC
Organism: Tardiphaga sp. OK246; assembly: GCF_900188215.1. NCBI lineage: Bacteria > Pseudomonadati > Pseudomonadota > Alphaproteobacteria > Hyphomicrobiales > Nitrobacteraceae > Tardiphaga > Tardiphaga sp. OK246. Next base: position 1,120,658 of record NZ_FZOX01000001.1, read on the forward strand.
GGGCCCGCGCGGCCGAGGCGGATCTGGTACTATGGCTGGTTGACTCCAGCGCGGAGGTATCCAATCCCGAGCAATGGCTTGCGGAATCTGAAACGCCGGTCTGGGTGGTCCGGAATAAGGTCGATCTGGTCCAGACTGCGTCGGCCAAGCCAGATCTATTGATCGCAATTTCTGCGGAGCGCGGCGATGGTCTTGCACAGCTGTTGGCACTGCTGGTCGACTTCGCCGGTCGGTACTTCGGGAGCGGAGAGGCCGGGCTGATTACCCGGGAGCGGCAGCGTCTTTTGCTGCGCAGCACATCGGATTTGCTGCAGAATGCTGCAGCATCGGCTGAGCAAGGGGAAGAATTCGTCGCCGAGGATATGCGTGCTGCAGCGCAGCAATTGGGACGATTGCTGGGACGTGTCGATGTAGAGGATATCCTCGATAGCATCTTCCGGGATTTTTGTATAGGTAAGTAATATTTCTTTGTTCATTTTTTAATGAAATGAATATTGGATCAACTCGGGCGTGGAACTCGGTAAAGCACAGAGATTTCAGCCATCATTGCGAGCGGAGCGAAGCAATCCAGAAGGGGTAGCTGACTTGCAAAAGACAGGACTGCTTCGTTGCAATATGCCCCTCGCAATGATGGCCGAAGAAGAATGTGTTTCACGTGAAACAGTCTGGCCTCCATTCTTCCAAAGACACTGTTGTTTCACGTGAAACAGTGCCTGTGGATTTCTCTTCAATCCCGGCGGCGCCCGCGCTAGAAGCTGCGGCCATGCAGGACAAGTTTGACGTCATAGTAATCGGGGGAGGCCATGCCGGCTGCGAGGCCGCGGCTGGTGCTGCGCGCATGGGCGCGCGGACTGCATTGGTCACGCACCAGTTTGCGACCATTGGCGCAATGTCCTGTAATCCTGCTATTGGCGGTCTCGGCAAGGGCCATCTGGTTCGCGAGGTCGATGCGCTGGACGGGTTGATGGGCCGCGTGGCCGATGCCGGCGGGATCCAGTTCCGCATGCTCAATCGCAAGAAGGGTCCGGCCGTTCGTGGCCCGCGCACCCAGGCGGACCGCAAGCTTTACGCTGCAGCGATGCAGGCGGCGATCGTCGCGACCAAGAATCTGAGTGTGATCGAAGGCGAGGCCGACGACCTGCTGATGTCGAACGGCCGGGTCACCGGCATCCGTCTTGCCGATGGCCGCGAACTCGCTGCCGGATCGGTGGTCATCACCACTGGGACCTTTCTGCGCGGGTTGATCCATCTCGGCGAGAAGAACTGGCCCGCTGGCCGGATCGATGAAGCTCCCGCCCTCGGCCTGTCCAAGGCGTTCGAGCGCGTCGGCTTTACCCTCGGACGGCTCAAGACCGGTACGCCACCGCGGCTCGATGGAACCACCATCGACTGGGCGGGGGTAGAGATGCAGTCCGCTGACGATCCGCCGGAGCCGTTCTCGGTCATGACCGAGCGGATCACCAATCCGCAGATTCAGTGCGGCATCACGCGCACCACACCGGCGACCCATGAGGTGATCCGGGCCAATGTGCATCGCTCGCCAATGTATTCCGGTCAGATCAAGAGTTCGGGGCCCCGTTACTGCCCGTCCATCGAGGACAAGATCGTTCGCTTTGGCGATCGCGATGGTCACCAGATTTTCCTGGAGCCGGAAGGCCTCGATGACTCCACGGTCTATCCCAACGGCATCTCTACCTCACTGCCCGAGGAGGTTCAGGTTGCGATCCTGGCCTCGATCCCCGGTCTCAAGCAGGTCCGAATGGTCCGCCCGGGTTATGCGATCGAATACGATCACGTCGATCCCCGCGAACTCGATCCGACGCTGCAGACCAAGCGCGTCGCCGGCCTGTTTCTGGCCGGGCAGATCAATGGCACCACCGGATACGAAGAAGCGGCCGCCCAGGGTCTCGTCGCCGGTTTGAATGCGGCCCTGGCCGCGAGTGGGAGCCAGTTGACCGTGTTCGATCGTGCCGATGGCTATCTCGGCGTGATGATCGACGACCTGGTCACGCGTGGGATTACCGAGCCCTATCGAATGTTCACGTCGCGGGCCGAATATCGTCTCACGCTGCGTGCCGACAACGCCGATCAGCGCCTGACCGACAAGGGTATCAGCCTGGGATGTGTCGGCAGCGCTCGTTCGGTCCGGCATGGCGCCAAGATGGAAGGCCTTACCGCCGGTAAGACCCTGACCCAGGCGCTGTCGATCACTCCTAACGGGGCGGCGAAGCATGGTCTGGTGCTCAATCACGACGGTCAGCGTCGCTCTGCCTTCGATCTCCTCTCCTACCCAGAGACCGAATGGGCCACCGTGACCCGGATCTGGCCAGAATTATCGGCCATTGACCCAGCGATCGGCACCCATATCGAGATCGATGCCAAATATGATGTCTATCTGAAGCGTCAGACCGCGGATGTGGAGGCTTTTCGCCGTGACGAGGGTCTCTCGCTGGTGGATGTCGACTATGATGCGGTCCCCGGACTGTCCAATGAGGCCCGGGCCAAGCTCAAGGCCGCGCTTCCGCACACGGTGGGGCAGGCGGGACGTCTGGATGGTATGACTCCGGCCGCATTGGCCATTCTCGCGGCCTATCTCCGCCGCGAAGCACGGAAGCCGAAGGCTGCTTTGGCCTAATTGGTTGTTTCACGTGAAACAGAAGCCGAAATCAGCGCGGCTCCGTTGAAGATGGCTTCACTGGCCGGCGGGGCCAGAAGGCAACGGCTGCTACGGCCACTGTAAAGAGAATCACGGCGACGATTGTCTGGACCACGTCGAAATTGAGTGCGTCACGCGAGACGAATAGCGCAGTGATGGGTGCTGCCAGCATCAGGAAAAGCCGTACGATCACACTCATGGTCATCTGCCTCCAACGATGATTCATTGGAGGCCGGACTCGTCCTGCTCGCATTGATCCTGGTCAACTCACTGTCCTGAATCCTCTATACTGCAAACCCTTGCGCCCTCAGGGCGGCATTCAGCTGGTTATCAGAGGTGCTGAACAGGTCGTACAGGACGGCGTAAGGATCGCCTTCAAGCTTGAGCGCACGCGCAAAGGCGGGCTCTGTCTTTGCTCCTCCGGCCCGTAACGCGCAGATGGCGGTGTGGAAGGCGGGTCCGCCCAGGGTCAGCAGTCGCTTCTCGACTTCGAAGTGCCGCCAGCCAGCTTGATCCTGTACGGGAGTCGAGCTGACAAAGATCTCGAACGGCCATCCATACGCTTCGAATGTCGCGATCACCGGTCGGCCTTTGGCCGACCATTGATAGATGGCAAAGCTTTCGGACTCGCCGAAGTGCTTCCAGACAAGTTCAACAGCCGCGGACAGGTCGGCGGCGCAACAGATGATATCGATGTCACTGTCGGGCCGGGCGACACCGAGCGGCAGCGTGCCGATCACATGCGGGTCGAATGGTTCGAGGATGCGGAGCAGGCCGGTGCGTCGAAGGGCATCCTGATAGGTCGGTCGCTCATTCATCGGCAATTCCCGCCCGGATTCGTCGCCTCAATCCGGCAATTTGATAGCGGCTGTAATGGACTCAGAGTATGGATGGGTCCCAACAGCTTTTCAGACAATCCAATGGCTCAACGATCCCAACAAGCGGCGCCCGCACCCCGGCTCGATGCCGATAAGGCTGCGGCCTTGCGGCTGACACCTGTTTCACGTGAAACGGAAGACAGGCTCGATCGCTATGTCGACCTGTTGCTGCAGTGGCAGGCCAAGACAAATCTGATTTCGCCGGCCACGCTTCCAAATCTCTGGACGCGCCATATCTCGGATTCGCTACAGCTTCTGAACCTCGCGCCGGATGCAAAGATCTGGTTGGACTTCGGCAGCGGCGGAGGTTTCCCCGGTGTCGTTCTGGCCTGTGCCATGGGTGACGTCGCAGGTGGGCATGTTCATCTCGTCGAGCGAAACGCCAAGAAGGCGGCGTTCCTGCGCGAAGCGTTACGTGTGACGCAAGCCCCCGGCACGATTCATCTGGCTGACATCGGGGATAATGTGGATAGATTTCCCGAGCATGTCGATTGCATCACCGCGCGTGCCGTTGCCTCGTTACATATCGTTATCGGTTTCGCTGAGCCTTTCATGAAGTCGGGCACAAAAGCCTTATTTCTCAAGGGTCAAGATGTAGAATCGGAATTGACCGAAGCTACTAGATATTGGAATATAAGCCCGCGCCTGCATGCCAGCCTGACCGGCGGACAAGGCTGGATCGTCGAACTCGACCGGATCGAGCGACTGACCCCGTCCGCAAACCAAAATGGCCACACCAATGACCGTAATTGATCAGCAATATCAAGAGCATATGTCAAATACGGTGCCTGGCCATCCGCGCATCCTGGCGCTGGCCAACCAGAAGGGCGGCGTCGGCAAGACCACCACCGCGATTAATCTCGGCACCGCACTCGCCGCGATCGGCGAGCGCGTGTTGATCGTCGATCTCGATCCGCAGGGCAATGCATCCACCGGTCTCGGCATCGATCGTCGCAATCGCAACTGCTCGACCTACGACGTTCTGATCGGCGAAGCGCCGCTGCGCGATGCGGTCGTCGTCACCGCCGTGCCGCGTCTGCACATAGCCGCCTCGACCATGGATCTGTCGGGCCTCGAGCTTGAACTCGGTTCGGCCCGCGACCGCGCCTTCAGGCTGCGCGATGCGATCGGCGAGTTGAACAACAATGTCTCGCCGGGCTCCGACTATACTTACGTGCTGATCGATTGCCCGCCATCGCTCAACCTTCTCACCGTCAATGCCATGGCCGCGTCGGATGCGATTCTCGTTCCGCTGCAGTGTGAGTTCTTCGCGCTCGAAGGTCTGTCGCAATTGTTGCAGACCGTGGAGCAGGTGCGCTCGACGCTGAATCCGAACCTGTCGATCCATGGCATCGTGCTGACCATGTTCGACTCGCGCAACAACCTGTCAAACCAGGTGGTTGCCGATGTCCGCGAATTCATGGGCAGCAAGGTCTACGAGACCATGATTCCGCGCAACGTCCGCATTTCGGAAGCGCCGTCCTACGGCAAGCCGGTGCTGGTCTATGACCTGAAGTGCTCGGGCTCTGAAGCCTATCTGCGGCTCGCGACCGAAGTGATCCAGCGCGAGCGCGACCTGCGCACCGCTCACTGAGCAAGTAGGGTGGGCAAAGCACAGCGTGCCCACCACAGCGGATCGCAAACGATAATGGCAGGCGCGGCGCAAGTGCGCCTTTGCCCAGCCTGTAACCGAATTTCAAGTTTGAGTACGGAGTGGCGCGATGAGTTCGAAGGGATTGGCGATGGCTGATGAAGCGCGTTCGCGGCTGGGCCGCGGTCTTGCAAGTCTGATCGGCGATGTCGGCGGCGAGGCCGCGCATGTCGAGCGTCCTTCGCGCAACCAGCGCAAGGTGCCTATTGAATTTCTCAAGGCCAATCCGCGCAACCCGCGTCGGGCTTTTGCCGATGCTGAGCTCGCCGAACTCGCGGCCTCGATCAAGCAGCATGGCGTGATCCAGCCGATCGTGGTGCGGCCGGTGAAGGGTAGCAACGATCGCTTCGAGATCATCGCCGGCGAACGCCGCTGGCGCGCGTCGCAGATCGCCGGTCTGCACGAAGTGCCGATCGTGCCGCTCGACGTGACGGATTCGGCCGCAATGGAAATCGCGATCATCGAGAACGTCCAGCGCGAAGATCTCAATGCGATGGAAGAGGCGCAGGGCTATCACGCGCTCGCCGAGACTTACAAGCATAGCCAGGACGAGATCGCGAAAATCGTCGGCAAGAGCCGCAGCCATGTAGCCAACATGATGCGCCTCACCAAGCTGCCGGAAGACGTGCAGGGCCTGATCGCATCGGGGCAGCTCTCCAACGGTCACGCACGCGCATTGATCAACCTGCCGGACGCATCCAGCGCCGCGAAGCGGATCATCGCCGAGGGACTGAACGTTCGTCAGACCGAAGCACTCGCGCATGAAGAGGGCGTGCCGGAGCGCGCGCCGCAGAAGCCGCGCACGTCGTCTCCCAAGGCGGCGAAGGATGCCGACACGATCGCGCTGGAGAAACGGGTCAGCGACGTGCTCGGGCTGAAAGTGTCGGTGGATCACCGTGATCCCGGCGGCACCGTGATCATCAAGTATCGTGATCTCGATCAGCTCGACGAAATTCTGAAGCGGCTGGATTCGGAAGGCTGATTTCGACGGTGCTGCTTCCTAACCTCTCCCCGCTCTGCGCGGGGAGAGGTCGCCGCGTCTTCGCGGCGGGTGAGGGGCAGCGCACAGAGTTCGCCGCAGAGATATGCTCTCGGGTCGGATCATTTCACTGACGTTTTTGAAGCCGAATTGGTGCGATCCGAAAGATCGTGTGTTGGGCTGACTTTGTCCCATGCCCCTCACCCGACCGGCTTCGCCGGTCGACCTCTCCCCGCAAATGCGGGGCGAGGTTAAGGGAGGGCCATCGCTACTTAACCGCGCCGTCTTGCATTCACGGCAATCGACATCAACGCCCTCTGTGCGATCACCGCGCCGAGGGCGTTTTGCTTGCGGACATCGAGGGCGGCAACGGCGAGCTGGTCGATGATGCTGACCAACCGCTGTGCGGAGAAATTTCGCAGCGCTGCTTCCACCGTTCCCTTGCGGGAAAAATGCAGCCGCGGAAATCCGCTTTCCACGGCTGCTGATGCCGAACTACCAGCCTCCACCAGCAGGCTGGCTTTGTGCAGCAATGCGGCCTGGCGCTGCGCGGCCATCATGATCATGCCTGGATAAGTTCCGGCGATCATCGCCTTGTTGAACTCGACTTCCACCGCGGCGGGATTTCCCGCAAAGGCGCCATCGACGATCGGGTCGATCTTCAGCTCGGACGCGTCGGCGACGACGGCCATCACGTCGTCGAGCGTGACTTCGCCGGTACCATGCGCATAGAGCGTGAGCTTGCGGAGCTCGTTACGCGATGCCTGCCGATCGCCGCCGAGCAGCGACATTAGTGTGGCGCGTGCATCCGGCGCCATGCGGAGATTGGAGACGCGGAGCTCTTCATCGATAAGCTTTGCGAGATCGCGCTCGGTGTCGGGGTAACAGGCGATGGCCACCGCGGTCCTGGCCTTCTCGCAGACTTTCCGCAAAGGTGATTCCGGCCTGAGCTCGCCGGCCTCGATCACGATGCGGCAGTCCTTGATGTCGGAATCGGCGAGCGTGTCGACGCCGCTGGAAAAATTCTTGGAGCCTGCGCGGACGCGGATCGCGCGACGACCGCCGAACAGCGGCACCGTCATGGCTTCTTCGACGAGACGCGACGGCTCGGCGGCCAAATCATCGCCGTCCATGCGAACCAGCGAAAATGGATCATTGGGATCGTCGACCGCGGATTTCATCAGCGCGTCGGCGCGCTCGCGGACGAGTCCAGCGTCAGCTCCGTAGAGCAGGATAATGGGCCGGCCGGCATCCGGCCTGGCCAGGAACGTGTCGATATCTTTTCCGCGAAGCGCGACCACGCGACAGGCTTAGGTGCCGGCGTAGAAGAACGACGCCAGACGGGTATTGATGTTGTCAGCGATCTCACCCGCCGCGCGGTCCTCGGCGTCGCGATAGGCGCGGGCGCGGGCGAAGCGCTGCAGCTGACCGGGGATGTCATAGGTGACGCGGGAGAAGGTGCTGCCGGTCAGGACCTGCTTTCCGGTGGCGATCTCGATCAGGCCATAGGTCGCGTCGATACCGTAATTTTCGCTGGTCGGCAGCGCGGTATTCGGGTCGACGATCAGCGAGGTCCGGCTTGGGTTGAAACGGATCTTCAGCTGATAGGTCGGCGGCAGGCCGGTAGCGCTGCCGTACATCTTGAACATCAGTGCATTGCGGATATTCACGCCGACACGGGCTTGCGGCGACGCGTTGGGATAGTCTAGCGGCGGAACCTCGACGCCCTGCAGCTTCTCGCGCAGGCCGGGTTTACCGTCGCCACGCTCGGCATACATCGGCTGGAAGCAGCCGGCCGTCAGCGCCGCCAGGGTGGCGACGACCATAAGCCGGGCGGCAATGCGGGATTTAGCCGACAACATTCACGATCCTCTGGGCGACGACGATGACCTTCTTGACGGGTTTGCCGTCGAGAGCCTGTTTTACAGCATCGAGCGCCAGAGCGGCAGCCTCAATTTCCGGGTTCGTCGCTTCCCGGGCCACTGTGACTTCTCCGCGCTTCTTGCCGTTGACCTGTACCGGCAGGGTCATGGTGTCTTCAACCAGCAGATTGGGCTCGATTTGCGGCCAACGGGCTTCCGAGATCATGCCCGGTTGCCCCAGCACACCCCAGCATTCCTCGGCCAGATGCGGCATCATCGGCGCAAACAGTTGAACAAGGATGACCGAGGCCTCGTGGAGCGCCCAGCAGACATCCGGGGTCGGGGTTCCCGAACGCGCCAAAGCTTCGCCCAGCAGGTTGGAAAATTCGCGGATATGGGCGAGGCAGACATTGAAATGCAGTTTTTCGATCTCGGTCGAGACCTTGCTGAGCGCGCCATGGGCCGCCTTGCGGATCGCCAAGGCATCGGGGCCGAATTCAGCCGGCCGGGCTGCCGGCGCCGATTTGCCGTGCGCGGCTGATTCGTTGATCTGCCGCCACAGACGCTGCACGAAGCGCGAAGCGCCTTTGACGCCTTCTTCGCTCCAGATGACGTCGCGGTCGGGCGGCGAATCCGACAGCATGAACCAACGGGCGGTATCGGCGCCGTAGGTGCCCATGATGTCGTCGGGGTCGACTGTGTTGCGCTTCGACTTCGACATCTTTTCGATCGGGCCGATGGTGATGTCTTCGCCAGTGGCGATCAGCGTAGCGCGTTGGCCGTTACCGCCGATCTCGATGTTGATCTCGGCCGGTGAGGCGAAGGTGCCGTCCTGTTTCTTGTAGGTCTCGTGCACCACCATGCCTTGCGTGAACATGCCGGCAAACGGCTCGTCGAAATTGACGTGGCCGGTGGCCTTCATGGCGCGGGTGAAGAAGCGGCTGTACAGCAGATGCAGGATCGCGTGCTCGACGCCGCCGATATACTGATCGACAGGCATCATTCGATTGGCAACGGCGGTCGTCGTGGGTGCCGACGTGTTCCATGGATCCGTGAAGCGCGTGAAGTACCAGGACGAATCCACGAAGGTGTCCATGGTATCGGTTTCGCGCCGCGCATCCGCGCCGCAGTTCGGGCACTTCACATGCTTCCACGTCGGATGATGATCGAGCGCATTGCCCGGCTTGTCGAAGGAAACGTCCTCCGGCAGCACGACCGGCAGATCCTTGTCCGGCACCGGCACGATATCGCAGCTCGGGCAGTGGATGATCGGGATCGGGCAACCCCAATAGCGCTGACGTGAGATGCCCCAGTCGCGCAGGCGAAAATTGATCTCGCGCTTGCCCCAGCCGTCCTTCTCGAAAATCTCGAGCGACTTCTTCATCGCTTCTTCGCAGGTCATCACACCGGGTGCACCCACCCAACGGACATACTGCACAGTCTCACTTTTCGCCGGAGCGAAAGCGATGTTACCAACGCGCTCATCGCTACCGACGGGCACGAACACGTCGAGCACCGGCAGGTCGTACTTGCGCGCAAAATCCAGGTCGCGCTGATCGTGTGCGGGGCAGCCGATGATGGCGCCGGTGCCGTAATCCATCAGCACGAAGTTTGCGATATAGAGTGGCAGTGTCCATGACGCGTCGGCGGGATGCGTGACCTTGATGCCGGTGTCAAAGCCGAGCTTCTCGGCTGTGTCGATCTCGGCCTGCGAGGTGCCCATGCGATGGCATTCCTCGATGAAGGCGACAACGTTGGGGTCTTTTTCTGCCAGCGCTTTCGCCAGCGGATGATCCGGCGAGATCGCAGCGAAAGTCGGGCCATACATCGTGTCCGGGCGTGTCGTGAACACCGGCAGTTTGTCGAATCCCGCGGGTGCGCCGATCAGTCCGAACTGGAAATGCAGACCTTCCGACTTGCCGATCCAGTTGCGCTGCATTAGGCGCACCTTGTCGGGCCAGCGATCCAGCGTATCCAGGGCAGACAGCAGCTCGTCGGAATATTTACTGATCTTGAAGAACCACTGGGTCAGCTCGCGCTGCTCCACCAGCGCCCCTGAGCGCCAGCCGCGGCCGTCGATCACCTGCTCATTGGCCAGCACGGTATGGTCGACCGGATCCCAGTTCACCTTGGACTTCTTGCGCTCGGCCAAACCTGCCCGCATGAAATCGAGAAACATCTTCTGCTGATGCTTGTAGTAGGTAGGGTCGCAGGTTGCGAATTCGCGCGACCAGTCCAGCGACAGACCCATGGTCTGCAGCTGCTTTTTCATCGACGCGATGTTCTCATAGGTCCACGCCTTCGGAGCGACTTTGCGCTCGATCGCGGCGTTCTCGGCGGGCAGGCCGAACGCATCCCAGCCCATCGGATGCAGCACGTTCTTGCCCTGCGCGCGCTGGAAGCGCGCAACCACGTCGCCCATCGTATAGTTGCGGACATGGCCCATATGGATGCGCCCCGACGGATAGGGGAACATCTCGAGTACGTAATACTTCTCGCGCGGATCGTCGTTCTTGGTGGCGAAGATCGCCTTGTCGTCCCAGACGCGCTGCCAGCGCGGTTCGGTCTCGCGGGCGTTGTAACGTTCGTTGCTCATGGTGTTTTTGAAATCCGCCGGCCGGTTCGAGCGCTTCTCAGATCATGGACGCGCGAACGAGGTCGCAAACCGGTGCTTGCTCGGGCTGAATTCGCGCTTGAGGCCGGGGACTAGGCCATAAAAGGCCGCGTTAGGTCAATGGTTTAAGACAAGAAACGGGACCAGGGGCGGGCCCGCAGTCTCACCCCGCCAGCGACACAGCCGTGCCATATGCCCGGACGAAGCCGTGCTCCACCACGGTGTTGCGGCCACGCCGTTTGGCGGCGTAGAGCGAGGCATCGGCTGCCTCGATCAAATCGTTCGCCGTCTCCAGCGTAGCTGGCATCGTCGAGGCCACGCCGACACTGACCGTGACCCGCTGATGTGCGCTGGTGGCATGGGAGACCGCCAGGTTCCAGATTGCCGCGCGTACCATTTCGCCGATTTGGACGCCGCGGGCGACCTCGGTGCCCGGCAGCAGCAGGCAGAATTCCTCGCCGCCATAGCGTCCGGCAAAGCCCGAGCAGCGATCGGCCAGGCTGGAGAGAGCTTCGCCGACGCGCGCCAGGCAAGCATCGCCTTCGGGATGGCCATAGGTGTCGTTGAAGAGTTTGAAGTGATCGACGTCGATCATCAGCAGCGTCAGATGGTCGCCGGATTGCTGGGCCTTCAGCCATTCGAAATCGAGGCGGCTCTGGAAGCCGCGCCGATTGGCAAGGCCAGACAGCATGTCGATGGAGGCAAGCACCGTGAGCTGCTCGTTGCTGGCGCGCAATTCGCGTTCGCGACCACGCAACTGCGCCGCCATGCCGTAAAATGCGCGTGCCAGCGGTACGAACTCGGCCGGCAGCTTGTTCCGCGCTACGCGGGCCGACCAGTCGCCGCGACCGAAGCGCTGCGCCATGGTCTCCATCATCTGGATCGGCTTGATGATCAGTCGCTCCGCAACCACCAGCGCACCAAGCAGAACGAACAGGCAAACGAAAGCGAGCTGCAAATAGGCGGTGCGGATTTCGCGATCGGCAACCGCCGAGACTCGGGCCTCGTCGATGCTGACGATCAATTGCGCGCCGGTACCGGGGATTGTCGCGAATGATACGGTGCGCTGTGAACCGTCACTGGCGCTGAATGACAGCGAACCGGTCTGCTTATCCGTATTGCGCAGATGCGCTTCGATCATCGGCAATAGAGCAAGGTCTTCCATCGGCCGACCGATCGCGCTGGCGTTTGTCGGCGGCGCTGCAAGCACGGTGCCGGCATGATCGACCAGCAGTGTCGTGACACCGGGCCGGTCGCCGAGATTGCCCATGATCTTCGACATCCAGTCGAGATTCACCGCCGCCAGTACCACGGCATCGTCGTCCTTAGTCAGGCCCGGTGCGAGATAGGCAGCCATCACTGTCGGCTGGTTCGTCAAGCGGCTGAACAGATAATCGCTGACGACAAACTCACCGGTCGCTATCGCTTTCTTGAAATAGGGGCGATCGCTGAAATCGAATCTCTGCTCGATGACTTCCGGCCAGGTCGAGCACATGGCGATGCCATCCGCACCGGCCACCGTCAGGCTGCGCAGCCACGGCATATCGCCGCGGAGGCTCGCCCGCATAATGGCGCAGCTCCGATTCACCTGAGCGGCCGACGTATAGATGTAGGCGGATGATTTCAGCACGGCCTCGATCGAGGCGAAAACTTCGCGCTGTGCATCGGCGCTGTGCTGGGCGACACCAGCGAAATCACGCGCGGCCGTCGCGATCTGGTGGGTACGCGTCGCATCGAGTGAGCGAATTCGCTCCGCCATCAATGGCCCGACCAGAATGAGGGCCAACAGGACCAGTCGAGCGCGAATACCGAGAGCTCCCCTAAGCCTCGCTTTATTGCGGTTAATACCGATGCGTGACATCTTCGATCCCTAAGCCCCGCGGACATAGGTACTCCAAAGCCTTCAAAAAGCCTTTCCCGGATTCGTTAAACTGCAATGGATCTCAAGAAAGTTCGCGCCTTGGTTGAAAATAAATCCGTGCAAGAGTCGTCGGGCGTAACGTCTTCTTTACCAACCGACGGACTCGCTTCGGTCGAGTACGATATCTTCCGCGCATGTAACGAAGCGCGGCGGGACCGCAGTTCTGTGACGTTGATCGCGGTGTCGAAGACGTTCGAGGCTGACGCAATTGCGCCCGTGATCCAGTCCGGTCAGCGTGTGTTCGGCGAAAATCGCGTCCAGGAGGCAAAATCCAAATGGCCGGCGTTAATCGCCACTCAACCCGCGATTGCGTTGCATTTGATAGGGCCTTTGCAGTCCAACAAGGCCAAGGAAGCGGTCGCCTTGTTCGATGCGATTCACTCGGTCGATCGACCGAGCATTTGCGAAGCGTTAAGCAAGGAGATGAAGGCGCAGCAGCGGACGCCGCAGCTCTTCGTACAGCTCAACACCGGTGAGGAGCCGCAAAAGGCCGGTATCGCGCCGGGCGAGGCTGATGATTTCCTGGCGCGTTGCCGCGATACCTATGGGCTGACGATTTCCGGACTGATGTGCATTCCGCCGGTTAACGATGCGCCGGCACCGCATTTCGCGCTGACAGCGAAGATCGCTGCACGCAACGGGCTCACGCAATTATCCATGGGAATGAGCGCCGACTTCGCCATCGCCATCCAGTTCGGCGCAACTCATGTGCGCGTCGGCTCGGCGATTTTCGGACGTCGCTAGGCCAGAGGCCTAGCCGATAACGATCTTCGTCTTCGGTCCGATCCGGGCCAGCAGCCGCAGCATGGCTGGCTTGGTCATGGCCACGCAGCCCGCGGTCGGCGCGAATTTTGGGCGCGCCAGATGCAGGAACACCGCGCTCCCCCGTCCGGCGATCCGCGGCCGGGTGTTCTGGTCAATCTCGATGATGAAATCGTAGAGATGATCCTCGCGGGCCAGTCGGTCGCCGTCATGACCACGATCGAGCCGCACAGGCCGATTGTAGTGCCGATCAGACGGATCCTCGCACCAGCCATCCATCGGCGTGATGGGGCGGATCGGCAGAAAGCTACGCGGACGTGGATTGCGGTCGGCTCGCCACCATAGGCGGATGGGGCGAAACGTCCCAAGCGGCGTTCCGCCATCTCCTTCGCGTTTGTTCGCCTTGATTCCGCCGCGGCCGAGCGCGACGGGTATGGTTGCGTGATCGGTCGTCAGCCATCCACGGAGTCTGTCTCCGGCTGACGCGCGAATGTGAACCATAGTTAGCGGTCGATCACGCAAGCTTGTTCGATAAGTGTCTGAAATAACGAGACTTCCCATCCGAATCGCGAACTCCGCCTTGCTATTTACCGCAAATGTTCTATTTCGCGCTGCAGCAGTACATTCGCCGGGAATGTCGCTGATTTTGCGCTAGAATATGCAGTAACGGCGAAGCCTGTCACGATTTCTGGCCCACTGTTTCAGCGCGGCGAACAACGCTCCGCCGCAGCCGTTCAAAGGATTGTCGCAATGCCCAATGCCCGCAAGATCTTGATCGTGGATGACGATACTGATTTGCGCGAGGCGCTGGTCGAGCAGCTGTCGCTGCACGAAGAGTTCGAGGCCTCCGCTGTCGACACCGGCGCCAAGGGCGCTACTGCAGCCAAGGCCAATTCCCCCGATCTGGTGCTGATGGATGTCGGCCTGCCCGACACGGACGGTCGCGAAGTCGTGCGCAGCCTGCGCAAGGGTGGCTTCAAGGCGCCGATCATCATGCTGACCGGGCATGACACCGATTCCGACACCATTCTCGGTCTGGAATCCGGCGCCAATGATTATGTCGCCAAGCCATTCCGCTTTGCTGTGCTGTTGGCGCGTATTCGTGCGCAGCTCCGTCAGCACGAAGCCAGCGAAGATGCCGTCTTCACCGTCGGTCCCTATAGCTTCCGGCCTGGCTCCAAGATGCTCACCGGTGCCAATGCCAAGAAGGTCCGCCTGACCGAGAAGGAAACGGCGATCCTGCGCTTCCTGTACCGCGCCGGGCAGTTGCCGGTGTCGCGCGAGACGTTGCTGCAGGAAGTCTGGGGCTACAATTCCGGCGTCACCACGCACACGCTGGAAACGCACATCTATCGGCTGCGTCAGAAGATCGAGAAGGACGCCGCCAATCCTGAAATCCTGGTGACGGAAGCCGGTGGCTACAAGTTGGTGCCGTGATACGATTCGGGAGCCGATTCGCCATTAGCTGTTCGGTATCCTCCTTTGCGCGTCCCGATCACACGGTTCTGCATGTCGATCGATGATGATGTAGCCCTGCTTGAGCGCGTCCCGACATTGCGCCTGTTGGGTATCGCCGCTTTGCGCGTGATCGCGATCGGTTCCGAGCAGCAGGAATTTGCGCGGGGCTCGGTGTTGTTTCGGCAGGGCGACGATGCCGATTGCGGCTACGTCGTCCAGAACGGCGCATTCCGCATCAGCCTCGACGACGGCAGCGATCATGAAGTGATCGCAGGCCCCGGCACATTGATGGGCGAACTTGCATTACTGGTGGCGATGCAGCGGCCCTCGACGGCGGTCGCCACGGAATATTCCAGCACGATCCGGATCACACGCAGCCTGTTTCAGCGCGTGCTTGACAGCGATCCCGCGGCCGCGCGCCGTCTGCGTGACGACATGGCGACTCGCGTCAGTCAGCTCGCCAGCGACGTGACGCTGATCGGCGCCAAGCTCAGCCAGTAACTGATATCAAAGCTCCAGCACCGTCGTGACCGGTACGTGATCCGATGGTCGCTCCCAGCCGCGTGCATCTGACGTGACGGTGAAGTCGCGGATCGAATCTTTTAGCGCGGACGACACCCAGATGTGATCGAGGCGGCGGCCGCGATTCGACGCCGCCCAGTCGGCGGCGCGGTAGCTCCACCACGTGTAGATCTTCTCCGACAGGGGAATGCGTTCGCGCGCGACGTCGATCCAGTTGCCTTCGCTCTGCACGGCGAGCAGCTTTTCGCACTCGATCGGCGTATGCGACACGATTTTCAGCATCTGCTTGTGCGACCACACGTCATTCTCATGCGGTGCCACATTGAGATCGCCGACCAGGATGTGACGCGCATCGCCGCGCGGATGCAGCGGCTCGCAGGTCTTCATCTCGTCGAGGAACGAGAGCTTGTGCGCGAACTTCGCATTCACGTCCGGATCCGGTACGTCGCCGCCGGCAGGCACATAGAAATCATGCACGATCAGCGGCACGGCCATGCCGGCCTTTTCGCCGAACGATACCGAGATGTGGCGTGAGTCCAGATTGTTGCAGAACACGCGGATGTCGCTGCTCTCGAATGGAAGTTTCGAGACGATGGCGACGCCGTGATAACCCTTCTGCCCGTTCAGCACGACATGGTCATAGCCGAGCTGTTTGAAGCGCTTGAGCGGAAAGGCACCGTCCGGGCACTTGGTTTCCTGCAGACACAGCACATCCGGCTGCATCTCTTCGAGAAACTTGGCGACAAGGTCGATGCGCAATCGCACCGAATTGATATTCCAGGTGGTCAGGGAAAAACGCATGGAAATCCGATGGTGAGACGGCGCAAGCGCGCCTGCTCATCATGAGGGCATCACCTACAGCGAAAACTAATTCGCGCCGCTGGTGGGATACTTGGTGAAGTCGATCTTGAACAGCCCCGGGTCGGGCTTTTTCGCGGTATCGAGATTGTAGATCGCGACCGTGGTGTCATAGCCCTGCGGGTCGGTGACGGTCCACTGCTTGAGCTGTCCATCCTTGGTGCCGACCATCAGCATCAGGCGCGAAGTGCCGACCAGCGCGTTCTTTTCCTCAATGGTCACCGACGTATAGAGGTCGTCAGCGCTGACGGCGACCACATTGGTGTCCTTCATCAGATCGATGCGATCGGACAGCAGATAGCGCAACGGTGTCTGCGACAGCGGGTAGATGTCCTGGGTTGCCAGCTTGGAATCGCGGACGGCGAGCGACTGGCCGTCGGACACCATGGCGATGGTCGTCGGCGCATCATATTCGAAACGGACCTTGCCGGGCTTCTGGATGAAGAAATCACCGGTGGTACGGCTGCCGTCCGGGCCCACCTGAACAAAGTTACCGCTCAGATTGCTGAGCGATGACAGATAGCTGCTGACCTTGCTCGCCTGCGCCTTCTGATTGGCGTCGAAGCTCATGAAAATGCTGGCGGGAACGTTGCGGCGCGGATCCGGAATGATTGGATTCGGTGGCGTGGATGTCGTCGCCGATGTCTTGGGTGCGATTGCAACCGGCGGCCGAACGGCCTGGGGCTCGGAGGCCGACATCTGAAAACTGCCATTGCTGCGCGCCTGCGGTGCAGGTCGCGGCAATGGGATTGACTGGGCATAGGCCGAGGGCGCCACAATGGCGGCGACAAACGTCGCGACGAGGCCGGCTGCGCCGATGCGCAGGAAAGACCGGTCTGCGGCGTGATGGGTCGGGCGTCTCATCAAGGCGTCGTCCTGCTCGGCGGGTTCGGCGCATTTTACCGCGCTTTGCGTCAGAATGGGTACCGGTTTTGCGGTCCGGCCGGTGGTCTCTTGCGCCCCCGCCGCGGCTGGCGCCGCCAGCGCAGGCGCTAACCCGGAGCTGTGGCGATTTCGCGACTCAAAAGCGGGATTGTCCATCGGCGGGGTCAAACTCTCAGAACCCGCTTTCTTCTTCTTCGATCAGAATCTCGCGTTTACCGGCATGGTTGGGCTGACCGACGATGCCTTCATTTTCCATGCGCTCTATCAACGACGCTGCGCGATTGTAACCGATCTGCAGCCGGCGCTGGATGTAGCTGGTCGACGCCTTCCGGTCGCGCTTCACGATGGCAACGGCTTGCTGGAACAGATCGCCACCACCGCCATCGGCACCCATGCCGGTCGAATCGAATACCGCGCCGTCCTCGCCCTCTTCCGGTTCTTCGGCGGTGACCGCCTCGAGATATTCGGGCTCGCCCTGCGTCTTCAGGTGGCGCACCACCTTCTCGACTTCCTCGTCCGACACGAAAGGACCGTGTACGCGCGAGATGCGACCGCCGCCAGCCATATAGAGCATGTCGCCGCGGCCGAGCAGTTGCTCGGCGCCCATCTCGCCCAGGATGGTGCGGCTGTCGATCTTCGACGTGACCTGGAAGGAAATGCGCGTCGGGAAGTTGGCCTTGATCGTGCCGGTGATGACGTCCACCGACGGACGCTGCGTCGCGAGGACGACGTGGAGACCGGCGGCGCGTGCCATCTGCGCGAGACGCTGCACCAGGCCTTCGATATCCTTGCCGGCGACCATCATCAGGTCGGCCATTTCGTCGACAATGATGACGATATAGGGCAACGGCGCGAGATCGAGTTTCTCTTCCTCGTAGATCGCCTTGCCGGTTTCCTTGTCGAAGCCGGTATGAACGGTGCGCGAGAGCTCCTCGCCCTTGGCCTTGGCTTCCACGAGGCGCGCATTGTAGCCGTCGATATTGCGGACGCCGAGCTTGGCCATGCGCTTGTAGCGCTCTTCCATCTCGCGCACAGCCCATTTCAGTGCGACCACGGCCTTCTTCGGATCGGTCACGACGGGCGTCAGCAGATGCGGGATGCCGTCATAGACGGAGAGTTCGAGCATCTTCGGATCGACCATGATCAGGCGACACTGATCCGGCCGCAGCCGGTAGACCAGGCTGAGAATCATGGTGTTGATCGCGACTGATTTGCCCGAACCGGTGGTACCGGCGATCAGCATATGCGGGGTGCGCGCAAGATCGATGATGATGGACTCGCCGCCGATATTCTTGCCGAGGCAGAGCGGCAGCTTGATGCTGCCGTCATTGGTGTCCTGCACGGTCAGGAGTTCGCGCAAGTAGACGTTTTCGCGATGCTGGTTCGGCAGCTCGATGCCGATGGCGTTGCGACCGGGGACGACGGCGACGCGGGCAGACAGCGCGCTCATGGAGCGTGCGATGTCGTCGGCAAGGCCGATCACGCGCGACGACTTGATGCCGGGTGCGGGTTCGAGTTCGTACAGCGTGACGACGGGGCCGGGATTGGCTTTGACGATTTCGCCGCGCACGCCGAAGTCCTGCAGCACGCCTTCCAGCGCGCGCGAATTGGCTTCGAGTTCGGCCTTGCTGAGCGGCTTGCGATCCGCGGCCTTCGGCGCGGTGAGCATGCCGACGGAGGGCAGTTCGAACTTGCCGTTGGATTTGCGCACCGGCTCCTTGGCCGAGGATTTCTTGCGCGCCTTCGGGGCGGGCTCCTCTTCCTCTTCTTCTTCCTCGTAGTCCTGCTCTTCGTCCTCGTCGTGACCGCTCTCGTCTTCGTCATGCGGCGCGATAGAGGGACTGTTGCGGCGACCGCCGAGATTGGGTTCCTGACGCTCGAAGGATGCCGCGCGCGCCTTGGGTTCGCTCGCAACCATCTTGCCGTAGACCAGCGAGAGCAACCGGCCGAGACGCGCCTTCGCGCTCATCACGGCATGCGCGGCCCAGCCAAGCGAGACCGAGATCGAGCTGCGATCGCGGGTTTCGTCTTCCTCGAATGGCTCGTCGTCTTCCTCGATGTCGATCTCGGCAAACTCTTCCTTCGCCTGTGCGCCATAACCGCAGGCGATGAAGAAGGTCACGATCATCGCCGCGCAGAGAATAAAGCCGAGGACGAATCGATAGATGAAGCCGACGGGACCGAAGACTACCGCGGGCGCGCGAAACAGCGCGTCGCCGACCACACCACCGACGCCGGTCGGCAGCGGCCACGACCCGCCATGCTGCCAGCAGCTGGCAAAACCTGATGCGATGATGGTGCAAAGGACCCAGCAACCGATACGCAGCGCTTCGCGATCGAAATGCCGATGCGTCATCATCCGCCAGCCCCAGACGGCGATGGTGAGAATCATCATGATCGCGCCGAGGCCGAGGATCTGCATCAACAGATCGGCACCGATCGCGCCGGGATAACCGGCGACATTGCGGATCGCACGCGAGGTGGCATGGCTCAGGCTCGGGTCCTGCACCGACCACGTCATCATCGCTGCCGCTGCGACACCCGCAGCGCAGACCAGACCGAAGCCGGCGAGTTCGCGCAGCCGTCGTCCCAGCATCTCGCGAATCGACGCGGGCAGATGACCGACCAGAGGAATGACGCGTTCGATCGTGGTGCTCATACCGGAGTGCTCATGCGCCCTGCATCAATCCAGGATCTTCAATTCAAAATCTTCACCAGCCGATGCAAAGCCTCGGCTGTCGTTTCACTGTCCTGCACCATGGCCAAACGAATATAGCCGGCGCCGGGATTGCTGCCGTCGGCCTGCGGGCGCGCCAGATAACTTCCGGGCACCACGCGCACGCCGCCATCGCGATACAGTCTCACGGCTGCCTCTTCGTCGCCGCCATATGCGGAGACATCGAGCCACAGACAGAAGCCGCCGGCCGGGCGCTTGTAGCCGTAGCGATTGCCGAGGATCTGATCCGCAAGATCGAACTTCAGGCGGTAGAGCCTGCGATTCTCTTCCACATGTGCTTCGTCGCTATAGGCGGCAACCGCGACCTGCTGCAGCGGTACCGGCACCTGCGGCGCGGCCACGTTGCGCAATTCGTGAAACGCGCTCAGGAACTTCTTGTCGCCGGCGACGAAGCCGACGCGCATGCCAGGTAGGTTCGAGCGCTTTGACAGCGACTGGAACGCAACGACATTGGCATAGTCGGCTCCGGCTGACGCCAGCATGCTGCCGGGCGCGGCCTGTGTGTAGATTTCCGAATAGCATTCGTCGGACAGCACGATGAAACCGTAGCGCAGCGCGAGGTCGTGCAGCTTCTTGAAGTAAGCGGGCGTCGCGACGGCGCCTTGCGGATTGGCCGGCGATGCGACGTACATCGCGACCGTGCGTGCCAGCGTCGCTTCATCGAGCGCGTCGAGATCGGGAAGGAAACCGTTGGTCACTGTGGTCGGCATGAAGATCGGCTCGCAACCCGCGGCGCGCGCACCGGCGCCGTAGGCTGGATAGAACGGATTTGGCAGCAGGATCGCCGGCGTGCCTTTGCGCGGGCCGACAAAGCGCGCGGCCGTGATCGCGGCGAAGAACAGGCCTTCACGGCTGCCGTTCAGCACCAGCACTTCGGTTTCCGGATCGAGGGCGCGCGGGAGATTGAAGCGCGTACCCATCCACGTAGCGGCGGCGCGGCGGAACGGCTCAATGCCCTTGGCGATCGGATAGCGGCCGAAATCGGCGATGTGTTTGGCGAGGACCGGCCCAACGAAATCCGGCACCGGGTGCTGCGGTTCGCCCAATGACAGTGTGATCAGCGGTTGGCCGGGCTGATACGGCGCCAGCAATTCCGTCAACCGCGCAAACGGCGAACGCTCGCCATCGGGCCCAGCCGAGGTCCGGCTGCCAGCGCCTTGCGCCGCGGAAGGAGGAGCGGTGAGTGCCATCAGGAAAACGCCAGTACTTTCAAGGCAGCCGATCGCCCCATGAGATCGGCCGAAACGAGATCAAACCACCATAGATACGGCGAGGTTAAGACGCGATTAACCATCGAGGGGCCGGCCTTGCTATCACGTGTTCGGCGGCCGTCCAGGCCTACGCGGGGATCAGAATGGCCCCCAAAAAGTGAAAGGCCCCAGCTTGCGCTGGAGCCCTTCGACGGTTGGGACATTGCCGGGTAGTGCCCCAACCGATCCCTTTGTGAGCATCCCGGACCGATGATCCGGGATGCTCGTGACGCTTACATGTTGTAGGCGCGTTCGGTGTGCTCGGTGACGTCGAGGCCTTCGCGCTCGACTTCAACATTGACGCGGAGACCGACGATCACGTCGACGACCTTGAACAGGATCGCCGAACCGACGCCTGACCACACCAACGTGGTCGCGACAGCCTTACACTGCGCGATCATCTGGGTGACCATGTCGTAGTCGCCGATCTTACCGGCGACGTAGTCCATGACGCCCGTGCCGCCGAGGGCCGGGTTGACCAGGATACCGGTGCCAAGCGCGCCGATGATGCCGCCGACGCAATGGACGCCGAACACATCGAGCGAGTCGTCATAGCCGAGCGAGTTCTTCACGACGGTGCAGAAGAACAGGCAGACGACGCCTGCGACCAGACCGAGAACCATCGCGCCCATCGGGCCCGAGAAGCCGCAAGCCGGGGTGACGGCGACGAGGCCGGCAACCGCGCCCGATGCTGCGCCGAGCAGCGACGGGTGACCCTTGGTCATCCACTCCGCGAACATCCAGGCCATCGCCGCAACCGCAGTTGCGAGGAAGGTGTTGGTCATCGCGAGAGCGGCAGTGCCCGAGGCTTCGAGGTTCGAACCGACGTTGAAGCCGAACCAGCCAACCCACAGCAGGGACGCGCCGATCATGGTCATGGTCAGCGAGTGCGGAGCCATCAGCTCCTTGCCGTAGCCGGTGCGCTTGCCGATGATCAGGCAGCCCACGAGGCCAGCAATGCCGGCGTTGATGTGAACGACGGTGCCGCCAGCGAAGTCGAGAGCGCCCCACAGGAACACCTGTCCGGCATCGGCCATGACTTCATCAAGCTTGGCCTGAGCCGCAGCCTTCGCATCGGGAGCCGCAGCCGCAACAGCCTTGGCGGCTGCAACGATGGCGTCCGGACCAGCCCAGTACCAGACCATGTGCGCGATCGGGAAGTAGATCAACGTCACCCAGAGCGGGATGAACAGTGCAATCGCGGCGAACTTGGTGCGTTCTGCGAAGGCGCCGACGATCAGGCCGGGGGTAATGGCGGCAAAGGTCATCTGGAAGCAGAAGTAGACGAGTTCCGAGATGTTGGCGTCTGCGGTGAACGAAGCAGCCATCGAGTCAGGCGTCACGCCGGCGAGGAACGCCTTCGAGAAGCCACCGATATAAGCCGAACCGCCAGTGAACGTGATGCTGTAGCCGTAGAGAGCCCAGATCACCATCACGATGCAAGCGGTGTAGAGGACCTGCATCAACACAGAGAGCATGTTCTTGGAACGAACGAGGCCGCCATAGAACAGGGCGAGGCCGGGGACGGTCATCAACAGAACCAGCACCGTCGAGGTCATCATCCAGGCGTTATCGCCCTTGTTGACCGTCGGATCGGCGTAAGCCGCAGTTGCGGCGAACAGGCCAACGGCGAGTGCCGCCAATCCCGCGCCAGAGGGACGCTTAAACGTCATTGTGTTTGACTCCTGATTGAAGAATGGGTGAGCGCGAAATCCGAGGAATTCGACTTAGAGGGCTGCAGCATCGGCCTCGCCGGTGCGGATGCGAACCGCGTGGTCGAGGTTGATGACGAAGATCTTGCCGTCGCCGATCTGGCCGGTCTTGGCGGCGGTGGTGATGGCTTCGATGGTTTTGTCGACCTGATCGGAAGCGACAGCCACCTCGATCTTGATCTTGGGCAGGAAGCTCACCGCATATTCAGCGCCGCGATAAATTTCCGTGTGGCCCTTCTGTCGGCCATATCCTTTGACTTCCGTCACCGTCAAACCATGAACGCCAATGGCGGTCAGGGCATCACGGACTTCCTCAAGCTTGAATGGCTTGATGATCGCCATAACAATTTTCATGGGTCCTATCCCCGCTTGGGCCCGACCGAAAACCGACCGGGCGATCTCGACTGAGGTTCACCACGCGGAGAAGTTCACTACGCGGGCACAGCCAGACCAGATAGAATCAAATGCCGTGCCAGATCGGCGGAATTCTCTAACGGTTTATGAATCCCCAGCTTTTCGCGTTTCTCACGTGATGAGACAGAGTGCGCTATTCGGTCGCGCCCAAACTCTAGCCAATCCTGCCCAAAATGAAAGCATGACAGGCTCTCGACATATTCCTGCTTAGGCGGCGGGCAGCCCAGAGGTGTCCAAATACGTCAATACGAGGCAAAAAACTCGAAATTGTCTAATCTGCAGGCCTTCCAACTGGCGCGCGTGGAATTGACAGGGCTCAACCCGGACAAGGCCGTAGAGCCCTTCGGGCGTATTCGAGCGGACTGAGAGCAGCTCTGGCTGAAAGCCCGTGGGGCGCTGGTCTATTGCCTAAAGCGCGTCGCTGTCGGTCTCGCCGGTGCGGATACGCAGGGCGTGGTCAATCGGGGTCACGAAAATCTTGCCGTCGCCGATCTGGCCGGTCCGGGCTCCGGTGGAGATGACCTCGACCGCCTTGGCCGCGAGGTCGGACGCCACAGCGATTTCGAGGCGCAGTTTGGGCAGGAAGTTCACAATATACTCGGCGCCGCGATACATCTCGGTATGGCCCTTCTGCCGGCCATAGCCCTTCACTTCGGTCACCGTCATGCCGTGGACGCCGATGGCCGTCAGAGCCTGACGCACTTCATCGAGCTTGAAGGGTTTGATGATCGCGACCACGAGCTTCATGCAGGATTCCTCTTCGGGGGCGGTGTACGACCCTGCTTACGCAATCAGACAGCTTTATGCCATCCCCGTTGGCATGGCGCGTGGAAATTGGGCGACGACCCTGCCTTCGGGGCGGGCCGTTTGCACGCCATGACGGCGAAGCGGGATTCATGGCTGGAAGCGGAGCAACTTACGTCGCCGGCTTCTCGCGGCGCTCGCGCACTGAGCCTTCCTGCGCCACGGTCGCCACCAGCGTGCCGTCGGGCTTGAAGATCAGGCCGCGCGCGAGGCCGCGACCGTTCTGGGCGCTCGGCGAATCCTGGCTGTAGAGCAGCCATTCGTCGGCGCGGAACGGGCGGTGAAACCACATGGCGTGATCGAGACTGGCCGCCATCGCCTGACCGTCGAACAAGGTGCGGCCATAGCGGGCCATGATGGAATCGAGCAGCGAAAAGTCCGACGCATAGGCCAGCGCACACATATGGAGCGCCGGATCGTCGGGCAGCTTTGCGGCGGTACGAATCCAGAAATTAATCCGCCCCTCCGGAATCTTCTCGCCAGCATAACGCTGGAATTCCACCGGACGCAGCTCGATCGGGCGATCGGACTCGTAATAGCGGCGGATGAAATCGGGCATCTTCTCGATGATCGGATGTTTCGACAGCTCTTCCGCAGTGAGCTTGTCCGGCGGCGGCACGTCCGGCATCGGATCCTGGTGGTTGAACGAGTCCTCCTCCTCGGCGTGGAACGACACCATCATCGAGAAGATCGCGTGGCCATGCTGGATCGCGGTGACACGCCGGGTCGAATAGCTCTTGCCGTCGCGCAGGCGCTCGACCTCGTAGACGATCGGAATCTGCGGGTCGCCGGGCAGAATGAAATAACAATGCAGCGAATGCGGCATGCGGCCTTCGACGGTGCGGCACGAAGCCACCATGGCCTGGCCGATCACCTGGCCGCCGAACACCCGCTGCCAGCGCGTTTTCGGGCTGCGCCCGCGGAACATGTTCACCTCGATGGTCTCGAGATCGAGGATATCGATCAGATCGATCAGGCTCTTGGACATGTCGGCATCTTTCGCTCAGCGGCAATATTAAGGGAGGTTTACCAAGACCTTGGCCGTGCAGGCCCCGGTCCCATTGCCGCCCTTGTTTCGCGATCCTGTTTCGCCCAGCTATAAGCGCGTGGCAACAGCGAGAACGGATATCATGGCGGCACAACGAGGCATTGTCATCGGCGGCGGAGCCTTCGCCGGACTGGCGCTGGCTTTGGCGTTGCGCCAGGGGCTTGGCCCCGATCTGCCGATTATTGTAGCCGATCCCGCGCTGGCGAACCGGCCAAGCCGCGATCCGCGTGCCACGGCCATCGTTGCTGCCTGTCGGCGGCTGTTCGATGCTCTCGGTGTCTGGGATGCCGTGGCTGCCGAAAGCCAGCCGATCCTCGACATGGTCGTTACTGATTCCAAGCTGGAAGACGCCACCCGTCCGACCTTCCTAACCTTCGGCGGTCATGTGGAGCCGGGCGAGCCGTTCGCACATATGGTTGAGAATCGCCGGTTGATCGACGAACTCGTGATCCGCGCCGAAGCGGCGGGCGTCGACCTGCGTGCGACCGCGGTGACGACATTCGATTCACGGGCCGACGGTGTCAGCGTCACGCTCGGGGATGGCAGTGTGATCGAGGCAGCTCTTCTTGTCGCTGCCGATGGCGCGCGCTCGAAGCTGCGCGAGCGTGCGGGCATCGCGACCCATGGCTGGGATTATGACCAGTCCGGTATCGTCGTCACTGTCGGCCATGAGCGCGATCATGACGGACGTGCCGAAGAACACTTCCTGCCCGCCGGGCCGTTTGCAATTCTGCCTTTGACTGGCAAGCGTTCGTCGCTGGTGTGGACCGAGAAGCGCGCGGAAGCCGCGCGCATCGTCGCTTTGCCGGATGATGAATTCCATGCCGAGCTCGAGCAGCGGTTCGGCCTGCACCTTGGCGAGGTCAAAGCGCTCGACAAGCCGCGGGCCTTTCCGCTCGGCTACTTCGTCGCGCGCTCCTTCATCGGCGAACGGTTGGCGCTGATCGGCGACGCTGCGCACGTGATCCATCCGATCGCGGGGCAGGGACTCAATATGGGTCTGAAGGATGTCGCGGCATTGGCAGAGACCATCGTCGACGCTGCACGTCTTGGGATGGATTTCGGCCAGAGCGATGTGCTGGAGCGCTACCAGCGCTGGCGCCGCTTCGACACCATGACAATGGGTGTCGCCACCAATGTGCTCAACGTCCTGTTCTCGAACGATCTGCCATTCGTGCGCAGCATCCGCGACATCGGTCTCGGCATCGTCGATCGCTTGCCGCCGCTGAAGGGCGCGTTCATCAAGCAGGCGGCGGGATTGTCGGGCGAAGTGCCGCGGTTATTGAAGGGCGAGGCACTGTAGGCAGCACGTCATGCGGTTATGCCGCTCAACGTGGGGAAGGTGTCTGCTTCTTCTCGCCTTCGAACAGTGGGCGCTCGCGGATCAATCCTTCGCCGACGAGATCGAAGAAGGCTCTGACGCGCGCCGTATTCTTCAAATCCGCATGAGTCACGATCCAGAGTTCACCCTCAAGTTCCTTGAGGGGCTCAGATAGTGCTCTTGCCACCCCAGTGTCCTGATCTGCGAGATAGCACGGCATTAGCGCGAGCCCGATGCCGGCTTTCGTTGCGATGAGCTGGTTGACCAGACTGTTCGTCCGATAGACGAAGGCGTTCGATGGCGCGGCGCGTGACAGCCAGTCGGCAGCCCCGATACCTGATGTTGTTTCCTCCCAGCCGATCAAGGAATGGCGATCGATCTCGGATGGATTCGATAACGGGCCGCCAATTGCCTCGAGATAGGCAGGGGCGGCATAGAGCCCCCACGCGATGGCCGACAGTCTGCGTCCCCAAAGATCGCCTTCTTTCGGACGGATAGGGCGCAATGCGATGTCGGCTTCGCGGCGCGACAGGCTCAGCACGCGGTTGTCGATCACCAACTCCACGACGATCCCGGGGTGAGCCTGCTGGAAGGCGGCGAGAAGCGGCGTCAGCCGGCTATAGGCCAGTGTCTCGGACGACGTGATCGTCAGACGGCCGGACAGACGATGGTCACGACCTGATATGTCGCGATCAAGCGCCAGTGCCTCGTCCTCCATGCGCTCTGCGCCGGCAGCCATCCGCGCACCGGCCTCCGTCGCTTGATAGACGCCGCCTGGAAGTCGTTCGAATAGCCGCACACCAACCTTGTCCTCCAACGCTTTCAGGCGGCGGAAGGCCGTGGAGTGATCCACGCCGAGTGCTATCGCCGCCGCTGTCAGACTGCCCGCGCGTTGGATGGCGAGCGCCAGCCGAAGTTCGTTCCAATCATCCATGTTGACGAAGATAGCAGTGGGTTTGCTTGCAGTCACGCAAGCGCCGCTGGCGAAATGCCAATGGGACTTGCGTTTGCGCGGGCGCTACGTTGCTGGTGCGATAGCGCCCCCACGACGGATGCAATGAAAGATCCAACCATGAAACTCTATTACGCCACCGGTACCTGTTCGTTCTCGCCACACATTGTTGCGAACGAGGCGGGTATCCCGCTTGAACTCGTGCGGGTGGATATCCGGAAGTCGCCCCACGTCACCGAGGCGGGCAGCGACTATTCGACGGTGAACCCGAATGGCTATGTGCCGGCGCTGGCGCTCGATGATGGGACAGTGCTGACCGAGGGCACCGCGATCGTTCAATACCTTGCGGACCTCAAACCCGAAAGCAGGTTGGTGCCACCTGCGGGCACACAGCAGCGTGTCGAGCTGCAATCCTGGCTCAACTTCATTGCCACCGAACTCCACAAGATGTTCAGCCCGTGGCTGTTTCACCCCGAATATGGCGCGCAGGCGGGAGATGTTGCACGTGCAAAGATCGCAGAGCGGCTGACGTCGGTCGAACGCCATCTGGCGGCGGGCGGGCCGTTCCTGCTCGGAGAAAACTTCACAGCGGCCGACGCCTATCTGTTCACGATCGTCGGGTGGTCCAACGTTGCAAAGGTGGATCTGTCCAACTTTCCGCATCTGCGCGACTTCATGGCCCGCGTCGAAGCGCGGCCCGCCGTACAGCAGGCCATGCGCGCCGAGAGAATAAAGGTATGACCGTGGATCAACCAGACGCGCCAGTACTGACGCTCGTCAGCCATCATCTCTGCCCTTACGTGCAGCGAGCGGCCATCGTGCTTGCTGAAAAGGGTGTCCGTTTCGAGCGGCGCTATATCGATCTCGCGCACAAGCCGGACTGGTTTGGTGCGATCTCCCCGCTGGGCAAGGTTCCGCTTCTGCTTGTCCGACGCGACGGCAACGACACCGCCGTGCTCTTCGAGAGTGCGGTGGTCTGCGAATATCTCGAAGAGACGCAGACAGGCGTGCGGCTTCATCCATCCGATCCGCTCGAACGAGCCACGCACCGTGGCTGGATCGAGTTCGGCTCGTCGATCCTCACGGATCTGTGGGGATTTGAGACGGCCACCGACGCGAACGGCTATGAAGCGAAGCGGAAGATGTTGGCTGGAAAATTCGGTCGCATCGAGAACGTGCTAACTGCAGCGCCGTTTTTCGCGGGGCAGCACTTCAGTATGGTCGATGCGGTTTACGCGCCAATCTTCCGCTACTTCGATGTGTTCGATACCATCGCTGACACGGAAGTCTTCGCCCAAATACCCAAGGTTCGGGCATGGCGCGCAGCGTTACGCAGGCGTCCGAGCGTAGCGAACGCCGTCACGGCCGACTACGCTGACCGACTGCGTGCATTCCTCGTTGAGCGGGACGCTCATCTTCTCAAGATCGCAGCGTGAGGCAACCGTGAGCCAGGGTGTCGCATGGCTGCTGCTGATCGTGGCCGGGCTTCTCGATGTGGCGTGGGCGATCTCGATGAAATATGCCGCGGGTTACACCCGCCTGGGCTGGACCATCCTGTCGCTGATCTTCCTCGCCGCGTTCGTCTATCTGCTCGGCCGGGTTCTGGAGGTTTTGCCGGTGGGGTCCGCCTACGCGGTATGGGTCGGGATCGGTGCAGCCGGGACGGTCCTGTTCGGAAGCGTGCTGTTTGGCGAGTCGATGACTCTGCTGCGCGGCGGCGGGGTCGCCCTCATCGTCGCGGGAATCGTCGCCTTGAGATTTGCGCCGGCATGAGCCGCCACATCAGAAATTCAGTCGATCTTCCGCGCTTCTTCCGGCAGCATGATCGGAATGCCATCGCGGATTGGATAAGCAAGCTTGGCCTGGCGCGAGAT
This sequence comes from Tardiphaga sp. OK246, assembly GCF_900188215.1. Lineage (NCBI taxonomy): Bacteria > Pseudomonadati > Pseudomonadota > Alphaproteobacteria > Hyphomicrobiales > Nitrobacteraceae > Tardiphaga > Tardiphaga sp. OK246. Next base: position 1,149,816 of record NZ_FZOX01000001.1, read on the forward strand.
CAGCTCCTGGCGGGCGGCATCGAATTCGAGTTGGCCCTTGGTCAGCGGGCACACCAGAATCTCGAGCAGCTTGGCGTCGACGGTGCTTTCGGCGCGCTCGATTGGCGGTGTGGTCATGGGTGCGCTCCGGTGATGCGGTCGTTGATCATGGTTATTTATCAGAATTACTGCAGCGGTGGGTCGCCGCTGGTGCGCTTCTTGGCCAGATCCATTTCAGTGACAGCGATCAGGATCTCGGCGCGGGTCTTGAGATCGGGCGCTTCGAGCATCGCCTGCTTCTCTGGCGGACCATAGGGCGACATCATCGCCAGCGCGTTCACCAGGGCCTCGTTGGGAGCCTTGTCGATGCCTTCCCAATCCACTTTCAGGTTGTTGGCCTTGAGGAAATCGGTGAGCACCGCGAGCAGCGCGGCCCGGTCGACATCGTCTTCGCCCTTGCGTGCGGTGAAATCGTCGATGAAGGGGAAGTAGTCGACCTTGCACTGCCGATATGCCGTCAGCACCGAGAGTTCCCGCACCACTTCGAAACGGGAAACGCCGGTCAGTTCGAGGATGTAGCGGCCGTCACCGGATTCGGCGAGCTGGGTGATGCGCCCGACACAGCCGACCTTGAACAGTGCCGGCTTGGCCTCATCCGGCGAATGCGCCGCATCGGGCTGGATCATGCCAATCAGCCGGTGCCCGTCGCGAAGCGAATCGTCGATCATCGCCAGATAACGCTGTTCGAAAATGTTCAGCGGCATCTGGCCACGCGGCAGGAGCAGTGCGCCCGGCAACGGAAAGACCGGGATCACCTCGGGAAGTTCGGCAGGCCCGCGATAGTCGGCATTGATGGGCATGTCCGGTTCCGATTCGTCACACGAGAAGAATTACGAGAACAGGATAGTCGATAACCGCCTGCGGCCGTCAACGGTGGCCTCATCCGTCGGTCCCCAAGCGTCGAAGAACTGGATCAATTGCTTGCGGGCGCCGTCGTCATCCCATTTGCGATCACGCTTGACGATTTCAAGCAGGTGACCCGTGGCCTCGCTGCGCTGATTGGCGCCATTGAGCGCGATCGCAAGGTCGAAGCGGGCCTGATGGTCGAGCGGATTCGCGGCGACCTTCTGTTCCAGTTCGGTGACCGGACCGAGCGCACTGGCCTGTTCGACCAGATCGATCTTGGCCTGCACGGCCTTGACCGCAGCGTCCTCACGCTTCGCGACCGGGACGAGCTCAAGGGTCTGCTTGGCCTGCTCGATGGCGCCGGTCTCGACGTAACAGCGGGCAAGGCCAGCAATGGCGGCGATATTGCCGGCATCGGCGGCAATCACCTCGCCATAGATCGAAGCGGCGGTGGCCGGATCGCCTTCAGCCAGAATCGCTTCGGCTTCCTGAAGCAGTTCTGCTGCCGTGGGCTCGGCGCCGGGCATGCCGGCTGTCAGCTTGTCTATGAACGCATTGACCTGGCTCTCCGGAACCGCACCCATGAAGCCATCGGCCGGCTGGCCGTTGACGAAGGCGATCACGGCGGGGATCGACTGGATGCCCATCTGGCCGGGAATCTCCGGATTCTCGTCGATGTTCATCTTGACCAGCTTCACCTTGCCCTTGGCGGCGGTCACGGCTTTTTCGATGACAGGAGTCAGCTGGCGGCACGGACCACACCAAGGTGCCCAGAAGTCGATCAGGACCGGCTGGCGTTTGGATTCCTCGATGACGTCCTGCACGAAGGTGCGGGTGGTCGTGTCCTTGATGAGAGCGGTTGCTGCCTGCGGCGTCGAACCTGCCTGCGGCGCCTGTGCGCCGCCCTGATCCATGATGGTCACGTGAACCTCGCTCGATGTCTGAAAAATTTGGCTGCTTCTAGCATGGCCTGAGCGATTAAATGGCGTCCGTGACAGTAATTTGCAATCCGGTGAAATAGGTCCGGCAGGGACCGATTCGACCCGAGAGGCGACATTTCGCTGTTTTGACCCATTTTCTGGGCAAAATCGGGCTCAAAGGGCCATAAACCGCGATTAACTCGCCGCGATCCGAGATGCAGTCTAACTGTTGCATTCGCCACCGGCATTTGGCATAGGTCTGCGCGTCGGCGGCGAGCAATCGCCGCCTGTCTTCTCGGATGCGGGTGTAGCTCAGTGGTAGAGCACGACCTTGCCAAGGTCGGGGTCGAGGGTTCGAATCCCTTCGCCCGCTCCAGAATTTTCCTGGTTTTTTGGCATCAGTTTTATCGATCACAGGCCGCCGTCCGGCGGCCTTGTCGTTTGTGATCCGCAGGCACGCAGATCCGCCCCGCATCGCTTGAAATCATCGGGCGTTGGGCAGACAATCCACGGGCGAAGCGGGTACGAGACTGACGATGCCGTCGACCACTGATTCCAACCTGGAAATTGCCAAGCGTGCCAATGACGAGGCGCGGGCGGATTTTGCGACCTGGGTGATGATGGCGAAGCTGAAAAGCCTCGACGCGCTGCCGCAGGAAGCCCAGACATTCTATGCGGGCTATCTCGCGCTGCTGGCGCGTGGCAAACAATCCGAGCCAGCCGCGGCCGAAGCCACCATCCAGACTGTCTACCGCAGCTATTATTCCCGCATGGGCGGCACCGGCATCGCGCCCATCATCAAGACGGCTTCGAGATCAAGACCAATGCCCGACGACAACAATAACAACGTCACGCCCTTTCGCCGGATCAAGCCCAACACGCCACCGCCCCCGCGCGAAAAGAAGAAGCTGCCGGTCGCGTTGATCTTCATCGGGTTGATCTTGCTGGCCGTGGCCTGGCGCTATCTCACCAAGGGTAGCCTTTAAAAAACGTAGCAGTGATCGCGCGATGATGCGGTGCGATGCGCCAATTGCATCAGGCTACTGGAACTAACTTTCAAAATTTTTTTCAAGATGTCGTCGTGATGGCGACGTCTTTCATTTGCGCGAGCGTTAGTTGCGCTTTTCACCTGCGACATTTGTGCTAGCATCTCACTGTCTGAGAAAATCACAGACCAATAAAGTTCGTCTCGAACGTTCAATAAGACATAGCAGCCGCAACAAGCTGCACAGGGAGTGACGCGATGAAATCGATGACTGGTCGATCCGTTGTTGCGTGCGCCGCCATCCTCGCTACGGCGATCGGCATGGCCTCGCTCAATCAAGCGAGCGCACAGCAGAAGCTCAAGAGCTACAAATCCGATACCAAGGAATTCTGGACCAATCCGCCGGACGACTGGTTCCTCGGTGACGAGACCGAGGCACAGAAGGGGCTGGCGCCGCCGTCGGGCCCGCCGACCGGTGCGTCCGATGCCGAACTCGCAGCCATGATGAAGAAGATCAAGCTGCCGCCGGGATTCAAGATCGAGGTCTATGCATCCGGCGTGCTGGCGGCGCGGCAGATGGCCTGGGGCGATAAAGGCACACTCTTTGTCGGATCGTTCGGCCTCGGCAACGTCTATGCGATCACCGACAAGGGCGGCAAGAAAGAGGTCAAGACCGTCATCAAGGGCATGAAGATGCCGACGGGCATCGCCTTCCAGGACGGTGCGCTCTATGTGATCGATATCAACAAGCTGATCAAATACGAGAATGCCGAGGCAAATATCGACAAGCTCGGTGACGGCAAGGTGGTCTATGACGATATGCCGTCATTCGCCGCACATGGCTGGAAGTATCTCGCGCCCGATAAAGATGGCTGGTTCTACGTTCCGTTCGGACCTCCCTTCAACATCGGCATTCCGCCGACCAGCCTGTCGCAGATCCGCCGTGTCGATCCCAAGACCGGCAATGCCGAAATCGTTGCGCTGGGCGTGCGCAATTCGGTGGGCGGCGACGTCGATCCGCGTACCGGCAAATACTGGTTCACCGAAAATGCGCGCGACTGGATCAGCGACGATATGCCGAGCGACAAGCTCAACATGATCTCGAAGCTCGGCGAGCATTTCGGCTATCCGCATTGCCATCAAGGCAACATGCCGGATCCGAAATTCGCCATGGGTCACAAGTGCTCGGAATTCACGCCGCCGGTGTTGAATCTCGGCGCCCATGTCGCACCCCTGGGGATGAAGTTCTATACCGGCAACATGTTTCCTGCCGAATACAAGAACAACATCTTCATTGCGGAGCATGGCTCGTGGAACCGGCACAAGTATCAGGGCGCACGTATCAAGCGTGTGATCGCCGGGCCGGATGGCAAGAACGCCAAGCAGGAGATCTTTGCCTCCGGCTGGATCGAGGGTGACCAGGGTTATCTCGGCCGCCCTGCCGATATCGTTCTGGCCAAGGATGGATCGCTGCTGATTGCCGACGATTGGGCAGGCGCAATCTATCGCATCAGCTACGCGAAGTAAGTCGCGAATTGCGTGAGGCTGGAGTTGCGTCATCCGCAGCTCCAGCCTCATGTATTCTGGAATGGGAATGTGGCTCATGCATCGTTCTGCAATCGCGGCTTTTCTTGTCTTTCTAGTTCTTGGTTCTGGGTCCAGTCCGGCTGATGCCGCCGATATCGCCGCGGGTAAGGAGAAAGCCGAGCTCTGCAGCGGCTGTCACGGCGAGAATGGCATCTCGCAAATGGAGAATATCCCTTCGCTCGCCGCACAGCCGGATCTGTTTATCCAGTGGCAGCTGGTGTTCTTTCGTTCAGGTACGCGCAAGAACGAACAGATGCAGCCGATCTTGGAGCAGATCGACAACAACGACATCCGCAATCTCGGCGCCTATTTCGCCTCGCTGAAACCGCCGGAGGGTAAGAAGCCCGATGACAATCCGGATTTGTCGGCCAAGGGCGCGCAAGCGGCGGTCGGCCGTCGCTGTGCATCATGTCACACGGAAAGTTATGGCGGCACGAAGGCGGTGTCGCGTATCGCCGGACAGCGCGAGGACTATCTCGTCAAGGCGCTGCGCGACTACAAGTCCGGCGTCCGCGCCGGTGGCGGCATGGCAGCGATGGCTGAGGTTGCCTATTCGCTCAGTGAAGAAGAGATCACTGCGCTGGCGCATTATCTGGCGCATCTATGAGGGGAAATCCGTAGCCCGGATTGCGATTGGGTTGATCCGGGCTACGTCCCGATGCTTACGCTACCCGCTGATGCTCATACGCCTTGAGATGCGTATAGATCATCCGCAGTCGCGGCACGGCAACCTTGGCGGCATCGGCGCGGGCGATGACATCGCCGACGATCTGGTCGGCCTCGATCTGCGCCTTGTTGAGGATGTCGCGATACATCGAGGCGGTCATCTTCGAACCCTCTGCTGTCAGCATGCCCTCGGTGCGTTCGAGGAAGGCTGCCCGCGGTGCGAAGCCGTTGGCCTTGGCGACGCCACTCATCTCATCCCGCACGCCGAGGATGAAGTCCCGGCCGCCAGGTGCCGCGACGATGTCACCGACAGCGCCGCGCATCGCGCTGGTGGAGCCGGCGATTGTCGCCAGGAACACCCACTTCTCCCACATATCCTGCATGATATTCTCGGAGGCCGCGCCTCCAAAGTTGCCGGTCGCCATGATCGCAGCGATCGCCTTCACGCGATCTGAACTGCCGCCCTTGCGTTCGCCGAAGCTGAGCACCTGCATCGGCGCCATCTGGACGACCTCGCGCGCGTCGTTGAGCGTTGCAGCGATCTGGCATTGGCCGCCCATGACGTTCTCGGCGCCGAACTTCTTCTCCAGTACGTCGAGATGCTTCATGCCGTTGAGCAGCGGAATGATCGCCGTGTTTGGCCCAACCGCGGGTGCAAAGGACGCGATGGCGTCGTCGAGGTCGAAGGCCTTGCAGCTCAGCAGCACGACATCGAATTTCTCCTTGATCGCATCTGCCTGCACCGTCGGCGGATTCTTCAGGGTCACGTCGCCGTGCGGGCTCTTGATGACAAGGCCGGCGCTCGCCAATTCGCTGGCGCGCTTCGGGCGAACCAGGAAAGTGATGTCATTGCCGGCCTGCAACAGCCTGCCGCCGAAATAACCGCCGATAGCACCGGCGCCGACCACGAGAATACGCATTGGGATGAGTCCATGTTGGATTGGAACGTGAAGCTGTCAAACAGTAGCCCGTCATTGCGAGCTCTGGGAAAGTTAGCTTGCCAACTTTCCCTTGAGCGAAGCAATCCAGTTCCTTGTCGATGCAGAGCTGGATTGCTTCGTCGCAAGGGCTCCTCGCAATGACGGCTGTGGTGTGAGCGGACTACCACTTCTCTCCGAACGGGCGGATCTCCAGCTCGAACGTCCAGGCGCTACGCGGCTGCTGATAGAGCTGCCAGTATGACTGGGCGACCGACGCAGGCGGCATCAACAAATCGGGATTGTTGAGCGCCTCCTTGCCCCACATCTGCTCGCGGCGTTCGCGCACCCAGGCGGTGTCGACGCCGCTGTCGATAATCAGATGGGCGACATGGATGTTTTTCGGGCCGAGCTCGCGGGCCATCGCCTGAGCTACTGCACGCAACCCGAATTTGGCCGATGCAAAAGCGGCAAAACCACTGCCGCCACGCAAGCTCGCGGTGGCGCCTGTGAAGAAGATGTTGCCCTGGCCACGCGGCATCATCAGCCGTGCAGCTTCGCGCCCGGCCAGGAAACCGGAATAGCAGGCCATCTCCCAGACCTTGCGAAACACCCGCTCGGTCGTCTCCAGAATTGGGAAATTGACGTTGGCGCCGACATTGAAGATGCAGACCTCCAATGGCGCGTGCGCATCTGCGTCGTTGAGAAAGGCGGCGATCTCGTCTTCCTTGCGGGCATCGAGCGAGCGCGCCACGATTGTGCCTCCTATGGCCTCGATCTCCGCCACCAAAGGCGCCAGCTTGTCGCCGTTACGGCGCCCGGCGAACACTGTGAAACCTTCTGAGGCAAACTTCTTGGCGATCTCGGCGCCGATATAGTCTCCAGCTCCGATGACCGCGACAGTCGCGTTGCGCTTCTGCATGAAACTCTCCCGTTACGTGCTGGCGCCGGTGATCAGTTCCTCGACTTCGCGCAGTTGCTCCTTGCCGAAGAACATCTGGTTACCCACGAAGAAGGTCGGCGAGCCGAAGGCGCCGCGCTCGACTGCGGTCTGCGTGTTCGCGACCAGCACCGCCTTCACCTCCGGCTCCTGCCCGCGTGCGAACAGTCTTGCGCCATCGAGACCCGACTCCGTCAGCGCTTTGATGGCCACGTCGGGGTCATCCATCTTCTTTGGCTCACCCCACATATGATGGAATGCCGCCTCGACATATTTCTCGAACACGCCGTCAAGCTGTGCCGCGATGGCGACGCGCATCAGGTTCAGCGTGTTGACCGGGAAGAACGGATTCATCGTGTAGGGCTTGACGCTGAAGCGCTTCACGAACCGCTCGGTCTCGATTTGATGAAATTCACGTTTGTTCTTGACGCCGGCATAGGTCTCCGCCGGCGAGCGATTATTGGTCGCCTTGAAGATGCCCCCCAGCAGGACCGGGACGTATTCGAATGTCACGCCGGTGCGCGCTTCGATCGCCGGGATCGCCAGATGGCTGAGATAGGCGTTGGGGCTGCCGAAATCGAACAGGAATTGTGGCGACGTCTTGGCCAAGGCGGTCTCCCGAATTTTTATTGGGTGCAGTGTGGCGCAGCACGTGCGATGCGTCCACATCTTTTATGATGACCGTAATGCTATGGCTTGACGACGCACAGTGTCAGATCAGACGCTGTACGGTCCGTTTGCGCCACACCAGCATGTAATAGCTCATCTGCAGAACAAACATGGCGCAGAAGGTGATGGGGTAAGCGGCCCAGACGCCATCGAGACCGATAGTGCGGCTGAGGATGACGGCCGAGGGCACCTCGATGGCAACGATGGCGAAAACCAGAAGCGCCAATGGTGCGAATACCGTTCCGCTGGCACGCATCATTCCGGAGAAGGTTGTGGCCATGCCGAACAGGACCGAACTCCACAGTACAATGTGAAGCGATCGCTGTGCGAGTTCGAGGACCGCGGGATCGACAATGAAAAGGCTCATGAGGGTGCTGGAGAACAGGTAGGCGATCGCCACCAGTCCGCCGGTCAGGACGACGTTCATCAGCAATCCGGTGCGGACGATGGCGCCGAGCCGGTCGGCCTGGCCGCGGCCGATGGCCTGCGCGCCGAAGATCGAGACCGTAATCGAGATCGAAATGGCCGGAAACTGCACATAGCTCAAAATCTGGTTGACCGCGCCATAAGCGGCGGTCGCGTTGGAGCCGAAGCCGTTGACGAGGCCGAGCAGCACAAGTTCGGCCACCGACATGACGGCCATGCCGATCGCGGAAGGGATACCGATCCGCAACACCTTGCGCAGCAGCGCGGGGTCAAGCCGTATTCTGCGCAGGAGCTCCGCGTCGGGCGCGAGCGCGTGTTTCTTGCGGCGCAGGTACATGGCGAGCCAGAGCAGCGTGAACGCGCTCGACGCGGCCGCGGCGCAGGCAGCGCTGGCCACGCCAAGTCGCGGCAGGCCAAACCAGCCCTGGATCAGCGCCGGTGTGACGGTGAGTCCGATGATGGTGGATAGTGCCAGCGCCCATAGCGGCGTCACGGTGTCGCCGACGCCGCGCATCATCGATGTCATCAGAATGAAGATGAAGGTCGCCGGCATCGCCAGCATCATGATCCGGGCATAGGCGCTGGCCTGGTCGAGAACATCTGCCGGTGTCGCAAGCGCAACCATCATTGGTCGGCTCAACAGGGCGCCGAACACCGCGATGATGACCGCTAGCAGAAGGGCGACAGCGAGAGTCGTGCCGGCCACCGCCTTTACCTTGTGGCGCTCGCCCGCGCCCCAGGCCTGGCCAATCAGCACCGACGCGCCCGCTCCCAATCCCACGACGAAGGAGATGAAGAAAAACATTATCGGAAAGAACACCGATGCCGCCGCGAGCGCATCGACGCCGATCATCTGGCCGACATAGATGCTGTTGATGGTGCCGAACAGCGATTGCAGAATATTGCTCAGCATCATCGGTGCAAGGAAGGTGAGAAACGTCCTCCACAAAGGACGCGGTGTCATCGGCAAAGGCTCAGACATAGCGGGTTCTCGGTTGGCACGAAGACATAACGGTCCGTTAGCGCGCGTTGATGCGCACGGTGTTGTGGTGGTTGATGGGGCGCGATCAGGCCGGTGGGGCGGCGGCCTGATCACGAAATGCGAGTATTACGATGTGATCGCGGATATCGACTGGCCAATTCGCGATGAGTTCGGTGAAGCGCCGTCGATCGCCGGCAAACAGCGCGCGCGACGCTTCCTCGAAGCCCGGCCGATCGCCGGCCATTGTCGACATGAAGTGATAGGCCGCATCGCGCGCGGCGCGTTGACGATCCCTGTCGCCACTCGCGCGGCGGGCATTTTCTACCAGCTTGCGTAGCGCGACTGAGGCACCGCCCGGCTGTGCGCCGAGCCAATCCCAGTGTCGCGGCAACAGCGTTATTTCGCGGGCGACGACGCCGAGCTTCGGCCGGCCACGGCCACGGGGCTCAGCGGGCGCGTCGGTTTCCGGCTCGATAGTTGTTGGCTGAGGCAGGCGGGCGACGACCTCGCGATGGCTGCCGCGCAAATCGATATCGAGTGACTTGCCGGTGGCATTGTCGAAAATGACGATCGGATCGGCGATTGCGCCGGTCGCGATCTTGATTGCGATCGCCACCTCGGCCAATGGCCCAGAAGCCAGCAGCTTCGGACCGGCAAAGGCGCTAAACGGAGGAACACTCATTTCAGTCATGGGATAAGCCCGTCTCATCATCAAGATCGATGCTAATTATACCCGGATAATATATCTGTCAATATTACCCGGGCGATAATTGAGCGCGCCAGCTCGCAAAGGATCGCCATGCTCTCTGTCCATCACCTGAATAACTCGCGCTCCCAGCGCGTCCTGTGGCTGCTCGAAGAGCTCGGCACTCCCTATGAGATCATCAGATACAACCGGCAGCCCAACATGCTGGCTCCGCCGGAGCTGCGGGCGATTCATCCGCTCGGCAAGTCGCCGGTCATCACCGACAACGGCAACACGATCGCCGAGTCCGGCGCGATCGTCGAATATCTCGTCAAGACCTATGGCAATGGCCGGCTGATCCCCGCCGACAATACCCCGGAGCGTCTGCGCTTCACCTACTGGCTGCACTATGCCGAGGGGTCGGCGATGCCGCCGCTACTGTTGAAGCTCATCTTCATGATGCTGCCGAAGCGCGCGCCGTTGCTGATGCGCCCGGTGGTCAATGCCATCGCGGCGAAAGCGCTGGACACGCTGGTCGATCCGCAACTCAAACAGCACATGGCGTTCTGGGAAGGCGAACTGTCGAAGAGCGAATGGTTCGCGGGCAGCGAGTTCACTGCAGCCGATATCCAGATGAGCTTCCCGCTCGAAGCCGCGTCCGCGCGCGCCGGGCTGGAGCAAGGACACCCCAAGGCGATGGCGTGGCTCGCGAAGATCCACGCGCGGCCCGCCTATCAGCGTGCGCTGGAGAAGGGCGGGCCGTATTCGGTGGGGCGCTAGACCGCGGGGAAGCCGAACAGCTTCTGCGGATTGTTCGTGAGGATACGATTGCGCGTCGTCTCATCCGGCACCCACTCTGCAAGCAGGTCGAGCAGATCGCTTACGCCCATCATCACATCCCAGTTCGCCACATGCGGCCAGTCGGAGCCCCAGACGCAACGGTCGGGATTGGCGGCGACCAGCTTCTGGGCGAAGGGAATCGTATCGCTATAGGGCGGCCCACCCTGGAGGCTGGTGCGATACGCGCCGGACAGTCGAACCCATGCGCCGTCGCGCACGAGGCCGACCAGAGCGTCGAAGCCCGGATCGTTGATGCCGCGTGAGGTCGGGAAGTGTCCCATGTGGTCAACGAGGAATGGCACCGGCAGTTTCGCAAAGCGTGAGGCGAGAGCCGGAATATCCTTGGCATCGATCAGGAATTGCAGATGCCAGCCCATCTCGCGGCAGAGCGACGCGTAGTCCTCGAGCTGCGCGAAACCCATCCCGCCGCCATAAAGCACGTTGAGCCGAAGGCCGACGACGCCGGCTTCTTTCAGCGCCACCTTCTCCTTCTCGGGGCAATCCAGCCCGATCACGGCGATGCCGCGCAGCCGCTGGCGATTGGCGGTGAGCGCGTCCACCAGCAGGCGGTTGTCGGTGCCATGCACGCTGACTTGCGTTAGCACGCCGTAAGTCATGCCGGTCGCATCGAGCATCGATAGATAAGATGCCGCCGTGGCCTTTGGCGGCGTGTAGCTCCGCCCGGCGACGAACGGATAGTCCGGCGGCAGACCGATCACATGGGCATGCGTATCAACGGCACCACGCGGCACGGTGAACCGTGTCGCGCTGCGCTGGGTCGGTTGCGGCCCCGGGCAAGCCCGGGGTTCGCTGGGGGATGAATCAGGCGTCTGCATAGAGAATACGTCCGCGGGTTTCAGGCAACGCATAGGCTGCGAGGAAGAACAGGCCGTAAGCCAGCACTGCGAAGATCGCGATGGCATTGCCGAGGCTGGTGGTGTTGGACAGAGCGCCGACCAGGAACGGGAACAGAGCGCCGATACCACGGCCGAAATTGTAGCAGAAGCCCTGACCAGATCCGCGCAGACGTGTTGGATAGAGCTCCGTGAGGAACGCGCCCATGCCGGAGAAGTAGCCCGACGCAAAGAAGCCGAGCGGGAAGCCGAGGATCCACAGAACTTCGTTGGTGAGCGTCACCTGTGTGTAGATCAGGATGACTGCGATGGCGCCGAGCGAGAAGGTCAGGAACAGGTTGCGGCGACCGATGCGGTCGGCGAGCCAGGCGCCGACGAGATAGCCGATGAAGGAGCCGACGATCAGCGCCGAGAGATAGCCGGTCGATGAGACGATCGACAGCTTGCGCTCGGTGGTGAGGAAGCGCGGCACCCAGAAGGTGATGGCGTAATAGCCACCCTGGCAACCGGTCGCAGCAAGCGACGCAAGGATCGTGGTCTTCAGCATCGGGCCGGCAAAGATTTCGCTGAGCTTGGGGCGATCGCCGCTGGCGTTCTGCTTGGCGCGGGTCTCCGCGGCGATGACCGGCTCTTCGACGTAGCGGCGCAGATACAGCACCAGCAAAGCCGGCAGTGCACCGATGGCGAACATCCAGCGCCACGCTGTCTCTGGTGGAAGCCATGAGAACAAGACCGCCTGTGACAGCACGGCGAGACCCCAGCCGATCGCCCACCCGGATTGCACCGAGCCGACAGCTCGACCGCGATATTGCGGACGGATGGCTTCGCCCATCAGCACTGCGCCTGCGGCCCATTCACCGCCAAAGCCGATGCCGAGCAGCGCACGCGCCACCAGCAGCTGATCGAAATTCTGCACGAAGGCACAGATCAGCGAGAAGAACGAGAACCACAGGATGGTCAGCTGCAGCGTGCGGACGCGGCCGATACGGTCGGCAAGATAACCGCCGAGCCAGCCGCCGATGGCGGATGCGAGCAGTGTCACCGTGCCGGCGAGTCCGGCGGTGCCGGGATCGACCTTCCACATCACGATGATGGTGCCGATCACCAGCGGATAGATCATGAAATCCATGCCATCGAGCGCCCAGCCTGTGGCACAGGCCCAGAATGTGCGGCGCTCCGGCGGATTCATGTCGCGATAGAAGGCCAGAAGGCTGGTGTCTTCGATTTCCGCGCGCTCAATGGCGCCGGGATCGGTTGGTCGGTTGCCGCTCATGATTGTTTCCCCCGTTAGTCGTCTTGGTTCGGGGGCGCTCACCCGTGCGCCCCTGGGAGCACCGGATATGTCATTGGACGTCAGTACCCAGATGCCTCAGCGCCACGCGTACGCGGATCAGGGGCACCAAGCAAGCCGTCTGGCGTCACGAGAATAGAATTGGCCGAAGTCTGGCCCATCGGCTCGACCACCTTGTGGCCCATGGCACGCAGGGCATTGAGGGTCTCTTCGCTGAAGCCGCGTTCGATGCGCACTTCATCAGGCAGCCACTGGTGATGCAGGCGAGAGGTCGCGACGGCCGACATCACATCCATTCTGTAGTCGATCACATTGACGATCACCTGCAGCACTGTCGAGATGATGCGGCTGCCGCCGGGCGAACCGGTGACGAGTACCGGCTTGCCGTCCTTCAGGACAATGGTCGGCGACATCGATGACAACGGGCGCTTGCCTGGGCCGGGCAGGTTGGCTTCGAAGCCGACGAGACCATAGGCATTGGATGCGCCGGGTGCGGCGGTGAAGTCGTCAAGCTCGTTGTTGAGCAATACGCCGGTGCCGTCGGCGATCAGGCCAACACCATAACTGAAGTTCAGCGTGTAAGTGTTGCTCACCGCATTGCCGGCGCTGTCGACCACTGAATAGTGGGTCGTATTCTGTCCTTCGCGCGGCGGTACGGCCGAGAGGGCATCGGTCCACGGCGTTGCCTTGTTGGGATCGATTGAGGCGCGCTGTCCGGTGGCGTAGTCCTTCGACGTCAGCGTCGTGATCGGCGCGTTGACAAAAGCGGGATCGCCCAGATAGCGCGCGCGATCCGCATAAGCACGCTTCATGGCTTCGACCAGCAGATGCAACGACGGTGCGGAGGCCTGCCGCATATCGCCCATCGGAAAGCCTTCGAGAATATTCAGTGTCTCCAGCAGCACCGTTCCGCCGGATGACGGCAGCGGCATTGAGATGATGTCGTAGCCGCGATAGCTGCCGCGGACTGGCGTGCGAACGACGGGCTGATAGGTCCTGAGGTCGTCTGCCGTGAAAATGCCGCCTGCCGCATTGATGCCGCTGACCAACTTCTCGGCGATGGGCCCCTCATAGAAGCCGCGCGGTCCCTGTGCGGCAATCGCCGTGAGCGTTGTTGCGAGGTCTGTCTGGATCAACCGGTCGCCCTCGCGCAGCGACGTGCCATCGTCACGCGAAAAGATCTTCTTCGTCGCGGGCCAGCGCGCCAGGCGTCTGTGCCAATCCGGCAGCGTATCTGCGCCATCGTCAGTCAGGATGAAGCCGTCGCGCGCCAGCGCAATCGCGGGCTGTAACAGATCCGACAATGTGAACTTGCCCGAGCCGTATTTCTCCAGCGCCAGCGCAAGTCCCGCCACCGTGCCGGGGATGCCGATGCCCAAAGCGGAATCGCGGGATTTCGCGGTGTCCGGCTTGCCGTCGCTGCCGAGAAACATGGTGCGGGTGGCAGCGGCCGGTGCGGTCTCGCGATAGTCGATGGTGACGTCTTCGCCGGAGGCTGTGTGGATCACCATGAAACCGCCGCCACCGATATTACCGGCGCGCGGATAGGTGACAGCCATGGCGAAACCGCTCGCAACAGCCGCATCGATCGCATTGCCACCGCGCGCCATGACATCCGCACCCACCTTGGCGGAGATCTTCTCCTGGGCGACGACCATGCCATGCTTGGCCGCGATGGGTTTGAGCGTGCCTGACGGTGCGGGGGTATAGATGTCACGCGCCTGCTGCGCGTTTGTCGATGCCGGGACGACGAGTATAAATGCGAGTGCTGCGACGCACGCACAACGCAGGAAAGCAAACGGTGCCATCGATCACTCCGGCTGACAGCGGACATGATCGCATCGCCGTCTCGAATGCTATATGGCTTGTGAAACGTACGAGACAACACTCTGTGATTCGCGGGGGATACCACGCATGGCGGTCGCCGCCGCTTCATCAGCCTCTGTGACAGCGGCGCCAAAGACCTATCCACCGCGCTCTGCGGTGATCAGTTGGATGTTTTTCGACTGGGCGGCCCAGCCTTACTTCAGTCTCATCACCACCTTTGTCTTCGCGCCCTATTTCGCCACGCGTGTGGCATCCGATGCCGCCACGGGACAATCGCTGTGGGGTTTCGCTACCGCTGCGGCCGGGTTGATCATCGCGCTGGCATCGCCGATGCTTGGCGCGATTGCCGATGCGAGCGGCCGCCGCAAGCCTTGGATCGCAAGCTTCGGTGCGATCTTCGTGATCGGCGCCTGCATCATGTGGATCGGCAAGCCCGGCGATCCCGCTATCATCCTGCCGCTGCTGATTGCCTATGGCTTGGCGACCATCGGCGTGGAATTTGCCACCGTGTTCAACAATGCGATGATGCCGACGTTGGTGCCGCCGGATAAAATCGGCCGCCTGTCCGGTTCGGGCTGGGCGCTCGGCTATGTCGGCGGCATTCTCAGCCTGATCATCGTGCTCGGCTTCATGGCCGCGAACCCCACCACCGGGCGCACGCTTTTCGGCCTGGTCCCGATCCTCGGTCTCGACCCCGCGACGTTCCAGGGCGATCGCATTTCGGCGCCGCTGTCGGGCCTGTGGTTCGTCGTCTTCGTGCTGCCGATGTTTCTGCTGACGCCGGATTTTCCTGCAAAGGTTTCGCCCGGTCACGCCGTGCGTGCAGGTCTGACCGATCTCAGGCACACGCTAAGCGATCTGCCGAAGCATCGCTCGATGATGGCATTCCTGATTGCCAACATGATCTACACGGACGGGCTGGTGTCGCTGTTTGCTTTCGGTGGCATCTATGCGGCCGGCACGTTCGGTTGGAATACGATTCAGATCGGCACATTCGGTATCATCCTGGCCATTGCCGGAACGTTCGGCGCCTTCGTCGGCGGCAAGCTCGACGATGCGTTCGGACCGAAGCGTGTGATCACTGGCAGCATCCTGCTGCTGCTGACCTCGATCATCGCGATCCTGCTGATTGATCGCGAAACCATCTTCTTCATCAAGGTCGCGCCGCCGGTGCCCGGTGGCGGTCTGTTCGCGGCGCCTGCGGAGAAGGCCTATCTCGCGCTGGGTTGCCTGATCGGCATGGCGGGCGGTCCGCTGCAGGCGGCATCGCGCACGCTGTTGATCCGGCTGGCACCGCAGGACCGCATCGCGCAGTTCTTCGGCCTGTTCGCGTTGACAGGGAAGGTAACGTCCTTCATGGGGCCGCTATTGATCGGCCTCGTCACCGCAGTCACCGCCAGCCAGAAGGCTGGCATGGCGGTGCTGGTGCTGTTCTTCGTTGGAGGCCTTGGCCTGCTCGCACGGGTGCGAGAGGCCTGAGACTGAGAAGCCTTAGTGCTTGAAGTGGCGGACGCCGGTGAACACCATTGCGATTCCGGCGTCATCCGCCGCCTTGATCACTTCATCGTCGCGGATCGAACCGCCGGGCTGGATCACGGCCGTGGCTCCGGCCTCGATGGCAACGAGCAAGCCATCGGCGAACGGGAAGAACGCGTCTGACGCGACCACCGATCCTTTGGTCATAGGCTCGGCGAGTTTCAGTTCGGCAGCAGCATCCTGCGCCTTACGTGCGGCAATTCGAGCGGAATCGACCCGGCTCATCTGGCCTGCACCGATACCGACGGTGGCAAGGTCTTTCGCGTAAATGATCGTGTTCGATTTGACATGCTTGGCCACACGGAATGCAAATTTGAGATCGCGCAATTCAGCTTCCGTCGGCTGCCGTTTGGTAACCGGCTTCAGGATCATGTCATCGACCACCGCGTTGTCACGGCTCTGCACCAGCAGGCCGCCGGCCACCGTCTTGTAGGTCAGGCCCGGCGCGCGGGGATCAGGCAGACTGCCTGCCAGCAGCAGGCGGATATTCCGTCGTTTGGCGATGACGGCGATTGCTTCTTCGGTGGCGTCCGGCGCGATGATCACCTCGGTCAGGATCTCGGTGATGGTCTGCGCGGTCTCCGCGTCCAGCGTGCGGTTCATGGCAATGATGCCGCCGAAGGCCGAAGTAGAATCGCAGGCCAGTGCCTTGCGATAGGCGTCGATCAGGTTGCTGCCTTCGGCCACGCCGCAGGGGTTGGCGTGCTTGACGATGACGCAGGCTGCGGTGCGCTTTGGATCGAACTCGGCGATGCATTCATAGGCCGCATCGGTGTCGTTGATATTGTTGTAGGACAGTTGCTTGCCCTGCACCTGCCGCGCCGAGGATACGCCGGGGCGCAGTTCGGGCGTGCGATAGAACGCAGCGGTCTGATGCGGGTTCTCGCCGTAACGCAACGCTTCGACGAGCTTGCCGCCAACAGCCCGGAAATCCGGCGCATCGATTTTCAACTGATCGGCAAACCAGTTCGAGATCGCGGCGTCATAGGCCGCAGTGCGGGCATAAGCCTTGGCTGCCAGACGGCGGCGCAGCGTTAGCGTGGTCGCGCCCTTGTTGGTGGCGAGTTCGTCGAGCACCGACTGATAGTCCGACGGCTCGACGACCACGGTGACGTCGTCGTGGTTCTTGGAGGCCGCGCGGATCATTGCCGGACCGCCGATATCGATATTCTCGATACAATCCTCATAGGAGGCGTTCTTCGCGACGGTCTCCTCGAACGGGTAGAGGTTCACGACGAGCAGATCGATCTGCGAAATTCCGTGATCCTTCATCGCCTTGGCGTGTTCGGCATTGTCGCGGATCGCGAGCAGGCCGCCATGAACCTTTGGATGCAGCGTCTTGACCCGGCCATCCATCATTTCCGGGAAGCCGGTGAGGTCGGACACATCGGAGACCTTCAGGCCCGCCGCAGCGATCGCCTTGGCGGTACCGCCGGTGGAGACGAGGTCGATGCCGTGAGCAGACAGCGCGCGAGCAAATTCGATCAGCCCGGACTTGTCGGAAACGGACAATAGAGCGCGAGTAACCTTGCGCGGATGGTCGGTCATGATGCGTATCCCGTGGGAGAAGGACGCCGCGTAGCATGGTTTCGCGGTGCAAGAAACTGCAAGGGCTTGCATGCCAGCAATTTCGTCGTGAAGGCCTGATTTACAACGGCAATTCCGGCTCGCGGCGGGCGTTGCGGCGGGCCGTGGTTTGCGACGGCGAGGAGGCCGAGCGGGCAAAACTCCAGCGGATGCTGGAGGTCTGCTGGGCGTTCTGGTGGATCACGATCTGGGCGGTTCGGCGCGGTCCGTCATTGCCGGCCAGGAACACGCTGTCCTCCAGCTCGACCTTGTCGTCCAGCGCCTCGAAGGTCCAGACGTCGCGGTTCGGCAATACCAGCATGACGCCTCGGGCGTCGCTGAGCCGGCTGGCCTTTACCGACGGGTGCAGATGGAAGCGTAAGGCGTAGTCGGTATTACTGCCTTTCAGCCGCGCGCCGGGCGCCGCCGCGACGATGTCCTCGCCCTCGAGTTTCGAGCCGTCCTCGGAGATCATCAGCACGCGCCGATGCGTGACACCGAAGCGTGGGTGATAGCCGTCATGCGCGGTGGTCAGGATGGTGCCGTTCGAGGTGATCTCGCGATAGCTCTCCACCACATGCGGGCCGTTGACGATCGGCGCGCCCTGCAGAAACTTCTTCATCGCGCTGCGTTCGACGAACTGGCACGACGAGGTGTTGTGATAGGTCATCGTCGAATGCGCGGGCGTGCCCCGCGCGAAAGCGCGCCAGTTGTCGCGACCCGTCGACGGCATGCCGCAATTGATGACGATGCGGCTCGGGCCGGACGACAGTTCGAACGACAACGTACCGGCATGGGCGTCGTGGCTCACACTGGACGGTGGTGGCGGGCCGGTGTCGATGATCACGGTCATCTGACCGGCCTCGAGACGCTGGAAGCCGGTATGCGGCATATGCGCCATCGGCACGCCGTGCGTGTCGTCATAGGCCAGCAGCGTCGCCAGCAGATGCGATGGCGCATTGCTCATACCGTTGAACAGTGCGAACGAGCCGTCGCCATGACGGAAGAATCGCAGCATCGGCATCATGCGATCGATCGCATTCAGTAGCGCCGGCGGTGGCGCGATGTTGCGGGCGGCAAAAGTCTGCCGCAGCGGCAGCAGATCGATCAGCAATTCGATCAGCGCGCCGGGATTGCGCGAGATATGTCCGCCATCGGGCAGGATCTGGCGCTGCAATTCGTCAGAGAGTTTGCGTGTGGCGGTACGGATGTGGCGCGCCTGATTGGCGAGACATAGCGAGGCGTAGCACAGCGCGATCAGTACCTGCAGCTTCGGTACGCCGTCGGGTGCATGCGACAGTGCGTAGCGTAGCGAGCGGATCTCGCGGCTGAGCGAGCGCAGATAGCGGCGATAGAATTTGCCGTCGGTATCGCCGAGTACCAGCGGCGCCTGCGATAGCAGCGAGATCACACGGCGGGCGATGACGTCGGCGCGGCGTCCGACCGGGCGCTTGCGCGACGTATTCGACATCCAGTCGTCGATCAGCGAGCGCGCATTGGCGCGGGTGATGGCGGTGTCGGCGGCGCGCAGATGCCTCAGCCAGCCAAAGCCGAGCAGCGAGACTTCCCAGTCTTCCGACGGCGGTTCCAGATCGAAGATCGAGCGGCCGTGACAGGTGACGATCTTGCCGGCGAAGACGAAGCGCCCGGCATAGATTTCGGCGGCGCGGGTGGCATCGGTGGTGCGCAGATCATGCGGCGCGATGATCAGGCGATCAGTGCGTCCGGGCCAGAGCCGGGCCAGCGCCGCCGATCCACCGGACGCGCGCGACATCGCGCTCCGCGCGAAGCGGCCGAGGATCAGCCCCGAGATACGTCTGCGATGTGCGACCACGCGCGCCTTGAACTGGAAGAGAAAGGGTTGTTGCGAATCCTTTTAGCCGGAAACGCGATCCGCACACAGTACAAGGAAGCCCCCTGTGGAAGCCTCGCGAATCGGGAGATTACTCTGTGAATATCAGGATTTAATGAGTCGCGCCGCATAGAAGCCGTCGAGCCCGCCGAGCCGAGGATCGGTATGGGGCAGATGGCTCGGCAAAGTGCGCAGATCGCCCTCGGGGGTGACGATCTCGGCCAGGCCGGCAACTTCACTGGCGTCGGCGGGGGCGCGGCGCATGCTGGAATCCTTGGCCAGCAGGTCGGCGATGGCTTGTTCGCCTTCTTCAGGCTCCAGCGAACAGGTGCAATAGACCAGGGTTCCGCCGGGCTTCAGGATGGAAGCCGCCTTCTGCAGCAGGCGTCGTTGCAGCGCCGTCAGCATGACGATGTCGGAGTCCTGTTTCAGCCAGGCGACGTCGGGGTGCCGCCGGATCGTGCCGGTGGAGGAGCAGGGCGCATCCAGTAACACGCCGTCAAAACCCTCGCCGGGATATTCGGTGCCGTCGACGACGACGGTTTCGGCCTCAAGCGACAGCCGCGCCAGATTTTCGCGCAGCCGCGCCACACGGTTCGGCGAGCGGTCGATAGCAGTGACCTGAGCGCCGCCCTGGACCAATTGCGCAGTCTTGCCGCCCGGCGCGGCGCAGAGATCGACGATGCGTTTGCCCTTGAGGTCGCCGAACAGTCGTGCCGGCAGTGCCGCCGCGGCGTCCTGTACCCACCACTGGCCGTCATCGAAGCCCGGCAACATGGTCACCGAGCCCTGAAGCAGGGTTCGGACGGAGCCTGTGGGGAGTACCTCGCCATGCAGGCGCATGGCCCAGGCATCGGCTTCGGATTTGACGGTGAGATCGAGTGACGGCTCATAGCTCAGCGCCACGGCCATTTCCTTCGCGGCCGTCTCGCCGTAATGCGTCGTCCAGCGCGCCATCAGCCATGGCGGGATGTCGAGAGTCTGGGCGGCCACTTCGTCGATCAGCGGCTGACCTTCTCGCGCGCAGCGCCGCAATACGGCATTGACCAGCCCTGCATATTTCGCGGCCTTACGGTCGGATTGCACCATGCGGACCGACAGGTCGACGGCAGCGTGATCCGGCACGTCCATCCAGAGGATCTGGGCAGCGCCGATCAGGAGCGCACTTTGCGCACGCGGGGCATCGGTGGGAACACCACGGTCGAGCAGGCGGGAGAGAATATGCCCGAGCGTGCCGAGTCTGCGCAGGATCGTCGCAACCAGACGTCGCATCAGCGCGCGGTCGCGGTCGGACAGCGTTTTCAGGCCGGGATGGGCCGCGGCGCCTTCGAGCTGGTCGTCGAGGGTCCGATGCTTGTGCAAGACGCCGTCGAGAATATCCGCCGCAATCCGTCGCGCGGCGAGGCCGGGGACCTCGGTTGGCGGTGCGTATCTTACTTGCGACATGCGAAAACATCACGACGGAGGGCGGGCAATGGCGCGGGCAGGCTCAGCATGCGGCCATTGGATGGGAGCGATTCTGTCGCATGCGAATATGCCAAATGTAAGAATCGCCCTTATATGCTCACAGTCGAACGGCAACTGTTCGACATTGATTTATGTAACGCGTGCCGCCCTTGCCGGTTCAGCAGGAAACCTGAGATGAACGACATTCCTTCCGAGTCCGCAACGTCTTTGCCGGAGCCTGAGCCGGCACCGAAGAAAGTTTTGACGCCCGCCGCGCAGCGCGCGCTGGCCGAGGCAGAAGAACGTCGGGCTGCAGCTGCAGCAGCACATACTGCGGCGAAAGCGAAAGAGTTCCAGGGACCTGAAGGCCCGGAGCCCACGCGTTTTGGCGACTGGGAACGTAAGGGCATTGCGTCCGACTTCTAACTCTTCGGATCACTGGGCCAGATTCTTCTGGCTGGTTGTTTCGACTCACATTATCGCAGGACGATGACCCCAGCATCGCGCATTCACCGTGCGTCGCCGTGGCGATCCCGCATGTCCGCGGCGATGCCGTGGGTATTCGTGCTCGGCCTGGCCGCCGGCACCATGCTGCCGGTGAAGCGCTGGCTGCCGTTCCTGCCCGGCGCGGATCAGACCGAGGCGGCCCGCGATTCCGAGGCGATCGTCAGGCGCGCCGGCAATGCTGAGGCGCGCTACTCGATCGAGATGCGCTATGCCATCGACGGCGATACTTTTGGCGCGCGCGTGCATCTTGGGTCGGGTGAAGACGTCAGCGTGCGCATTCGTTTGCGTGGCATCGATGCGCCGGAGCTGAAGGGGCAATGCGCGCGCGAGATTCAGAAAGCAGAAACCGCGACGGCCGCACTGACCAAGTTGCTCCGCGAGGGAAGTCTCACGATCTACAATATCGGGCCTGACAAATATCCCGGCCGCGTGGTCGCCGATGTCGCGACCAGGCAAACGCCCAACGTGTCTGCAGCGATGCTCAACGCAGGGCACGCGCGCCCGTATGGTGGCGGTCATCGCAACGGCTGGTGCGATAGCCGATGAGATCAGCAAAACAAAAAGCCGCGCATCATGCGCGGCTTTTCAGAATAGCTAAGCTGCCAGCGATCAGCGCTGGGTGACGATCACCGGCGTGCCGACCGAGACGCGCGAATAGAGGTCGGTGATGTCTTCGTTGTACATGCGGACGCAACCGTAAGAGACATAGCCGCCGATCGAATTGGGGCGGTTGGTGCCGTGGATGGCATATTCGCCGCCGGCGAGGGTCATCGCAGCAACGCCCATCGGATTAGCTGGCGAACCGCCCGCAATCACATCGGGGATATTCGGATTGTCACGCTTGACGTCGGCGGGCGGAGCCCAGGCCGGCTGGCGGTACTTGCCGTCGATCTTGGTGGCGCCGGCCCACTGTTTGCCGGGCTTGCCGACACCGACGGGATAGCGCACGGCCTGACCCTGTTCGAGCACGAGATACAGCTTACGCTCATTGGTCTTCACGACGATGGTGCCGGGGGCATAGTCGCCGTGGAAGCCGACCACATTGGGCGCTGCCTGCGCGGTGGGGGACATCAGGGCGCCAACGACAACGGTGGCTGCCAGCGCACTAGCAATCTTAAAGGACATCGATCTCTCCAGTTCGGCCCGGTCGGTAGCGGCCGACGAGGTCGTGCCGCCTCTCAAGGCGACGAAAACAATTGCACACGGGAAATTCTCAACCAGTCGCGTAAACAACTGGTCTCTGCCGGCGCGGGGGAGTGCGCCAACGAGCGCCTAAAGAGGAAATCCGCTGAACAAAGTAAATGCCCGGAAAACAACACTCGCTCTAAATTGGCCGGGGGTGGCCATCCGGCCCTGACAATCACGTGAGGGCAGCCAGATGCGATGCGTTGGAGGTCACTAGGCCAGCGTAAACGCCTCATGGACGGCGGATTGTACCGCGCCGCCGAGGACAGCGCCGCCACCGGCCACATAGATCCAGTCACCAATAACTGTGGCGCCGACCGCATGGCGCGGGGTCAGCATCGGCGCGTGGCTCTGCCAGGTGTCGGAGGCCGGATCGTAGCTTTCCATCTGTCCGTACACCTTGCCCTGGGTGAGCTGGCCGTTCTGCACCACGCCGGATTCGCCGCCCATGGCAAACAGCCGGTCGCGATACACGACAAGGCCATGGCCCGAACGGGTCGTCGGCAGTGCGGCGCGCAGCTCCCATGTGTCGCGCTCGGGCAGATACACATGGTGCAGATCGGTATTGTACTCGAACGTATTGAAACGCCCGCCGATCACATGGATCACGCCGCGCGTGGCGACGCAGCCGACATGGTCGCGCGCACCGGGCAGTGCCTTGCGGGTCTCCCATTTGTCGGTCTTGGGATCATAGACTTCGTGCCAACTGACACTGGCGCGCTCTGCCGCAGGTTCCGACGCGCCGCCGATCAGATGGATTTTGCCGTTCAGCGCAACGGCAGCGCCGGCACCGCGTGGTCGCGGCAAGGGCGCGATCGTATCCCAGCGATTGGCAGCGACATCATAGGCATAGGCGTTCTGGTCCGAGCCGCGGTTCTGCTGCATGAAACCGCCGAGCGCATAGACGCGTCCGGCATCGGCAGCGACCGAGACATGGTTGGCGCCGCGCGGCAGGGGCGCCGCGTCGAGCCACTGATCTGAAGCGGGATCGTAGACATGGTGATAGGGGCGGTCGACACGGCCTTCGCCGTAGCCGCCTACGATATGCATACGATCGGCCCATGATGTCGCCCAGGCCATCTCGCTGCGCGGCAACGGCAGTGCCGCACGCGATATCCACTTTCCTTGCGGCCCTTTCGGCGCCGGACTCTCTGTGACGCGCTGCGCCTCCTGCTCGGGCGTCATGTGATGCGGTACGCCGCCTTGCAATTTGGCGTAGGGCTCTTTCGACGATGGTGCCGCAGGCAATGCGGGATGACCGGCATGTTGCGCACGGGCGGAGGCTCCGCCCGCAACAACTGCAGCACTTCCCAACACGAATGACCGACGATCCACCACATCACTCCGTGTTTGCCGACAGATTGGGCGAGCGGTTACGCCCCCGGCTTCTTGTTCTGCCGATGCTCGACGAGGTCGGTGACCACGGCGGGATCGGCCAGTGTCGATGTATCACCCAGAGATGACGGTTCGTCTTCGGCGATCTTGCGCAGGATGCGACGCATGATCTTGCCGGAGCGGGTCTTTGGTAGACCCGGGGCGAACTGGATCAGGTCAGGCGAGGCGATCGGGCCGATGTCCTTGCGGACCCAGGCCACCAGCTCCTTGCGGAGCTCTTCAGTCGGCTCGACCCCGTTCATCAGCGTGACGTAAGCGTAGATGCCCTGGCCCTTGATGTCGTGCGGATAGCCGACCACGGCGGCTTCCGACACTTTCTCATGTGCGACCAGCGACGATTCCACTTCCGCGGTGCCCATGCGGTGGCCGGAGACATTGATGACGTCGTCGACGCGGCCGGTGATCCAGTAATAGCCGTCGGCATCGCGGCGGCAGCCGTCGCCGGTGAAGTACTTGTTCTTGTAGGTCGAGAAATAGGTCTGTTCGAAACGGGCGTGATCGCCATAGACCGTCCGCATCTGGCCAGGCCATGACTTGGCGATGCAGAGATTGCCCGAGGTCTCGCCGTCGAGCACCTTGCCGTCGGCATCGACGATCTCGGGCACGACACCAAAGAACGGCCGCGTCGCCGAGCCGGGCTTGAGTTTCGTCGCGCCGGGCAGCGGCGTGATGAGAATGCCGCCGGTCTCGGTCTGCCACCAGGTATCGACGATCGGCGCACGCGCCTCGCCGACGATGTGATAGTACCACTCCCAGGCTTCCGGATTGATCGGCTCGCCGACCGAGCCGAGCAATCGCAGGCTCTTGCGCGAGGTTTTCTTCACCGGCTCGTCGCCGGCCTGCATCAGCGCGCGGATCGCAGTTGGCGCGGTGTAGAAGATGTTGACCTGATGCTTGTCGATGACTTCCCAGAAGCGCGACATCGACGGATAGTTCGGCACGCCTTCGAACATCAGCGTGGTCGCGCCGTTGGCCAGCGGCCCATAGAGAATGTAGCTGTGACCGGTCACCCAGCCGACGTCGGCGGTGCACCAGTAGATGTCACCCTCGTGATAGTCGAACACATATTGATGCGTCATCGACGCAAACAGCAGATAGCCGCCGGTGGTGTGCAGCACGCCCTTGGGCTGGCCGGTGGAGCCCGACGTATAAAGGATGAACAGCGGATCTTCCGCATTCATCGGCTCGCAGGGGCATTCGGTGGTGACGACTTCGGCGGCTTCGCGGTACCAGAAGTCACGGGCCGGATCCATGTTCACCGGTGTGCCGGTGTGCTTGACCACGACGACCCAGTCGACGCCGCCGGCTTTCGCGACGGCCGCATCGACATTGTTCTTTAGCGGCACTTTCTTGCCGCCGCGCAGGCCTTCATCGGCGGTGATGATGATCTTCGACTGGCAGTCAGTGATGCGCTGCGCCAGCGAGTCCGGCGAGAAGCCGGCGAAGACCACCGAATGGACCGCGCCGATGCGCGCGCAGGCCAGCATCGCGTAGGCGGCTTCCGGAATCATCGGCAGATAGATGGTGACGCGGTCGCCTTTGCCGACATTGCGGTTGCGCAACACGTTGGCCATCTTGCAGACTTCGTCGTGCAGTTCCTGATAGCTGATGTGCTTCGACTGCGAGGGGTCGTCGCCTTCCCAGATGATCGCGGTCTGGTTGGCGCGCTTCGGTAGATGGCGGTCGATGCAATTATAGGCGGCGTTCAATACGCCATCCTCGAACCACTTGATCGAGATCTTGCCTGGGGCAAAGGACGTGTTTTCGATCTTGGTGGGGGCGTGGCTCCAGTTGAGGCGCTTGGCCTGCTCGGCCCAGAAGCCGTTGGAATCGCTGATCGAGCGCGCATACATCTCGTTGTATTTTGCGTCATCGACGAAGGCGCGCGTCGTCCACTCAGCCGGTACGTCGTAAATCTTGTCGGACATCGTCCCCTCCACCACCGTGCGACCGCTGCGCGAATTCGCCGCCAGCCGGTTCTCGTTGCGCGCAATATGCGCCGGCGCGAGATAGCTGGACAAGCGGGGCCGGACTAGGCCTTTGGTCGGTCCGCAAGGTCGCAGCCCCAATCACGTTCGCGTTTTGACGGCCTGGAAACTTCATCATAAAGCCAATTCAGGCGCCAAACGGTAACCAGTAACCGAAATTGCGTACCTGTGGACTCGCAATAGTTGCGGGAAGCCCCTAAATCGCCCTCGCAGGGACGGCCAAGCGGCCCGGAACTAAAAATCAATAAACGGCATTAGCAGAGACACAGGGCCGACGAGGCAGATAACACTATGATGGAACAGCAGAATTTCGCGCCTTCCCGGGCCGTTTCCGCCCGTTCCGTCGCGCGGCCAGCCCGTATGGCCAAGCCAAGCCCCGCGAGTGTGGAGGTTTTGGCCCGTGAAATGGGCCTGAAGCTCGGAGATCAGTCTGAGCTGACCATCCGCCGGCTCAAGCGCGGAAAATCTTATTCCTTCGTCAGGGCCAACGGCACCCCGATCAAGCATATCGGGACGATCAAGCGGCTGAACTCCATGGCAGTGCCCCCGGCCTATGCCGAGGTCCGCTATGCCGCTGATCCTACGTCGCATTTGCAGGCCGTAGGCCGCGACGCGGCCGGCCGCCTGCAATACCGCTATCACTCGGATTGGGAGAAGGTCCGCGAGCAACGCAAGGCGCATCGGCTGGCGAAGCTGGTGGCGGCACTGCCGAAGATCCGCCGCAACGTCTCGGCGCTTCTGGCAGGCGACGAGCCGACGCGTGAGTTCGCGCTCGCCGCTGTCATCGAACTCGTCACGCGCACCGCGATCCGTGCCGGCAATGAGAGCTATATGAAGCTGTCGGGCACCCGCGGCGCTACAACGCTGATGAAGTCGAACGTGCAGCTCGAAGACGATTGCATCGTGCTCACCTTCAAGGCCAAGGGCGGCAAGGCAGTGCGCAAGGAGTCCAATGCGTCGAAGCTCGTCCGCGCGATTGGTATCCTGCACGACGTGCCGGGCAAACGCCTGTTCCAGTATCGCGACAATGCTGGCCGCATTCACAAGGTCAACACGGCAGCAGTGAACGCCTTCCTGCGCGATATCGCCGGCATCAAGATTTCACTGAAGGATTTCCGCACTCTGATGGCGTCGGCGACGGTGGCTGAAACCCTGTCACGGATAGAGCCGGCAGCCAGTGAGCGCGGACGCAGGAAGCAGGTGCTCGAAGCCGTGCGGTCGGCGGCGGACGAATTGCAGAACACGGCGGCGATCTGCCGCAAGAGCTATGTGCACGATACCATCGTCACCGCCTTCGAGGACGGCGTCCTCGCGCGCATCGCCGCGACGCAAACGGGCTATCGCTCGCAATCGAAGCGCGAGCAGCTTCTGGCGCAGGTGGTGGCTGAGGCGGGGTAGTTAGGCCAGCGTCCACACCGCCGTGTTCTTGATCTCTGCATCTTCGAGATCGCGCGTCACGGGCACTCTGTATTCCGCGAGCTTGCGCAATTTGTCTTTCGGCAGATAGCTGCGGCCGGGGTCGCCGATCAGGACCGTTGCACCGCGCGCCGCTTGCTCTGAAAGAAATGCAAAGGCGCGCTCTGCGGTGTCGCGTTCATAGAAAATATCGCCTGCCAGAATCGTTTGTGCGGGCGGGACAGATGAGCCGCCGAGCAGATCGTCACCGCGAGCATTGATCGTAACGCCATTTTCAGCTGCGTTCAGCGCAATGGCCGTGCGCGCAAAGGCGTCGATGTCATAGGCGAAGACGCTCCTTGCCCCGGCTTTCATCGCGGCGATAGCCACCAGCCCCGATCCTGTTGCGAAATCGATGATGGTCTTTTCAGCAACATGCCCGGGATGATCGATAACAAAGCGCGCCAGTGCCTGTCCGCCGGCCCAGGCGAAGGCCCAGAACGGTGGCGGCAGTCCGGCTTCGCCGAGTTCTTCCTCAGTCTTGCTCCACAGCGGTACGGCCTCGTCGGCTGTGTGCAGCACAATGTTCGGCACCAGTGGCACCGGTCGCAGGCGCGTATTGGCGCGGATGAAAGCTACGGGATCAGTGATTGCAAGATTGGCCGCGCCGTCGGCGCTCACAATCCGCCCATTTTGCAGACGAGCATCCACTCCTCCGCGGTCACCGGCTGCACCGAGAGCCGCGACAGTTTCAGCAACGCCATCTCGGCGAGTTTCTTCTCGGCCTTCACGGCAAAGAGTGTCACCGGTGTCTTCAAAGGCTTGTCGGCGGCGATATCGACGCAGACGAACTTGCCGGATTCATCGGTCGGATCGGGATAGTGCTCTTTCACGATCTCGACGATCCCAACGACTTCCTTGCCTTCGTTGGAATGATAGAAGAAGGCGCGATCGCCTTTCTTCATGGCCATCATGTTGAGCTTGGCGCTGTGGTTGCGCACGCCGGTCCAGGCTTCACCCTTCTTGCCCTTCGCGACCTGTTGATCCCATGACCATACAGATGGCTCCGATTTCACCAGCCAGTATTTCATTACGTCTCTAACCTTCTGCCTTGAACGGCCGCGTCAGCAGGCCATCGATTGCCTGATCGATGGTTGCCTGGCCAGCCAGAATTGCCGCCACGGCTCTTGCCACCGGCATATCGACGCCCTTCGACGTCGCAAGTTCGATCAGCACCGGCGCCGTGAACTCACCTTCGGCAAGTTTGCCGCGCGCCGGCTGCTCGCCGCGGCCGAGTGCCACGCCGAGTGAAAAATTGCGCGACTGCGCGCTCGAACAGCTCAGGATCAGGTCGCCCAATCCTGACAGGCCCGATAGCGTCTCGGCTCGTGCGCCGCAAGCGAGACCAAGCCGCAGCAGTTCACTGAAGCCGCGTGTTGTCAGCGCCGCAAGCGCGGAGGCGCCGAGCTGTTTGCCCGCGACAATGCCGGCAGCTATAGCCAGCACGTTTTTCGCCGCGCCGCCGATCTCGACGCCGCGCACATCGGTGGAGTGATACGGACGGAACGTCGCCGAACCCAAGGCCTGCACGAGTGCGACAGCGACATCCTCGTCGGCGCAAGCGAGCGTCACGGCCGTGGGCAAGCCAGCTGCGACATCGTCAGCGAAATTCGGTCCCGACAGAATGGCAGGAATCGCATGCGGTGCGACGTCGGCGATGACTTCCGTCATGAATTTGTGGCTGCCGCGCTCGATGCCCTTGGCGCAGGCGACCACCGGAACGCCTGCCGGCAATAGCGGCGCGAGCGCCGTCAATGCCTCGCGCAACTGTTGCGACGGGACGGCGAGCAGAATGATATCGGCGCGCGCTGCCAGCGAAAGATCGGCGGTGACGAAGACAGAGTCATCGATGGCAGCGCCGGGCAGTCGCGGATTGGCGCGCGACACCTGCATCAGTTCGGCGGCTGCAGTCGAGCGTGCATAAAGCACGGTTTCGCGGCCGGCGCGCGCCGCGACATCGGCCAGCGCCGTGCCGTAAGCACCAGCGCCGATCACCGCCACAGAGTTGAAGTCGGCCATGATGTTCCCGTCAGTAAGCCGCGCGGGATTTGGAATGGCCTGCCGGCGCCTTGGCATCGGCGTCGAGCAACCAGCGCGCGCGGGGCGGTGCTTCCATCGTGTCGGTGAGTCCTAACGCTAGACGTTCCGCGCCGGCCCAGGCGATCATCGCGCCGTTGTCGGTGCACAGTGCCGGCGGCGGGATGATCAGCGTGGTCTGCGCTTTTGCGGCGACGGCCTGCAGCGCGCCGCGGATCGCCTGGTTGGAGGCGACACCGCCGGCTGCGACCAGCGCATGCGGCGGGCCGAATTGCGCTTCGAACAGTTTGAGGCCGACGCTCAACCGATCTGCCGTCGATTCCAGCGCGGCCGCCTGGAAGCTGGCGCAGAGATCGGCGATGTCCTGCTCTTCCAGCGGGATCAGCCGACTGGCCTCGTTGCGTACCGCAGTTTTGAGACCGGAGAGCGAAAAATTCGCATCGGGCCGGCCAAGCATCGGCCGCGGAAACGCAAAGCGCTTGGGATCGCCACCGGCAGCGGCCCGCTCCACTTGCGGACCGCCGGGATAGGGCAGGCCGAGCATCTTGGCGACCTTGTCGAAGGCTTCGCCCATGGCGTCATCGACGGTGGTGCCGAGCCGGACATAGTGGCCGACGCCGAGCACCGCCACGATCTGAGTATGACCGCCGGAAACGAGAAACAGGCAATACGGAAACGCCAAGGAA
This sequence comes from Tardiphaga sp. OK246, assembly GCF_900188215.1. Classification (NCBI taxonomy): domain Bacteria; kingdom Pseudomonadati; phylum Pseudomonadota; class Alphaproteobacteria; order Hyphomicrobiales; family Nitrobacteraceae; genus Tardiphaga; species Tardiphaga sp. OK246. Next base: position 1,179,943 of record NZ_FZOX01000001.1, read on the forward strand.
GTGGTCAGCCGCGGCGTCAGCGCATGGGCTTCGAGATGGTTCACGGCCACCAGCGGGGTGTCATGCACCATGGCTATGGCTTTTGCGGTGGTGAGACCAACAATGACGCCGCCAATCAGGCCGGGTCCGGCGGCTGCGGCCACACCGCTCAGTTGCGCAAAATTGACGTCGGCATCCTTCATCGCGCGGCCGACGATGCCGTCGAGCAAGTCGATATGGGCGCGCGCGGCGATCTCCGGCACCACGCCGCCATAGGGCGCATGGTCGCTGATCTGCGAATGGACGATATTGGACAGGATCTTGCCGCTGCCGTCGGGCTGGCGTTCGATAACGGCGGCCGCGGTCTCATCGCAGGTCGTCTCGATTCCCAGCACCAGCATCGGTTGGTCGGTGGTCACTATCGGTCCTTGCTAAATCAGCCAAATCCGGGCTTTTCCTGTCCCCGGCGTAGCATTGCGGGGTCGCAAGGTGCAATCACTCGATGCCCTGCGTGGCATGCGAGACCCCCGAAACCGGACCTCAGATATGGCTATTCTCGTCACTCGCCCGCAGCCGGACACTACCAGCACCGCCGCCGCCTTGCGCGCGCGGGGCTTCGAGGTGCTGGCGGCGCCGATGCTGCGCTTCGAAAAGGTGATGCTGTCCATCGATACGGATGCAGATTTCGGCGCGGTGGTCGTGACGTCGGCCAATGCGCTACGCGCACTCGCCGATCAGCCGGTGCAAGCAACCCTGCTTCACCTGCCGCTGTTCGCGGTCGGTGACCGGACCGCAGAGGCCGCGCGCAATCTCGGCTTTGCCCAGGTCATGTCCGCCGAAGGTGATGCTGCGGCGCTGCGGGACCTGTTGACGGAGAGCAGCAAGAGCAAGCTGCTGAGCAAGACCCGCCCGCTCCTCTATCTGGCCGGCGCCGATCTGGCGCGGGATCTCGCTGGCGAACTCGGCGCGCGCGGTTTCACGGTGGTGACACAAACCACCTACCGGATGATGCCGGTAGCCGATCTGCCGGATGATGTTGCTGCGGCCTTCCTGGCCGGCAGAATCGAGGCCGTGCTGCATTATTCGCGGCGGAGCGCGCGGGCATTCTTCCAGGCGGTGGGCTTATCGGGCGTCGAGATCGCTGCCCTCGCAGTTCCACACTATTGCCTTTCAGCTGCGGTCGGCACGATTGCGCATGATGCCGGAGCCAGCCAGGTCGTGGTGGCGCAGACCCCGGACGAAAATGCCCTGTTCGCGGCGCTGGACCGTGCCATCGCGCCATTATCGCGTTAAGACTGCTGTGACCAAATCCCGGTAGGGATCGGGCATGTCACGAGGGAACCGACGCCATGGCCGACGATAATGAGACGGGATCGTCTCCGGATGCCGGTCGGCCCAAGCGGCCGCCGCCAACCATCGAATTGACGGCTGCCGAGGTCACCGAGCGTCCGGCTGCAGCGGAGCCTGCGGTACCGGAAACAGCATCGGAGTCCGTCGATACCGCACCGTCGGACATGCCGCCGTCCGAGCCCGCCGCGGAGGCTGCGGTTGAAAAGCAGGCGCCCATCTCGCCTGCGCGTGCACCTGTCCTGGTTCCCGCCGCCGTTGGCGCGGTTGCCGGTGCGCTTGTCGCCGGGATCGCATGGTTCGGCCTGAGCGGCATTGCTTCGAGTGACAAGGCAGATGTCGATGCGCTGACCTCTCGCATTGCGCAGATCGAAGCGCGCCCGGTCGCTGCGCCGGATACGGGGCTGGCAACGCGGATCGATACGCTCGAGAAATCCATCGCGGGATTGCGCGGCGATCTCACTGCCGCGAAGACACAATCGGATCGTGTCGTTGCCGACATCAATCAACTCAAATCCGCGCCGCGCACCGCGGCCGGTGTGGTCGATCTCGGGCCGATCAATGAGCGGCTCGGGCAGATCGAACGTGCAGCCGGCGAGTTGAAGTCTTCGGCCGCCCAACAGAATACCAAACCTGTCGATGACACGGTCTTGCGCCGTGTCGTTGCGGCATCACTGCTCGATACGTCGGTGCGTCAAGGTGAGCCCTTTGCGACGGCGCTTGCGGCGGTCAAACCGCTTGCCGGCAATGCCAATCAGCTGAAGCCGCTCGATGCGTTTGCAACGACGGGCGTACCAAACACAGTCGCGCTCAGCCGTGAACTGCTTGCAGTGTTACCGAAGCTCACACCCGCTCCGGCGGACGCGCCTGCGGTAGGCGCAGGTTTCATGGATCGTCTGCAGGCCGGCGCGGCCAAGCTGGTGCGCATCGAGCGCACCGATGCTGTCGGCGCAGGTAGCAACAGCGGCGCCGTGTCACGCGCGTCCGCGGCTGCGCGCAGCAACGATATCGCCACGGCCAGGCGTGAATTGCTGACGCTGTCGCCAGCGGATCGTGCCGTGGTTCAGCCCTGGCTCGATAGAGTCGATATGCGCGATGCAGCGCTGGCGGCTTCACGTCAATTCGCAGCCGACGCGATGGCGGCGCTTTCCAAACCAGCGCCATAGGAATCCGATGTTCCGCATTATTCTGTTTCTTGTGTTGATAGCACTTGCGGCCGCTGGCGCCGCCTGGGTCGCCGATCAGCCCGGCGATGTCGTGATATCCTGGGGCGTCTGGCGCGCTTCGCCGTCGGTGCCGGTGTTTGTGCTGGTGCTCGGCCTGACAATCGTCGCGGTGGTGTTCGCCTGGTCGCTCCTGCGTGGTTTGTGGGGCGCGCCGAAGCGAATGCGCCGTCGCCGACATGAAAAGCGTCAGGCGCGCGGGCGTCAGGCCATCACCCATGGTCTGCTGGCGATCGGGCAGGGCGATGGCCACGCCGCGCGGCGTCATGCCGATATCGCCAAACGTTTAACGGCTGACGATCCACTCGCTCTGTTGCTGCATGCCCAGTCCGCCCAGCTCGATGGCGATCGCGCCGGTGCGCATCGTGCGTTTCAGGCGATGGCCGAGCGTGGCGATACGCGATTGTTGGGTCTGCGTGGTCTGTTCATCGAGGCGCAGCGCAGCGACGATCCCGTCGCCGCCGTGACGATTGCCGAAGAAGCGTTGAAACTATCGCCGGCATCGACATGGGCGTCGCAAGCCGTTCTTGGCTTCCGCTGCGCGCAGAGCGATTGGACCGGCGCGCTGAAAATCCTCGACAACAATTTTGCCTCTGGTCTCATCGATCGCGCGGCGTTTCGTCGGCAGCGCGGCGTGCTGCTCACCGCGCGTGCGCTGGAGCTTGAGACACAAGATCGCGATCTATCCCGCGACAGCGTGACCGAGGCGATCAAGCTTGCGCCAACTTTGGTGCCAGCCGCCGTTCTCGCTAGCCGATTCCAGAGCGAGGCGCATCAGACTCGTCGGGCAATGAAGATCATCGAGACAGCGTGGCTGGCGCAGCCGCATCCGGATCTCGCCGACGCCTATGCCCATGTGAAGCTCGGCGATTCCGCGCGGCAGCGGCTGGTGCGTGTCGAGACGCTGGCGTCGAAAGCGCCAGGCCATATCGAAAGCGCGCTGGCGATTGCCCGAGCGGCCATCGATGCCGCCGAATTCACACGCGCCCGCGAAGCACTGGCGCCGTTTACGGCCGACTCCACCCAGCGCGTTGCGATGCTGATGGCGGAAATCGAACGTACCGAACATGGCGACAGCGGCCGTGCCCGCGCTTGGACATTGCGTGCCGTGCGCGCGTTGCATGATCCGGTCTGGACCGCCGACGGCTATGTGTCCGATCGCTGGCGGCCGGTATCGCCGGTCACCGGACGGATCGATGCGTTCCAGTGGCAGACGCCGTTGGCCGCGCTGCCGTCGGACAGAGCCTCGACGATTGAGACCGAGATTTTGCGCGAAACCGTGCTGGCTCCGCCGCCCGCGATGCCAAAACCCGTGGTGCCCGTGCCGGTCGAAGTCACACCCTCCGCGCCGGCTCAGGACCTCGCGGTGGAACCTGAAGTACCAGCACAGCCCGAGCCGGCGGCCGATGCCGCGCCCGAGCCCGCCGAAGCGCCGCCGCCGCTCCCGAAACCGGCCTCCGCGCCGCCACCGCTGTTCCGCGACCGCAGCGATATCGCCAGCGCCGTGAAGCCCGCGGTGGCTATTCCGGCCGTCATTCCCATCGTCAGGCCCCCGGACGATCCGGGCGTGGACGAGGCGGACGATTATCGCGATGAATTCGCCGAGCTGAATGCAGGCCAGCAACAGGGCGGTTGGCGCGGGTTTCTACGGCGCTGGGGCGGATAGCAGCCCCGATTCAGGCCCAAATGGCCGGTTTCAGTGGGTGGTTGGTCGCGCTTTTCGGTCGCCAGATTCGCCGCCGCTTCTTGCAAAGCAACGCCCCGGGCGATATCAGATGCCCCAGCGTTTTCGGCCGAAAAGCCGAATCGCCGCTTGGTTCGCCGCAATAGCTCAGTTGGTAGAGCACGTCATTCGTAATGACGGGGTCACAGGTTCGAGTCCTGTTTGCGGCACCAATTGCGCTCCGGCGCGATCCGTTTCAGTCGCAACAGTCAGTCGCAGCTTTGGTGCCTTACGCCGCGGTGGCAGGCATTTCCAGGTCGGCCCAGATCTTGGCGAAATAGGCCTGGAAGGCAGCGTCGGTGCGCAGCGCTACGGGATCGCGGCCTGCTTTGGGCAGATCGATGACATGCAGCGCCCGCACGGTCGCCGGGCGTGCGCTGAGCACCAGAACGCGGTCGGCCATGGCGATGGCTTCGCCGATGTCATGGGTGACCAGAATGGCGCTCTTGCCGTTTTCGGCGATGATGCGTGATACGTCAGCCTGCAGCAGCAGCCGGGTCTGGAAATCCAGCGCCGAGAACGGCTCATCCAGCAGGATCACCTGCGGATCGAATGCCAGCGTGCGCATGATGGCCACGCGCTGGCGCATGCCGCCTGACAAGGTTGCGGGCTTGGCGTTCTCGAAACCGGCGAGGCCGTAGGCGCGGATCAATTTCATGGCGATGTCGCGCGAGGTCTGCCGCGGTGCGCCGCGTACCTCCAGACCGAGCATCACATTGTCGATGACGGAACGCCACGGCAGCAGCAGATCCTTCTGAAGCATGTAGCCGACATGTCCTGCGGCGTCGTCGACACGGATGCCTGCAACCTCCACATGGCCGCGCGTCGGCTTCAGCAAACCGGCAATGACATTGAACAATGTGGACTTGCCGCAGCCGGACGGGCCAACAATAGCCAGCGTCTCGCCCTGCCGCAGCTCGAAGCTGACATCGCGGATGGCTTCAACATACTGCTTGCCGCTTCCGAAGGATGCGCCGACCTGTTCGGCCTTGAGCACAGCGGATGTGGACGACGACGTGGCGATTGGTGTCATGGCGTTCATGCGTCCACCTCACTGCAGAAGCCGAGTAGCATGTTATTGAAAACGTCGGGTATCACGGCGGTGAAGGCATGGGCGCCCCATTCCACTTCGCGAACGCGCGCGCCCGGAATGGCGGCAGCCAGTTGTTGCGAGAGATAGGCCGGCACCAGACTGTCGTCCCGCGATGAGGCCAGCAGTGTGGGCGTTGCAATGGTCGCGAGAGCGTCGCCGGGGTCGAAGGCGAGAAACATGTCGATCCGCGCATTCATCGTCGCCGCTGTCGGGAAGTGCGCGAGGATGCGCTCTTCTTCCGCGTCGAGCTGCGCGGCATTGTCGGAAATCCATCGCGGCGGATAGAGAAACAGTGGCTGCGCACGCACATAGGCTTTCGGGCCGGACTGATTCAGTATCTGTTTGCGGACTTCGAAGCAGCGCCGCAGGAACGGATCGGCGCGACCCCAGCCGTTCACCACCACCAGGCTGCGCAAGCGCGCGGGGTCGCGCAGGGCAAGTTCAATTCCGACGATGCCGCCGATGGCATGGCCCACCACATGTGCATTGCTGACACCGGCATGGTCGAGCACATGCGTGATGTCATCGGCCATGCCGACAATCGATCGCGATGGCGCACTGTTCGCAGCGCTACGGCCGGTGCCGACGTGGTCGTAGAGGATGACCTGGTGGCGCTGCGCGAGTGCTGCGACCTGCGGCGCCCAGAACGATCCGCTGCCGCCCATGCCGGCAGACATGAGGATCGCCGTTCCGTGTCCATGAGTTTCGTAATAGATGTCGGCGTCACCGCCGCTTGCATAGGGCATGGGTTGTCTTGCGGGTTCGAGCGATGGAAAGTCAGAAGCGCAGGCGGCGTTCGAGAATGTCGATCGCGCCGTACATCAGTAGCGCCACGGCCATGAGCGCGGCGATGCCGACCCAGACGGCGTTCAAATCGTAGAGCACGCCGGCATAATAGATCATGTAGCCGAGGCCCTCTTTCGAGGCGATGTATTCGCCGACGACTGCGCCGATCAGCGCGAAGCCGACATTGAGACGGAAGGCGGACACGATCCACGGCATGGCGCCCGGAATGACGACGGTTCGCCAGGTCTTCCATCGGCTGGCGCCGAGCGAGCGCATCAACTTGATCAGGTCGCTATCGACTTCCTTGGCGCCCTGTTGCGCGGTGATCACCGCGACGATGAAGGTGATGATGGCGGCGATGGCGATCTTCGACGAGATGCCGATTCCGAACCACACGATAATCAAGGGTGCGAGTGCGATCTTCGGCAAGCCGTTGAGCGCGATGAGATAGGGGCGCAGCACCGCCGCGCTGGTGGGAAACAGCCAGAGCAGCAGCCCGACGGCGCTGCCGGCAATAGTGCCGATCAGGAATCCGGCGATGGCTTCCCAGGCAGTCAGCGCAGCATCGCGCAGGAGTTCTCCGTTGGCGATCAGAATAGAGGCCTTGGCGAAGATGCCGCTTGGCCGTCCGTAGAGATAGACCGCGATCCATTTGAAGCTGATCGCAATTTCCCAGGCAGCAAGTAACAGAGCTAGCAGTGCCACTTGCAGCAGCGCGATCCGCAGGACCGGGGGCATCAGCCGCCGCGCGACATTGGCTTGGGTGGCTTCGATGGTCGTCACATCAAACTCGCTTGTGTGCGATCGACGCGATCTCGACGAGGCAATCCGGTTTCACCAGTCCGCACTGGATGCAGTAGCGAGCCGGCTTCTCGCCGGGGAAGTATTCGGCATAGACCTTATTGACGGCGCCGTAATTGGCCCAGTCGGTCACAAAGATGGAGTTGAAGGTGACATCGGCCATCGTGGCGCCTGCGGCAGTCAGCACGCTCTTGATCGTCTCAAGGATGTGCCGGGTCTGCGCCGCCGCATCGCCGACATGAACGACGTCGTTGTTCTTGTCGAAGGCCAGCGTGCCGGACACATAGATCACGCCGTCGGCCATCATGCCGGGCGAGTAAGGTGCGAGCGGCGGATGAGTGCCGGGCGGAATAATCGCGCGATCTGTCATGGGATCCTCAGGCTTTCGTGGAGGTTTCAGTCTGCGCGAATGCGCGGCGGAAATCGGCCGTGCTGGAAACCCAGCCGAAGAAGGTTTCGATGTTGAAGACAGCCGCCTTCTGGACGTAGTCGGGGCCGGCCTGATGCGTCGCGTCTTCGAGCATCACGCCGAAATATTCGAGATGGAAGCCGTCGCGCAGAGTCGATTCCACGCAAACATTGGTAGCAACTCCGCAGAAGACGAGATTGCGGATGCCGCGCGCGCGCAGGATGCTGTCGAACTGGCTGTTGAAGAAGCCGCTGTAGCGCGGCTTCGGTACCACGATGTCGCCGGGCTGCGGCTGGAGTTCATCGACGAGCGCGTAGTCCCAGCCACCCTTGGCGAGCAGGCTGCCTTGCAATTCCGGGCGCGCGCGCATGGTCTTGAGTGCGTTCGATTTGTGCCAGTTCGGGGAGCCCGGACCGCCGGCCTCGACATAGTCGGCGTCCCAGCCGTTCTGGAAATAGATCACAGTGACGCCGGCCTCGCGCGCGACCTCCAGCGTCTCCTTGACGGCCACGATCGCTGCCTTGGCGCCGGTCACGTCGAAGCCCGCGAGATCCAGATAGCCGTTCGGCGACGCGTAGGCGTTCTGCATGTCGACCACGATGACTGCGGTCTCCTCGACCGCGAGCCGCAACGGCTCGGGGCGTGCGGGCAAGGTGACGTAGCGCCGTTCAGGCGGAAAGCTGGTTGAGACCGACATCACGCCAATCCGAATTCTTTGGTCGCTTTCTCGGCGAAGCGATTGTCGACCATTTGTGCATAGGGAAGCGTCGTTGAGACTGCGCCGCCGCCTTGTTCCAGCAACATCGCGCGATCCCATTCCTCGGCGGAGATGGTGGGGTTTTTCGGGATAGCCGTCTTGCTGCCAAAGAAGTTCTTCGTCGCATTTCCGACCACCGACGGCGAGACTTTCGGAAAGTACTTCTCTGCGACCTCGGTGAAGACAGCATTGTTCTCGTGCATCATCTTCTGCGCCTCGGCGATGGCGTTACAGAAGCCTTGCACCGCCTCCGGGTTGGAGGCGATCACGTCTTCGGTGGCCATGGCCGTCGTGAAACACAGCGGACCAAGCAGATCGGCGAATGATAGCGACGGTACGAGGCCAAACTGTTCGGCGCCGATGCTGATATCCCATTCGAATGCGGTGGCGATGTCGGCACGGCCATCCTTGACGGCTGCGGCCTGGGCGCCCGGTGGCAATTCTAGGAAGGTGACGCCCGCTTCCTTGGGGTCGAACTTGCCGACCGTCTTCATCGCGTAAGTCGGGACCTGGATCGTCGAGGACGGAAATTTCAGCGTCGCGATGGTCTTGCCGCGGAGATCATCGATGGTGGTGATCTTGGTGTCCGGGCGGGTCATTCCCCACATCGATACGCCGCCGACGATCTTGGCGATATTCTTGAGCTTGCCGCCTTCACGCGTGGCGTTGACCGACATACCAGGGCTGGTGACGCCGATCTGGCCGCGGCCGGACAACAGGATCGGCACCGGCAGGGCGATGCCGCCCGCGGTCGACAGGTCGGTGTCGAGGCCATGTTTGGCGAACAGGCCCTTATCGGCGGCGACATAGAGCGAGGCATACATGCCGAGCCGGATGGCCTCGGACACCAGAACCTTGCGGCCGGCGGCAAAGGCCGGGCCTCCCAGGCCTGCGAACGGTGCCGTTGCGGCGCCGATGAGCGAATATTTGAGTAGGTTGCGCCTGTCGATCATGCCTCTGTCCCTCGCCGCCATTGCCGATGTCAGATGGTGCGCTGCATAGTTTTTAGCCGCAGCGCGTTTTCGCATAAAATTCTTGCACCCGTTAATTTCATTAACAAGTCGGGAAAAACAGATATATTTATCTGTAATGCTTATGAATATTGACCTCCGGCAACTCCGTGCCTTCGCCGAGGTGGTTCAGGCTGGCAGCTTCAGCCGGGCTGCGCGGAAACTTGGCGTTTCCCAGTCCGCCCTCAGCCAGGCCGTTCGCCAGCTCGAGGACGAGCTGCAGGTCCGGCTGCTGGACCGGACGACGCGCAGCGTTCAACTCAGCAAGGTCGGTGCCGAATTCCTGCCGGGGATCCAACGCCTGCTGGCGGATCTCGATCACCAAATTCAGGATTTACGCGATCTGCGCGAGCATCGCCGCGGCCATGTTACGGTGGCCTGCGTGCCGTCGGTGGCGTTGCGTCTGATGCCGGTGGTGTTGGCGAACTTCCAGCGCGAATATCCCATGGTGAGCGTGACGCTCAAGGAAGTGTCACGGCATCAGATCATTGCCGGGCTGCGCAGCGGCGATGCCGAGCTTGGCATCGCCAATGTGCCGGGTGAGGATGCGGATCTTGACGCGACGAAGCTGCTGACGGACCGTTTTGCGCTGGTGATGCGGCGGGATCATCAGCTGGCGTCACAAAGCACCGTGAACTGGATGGACGGCGTCGCTGCAGGCATGATCGCAATGGCGACCGGCACCGGCATCCGGCTGGAAATGGAACGCGGTCTGCAGGAACTGGGGCGTAGCAACCCGCTGCATGAGGCCGAACACCCGGCGACCCTGCTCGCCATGGTCGAGGCCGGCGTCGGCGTGGCGCCATTGCCAGGTCTGGCGTTGCCGGCGACGGACCACCCCGTGCTGACCTTCCGCAGGCTGCTTGATCCGGTCATCGAGCGCGATCTGTATCTGATCCGTCGCGTCGGGCGTGACCTGTCGCCGGCCGGTCGCGCGCTTTACCGCGGTATCCAGCTCGTGGCGCAATCGATCCGCGAGCGCACAGTGGCAGGATGGTAGCGAACACGCTTTGACCTTGCTCCCGTGAGTCCCTATTTTGGGGTCGTGAATTCCCATTCCGCCCATTTGAGCCCGCCATGACCGCCTCGCTGAAAGCCATCGACGGATCGGCTGATCTGCCTGTCCTGATGAACGACCTCGCCCGGAGCGCCCGTGCGGCTGCGCGTGCGTTGGCGGTGGCCCCAACGGAACAGAAGAACCGGGCGCTTGCGGCCATGGAGCGCGCGATCCGTGCCGGTGCGCCTGCGATTCTGGCGGCCAATGCCGAGGATGTCGCCGAGGTGCGCGCCAATGGCGCCACATCGGCCTTTATCGATAGGCTGACCCTGACCGAGGCGCGCGTGCACGCGATGGCGGATGGCATCCGCGTCATCCATGACATCGCCGATCCCGTCGGCGCCGTCACCGAGAGCTGGCAGCGGCCGAATGGCATGACCATCGAGCGCGTGCGGGTGCCGCTCGGCGTCGTTGCGGTGATTTTCGAGAGCCGTCCGAATGTCGCGGCGGATGCCGGCGTGCTGTGTCTGAAGTCCGGAAATGCCGTGATCCTGCGCGGCGGCTCGGACAGTTTCCGCTCCTGTCGTGCAATTCATGAATGTCTGGTGCAGGGCCTGCGTGAAGCCGGTCTGCCTGAGGCCGCGATTACGCTTGTGCCGACGCGCGATCGTGCGGCGGTTGGCTTGCTGCTCACCGGCCTCAATGGCGGCGTCGATGTGATCGTGCCGCGCGGCGGCAAGAGCCTGGTCGCGCGTGTCGAGGCCGAAGCGCGGGTGCCGGTATTTGCGCATCTCGAAGGCGTCAATCACACCTATGTCGATCGTACCGCGAAGCTCGATATGGCGAAGTCGATCGTGCTGAATGCGAAGATGCGCCGTCCCGGTGTCTGCGGCGCGACGGAAACGCTGCTGATCGACCGCGCGGTGGCGGGCACGCATCTCAAGCCGTTGGTGGAAATGCTGATCGATGCCGGCTGCGAGGTGCGCGGCGATGCCGCCGTGCAGCAGGCCAATGCGCGCGTCAAGCCTGCAACGGACGAGGACTGGGACACCGAATACGAAGACGCGATCATCTCGGCCAGGGTCGTCGATGGTGTCGATGATGCGCTCGCGCATATTCGCGATCACGGTTCGCATCACACCGATGCGATCGTCACCGAGGACGTCGCGGTGGCCACGAAGTTTCTCAACGAAGTGGATTCGGCGATTGTACTGCATAACGCCTCGACGCAGTTTGCCGATGGCGGTGAATTCGGCTTCGGTGCCGAAATCGGAATCGCCACCGGCAAATTCCATGCGCGCGGCCCGGTCGGCGCCGAGCAGCTCACCAGTTTCAAATATCGCATTCACGGCACCGGACAGACCCGGCCGTGATCATGTGCGTTTCGGCGCGTGGAGACTGAATTGGATTTGCATTCAGTCCCGCCGGCGCAGGGCATACCGCCACATAGTCCCGGGATGCGGATCGGTCTGCTTGGCGGATCGTTCAATCCGCCGCATGCCGCGCATCGGGCTATCAGCCTGTTCGCGATGAAACGGCTGCAGCTGGATCGCGTCTGGTGGCTGGTGTCTCCGGGCAATCCGCTGAAGGATCAACGCAATCTGCACGATCTCGCCGAGCGCGCGGCGGCTGCGAAGGCGATGGCCGATCACCCGCGCATCGATATCACCTGTCTCGAGAGTGTCATCGGTACGCGTTATACCGTCGACACCATCAGCTATCTCCGACGTCGATGTTCGCAAGCACGATTTGTCTGGATTATGGGTGCCGACAATCTCGCCCAGTTTCATCGCTGGGAGAGCTGGCAGGTGATTGCCGGAGAGGTTCCCTTTGCGGTCATCGACCGACCGCCGCAGAGCTTCCAGGGACTGGCATCGACCGCCGCCCAGGCCCTCGGCCGTTACCGGATACCGGAGCAGGACGCTGGGTCATTGGCCGACCTGAAGCCCCCCGCGTGGGTATTTTTGACCGGTTTGAAGCTGAATCTGTCCTCCACCCGGCTGCGGAACCCGGATGGCAGCTGGAAGACGTAATTCCACAACACTCGCCCGATAAGTGCTATAGGGCGGGCGCTGGAATATTGAATCCGGCATTCCCACATGCATACTTGATCTCACCGGGCGTCGGATTCGGCGTCCCAATACAGTGAAAGGAATGGTCCTCTGGCCACTTCTGTATTGTCCAAGACGGGTGCCAAGAAAGCCTCGTCCAAGGTTGTCCCACCCAAGAAGTCCGCTTCGGTAAAGAAGGCTGCCGCGCCTAAAAAGGCTGCCGCAACCAAAACCGCAAAGCCGAAGGCTGCAGCTAAGACACCTGCTGCGGCAAAAGCTGCACCGAAGGCTGTCATTCCGAAGAAGATTGCTTCGCCCAAGGCGAAGAAATCAGCTGCGGCGGTGCGCGATAGCGCGACCGAAACGCTCAATCTAGTTCTCGCCCGCCTTGACGACATGAAGGCCGAGGAAACGGTGACCATCGACCTGCGTGGCAAGTCGGCTTTCTCCGATTACATGGTCGTGACCACCGGCCGGTCAAACCGCCATGTCGGCGCGGTGGCCGAAAATGTCGCCAAAGGTCTCAAGGAAGCCGGTCAGAAGAAGCTGCATGTCGAAGGCCTGTCCAATTGCGATTGGGTGCTGATCGATACCGGCGAAGTCATCCTGCATGTCTTCCGGCCTGAAGTTCGCGAATTCTACAATCTGGAACGTCTGTGGACGCAGAGTCCGTCGGATGAACCGCGGATCGACCTGAAGGCTGTTTGAGCCAGCGGCCATTCGGCAACGGCGCGACGCGTGCTAGTCTGTGCTGATGCATCTTCTTGTGATCTCCATCGGCAAGCTCAAGCAGGGTCCGGAACGCGAGCTCGCGGAACGGTACCGTGATCGCTTCGACGATATTGGCCGCAAGCTCGGTTTTCGCGGCCTTGCGATTCATGAAATTTCGGAAAGCCGCGCACGCGATGCGGCGACCCGGATCAATGAGGAAGCAGCGGCGATTTCGGCGCTGATTCCGGAAAAGGCTGTATTAGTAGCGCTCGACGAGCGTGGCAGCAGCGTCGACAGCGCCAGTTTTGCTCGCCATATCGGGAAGTGGCGGGACGAATCGGTGCCACATAATGTTTTTGTCATCGGCGGGGCGGACGGACTTTCGCCCGAATTGCGGCGCAAAGCCAAACTGAGCATTGCATTCGGCTCGGCGACCTGGCCGCATCAAATGGTTCGCGTCATGCTTCTGGAACAGATTTACCGGGCCGCTACAATTTTAGCTGGCCACCCGTATCACCGCGTTTAGCTCGCTATATTGAGCGTATCGCGTTTGAAAGAAGGCGCTGTCGAAACCACGATGCTATCACCGCGGTCCATTCCATCTGAACACGACGCCGTTCGCCGCGGGATGTCGAACGCATCGTCGTTGTCCATGATGCTGGTATCAGCGACTCTTGCAGGTTTGATGACGACGTCAGTCCGTGCGCAAACCGCTGCGCCGATCCAGCAAGCGAATGCGCCGTCACCCGATATCATTCGTCAACGCGAACAGGAGCTTGAAGCGGTCCGCGCGCAGCAGAAGAGCGCTGCGGAGCTGCAGGCGAAATTGAAAGCCGATATCGCGGCGATCGGACAGGATCGCGGCAAGCTCAGTCAGCAGCTCATCGATATTGCCGCCCGCGTCCGCAGCGTCGAAACCCGGATCGACGATGCCGAAGTACGATTGCGGCCGCTGGATGCGCGCGAGCAGAAGATCCGCGGCACGCTGGAATCGCGCCGCGGCGAAATCGTCGAAGTGTTGTCCGCCTTGCAGCGCGCCGGCCGCCGTGCGCCGCCGGCTTTGCTGGTGCGTCCCGAAGATGCGCTGAAGTCGCTGCGCACCGCGATGTTGCTCGGCTCCGTTGTGCCCGAGATGCGCGCGCGCGCCGAGCAACTGGTGGCTGACCTCAGCGAACTCGTGAATTTGCGCAAGGCGATCTCGACCGAGCGCGATCAGCTTGCCGGCGATCGCGACAAGCTGAAGGAAGAACAGACACGCCTCGCGTCCTTTACCGAGGAGCGCCAGAAGCAGCAGTTGGCTGCGGAAAAGGACATGGAAGCGGAAGCCGCGCGCGCGCTGACGTTGTCCCGTCAGGTCGACAGTCTGCAGGGCCTGATCGCGAAGATGGAGCAGGACTCCAAGGCGGCGGCGAAGGCAGCGGCCACAGCCAGTCTGCAGGGCACGCCGGCGGCGCTCAGCAACGGCAAGCCAAATATCGGCGCCTTCAAGGATCCCGGCCGGCTCAGTCCGGCGATCGCCTTTGCGTCGGCAAAGGGCATGCTCGCACTTCCGGTCAACGGGGTTAAAATTCGCAATTTCGGCGGTTCCGACGGCGTGGGTGGCGTCGAAAAGGGCATGTCACTGGCCGCACGGGCGGGTGCGCAGGTCACAACACCGTGTGACGGCTGGGTTGTTTATTCCGGTCCGTTCCGTAGCTATGGACAACTCTTGATCCTCAATGCCGGGGGCGGGTATCATGTCTTGATCGCCGGGATGGAGCGTATTTCGGTGAACATTGGTCAGTTCGTCCTTACCGGGGAACCGATCGCTGTCATGGGATCAACATCCCGGGTAGCATCCGTCCTTGCGGCCAATGCCAGCCAGCCTGTGCTTTATATCGAGTTCCGGAAAGACGGGACTCCCATTGATCCAGGCCCATGGTGGGCCGCTAACGAAGGCGAAAAGGTTCGCGGATGATGCGCAAGACTTCCATAATTCTGCTGAGTGCTGCCACTGGCGCCGCCTTGACGCTCTTCGTGACTCAGCCACGCGCCGTGTTCATGGGCACCAGTGCCCGCGCAGCGACCTCGGATACCTACCGCCAGCTCAACCTGTTCGGCGACGTGTTTGAGCGCGTCCGCAGCGACTATGTCGAGAAGCCCGACGACAGCAAGCTGGTCGAGTCGGCGATCTCCGGCATGCTCACCGGTCTCGATCCGCATTCCAGCTACATGGACGCCAAGAGCTTCCGCGACATGCAGGTGCAGACCCGCGGTGAGTTCGGTGGCCTCGGCATTGAAGTCACCATGGAAGACGGCCTGATCAAGGTGGTGTCACCGATCGACGATACCCCGGCATCGAAGGCCGGTATCATGGCCAACGACATCATCACCAGCCTCGACGAGGAAGCCGTGCAGGGTCTCACCCTGAACCAGGCCGTCGAGAAGATGCGTGGCCCGGTCAATACCAAGATCAAGCTCAAGATCATCCGTAAGGGCCAGGACAATCCGCTCGATGTCACCCTCGTGCGCGACAACATCCGTGTTCGCTCGGTGCGTGCTCGCGTTGAAAGCGACGATATCGCTTACATCCGCATCACGACCTTCAACGAGCAGACCACAGAAGGCCTGAAGCGTGAGATCGCGGCCCAAACCGCGGCAATCGGCGCGGACAAGGTCAAGGGCTATATCATCGACCTCCGCAACAATCCGGGCGGTCTGCTTGAAGAAGCCGTCACCGTTTCCGACGCGTTCCTCGAGCGTGGCGAGATCGTCTCGACCCGCGGTCGTAACGCTGAAGAAACCCAGCGCCGCACGGCGCATGCAGGCGATCTGACCAAGGGCAAGCCGGTGGTCGTGCTGATCAATGGCGGTTCGGCTTCGGCATCGGAAATCGTCGCCGGCGCGCTGCAGGATCACAAGCGTGCGACCACGATCGGTACGCGCTCGTTCGGTAAGGGCTCGGTGCAGACCATCATCCCGCTGGGCTCCGGCAACGGTGCGCTGCGTCTGACCACGGCGCGTTACTTCACGCCGTCGGGCAAGTCGATCCAGGCCAAGGGCATCGTCCCGGACATCGAGATCGTGCAGGACGTGCCGGATGAGCTGAAGTCCCGCGACATCAAGGGCGAGGCTTCGCTCCGTGGCCATCTGAAGAATGATGGCGACGAGAAGACCGGTTCGCAGTCCTATGTGCCGCCGGATGCCAAGAATGACAAGGCGCTGAAGGCCGCTGCCGATTTGCTCCATGGCATCAAGGTGACGTCGAACGCAATCATCACGCCGCCGCCGGGAGCCGCTGCTGCTGCGGACAAGCCAGCAGACGATAAGCCGGCCGCCAAGCCGAACTGATCGGCGAGTACGCATCAATTCTGCGGACAGGGCGGCCTTCGGGTCGCCCTTTTTGTTGGAATCCTCCCAAAGGGATCCGATGTCCTTCCGGCTGCCGTGGCCACGACCGGGCGTGTTATTGTCCGGTCGGCTGATTCGGGAGATTCATGGCAGTGTCGGCGGACGATCTAAGCGCCCCGCTTGGACAAAAATCGACGCGTAAGCGGCGGTTCCGGCTGCCTTTTTCCGGGACGCAGGCGTTTGCCACGATCCTTGCCCTACTGCTGCTCGGCTTTCTCGGTGTTGCCATCTTCAATAACAACCCGATGGGCGGCGAGCCGGTAGCGCGCGTAGCGATCAAGGCGCCTGCCGTGACCGATAATGAGAAGGTCGTCGCCAAACCACCGGTCGAGGTCAAGCACGGTACGCCCGAGACGGTCAAGGCGCCTGAGGCTCCGGGCCAGAAGACCATTACCATCATCGACGGCTCCAGTGGCGCTCGTAAGGACGTCGTGGTGTCCAGCGAGGGCTCGGACAGCGCTGCGGTCGATGCACCGCCGCCGGTTATGACGGGTATCGATCAGAAACTGTTGGAGAAATCTCGCCACGGTATGGTGCCGATCGCCATCGGCGCACTGAAGCCCGTGACGGCCTATGCCGCCGGTTCCGAGGCCGAGCGCGCCAGGGCGATGAAGACGCCGAGCATTTCCATCGTCATTGGCGGTCTCGGCGTCGGTGCAGCCAAGACCACCGATGCCATCATGAAGCTGCCGCCGGCCGTGACGCTCGGCTTCACACCCTATGGTTCGGATCCCGGCAAGCTGGTCGAACGCGCCCGTGCGCAGCGCCACGAGGTGCTGCTGCAGCTGCCGATGGAGCCGTTCGACTATCCCGACAACGATCCCGGTCCGCAGACGCTGTTGTCCTCGGCTACAGCCGAGCAGAACCTCGATCGCATGATGTGGCATATGAGCCGCTTCCAGGGCTATGTCGGCGTGGCCAATTTCATGGGCGCGCGCTTCATCGCCACCGACACGGCCATGCAACCCATTGCACGTGAGGCCAGCAAACGCGGGCTTGCATTGTTCGACGATGGCTCGACGCCGCGCAGCGTTGCCGCCGCGGCCGCCGAAGGGCAGGGCATGCCCTTCGCACGCTCCGATGTTGCCATTGACGCGGTGCCGACCTCCGCAGACATCGACAAGGCGCTGGCGCGGCTTGAGGGGCTGGCCAAGGAGCGGGGTGTGGCTGTCGGCGTCGCTTCGGCGCTGCCGATCTCGATCGAACGTATCAGCGCCTGGGCGAAAACCCTTGAAAGCCGCGGGGTCATGCTGGTGCCATTGACAACCGCGATGCTGAAATCAAAATCAAGCTAGCGTCTTTGGGCTAGGGTGAATTCGGCACGGCCGAATCGCTGCGATTCAGCAAGGTCGAATCGCTGCGTAAAGAGTGCTCGAACGGACGCGAGAGGCATTGACGGAATGGCGCGCTACGAAGACCTGCCCTATCGAACTTGCGTCGGAATGATGCTGATCAACCCGCGAGGGCTCGTCTTTATCGGCCGACGTGCCGGCGGTATCGAGCACGTCGATGACATGCATGTCTGGCAGATGCCGCAGGGCGGCGTCGATCCCGGTGAGGACACCTGGGAGGCCGCAAAGCGCGAGCTCTACGAAGAAACCAGCGTCCAATCGGTCGAGAAGCTCGGCGAAGTGCCAGACTGGTTGATCTATGACATTCCCCGCACGGTGGCCGGGCGGGCCTGGAAGGGTCGCTATCGTGGCCAGCGGCAGAAATGGTTCGCCGTACGCTTCACCGGCGATGACAAGGAAATCAACGTCACGCATCCACCTGGTGGCCACAAGGCCGAGTTCATCAATTGGCGCTGGGAGCCAATGAAGAACCTTCCGGAGCTGATCGTGCCGTTCAAGCGCCCCGTCTATGAGCGGGTGGTGAAGGAATTCGCCGGTCTGGCGGACGGCTAGCGCCGGAATGACGGATAACCGCCCCTATCGCCCCAATGTGGGCGTCGCACTGTTTAATGCCGACGGCAAAGTTCTGATCGGCCGCCGTTTCAAGGATGACGGGCCAGAGATCGTCCTGCCGGGCCTGGAATGGCAGATGCCTCAGGGTGGTATCGATCCCGACGAAGATCCTCGCGTCGCCGTGATGCGCGAATTATGGGAAGAGACTGGCGTCAGCCATGCCGACTATCTCGGCGAGACCGGCTGGATGACCTACGACTTCATCCCGTTCGAGAACCCCAGCCATCGCTTTGCGCAGTTCCGCGGGCAACGGCAGAAGTGGTTTGCGCTGAAATTCACCGGGGACGACGCCGAAGTCGATCCGCTGACGCCGCGCAACGGTCAACCGCCTGAATTCGACGCCTGGCGCTGGGAGCGGCTGGATCGCGTCGCGGATCTCGTGGTGCCGTTCCGGCGGGAGGTCTATCGCGCCGTGGCCGAGAGTTTTGCGAAATTTGTCTGAAGCCAAGCCCTGACGAAACGAAGCGCTACCCGGGCTATAGCGCTTAGTGCATCGCCGTCGAGGTGATGTGCTGCTGGATGACCTTGAAGTGGTCGAGACGCTCGATGGCACGGTCCAGAGCGGAGCCTTCCTTCTCGGCCAGCTTCTCCTCCATCTCCGCGATGTCCTTGGCGAAAGCTTCGCGGTCCAGCTCGGCGATTGAGGTTGCGACGTCAGCAAGAACCGTCAAGCCCTTGTCCGAGACTTCGGCAAGGCCGCCGAGCACAATGATCTTCTCATGCTTGCCACCGTTGGTGACAGTCATAATGCCCGGACGCAACGCAATCACCACAGGTGCGTGGCCGGCCATCACGCCGACATCACCCTCGGCGCCCGGGATATCGACCTGCTCGACTTCGCCTGTGAAAGCGAGCTTTTCCGGTGAGACGAGATCGAAGTGGAACGTGACCATGTCGTTATCCGCTGACTGCTCCCTCCCCTTGCGGGGGAGGGTTGGGGAGGGGGGTAACCAAGGGCGAAGGCGCTTGTGGCACACCCACCCCGGCGCAAATGCGCCGACCCTCCCCGCCTAGCGAAGCTTTGCTTCGCGCGGGGGGAGGGTAAGAACTTTATGCCGCTTCAGCAGCCAGCTTCTTGCCCTTCTCGACGGCTTCTTCGATCGCGCCGACCATATAGAAGGCGGCTTCCGGCAGATGATCGTACTTGCCTTCGCAGATCGCGCGGAAACCCTTGATGGTGTCGGCGAGCTCGACGAACTTGCCCGGCGAACCCGTGAAGATTTCAGCGACGAAGAACGGCTGCGACAGGAAGCGCTCGATCTTGCGGGCGCGGGCCACGGCCAGCTTGTCCTCTTCCGACAGTTCGTCCATGCCGAGAATGGCGATGATGTCCTGCAGCGACTTGTACTTCTGCAGCACCTGCTGAACCATACGCGCGGTCTCGTAGTGCTCCTGGCCGACGATCAGCGGGGACAGCATGCGCGAGGTGGAGTCGAGCGGATCCACTGCGGGGTAGATGCCCTTTTCCGAAATCGCACGGTTGAGCACGGTCGTCGCGTCCAAATGGGCGAACGAGGTAGCAGGCGCCGGATCGGTCAAGTCGTCGGCCGGAACGTAGATGGCCTGCACCGAGGTGATCGAACCCTTATGCGTGGTGGTGATACGCTCCTGCAGCGCGCCCATGTCAGTCGCGAGCGTTGGCTGATAACCCACCGCCGAAGGAATACGGCCGAGCAGCGCCGACACTTCCGAACCGGCCTGGGTGAAGCGGAAGATGTTGTCGATAAAGAACAGCACGTCCTGGCCCTGATCGCGGAAGTGCTCGGCGACGGTCAGACCGGACAGAGCAACGCGCATGCGGGCGCCCGGAGGCTCGTTCATCTGGCCGAACACGAGAGCGCACTTCGACTTCACGGCCGGATCCGGATTGTGCGGATCGGCGTTCACCTTGGACTCGATGAACTCGTGATAGAGATCGTTACCTTCGCGGGTACGCTCGCCGACGCCGGCGAACACCGAGTTGCCGCCGTGCGCCTTCGCGACGTTATTGATCAGTTCCTGAATGAGAACCGTCTTGCCGACGCCGGCGCCGCCGAACAGGCCGATCTTGCCGCCCTTGGCGTAAGGCGCGAGCAGATCGACGACCTTGATGCCGGTGACGAGAATTTCAGCCTCGGTGGACTGCTCGGTATACATCGGCGCTTCCTGATGGATAGCGCGGTTGCCTTCCGAAGCGATCGGACCGCCTTCATCGATCGGCTCGCCGATCACGTTCATGATACGGCCGAGGGTGCCGACGCCAACGGGAACCTGGATCGGCGAGCCAGTGTCGGTGACCTCCTGACCGCGGACCAGACCTTCGGTGGTGTCCATCGCGATGGTGCGGACGGTCGATTCGCCGAGATGCTGGGCGACTTCGAGAACCAGGCGGTTGCCACCGTTCTTGGTTTCGATCGCGT
The DNA here is from genome assembly GCF_900188215.1 of Tardiphaga sp. OK246. Taxonomy (NCBI): domain Bacteria; kingdom Pseudomonadati; phylum Pseudomonadota; class Alphaproteobacteria; order Hyphomicrobiales; family Nitrobacteraceae; genus Tardiphaga; species Tardiphaga sp. OK246. The sequence goes on from NZ_FZOX01000001.1 coordinate 1,200,583, forward strand.
TCAGAATTGCGGGCAGGTAACCTTCGAACTGCACGTCGACGACGGCGCCGATGACCTGGGTGATACGTCCGGTCTGGTTGGCGGATGCGGCCATGAAAACTTCTCCATAAACTTCAAGGACTCGGAAGTCCGAAACTTGAACGGCGGCCCATGAGGCCGGAAGGTTGTTATTAGATCGCCTCGGCGCCGGAGATGATTTCGATCAGCTCCTTCGTAATCATCGCCTGGCGGGTGCGGTTGTAGATCAATGTCTGCTTGCGGATCATGTCGCCGGCGTTGCGCGTAGCGTTGTCCATCGAGCTCATCTGCGCGCCGTAGAACGAAGCGTTGTTCTCCAGCAGAGCGCGGAAGATCTGCACCGCCAGATTGCGCGGCAGCAGGCCGTCGAGGATCTCATCCTCGGCGGGCTCGTAGTCGTAGCTCGGCGTTGGGCCGGCATCGGCCTTAGGCGCCTCGACTACCAAGGGGATGATCTGCTGGGCAGTCGGGATTTGCGCGATCACCGACTTGAAGCGCGAATAGAACAGCGTGCAGACGTCGAATTCGCCAGTGTTGAAGAGTTCGAGAACCTTCTTGGCGATGTCGTTGGCATTGACGAAGCCAAGCTGACGCACCGAACGCAATTCGAGATGACCGACGATCTGCTTGTCGAAATTACGGCGCAGTTGCTCGTAGCCCTTGCGACCAACGCAGAAGAATTTGACCGTCTTGCCCTGGTTCATCAGCGCCAGTGCGCGTTCGCGCGCCAGACGGACGATCGAGGAATTGAAAGCGCCGCACAGGCCACGCTCGCCGGTGCAGACCAGCAGCAGATGAACCTGATCCTTGCCGGTGCCGACGAGCAGCGCCGGACCGGAGCCTGCCGTTGTAGCGCCGGCAATGCTGGCGATCACGGTATCCATCTTCTCGGCGTAAGGACGTGCAGCTTCGGCAGCGGTCTGCGCACGACGCAGCTTCGACGCTGCGACCATCTGCATCGCCTTGGTGATCTTCTGCGTCGCCTTGGTCGAGGCGATGCGGACGCGCATGTCTTTAAGTGAGGCCATTCTCAGTCCACCCCGGCGATCTGGCCGTTTGGCCGATCGCGAACCTCTCGTTCGAAACGCCCGACCTCGTGCCGGACATCAACGCGAATGGCCGGCAGGAGCCGGCCATTCATTGACAGTATTAAGCAGCGTAGGTCTTCGCGAAGCCTTCGACGACGGCCTTGAGCTGGGCGGCGACGTCATCCTTGAGATCGCGGCTGTCGCGGATCGCGTTGAGGATATCGACGTTCTTGCCGCGCAGCAGCGACAGAAGACCGTCTTCGAAGCCCCGAACCTTGGCGATCGGCAGAGTGTCGAGATAGCCGTTGGTGCCGGCCCAGATTACGCAAACCTGCTCTTCCATCTTCAGCGGCGAGAACTGCGGCTGCTTCAGGAGTTCGGTCAGACGTGCGCCGCGGTTCAGCAGGCGCTGGGTCGACGCGTCGAGGTCCGAGCCGAACTGCGCAAAGGCCGCCATTTCGCGGTACTGCGCGAGCTCACCCTTGATCTTGCCGGCGACCTTCTTCATCGCCTTGGTCTGCGCGGCGGAGCCGACGCGCGACACGGACAGACCGACGTTCACGGCAGGACGGATGCCCTGGAAGAACAGGTCGGTTTCAAGGAAGATCTGACCGTCAGTGATCGAAATCACGTTGGTCGGAATGTAGGCGGACACGTCGTTGGCCTGGGTTTCGATGACCGGCAGCGCCGTCAGCGAACCATTGCCCTGGGAATCGTTGAGTTTCGCAGCGCGTTCGAGCAAACGCGAGTGAAGATAGAACACGTCGCCCGGATAAGCTTCGCGGCCCGGCGGACGACGCAGCAGCAGCGACATCTGACGGTAAGCAACAGCCTGCTTCGAGAGATCGTCATAGATGATGACGGCGTGCATGCCGTTGTCGCGGAAGAATTCGCCGATCGTGCAGCCGGTGAACGGCGCGATGTACTGCATCGGAGCCGGATCTGAAGCGGTCGCGGCGACGACGACGGAGTATTCCATCGCGCCCTGCTCTTCGAGCACCTTCACGAACTGAGCGACGGTCGAACGCTTCTGACCAACGGCGACGTACACGCAGTACAGCTTCTGGCTCTCGGGAGCGCCAGCAACGTTCAGCGACTTCTGGTTCAGAATGGTGTCGAGCGCGATTGCGGTCTTGCCGGTCTGACGGTCACCGATGATCAGCTCGCGCTGGCCACGGCCGACCGGGATCAGAGCGTCGACCGACTTCAGGCCGGTTGCCATCGGCTCGTTGACCGACTTGCGCGGAATGATGCCCGGTGCCTTGACGTCGACGCGCATACGCTTGTCGGCCTGGATCGGACCCTTGCCATCGATCGGATTGCCGAGCGCGTCGACCACGCGGCCGAGCAGACCCTTACCAACCGGCGCGTCCACGATCGAACGGGTGCGCTTAACAGTCTGGCCTTCCTTAATTTCGCGGTCAGCGCCGAAAATAACGACACCGACGTTGTCGGTTTCGAGGTTCAGCGCCATACCGCGGGTGCCGTTCTCGAATTCGACCATTTCGCCGGCCTGGACGTTGTCGAGGCCGTAGACGCGGGCAATGCCGTCGCCGACGGACAACACCTGTCCGACTTCGGAAACTTCAGCTTCCTGGCCGAAATTCTTGATCTGGTCTTTGAGGATCGCGGAAATTTCTGCGGCGCGGATGTCCATCAGCCTGCCTCTTTCATCGAGTGCTTGATCGAGTTGAGTTTGGTGCGAAGCGAGCTGTCCACCATGCGGCTGCCGAGCTTGACGACAAGCCCGCCGATGATGGACGGATCGACTTTCACGTTGAGCGCGACGTCCTTGCCCGTCACTGACTTCAGCGCGGTCTTGAGAGCGTCGAGATTCTTGTCACTGAGCGGCTCGGCGACGGTTACGTCAGCCGTAGCTTCGCCCTTAAACTTGGCGACCAGCGCATTGAAGCCGCGCGCCACGTCACCAATGGCGAACAGGCGGCGGTTGGCGGTGAGGACCTTGAGGAAGTTGGCGGTGATGCCGGTAATTCCGGCTTTCTCCAGAACCGAAGCGAGGGCCTTGCCCTGAATCTCGGCAGAGAACACCGGGCTGCGAACCAGTCGCGCCAAGTCGGCGCTGTCGGCCAGCATCGCTGCGAATTTGTCGAGATCGGCCTTCACCGCATCGACGGACTTTTCGTCACGCGCCAGCTCAAACAGAGCCGTTGCATAACGACCGGACATTCCCGAAACCGACGGATCTTGTGTTGCCACGAATTGCGCTCTTCAGGCTGTCAAACTCGCAAGGGAATAACTATCGCCTGAATGTGGCGCCTAGCGATCCAAGTCCTTGGAATTCAAGCGGGACTTCGATTTTTAGGTCACAACAAAATGTCGTGACCCGTTCAAATCGCGGCTTTGCTAACATAGCCCGCGCGCTGGTGCAACGCGACGAAAGCGTTTGATGATGCCTTGTCGCAGGCCCTCGCAAAGAATCATTTCAGGGAGATGTGACGCGCCAATCGGGTCGCTGACGGAGTGTTTCATCGTCCATCTCCGAGGCGGAATTTCTTATTCCGCATGACGGTACACGGTGCCGATTCTTTTGAATCACGCAACGTCGAGTACGGTGAGTCGGCAATTGAAATCGCGGCGGGCAGCGCGGCGTGCGCGTTTCATGTCACCGTTTCGGACTGCTTAACATTTACTTATCGAATGCTATCCATGCACGGCGATCACTTAGCTATTCAGTATAGTTATGTAATGTGCAGTATATTTAATAGTTAAAAATTCATTAAAGCGGCTCATTAGGCATGTTCTGTTCCATCACAAGATATTTCATCTGGTCATGGAACGATTGCGTTGCCTATTTTACGCCTCATTACGTCGTCAAACGCTCAGCCAATGAAATTGGGACGGGGGTCCACTTGCCACATTTGTGGCAATACTGTCTGAGGGACAACAACTTATGCTGCGTTACGGAAAATCGACGCTGGGCGCTATCGCCCGGCCGCGTACGGCAATCGCTGTCATGACTGCCGCTCTTGTTCTCGGGGGAACGGTTTCTGAGGCTTCGGCCAAATCCCGGCACCATCGCCATCACCACAAGCACCATCACGTCGCCAAGGCTTCGCCGTCGCTGTTCGATGCCAATGCGTCGATCGCGCCTTCGACCGGCGGTCGCAGCTTCTCGGGTGTTGCGTCCTATTATGGCAATGAGTCCGGCAGCCGCACTGCGTCGGGTCAGCGCTTCAATCAGAATGCGATGACCGCCGCGCATCGTTCGCTGCCGTTCGGCACCAAGCTGCGCGTGACCCATGGCGGTCGCAGCGTTGTCGTCACCGTCAATGATCGCGGACCATTCATCCGTGGCCGCGTACTCGACCTGTCGAAAGGCGCAGCGAGCGCGATCGGTTTGACTGGGCGTGGCGTCGGCCGCGTCGTTGCGGAAGTCATGTAAGCAAGACAAACGCGTCGCGTCCCTGATCTTCCAAGTTCAGTAGCGTTGTGTGTGTATTGAGTAGAGTAAGCGTTGAGTAAAAGAGCCTGCTGTCATCAAAAGACAGCAGGCTTTTTTTTTGTTTTTGCGTTGTCAATTCACACCGTCATTCCAGGTTCGCTCACAAGAGTGAGCCTTCCGGAATGACGAAGCTCAAAGAAAGCTCTGCGGATCGACATCGACTTCGAGCTTTAGGTTGCCTGTAGGCTTTGGGCCGTGCGCCAGCCAGTCGCGGAGATAGTGCGACAGGTCGACATTGCGCGCCGACTTCACCAGCAGTCGGAAGCGATAGCGACCTTTGATCACGGCGAGCGGTGCTTCGGCGGGGCCGAGCACCATGATGCGCTCGTCGATCGGTGCTACGGCGGCGAGCTTGCGCGCGTAGCCCTCCGTGGTTGGCCGGTCGCCGCCTGAGATGATCAGGCTCGCCAGCCGTCCGAAGGGTGGATAGCCGGCGCGCTCGCGGGCCTCGATCTCGCTGGCGTAAAACGCTTCGCGGTCGTTTGCGATCAGCGCCTTCATCACCGGATGTTCCGGCTGATGGGTCTGCAGATAGCCGACGCCGCGGCCCTGTTCACGTCCGGCGCGGCCGATGACCTGATTGAGCATCTGATAGGTGCGTTCCGCGGCGCGCGGATCGCCATTGCCGAGGCCTAGATCGGCGTCGATGACGCCAACCAGATTGAGCCGCGGGAAGTTATGGCCCTTGGCCACGAGTTGCGTGCCGATGATGACATCGACACGGCCCTCTGCGATCTCGGCCAGCTCCGTGCGCATCGCATCGATCGACGTAATAAGATCGCTCGACAGCACCATGGTGCGCGCGTCCGGGAACAGGCTCGCCGCTTCCTCCTGCAAGCGCTCGACGCCCGGGCCAACGGCGACCAGCGATTCTTCGGCCTGGCAATGCGGGCATTGATGCGGGCGGTGCATCGAGAAACCGCAGTGGTGGCACACCAACCGCTGCCGAAAGCGATGATCGACCAACCACGCATCGCAGATCGTGCAGGCAAACCGGTGTCCGCAGCCGCGGCATAACGTCAGCGGCGCATAGCCGCGGCGATTGAGGAACAGCAGCGCCTGTTCCTTGCGCTCGATGGCGATCTGGATTTTCTCGGCGAGGCGCGGTGCGATGAAGCGGCCGCGCATCGGCCCTTCGCGGCGCAGGTCGATGGCTTCGATATGCGGCATGTGCTGGCCGCCAAAGCGCGACGGCAGCGCGATGCGCTGATAGCGTCCCTTGCGCGCGTTGACCTCGGACTCGACCGATGGTGTGGCAGAAGCGAGCACGATGGGGATTTTCGCAATCGATGCGCGCACCACCGCCATGTCACGGGCGTGGTAATGCGCGCCTTCGTCCTGCTTGTAGGCCTGGTCATGCTCTTCATCGACGATGATCAGGCCGAGTTTCGCATAGGGCAGAAACAGTGCCGAGCGGGCGCCGACGATGACATGGGCCTCGCCATTGGCGATCGACGCCCAGTTGCGCGCGCGGGTGCGCGGTGTCAGTTCGGAATGCCACTCCAGCGGCCGCACGCCGAAGCGTTTTGAGAAGCGCTCCAGGAATTGCCCCGTCAGCGCAATTTCGGGCATCAGGATCAGCACCTGTTCGCCGCGCCTGATCACCTCGGCAACCGCCTCGAAATAGACCTCGGTCTTGCCGGAGCCGGTGACGCCGTCGAGCAGGGCGGCGTGAAAATCCCCCTTGGCGGCGAAGGTCCGCATCGCCTCGGCCGCGACGGCCTGATCGTTTGAAAAGTCCGGTTCGGCGAAGGTGGGATCAGGCGCTGGCGGCGGTAGCGCGCGGGGCATGGCTTCAATAGCAAGCGTGCCTTCATCGACGAGGCCGTCGATTACGCCTGCGCTGACGCCGGCCTCCTTGGCTGCCTCAGACTTCGCGTGCAGCAGGCCGTCCGACAGGATCTCGATCAGCCGTGCGCGTGCCGAGGTCATGCGCTTGGGCACTTCGCCGACCAGGCGGACGCCCATGCGCACCCGCTCCGGGCCGAGGTGCTCGCCCATCCGCAGAGTCATCTTCATGACCATGCCGCGCGCGGACAAAGTGTAATTCGCCACCCAGTCGACCAGGCTGCGCAATTCCTGCTTCAGCGGGGGGACATCGAATTTCTCGCCAACCTCTTTCAGGCGATTGTGCAGGCGGGGGTCGGGATTGGCATTTTCTGCCCAGACCACGCCGATCACCTCGCGGGCGCCGAGCGGTACGCTGACGACATCGCCGGGCTGCAGGTCGAGGCCACGGGGCACGCGATAGGAATAAGCCTGGTTCAGCGCGACCGGCACCAGCACGTCAACGACGCCAGACGATGTTTTGGTGCGCGCAGCTTCGTCCATCGGCGGAATCAGACTCGAATTGGGGTATCCGCTAACCTAAGCTCGCGGTGCGGTCCGGACCAGTGTCCGCCGGATGGCCGGTCTTATGACCGATCGGCCGCCACGACAATGAAACAAGAACAAGAACCCGCAGGGAGAAACATCATGCGCCACAAGCTCGCCGGGACTCTAGCCTCACTTCTCGTGCTGTCAGTTACCGCCATCCCCGCACGGGCACAGGACCGGATGCCGCCGATCCCGGCCGACAAATACACCGACGCGCAGAAGAAAGCCGCCGAAGAATTCGCCGGCGGCCGTGGCTACGAGGTGCGGGGTCCCTTCGTGCCACTGATTCGGAGTCCGGAAGTGATGCTCCGCGCCAAGGCGATGGGCGATCATCTCAGGTTCAAGAGCGCGCTGGCGCCGCGGCTCAGCGAAATGATCATCCTGATCACCGCACGCGAATGGACCCAGCAATATGAGTGGGTTGCGCATCATGACATCGCGATCAAAGCTGGCCTGCGCAACGACATCGCCGATGCGATTGCCGATGGCCGGCGTCCTGTTGGCATGGCCGAGGACGAAGAGGCCGCCTACGACATGTCGATCGAAATCCAGCGCACCAAACGCGTGAGTGATCCGACCTGGAACAAGGCCGTCGCCAAATTCGGCGAGCAGGGCGTCATCGATCTGCTCGGGATCAATGGCTATTACACCTTCCTGGCCATGGCCATGAATGCAGCGCGAACAGGCCTCCCGGCCGGTGTCGCGGAGCCCCTGAAGCGGTTCCCGGATTGACGATGCCGGCGGTTCACCAAAGTGAAACGAGCAGGGTGTGATAATCTCCGCCCGTTCGCGTACCGCGAACTGCAAGGCATCCCGATGGCCAAGCTTTCCGACAAGAAACCAGCCGAAGCCAAATCAGGTGGGCCGGCGCCGATCGACCTCATCTGTGCGGATGCCGACGTCTCGCTGCAGATGACGCGGTGGCTGTCACATCTCCGCGCCGAGCGGCGGCTGTCGCCAAAGACGCTCGAAGCCTATGCGCGCGACGTCCGGCAGTTTCTGACATTTCTCGCCGAACACTGGGGCGCGCTCGTCTCGCTACCGCGTTTCGCCAAACTGGAAACCAGCGATATCAGAGCCTTCATGGCGGCACGGCGCAGCGATGACATTGGTGGCCGCTCGCTGATGCGCGCGCTGGCCGGTTTGCGGTCGTTTGGGCGATTTCTGGAACGCGAAGGCAAGGGCAATGTCGGTGCGTTGTCCGCGATTCGCGCGCCGAAAATCGGCAAGAGCCTGCCGAAACCGTTGCAGATGGTCTCGGCCAAGCGCCTCGCCGATGCGGATGAGCGCGCGGGCGAAAATCGCGATCCGTGGATCTGGGCGCGCGATGCCGCGGTGATGGCGCTACTCTACGGGGCCGGCTTGCGTATCTCCGAAGCACTTGGCCTGAAGCGCCGCGACGTGCCGGCACCCGGCGCGGGCGATGTGCTGATCGTCAACGGCAAGGGTAACAAGACCCGTATGGTGCCGGTGCTGCATAATGTGCTGGAGCTCATCGCCGACTACGCCGCGCAGTGCCCGCATCCGCTCCCTGCCGATGGCCCGATGTTCGTCGGCGCGCGGGGCGGGCCGCTTAGCCCTCGGATCATCCAGTTGACCATGGAGCGGATGCGCGGCGCGCTCGGCCTGCCCGACAGCGCCACGCCGCACGCGCTGCGCCATTCCTTTGCCACCCATCTGCTGACCCGCGGTGGTGACCTGCGCGCGATCCAGGAATTGCTCGGTCATGCCTCGCTGTCGACCACACAGATCTATACCGGCATCGACACCGAGCGGCTGTTCGAGGTCTACAAGACCGCACACCCGCGAGCGTAGGCCAGGCAAGCCCCAGCTGTAGTAGAAGTGTCATGAGCTGCCCCTTGCGAAGTCGCCGCGGTTCGGTCAAATCGACACATCGACCAACCGGAGGGGATTACGATGGGTGCGCACGAAAGTATGGAGCACGCGGAGCATGCCGAGCATGCGTCCGGCTCGAACAAGAATATTGCACTGCTGATTGCCGTGATCGCGCTGTTTCTGGCGTTCTCGGAAACCCTCGGCAAGGGTGCGCAAACCGAATCTATCAGCAAGAACGTCGAGGCATCCAACCTCTGGGCGTTCTTCCAGGCCAAAAGCATCCGCCGCACCGTCGTTCAGGCGACGTCAGATCAGGCCAGGCTCAGCCTCGGCCTGATGGGTGACGATGCCGCCAAGGCCGCACTGTCCAAGCAGATCGACGACTGGAAGAAAACCGCGGATCGTTATCGCTCCGAGCCGGAGACCGGCGAAGGCTCCGAACAGCTCGCCGCCCGTGCCAAGGAAGCCGAGCATGCGCGCGACCTCGCGATGGCGCGTTATCATCACTATGAAGTGGCCTCCGCCGCATTCCAGATCGGCATTGTGCTGGCATCGGCCACGATCATCACCGGCATGATCGCGCTGGCCTGGGTATCAGGTGCACTGGCCGTTGCCGGCGTCGCCTTCACGGCGATCGGCCTGTTCGCGCCGCATGCGGTTCATCTCATGTAACGACTTAAGCCGAAGCGGTCCGGCATAGCTGCAGGACCGCTTCGGCAAACGCCTTGGGCGCTTCCTGCGGTACATTGTGGCCAACGCCCGCGATGACGCGGCGCTCGTAAGGGCCCGTAAAATACTGGCCGTGATTCTCGGAATTCTTTACGGGTCCAATGCCATCGTCAGCGCCGTGCAGAACGATAGTCGGGACATCGATCTTCGGCTGCGCCGCAAGCTGGGTCTCCAGAAAAGCATAATTCGGATCGCCGGCAACACTGCCGGTACGGTGCATGTAGGAATGCACGACCACATCGACGAAGTCATCGTTGTCGAAGGCCGACGCCGAGCGCTCGAATGTGGCGTCGTCGAACGCCCAGCTGGGCGACCACATCTTCCAGAGCAGTTTGGCTAATGCGTCGCGGTTCTGGATCAGGCCGTTGCGGCCGCGTTCGGTATGGAAATAATACTGATACCACTGTCGCGCTTCCTGCTCGGGAGCGGATGGCCGCGCCGCATTCGTCAGGTCCTGGATGTTGTAGCCAGTGCAACTGACGAGGCCGTGCACGCGTTCGGGCCATAGCGCCGAGACGACGCAGGCCGCGCGGCCGCCCCAGTCATAACCAGCGACCAGGGCCTTGCCGATACGCAGCGCGTCCATCAGCTCCAGCAGATCCTGTCCGAGCGCAGCCTGTTGCCCCGAGCGGATGGTTGCGCTGGAAAGAAACCGCGTTGGCCCATAGCCACGCAGATAGGGCACGATGGTGCGGAAGCCGGCGGCGTTGATGATGGCGACCGCGTCGTCATAGCCTCTGATGTCATAGGGAAAACCATGCATCAGCAGGACGGGTAGGCCACCCTCCGGTCCGCTATGTTCATAGGTAATATCGAGAAAGGGAGTTTGGATGCGTGCCAGTTCAGCCAAGTTGCTCTCCCGTTCGATCTACCGCGCCGAATGCGCCCGATGACGCAGCCGCTGTACCAGCCGCATCCAACGCGACGATGAATTGGAGCGGAACATCGCCATCGTCGCCTTGATTCTTGCAGTCACAGGCGCGACCAATTCGCCGGCCCGGCGGCGGATGTCGAGAACGAATTCGTAGAGCTTCCGAAACCAGTTCATCTGCAACAGCTTCGGCCGTGTCACATCGAAGATGAACGCAGCGACGCCGACGCCGAGAAACTTGCTGAACACGATGAGCGCGAAAGCGCTGATCCAATACTGATGCATGAGCAGCCAGGCGCCGGCCAGTTTCAACGGAAACAGCAGGATCGCCGGAATAACAAACACGGCCAGCGTCAACATCGGCGATAGCCGCGCGATCCGCGCGGCTAGCCATTCCTTGAAAGCGCGCAGCGGTATCGCTGCAACGATGCGCGCGACGACCGGTTCGAGATGATCCCACAACCACGCTTCGATCAGGAAGATCAAGGCGAGGAAGAACCATAGCGGCTGCAGCACGCGTCGCATCATGGTGCTCGTCTCCCAGCCGGCGTCGTGCCGGCCGTGACTCACATATGGATAGCGCGCTTGGCTACTGCAAATGCTGCTTCCTTCACCGCCTCGGAGCGGGTCGGATGGGCATGGCAGGTGCGGGCCAGATCTTCGGCGGAACCGCCGAATTCCATCAGCACGCAGGCTTCATGGATCATTTCGCCGACTTCGCGGCCGATCATATGCACGCCGAGCACGCGATCGGTCTTCGCATCTGCGAGAATCTTCACGAAACCATCGGTGGTCTGGTTGACCTTGGAGCGGCCATTGGCCGTGAACGGGAACTTGCCGACATTGTAAGCGATACCGGCAGCCTTGAGCTCTTCCTCGGTCTTGCCGACGGCGGCGACTTCCGGCGTGGTGTAGACGACGCCCGGGATTACGTCATAGTTCACATGACCAGCCTGACCTGCAAGGATCTCGGCGCAGGCAACGCCTTCGTCTTCCGCCTTGTGCGCCAGCATCGGGCCCGCGACGACGTCGCCGATAGCGTAGACGCCCTTCACATTGCTTGAGAAGTGATGATCGATCTTGACGCGGCCGCGCTCGTCGAGTTCGACGCCAGCTTCCTTGAGGCCAAGCGCTTCGGTGTAAGCCACGCGTCCGATCGCCACGAGAATCACATCGGCTTCGATGGACTCGGCAGCGCCGCCCGCGGCTGGCTCGATCTGCGCCTTCAGCTTCTTGCTCGACGTATCGACACCGGTGACCTTGGCACCGAGCTTGAAGGTCATGCCCTGCTTCTCGAGCATGCGTTGGAACTGCTTGGCGACTTCGCCATCCATGCCGGGCAGGATGCGGTCGAGGAATTCCACCACGGTGACTTCGGCGCCGAGGCGGCGCCACACCGAGCCGAGTTCGAGACCGATCACGCCGGCGCCGACCACGATCATCTTCTCCGGCACCTTGTCGAGCGACAGCGCGCCGGTCGACGACACGATGCGCTTCTCGTCGATCTCGATGCCCTTCAGCTTCGCAACGTCAGAGCCGGTAGCGATGACGATGTTCTTTGTCTCCAGCGTCTGGGCCTTGCCGTCAGCGCCGGTGACTTCGACCTTGCCGGTGCCGAGCACACGGCCGGTGCCCATCACGACGTCGATCTTGTTCTTCTTCATCAGGAACTCGACACCCTTGACGTTGCCGTCGATGCCCTGCTGCTTGAAGTTCATCAGCGCTGGAAGATCAAGCGTCGGGGCGGACACCTTGATGCCCATCTTGGCGAAGGAGTGGCCGGCTTCCTCAAAAAGCTCCGACGAATAGAGCAAAGCCTTCGAGGGCATGCAGCCGATGTTCAGGCAGGTGCCGCCCAGCGTGCTGTTCTTCTCGACGACGGCGACCTTCATGCCGAGCTGCGCCGCGCGAATCGCGCAGACATAACCGCCGGGTCCGGTGCCGATAACAACGAGGTCGTAAGAAGCCATGATGCAGTCCTGTATTGTCTTCAGATGATATGGGGTGTCAGAGCCTCAGCGGCCACCGGACACGTCGATAATGGTGGATGTGACGTAAGAAGCCTCGTTCGACAGTAACCAGACGATGGCATTGGCAACTTCATCCGCAGTGCCGACGCGCTTCATCGGCACGTTGACGGAAAGACGATGCGCGCGGTCCGGCTCGCCGCCTGACGCGTGAATATCGGTATCGATCAACCCCGGCCGAATGCCGGCGACGCGAATGCCTTCGGCTGCGACTTCGTGTCCCAATCCGATGGTGAAGGAATCGATCGCGCCTTTCGACGCGGCATAGTCGACATAAGTGTTCGGCGCACCCAGCTTGGCGGCTACCGATGACAGATTGACGATGACGCCACCCTTGCCGCCATGTTTGGTCGACATGCGCTTCACGGCCTCGCGGGCGCAAAGAATGCTGCCGGTGACATTCACCGTCATCATGTTGGCGATACGTTCGGCAGTCATCTGATCGACGCGGATGGAAGGGCCGACAATGCCGGCATTGTTGACCAGCGCACCGAGTGGCCCGAACGCGTCAGCCGCCTTGAACAGCGCGAGAATGTCCGCCTCGGAACCGACATCGCATTTTACGGCGACGGCCTTGCCGTTGGTCGCTTCGATCTTCGTAACAACTTCATTCGCAGCGGCTTCGTTGCTGGCATAGCCGACCACGACCTTGAACCCGCGTGCCGCCGCCTTGAGCGCCGTTGCGCGGCCGATACCCCGGCTACCACCAGTGATGATGACGACGCTATCGGTCATGTCCTGCTCCAGCTTCGCTGAGGTGCCAAGACTTCAGGTATCGAGGCTTCGGATATCAACGCTTCTTGGTCATCAACCGGCAGCGTCGCCGCTACCGGTTGATAATAGTGAATAAGGAGAGGTCAGAGATCCAGAACGAGACGGGCCGGATCTTCCAGGCTTTCTTTGACGCGGACGAGGAAGGTCACGGCTTCCTTGCCGTCGATCACGCGGTGATCGTAGGACACCGCCAGATACATCATCGGGCGGATCTCGATCTTGCCGCCGACCACGACCGGACGTTCCTGGATCTTGTGCATGCCGAGGATGGCCGACTGCGGTGCGTTCAGGATCGGCGTCGACATCAGCGACCCGTAGATGCCGCCATTGGTGATGGTGAAGGTGCCGCCCTGCATTTCGTCGATCTTGAGCTGGCCGTCACGGGCGCGCTTGCCGAAATCCGCGATGGTTTTTTCGATGTCGGAGATCGACTTGGTATCGCAGTCGCGCACTACGGGAACGACGAGGCCCTTGTCAGTGCCGACGGCAACGCCAACGTGATAATAGTTCTTGTAGATCAGGTCGGAGCCATCGATCTCGGCGTTCACGGCCGGAATATCCTTCAACGCCTGCACGCAGGCCTTGGTGAAGAAGCCCATGAAGCCGAGCTTGGTGCCGTGCTTCTTCTCGAACACATCCTTGTACTGCGAGCGCAGTGCCATCACGTTGGTCATGTCGACCTCGTTGAAGGTCGTCAGCATCGCTGCGGTGTTCTGCACGTCCTTAAGGCGACGCGCGATGGTCTGACGCAGGCGCGTCATTTTCACACGCTCTTCGCGGGCAGCATCGTCAGCGGGTGACGGCGCACGTACCTGCACGGCGGCGGCAGACTGATTGATCGGCGTCGGTGCCGACGCAGCCTTTTCGATCGCAGCGAGCATGTCGCCCTTGGTCACGCGGCCATCCTTGCCCGAGCCGGGGACGGTGGCGGCATCGATGCCGCTCTCGGCCGAGATCTTGCGGACCGACGGCGCCAGCGGCGCATCGACGGGCGCGGACTTCTGAGCGGGAGCAGGTGCAGCAGCGGCAGGCGCAGCGGCTGGAGCCGGGGCAGCGGGCTTGGCGGGGGCTGCTGCCGGCTTGGTGCCGCCGGCACCATCGGTGATCTGGCCGAGCAGTGCGCCGACGGCCACGGTCTCGCCGTCCTTGGCAACGATCTCGCCGAGCACGCCGGCGGAGGGCGCCGGGACTTCGATGGTGACCTTGTCGGTCTCGAGTTCGACCAACGGCTCGTCAACGGCGACGGCATCGCCGGCCTTCTTGAACCAGCGGCCGATGGTGGCTTCCGTCACGGATTCGCCGAGCGTGGGAACGCGAATTTCAGTCATTGTCTATTTCCTCTTGTGGCGTGGCGACCCGCTCGGTCATTCCTGCCTGAACTTGAAATCAATGGGGATATGCGAACGCCCCGCGGGTGCGGGGCATTCGCCAATAGAATGGAGGCTTAGCCGAGCGCTTCGTCGAGGAAGGCCTTGAGCTGGGCGAGATGCTTGGACATCAGGCCGGTGGCGGTCGCTGCCGAAGCAGCGCGGCCGGCATAACGCGGACGCTTGTGGGTGGCGTTGATCTGGTTGAGCACCCATTCAAGATACGGTTCGATGAAGTGCCAGCCGCCCATGTTGCGCGGCTCTTCCTGACACCAGACGAATTCCGCACCCTTGAAGCGGGTCAACTCCTGCACCAGCGTCTTCAGCGGCACCGGATAGAGCTGCTCGATGCGCATCAGGTAGACGTCGTCGATGCCGCGCTTCTCGCGCTCCTCGTAGAGGTCGTAATAGACCTTGCCGGAGCACAGCACGACGCGACGGATCTTGTTGTCGGCGGTGAGCTTGATCTTCTCGTCCGGCAGCTTCTCCGCATCGTCGAACAACACGCGATGGAACGAGGTGTCGGCACCGAGTTCGCTCAGCTTCGATACCGCACGCTTGTGGCGCAGCAGCGACTTCGGCGTCATGACGATCAGCGGCTTGCGAATCTCACGCTTCAACTGACGACGCAGCATGTGGAAGTAGTTGGCCGGAGTAGTCGGATAGACCACCTGCATGTTGTCTTCCGCGCACATCTGCAGGAAACGCTCAAGGCGTGCGGAGGAATGCTCCGGGCCCTGGCCTTCATAGCCATGCGGCAGCAAGCAGACGAGGCCCGACATACGCAGCCACTTGCGTTCACCCGAGGAGATGAACTGGTCGAACAGCACCTGTGCGCCGTTGGCGAAGTCGCCGAACTGCGCTTCCCAGATGGTCAGCGCCTTCGGCTCGGCCAGCGAGTAGCCGTATTCGAATCCGAGCACGGCTTCTTCGGACAGCAGCGAGTTGATGACCTCGTAGTGACCTTGGTCGGGCTTGAGGTGGTTGAACGGCGTGTAGCGGCTTTCGTCTTCCTGGTCGAACAGCACCGAATGGCGCTGCGAGAAGGTGCCGCGCTCCGAGTCCTGGCCGGACAGCCGGACATGGTGGCCTTCTTCCATCAGGGTACAGAATGCCAGCGCCTCGCCGGTCGCCCAGTCGATGCCTTCGCCACTGTCGATCGCCTTGGCGCGGGTGTCGAGGAAACGCTGCACCGTGCGGTGAACGCGGAAGCCATCGGGCACCTTGGTGATCTTGGCGCCGATCTCCTTCAGCGTCTTGACGTCGACGCCGGTCACGCCGCGACGGGGATCTTCCTCCTGGTCGGCATATTTGAAGCCGGCCCACTTGCCGTCGAGCCAGTCAGCCTTGTTCGGCTTGTAGCCGGCGCCGGCTTCGAGCTCGGCATCAAGACGGGCGCGCCAGTCGGCCTTCGCCTTGTCGACTTCGCCTTCGGTCATCACGCCATCGGCGATGATGCGCTTGGCATAGATATCCAGCGTCGACTGATGCGCGCCGATCTTCTTGTACATCACCGGCTGGGTGAACGCCGGCTCGTCGCCTTCGTTATGGCCGTGGCGGCGATAGCAGAACATGTCGATGACGACAGGCTTGTGGAACTTCTGCCGGAACTCGATCGCGATCTTGGCGGCGAACACCACCGCTTCCGGATCGTCGCCGTTCACGTGGAAGATCGGAGCATCGATCATCTTCGCAACGTCGGACGGATAGGGCGACGAACGGGAGTAGCGCGGATAGGTGGTGAAGCCGATCTGGTTGTTGACGATGAAGTGGATCGAACCGCCGGTGCGATAGCCCTTCAGGTCCGACAGCGCGAAGCATTCCGCGACCACGCCCTGACCTGCGAAGGCCGCGTCGCCATGCATCAGCAGAGGCAGCACGGAAATGCGCTGGTCTGGCGGATCACCATTCTGGTCCTGCTTGGCGCGGACCTTTCCGAGCACCACGGGATCGACGATTTCAAGATGCGACGGGTTTGCCGTCAGCGACAGGTGGATATTGTTGTTGTCGAACTCGCGATCCGACGAGGCGCCGAGGTGATACTTGACGTCACCCGAGCCTTCGACCTCGTCCGGATTGGCCGAACCGCCCTTGAATTCATGGAACAGCGCGCGGTGCGGCTTGCCCATCACCTGGGTCAACACATTGAGGCGACCGCGATGTGGCATGCCGACGACGATGTCACGGACACCCAGGCTGCCGCCGCGCTTGATGATCTGTTCCAGCGCCGGGATCAGTGATTCGCCGCCGTCGAGGCCGAAGCGCTTGGTACCGGTGAACTTGACGTCGCAAAACTTCTCGAAGCCGTCGGCTTCGACCAGCTTCTGGAGGATGGCGCGGCGGCCTTCCGGCGTGAAGCTGATTTCCTTGTCCGGGCCTTCGATACGTTCCTGGATCCACGCCTTCTGCGCGCGGTTGGAAATGTGCATGAACTCGACGCCGAGGGTCTGGCAGTAGGTGCGCTGCAGGATCGCAACGATCTCACGAAGCGTGCCGTATTCGAGGCCGATGACGTTATCGAGGAAGATCTTGCGGTCGTAGTCGGCATCGGTGAAGCCGTAGGAGCGCGGATCGAGTTCCTCGTGATCCTTCTGGCCTTCGATGCCCAGCGGATCGAGATTGGCGTGGAAATGGCCGCGCATGCGGAAGGCGCGGATCAGCATCAAGGCGCGCACCGAATCGCGGGTCGCCTGATTGATGTCGCCGGTCGGGGCGGCAGCACCGGGCTGCGCGGTCTTGGCGGCGAGCTTGGCACCCATCACCTTCTCTACCTGGGCCCAGTTGCCGTCCATGGCGGAGGTCAGGTCGTCCTTGGGCGTCAGCGGCCAGTTGGCCTTCTCCCAGGACGGGCCTTCGGCGTTCTTCTGAACGTCGGCGGGCGAGTCCTTCAGGCTCTTGAAGAACTCCTGCCACTCGGTATCGACCGAGGAGGGGTCCTTTTCGTAACGGGCATAGAGTTCGTCGATGTAAGTGGCGTTTGCGCCTTGCAGAAATGAGGAGAGTGCAAAGGCGGCGTTCGCGTCCTGGCGAGACATGATGGCGTCCTGATTTGGTATCGCGCGGAAATTTTAACGTGGGCTGATCCGGTTGCCGGACCATCCTAAAGTCGAGCGAGCTTCTACCCTATTTAATCCGAATGTGCGCCCTGAAAAGCACGAAGAACTGAATATTTCGTCAATTCTTTGTGCGCGAGATTTTGTCCGCTGATTTCAGTCGACGACACTGAGGTCTTCCTTAGCCAAAGCGGCAGCGCCGCCCTGCAGTCCGGCGCGCCGGGTGCGGCGGATTTTGGGCGGTCCGCAGGCCTCGTCGAGCAGGGCATTGGCGGCCATACCGGCGGCGTCCGCGACAGTCGGATCGCGGGTCACCATGGCGGCGACAATGGCGCCGTCCATCAAGAGGCCGATCTGGTGCGCGAGAAAGTCCGGCTTCTTGGCGCCGGCGGCCTCAGCCAGTCCGGAGATGTGCTTGAGAACGAACGATTTGTGCCGGATCGTGATGTCGCGCAGCCGGGTCTCGTCCTTGGAGTGCTCGCCGACTGCATTGATGAAAACACAGCCATAATAGGTCTCTTCGGCAAACCAGCTCTTCAGCGCGGGGAAGATCGAATCTAGCTTTTCACGCGGGGTTTTGGCGCGTTCCACGGCTGCAATGAACCAGCCGCGCCAGGCCTCGCTTTCCGCCTTGAGCACGGCGTCGACGAGATCGTCCTTCGATTTGAAGTTCTTGTAGAGCGTGGTTTTGGCCGTGCCAGCCTCACTGACGATGGCGTCGATGCCGGTGGCATTGATGCCATTCTTGCAGAACAGCCTTGTTGCCGCGTCCATCAGCCGCTCCCGCGGCGTTACCTGCGGAACATTGCTTTCGACAGCCTGCGGCATCGCATCAGTCATGCCCTGTCATATGTCATGGCGCGCGCGCGGCGCAAGCGATCATCGGTTCCTGACCAATATTCGAGCGGGTAAATACGCGTTTGCCGCGCTAAGCGGCAGTCCAGTCTCTGCCCTATTTCGCGTCAATTGCGCAACTCGCTGATCCCACGACGATTTTCGCATCGGTCGACGCTGGCACGGTTTCTGCAAAGATACAGAACGTTCTGTATCTTTGCATCTTTCCAAGGGAGAAAACCAATGACTGCTGTTGCCGCCAAAACCGCCCTGACCGGCTGCCTCGCGCCGATCGACAAAGGCGGCCTCGAACAGCTGATCGCCAACGGCAAAGCCAATCCCAATGTCATCAAGACGCTGAAGTGCAAGACGGTGGCCGAGGGCAAGTTCCGCCACGCCAACTACATCCGCAATCTGCCGCCCTATATCGTCGATGAGCCGCCGGCCCTGCTCGGTGACGACACCGCGCCGAATCCGTCAGAGGCGTCATTGGCGGCGCTTGGCTCCTGCATCGCCGTCGGCCTGCACGCAAATGCCGTGCATCGTGGCTGGACCGTCAACAAACTCGAACTGCAGCTCGAAGGCGATCTCAATATCACAGCTGTCTGGGGCACCGGCGATATCAGCGAGAAGCCGGTCGGTTTTACCGATGTGCGCATCAAGGTCGACATGGAATGCGAAGGCGTTCCCCAGGCCGAGATCGATGCGCTGATCACCCACGTCAAGAAGTGGTCGCCCGTCGCCAACACGTTTACGCGCCCGGTCAATCTCGAAGTCTCTGCCTGAATGTGAGTTAGCGCGGCCGCAGCGATGCGGCCGCAGTCTCTCTTCCTTGTGCGTGACGGAGATCGACATGACCACGACGGCAGTGTTGCGGAAATCTGACGATATTGAAGGGGCCGGCGACACACCGTCGCTCGTTGAACGAATAGCTGTCGTCGCGCGCACCAATCTTTCACCAATAGTTTTGGAGATCGATGAAGGCACAATCTATCCAGATCGGGCGCTACGTCATCTCGGCGATGTTGGTGCCTGGTCGGCACACGCGGATCTCGGCGAGACGATCGCGGGCATCACCACCATCGGCGAGACCTGCGGCTCCACGGCCTTCATGGCGTGGTGCCAGAACACGCTGGTTTGGTATATCCTCAACTCCGACAACGCCGCACTGAAGGCGAAGTATCTGAGCGATGCCGCGAGCGGCAAGCTGCTCGGCGGCACCGGCCTGTCCAATCCGATGAAGAGCTTCTTTGGCATCGAGAAGCTCAAGCTGAAAGGTCGCCGCACCAACGGCGGTTACATCGTGCGCGGTGCTCTGCCATGGGTATCGAATCTTGGCCCCGACCATATGTTCGGCACCATCTTTGAACTCGATGACGGCTCCGGCGAGAAGGTGATGTTCCTCGCCGACTGCGCCGACGAGAATCTCTCGCTGACGCCGTGCAAGCCGTTCCTCGCGATGGATGGCACCGGCACCTACGCCGTGCAATTTCGCGACGTCTTCATTCCAGACGATCAGGTGCTCGCGGCGCCGGCGATGCCTTTCGTGAAGAGAATTCGCGCCGGGTTCATCCTAATGCAGATGGGCATGGGCCTCGGGCTGGTGCGCGATTGCGTTGCTATCATGCATAGCGTCAAGCTGTCGCTCGCCCACGTCAATTGCTTCCTGCCGCAGCAGCCCGAGGATTTCGCCGGGCTTCTCGCGAAAATGGAGGCCGAGACGATGATGCTCGCCGCCACACCCTTTGACACGAGCAATGCCTATTGGCGCAGCGTCGTCGAACTGCGTCTGCGCGCCGGCGACGCCGCCGTCGCCGCAGCCCATGCAGCGATGCTGCATTGTGGCGCGCGCGGCTATCTCAAATCGCACCGCGCCCAGCGCCGGCTGCGCGAAGCCTATTTCGTGGCGATCGTCACCCCCGCCACCAAGCAGCTCAGAAAAATGCTCGCAGACAATGCGCGCGAATATCAGGGAGACCAGGGCGGGGCGTGATCCCGATCATGCAAATGATCCCGATCACGCGAACGGAAAGCGAATTGACTTAAGTCACGGCGAAACGACAGGCGATCCAGCACAAACGACTCAACAACGACGGTTCAACACAGTGGAGGCTTTCAATGGCTGAAGTTCTCATTTCCGCAGACGACCTCGTCACGTTCATGAAGTCAGAATCTTGTGTCATCATCGACACGCGCAATCCCGACGCCTATGCGGCCGGGCATATCCCCGGCGCCGTCAATCTCCATGAGATCTTTACGTTCCTCGCTACCTCGACGCCCGAAGGCATGGACGAGCTGAAGAAGAAGTTCGCTGCCGCCTTCGGCGGTGCCGGCCTGTCCGGCAGCGAGACTGCGGTGATCTACGAACAGTCGATGAATTCGGGATTCGGCCAGTCCTGCCGCGGCTACTTCCTGCTGGAGTTTCTCGGCTATCCCAAGATCAAGGTTCTGCATGGCGGCTTTGAAGCCTGGACCATGAAGGGCCTGCCGACCACCACGGATGTTCCGACGCCGACAGCAGCATCCTTCGCCATCAAGCCGGAAGCCGGTTCGATCCTGATCGACGCGGGCACCATGCAGGGCGCGCTCGGCAATCCGTCGATCGCCATTCTCGACGTGCGCGATGTCGACGAGTGGATCGGCGAGAGTTCGTCGCCCTATGGCAAGGACTTCTGCCCGCGCATGGGCCGCATTCCCGGCGCCGTCTGGATCGAGTGGTACCGCATGATGAAACCGACATCAGACGGTCCGCGCTTCAAGTCGAAGAACGAGATCCTTGCCGAATGCGCCACTGTCGGGATCACGCCGTCGACCACTGTCTATCTTTACTGCTTCAAGGGCGCACGCGCGTCGAACACGTTTCTCGCGCTAAAGAACGCCGGCGTGGCTGATGTCCGGATGTATTTTGGTTCGTGGAACGAATGGAGCCGCGATACGAAGTATCCAATCGAGGAAGGTTTGCCGCTGGTTGGCGAGAAGCAGGCGCAGGCGGCGTAGAACTCCAGTGTCGTCGCCCGGCCTGGCGCGCAATTGCGCGCTTTGACCGGGCGATCCAGTCAGAGTGTCAAAACAAAAGGCCCGCTCTCACGAGCGGGCCTTTCTTATTCTCAGCGCTTTTGAGCTCAGCTTAGCCCTTCAGCACATCCACCAGCGTGGTGCCGAGGCGGGCCGGTGACGGCGAGACGCGGATGCCGGCGGCTTCCATGGCTGCGATCTTCGACTGGGCATCGCCCTTGCCGCCCGAGACGATGGCGCCGGCATGGCCCATGCGGCGGCCGGGAGGGGCGGTGACGCCGCCGATGAAGCCGACCATCGGCTTCTTGCGGCCGCGCTTGGCTTCGTCGCGGATGAATTGTGCCGCGTCTTCTTCTGCCGCGCCGCCGATTTCGCCGATCATGATGATCGAGGTGGTCTTGGGGTCGGCCAGGAACATCTCGAGCACGTCGATGAACTCGGTGCCCTTGACCGGGTCGCCGCCGATGCCGACTGCCGAGCTCTGGCCGAGGCCGGCCTGGGTGGTCTGGAACACGGCTTCATAGGTCAGTGTGCCGGAGCGCGACAGGATGCCGACGCTGCCGGGCTTGAAGATGTTGGCCGGCATGATGCCGATCTTCGATTCACCGGCGGTGACGACGCCCGGGCAGTTCGGCCCGATCAGGCGCGACTTGGAGCCCGACAGCGAGCGCTTCACGCGCACCATGTCGAGCACCGGAATGCCTTCGGTGATGCAGACGATCAGCGGAATCTCCGCGTCGATGGCTTCGCAGATCGCGTCTGCTGCGCCCGGCGGCGGCACATAGATCACCGACGCATCGGCGCCGGTCTTGTCGCGGGCTTCAGCCACGGTGTCGAACACCGGCAGGCCGATATGCGTCGAGCCACCTTTGCCCGGCGAGGTGCCGCCGACCATCTTGGTGCCGTAGGCAATCGCCTGTTCGGAGTGGAAGGTGCCGTTCTTGCCGGTAAAGCCCTGGCAGATGACCTTGGTGTTCTTGTCGATCAGGACGGACATCGGCTTACTTTCCCTTCACGGCGTTGACGATCTTCTGAGCGGCGTCGTCGAGATCGTCGGCGGGCAGAACGTTGAGACCGGATTCACGGATGATCTTCTTGCCTTCCTCGACATTGGTACCTTCGAGGCGGACAACCAGTGGCACCTGGAGGCCGACAGCCTTCACTGCGGCAACCACGCCGGCAGCGATGACATCGCACTTCATAATGCCACCGAAGATGTTGACCAGGATGCCCTTCACGTTCGGATCGGCAGTGATGATCTTGAACGCTGCGGTCACCTTCTCCTCGGAAGCGCCGCCACCGACGTCGAGGAAGTTGGCCGGGCTTTCGCCATAGAGCTTGATGATGTCGAGCGTAGCCATTGCGAGGCCGGCGCCGTTGACCATGCAGCCGATGGTGCCGTCGAGCGCGATGTAAGCGAGGTCATATTTCGACGCCTCGATTTCCTTGGCGTCTTCTTCGGTCGTGTCGCGCAGCGCGACGATTTCCGGGTGACGATACAGCGCGTTCGAGTCGAACGACATCTTGGCATCGAGGCACTTGAGCTCGCCCTGCTTGGAGATGATCAGCGGATTGATCTCCAGCATGTCCATGTCCTTGGCGATGAACGCGGTGTAGAGCTGCGACACCAGCTTCTCGGCCTGCTTGGCGAGATCGCCCTTGAGGCCCAGCGCCTGCGCAACGGTGCGGCCGTGGTGGCCCATCACGCCGGTGGCCGGATCGACCGAGAAGGTCACGATCTTGTCCGGGGTGTTGTGCGCGACTTCCTCGATGTTCATGCCGCCTTCGGTGGAAACCACGAAAGCCACGCGTGAGGTTTCACGGTCGACGAGCAGCGAGAGGTAGAATTCCTTCTCGATGTCCGAGCCGTCTTCCAGATAGATCCGGTTGACCTGCTTGCCGGCCGGGCCGGTCTGTTCGGTCACGAGGGTTGCGCCGAGCATTTCCTTGACGAACTGCTTGGTCTCGTCGATCGACTTGGCGAGGCGGACGCCGCCCTTGTCGCCGGCCGATGCTTCCTTGAACTTGCCCTTGCCGCGGCCGCCGGCGTGGATCTGGCTCTTCACCACCCACAACGGACCGCCGAGTTGTTTGGCGGCAGCCTCCGCTTCCTCGGCCTTGAGGATGGGCACGCCTTTAGAAACGGGCACGCCGAACTCCTTCAGCACGGCCTTCGCCTGATATTCATGGATATTCATAAGTCGCTCCCGAACCCCGGTTGGTGAACTTGGAATTCACGTCGTTTTCTTTGAACTGGCATACCGTATACCAAGCATGCTGCATGTCAAAGTCGACGATAATTCCGCGTGACGGACGAATTGGCTGAGGGGTTCGTTGCAGTGTTTGCCAATGTCGTCAAATGCAAAACCGGCACCCCTAGGGTGCCGGTGAAGTGAGCTTGATCTTAGCCGAGCAGATCGGGTGCGATCTTCTTGCAGGCGTCCATCAGGCCGACCACCGAAGCCACCGACTTATCGAAGCCTTCCTTGTCCTTGCCGGCGAGTTCGATCTCGACGATGCGCTCGACACCCTTGGCGCCGATCACGACGGGAACGCCGACATACATGTCCTTGACGCCGTATTCACCGTTCAGGTGCACGGCGCAGGGCAGGACGCGCTTCTTGTCCTTGAGGTAGCTCTCGGCCATCGCGATGGCCGAAGCCGCCGGAGCGTAGAAGGCCGAACCGGTCTTCAGCAGGTTGACGATCTCGGCGCCGCCGTTACGGGTACGGTCGACGATTTCGTCGATGCGAGCCTGCGAGGTCCAGCCCATCTTCACGAGGTCAGGCAGCGGGATGCCGGCAACGGTCGAATACTTGACCAGCGGAACCATGGTGTCGCCGTGGCCACCGAGCACGAAAGCGGTGACGTCTTCGACCGACACATTGAATTCATCGGCCAGGAAGTAGCGAAAGCGCGCCGAGTCCAGCACGCCCGCCATGCCGACGACCTTGTTTGCCGGCAGGCCGCAGGCCTTCTGCAGCGCCCAGACCATCGCGTCGAGCGGGTTGGTGATGCAGATGACGAAGGCGTTCGGGGCGTACTTCTTGATGCCTGCGCCAACCTGCTCCATCACCTTGAGATTGATCGAGAGCAAGTCGTCGCGGCTCATGCCCGGCTTGCGCGGCACGCCGGCGGTGACGATGATGACGTCCGAACCTTCGATCGCCTCATAGGAGTTGGCGCCGGTCAGCTTGGCGTCGAAGCCGTCAACCGGCGACGATTGCGCGAGATCGAGCGATTTGCCCTGCGGCACACCTTCCGCAATGTCGAACATCACGACGTCGCCGAGTTCTTTCAGGCCGACGAGGTGAGCAAGTGTTCCGCCGATCTGACCAGAACCAATCAATGCGATTTTGTTACGCGCCATGGGAAATCTATCCTTTAAGCCCGAAGGGGTAGGGAGGGAGCAGGAAATGCTGACAGGCTGGTTATCCCTTTCGCGGACACCGTTCAAGTCGGGGCCTGCCCAATTGTCGAGCGCTGGCCTGCAATGCAAATTATTATGAGCGAACTGGAAATTGGAATCGCTCGCGAAAGTACCGATTCCGCTTTGATATCGATCCAATCGCGCGTCAGGTTTCGACCAAGCCCGTGGTGGCGCCTGAAGCCGTAGAATCGCTGCGGCCGTGGGGCAGGGCCAGATACGTTTCTGAACCCATCTCGAACAGCCGCGACGCGGTCCGCGCGAATTCCATTGCCTCGAAACCTTCGCTGGCCTGATACAGCGCGTGCGGCTCGCCGGCGGCTGAGGCCATCAGCTTCACAGCATTGTCATAGAGCGTGTCGATCAGCGCGATGAAGCGCTTGGCGGCGTTGCGGTCGCCGTAGTCCATCATCGGAATATGTTCGATGAACAGCGTGTGATAGTCGTGCGCCAGTTTCAGATAGTCTGACGCGCCAAGCGGCTTCTCGCAGAGGTCGCCAAATGAAAACCGGGCCACGCCCTGCGCTTCCAGGGGAACACGCAGCGTGCGGCCCTTGATCGAGATATCACGCGACTTTGCGGGTGCGCCGCCCGTGAGCTTTGCCCAAGCCTTGTCGAGCGCAGCCTTTGCTGCATCATCGTCCGGCACCAGCCAGCTCTTTACGCCGGCCAGTTTTTCCAATCGATAGTCGGTGCGCGAATCCAGCTTGCGCACTTCCATATGATCTTCGATCTGTTTGATGAACGGCAGAAACAGCGCGCGGTTGAGGCCGCCTTTGTAGAGATTGACGGGTTCGACGTTGGACGTCGCGAAGACGACGGTGCCGAGTTCGAACAGCCATGCGAATAGTCGGCCGAGGATCATCGCATCGGCGATATCGGTGACGTGAAATTCGTCGAAGCAGAGGAGCCAGGCTTCGTCGAAGATCGAATTCGCCGTCAGCGCGATGACATCGCCGTCGGGGAGCTCGCCGCTCGCGATTTTCTGGCGAAAATTATAGATGCGCTCATGGGTGTCGGCCATGAACTCATGGAAATGAGCGCGACGCTTGTGCGTGACCGCGCTGGCTTCGAAGAACAGGTCCATCAGCATGGTCTTGCCGCGGCCGACCTCGCCATGGACGTAGAGACCGCGCGGCGGTTGCATATCCTTGTCACCGAACAGGCGTCCGAAGAAGCCCTGCTTGCGCGGTGGCTTATAGGTGGCCAGCGCACCATCGAGCGCCGCGATGGCCTCGACGGCGCCGGCCTGCGCCGGGTCAGCCTCGATGGCGCCGGAGGCAACGAGGGCTTGATATTGTTCGCGGAAGGATTGAGGAGGGCTGGACGACATGGGCCCTAACGGCCCCATGCGCCCGGAAAATGCAAGATGCGAATTGGTCGAAGCGGATATGCGCTCATGCGCAGAGCGCGTAGGAATCCTCGACCAGATAAGGGCCGCCGCCCGTGGATGCCCGCGAGGAGAACAGCACGAAGCGCGAGGCGGTGAAGATCTTCGTCGGGAAGTAGCCGCGCACCGAAAGATAGTCGGCGACGTCGCGGTCGCAGGAATCGCGCAGTCGGGCCAGCGTGACATGCGGCGTGAATTTGCGGCCCTCGGGCTCGAGCCCGCAGCGGCGCACCAGCCGTTCCAGTTCGGATTGCAGTTCAAGCAGCGGACGGCTCGGCTCGACCGCAGCGACGACAGCGCGGGGTTTCTTGCCGCCGAAGCTCGAAAGGCCACGCACCGCGACCTCGAAGGGCCTACGTTCCACGCGCGACATCAGATCGGCGATTTCGTTGGCGGAAACGCCGTCGATGTCGCCGATGAAGCGAAGCGTGACATGATAATTTTCGGGATCGATCCAGCGTGCGCCTGGCAGGCCGCCACGCAAATTGGCCAATGTCTGGCCGATCTCGGCTGGTATCTCCAGTCCGGCGAACAAACGCGGCATAGTCAGCTCCTCTTTGCCGGGGCGCGATTTTCGCCGAAAGGTGCTGACTACGGTGTGCTTATGCACGCCCGCACCCCTCGGCGAAAATCATGCCCGAACAAACGAGCCGGTGACGAATCACCGATGTCTTTTTTTACCCGACTTCTGTGACTCTGCGAAGCAGATGCCGCGCTCGGTGCATGAAGGTTCCGTGAAAAACCGTCATTAAGGTTGAGGCTGCCTGTTTCTCAACTGCGTTGCCCAGCGATCGTGCCGACAAATGCCTCGACGCTGGGCAGGATGTTTTTCACGACGATGTCGACCCCATCCGCTGTCGGATGCATCGCGTCGGCCTGGTTGAGCTTACTGTCACCGGCGACGCCTTCGAGAAAGAACGAATAGAGCGGCACGCCAAATTGCTTGGCGAGATCCGGATAGATCGAATTGAACTTTTCCGCATAGTCGGCGCCGTAGTTCGGCGGTGCCACCATGCCGCAGAGAAGCACGGCGATGTTGCGGGCCTTCAGCCGCGTCAGAATCTCGGTGAGTGCCGCACGCGGGACCTTCGGATCGGTGCCGCGCAGCGCGTCGTTGGCGCCGAGTTCGACGATCACGCCCTGCGTCCCCTCGGGCACCGACCAGTCGAGCCGCCCGAGGCCGCCCGAGGTGGTATCCCCGGATACACCGGCATTGATCATCTCGACCTCTATCCCCTTGTCCTTCAGGGCCTTTTGTAGCCGGACCGGAAACGCGGCTGCCGCCGGCAGGCCATAACCTGCACTCAGGGAGTCCCCCAGCACGACCAGTTTGACGGGCTTGGCCGTGCCGGTGGCGGCCGTCTGCGCCGTGGCGGTGGGGATCGGAAGTGCGACCGTCAGCCCGGCGACGACCAGCCACATAAACGTGCGCAGCAGCCCCTCGACCGCCGCAAACGAAGTGCCATATGAAGCTCGCATGGATACTTTCATTGAAGCCTCATCATCGGCCGGCGTTTCGCCGGACACCATTTCAATCTCGAACATCAACCTCTCGCTCGGCACCGGCGCCGCGCGCGTGCATATCCTCAAGGATATCAGCCTGCGCGTCGGATCGGGTGAAGCGATCGGGCTGATTGGCCCGTCGGGCTCCGGCAAGTCCACGCTGCTGATGGTGATGGCGGGGCTGGAGCGTCCTGACTCCGGTCAGGTGGTGGTCAATGGCACCTCTTTCAATGATCTCGATGAGGACGGATTGGCGCGGTTTCGTGGCCGTCATGTCGGTATCGTCTTCCAGTCCTTTCACCTGATCCCGACCATGACGGCGCTGGAGAATGTCGCGGTACCGCTGGAGCTGGCAGGTCATCCCGACCCAGCCGGCCGTGCGGCGCGCGAGCTGGAAGCGGTCGGTCTCGGCGCCCGTCTGCATCACTATCCGACCCAGCTTTCCGGTGGCGAGCAGCAGCGCGTCGCGCTGGCGCGCGCATTGGCGCCAGATCCCGCGATCCTGGTCGCCGACGAGCCGACCGGCAATCTCGACGAATCCACCGGCGGCCAGATAGTTGATCTGCTGTTCGCGCAGCACGCCCAGCGCGGCATGACGCTGGTGCTGGTGACCCACGACAATACGTTGGCGCATCGCTGCGACCGCGTGGTGCGATTACGTTCCGGCCGGATCGATGGGCCCGCCACCGAGCGCAACTGGGTCGAGACGGCCTGATCCGATGACCACCATCACCGAGACCATTCCTAACAGCCGAGGCCCGTCGCTGGCGTTGCGTTACGCTTTCCGCGAGATGCGCAGCGGCCTGCGCGGCTTTTACGTTTTCATCGCCTGCATCGCGCTGGGCGTCATGGCCATCGCAGGCGTTGGCTCGGTCGCGGCAAGTCTCGGCGAGGGCGTGGCGCGCGAAGGCCGTACGCTGCTCGGCGGCGATGTGGCATTCTCGCTGATGCAGCGTGAGGCCAAGCCGGAAGAACTCGCCTTCTTGCGCGCACGCGGTGCAGTGTCGGTTGCCGCAACGCTGCGCGGCATGGCGCGCGCGCCGGACGGCAATCTTGCGCTTGTTGAGATCAAGGCCGTCGATGGCAGCTATCCCTTGCTCGGCAAGGCGACCTTGGCGCCGGACATGCCGATGAGCGATCTGCTCGCCGAACATGACGGGGCCTATGGCGCCGCGACGGATACGACATTGATGGCCCGGCTAGGCCTCAAGGTTGGTGACCGCCTCACGGTCGGTAATGCGACGTTCGAGCTTCGCAGCGAAATTTCAGCGGAGCCCGACAAGCTCGCCGGCGGTGTCGGTTTCGCGCCGCGCTTCCTCACCAGTGAAGACGCTCTGCGCGCCACTCGGCTTCTGCAGCCCGGCAGTCTGGTGCGCTGGATCTATCGTGTTCGCCTGCCGGACACCGTTTCCGGCGATCGCGCTGCCAAGGCGCTGGCCGACGATGCGCGTGCCCAATTGCCGCAAGCCGGCTGGGAGATCCGTTCGCGCGACAACGCGTCGCCGCAGCTTGAGCGCACCATCACGCGATTCACCCAGTTCCTGACGTTGGTCGGCCTCGCGTCCCTGCTGGTCGGCGGCGTCGGCGTCGCCAATGCCGTGAAGAGCCATATCGATCGCCGCCGCGATGTCATCGCGTCGTTGAAAGCGCTTGGCGCGACCGGCCGCGACGTATTCGCGATCTATCTCACCCAGGTACTGGTGCTGGCGGTGATCGGCTCGCTGATCGGCATGGTGGTCGGTGCATCCCTGCCGTTTGCCATTGTCGGCCTGTTTGGCAAGCTGCTGCCGCTGCCGGTGGTGCCGGCGCTTCATCTCGGCGAGCTGGCGCTGTCGTTGCTGTACGGGCTCCTGACGGCGCTGGCTTTTGGGCTGTGGCCCTTGGCCCGGGTGCATGATGTCCCGGTCGCGGCGCTGTTTCGTGATGCGGCATTGACGGAATTGCACCGGCCGAAGCTGCGCTACATGCTCTGGATGGCACTCGTGGTCGGGCTACTGATCGCGGTGGTGGTCGGGCTCGCTTACGACAAACGCGTCGCTGCCGTATTCGTGGTGTCGTCGATGGTCGTGTTCGCCTTGCTGCGCGGTATCGCGGGCGCATTGATGGCTTTTGCGCGCAAATTACCGCGGCCGAGCATGACCATGCTGCGGCTGGCTATTGCCAATATCTACCGGCCGGGCGCGCTGACGCCGTCGGTGGTGATGTCGCTCGGACTTGGCCTGACGGTGCTGGTGACCGTCACCCAGATCGACGGCAATCTGCGCCGGCAGTTCATGGCGGCGCTGCCGGAGAAGGCGCCGTCGTTCTATTTCATCGACATTCCCTCAACCGATGCCGACCGCTTCAGCGCGTTTCTCAGGGAGAAGCAGCCGCAGTCGACCGTCGAGGATGTGCCGATGCTGCGCGGCCGGATCGTCGCCGCGCGCGGCGTCAAGGCAGAAGACCTCAAGCCGTCATCCGATGCCGAATGGGTACTGCAGAGCGACCGCGGCCTCAGTTACACCAACGAGGTTCCGCGCGGCTCCAAGCTGGTCGAGGGCGAATGGTGGGCACCCGACTATAGCGGGCCGCCACTGGTGTCGTTCGAGAAGAAGTTGGCCGACGGGCTCGCGCTCAAACTCGGCGACGAGGTTACCGTCAACGTGCTCGGCCGCGATATCACCGCCAGGATAGGCAATATGCGGTCCGTCGACTGGCAGAGCCTCGGCATCAATTTCGTGCTGGTGTTCTCGCCCAATACCTTCCGCGGTGCGCCGCATACCCATATTGCCACGCTGACCGAACCGAAGTCCGATCCGTCCCAGGACGCCGGTCTGGTCAAGGCGGTGGCCGACGCATTTCCGATGATCACCACCGTCCGGGTCCGGGAAGCGCTCGACACTGTGGGATCGGTTGTCACAAATCTCGTGCTGGCGATCCGCGGTACCAGCGCGGTGACGCTGCTCTCGGCGATCCTGGTGCTCGGTGGCGCGCTGGCCGCCGGTCACCGGCATCGCGTCTATGACGCCGTGATCCTCAAGACCCTCGGCGCCACGCGTGCGCGGCTTCTGGGTGCCTATGCACTCGAATATCTGATGATCGGCCTGGCCACAGCGGTGTTTGGGGTCATTGCCGGCTCGGTGGCGGCGTGGCTGATCGTCACGCGCCTGATGACGCTGAGCTTCGTCTGGCAGGCTGGCAGCGCGGCTGGCGTCGTGCTGGCGGCGCTAATTGTCACAGTGGGCCTGGGCCTGGTGGGTACGTTGGTAGCCTTGAACCAGAAGCCTGCCACCGTGTTACGGAATTTGTGACCTGTTTTGACACGAAGCAGCCTTTGCGCGGGCTGATTCGTGCAAAATGACTGAGAAATCGCCAAGCTTGCGTCAGGCTGAAAGTTTACCAGGATGTCTGAATGTAAATCGGAGCGACATTCCGCCACGCGTGGAAGCTTGCAGCGAATGTGTTAGTTTACCACATACCCTATGGGTCAGACATCGAGCGCAGATGACATCGATTTTTTATGAAATCGAGTTTAGTGTCAGGAAGCGCAGATATCTGGGATATAATTCGAACCGGCGACGCGAACCCTTTGCGATCAGCCGGACAACATCGAGGTTTCGACCATGTCGGATCTAGACCGTAACTATGCTTCCCCCTTCGGCCGGGCCGGCGCGCGCGATGCCGCTGCCGTAGACGCCGGACTGCGCTCCTACATGCTGCGCATCTACAACTACATGACGATCGGTCTGGCCATCACCGGCCTCGCTGCTCTCGGCGTGTACATGGCGGCTGTCACGACCGATCCGTCGGGCGCTGCTGCCCGGATCGGTAGCTCCTACCTGACGCCGTTCGGCTATGCGATGTTCGTGAGCCCGCTGAAGTGGGTGTTCATCCTGGCGCCTCTGGTCATGGTGTTCGCCATCTCGTTCGGCATCAACCGGCTGAAGCCGGCTACTGCGCAGTTGCTGTTCTGGGCCTTCGCGGCTCTGATGGGCATCTCGCTGTCGTCGATCTTCCTGGTGTACACGCACACATCGATCGTGCGGGTGTTCTTCATCACCGCTGCCTCGTTCGGTGCGCTGAGCCTTTACGGCTACACTACCAAGCGTGACATGACGGGCATGGGCTCGTTCCTGCTGATGGGCCTGTTCGGCATCATCATCGCGAGCGTCGTGAACATCTTCGTCGCTTCGTCGATGCTGCAGTTCATCGTGTCGGTCGTCGGTGTGCTGATCTTCGCGGGCCTCACTGCCTACGATACCCAGCGGTTGAAGAACGACTACATCTACGGTTACGCCTCGCAGGGCGGCGATATCGCCGAGCGCGCGGCGATCACCGGTGCCCTGTCGCTCTACTTGAACTTCATCAACCTGTTCACGCTGCTGCTGCAGCTGCTCGGACAGCGCGAATAAGCTCAGAGCATAGAGAAGATCTTAGCCCCGGCCGAAAGGCCGGGGCTTTTCTTTTGGGTGGAGCAAAAATAGTCTCAGCGCCATGTCCGATATTGAAATCAGGCCCGCCACGGCGGCAGATCTGCCCGCGATCACCGCGATCTATGCCGAGGCGGTGCAGTTCGGCACGGCCACGTTCGAACTGATCCCGCCAGATTTGGCCGAGATGACGCGGCGTTTCGAGGGGATGGTGAGCGGGGGCTATCCGTATCTCGCGGCTGTGCTGGAAGGCCGGGTTGTCGGCTATGCCTATGCCAGCGCGCATCGCCCGCGACCGGCCTATCGCTTTACCGTCGAGAATTCGATTTATCTCGATCCGAAAGCCCAACGGCGAGGCGTTGGCGGCAAACTTCTCGCGCGGTTGATCGCCGAATGCGAGAGCCGCGGCTACCGCCAGATGGTCGCCGTGATCGGTGACAGCGCGAATGCCGGCTCCATCGCGGTTCATCGCAATGCCGGATTTCAGATGGTTGGGGTGCATACCGATGTCGGGTTCAAGTTCGATCGCTGGCTTGACACCGTTTCGATGCAGCTCGCACTTGGCGACGGCGCCCGCACGCTGCCCTGACGCTCTGCGAATCGATTACACCACCGCCAGCTTGCGATCGATCACCAGGAGCACGCGGTCGAGTTCTTGGCCGCGGCGCAGAATCATGCCGCTGGCCGAAATCACGCTATACATGCCCTGCTTGCGCGCCAGTCGCGGATCTTTCTCGATGCGATAGAGCGGCACTTCCGACGAGCGGCGGAACACCGAGAACACCGCGCGGTCGCGCAGAAAGTCGATGGCGTAATCGCGCCACTCACCGTCGGAGACCATACGGCCGTACAGATTGAGGATGCGGCTGAGCTCAAGGCGGTTGAAGCTGACGACGGGCGCGGCGGCGGCGGAGCCCGTCGCCGCGCGATTCTCGGTGGGCTCAGTATCTCCCGGAATCACGTTCATGCAGCGCCTCCTGTCATATCGCCGACATGATCGCGCCGACCGCGGTCCTCTGCAAGGGCCGATCCGCAGGGCTGATGGTAGAAATTTCCCGTCACGGGAACGTCAGGTGAATCTTATTGCCGCCAAATTTTGGCCCATTGGGCGCCCTTCTGGATTGCGACAAGAAGATACTGCGTCGGGTCCGGTTCTTCCGGTCTCGGATTCCTCAGCCCCCAGCCCCCCGCGGTCGTTGGGATCGGACCCTGCGCAGGAAGTTAATCCCCACTGGGCCAACGCAAGTTGGTCCTTTTCTTTTTGGTGGATGCTTTTGCGAGACCATCAAGCGTCATTGCGATAGGCGAAGCGACGAAGCAATCCAGTCTTCGCCGAGGGCTCACAATGGTGCGGGCATGCCACGCGTAAGCGCAGCAGCTACCGAAGTTATCAATCTGAAGACTTACTGTAGCGACGTATAGGCCGCGCCGCGCATCGCGCCGGGCTTGTCGCGCGTGCCGTCTTGCACATAAACGACGGCGGCATCGACACCATCCCTGGAGATGTTCTCCAGCGGCAGCGTCCAGTTGGCGGCGTTGCCGGTCCAGTCACCGACCTTCAGCCAGTTCCGGACGACATTGTAGTAGGTCAGTTGCTTGCCGCGATTCTCGCCGCGCCCGACCGTGATCGGCACTGCCTTCGACACGGAACAGATCCAGACTTCGCCATGCGCCGTATCCGGCGCATTGCTCGATGCGGCAACGGACACGTTGACGTGTTTGCCGGAAACCGACATCGACACCGGCACCGTCATCACGGTGCCTTTCTTGGTTTCGCTGATCGCGCCCTGGATACGATCGGCATCGCTGCCGATCACCTGAGTGGCGCCGTTGACGACGACTTGCGGCGTGTAGACGTCGCGATCACCGCGCATCTGTGAATAGGCCTTCTGCCGCGCGCTGAAACGCGAGTCGGCCAGCGTGTCCTTCCAGCCCAGGTAGTCCCAGTAGTCGATCGGCATGCTCAATGCGATCACGGACGGGTCTTTGGCGAGGTCGCCGATGATCTTGTCTGCAGGCGGGCAGGACGAGCAACCTTGCGAGGTAAACAGCTCCACCACGGCCCTAGGCTGGGCCAGCGCGCTACCGCTTGCTGCAATGGCGGCGCACACGCTGAGCGCGCCGGTCCACTGCGATATGCCGCCAAAGGATTTCATGAGGTTTTGCCACGCTCGAGGTGAGACACATAACAGACGGTGTCACACATTGGTGTCGCTAACACGTTCATGCCCTCAAACGCCAGAAGGCGGCCCTTCATAGGCCGCCTTCTGTTCACTAGCCACTCACTTCGCGGTGAGGCACTACGTCACACCACGTATGGGCGTCAGGCTGCAAGCTGACGCAGCACGTAATGCAGGATGCCGCCATTGCGGTAATATTCGAGCTCGTCCAGCGTATCGATGCGGCAGAGCAGCGTCTCCTTGTGGAGTGAGCCATCGGCCGACACGATTTCCGCCACCATCTGCTGGCGCGGCTTGATGTCGCCGGTCAGGCCGCGGATCGTGACCTTCTCGTCGCCCTTGAGGCCGAGTTTCTTCCACGATGAGCCGTTCTCGAAGGTTAGCGGCAGAATGCCCATGCCGACCAGATTGGATCGATGAATACGTTCGAAGCTTTCGGTAATCACGGCGCGAACGCCGAGCAAACGGGTGCCCTTCGCAGCCCAGTCGCGCGACGAACCGTTGCCGTATTCGGCACCGCCGAACACGACCAGCGGCACTTGTTCGGCCTGATACTTCATCGCGGCGTCGTAGATCGACATGGCTTCGCCATCGGGCCAGTGCTTGGTCATGCCGCCTTCCGGCACGTTGCCGTCAGCACCCTGCATCATGAAGTTCTTGATGCGGATATTGGCAAAGGTGCCGCGCATCATCACTTCGTGGTTGCCGCGGCGCGTGCCGTACTGGTTGAAGTCGGCCGGGCGCACCTGGTGCTCCGACAGATACTTGCCCGCGGGTGAGGTGAGCTTGATCGAACCGGCAGGCGAGATGTGGTCGGTAGTGATCTTGTCGCCGAACAGAGCCAGGATGCGCGCATCGATGATGTCGGTGGTCGGCTCCGGTTCCTTCTTCATGCCTTCGAAGTAGGGTGGGTTCTGCACATAGGTCGAACCCATGTTCCACTTGTAGGTCTCGCTCTCGACCGTCTTGATCTTGCGCCAGTTGGCGTCGCCGTCGAACACGTTTGCGTACTTCTTCTTGAAGATAGTCGACGTCACGTACTTCTTGATGAAGGCGTTGATATCCTTCGTGGTCGGCCAGATGTCTTTCAGGAACACCGGCTTGCCATCCTTGCCTTCGCCGATCGGCTCGACCGCTAGATTCTTGGTCACCGTACCGGCAAGTGCGTGCGCGACGACCAGCGGCGGCGAGGCGAGATAGTTTGCCTGCACGTCCGGCGAGACGCGACCCTCGAAGTTACGGTTGCCCGAAAGAACCGCTGCGGCAACGATGCCGTTGTCGTTGATCGATTTCGAAATCTCCGGCGGCAGCGGGCCGGAATTGCCGATACAGGTGGTGCAGCCGAAGCCGACGAGGTTGAAGCCGATCTTGTCGAGATCGAGCTGCAAGCCGGAATTGGCGAGATATTCAGCGACGACCTGCGAGCCCGGCGCCAGCGAGGTCTTCACCCACGGCTTGGTCTTGAGGCCCTTGGCCACGGCGTTACGTGCCAGCAGGCCGGCGGCGATCAGCACGCTCGGATTCGAGGTGTTGGTGCAGGAGGTGATGGCAGCGATCACCACGTCGCCATGGCCGACATCGAAGTTCTTGCCCTCGACGGGGAAGCGCGCGTTGTGGCTATCCGGCTTCTTGTATTCGGTGGTTAGCGCGGCAGAGAAGCCTTCGGCGATGGCGGGCAGTGCGACGCGGCCTTCCGGACGCTTCGGGCCGGCCATCGAGGGTACGACGTCGCCGAGATCGAGCTTCAGCGTTTCGGTGAACACCGGATCGGGCGACTTGGCGGTGCGGTACAGGCCCTGCGCCTTGGCATAAGCGGCAACCAGTGCGACACGCGCCGATTTGCGGCCCGAAGTTTTCAGATAGTCGATGGTGGCGGCATCGACCGGGAAGAAGCCGCAGGTCGCGCCATATTCCGGCGCCATATTTCCGATTGTCGCCTTGTCAGCGACCGACATGGCGTCGAGGCCGGGGCCGTAGAATTCCACGAACTTGCCGACGACGCCCTGCTTGCGCAGCATCTGGGTGACGGTGAGCACGAGGTCGGTGGCGGTGACGCCTTCCTTGAGTGCGCCCGACAGCTTGAAGCCGACCACGTCGGGCAGCAGCATCGACTGCGGCTGGCCGAGCATCGCGGCTTCCGCCTCGATGCCGCCGACGCCCCACCCGAGCACGGCGAGGCCGTTGACCATGGTGGTGTGCGAGTCGGTGCCGACCAGCGTGTCCGGATAGGCGACCTCGAAGGTGGCGGTCTTCTTGCCGACCGTCATCTTCTGCTTCTTCGTCCAGACGGTCTGGGCGAGATATTCGAGATTGACCTGGTGGCAGATGCCGGTGCCGGGCGGCACGACAGAGAAATTCGAGAACGCGCTCTGGCCCCACTTCAGGAACTCGTAGCGCTCCTTGTTCTGCTTGTACTCTTCGGCGACGTTCTTGCCGAACGCCTTGTTGTCACCGAAGAAGTTCACGATCACCGAGTGGTCGATGACCAGATCGACCGGGACCAGCGGGTTGATCTTCTTGGGATCGCCCTTCAGCGCCTGCATCGCGTTGCGCATGGCAGCAAGATCGACTACCGCGGGGACGCCAGTGAAGTCCTGCATCAGCACGCGCGCAGGGCGGAACGAGATTTCGTGCTCAAGCTTGCGCTTCTTCAGCCATTTCGAGAAAGCAACGATGTCTTCCTTCTTGACGCTGCGGCCGTCCTCGTTGCGCAGCAGATTCTCGAGCAGGACCTTCATCGAATACGGCAGCTTCGAAATGCCCGTCAGACCGTTTTTCTCAGCGAGCGGCAGGCTGTAGTACACGTAAGTTTTAGCGCCCACCTTGAGGGTTTTTTGGCACCTGAAACTGTCGAGCGAGGTCATGTGAAGGGGTCCCAATTCAGTTGACCGATACCCGGAAAATGGTACCGAGACACCGTCGGCGGAGAAGGCCGGTTTGCTCGCAGGCGCCGATTGTGTGCTGCATCAAGTTCCGACTTATAGAATCTTTCTAGAACCGCTGCCATATCGACAATCGTTTGCAGCCCTGCGAAATGATGCAACAACGCCGCGGCGACCTCTGAGCCAAATCAGATGGTCATGGAAGGGTTAAGATGCGGCTCTCGGGGCGCAATTTACGATGCCTGCGGGGCGGCCGCGAAGTCTTCGCCGGGCTCGATTTCGATGCCACGGCAGGCAAGGCAGTGGCGGTCATTGGCCCTAACGGGGCAGGCAAAACCTCATTGCTGCGGTTGATCGCAGGCCTGCTGGCGCCGGCCGAGGGCTCCATCACTCTCGAGGGCGGCGACGGCGAAATGACCGTTGCCGAACAGGCCCATTACCTGGGCCACCGCGACGCCATGAAGCCGGCTTTGACGGTGACGGAAAACCTGACCTTCTGGGCCGACTTCCTCGGTGGCACGCCGGCCGATCCAGCCACGTGCATTGCAGCAGTAGGTCTCTCCCATGCCGCAGCATTGCCCGCGGGTTTCTTGTCGGCCGGCCAGCGTCGCCGGCTGTCGATTGCGCGTCTGCTGACCGTCCGCCGGCCGATCTGGCTGCTCGACGAGCCGACAGCGGCGCTCGATCTGGTCAGTCAGCGGGTATTCGCGGGACTGATGACGGATCATCTCGCAACCGGCGGTCTGATTATCGCTGCGACCCATGGCCCACTTGGTATTCCTGCACGGGAGTTGCGCATCGGGGGCGAGGCGTGAGTGCCCTCGGCGCGTTGATTCGACGCGACATCCGCATTGCCGTCCGGGTTGGTGGCGGGGCGCTGATCGGTGTGCTGTTTTTTCTGACGGTTGTCGTGCTGATGCCTTTCGCGCTGGGGCCGGATCTGGCGTTGCTGGCACGGCTGGGGCCGGCGATTCTATGGCTCGGGGCGCTGCTCGCGAGCCTGCTGACGCTGGACCGGTTGTTTACCGCCGATCACGACGATGGCTCGCTGGATCTCATTCTGATGAGCCGGACGCCACTGGAACTCGCCTGCGCCGCCAAGGCTCTTGCACACTGGCTGGCCGCGGGCGTGCCGCTGATCGTCGCGACGCCAGTGTTGGGGCTGCTGCTCAATCTCGACGGACCGGCGACGCTGGCGGTCGCCCTGACGCTGTTGGCGGGCACGCCGGCGCTGACCTTCACCGGCATGATCGGGGCCGCGCTGGCGGTGACCCTGCAGCGCGGAGGGCTCTTGCTGGCGGTGCTGGTGTTGCCGTTATCGATACCGGTGCTGATTTTCGGCGTTGCGGCCTCCAATGCGGCCATCGCCGGACAGTTGTCATTCTCGACGCCATTCTCGATCCTCTGCGCGCTATCGCTGGCGAGCCTCGTGATCGGGCCTTTCGCGGCGGCGGCGAGCCTGCGGCATGGACTGGATTGAGACAGTTGGATGGATCACGACAGGCTGAGACACTGGATTGACCTGGGTCAACTCGTCGCGAGCCGTGTTGAACGAGAATAAGTTGCATTGATCGCGGACAGGGCCGCGACTATTGGAAATGTCATGACGCTGACCGAACTCGCCAATCCAACCCGGTTCCTGTCGCTCGCCACCCGCATCCTGCCGTGGCTGGCGATGGCGACGGGCATTCTGCTTGCGATCGGCTTGTATCAGTCGGCCATGGCCCCCGATGACTATCAGCAGGGCGCCACCGTCAAGATCATGTTCATCCATGTGCCGAACGCCTGGCTATCGATGTTCGTCTGGGGGGTCATGAGCGTGGCATCGCTGGGCACGCTGGTGTGGCGGCATCCGCTCGCCGACGTCGCCGCCAAATCCGCAGCACCGATCGGCGCGGCCTTCACCTTTCTCGCATTGGTCACGGGTTCGTTGTGGGGCCGGCCGATGTGGGGTACCTATTGGGAATGGGACGCCCGACTGACTTCGGTGCTCATTCTGTTTCTGATGTATCTCGGCCTGATCGCGCTGTGGCGCGCCGTCGAAGATCCATCGCGGGCGGCGCGCGCCGCTGCGGTGCTGACCTTGGTCGGCGCCATCAATATTCCGATCATCAAGTTCTCGGTCGATTGGTGGAATACGCTGCATCAGCCTGCGTCGGTGATGAAGATGGGCGGCTCGTCGCTCGACAAGTCGTTTCTGATCCCACTGCTGGTGATGGCGGTGGCATTCTCGCTGCTGTTCATCACACTGCATCTCGCGGCCATGCGTAACGAGATCCTGCGGCGCCGCCTGCGTGCGCTGCAGATGCTGCAGGCCTCAAAGCCGGTGGCACTCCCGTGATGGCGCTTGGTCCCCACGCATCTTTCATCGTCACGTCCTACGCGCTGGTCGCAGCGGTGGTGCTGATCCTCATCGTGTGGATCGCCATCGATCATCGTCGCGTCCGCGCGCGGCTGCATGAGTTGGAATCCTCCGGCGTGGCGCGGCGCTCGGGTCGTGGCGCGACGGATCTCACATGACCACGCAAGCCACTCCAAAGCGCCGCTGGGTGCTGGCACTGCCTCTGCTGATCTTTGCCGCGCTCGCAGGGCTGTTCTGGTTTCGGCTCGGAGCCGACCCTGCGAAACTGCCCTCGGCATTGATCGGCCGCGCCGCCCCGCAGACGGCGTTGCCCGCGCTGGATGGCCTCACCGATAGCGGCGCGCCGGTGCCGGGCCTCGATCCCGCGGCCTTTAAGGGCAAGGTCAGTCTCGTCAATGTCTGGGCGTCGTGGTGCGTGCCGTGCCACGAGGAGGCACCGCTGCTGACAGAACTCGGCAAGGACAAACGGCTGCAACTGGTCGGCATCAACTACAAGGACGCACCGGACAACGCGCGCCGCTTTCTCGGTCGTTACGGCAATCCGTTCGGCATCGTTGGCGTCGATGGCAACGGACGCGCCGCGATCGAATGGGGTGTCTATGGCGTGCCCGAAACCTTCATCGTCGGCCGCGACGGTCGCATCGCCTACAAGATGGTCGGCGGCATCACGCAGGAGAATTACGAGCGCGTGCTGAAGGTCGAGATCGACAAGGCGCTGCAGGCAGGGTCCTGAGCGCAATCCTCATCATGAGCAAGCCGGCTTAACTACCAAAATAAACTTCAGCTTTTATCTGCGGTTCATTTTCGCGCCATGGCGGCGCCATGAATCCGCAGCTAGCTTGATGGCGTTACTTAACCGTCCTTGGAGGGACACCACGATGCGCCATTTCAAATTTGCTACTTTGACCGCTGCCGCTCTCACTCTGGGTCTGCTCGCATCCGCGCCGTCGATGGCGCAGTCGCCGCAGCCTGCTGCTCCCGCCGGCAAGATGGCTCCGGCCGCCACATCCAAGATGGCGCCTGCCAGCGAATCGAAGATGGCTCCGGCACCGAAGGCTGAACTGCTCGATCTCAACTCGGCGAGTGTCGAGGCGCTCGAGGCTCTGCCCGGTATCGGCAAGGCCTATTCGGCGGCCATCGTCAAAGGCCGTCCGTATAAGGGCAAGGACGAACTCGTGCAGAAGAAGATCGTGCCCGAGAAGACCTATGACGGCATCAAGGACAAGGTCATCGCCAAGCAGAAGAGCTAGGCGCGATCGCTTCGCTCGTCCGGAAACGCATCGGCGCAGCCGCGCCGGTGCGTTTTCTTTTGCGGTCCATCACGATCAGCCGATAACGCTGTCCTTCACCACATTGCCCAATGCGGCGAAGTCCGCCTTGCGCGGAGACGTCCGGCGAAAGGCGAGGCCGATGGTGCGGCCGGGCTGCGGATTCTCCAACCGCAGGAATTTGACGCGCTGGTCGCGTTGTTCGACATCGGCGGCGATCTGCGGGATCAATGTCACGCCATAGCCGCTGGCGACCATCTGCATCACCGTGGAGAGGCTGGACGCAGCGAAGGCCATGCCGTTGCCGCCGGACTGATGGCCGCGCGCTGCGGTGGCGCAGAAGGCCAGCGCCTGATCGCGCAGGCAGTGGCCGTCTTCCAGCAGGATCAGTCGACTCTGGTCGATCTCCATCGCCTTGATGCGTTTGTCGGCGGGGCGGGGATCGTCTGCCGGCACCGCGAGCAGGAACAGATCGTCGAACAGCTTGGCCGTGTCGATCTCGGGCTCGCCAAGCGGCAGCGCCAGCATCGCAGCATCGAGTGCGCCTGACTTGATATCGTCGACCAGTTGCCTGGTCTGCGTCTCGCGCAGCTCCAGCCGCAATTCCGGAAACTGTTTCTGTAGCACCGGCAGGATCCGCGGCAGCAGATACGGCGCGAGCGACGGGATCACGCCCAGCGTCAGCCGCCCGGTCAGGAGTCCGCCGCGATGCCGCGCAAAGTCCACCAGATCGCGCGAGGCCGCCAGCACGTCCTCGCCGCGCCGCGCCACTTCGCGCCCGACATCGGTCAGCATCACCTCGCCGGGCCGACGCTCCACCACCTTGACGCCCAGCGTCCGTTCGAGGTCGCGTATCTGCATCGACAGCGCAGGCTGGGTGACGTTGCAGGCCTCGGCCGCGCGGCCGAAATGGCCGTGTTTGGCAAGAGCGGCGAGATAGCGGAGCTGGCGGAGCGTCATCATGGATTATCAGATAAACTGATCGGGAAGCGAAGACAATTCGACTGGACCTGATCTAAGAATTCTTCCAATCTCTCGTCACGAAGTCCGACTATGGTGAGCGCCAGGCTCGCTGAGGAATTCGGCAGATAATTGAAATTAGACAGCTTTTGGAAAATTTGAGCGGGTTTTTGGTGGCGATCCGGTGTGTCGGTGTTGCCTGGGACGGCTCATATTCCAAACAGCCAGAAGGAGAGACTGATGGACACGACGAATGAGAATGGTGCCGGCAAGTGCCCCGTTGCGCATGCCCCCGCTGCCCGGGCCAATCGTGACTGGTGGCCGAACAAGCTAGACCTGTCGATTCTCCACCAGCACTCGTCGCTGTCCGATCCGATGGGCGATGCGTTCAACTACGCCGAGGAATTCAAGAAGCTTGATTACGAGGCGTTGAAAAACGACCTGCGCAAGCTGATGACCGATTCGCAGGATTGGTGGCCGGCTGATTTCGGACATTACGGTCCGCAGTTCATCCGCATGTCGTGGCACGCTGCCGGCACCTATCGGCTCAGCGATGGCCGCGGCGGTGGCGGTCGCGGTCAGCAGCGTTTCGCTCCGCTCAATTCTTGGCCGGACAACGTCAACATCGACAAGTCACGCCGCCTCCTGTGGCCGATCAAGCAGAAATACGGCAACAAGATTTCGTGGGCCGACCTGCTGATCCTGACCGGCAACGTGGCGCTGGAGACCATGGGTTTTCGCACCTTCGGTTTCGCCGGCGGTCGCGCCGACGTCTGGGAGCCTGATCAGGACGTGAACTGGGGCCCCGAATCCACGTGGCT
Organism: Tardiphaga sp. OK246; assembly: GCF_900188215.1. Classification (NCBI taxonomy): domain Bacteria; kingdom Pseudomonadati; phylum Pseudomonadota; class Alphaproteobacteria; order Hyphomicrobiales; family Nitrobacteraceae; genus Tardiphaga; species Tardiphaga sp. OK246. The sequence goes on from NZ_FZOX01000001.1 coordinate 1,243,176, forward strand.
GTCCCACCGGTCGCTCGACAAGTTCGAAGCTCCGCTCGGTGCCACGGAAATGGGCCTGATCTATGTGAATCCGGAAGGTCCGGGCGCCAGCGGCGATCCGGTTGCGGCGGCCAGCTTCATCCGCGAGACCTTCAAGCGCATGGCGATGAACGACGAGGAAACCGTGGCGCTGATCGCCGGCGGTCACACCTTCGGTAAGACCCATGGCGCTGCGCCTGAGTCCCACAAGGGTCCGGAGCCTGAAGCTGCCGGCCTGGAAGCGCAGGGTCTTGGCTGGGCGAGCAACTACGGTACTGGATCCGGTGCAGACGCCGTTGGTAGCGGCATTGAGGTCACCTGGACGCAGACGCCGGCGCAGTGGAGCAACTTCTTCTTCGAGAACCTGTTCAAGTATGAATGGGTGCAGACCCGCAGCCCCGGTGGGGCCATCCAGTGGGAGGCCAAGGACGCCGAGGAAGTGATCCCCGACGCGCATGATCCATCGAAGAAGCACAAGCCGACCATGCTCACGACGGATCTGTCCCTGCGTCTGGACCCGGCCTATGAGAAAATCTCACGCCGCTTCCTGCAGAATCCGCAGGCCTTCGCTGAAGCTTTTGCTCGGGCCTGGTTCAAGCTGACTCATCGCGACATGGGTCCGCGCGTGCGTTATCTCGGTCCGGAAGTGCCCAAGGAAGAGTTGATCTGGCAGGATCCGATCCCTGCGGTTGACTATCCGGTGATCGACGACACCGACGTCTCTGCGCTCAAGGCCAAGCTGCTGGCATCGGGCCTGACCGTGTCCGAATTGGTCAGCACGGCCTGGGCTTCGGCCTCCACCTTCCGTGGTGGCGACAAGCGTGGCGGTGCCAACGGCGCGCGTATCCGTCTGGCCCCCCAGAAGGACTGGGAGGTCAACCAGCCGGCTCAGCTAGCCAAGGTGTTGCAGGTGCTCGATGGAATCCGGAAGGAGTTCAACGCGGCGCAATCTGGTGACAAGCAGGTTTCGCTTGCCGACCTGATCGTCCTCGGCGGCAGCGCGGCGGTCGAGAAAGCCGCGAAGGATGCTGGCCTGGATGTGACCGTTCCGTTCTCTCCGGGGCGCGGCGACGCCTCGCGGGCGCAAACCGATGTGGAATCCTTCGAGGTGATGGAACCGGTCGCGGACGGCTTCCGTAACTACCTCAAGGCCACGTCGGCCGTACCGGCCGAAGTATCTTTGGTGGATCGCGCGCAATTGCTGACGCTGACTGCTCCGGAAATGACGGTTCTCGTCGGCGGCTTGCGAGTACTTGGTGCGAATTCCGGGCAGTCCGTGCGCGGTGTCTTCACCAAGACACCGGAGACGTTGACCAACGACTTCTTCATCAACCTGCTCGACATGAGCACGGAGTGGAAGGCGGTCGATGGCTCGAACAATGTGTACGAGGGACGTGATCGCAAGAGCGGCGAAGTCAGGTGGACCGGTACACGCGCCGATCTGGTCTTCGGTTCGCACTCGCAGCTGCGTGCCTTCGCGGAGGTCTATGCAAGCGCCGACGCCAAGCAGAAGTTCGTGAAGGACTTCGTCAAGGCTTGGGTGAAGGTGATGAACGCGGATCGTTTCGATCTTGTCGAGAAGCCGATACTGCAGGCGGCTGAGTAACCTCGGCCCGCCATCGTGAATATGAAAGCCCCTGCGACTATGTCGCGGGGGCTTTTTCTTGTCGCGCCGCGTCATACTCAACTGTCATCACTGACACTGCCGGTTACTGGATCCCGCTTTCGCGGCGATGAGAGTTTCGAAGAGTCTGAGCGCTCTGCGTCTTGCAGCTTTCTCCGAATCCCCGCACAAATGGCAAAATGTTTCTCCGGAGGATCTCCAGATGATGAAACTCTACTGGTCGCCGCGCTCGCGCTCATTCACGGCGCTTTGGCTGATGGAGGAAACCGGCGTCGCCTATGAGCGCGTGCTGACCGATATCTCCACCGGTGCGCAGCGCACGCTGGAATTCCTCGCCGTCAATCCGATGGGCAAGGTGCCGGCTTTGCAGGATGGCGACGCCACCATGGCCGAGGCTGCGGCGATTTGCGCTTATGTGGCCGAGCGCTATCCCGAAGCGAAGCTGGCGCCCCCGCTCGGCGACTCGCATCGTGCGAAGTATCTCTACTGGCTGTTCTTTGCGCCGGGCTGTATCGAACCGGCGATCGCACAGATCGCGACCAAGATGGAGCTGAATCCGGTGGCCGCGGGCTGGGGTGATGCGCAGCGCGTGTTCGATGTGCTCGAAGCCGCGCTTGATGAAGGTCCATGGATTCTTGGCGCACAATTCTCTGCCGCCGATATCGCCATCGGTTCAGGACTGAACTTTGCCGTGCGCAATTTCAAGATGGTCCCGTCGCGCCCGGCGTTCGAGCGCTATCTCGACCGTTGCAGCGCTCGTCCGGCCTTCCAGCGGGCAATGGAATTTGCATCGGGGGAAAAGACGTAAGGCGAATTACTCGCTTGCGTCTGCCTTCAACGCATCCGGATGCGGCATCGAGATGATGTTGTAGCCGGAGTCGACGAAATGCGTTTCGCCGGTCACGCCGCCGGAAAGATCCGACAGCAGATACAGCGCAGTGCCGCCGAGTTCTTCCAGTGTTACGCCGCGGCCGAGCGGCGAATGCTTCTGCTGGAATGCGAACATCGCGCGGGAATCGCCGATGCCCGAGCCGGCCAGTGTGCGTACCGGGCCAGCCGACACCGCGTTGACGCGAATGCCCTGGCGGCCAAAGTCAGATGCGAGATAACGCACCGAGGCTTCGAGAGCGGCCTTGGCAACGCCCATGACATTGTAGTTCGGCATCACGCGGGTCGATCCGCCAAAAGTTAGCGTGATCATGGCGCTGCCGGGCTTCATGATTTCCGACGCGCGCTTGGCGACTTCGGTGAAGGAGAAGCAGGAGATCACCATGGTGCGCGAGAAGTTCGCACGCGTGGTGTCGGCGTAGCGCCCCTTGAGTTCGTTCTTGTCGGAGAAGCCGATAGCGTGAACCAGGAAATCCAGCCCGCCCCATTTTTCCTTGATCGCAGAGAACGTAGCATCGACGCTGGCGATGTCCTCGACGTCGCAGGGCAGGATCAGATCCGCATTGAGCGATTCCGCCAGCGGCTTGACGCGCTTGCCAAGCGCATCGCCTTGATAGGTGAAAGCCAGTTCGGCACCCTGCGCATGCAGGGCCTTGGCGATTCCCCACGCGATCGAATGATCATTGGCGACGCCCATGATCAATCCGCGCTTGCCCTGCATCAGTGATGGCATAGCGCTATGCGTCCATCCGCTTGAAGACCAGCGTGGCGTTGGTGCCGCCGAAGCCGAAGGAGTTCGACAGCACGGTGCCGACCTTCACATTGTCGATGCGCTTGCGCACGATCGGCATGTCGGCGAACACCGGATCGAGTTCGGTGATGTTGCCGCTCTCGCAGATAAACCCGTTCTGCATCATCAGCAGCGAGTAGATTGCTTCCTGTACGCCGGTGGCGCCGAGCGAGTGGCCGGTGAGGGCCTTGGTCGCTGAAATCGGCGGGCATTTCTCGCCCGTGCCGAATACGTTGCGGATCGCCTGCATTTCCGGCGGATCGCCGGCAGGCGTCGACGTCGCATGCGGGTTGATGTAATCGATCTTGATGCCGCCGGTGGTGGCCAGCGCCATCTTCATGCAACGCTCTGCGCCTTCGCCCGACGGGGCGACCATGTCGTAACCGTCCGAGGTGGCGCCGTAGCCGATGATTTCGCCATAGATCTTGGCGCCGCGTGCTTTTGCGTGCTCGAGTTCTTCGACCACGACCACGCCGGCGCCGCCGGCGATGACAAAGCCGTCACGGCTGACGTCATAGGGACGCGAGGCCGTCGATGGGGTGTCGTTATACTTCGAGGACATTGCGCCCATGGCGTCGAACAGCACCGAGAGCGACCAGTCGAGCTCTTCGCAGCCGCCGGCGAATACGACGTCCTGCTTGCCCCACTGGATCATCTCATAGGCATTGCCGATGCAGTGGTTCGAGGTCGCGCAGGCCGAAGAGATCGAATAGTTCACGCCCTTGATCTTGAACCAGGTCGCGAGCGTGGCGGATGCCGTCGAGGACATCGCCTTCGGCACCGCGAACGGACCAACGCGCTTCGGACCCTTCGTTCGCGTGATGTCCGCGGCTTCGACGATGGTGCGCGCGGAAGGTCCGCCCGAGCCCATGATGATGCCGGTGCGCTCGTTCGAGATATCCGACTCTTCGAGACCGGAGTCCTGGATCGCCTGTTCCATGGCGATGTGATTCCACGCGGCGCCTTCGCCGAGGAACCGCATCGCGCGGCGGTCGATCACATCGGCCGGATTGATGGTCGGTGCGCCTTGCACCTGCGAACGGAAACCGAGCTCTGCATATTTGTCGGCGCGCGTGATGCCCGACTTTGCCTCATGGAGGCTCGCAAGCACTTCCTGAGTGTTGTTTCCGATAGATGAGACAATGCCCATCCCCGTGACGACAACCCGCCTCATGATCGCCTCGCCCTTTGAATTACGTTGTTGTGGAACTGGCGGTCGCCCCCTCGGAGACCGCCGTGGAATGGCACCCGGTAGATCACGTTCCCGGCTGCAATGCGGCAGGTGCTTCCTGCTTGAACAGGCCGACCTTCAGGTCCTTGGCGCGATAGATAATCTCGCCATCGGCCGAAAGCGAGCCGTCGGCAATCCCCAACCACAATTTTGAACGCATCACGCGCTTGATATCGATGGTGTACACGACCTTTTTGACGTTCGGGAGAACCTGGCCGGAAAACTTCAGCTCGCTGAGCCCGAGCGCACGTCCGGGGCCGATGCCGCCCGACCAGCCCAGAAAGAACCCGACCATCTGCCACATGGCGTCCAGGCCGAGGCAGCCCGGCATGACCGGATCGCCCTTGAAGTGGCAGGCAAAGAACCAGAGGTCCGAATTGACGTCGAGTTCAGCGCGCACGAGACCCTTGCCGAATTCGCCGCCATCAGCCGTGATCTCGGTGATGCGGTCGAACATCAGCATCGGCGGCAGCGGCAATTGAGCATTGCCTGGTCCGAACAGCTCGCCGCGGCCGCAGGCCAGCAGGTCTTCATATGCGTAGCTGTTGCGTTGTTCCTGGATCATGCCGGCTTTCTGGGTCCATCGATGGTGGTGGCTACCCGGGTCGAGTCGCCACATATAGAATTGTTCCAAATGACACGGGAACTTGCCCCGGTTGGGCGCTCTCTATCATAGGCTTATGGGGCGGCAAAGCGGCGGATCGCCTGCTTTTGGCGGGTTATTGACCATGTTGCGATGCACTGCGGAAGCATCCCTTCTGATGCATGGCTCCTAGTTGCGAAAACCTTGCATCTGAGGCCCCGCCTTTCTATAATAGAAGGCTAATTCAGTGTTCTTTTTGAGTGTGAACGGCAGGATTACTGACGTGGATATGAGCGACAGCGTTTCAGTTCTGGATGACGCAGCTGCAGTTGCGGAAATCAATCACGGCCGTCAGCCGGCTTTGACTGGTTGCCCGTGGCATGACGTCAACGAGATGCTGCAGTCGGTCGGTCTGCGACCCACCCGTCAACGCATGGCGCTGGGCTGGCTGCTGTTCGGCAAGGGCGCGCGTCATCTCACTGCGGAAATGCTGTACGAGGAAGCGACTCTCGCCAAGGTGCCGGTGTCGCTGGCGACCGTTTACAACACGCTCAATCAGCTCACGGATTCCGGCCTGCTTCGTCAGGTCAGCGTCGATGGTACGAAGACCTATTTCGATACCAATGTGACCTCGCATCACCACTACTATCTTGAGAACAACCACGAGCTGGTCGATATTCCGGACCAGAACCTCGTGCTGACCAAGATGCCGGAAGTCCCCGAGGGCTTCGAGATCAGCCGCATCGACATGGTCGTTCGTCTGCGCAAAAAGCGCTAACGGCTTTATCCAAATTCTGAAGTTATTTGCGCCGCCGAACCGTTCTCGGCGGTGTTTGCTCGCCAGCTGCAGTTGTCGCCACGATCGCGCGGGCGAGGGAGCGACCGGTGCATTCGTAGCCGGCTGCGGAATTGTGTAGTCCGTCCCAGGCCGTTAGCGCTCCCATGGAGAGCCCTGCGTCTACTGCACGGCGCATCAGCTCGAAGCGTGAGAACAGCGGTACGCGTTCCTGCCGGGCGGCGTCAGCTATGCTCGCCTGCATCTTGGAATATTGCGATGCGAGAATGACCGGCGCGTATTGCTGATCCATCAGGATCACGTCGGCGCCGTCAGCCTTCAGCAGGCGGATGCCCTCGACGATCCTGCCGGTCAGGCTGTCAGCGCTTTGCAGCCAGGTCACGTCATTGGTGCCGATCTGCCAAATCACGAGATCCGGGCGATGCGCCAGCACATCGCGGTCGAAGCGGGCGATATTGCCCGGGATCGTGTCGGCGTTCCGCCCACTATTGATGACCTCCAGCCGCAGTCCCGGCTTCAGGTGTTGCAGCTCGCTCTGCAGCATGCCGGGATAGGTTTTGGCGGGGTCGGATTGCCACAGGCCGAGCGTCGAGGACGAGCCCATGGCGACGATCTTGAGCGGGCCACCGGTTTTGAGCGCAGCCACGGTGCGCGGAAGGGTCGCATCACCAGACAGCCGCTGATCCACAGCCAGACACGTCTCAGTGGCGGATTGCGCACGAGCCGGGCCGGACCATGACAGCGCTGCCATGGCGACCACTGCGCCGGCGCAGGTCAAGCTCCCGATGCGGGATATGCTCAGTTCACCTTCTCGTCGGCGTAGACGCCCCATAGCCGTTGCTGTTCGATCCAGCCATCAAAGCCGTTGCCGATCACCCGGCACCAGCCATTGTTGCAGCGCTTTACCTGCGCCACGACACCCGCCTGTAACCGCGCGGCGACGGCGCTGGTCGCATCCGGATTGTCGTAGATCGAGGCGAGTTCGTCCTTGGATTTCATGGTCACGACCGCGGTGCGGCGGCCGGACAGCAGCGAGTGATAGACCCAGCCCTCGGCGCCCTCGGAATCACGAACGCGGCGCCAGTTCTCGTATTCGGCGGTGATCTCCACCGGCAGGCCGGAGCGAGTATAGACCCAGGCGACATCATTGTCCTTAGTGGGGCCGGCGCGGACATTAACGTGATCCGACTTGAGGCTGACGTAGCGCGGCACCGGCAGGCCGCTGGCGCCCAGCGGCGTGTCCTTGGCAGCGAGAGCCGGATCGATTGCTGCCGCGATCAGAGTACCCATCGCCAACATCGCACACGCAAATCGCCGGAACGCCATCAACCCCACCTCAACCCAATCCAAAGAACGCAAGTGCCGCCGCGCCGCACGCGCCTGTTGGGTTCTTGTTTTGGCTTGGTCTTCTGCTAGAGAGGACCGAAGGCCAAGGCACCAAAAAGGGTGTCGGGGAACCCGAGGAAACGGTGAATTCGCGGCTGCGGCAGTTTCGAACAACCGGGTTAATGCGGACTGAACGGATTAGCCAAAGCGCGAGTGAGCAGGACATGTCGGTCAAGAAAAAGCCTCTCGTCATCGTCACGCGCAAGCTGCCGGACTCGATCGAGACCCGTATGCGCGAACTGTTCGATGCGCACATCAATCTCGACGACACGCCGCTGACGCCCGAGCAACTCGCTGAAGCGACCCGCACCGCCGACGTGCTGGTGCCAACCGTCACCGACGAGATCACCAAGGAACTGCTCGAGCATCCCGACTGCAAGCTCAGGCTGATCGCCAATTTTGGCAACGGCGTCGACAATATCGATGTCGTCGCGGCCCATGCCCGCGGCATCACCGTCACCAACACGCCGAAGGTGCTCACTGAAGACACCGCCGACATGACCATGTCGATGATTCTCGCGGTGCCGCGCCGGCTGATCGAGGGTGCCTCGATTCTGACCGAAGGCAAGGACTGGCAGGGCTGGTCGCCGACCTGGATGCTGGGCAAGCGGTTAGGGGGCAAGCGACTCGGCATCATCGGTATGGGCCGTATCGGCCAGGCCGTGGCGCGCCGCGCCCGCGCCTTCGGGCTACAGATCCACTATCACAACCGCAAACCTGTCGCGCCGAAGATCGCCGAAGAACTCGGTGCGACCTATTGGGATTCGCTCGACCAGATGCTGGCGCGCATGGACATCATCTCGGTGAACTGTCCGCATACGCCGGCGACGTTCCACCTGCTGTCGGCGCGCCGTCTCAAGCTGATCCGCAAGGACGCCTATATCGTCAACACCGCGCGCGGCGAGGTGATCGATGAAGAGACGATGATCAAGCTGATCGAGTCGGGTGACATTGCCGGTGCCGCGCTCGACGTGTTCGAGCACGAGCCCGCGGTGAGTCCGAAACTGGTGCGGCTCGCGCGCGCCGGCAAAGTGGTATTGTTGCCGCATATGGGCTCGGCGACGATCGAAGGCCGTGTCGAGATGGGCGAGAAGGTCATCATCAACATCCGTGCCTTCCTCGACAATCACAAGCCGCCGGATCGTGTGTTGCCGAACATGCTGTGACCTGTAGCCCGCATGAGCGCAGCGACATGCGGGTGAGGCAGGCGCAGACCCCGGATGTTGCTTCGCTCATCCGGGCTACCGCTTGCGATATCAGCTTCTCTTGAAGATGAGATAGGCCGCAATGCGGCCCTCACGCGTGGCTTTGCGGCCGTAGCGCGTCATGGTGTAGTTCGGCCATGGCAGGCGCCAGTCATCGGCGCGCTCTGCAGTCCAGATGAAATCCGGCGATCGCGACACATGCCAGAGTGTCCACGCGACGTAATCCGGAATGTCATGCACGAAACGAAATTCGCCTGACGGCTTCAGCACGCGCGCCATCGCAGCCAGTGTTGCGTCCTGCACGAAGCGGCGCTTCCAGTGACGCTTCTTCGGCCAGGGATCCGGATGGATCAGGTCGATGCGTGACAGCGATTGTGCCGGTGCCCATGTGAGAAGTTCGGCGGCGTCGCCGGCGACGAGGCGGATATTGCCGATGTTCTGCGCCTCGATCTGCGTCAGAATCTTCGCCATGCCGTTGATGTAGGGCTCGCAGCCGATGAAGCCGATGTCGGGACGCGCCAGTGCTTCCGCGACGAGATGTTCGCCGCCGCCGAAGCCGATCTCCAGACGCACGGTCTCGATATCAGTGCCGAACAGCGTGCGAATATCGTCAGGTGCCGGATGTGCGATGTCGACGGTGAGCGCCGGCAGCAGCGTCGCCATCAGATCGGCCTGATGGTCGCGCAGCTTGTGGCCCTTGCGGCGTCCGAAGAACGAGCCGGTGTAATGGCCGCTCTCGGCAGGCGTGGACGCACCCGCATCAGCGGGGGCATCGTGATCGTTATGATTGGAATTGGCTGTGGTCATCGCGCGCGAGTGATACAGCCGAAACGCCATCGGCGCCATCAGGCGCGATGACGAATTTCCGTTGAAACTACCGTGATTTTAGCGCTGATCCGGGGCTTCGCGCGAAGCGATCTGTTCGACCAGGTCGACGATGCTGCGGCGGAGCTTGGCATCGGTGATGCGCGTGAAGGCGCGGGTCAGAGCGAGGCCTTCGGAGGTGGCGAGGAAGTCGGAGACATAGGCAGGCGAGGACGCTTCAGCGAAGCCTTCGCCGTTATGGATCGCGCCGGGGCCGCCTTCGAACAGGAACGAGACGGGGACCTGCAGAATTTCCGAAATCTGCTGCAGCCGGCTGGCGCCGACGCGGTTGGTGCCCTTCTCGTATTTCTGAACTTGCTGAAACGTCAGACCGAGGGCTTCGCCCAGCTTTTCCTGACTCATGCCGAGCATAATGCGCCGCATGCGCACACGGCTGCCGACATATTTGTCAACAGGATTGGGCGCTTTCGTCGACATCTCAATTACTCCTGGATCACATCAAGGGAGACGGATCATGCGTGGCAATCCGTCATTTAGGGCGGCTTCGGTTGTAACCAAAGGTATCCTAGTGGATTATAACAACCGCGCAAATTTTCCTAAGCGGAAAATTTAAGCCACTGCACCTTTATTTCTCAATAGGTGAGAAATAAAGCTTACAAAGCTAGCTTAAAAAGCAATCACATCGAGAGGGTTGTTCGGTAGGCGGCGAAAGCTAGCTTGCAAGCTATATCAAATGCTTCAAGTATCAAGCTAGTGGCGTACCGGCGTACGCCGCCGAACGGCGAAAATGATCGCGAGCGCGACAAACATCGCGGCGGGAATATCGCCGATTTTCGAGTAGACCGTCGGCGAAATGGCCGCTGGTAATCCCGAATCCAGCACGCCTTCGACACCGAGATCGAGCCGCGCGATCAGGCGGCCGACGGGGTCGACCACGACGGAAATGCCGGTGTTCGCAGCGCGAACCAGCGGCAGGCCTTCCTCGATGGCGCGGACACGGCTTTGCTGCAGGTGCTGATAGGGGCCCGTGGAAATCCCGAACCAGCCATCATTGGTGAGATTGACGATCCAGCCCGGCCGATCGTTGCGCGTGGTGATATCGTCCGGGAAAACCGCCTCGTAGCAGATCAGCGGCAGCATGCGCGGCGCGCCGGGAATGTCCATTGGCTTCCGGCGCGTGCCGGGAATGAAGCCGCCATGGACTTTGGTCAATTGCTGGAAGCCGATCTTCTCCATGAAGCTCTGGAACGGCAGATACTCGCCGAACGGCACCAGATGAAGTTTGTCGTAGGTCGACAGGATGCTGCCGTCATGGTCGATCACGTAAATGGAATTATAGGCCTGCGTGATGCGTACGCCGAGCGGCGCATCCGGCGGGCGCACCGCGCCGGTGACCAGCACGGTGCCCTTCGGCAGCAGATTGGCGATCTGCGCCATCGCATCGGGTTCGCGCGACAGGAAGAACGGGAATGCGGATTCCGGCCAGATCAGGATATTGGCTGCACCGACGCCTGAATTCTGCGGACCCGTCGCGCGGTCCGACAGCGCAAGATATTTGCTCATGACGTCCGCCTTGGCGGAATAGTTGAAGCGCGTGTCTTGCGACAGGTTCGGCTGCATGATGCGCAGCTTCACATTGGCGACGAGCTGCGTCGGGGTGCGCGACAGCCGGGCCATGCCATAGGTGCCCATCACGACGAGCAGCACCAGCGCAAGCGCCGGCGCCAGCCACGGCCGCTGCGTGCGCGAGCGTCCGTCGATCAGAACCGCAGGCGATGCAAAGATCGCTACAGTGATAAATGTCAGTCCCCAGAGGCCGACCAGCGATGCGCTCTGCGCCAGCGCGAGCGGTTCGGTGAGTGCATAGCCGAACGCATTCCAGGGAAAGCCCGTCAGCACATGGCCGCGCAGCCATTCGCCGATCGTCAGGCTGGCGGCGAGCGCGAAGATGCGGCTGGCATCCTTGGTCCAGAGCAGGCGTGCCAGCGCGAAGCCGATCGCAGTGAACAGCGCGAGATAGGCGGGCAGGCCGCAGATCGCGGCGGGCAACAGCCATGCGAAGGTCTGCGCGTCGACGAGGAAAGCGTAGCCGATCCAGTATAGGCCTGGCACGAAATAGCCGAAACCGAACCACCAGCCCGCCATGGCGGCCGCGGGAATGCCGCGCATCTTGCCGGCGGCGGCGCCATCGATCAGCCAGACGACGACGGGGAACGTGATGAACAGCACCGGCCAGGCGTTGAACGGCGCCATCGCCAGCGACGATACCGCGCCGGCCAGCAGCGCGATGCCTGCGCGCTTCCAACCCCAAGCGAGAATGATGCTGAGTGCGACCGAGCGCAGGCTGCGTGATGTCACGGCGTTCCCGCGCTGTCGCCTGATGGAGGCGTATTCACATTGTCATTGGACGGTGCCGCGCCGGTGTCCGACGTCGTATCGCGGCGGCGCGGCTCGCGGGTGCGCGGCGCAGGCCGCTCCTTGCGGGGGCCGACGCGCAATCGCTTGACGCGGCGCGGATCGGCATCGAGCACTTCGATCTCGAAATTACCAGGGCCGGAAATCACTTCGCCGCGCACGGGCAAACGGCCGACATGGGTGACGAGATAGCCGCCGAGCGTTTCGACTTCCTCGCCGTCTTCGCCGGTCTCGAATTCTTCACCGATCATGGCGCGCACGTCATCGAGGCTGGCGCGTGCATCGGCGATGAAGCTGTCGCCCTGCCTGACAATGGATGGCGGCTCGTCGCTGTCGTGTTCGTCATCGATCTCGCCGACGATCTGCTCGACGATGTCCTCGATAGAGACGAGGCCGTCGGTGCCGCCATATTCGTCGACAACGAGTGCGAGATGGATGCGTGCTGCCTGCATTTGCGCGAGCAGATCGATGGCGCGCATTGATGGCGGCACGTAGAGCAGCTTGCGGATGATGCCGGTGTCAACGACGGTCTGCGCCAGATCGACCGAACGCAGGTCGAGGCCCGCGGGAAACACTTTCTTCTTTTTGGCTGTCGACGGCACGACGTTGCGCGCCTTCACGGTCATGTATGCCAGCAGGTCGCGGATATGGACGATGCCGACGGGATCGTCGAGGGTTTCGTTGAATACGACCAGGCGCGAATGCGCCGCTCTCTCGAACAGGCCCATCAATTCGCCGAGCGAGATATCCTGCTTCACCGCGATAATATCGGCGCGATGCACCATGACGTCGGCGATGCGGCGCTCGTTGAGCCCCAAAATATTGCGCAACATCGTGCGCTCGATGGTGGAGAAGCCGGTCTCGTCCGGCGCGGAGGCGTCGAGCACGACTTGCAGGTCGGCACGCACCGAGCCCGGCTTCCAGCCGAACAGCGAGCGGATCGCGCGGGTCAGCCAGGTCTCCGACGTCGGGCGCATGACCTCGCCGTCGTGAACCACCGCAGGCAGATTGCTTGAGGTCTTCGAATGATCGCTTCTAGTGTCGCCGTCCGGCATCTCAGGTCACCCGATCCTGATCTGCATAGGGGTCCGGGATCCCGAGCGTTGCCAGGATCTCGCGCTCCATCGCTTCCATCTCGTCGGCTTCGTCGTCCTTCTCATGATCGTAACCGACCAGATGCAGAAAACCGTGAATGGCGAGATGGCTGAGATGGTTGGCGAAGCTCTTCTCTTCTTCGTCAGCCTCGCGGCGCGTGGTCTCGTAGGCAATGGCGATGTCGCCGAGCATGCGCGGCATGTCATCGGGCTCGTCTGCGCCTTCGGGCGGCTGCAGCGCCGGAAATGACAGGACGTTGGTCGGCTTGTCGATGCCACGCCAGTTCTGGTTCAGCGTGCGGATGCCGGCATCGTCGGTGAGCATGATGGCGAGTTCGGCGTCGGCCGTATCGGTATCGACCATGGCGGCGGCAGCTTCGATGGCGCGGTGAATCACGGCGTCGGCATCGGCCTCCGCAGACCAGCAATCGGCGACAACAAGAACCTCTGTCGCGGGAGATGAATAGGTCGGCATCGGTATCGAACTTCTTTCGCGAACGGACCCGATTCCGGGTCCGCCGTCAGCGTATGAGTGTGTCATCAGGTCTTTGTAGCGACCGCCTTCTGCGGCGTTCCTTCGTAGGCGGCGACGATGCGGGCCACGAGTTCGTGGCGGACCACGTCTTCGCCGGTGAATTTCACCTGCGAGATGCCTTGCACGCCGTCGAGCAGACGCGCGGCCTCGGCGAGACCCGAGGTCTGGCCGTTGGGCAAGTCGACCTGCGAGGGATCTCCGGTGATGATCATGCGGCTGTTCTCGCCCAGACGCGTCAGAAACATTTTCATCTGCATTGAGGTGGTGTTCTGCGCTTCGTCGAGAATGATTGCGGCATTGGTCAGCGTGCGACCGCGCATGAACGCAAGCGGCGCGATTTCGATTTCGCCGGTCTGCAACGCGCGTTCGACAATGCGCCCGTCCATCAGGTCATACAATGCGTCATAGATAGGGCGCAGATAGGGATCGACCTTCTCGCGCATATCGCCGGGCAGGAAGCCGAGCCTTTCGCCGGCTTCCACCGCCGGACGCGACAGGATGATGCGATCGACTTCCTTGCGCTCGAACAGCATCGCCGCTTGCGCAACCGCAAGCCAGGTCTTGCCGGTACCGGCGGGGCCGATGCCGAAAACCAGCTCGTTGCTTCTCAGCGCGCGGATATAGGCGTCCTGCGTCGCGGTGCGGGCACGTACCGGGCGCTTGCGCAGATTGATGGTGTCGAAGTTCGAGGCGGCTGCTTTCGACCCCTTGGGATCGAACGGAAACAGCGTGCCTTGCGCCAGCGTCGCGCGGATCGTGCCTTCGACATCGCCGGGGGCAAGGTCATGGCCCTGCACTGCCTGCGCATAGAGCGTTTCGAGCACACGCCGTGCGGCATCGCAGGCGTCGCGGGTACCGGTGAGGGTGATGTGGTTGCCGCGGGAATCGACGACGACATTCAGCCGGCGTTCGATGATCGCGAGGTTCTGGCCATAAGGCCCGACCAGCGAAGAGGCCGCCCGGTTGTCATCAAAGTCGATGACGACCTGCGTCTCGGCCTGCGGTGGAGTATCGAGTTTGCGAACAGCGAGCGTAGACGAATCCGATGCGCTTTTGGCCAAGAATTCAGGCTCCCGTGACGGTGTGAGAACGGACTGGCTGCAACACTGGTGGTACTGGAGAACTAGCAATTGGAGATGATGCGAGGCTGCCGAGCAGGCTGTAGCGCTCAAGGCTCTCAATGGTGACCGGAAGCACCTGGCCGATGATGTCGTCAGAAGCCATCACATGGGCCGGCTGCAGGTAAGCGGTGCGACCGACGATCTGGCCGGGATTGCGCGCCTTGCGTTCGAACAGCACATCCACAGTGCGTCCAATCGTGGCCGCGTTGAAGGCCGATTGCTGGCTGTCGATCAGGTTCTGAAGCCGCACCAATCGCTCGTCCATGTCAGCCTGTGACACCGTCTCCTGCAAATCCGCGGCCGGCGTTCCCGGACGCGGCGAATACTTGAACGAATAAGCGCCAGCGTATCCGATTTGTGTGACGAGCGCGAGCGTGGCTGCAAAATCTTCCTCGGTCTCGCCCGGGAAGCCCACGATGAAATCAGAAGTAAAAGCAATGTCTTGCCGCGCGTCGCGAAAACGGTCGATGACGCGGCGATAATCTTCGGCTGTATGTTTCCGGTTCATGGCCGCCAGAATCCGGTCGGAACCCGACTGCACCGGCAGATGCACGAAGGGCATCAGCTCCGGCAAATCGCGATGCGCCGCGATCAGCGTGTCCTCGACATCGCGGGGATGGCTGGTGGAATAGCGCAGCCGCGCGATGCCGGGAATCTCGGCGAGGCGATAAAGCAGTGTGCCCAGCGCCCACGGGCGGCCGTCGGGACCCTCGCCGTGATAGCCGTTGACGTTCTGGCCGATCAGCGTGATCTCGCGCACGCCGTTGTCGGCGAGCCGCTGCACGTCGTCGATGATTTTCGCCACAGGGCGCGAGACTTCGGAGCCACGGGTATAGGGCACCACGCAGAAGGTGCAGAACTTGTCGCAGCCTTCCTGCACGGTCACGAAAGAGGAAATGCCGCGGGCGCGAATCGCTGCCGGTTTCGGCGGCGGCAGGAAGCCGAACTTGTCCTCGACCGGAAATTCGGTGTCGAGCGCGCGGCCGCCGGCTTTCGCCTGCTTCAGCAGCTCAGGCAGGTTGTGATAGCTCTGCGGCCCGACCACGACATCGACAACAGGCGCGCGGCGAATGATCTCGTTGCCCTCGGCCTGCGCGACGCAGCCGGCGACGACCACGTTCATCTTGCGTCCGGCCTGCGCGGCTTCCGCCTTGGCGACGCGCAGCTTGCCGAGCTCCGAATAGACCTTCTCGGACGCCTTCTCGCGGATGTGGCAGGTGTTGAGGATCACCAGATCCGCGTCGTCGACATTGGCCGTCTCGACGAAGCCTTCCGGCGCCAGCGTGTCCACCATGCGCTGGGCATCGTAGACGTTCATCTGGCAGCCGTAGGATTTGATATGCAGCTTACGCGGCGCGGTCATGGAACCTGTAATGGGCTGGAAATGCGCTTGCTGCGCAGCGCTCAATTATAGGCTAACGCTCGGAAAATCCAGCATTTCTGCAAAATATAAGTGCTCGCAATGGCTTAGGCGAGGCCGACGGGCTCGCCAGCCAGTGCGCCCCTGACCACCAGGCCAGGGAGCTGCCGCATATCGTCGAATACGAGATGGGCTCCAGCGGCCGTCAGGGCTGCCGCGGTGGCTGGGCTGCAATGGCCGCCGCCGTGATAGCCGAACACGGTCATGCCGGCTGCGACGCCCGCCGTAACGCCGGGAATGCTGTCCTCGATCACCACGCAGCGCTCCGGCACGGCATTCATCTGCGCGGCGGCGAACAAAAACAGATCGGGCTGCGGCTTGCCGCGCTCGACCTGCAGAGCGGAAAACAGATGCGGATCGAAACGGTCGAGCAGCCCGGTCGTAGTGAGGCTGCTGCGAATGCGTGTCGGTGTGCCCGAGGACGCTACGCAAACCGGCTGTGACAATATTGCGAGTGTCTCGGCGATATGCGGGATCGGCTGCAGCTTCGCGCCGAACACCTCGTCGATCGTGGCTTTCAGCGTCGCGGTGTAGTCATCGGGCAGCACGCGGCCGAGCTCGGTCTCGACTTCCAGGCGCGCCTCGCGCGCGGACCGGCCGAGGAAACGCTCATGCACCTGATCGGCGGTGATGGGATAGCCGAACTGTGTCAGGACATCTGCGTGGACGACGCAGGCGAGGGACTCACTGTCGACGAGCACGCCGTCACAATCGAAGATGACGAGATCGAAGCGCGAAGAAACTGAACTCACTTGGTTGATTCGCTCACTTGGTGGTTTTGTCCTCGTCGAGCGGCACGCAGTACAGCTCCAGCCGGTGATCGACCAGCTTGTAACCGAGCTTTGCGGCGACTTCAGCCTGCAATTTCTCGATCTCTTCAGACGTGAATTCGATGACGGTCCCGTCACGCAAGTTGATCAGATGGTCGTGATGGCTGTCACGCATCGTCTCGTAGCGCGCGCGGCCTTCGCGAAAATCATGACGCTCGATGATGCCGGCGTCTTCGAACAGCTTCACAGTGCGATACACCGTCGAGATCGAGATCTTGTCATCCACCGCAACGCAGCGGCGATACAGTTCCTCGACATCGGGATGATCGTCAGCTTCCGCCAGAACGCGCGCAATCACGCGGCGCTGTTCCGTCATGCGCATGCCGGTCGCGGCGCAGCGCGCCTCGATACCAGCAGACTTCATCGCAGATGATTTCAGTGCAGTCATGATCCGAGTCCTATCGTAGCTTCTTTTGCCACTCCGCAGGCGTCAGGACAAGTCGCGCCGCATCACCAACGCATTCAATTCCGCTCCATCCGCTTCCTTGTAGTAGCGTTCCCGGCGTCCCGCGACTGCGAAGCCGGTTCTGTCATAAAGCCGCCGCGCGGGTAGATTGTTTTCCTCGACTTCGAGGAATACGGTACGCACGCCGCGACCGGCCAGATGGCCGAGATGGGTGAGAAACAGATCGCGCGACAGGCCGCGGCCGCGATGACCCGGCGACACCGCAATGGAGAGAATCTCGGCTTCATCGGCGGCGATTCGTGAAACAGCGAAGCCGACGAGGCGGCCGCGCAGTTTGAGCCGATGTACGAGGGTGTTTTGTTCGCGCAGCATCTGCTCGAATTCCCCGGCACCCCAGCCGCGATGGAAGGACGCGGCATGCAACTGCGCGAGTTGTCGCGCGTCGCGCAACGTCGCGGGCTCGACCACAGCATTGCCGCGGCTGAACAGGCGCAGCCACCAGGCCGGCATCATGATGCGGCTAGTGCGGCCTGCTGCATCAGGCTGCTTTGCGGCCTGGCATCGGGTGCGCGCAGATAATAGGGACGCGCCAGCGCGGTCTCCGGATTCACGGCGGCACCGAGCCATGCCACCCATGAGATTTCGGGAGCAGGTTGCATATCGACGCGCAGCGGCGCCGGCGCATCGGACGGCCAACGCGCGGCCAGGATCTCTGCGGCATTGCCGACCAGATACGGTGCGCCGAACTGCACGGCCTCAAGGGCCTCGTGGATGGGGATGACGCCCGGCCGCACCAGCGAGGTGCCGTTGCCGCTGACGACCTGGAAATAGACATGGTCATGCCGCGCGTCGATGGCGGCGATGACAGGCGCATCCATGTTCTCACTGACGACGGGTGCTGCATAGGCTGTCAGTGTGGTGATGCCGACCACCGGCTTGCTGGCCGCCAGGCCGAGGCCCCGTGCGGCCGACAGGCCAACGCGCAGGCCGGTAAAGCTGCCCGGTCCGGTGGTGACGGCGATGCGGTCGAGATCGGCGAAGGCAATGCCGGAGTCTGCCATGACACGACCGAGCAATGGCATCAACGCCTCGGCATGTCCGCGCTTCATCGGCATGGACTCATGCGCAATAAGCTTGCTGGTACGGGTGTCGAGGATGCCTGCGGCGCAGGCGTCAAGGGCGGTATCGATGGCAAGGATCAACATAAAAGAGACGCTACCACGGCTTGCGAGGGTTTGCGCCTGCCACTCGCAGAATATCGCTCCACGCGCAATGGTGCTGTGATTCGCTTTGCTGCCGGAGAGGGGCGGCAGCTTTGGCGTGCATCCACTACTCGCTTTCTCATAAAGATATTTCACAAGATACGATAGCGAGACCACGAAAGTTCCCGTGAGCGAAATGGGCTCGTGGAACAGCTTCAGTTTCACGCTGGTTAAAAGCTTCACTTAATAAATTCTTCGGAGATCGATGAGATAAGCATACCGTTTGGAAGCGACATTTCGCGGATGCGTGTGACTTTCATGCGGGCTGAAATTATTCGTCTAATTTTTTGGATACGATTATATTTATGGGAGGCGATCCGATGCTGCATTGGTTGAGCAGTTCAGAGGCGCGCGAGGGGCGGGCCCTGGCGGCAGCGATCAAAAAATCGCAAGCCGTGATCGAGTTCAGCGCTGACGGCACGATCCTCGGAGCCAATCCAAACTTCCTGTCCGCCCTTGGATATACGCTGGAAGAAATCGTCGGCAAGAACCACAGCATGTTCGTGACGCCGGAAATGAAGAGCAGCGCGGAATATCGCGCGTTCTGGAATAACCTCAATCGCGGCGAGTACCAGGCCGGCGAGTTCAAGCGTCTCGGCAAAGGTGGCAAGGAAGTCTGGATCCAGGGTTCCTACAACCCGATCCTGGGGAATGATGGCAAGCCCCTGAAAATCGTCAAGTTTGCCATGGATACAACTGCAGTGAAAATCCGCAGCATGGACGATGCCGGCAAGATTGCAGCCATCGGTCGTTCGCAGGCTGTCATCGAGTTCAAGCTCGATGGGACGATTGTCACGGCTAATGACTTGTTCCTGAATGTTATGGGTTACAATCTCGCGGAAATCGAAGGCAGACATCACAGCATGTTTGTCGATCCCGCAACCCGCGACGGCGCGGCGTA
This sequence comes from Tardiphaga sp. OK246, assembly GCF_900188215.1. NCBI lineage: Bacteria > Pseudomonadati > Pseudomonadota > Alphaproteobacteria > Hyphomicrobiales > Nitrobacteraceae > Tardiphaga > Tardiphaga sp. OK246. The sequence goes on from NZ_FZOX01000001.1 coordinate 1,262,506, forward strand.
TCGCGAATTCTGGGCCAGCCTCAATCGTGGTGAATATCAGGCCGCCGAATACAAGCGGATCGGCAAGAACGGCAAAGAGGTCTGGATTCTCGCGACCTACAATCCAATCCTTGATGAGACAGGCCGGCCAATCAAGGTGGTCAAGTTCGCGTCAGACGTCACCGAACAGAAGCTGCGCACGGCAAATTTCTCAGGTCAGATCGAGGCCATCGGCAAGTCGCAGGCCGTGATCGAATTTAGCATGGACGGCATCGTTCTCAGCGCCAACGAGAATTTTCTGGACGTGCTCGGCTACGCGCTCTCGGAAATACAGGGCAAGCACCACAGTATGTTTGTTGTGCCGAGTGAGCGCGACGGTGCGGACTATCGCGAATTCTGGGCGGCGCTCAAGCGGGGTAACTACCAGGCGGCGGAGTACCAGCGGATCGGTAAGGGCGGCAAACAAGTCTGGATACAGGCTTCGTACAATCCGATCCTCGACCTCAATGGCAAGCCCTACAAGGTCGTGAAGTATGCCACCGACACCACGGCGCAGGTGATCGCGCGCATGAAGAGCGAACGCGTACGCGCGATGATGGAATCGGTCGCCGCCGGCGCCGAGGAACTGAACGCGTCGGTGCGCGAAATCTCTGAAGCGATGATGAAATCAAAGACCACGGCGATGTCTGCCGTGGGCAAGGTCGAGTTGGCGGACGATCAAGCGCAGCGTCTCAGCACGGCAGCGCAGGCGATGAGCGGGATCGTCGAGCTGATCGGCAACATCACCGGACAAATCAATCTGTTGGCGTTGAACGCCACCATCGAATCGGCGCGTGCCGGTGAGGCCGGTCGTGGCTTTGCGGTCGTTGCATCGGAGGTGAAAAATCTGGCCAACCAGGCCAAGCAGGCGACCGATAAGATCGCCAGCGAGATCGGCAGCCTCAATGGCATTTCGAGCGATGTGGTCGATGCGCTGAACGCGATCAAGCAGGAAATCCAGAACGTCAGCGAATATGTCACCGCAACGGCGGCTGCGGTTGAGGAGCAGAGCACGGTGACGAACGAGATGTCATCGAGCATGCAGCGCGCCGCAGAAGAAGCCGCAAGCATCGGTCGCTAAGCGAAGGCAAGTTCCAGAAACGAAAATGCCCGGGATTGTCCCGGGCATTTTGAGGTGTCGCAGTGCGACCGAACTTACATCGGGCGGACTTCGACAACGTCCGGCACGAAGTGCTTCAGCAGGTTCTGGATGCCGTGCTGCAGGGTCGCTGTCGATGACGGGCAGCCGGCGCACGAGCCCTTCATGTTCAGATAGACGATGCCGTCCTTGAAGCCGCGGAAAGTAATGTCACCGCCGTCATTGGCCACAGCCGGGCGCACGCGGGTCTCGATCAGGTCCTTGATCGTATCGACTGTCTCGGCGTCTTCCTCGTTGAAGAATTCGGCCTCGTCGTCGGAGATCACGTCGCCGCTCACGCTGCCGTCGGCCATCAGCGGCGCGCCGGACATGTAGTGCTCCATGATGGCGCCGAGGATCGCCGGCTTGAGGTGCTGCCAGTCGCTGTCGTCCTTGGTCACGGTGACGAAGTCGGAGCCGTAGAACACTGACGTGACGCCCTTCACGGCGAACAGCTTTTCGGCCAGCGGCGAACGCGTTGCGGCTTCCGGTGAGGTGAATTCCATGGTGCCGCTGTCGAGCACGTCGCGGCCGGGAATGAACTTCAGCGTGGCGGGATTGGGGGTAGCTTCGGTCTGGATGAACATCGGTCTCTCCTGCGTCGCCGGTTCAAGGCCGGCGCGTGAGTATCCCCTAGCAGATGGCGACGAAAAACGCACGATCAAGGCGCGAAATCGCCGAATTCGGCCTATTTCGCAGTCCCTTAGCCGTCTGAAAGGGCCGTTACGACAGCGCGTCGATGTCGAGGTCGCTCAGGGCGCCCGACACGATGACGACCGGCACCGGAAACGAGCCGACCAGCTTGGCCATCATGGTGACGATCGGGCCGGGGCCTTCCGCGCCGGCCGAGGCGGCCAGGACCAGCATCGAAATGTCGACGTCCTTGTCGATTACGTCGAGGATTTGCTCGGTGGGATCACCCTCGCGGATCACGCGTTCAGGGGTGATGGCGGCGATGCCATTGGCGCGGCCCGAGGCGCGGTCCAGCGCGGCATTGGCGCCTTCTTCGGCTTCGGCCTTCATGACGTCGGCAACGCCGAGCCATTGCTGGTTGCGATCTTCAGTGTCGATGATGCGCAGCATTACCACGCCGCCACCGACACGAATGGCCCAGCGACTGGCGTAATACACTGCGCGGTCCCATTCCTCGCTGTCATCGACGACCACGAGGCATTTCGGCTTGTGGCCGCTTTCATAACTACGTCGCTGGGTGCTCATGCATGTCCCGATGCTGTGGCGCGTCTGATGCGCCAGAATGTGAGCGGCTTGGCAATGACGTCATGCTGCCACGGCGCAGCGGCGTTCGACAAGCGCGACGCAAGGATGACTTGCGTCGCGTCGATTGTGGCGGAGAAAAGGAATGCGATAGCGAAAATTACCGCTTGTGGACGAAGCCGATGATGTCCTTCACGGACTTGATGGTTTCGGCGGCAATGACGCCGGCGCGTTCGCCGCCATCGGCCAGAACCTGATCGACATAGGTCAGATCGGATGTCGTCAGCCGCTTCATCTCGCCGGCGATAGGTGACAGTTTTTCGACAGCGAGATCGACAAGGCTCGATTTGAAGCCCGAAAACTGCGCGCCGCCGAATTCTGTGAGAATGTCAGCCTTCGACCGATTGGACAGTGCGGCATAGATGCCGACGAGATTATCGGCCTCGGGACGTGGCTCAAGGCCCTTCTCTTCTGACGGCAATGGTTCCGGATCGGTCTTCGCCTTGCGGATCTTCTGCGCGATGGTGTCGGCATCATCCGTGAGGTTGATGCGCGAATTGTCCGAGGCGTCCGACTTCGACATCTTCTTGGTGCCGTCGCGCAGACTCATCACCCGCGTGGCCGGGCCAGTGATGACAGGCTCGGGCATCGGGAAGTAAGGGCCGTCATGGCCCTGCGTTGCGATGGACTCGGAGAAATCGTTGTTGAACTTCTGCGAGATGTCGCGGCACAGTTCGAGATGTTGCTTCTGGTCCTCGCCGACCGGAACGTGCGTGGCGCGATATAGCAGAATGTCCGCAGCCATCAGCACTGGATAATCATAGAGACCCACGGACGCGTTTTCGCGGTCCTTACCGGCCTTTTCCTTGAACTGGGTCATGCGGTTCAGCCAGCCGAGGCGGGCGACGCAGTTGAAGATCCAGGCCAGCTCGGCATGGCCGGAGACCTGGCTCTGGTTGAAGATGATCTGCTTTTTCGGATCGATACCCGAGGCGATGAAGGCGGCGGTCACTTCACGGGTGTTGCGGCGCAATTCATCGGGGCCGCCCCACACGGAGATCGGCACGGTGACGGCATGCATATCGACCACGCAGTAGATGCAATTATGCGTCTCCTGCAGTTTGACGAAATTCACGATCGCGCCGAGATAGTTGCCGAGGTGCAGATTGCCCGTCGGCTGGACGCCCGAAAAAACCCGTTGAGTAAAAGCCATCGTCTAGTTCCTGTGTGCCCGTGGTGGAATGCGGGCCAAGGGGCGTGACTTGCCATAGGCGCCGGGCGGCGTCCATTGCCAATCTGCCCTAGCCGGCCGCCGGTGATCGCTTGAGGGCGCCGCGGACCTCGGCCCAGCGCACGGCCCCCGTCAGCGTCAGTAACGCGGCGTAGATTGCCAGCCCGCCAACGATCAGGAGGCCGAGCAAGCTCGCTCGTACCAGGCCGTGGGCCTGTGCCGTCCAGGGCAAGACAATATGCGCGGCGAGCCATAGCAGGCCGCCCATGGCCAGCGAGGACAGGACGATGATCGGCAGCCGGCGTCTTGCATCATGGTCGAGTGAGAAGCCGAAAGCTGCTGCGCTCCGGACGATCAAAAAGATCGCGCTGCCCCACGCAGCCAGAGCGATCGCCGCTGCGATGCCGCTCGCACCGAATGGGTTATTCAAAACCAGTGCGGAGATGATTGCGATTACCAAACCGACGAACGTCGCCAGCAGCGGCGTCGTCGTGTCCTCGCGTGCGAAGAAGGCGGGCGACAGAGCTTTCACAAGCACCTGCGCGGGCAAGCCCAGCGCCAACCATATCAGCGCACTTGCAGTCGAGACCGTGTCGCTCGCGCCGAACGCGCCGTGTTGAAACAGACACTGCACGATGAGATGGCTCAATATCATCAGTCCGAGCGTAGCCGGCAATGCGAGACCGATCGCGAGTTCAAACCCGCGCGATTCCGCCTGCGCGATGGCGGCTTGATCGTCTGATCGCACGGCGCGCGTCAATGCGGGGACCAGCACAGTGCCCATGGCCGTGCCGACGATGCCGAGCGGTAGTTCAATCAGGCGGTTCGCGAAATACAGCCACGACACGGCAGCCGGAGTCGTCGATGCGATGATTGCGCCGGTGACGATGAGAAGCTGCGGCCCGGAATTGGCGACCATGCCAGGCAGTGCCTTGCGGAAGAAGCCGCGCATCTCGCTACCGAGCGACAGCCGCAAAGGCGCCGCCAGATTGCCGCCAGATTTCCGCAAGATCAGCATCAGCAATTGCAGCAGCCCGGCAATGCCTACAGTGGCCGCCATGGCCATAGCGGCAGTGTCTGGCTCTTGCCGCCACACTAGCAGTAGGGCCATGACGGTGATCAGGGCGATGTTGAAGAGCAGCGGCGAAAATGCGGTCACCGCGAAGCGTTGTTGCGCGTTCAGCAGTCCCATCATGACAGTGACGGGGCCGGCGAAGGCGAGATAGGGCAGCATCAATCGCGCATTCTCGACGGCGAGCTGCAGCGTCGGCTGGCCGACGAAACCCGGGGCAAGCATTGCGATCACGAGCGGCATCGCAAAGCCGAGCAGGATCGTCGCGACCATCAGCGCAACGCTGATGGTGCCGAGCACACGACCCGCAAAAGCTGTGGCTGCGACAGCGCCCTGCGTCGTCTGGATGCGCAGCCAGGCCGGAATCAGCGCCGCGTTGAGCGCGCCCTCGGTGAGCAGCCGCCGGATCACGTTGACGAGCTGAAATGCCACCAGAAAAGCATCCGCGATCGGGCCTGCACCGAGCAGCGCAGCCACCATTGCGTCGCGGGCAAAGCCCAGCAACCGCGACGCCAAAGTGCCCGTGGAAACGGTCAGGATGGAACGGATCATAGAACCATCGTAAGGGGCTGTCCTTGCTGGCGCGGGGCAGAACGTGATAGTCGCTGCAGCCATCAAACCGGCCTTTACCGACGGCTCAACTTGGGCGACCGCGAGACGAGTTGAAACGGATTTTCAGCCTCATCGCAATTGCCGCAACGGGATATTCTTAATGACCTCAGCAAAATATGACGTGCTCGGAATCGGCAACGCGATTTTCGATGTGCTGGTGCAGGCCGACGACAAGTTTCTCGCCGCGCATGAGATGACCAAGGGCGGTATGGCACTGATCGACGAAGCCCGCGCCGCTGCGATCTACAAGGCGATGGGCCCTGCCACCGAAATGTCCGGCGGTTCGGCCGCCAATACCATCGTCGGCCTCGCCAGCCTCGGCGCCCGCGCGGCCTATGTCGGCAAGGTCAAGGATGACCAGATCGGCACGCTCTATACCCACGACATCCGTGCGGCCGGCGTTGCGTTCGACACCAAACCCGCCACGGGCGGTCCGGCCACCGGCTGTTCCTACATCCTGGTGACACCCGATGGCGAGCGCACCATGAACACCTATCTCGGTGCTGCGCAGGATCTGACGCCCGACGATATTGACGCCGATGCGGTCGCGGCCTCGTCGATCGTCTATCTCGAAGGTTATTTGTGGGATCCCGCCAGCGCCAAGGAAGCCTTCGTGAAGGCCTCGAAGATCGCCCATGACGCCAAGCGTCAGGTCGCATTGACGCTGTCGGACGCGTTCTGCGTTGGTCGTTATCGTGCCGAGTTTCTCGACCTGATGCGGTCCGGCACCGTCGATCTCATCTTCGCGAACGAGGCCGAACTGACCTCGCTTTACGAAACCACGGATTTCGATGCGGCGCTCAAGCAGCTCGGCCAGGACACCAAGCTCGGCGTCGTCACCCGCAGCGAGAAGGGCTGTGTCGTGACATCGGGCGATGGCATCGTTGCGGTCCCTGCACACAAGATCGAGAAGCTCGTCGACACGACAGGCGCTGGCGATTTGTTCGCAGCGGGCTTCCTGTTCGGCCTGGTGCGCAACGCCGGGTATGAGAATGCCGGCAAGCTCGGCGCGATGGCCGCCGCTGAGGTCATCCAGCATATCGGCGCGCGTCCCCAGGTTTCGCTGAAGGACCTGGCGGGCAAGAACGGGTTGCCGGTTTAAGGCTGCATTTCTTGGGCTTTCTTCTCTGTCGTCATGCCCGGCCAGCGCGAAGCGAGCTTCGCTAGGTGTGCCGGGCATCCACGTCTTGGCAAGAGAGGAAAGTCGTGGATGGCCGGGTCAAGCCCGGCCATGACGTGGTGAGAGATCAGCGCATCGCGGCTCTCACGCCGCCTTCTTCGCACCCAGCCCCGCATAAACGGCGCGTTCGAAATCCGAAAATACCTTCAAACAAGTCGAATCCGCAAATGGTAGCACCTGCATCATGATGACGCCGGTGACGTCGCGCACCGGATCTATCCAGTAATAGGTGTTGGCGAGGCCGGCCCAGGCAAGGCTGCCGGCGCTGCGGCCTTCGGCTGACTGCGCCGTATTGATCATGAAGCTGAGCCCGTATTTCTTGTCGATGCCCGGAAGGAAGTCGACATTGTTACTGGCGGTCGGTACCGCTGAAGCCATCGGCGTCATGTTGAGTTCGCCGATGTGGTTTTGGCTCATCAGCGCGACGGTCTCTGGCTTTAATATCCGATTGCCGTTTCCGGTCCCGTTATTCAGCATCATTTGCGTAAACTTGATGTAGTCGGGGGCGGTGCCATAGAGCCCCCCGCCACCGGCGAAGAATTCCGGATCCTGTTTGATCTCGAATGGGATCGGGGTCAGTGCACCGTCGGCGCCGCGGCTGTGCATGGCAACGAGGCGCTTGCGCTGGTCGCCGCCAATCACGAAGGCGGTGTCGGTCATCCCAAGCGGCGCCAGCAAATGGTTTTGGAAATAGGCGTCAAGGCGTTCGTCGCTGACGGCCTCGACGACCTTGCCCACGAAGTCGATATTGGTGCCGTATTCCCAGCGGGTCCCGGGATCGCGCATGATCGGCACCTTCATGGCCGCGTTCAGTCCGGAGCGAAACGGCGGAATGCCGGTTGTCTCAAGATAGCGCACCATGTCGCCGTTCCACATGTCGTAGCAGAAACCGGCGGTGTGGGTCAGCAGATGCCGCAAGGTGATCGGTTGGCGCGGCGGACGTAGTTTCGGAGCGCCTTCGCTGTCGAAGCCATCCAGCACCTGCGTCTCCGCGAGGTCCTGAAGCACGGTCGCCAGCGGTGCATCCAGCGTCAATTTGTCCCGCTCCACCAGCTGCATGGCTGCAGCTGCCGTGATCGCCTTGGTCATGGAGGCGATCCAGAACACGCTGTCCGGTGTGATGGTGGTATCCTTGGATGCGTCGCGCTTGCCGAACGCCCCTTGGTAAATGATCTCGTTCCGCGTCGCAGCCATCGCCACGGCACCGGGAATCGCACCTATTTCGCTGGCTTGCTGCAGAATCCGGTCAATCTCGACTTGAACTGACATCCGTTTCCTCTCCGATTTTCTTTGATCTTACCGATTTCCGGCGTGGACATTCAACTTGGGCGCGAGGTCGTCGGTCTCGCGGATGTGATTACATTTGCGCTGGTTTTAGCATCTGAGGGGAACCATATCGGGCATGGGAGCGAGTTCGATCGCGCCTTGGAACGAAATTGGCGCAGCTGTGTTCAAAAAATGACGTGAACGTCAAAGCGCCTTCCGACACTAATCCGTAAGACCATGAGTAACACGTGCAGCGTGTCAGCTGCGGAGACCGACGATGATCGCGAACTGGACCGACTGGAAACATTATCCCCGCGCTTCCCGTGGCGAGAGCATCGAGGCCCCGATCGGTCCAGGAATTTTCGAAGTTCGCGTGGCGCAGACCGGCGCCCTTTTCGCTTTCGATGCGGCCGACAATCTGGCGCAGGCGTTGGCGAAGATTTCGGCCCCGCCCAAATCGTTTATTTCCTGGTTCGGTCGCAGCGACGCAGCGATGCTGCCGGAGCTGGAATACCGCACCTTCTCCACGACCACCCGTGCCAACGCCCGCATCGCTTTCGAGCGAATGATCGATCGGCGCGAGACCTATATGCGCGGCGCGGCCTGATCGGGCTTGCGGCGTTCTGCGACTGTTGAATTCGGGCGTTAAATACCCCTGCGGGCGATAGCTGCCATTCGCCGCCAAGGGGCGCTTTCGGGCCTATACTCCTCTACAAGTCCGCGGCTATACGTTCGCGACACTTTCCGCAGGAGAACCGCCCATGTCACCGACCTCAGCCGCACGCCAGTCCACCGCCCCTTCGCTGCGCGACCGCCTCAAGGACCCCTCGCTGCTGCGCGACAAGTGCTACATCGACGGCGCCTGGGTCGGCACGGGCGAGACCTCGGTGACCAATCCGGTCAATGAGATTGAAATTGCCAAGGTGCCCAATATGGGCGCCAAGGAAACGACGCAGGCTGTCGAGGCCGCCGAAAAGGCGTTTCCGGCCTGGGCCAAGTTCACCGCCAAGCAGCGCTCCAACATCCTTCGCAAGTGGTTCGAGCTGATCATCGCCAACCGCGAGGATCTCGCGCTGATCCTGACCACCGAGCAGGGCAAGCCGCTGGCCGAAGCGCTGGGCGAGGTCGATATCGGCGCCGCCTATATCGAATTCTTCGCCGAGGAAGCCCGCCGCGTCTATGGCGAGACCATCCCGACCCAGCGTGCCGATGCCCGGCTCCTCGCCATCAAGCAGCCGATCGGCGTCTGCGGCGCCATCACGCCGTGGAATTTCCCGAACTCGATGATCACCCGCAAAGTGTCGCCGGCGCTGGCCGCCGGCTGCACCGTGGTGATCAAGCCTGCCAACGAGACGCCGCTGTCGGCGCTCGCGCTGGCTGAACTCGCCGAGCGCGCCGGCGTGCCGAAGGGTGTGCTGAACATCATCACCGGCGACGCATCGGCGATCGGCCTCGTGCTCTGCGAACATCCTGCGGTGCGCTTCGTCGGCTTCACCGGCTCCACCAATGTCGGCAAGATCCTCTACAGGCAGGCTTCGGTCGGTGTGAAGAAGCTCGGCCTTGAACTCGGCGGCAATGCGCCCTTCGTGGTGTTCGACGATGCCGACATCGACGCCGCCGTCGAGGGCGCGATCGTGTCGAAGTATCGCAACATGGGCCAGACCTGTGTCTGCGCCAATCGCCTCTACGCTCAGGACGCCATCTACGATCAGTTCGTCGAGAAGCTGGCGAAGAAGGTTGCGGCCATGAAGGTCGGCGACGGCACCGAGCAAGGCATCACCCAAGGCCCGCTGATCAACGAAAAGGCGATCGAGAAAGTCGAGCGTCACATCGCTGATGCCGTGAAGGGCGGCGCAAGGATCGTCACCGGCGGCAAGCGCCATGCGCTCGGTGGTACGTTCTTCGAGCCGACGGTGCTCGCCAATGTGAAGTCGGATGCGCTGGTCTCGCAGGAAGAAACCTTCGGCCCGCTGGCGCCGGTGTTCCGTTTCAAGGACGAAGCCGACGTCATCGCCATGTGCAACGCCTCGCCGTTCGGTCTGGCATCGTACTTCTATTCGCGTGATCTCGGCCGTGTCTGGCGTGTTGCGGAAGCGCTGGAGTCCGGCATGGTCGGCGTTAATACCGGCCTCATCACCACCGAAGTCGCTCCGTTCGGTGGTGTGAAGGAGTCGGGTTTGGGCCGCGAAGGCTCGCATCACGGCATGGAAGAATATGTTGAGATCAAATACATCATGATGTCAGGGATCTGAGGCGTCACCTCCGACCCAATTAAAATTCATTATGCGTCATGCCCGGCCAGCGCGAAGCAAGCTTCGCTAGATGTGCCGGGCATTTGCATTTGGGCTGGCCGAGCCAGCGTCGCTCAGTAGCAGCGACGTACGCGCACGCCATTGACCCAGACGGTGCGGCACGCGACCGCCACCGGGCGGCGCACCACCGCGGCGCCACGATAGCCGGCGCAGCCGGCACGGTAAACGCCGCGTGCGCAGACGACGGCGTTGGCGTCGGTGGCTTCAAACGTCATCGTCGTGCCGAATGCGAGAACGGCTGCAACCATCATCAAGAAAGTACGCATGGTGATCTCCCGGCTGTGTTGGTTGGCAAAACAAACGAAGAAAGGTTCGTGGGCTTCAGTAGGCGGAATTAAGAACGATCAAATGAGAAGTGGCTTCACGCGCAAAGAGTAGTTCGGAGGAGACGCAAAGGCTGAGTGGTCAATGAGAAATCTTGCGAAGCCGCCTTGCGTCTCGATCCGACAGAACTTTTATTCAATCTCGTAAATACAAATCCTTGCCGACCAGAAACATGCGATGTGATGATTTCGCCCGGTGTTGATCTCAACAGGAGAAAGCATGTCGGATTTCAGAACCAGGTGGCTTACTTTTCACGGTCGACATATCGAGCCCGCTTCAAAGGAAATATTCAGTCACGTCGAAAAGATGGTGATCGGCACTTTGATCATCTCGGCCGGGGCGCATGTGTCGAGCAATGAGCCCCTGATCGTCCTGTTTGGATATTTGCGCCACGGTCTTGTCGGTCGCGGTGTCATGCTGTTCGGAATTGTTTTGTTGCTGCTGAATTTCCTCGATGGCCTCTACAAGCTCGCAAAGTTGGAATGGCACGTGGCGCTTCAGATCATCATGTCGCTCTGTTACGTCATTCTGTCTGTCCGGTTGATCCAGTTGATTTTGGCCTTCCGTGGAGAGTGATCCCGCCTATTGCCGGGCGCATCGTGTTCATCGTTGAGCGAATGGCGCAAGAACGCTGGTGCAAGCCGGCGAAAGTGATGCGCTGTTGCTGGCCAGGCATTGCACGATGCGGCCGCCACCAGGCGCTATGCCGCCGCAGAGCGATCTGATGTCGCCACCGCATGCTGATCTCATCACGAGCAATTCTTCGCGTGGCCGCATCGGCCGCAGCACGATGGCTGCAGGAGCAGCGGCGGCGGCAGGCGTAGCGGTTGTGGCTGCCGCAGCAGGTGGCGGGGCTGTGCTTTTCACTGCCGCCTTTGGTGCGGCAGTGGCGGGCGCGGGCTTGGTAGCCGGTGGTGTTGCTTCTGTCTTGGGCGCTGCAGCAGGCGTTGGCGCGGTGGCCTTCGGTGCCGCAGTTGGCGCCTGAACTGCGCGCACCGCGCCCGCACATCCCGCAGAAAGACTAGCCATGTTCTTTTGCAGGCATTGCAGCGAGGCTTCTCCACCAGGAGGAACGCTTGAGCAATGCGCGATGTAATCCGAGCGACACTGCGTCTTGATCGCGTCACGCTGCGCCTGGCTCGGCGCTTGCGCAAAGGTGGGGCTCGCGATTGCGATTAGAATGATAGTAGCCATCGATACGCGATATCGCGCGGCCAAGCCGAACATGAAATTCATCGCTGAAATCCTCGTTGCTACCGCCCGGTTAGTCAGGGCAACTGCGTAAAATCTTCAAGAAGCGTGAGTTCTGAAAGGCATTCGCAAAACAACTTCGGTCCGACATCATTTTACGGTTTCGGTTTCACTACAAGTGGATTGTTGCTATTGATGCGGGCGGCTGTCGTTTTTGGCCAAGGTTTTTTTGAGAGTCTTTTGATTGAGGCAGGACAATGCGATTTATGCGCGCCTGTTCATCTGGACCGAAAGATCGCATTGAGCAGCTGCAGCACGTCCCCACTATACGCGCTGCCGGCGTTGTGCTGACGAGCATCTTTTTAAGTGCCTGCGAGCAAAACACTTTCGTGCCGCCACCGCCGCCGAAAGTTGAGGTGGCGGTTCCTGTGCAGCGCGGCATCACGCGCTTTCTCGAAGCGACAGGCAATACAGCACCGATTAAGAATGTCGATCTCGTGGCGCGCGTTCAGGGCGTTCTGCAGTCGATCAACTATCAGGACGGCTCCTTCGTCAAGCAAGGCACCACGCTGTTCACGATCGAGCCTGAGACATACCAGTTGAAGCTGGAACAGGCGCAGGCTGCGGAAGCCGGTGCGCAGGCGTCTGCAAAGCAGGCGGAAGCGGATTTCAAACGCCAGTCGGACCTCGTATCCCGCCAGGTTGTTGCGCAGTCAACGCTCGAGCAGTCGACGGCGACACGAGAGAATTCACAAGCCAATCTGCAGCAGGCGCAAGTCAACACCAAGATCGCGGCCGTCAATTACGGCTATACGAATGTCATTGCGCCGTTTGACGGCATCGTCAGCGCACATCTGGTGTCGGTTGGCGAACTGGTCGGTGTGGCGTCGCCGACCCAGCTTGCGACGATCGTGCAGCTCGATCCGATTTATGTGAATTTCAACGTCAACGAACAGGACGTTCTGCGCATCCGGGATGAAGCCCGGCGACGCGGGCTGACGGTGAACGATCTCAGGCAGCTGCCGATCGAGATCGGACTGCAGACCGAGACTGGTTTTCCGCACAAGGGCCAGATCGACTATATCTCGCCGACCATCAACCAGTCGACGGGTACGCTGCCGGTGCGAGGTGTTTTGCCAAATCCGGATCGCATTCTGTTGCCGGGTTTTTATGTTCGCGTGCGCGTGCCTATCGACCAGCAGGACAACGCCCTGCTGGTGCCGGATGTATCGCTCGGCAGCGATCAGGCCGGGCGTTATGTGCTGGTCGTGAATGGCGACAATGTCATCGAGCAGCGCAAGGTCGTCACCGGCCCGCTGGAAGGTGAGCTTCGCGTAATTGAAAGCGGTCTGAAGCCGGATGATCGCGTCGTCATTGCAGGCCTGCTGCGTGCCATTCCGGGGCAGAAGGTCGATCCGCAACTGAGAAAGATCGAAGCGCCGACCCCGACCAAATAGGACAGGCCATGATTTCGAAGTTCTTCATCGAGCGGCCGGTCCTGTCCAATGTCATCGCGTTGCTGATGATCCTGATCGGCGGCGTCTCGCTCTATGGCCTCGCAGTCGCACAATATCCGGACGTGGTGCCGCCGACCGTCCAGGTGACGACGCGCTATCCCGGCGCCAGCGCGAAGACCATCGTCGACACGGTGGCGCTGCCGATCGAGCAGCAGGTGAATGGCGTCGAGGACATGCTCTATATGCAGTCCTACAGCGCAGCGGATGGCACCTATTCACTCACGGTCACGTTCAAGATCGGCACCGATTTGAATTTTGCGCAGGTGCTGGTGCAGAACCGCGTATCGAGTGCGCTGTCGTCGCTGCCGACCGCCGTGCAGAATCAGGGCGTGACCGTTCAGAAGAAATCGACGGCGATCCTGTTGTTCGTGACACTGACGTCGCCGAAGGCGACCTATGACAGCCTGTTTCTGAGCAATTACGCCACGATCAACATCCGGGACGAGTTGTCGCGTCTGTCGGGGGTCGGCAATGTGACGGTGTTCGGCGCCGGCCAGTATTCGATGCGGATATGGCTGGATCCGAGCAAGCTGCAAGTGCGCGGGCTGATGCCGCAGGATATCATCCAGTCCATCCAGCAGCAGAGCCAGCAGGTTTCTGCGGGGCAGATCGGCATGCCGCCGACGCCCGCGGGGCAGGCCTTCCAGTACACACTGAACATCAACGGGCGGCTGGATGATCCCAGCGAATTCGAGGACATCATCGTCAAGACCGGCGACAATGGCGATGTCACGCGGGTCCGTGACGTCGGACGCGTCGAATTGGGTGCGCAGACCTACAGCCAGATCTTTTCGCTCAACCAGAAGCCAGCCGTCGGCATCGGCGTATTCCAGTCGCCGGGCGCCAATGCGCTCGAGGTGGAGAAGGCTGTCGAGAAGAAGATGGCGGCGCTGGCCACGCAATTTCCCGACGACATCAAATACGACACGCCGTTCGACACCACGAAATTCGTCCAGGCATCGATCAACGAGGTCTACAAGACGCTCCTCGAAGCAGGTTTGCTAGTGCTGGTGGTCATCCTGATCTTCCTGCAGGACTGGCGCGCGATGCTGGTACCGGCGACAACGGTGCCGGTGACGATCATCGGCGCCTTTGCGGCCATGGCGGCGCTCGGTTTCACGATCAATCTGTCGACCCTGTTTGCCATTGTGCTGGCGATCGGCATTGTCGTCGACGATGCCATCGTGGTTGTCGAAGGCGCGGCGTACAATATCGAGCAGGGCATGTCCGGCCACGACGCGGCGATCAGCGCGATGGACAAGCTGTTCGCCCCGATCATCGGCATCACGCTGGTGCTGATCTCTGTGTTCTTGCCGGCGGCATTCCTGCCCGGCCTGACGGGGCGCATGTATGCGCAATTTGCACTGGTTATCGCGGCCACGGCGCTGCTCAGCGCCGTCAATGCGGCCACGCTGAAGCCGACACAATGCGCATTGTGGCTGCGCCGCCCGGTGCCGCCGGAGAAGCGCAATTTTTTCTATCGTGGGTTCAACAGGGTCTACGATCGGCTCGAACGGGCCTATGCCGCTCTGATCGGTCGCATGGTCGCGCACAGCAATCTCTCGGTTGTCCTAGCATTGATCCTGATCAGTATTGGCGGTTACGGCCTATCCCGGATTCCCACCGGCTTCATCCCGATCGAGGATCAAGGTTATCTGCTGGTCGCAGTCCAGTTGCCCGATGGTGCCGCGCTGGATCGGACTCAGCGTGTACTCGATCGGGTCAGTGAATTGGCCGCGAAGACGCCAGCGGTGGAACAGGTGGTTACCATCGCCGGCATCTCCGCGCTCGACAGCAGCTCCAGCCTGGCCAATGCCGGTGTCGCCTATCTGATCCTGAAAGAATGGAGCGAGCGCGGACCGGGACAGGATCTTCGTTCGCTGTTCGTTGGATTGAACGAGAGCCTGTCGGTGATTCCAGAGGCGCGCATTCTGGTGATCCCGCCGCCGCCCATTCAGGGCATCGGCAACGCGGCGGGCTTCGCCATGCAGATCGAACTGCGCGATGGCAATGCCGATTACAGCAAGCTGCAGGCGATCACCGGGGCGATTGTAGCTAATGCAGAGACGCAGAGTGCTTTGCAGCGCGTCAGTTCGCCGTTCCGCTCAATGGTGCCGCAATTCGATATCGAGATCGACCGTATCAAGACCCAGACCCTGCATGTCACGACGGATCAGGTGTTCTCAACCCTGTCGTCCTATCTGGGCTCGTCCTTCGTCAACCAGTTCAACAAGTTTGGCCGCACCTTTCAGGTCTACACACAAGCAGATGCCAAATTCCGGCTGACTGCCCGGGACATCGAGAACCTGATGGTCCGCAACCAGCAGGGCAATATGGTCCCGCTTGGCACCGTGGCGAAGATTACGCCTGCCGTGGGGCCGTCGCTGATCAGTCTCTACAATCTCTATCCGACGGCGACGGTGATCGGCCTGCCAGCACAGGGCTACAGCTCCGGGCAGTCCATGGCATTGATGGAGCAGATCGCAGCGAAGACTTTGCCTCCGGGAACGGGATTCGAGTGGACGGCGATGTCGTATCAGGAAAAGATTGTCGGCAATCAGCTCTATTATGTATTCGGTCTTGCGCTGCTGCTCGTCTATCTGGTGCTCGCCGGACAGTATGAAAGCTGGTACGCGCCGATTTCGGTGATCCTGGCCGTGCCGCTGTCACTGCTTGGCCCGATGGCGGTGCTCACCGCGCTGCGGATCGAGAACAATCTCTACACCCAGATCGGCATTATCCTTTTGATCGCGCTGTCAGCGAAGAACGCGATCCTGATCGTTGAGGTGGCGATCGAACTGCACGTGCATGATCGCAAGCCACTACTGGAGTCGGCGGTCGCAGCTGCACGTGCGCGATTCAGGCCGATTCTGATGACGTCCTTCGCCTTCATTCTCGGCGTGCTGCCGCTGGTGCTCGCGACCGGCGCCGGCGCCAACGCTCGCAAGTCGATCGGCATCACCGTATTCTCGGGCATGCTCGCCTCGACCTGCCTTGCCGTCCTGTTCGTTCCGACCTTTTTTGTCGTCGTCCAAAGGTGGGAGAACTGGCGCGCCAGTCGCAAGGCAACGAAACCTGCCAATTCAACCGTCGGTGCCGGGGGCCCCAACTCGTAGACGATCGTACGTCTGTTTCAGATGCGCTGTGTCGGCTATTCTTACCTTCGCAACACTGCAATCATCCGGCTCGCAAATGCGAGCCTCTCCGCCATCACAGACACGAAATAAGTCAGCAGCTTCTGGCTCAATGCCGGATGGTTCTGCTTGATGTCCTCGAAGGCGTCGGCGCGCAGCAGATACAGCACGCTGGCGATCTCTGCCTGGATGGTGGCGCTGCGGGGAGCATAGGCGACAAGGCCCATTTCGCCCACTGTCGTGTAACGCCCGAGGCTGCGCACCCGCGTCAGCTTGCCATCGCCCGCCGGCACCATGATGCCGAGTCGGCCGTCCAGAATGAAGTGCATGGAATCGGCGGCGTCGCCGGCCTGAACGATGATCTCGCCGGCAACGACCTCGACGCGCTGGCAGCGTCGCATCAGTTCTTCGGAATCGTCGGCGGTGCGCAGGATCTTGGTGAACCAGTCGCGCAAGTTGGCTTCTTCTTCGGCGAGCCCGCGATGCCGCGCGATCACCTCGTTCTCGCACCACTCCAGCGCATGATCGAGTTCGCCCATAACCTTGACGGCGTCATCGATGAACAGGCTGGCGCGCAAATTGCGATTGGCTGAGGGATGAAGATTGGCGAGCACCAGCGTGGTGCCGTGGCCTTCGGCGATGCGCTTGATCTGGGCGAAGCTGTGGGCGGCCGACGAATCGATGCCCGTCACCAGCTTGAAGTCGAAGACGAGATAGCGGCATTCGGGATGACGGCGCAGCAGCGCCTTGACGTGCAGATAGAGCCGGTTGGCCGAGCCGAAGAACAGATAGCTCTGCAGGTTAAGGCCCTGGATTTCGCGGCCATGCGCCGCCAGCGTGCGCTGATCCTCAAGCGACCGATCGAGCGAACTGCGATATTCCGAGCCATCGAAACTGTATTTGATCGAGGACACCCGTGACACGCTGAGCGCGAAGGTGGCGCAGCCGATCACGATGCCGATCAGCACGCCGGCCACGAAACCCCATGTGAGAATAATGACGATGATCGCCAGCAGTGACAGGTAGTCGAGCAGCGAAAGCCGCTTGCGGGAGTCGATGATCCAGCGATGAAGTTGCTCCAGGCCGAGATACAGCAGCAGGCCACCGAGCACGAAGCGCGGCATATAGGCCAGCAGCGCGGGGTCGACGACGAGCATCAGCGCGGCTGCCGCGGCGACGGTGAGGCCCGAAAGCCGCCCTGTGGCACCGCTGTTGCGATTCAGGAGCGAACGGCTGATCGAGATGCAGCCAGCATAGCCTCCGAGTACACCGGCCAGGATATTGGCCGCCCCGGTCGCATTGAGCTCGCGTTCGATATCGGCTTCCCGATGTGCGGCGACTTCAAGGCCCGTCGTATTGAACAGGGTGCTCACGGCCGTCACGAAGATCACAGCGATGAAATTGCCGATGAGTCCGGGCAGCGCTTGCCATGGGTAACCGTCGCTGAAGAACGCCCAGGGCAAGGTCAGGCTGGCTTTCGGCGGCGATGCGAAAGTCCAGCCGATTGCCTGGGCCTCGATTACGGACACGCCTGCGATCCGGAAGACGAGATGAGCCGTTATGACGCTCCCGAGAAGAATCATCGGCAGGCCCAGTGGCTTACGGGACCGATGCCAGGTCGCATAGATGGTCAGTGCCACGGCTGCCGCGGCCAGCAACTCGTAGATCGTCATCGGATTGGCGAGTTTTGTCAGGTTCGCCCATTGCAGCTTGTAGCCGGTGATCACCTGAATGGCGCCGGCGACGATCAGGCAGGCGGTGGCTCCGAGAAATCCACCGATTACCGGATAGGGCACATAGCGGATCGCGCGTCCCATGCGGGTAACGCCGAAGCCGCACAGCACGATGCCGGTGATGATCGTGGCCGAGGACAGGGTAATAAGTACCGGGCCGAGCAACGCAGACGGCGCATCGGCCGTAACGATGTGTTCGACTAGGGCTGCTGCCAAGATGGCGGTGACGGCCGCAGTAGAGCTCTCGGGGCCGGCGACCGCAAAGGGAAACGAACTGCCGAGCGCGATCACGGCGGCTATGACGCTTGCAGAGATGAAGGTCGCGGCGATGCCGTAGGGCAGCAGCGAGGCCAGCGGTCCGGTGAAGATCAGCACCGAATAGGACAGGCCGAAGCTGATGGTGAGGACGCTGGCGATCAGGCCGCCGAACACGTCGTTGCGCCAGGCGCGCAACACGTCCGGGCTGACAAGGGTGTCAGTCATGGGCGGCTACCTTCGCAATGACGGCGATGAGGGGGGCGGGCCGGAAGTATGTCACGCGCGAACCTGTAGGAGCGCTGCGCGACAGGCGCAACCGCCGCCGTCTCTGGTAGACGACGGTGAGATGTACGGACAAGACTATTTTTATGACAGTCCGCGGGAAAGACAGTCAGTTTGTTAGTTGATGACCAGCTCCGTGCCGGTCAGGCGGCGATAGGCCTCCAAATAGCGCTTGCTGGTGGCGTCGATCACCTCAGGGGGGAGCGGCGGCGGCGGAGCTTCGCCGTTCCAGCGGCCGGCGCGGCGCTCGATGTCGAGATAGTCGCGCAGCGGCTGCTTGTCGAAGCTCGGCTGCGGCTGGCCCGGTCTATAGACGTCGGCGGCCCAGAAACGGGAGCTGTCAGGGGTCATCACCTCGTCGATCAGGATGATGCGACCGTCGGCCTCCTTGCCGAATTCGAACTTGGTGTCGCCGATGATGATCCCGGCCTCGCGGGCAATCTCTTCGCCCTGGGTGTAGACGGCGCGAGTCATGCTCTCGAGGGTGAAGGCATCCTCCTCGCCGATGATCTCGCGCATCCGGGCGATGGTGATGTTTTCGTCATGGCCGGTCTCGGCCTTGGTCGCCGGGCTGAACACCGGTTCGGCGAATTTCTGGCTTTCGAGCAGCCCCGCTTCCAGCTTCTCGCCGGCCAGCGTGCCTGACGCGGCATATTCCTTCCAGGCCGAACCGGAAATGTAACCGCGAATCACGCACTCGATCGGAAACACGGTGGTGCGCCGGCACAGCATGGCGCGACCGGCCAAGGCGGCGCGGTGACCTGCCAGAGCCGGCACCTGCCTGATGATCTCGTCAGCATCGGCCGAGATCATGTGATGCGGGACCACGCCGCCAAGCTGGTTGAACCACCAGGCGCTGATCTGGGTCAGTACCGCGCCCTTCATCGGGATGGTCTCGTTCATGACAACGTCGAAGGCGCTGATGCGGTCGGTGGTCAGCAGCAGCACGCGGTCGTCGCCGACGGCATAGATATCGCGCACCTTGCCGCGACCGATCTTGGGGAGGGGCAGGTCGCTGGTGGCCATCGTGGTCATGTCAGGGTCTTTCGAAAGCAGAATCGTCCGGCGTCTGGCCGGCGGCGACGTGATGAAGGAGTGAGCCTATTCCGGCAGCGGGATGAATTCGTGTTCGTTGGGCACATGGGCGAAGCGGCCGGTCTTCCAGTCCTCTTTCGCCTGCTCGATGCGCTCCTTGCTGGAGGACACGAAATTCCACCACAGATGCCTCGGCCCTTCCAGCGCGTCGCCGCCGAGGAACATCATGCGGGTATTGCGCGTCGCCTTGATGGTGATGGCATCGCCGGGCCGGAAGATCAGCAATTGCGGTCCCTCATGGCGGTCGCCGGCGATCTCGATCTCGCCATCAACCACATAGACTGCACGTTCCTCATGGTCGGGATCGAGCGGCACGCTGGTGCCGGCCTCAACGGCTACTTCGGCATAGAACCATGGCGACACCATCGACACTGGCGACGCTTTGCCAAACGCCTTGCCGGCGATCACGCGTGCGGTGAAGCCCGTATCGGTGATGGTCGGCAGGCTGTCCGCGGCATAATGCTGGAACGACGGCGCGATTTCCTCGGAGCCTTTGGGCAATGCGATCCAGCTCTGCAGACCAAGCATCTTCTGGCCGTCGCGGCGCTGCACATCCGGGGTGCGCTCGGAATGGGCGATGCCCTTTCCGGCGGTCATCAGATTCATGGCGCCCGGCTGGATCTCGCGGACATTGCCTTCGCTGTCGCGATGCATGATGGCGCCGTCGAACAGATAGGTCACCGTGGCCAGGCCAATATGCGGATGCGGCCGCACGTCCATGCCCTTGCCGGAGATGAACTGCATCGGGCCGAAATGGTCGAAGAAGATGAACGGGCCGACCATCTGCCGCTTGCCATGGGGGAGGGCGCGGCGGACGAGGAAGCCGTCGCCGAGATCGCGGGTGCGCGGCACGATCACAAGCTCCAGCGCGTCGCAGGTCTGGGCGTCGCCGAGGATCGGATCTTCTGATGGTTGCCAGCTCATGAGGGGCTCCGTGGGGTTGGGGCCATCATAGCAGCATTTGGCGGGGCGGGTAAAAGGGCCTCAGCCCGGATGGATCGCTCCGTCCGGGCTGAGGAATGGCTGTGCTTACAGCGGCTTGATCTGGACCTTGCGGAATTTCACCACGCCGGAGCCGTATTGCAGGGCGATCGGGCCGGCGGCGTGCTTGGTGTCCTCGACATCGACGGTCTTTTCGCCGTTCAGGATCACGGTGAGCTTCGGGCCCTTGGCGGTGATCTCGTAGGTGTTCCACTTGTCCGCCGCCTTGGGCATCGGATTGACCTTGGCCACATCAACGATGGCGCCGGTGCCGTAGGACGGGTCGGGCCGCTTGTCGAAGATGTTGACCTCGTAGCAGGTCTTGCCATCGATCACCTTCGGGTTATCGCAGCGGATGAAGATGCCGCTATTGGCTTCGGCATCGGTCCAGAACTCGGCCTTGATCTGGAAATCCTTGTATGGCGTCTTGCTGACGAGATAAGCGAGATCCTTGCCGGAGAGCAGCTTGTCGGCGGCGAGTGCCCCGTCCTTCATCTCCCAGTTGGCGTCGCCAACCTTGTCCCAGTCGCCCATCTTGGTGCTGTCGACCAGCGTGACCCAGCCGTCAGACTGGCTCATGGCAGGCTGGATTGTCGTAAGAGCCGCAACGCCGATAACGAATCCGGCTGCAATCGCTGTAACGCGCAACATAAAGGTCTCCTCCCGTTTGCTTTTTATTGGCGTGACGTTAGCCACGGGAGAATGCGGTTGTAAATCTACTTCACATTGTGCGGTGCGCTAACGCTTGCCCTTAGCTGCTGGGCCGCGGGTCGTTCGTTCGTCCAGCAGCACTTTTTGCATTGCCTGGACGTTCGGTGAAGCTGCGCCCTTGCGCCAGATCAGCACGGTCTCGGCGTGATTCTCGCCGCGTGGCAGGCGATGCACGGTGAGCCGCTTGCCCTCCGGGAATGTCGACAGCACGCTTTCCGGCAGCAGCGCGATGCCCATACCCGCGACTACGCAGCCGAGCATGGCGTGATAGGAGCCGAGTTCGATGGTGCGCTCGGGCATCTCGCCGCGCTTTGCATACCAGTCTTCCAGCCGCTTGCGATGCGGGCAGCCGTTCTCGAACACCAGCACCGCGCGCGGCGCTTTTTCCTTGCGACCGATCGGCGGATGGCGGGGCGACGACACGATCACCGGCTCCTCGTCGAACGCATGCATACGGTCGAACGGCGCCGCGGCGATCGGCTCGGCCACGAAGGCGGCGTCGAGATCGCCGGCGAGGATGCCCTTCGCGAGCGTCTCCGGATTGCCGATGCGCATTTCGAGCTGCACGTCGGGATAGCGGCGGTGAAATTCGTTCAGCGGTCCGGGCAACCGCACCGCTGCAGTGCTCTCCATGGCGCCGAGGCGGAAGACGCCCCGCGGCCGCGGGTCCTGCACCGCGTCGCGGGCCTCGTCGGCGAGCGCCAGCAGCCGGTCGGCATAGCCGAGCAGCGTTTGACCTGCGGGCGTCAGATGCAACCGCTTGCCCTCGCGCACGAACAGCGCCGTGCCGAGATCGTCTTCGAGCTGACGCACTCGCGTCGTCACGTTGGACTGCACGCGGTGCAACCGTTCCGCGGCGCGTGTCACGCCGCCTTCGCGCACTACGGCGCGGAAGATGCGCAGCTCGGACAGATCCATGCATCTCTCCATGAGATCGAAATGATCATGATTATTCATTTTATGGGATGAAAAGCGCCGGGTAAACCCGTCATGGCCAACGGCACCCATCAGCGGAAAGGGGTGGACATGATTGACAACGAACGCGAACCGCACGCGTACGACGCGCGCCACCTGACGCCGCTGCAATGGACCGCGCTGAGGCGATCCATCATCCGGCGCGCCCATGTCGAGCGTGGCCGGATGTTGCGTGCGATCGCGATCGCCGCCGTCGCAGCCCTGCGCCACGGCTGGCGTCGCCTGCGCGAGCGGCAGCAGGCGCGAGACCAACTACGCTCCATGAGCGACTACGAATTGCGCGATATCGGCGTGACCCGCGCCGGCATTGATGCCGTGATCCGCCACGGCAATGACGATGCGACACAGGACGCGCCACAACGATCACATCAAAACTGGAGAGCCATGATGTCGAAAGCCTACTAGATCGTCCGCGTGTCGGTGCGCGACGAGACCCGCTACCCGGAATATCTCGCCGCGGCCAAGCCGGCGTTCGACAGGTTCGGCGCACGGTTTATCGTGCGCGGCGGCGCCCTCGAAACCATGGAAGGCGACGCCCGGGACCGCAATGTGGTGGTGGAATTCGCCGACCGCGCGACCGCAACTGCCTGCTACCGCAGCCCGGAATACGAAACCGCCAGATCCATCCGGCAAAAATACGCCGAGGCCGATTTCATCATCATCGACGGCGCCTGATGTCCGTTACCGTCCCAGTGCGGTCGCCGTTGCCACACGGTCGAAAGTCTCGAGCGAGAGGATCGCATCCGCGAATTTCTCGGCGCGATTATTCAGCACGGGGCGCGCGAGCTGCAGGAACTTCTGCTGCATGGCGGCGGCATCGGGAAACGATGTCGGCTCGCCCGACGGATCGGCATAGATGCGCTCATGCATGCCGTCTTCAGTATGGATGCTGACGCGTGCGCCGAACGGATGACGCTTGCCTTCCAGGCGTTCGTCCTGAACCACGTCGAAACGGTCGGCCAGCGTGTTGATCGCGCTATCGCCGAGGCGCTTGTAGTCGTCCCAGCCGAATGAGCCCTGATCGAGCGCCAGCGCGCCGGTGAAGAACATCGAGAACTGGCCGCCAACGATGGAGGTCGGATGGCGCTTGGTGGCGGCGTCGCCGGTCAGCGTGATGCCGTTGCGATGCAATCCAATCTCGACGCGTTTCACCTGCTCGGGCGTCAGATTGTGCTCGCGCCGCATCGCCACCAATGCGTCGATGGCCGCATGCGTATAGCGGCAGCTCGGATACGGCTTCACGCCGATCTTCATGGTCTCGTAGACCGAGCCGAGATCGGCCACGGCCTTTTCCGGATGCGCGTTATCGCTATAGCCAACCAGCAGGCCATGCTTGCCCTCGACGGATTCCGTCGCGCCGATGAATTCGTTGCGCGCCAAAGTCGCGGCGATCACGCCGTTCATGGCGGCCGCGCCGACCTGGTAGCGCTTGTTCCAGGCACCGTTGACGAGGAATTGCAGCGAGCCCGCCGCCTGGCTGCCCGACACGCCGAAGGCTGAAATCAGCTGATCCTTCGAGAGCCCGAACAACTTGCCGGCTGCAGCCGCAGCACCATAGGTGCCGGCGGTGGCGGTGGGGTGAAAACCTTTCGCATAATGCGAGGTCGGATCAAGCGCATTGCCGAGCCGGCAGCAGACTTCATAACCGGCGACGATGGCTGTTAACACCTGCTTGCCCGAGGCGCCGACCATTTCGCCGACGGCGAAGGCGGCGGGTACCACGGGAGCGCTGGGATGTAGCGAGGAATCGGCGTGGGTGTCGTCGAAATCGAGCGAATGGCCGAGCGCGCCATTGAGCAGGGCGGCCACGGCCGGCGTCCAGGTCTTGCTGTCGCCGAACACAGTGGATTCTCCCTTGCCGTCCAGCGACAGGGCCTCCAGCATCTTCAGCAGTGAGGGGGTAGATTCGGCCTCGCTGCGGGCACGGATGGTGCTGCCGAGATAATCGAGGGTGAGGACCTTGGCGCGTTCCAGCACGTCCTGCGGAATGTCGTCGAATTTCAGGTCCGCGACATAAGCGGCAAGCGTTGCGGTCTCATTGGCCATTGTGTTTCCTCACTCTTGTTGAAATAGCCTTAGGCGGACCAAATCGGCGTTTCAAGCGGCCATGGCGACGCGTGGATCAGCCATGCTGAAACTGGTTCGTCAAAATCCGTTTCAGGGATCAATTCTGACATGTCCGCATCGAAGCGAATTCTCGGCTTCTTGAAACGGGTGGTTGCCTTCTTCCGGGCACGAAAGGTCGAACTCGGCCTCGGCGTCCGGGTGACCACGGCGGCGCTTGCTGCGCTGATCATAGCCCTGACCGTCGGGCTGAAACTGCCGCTGTGGGCTGTGCTGACGGCGATCATTGTCACCCAGATGAGTGTCGGGCGGTCGCTGAAGGCAACACGTGATTATCTGGTCGGCACGATCGGCGGCGCCATCTATGGCGGCGCGGTTGCGATCCTGATCCCGCATTCCAATGAAGGTGCGCTGCTCGCGGTGCTTGTGCTCTCCGTGGCGCCACTGGCCTTCATCGCGGCGATCAATCCGAGCCTCAATGTCGCGACCGTGACGGCCATCATCGTGCTGCTGCTGCCGATGATGAACCACAACACGCCGCTGGAATCCGCCATCGATCGTGTGCTCGAAGTCACGGTCGGTGCCGTCACAGGTCTTCTGGTGTCGTTCCTGGTGCTGCCGTCGCGGGCGCATAGCCAAGTCCGGGCCAGTTCGGCGGAAGCGCTCGATCTGATCGCAACGGCGTTGACCGAACTGCTGGCGTCATTGACGCGCGGGCGCGACAATGAGGCACTGCACCGGTTGCAGGACGGCATCGGCCATGCGCTCACCAATCTGAATGCGATCGGAGCCGAAGCCGAACGGGAGCGTGCCGCGCATTTGTCCCGCGGACCCGATACAGGTCCCTTGCTGCGTACGACGCTGCGGCTGCGGCATGACCTGGTCATGATCGGGCGGTCCACGGTGGTGCCGTTGCCATCCGCGTTGCAGGTCAGGCTGGCGGGTCCGCTGTCGCGGGTCAGCGATGCGATGACGACGTTTCTGCATTCGACCGCCGTAGCACTGCGCAGCGGCACCGGCGCGCCGGCGATCTGGCCGGTGCAGACCGCACTACAGGCTTATGCAGGAGAGGTCGGTGCGCTTCGGCAAGAGGGGCTAACGCGCGGATTACCCGGCGATGTGGCTGAGCGCTTCTTTGCGATCGGCTTTTCGCTGGAACAAATGCGACAGAATTTGAAGGATCTCGAACGTTGCGTCGCCGAATGGGCCGAGACGGATCCGGTGAGCAAGGAGCCTACTGACGCGACTTGAGCAATGCCAAGGCGTGGAGCTGCAGCTTTTCCGGGTCGCGCTCGCCGCGCGATGCTTCATCGAGAATACTGCTCGAGAGCAACTGCACGGCGTCCGATGAAATCCGCAGCGGCAATTCATCGAGGCAGCGATCCAGCGCTGTGGACATCGCAGCGACCGTCTCCGGGCCGAACGACTGGTTTCGTTGGTCGTCAGCTTGGGGCGCCAGATCGGGAGATGCGACGTCACGAATGCGGGCGGAAAGCCGCGCCGCCTCGGCGAGTACGCGGAGGTAAATCAATCCGGCCTCACTGAGCGCCTTTTCATCGATCTGTCCTGACCGCGCCACGGCGACAATCCGCGCGGCAAGGCGGCGGCGGTTCGGGCGTGTCCGCGGACTCGCCTTCATGCGTCACAAAGGGCTGCCAAGCGGCGTCAAACGCGTGCGCCAGCGTGACTTTCAGCTCCTCGTTCTGCGGATCAATCTCTGTAAATGGCATATGGGCCAACGGGCTGCGATGACCCAGGTTCCCCACGGCTGCCACGGCAAATTCAGCGCGTGACCTGCCGCAGCATGGAACGGACCACCATTCGGTGAAACGGCTTGATGACCGTCAGGTAGATACGTCCGAGCCAGTTATGCATCAGCACGACGGTCGTTGCCGTAACGCGCTGGCCGGTACCGTCCGCTGCGACATCGACCACGACGCGAAAATCGAGATGATTGTCATTGAAGCCCGCGATCAGACGCTGCGGCGTCTCGCTGAGCACAGGGAAAAAGCCGACCTTGTCGACATTGGCGTGACGCGCGGATTGCGCCGTCTTCAGCCCGAAGGGCGCAACGATCAGATCCCGCAGCCGCATCAAGGCGTCCACCCAGGGCGGAGAATGGCTGAGCATGCGGGTGGCGGCGTCGCGGGCGGTCAGGTCCGTCGTCTCGGTCGTGATACTGAAGGCGTCGGCGAATTGTGCGCCGGTCAGCAGGCTCTTGGTATCGATCGTTGGGTGAACCATGGAGATGGTCATAGGACCTCCGTAGACGTCAAGGAACGGCGCCGCACGCCGTCGGTTACGCCGCTCTGCAGCATAACATGTCTTTGCATCCGGCGCCGGATACTCCCTAAGATCACGGAAAAATCAGGCAAAGATCTACTTAGACAAGACCTGGTCAGGGAGGATTTGGGATGGCTTGGTTCAGGCTTGCTCCGCTCTGTCTGGTGCTGATCGCGCCGCTGTGTGCATCCGCGCAGGATTATCCCACCCGTCCCATCACGCTCGTTGTGCCATTCGCTGCCGGCGGCAGTTCCGATGTCAACGCACGGCTGATTGCCGAACAGATGAGCCGGCATCTCGGTCAGCCCATCGTGATCGAAAATATCGGCGGTGCGGGCGGGGCCGTGGCGCTGGCTCGCGTCGCGCAGGCCCCGCCTGACGGCTACACCATCGTGCAGGGCAATAGCGGCACCAATACTGCGGTCTACCTGTTCACGCCCGATGTGAAATTCGCGCCGTCGGATTTTGCAGGCATCGGCATGTTCAACAAGAGTTCGGCTATGGTTGCCATCCGGCGCAATTTTCCGGCCGACAATCTCGCGCAATTCATAGCGCATGCGAAACAGAATCCCGGCCGTCTCAATATCGGCCACTCCGGCGTGGGCTCGCAGAACTATCTATTCTGCAAGGCTTTCGTTCAGGCTGCGGGCATCGATGTTACGCTGGTCGGCTATCGCGGCGGCGGTCCGGCCCTGAATGATCTGATCGGTGGGCAGATCGATGGCATCTGCGATTCCTCGGCGTCGGTGACGCCGGCCATCCAGAGCGGTCTCATTCGCGCGATTGCGCTGGCATCCAGAACGCGCTTGCCGCATCTGCCTGACGTTCCGACCGCCAGCGAGGCCGGGTTGCCGCAATTTGAAATATCTGGCTGGTATGCGCTGTTCGCGCCGAAGGGCACGCCTGCGCCGATCATCGCGAAGCTCAATGCCGCGATGCGCGCTGCCGTTGCCAATCCCGATTATCAGAAGCGCCTCGATGATCTCGGCTCGATGCCCGCCGCAGATGCCGAAATGGCGCCGGCCTATCTTGCGCATTTCGTGCCGCAGGAGATCGAGCGTTTTCGAAAGATGCTGGGTGACAGCAAGTGATCTAAGGCCGGACCACCCATGCAACGGTATAGTATGGCCGTCATTGCTTCTGTGTTATAAGGGTTCCAGTCTGATTGTGGGTGGGGGACTAAGTTGGCTTATGATCGTTCGACCGTTGAAGCGGTGATCCAGCATTATTTCGACGGCCTCTACGAGGCTGATGCCGACAAGCTTGGCGCGATCTTTCATCCGACCGCGGACCTGCGCTGGGTCGAGAATGGCGAGCTGAAAGTGCTGACCATGCCGGACTGGATGGCCATGGTTCGTACGCGGACCTCGGGCAAGGTCGATGGCAAAACCCGCGATGACCTCATTGTCACCATCGATCGCTCTGACGACAAGACGGCCTTCATCAAGGTGCGTTGCCAGCTGCCGCCGCGTTACTTCACCGACTACCTGATCGCGATGAAGCTGGCCGATGGCTGGCAGATCGTCTCGAAATCCTATCGCTACGACGTGAAGGACTAGCAGGCGCTGGCATCCTGTCTGCGCCTGTAGAAGAGACGCGCCAGGTTCGGTTGCGCGACATTGGTTGTAAGTATCAAAAATTGCGATTGATCCCGGTCGGAATCCGTTCGCGGGCTTGACCTAAGTCAATCGCTGTGGCGGCGGAGTGAGCTACTCTCGATGGTGTGAGGATGCTCTGTGCCGATCGGGCGCTGCGCGTCCTGTCTGACGAGCCGGTGCGAGACGAGCAGGGGATGACCGGATGATCGCGCAATTGACCAAATCGGAGCGGCAGCTCGCGCTCATCATCCTGCTGGCTCTCACGATTTGCGGCCTCGCGATGGCGATCGCCGGCCGCCAGGATCCGCTCGGCGTCCATGGTGCGATTGTCATGCTGGCGGGGATCGCCGGCATCTTCGGTGTCATTTATGTCTATTACGAGCCAGAGCCGGACGAGGCCCGGCTCGCGCTGTACTACGATGACCCTACCAAATTGGCGATCATTCTGGCGATGATCTGGGCCGTCATCGGCATGTTCATCGGCGACTGGGTTGCCTGGCAGCTGGTGTTTCCCAATCTGACGTTCGATGCCGGCTGGTCGAGCTTCGGCCGCATCCGCCCCGCGCATACCAGCGCAGTGATCTTCGGCTTCGGCGGCAATGGGCTGATTGGCACCTCGCTCTATGTGCTGCAGCGGACTTCGCGCGCGCGGTTGCCCGATCAGATCAGCCCGTGGTTCGTGTTGCTCGGCTACAATCTGTTCTGCGTGCTCGCCGCCACCGGCTACTTCATGGGCGTCACCCAGTCTAAGGAATATGCCGAGCCGGAATGGTATGCCGACCTCCTGCTGGAAATCGTCTGGATCGTCTATTTCGTCATCTATATGCGGACGCTGGCGCGGCGGAAGGAGCCGCATATCTACGTCGCCAACTGGTACTACATGGCCTTCATCCTGGTGGTGGCGATTCTGCATACCGTCAATAATCTGGCGATGCCGGTCTCGTTCGGTCACGCCAAGAGCTATTCGGCCTTTTCCGGCGTGCAGGATGCGATGACCCAATGGTGGTACGGCCACAACGCCGTCGCTTTCTTTCTCACCTCCGGCTTCCTCGGCATGATGTATTACTATCTGCCGGTGCGCGCGGGTCGGCCGATCTATTCCTACCGGATGTCGATCATCTCGTTCTGGGGCATCACCTTCATGTATATGTGGGTGGGCTCCCATCACCTGCATTACACGGCGCTGCCGCAATGGGTGCAGACACTCGGCATGACTTTCTCGCTGATGCTGCTGATTCCGTCCTGGGGCTCCGCCGGCAACGCTCTGCTGACGCTGAACGGCGCCTGGTACAAGGTGCGCGACGATGCGACGCTGCGTTTCATGATGGTGGCTGCGGTGTTTTACGGCCTCACCACGTTCGAGGGATCGTTCATGGCGATCCGTTCGGTGAATTCGCTGTCGCATTACACCGACTGGACCGTCGGCCACGTCCATGCCGGCGCGCTCGGCTGGGTGGCGATGATCACTTTCGGTTCGATCTATGCGTCGGTGCCGTGGCTGTGGAAGCGCGAGCGGATGTATTCGCCGGCGCTCGTCGAATGGCACTTCTGGCTCGCTGTCGCCGGCCTCTTCACATACGTCTTCGCGATGTGGAATTCAGGCATCATCCAGGGCTTGATGTGGCGCACCTATAACAGCAGCGGCACGCTGTCTTATTCCTTTATCGAGACAGTGATCGCGATGAAGCCCTATTACGTTGCGCGCGCGGTCGGCGGGTTCTTCTTCTTCGCTGGTGCGGTGATCGGTCTCTACAACATCGTCATGACTATCCGCACTGCTGGTCAGCCCGCCGATGAACGCGCCGCAGATCGTCCGGCGGCACAGCCCGCTGGCGTGCCTGCGCTGCAGCCGGGAGAATAGCGATGGGTTTGTTCGGCCTGCACTACAAGCTCGAACGCAAGACGATGAGTCTTGCCATCGGTATCATCATTGCCGCCAGCATCGGCGGCCTCATCGAGATCGTGCCGCTGTTCACGATCCATCAGACCGTGGAAGATGCGCCGGACATGCGCGTCTACACGCCGCTCGAGATCGCCGGCCGCAACATCTATATCCGTGAAGGTTGCTATGCCTGCCATTCGCAGATGATCCGCACATTGCGCGACGAGGTTGAGCGCTACGGGCCATATTCGCTCGCGGTCGAATCCAAATACGATCACCCGATGCTGTGGGGCTCGAAGCGTACCGGACCGGATATCGCGCGCCTCGGCGGCAAGTATTCCGACGAATGGCATGTCAAGCATCTGATCAATCCGCGCGACGTGGTGCCGGAATCCGTGATGCCGCCTTATGCCTATCTCACGCGCGCCAAGGCGCGGATCGACGATCTCGGCCTGCATCTGACCGCACTGCGCAAGGTCGGCGTGCCCTATACGGATGAGATGATCGCCAACGCATCCAACGACGCCTATGGCCAGACCTCGCCGGATACGCCCTTCGCCGAAGGCGTCACCAAGCGCTATGGCGAGGCAACCAATGTGCGCGCCTTTGACGGTCAGCCCGGTGAGCCGACGGAGATGGATGCGCTGGTCGCTTACTTGCAGATATTGGGTAAGCTGACCGATGCGGCTCATAAGGCCAAAACGGCTGCGGCGGGAGAGTGACGATGGAGCATGAGGCCACCGTCTGGTTCGCGAAATCCTTCGGACTGTTCTACCTGATCGCCATGTCCATCGGCGTGATGGTCTATGCTTATTGGCCGAAGAACAAGACGTCGTTCGACTCTGCGGCACAGTCGATCCTTGATCCCTCGGTTGAGGACAAGCCATACGAGGCGAAGCGATGGCAGTAGAGGAACGCGACCCCGTCTCCGGCTATCTCACCACCGGCCACGAGTGGAACGGCATCAAGGAATTGAACACGCCGGTGCCGCGTGCGGTCGTTTTCTTTCTCTGGGCGACCTTTCTCTATTCGGTCGTGTACTGGATCCTGATGCCGGCCTGGCCGCTCGGTGTGACCTATACAAAGGGCCTGCTCGGGATCGACCAGCGCAATATCGTGGCCGAGCAGATAAAGGACGCGGCCTCGGACCGCGCCAAGTGGAGCAAGCTGATCGAGACCGAAAGCTTCGAAGCTATCCAGGCCGATCCGAAGTTGATGAAGATCGTGCGGCAGACCGGCGCGACGTTGTTCGGCGACAATTGCGCGGCCTGTCATGGCCGCACCGCCGAGGGTGGCAACGGCTTTCCAACGCTGGTGTCGCAGGCCTTTCTCTGGGGCGGTACGCCCGATGCGATCGCCGAGACGATCCGCGTTGGCATCAATTCGCCGCACAAGGACTCGCGGACCTCGCAGATGCCGGCCTTCGGCCGCGACGGGATGCTGAAGCGCGAGCAGATCGACGATGTCGTCGACTATGTCAGCAGCCTGTCGAATCCCGCGGTGGCCAAGGCGATCGCGCCCGCGAAGCTCGCCAGCGGCAAGGCGGTGTTCACCGACAATTGCGTCGCCTGCCACGGCGAGAACGCGACCGGCAATATCGAACTCGGCGCGCCGAACCTGCGCGACAATTTCTGGATCTATAGCGGCGACGCCCAGTCGGTCTTCACGACTGTCTGGGGGGGCCGGCAAGGTCACATGCCGAGCTGGGATTCGCGGTTGTCGGCGCTCGATCGCAAGATTCTCGCGCTCTATCTCGTCAATCTCAGGGCTGCCGGACCATGAGCGCAGCAGCGATGAAGCAGGTCAACGCGAAGGTCTGGGTCTGGATGGCGGTTGCTGCCGCTCTGCTGTTGGTGCTGATGGCCAATGCGCACATGGTCTATGTGGCGTTCTCGTCGCAGCCCGACTGTATTGATCACGTCAAGCGCGGCACCAGTGTCGCGGAAGCCGGCCAATTCAGCGCGGCGTCCTCGTCATGCACACCGCGTCATTGAGATTGCGAGGTCGAAGATGACTCTTCCAGCCGTTGCTCCTCCGCTACCACCCTCGGTGTCGTGGAATCGCCATGTCGCGCCATCCGTCGCCTTTGACTGGCTCAAAGCCGGCTGGCGCGATCTGACAATTATCCCGTCGGTGAGCCTCAGCTATGGCGTGCTGGTTTTTGCGGTCTCGGTCGTCCTGGTCGGCGGGTTGTTCGCCTTCGGCTGGGACTACATCCTGTTTCCGGCCTTTGCCGGCTTCATGGTGGTCGGGCCGGTGCTCGCCATCGGACTCTATGAGAAGAGTCGCCGGATCGCCGCCCATGAGCGGGTGTCGCTGCTGCAGATGATCCTTGTCCGGCCAAAGTCGGGCGGGCAGTTGCTGTTCGCGGGCCTCCTGTTGTGCTCGCTGATGCTGGTCTGGATCCGCGCCGCGGTGATCATCTACGCGCTGTTTTTCGGCATGAACCCGTTTCCCGGCCTCGATGGCGTCGCTTCCATGCTGTTCACCACACCCATCGGGTGGGCGATGCTGATCGCCGGCACCGCGGTCGGCGGCATCTTCGCGGCATTCTCGTTTGCGATCAGCGTGTTCGCCATTCCCATGCTGCTCAACGAACGCGTCGATGCGCTTACCGCCATGGGCACCAGCATGGGGATGGTCTGGGCCAATCTGCCGGTCATGCTGACCTGGGCGGGAATCGCGCTGGCTTTGTTCTTGATCAATGTCATGACCGGCCTGCTCGGTATGATCGTCGTGTTTCCCGTGCTCGGTCACGGGACATGGCACGCCTATGTGGCGATGAAGCCGGGTGTCGAGGTGACTGGCTAAAGCATGATCCGGAAAAGTAGGAACTGGTTTTCCGAAAGGATCATGTGCAAAGTGAGAAACGAGGTCTCCGATGAGTTGCTGTGGCTCAGGAGCAGAATTGGCTATACTGGCGGCGCCGGATCCGCGCGAAGTCCTGCTGGTCAGCCGTACCATTGCCGGCGGTTTGAGGCAGACCGATCTCTCGGTGCCGGACGTTCACTGCGGCGCCTGTATCCGCACGGTCGAACAAGCGCTTGGCGCGCTTGACGGCGTGACATGGGCGCGGGTGAATCTCTCGACCAAGCGCGTCACCATCAAATGGCGCGCCGATGTCGCACCGCCGCCTTTCATCGAAACGCTGCGCAATGTCGGCTATGCAGCGCATCTGTTCGAAGTCGAT
Source organism: Tardiphaga sp. OK246 (assembly GCF_900188215.1). Lineage (NCBI taxonomy): Bacteria > Pseudomonadati > Pseudomonadota > Alphaproteobacteria > Hyphomicrobiales > Nitrobacteraceae > Tardiphaga > Tardiphaga sp. OK246. The sequence goes on from NZ_FZOX01000001.1 coordinate 1,295,768, forward strand.
GGCGATACCACGGATACGACGCTGTCAGAACTGATCCGTGCGCTCGCGGTATCGGGCTTTGCGGCCAGCAACATCATGTTGCTGTCGGTCTCGGTGTGGTCCGGCGCCGAGCCTGCGACGCGCGATCTGTTCCACGGCATCTCTGCACTGATCGCGCTGCCGACGCTGATCTATTCCGGCCGCGTGTTCTTTCGCTCGGCCTGGCAGGCGCTGCGTCACGGTCGCACCAATATGGATGTGCCAATCTCGCTCGGCGTATTGCTGGCTTTCGGCATGAGCCTGTATGAGACCGCGATCCATGGCCCACATGCTTATTTCGATGCGGCGGTGTCGCTGCTGTTCTTCCTGCTGATCGGTCGCACGCTCGATCACATGATGCGCGAACGTGCGCGCGTCGCAGTCAAGGGGCTCGCGCGTCTGGCCGCGCGCGGCGCGCTGGTGCTGCAAAGTGACGGTGCGCAGACCTACCTGCCGGTCGGCGAAATCACTGTGGGTATGACCATCATGCTCGCTGCCGGCGAGCGCGTGCCGGTCGATTCGCAGGTCAGCAAAGGTTTGTCCGAGCTCGATGTTTCGCTGGTCACCGGCGAGAGCGTGCCGCAGCCGGCACTGCCGGGGTCGATCCTGCGCGCCGGCACATTGAATCTGACGGGACCGCTGACGATTACTGCGATGGCCTCTGCCAACGAGTCGTTCCTCGCCGAGATGCTGCGGATGATGGAAGCCGCGGAGCAGGGCCGGTCGGTCTATCGCCGGATCGCCGATCGTGCGGCCGGGCTTTATGCGCCGGTGGTGCATCTCACCGCAGCTATCACACTCGTCGGCTGGCTCATCGTGTCCGGCGACGTACATCGCGCGATCACCATTGCGGTGGCGGTGCTGATCATCACCTGTCCCTGCGCGCTTGGCCTCGCGGTGCCGATGGTGCAGGTGGTTGCTGCGCGGCGGCTGTTTGAGAGCGGCATCATGATCAAGGATGGCGGGGCGCTTGAGCGTCTCGCCGAGGTCGATACTGTGGTGTTCGACAAGACGGGCACACTGACGCTCGGCAATCCCCGCGTCGTCAATTCCCACAACGTCGATCCTGCGACCCTGGCACTGGCCGGCGCGATCGCCGCGCATTCGCGTCATCCCTATTCGCGTGCACTCGCTGCTGCCGTTTCAACAACGACGACTCCGATTGCGCTCGATGATGTCTCCGAACATCCGGGCTGCGGCATGGAAGCGCGTCTCGGCGGCAGCGTGCTGCGCCTCGGGCGGCCGGAATGGGCCCTCACCGATACCAGCGGTATGGATCTCGATGGCTCTTCCGTCGTGTTGTCGCGCGATGGACAATGCGTGGCGGATTTCCGCTTCGAGGATCGGTTGCGTGCGGGCGCGGCTGAAACGGTCGGCGCATTGAAGCGCGACGGACTGTCAGTCGAGGTTGTCTCGGGCGATCGCCAGACGCCGGTGCGGACACTCGCTGCAGGCATGGGCGTGCCATATTTCGCCGGCGTGCTGCCGGGCGGCAAGGCGGCGCATGTGGCCGAGCTGGCATCCGCCGGCAAGAAGGTGCTGATGGTTGGCGACGGTCTCAACGACACGCCGGCGCTGATGGCCGCGCATGCGTCGATGGCGCCGGCATCGGCTGCCGATGTCGGGCGCAACGCGGCAGATCTCGTCTTCTTGCGCGAGGACCTGTCGGCGGTGTCTCAGGCAATCGCGGTCTCGCGCGAGGCCGGGCATCTCGTGCGGCAGAATCTCGCTCTGGCAGTCGGCTACAATCTCATTGCGGTGCCGATCGCGATCATGGGTCACGTCACGCCGCTAGTTGCCGCGATTGCGATGTCCGGTTCGTCCATCGTCGTGGTGGCCAACGCGCTGCGGCTGCGTGGCCGCGGCAAGTCCGACAAGTCTCAGGGCGCAAGCGCATCAACGCCGCGAATGTCAGTCAGAATGGAGCCGGCGGAATGACAGACTACTTCTATCTGATTCCGATCGCCATTGGGCTTGGCCTGTGCGGCCTCGCGGCGTTCCTGTGGTCGCTGAAATCAGGCCAGTATGACGACCTGCAGGGTGCCGCCGAACGCATCCTGCATCAGGATGATGTGCCGCTGTCGCATTAGCGAAGTAGATGCCGGTTCGCGTCAGGGAAATAAGCCAGAACAAAAAGAAAGAGCCCCGGTTCTGATCAGAACTGGGGCTCTTTCTTTAGCGACAGTGTTGCTTACGGCTGGATCGCCGAGGCGTCGCGGCTGGCGAACTGCCGGTTGATCGAGATCGCAAGCAGGGTCACGACTGCGCCCGACAGCAGATACACGCCCGACGAGGACAGGCCGAAGCGGCTCGACATCACTAGCGCCACGAATGGTGCGAAGCCGGCACCGAACAGCCAGGCAAGGTCGGTGGTGAGCGCCGAACCGGTGTAGCGGAAGCGCTTCGAGAAGCTCGAGGCGACCGAGCCCGACGACTGACCGAGCGACAGGCCGAGCAGGATGAAGCCGGTCACCATGAAGGCGAGTTCGCCGACGATGCCGCCGTCCAGCATCTGCGGTGCGAAGCCGCTGAATACCGCGATGGCAATCGCCGAACCGGTCAGCAGCGTGCGGCGACCGACCTTGTCGGCGACATAGCCCGACACGATCATGGCGATGATGCCGAACACGGCGCCGATACATTCGACGATCAGGAAGCGGCCGGGTGCTTCGCGGGTGAACAGGAACACCCATGAGAGCGGGAACACTGTGACCATGTGGAACAGTGCGAAGCTCGCCAGTGGTGCGAATGCGCCGATCACCACGGTGCGGCCCTGCTGGGCGATCGTCTCGGTGATCGAGGACGGCTCGAGTTCACGGGCTTCGAACAGTTCGGTGTAGCCGGGCGTCACCACCATGCGCAGGCGCGCAAACAGGGCGACGACGTTGATGGCGAAAGCAACGAAGAACGGATAGCGCCAGCCCCAGTCGAGAAAGTCGTCAGCGGACAGAGTGTCGACGAAGAAGGCGAACAGCGCGCTCGCCACCAGAAGGCCAATCGGCGCGCCGAGCTGCGGGATCATGGCGTACCAGCCCTTCTTGCCTTCCGGCGCATTGAGCGCCAGCAGCGAAGCAAGGCCGTCCCAGGTGCCACCCCAGGAAATACCCTGGCCAATACGTGCAGCAGCCAGCAGCCAGGCCGATGCGACGCCGATGGATTCGTGGCCGGGCAGGAAGGCGATGGCGACGGTGGCAACGCCGAGCAGGAACAGCGCGATGGTCAGTTTGGCGCCTTTGCCCTGGCTGCGATCGATGGCCGTGAAGATCATCGTGCCGATCGGGCGGGCGATGAATGCCAGCGAAAAGATCGCAAAGGAATAGAGAGTGCCGGTCAGCGGATCGAGATAGGGGAAGACGAGCTTCGGAAACACCAGCACCGAAGCGATCGCATAGACGAAGAAGTCAAAGAACTCGGAGGTCCGGCCGATGATGACGCCAATGGCGATCTCGCCCGGATTCACGGCTCCGTGGCCATCCGCGTGCAGAAGGCGTGCGTCCCGTTCAATCGTCGATGACGTCTGCGCCATTTTTTCTATCCGTCGGTGCTGTGTTGAAGGTCATGCAATCGACGCCCAAAGGGCGACGCGAGGTTGACGATTTGTCGCGAACCGCGTCTTCGGACCATTGGACAAATTGTCCAATGTTGCCCTGCAGCAAATACGCCTAACCGTGCGCGCGTACGGACATTATCGAATGGGTAACACCTTGAGCCGCCTACGGATACTCCTTTTGCTGCCCTTGGTTGCCTTGCTGGGCGGATGCAATTTCGTCGTGATGAATCCTGCGGGTGACATCGCAGTGCAGCAACGCGATCTCGTGGTCATTTCCACGGTGTTGATGCTGCTGATCATCGTGCCGGTGATGGCCCTGATCGTGTTCTTCGCCTGGAAGTACCGGCAGTCGAATGCTGACGCGAAATACGAGCCGGACTGGGATCACTCGACCCATCTCGAGCTCGTCATCTGGTCGATGCCCCTCCTCATCATCATCTGTCTCGGCGCCGTGACCTGGTCCAGCACGCATCTGTTAGACCCGTATCGTCGGCTCGACCGGATTGCGCCCGGCAATGCTGCGAGCCTTCTTGAGCCGCTGCAGGTCGAAGTCGTCGCGCTCGACTGGAAGTGGCTGTTCTTCTACCCGGACTACGGCATTGCTACGGTCAATGAACTGGCCGCGCCGGTCGATCGTCCGGTGCGCTTCAAGATCACTGCCTCGTCGGTGATGAACTCTTTCTATATCCCCGCGCTCGCCGGCCAGATCTATGCGATGCCCGGCATGGAAACCAAGCTGCACGCGGTCATCAACAAGGCCGGCGTTTATGACGGCTTTTCGGCGAACTATAGCGGCGCCGGCTTCTCCGGCATGCGCTTCAAGTTCCATGGCGTCGATCAGGCCGGCTTCGATGCCTGGATCGCCAAGGCCAAGGTGAGCAACGAGACGCTGAGCCGCGAGGCCTATCTGGATCTCGAAAAGCCCAGCGAGAATGTGCCGGTTCGTCTCTATAAGGAAGTCGCGCCTGATCTCTACAAGGCGATTCTCAACATGTGCGCCCAGCCCGGCAAGATGTGCATGAGCGAGATGATGGCGATGGATGCGAAGGGTGGGCTTGGTCTCGCCAGCGCTCGCAATATCCTGCCGCTGAAATACAATATCTCGATGCTCGACGGCTCCAGCTCGACGAAGAACTACGTTGCTAGCGTCTGCACCCTTGCCGAGGCCGCACGCGAAGCAGCCGATCACCGCTCGACGACTACACTCGACCCGACGCCGGTTACCGGTGCTGGTCTCGCGCGCCCGGGTGCCGCCCCCGCGCCGTTCAATTTCACGCCTGCGCCGCCGCCTGCCGAGCGGCGCGCTTCCAACACCTGATCGGGTCGATCTAAATGTCTGATACAGCCGCACTGGCAAATACAGGGCTTGCGAAGTTCATCTTCGGCCGCCTGACGCTTGAGTCGTTTCCCTATCATGAGCCGATTCTGGTCGCGACTTTCGCGATGGTCGCGCTCGGCGGCATCGTGCTGCTCGGCGCGCTGACCTATTTCAAGTTGTGGGGCTATCTCTGGAAGGAGTGGTTCACCAGCGTGGACCACAAGAAGATTGGCATCATGTATATGGTGCTGGGCATCGTCATGCTGCTGCGCGGTTTCGCCGACGCGATCATGATGCGCGCCCAGCAGGCCATGGCCTTCAACGGCTCCGAAGGTTTCTTGCCCGCCCATCACTATGATCAGGTGTTCACGGCGCATGGCGTGATCATGATCTTCTTCGTCGCGATGCCGCTGGTCACCGGCCTGATGAACTACATCGTGCCGCTGCAGATCGGTGCGCGCGACGTGTCGTTCCCGTTCCTGAACAATTTCAGCTTCTGGATGACCACCGGTGGCGCCATCCTTGTCATGATGTCGCTGTTCGTCGGTGAGTTCGCCAAGACCGGCTGGCTGGCTTATCCGCCGCTATCGAACATCGGCTACAGTCCGGATGTCGGCGTCGACTACTATATCTGGGCGCTGCAGGTGGCCGGCGTCGGCACGACGCTGTCGGGCATCAACCTGATTGCGACCATCGTGAAGATGCGTGCGCCGGGCATGACCATGATGAAGATGCCGATCTTCACCTGGACCTCGCTCTGCACCAACGTCCTGATCGTCGCGTCCTTCCCGATCCTGACCGCCGTACTCGCGCTGTTGTCGCTGGATCGCTATGTCGGCACCAACTTCTTCACGAACGATCTCGGCGGCAACCCGATGATGTATGTGAACCTGATCTGGATCTGGGGCCATCCGGAGGTTTACATCCTGATCCTGCCGCTGTTCGGCGTGTTCTCGGAAGTGACCTCGACCTTCTCGGGCAAGAAGCTGTTCGGCTACACCTCGATGGTCTACGCCACGCTGGTCATCACGATCCTGTCCTATCTCGTCTGGCTGCATCACTTCTTCACCATGGGCTCGGGCGCCAGCGTAAATTCCTTCTTCGGCATCACGACGATGATCATCTCGATCCCGACGGGCGCGAAGATATTCAACTGGCTGTTCACAATGTATCGCGGCCGCATCCGGTTCGAACTGCCGATGATGTGGACGATTGCCTTCATGCTGACCTTCGTGATCGGCGGCATGACCGGCGTTCTGCTCGCAGTACCGCCGGCCGACTTCGTGCTGCATAACAGCCTGTTTCTGATCGCCCATTTCCACAACGTGATTATCGGCGGCGTGGTGTTCGGCATCTTCGCGGCTATCAATTTCTGGTTCCCGAAGGCCTTCGGCTTCAAGCTCGATCAGTTCTGGGGCAAGGTATCGTTCTGGGGCTGGGTCCTCGGCTTCTACTTCGCCTTCATGCCGCTCTATGTGCTTGGTCTGATGGGCGTCACCCGCCGCCTGCGCACCTTCGACGATCCGTCGCTGCAGATCTGGTTCGTCATCGCTGCTTTTGGTGCGGTTTTGATCGCCATTGGCATCGGTGCTTTCCTCGTGCAGATCGCGGTCAGCATCTGGAATCGCGAGAAGCTGCGGGATACCACGGGCGATCCCTGGAACGGGCGCACGCTGGAATGGGCAACGTCGTCGCCGCCGCCGGATTACAACTTCGCTTTCACCCCGGTCATTCACGACAATGACTCATGGTGGGACATGAAGCGCCGCGGTTATACGCGTCCGCTGGAGGGCTTCAGGCCGATCCATATGCCGAAGAACACCGGCACCGGCGTGATCCTCTCGATCTTGGCCACGGCGATGGGCTTCGCCCTGATCTGGTACATGTGGTGGCTCGCGGCCCTGAGCTTCGTTGCCATCGTCGGCGTCGCGATCTTCCATACCTTCAACTACAACCGTGACTTCCACATTCCGGTGGAGGACGTCATCCGTACCGAAGGCGAGCGTACGAAACTTCTCGCAGTACAGGCCGCGTCATGAACGTACCGACCCAAACGATAAACGGCACTGAAGTCCCGGTCTTCTACGTCGTCGATGAACACGATCATCCGGCCGGTTCCAGCACCATGCTGGGCTTCTGGCTCTACCTGATGAGCGATTGCCTCATCTTCGCGATGCTCTTCGCCACCTTCGGCGTGCTCGGCGGCAGCTATGCCGCGGGGCCGGGGCCGAAGGATCTGTTTGACCTCAAGCTGGTCGCGCTCAACACCGCGATGCTGCTGTTCTCGTCGATCACCTATGGCTTTGCGATGCTGGAGATGATGAAGGGTAGAGTGAAGTCGACCCAGATGTGGCTCGGCATCACCGGCCTGTTCGGCCTCGCGTTCCTCTGCATCGAACTCTATGAGTTCCATCACATGATCCACGAAGGTGCTGGCCCCTGGCGGAGCGCCTTCCTGTCGTCCTTCTTCACGCTGGTAGGCACCCACGGCCTGCACGTCACCTTCGGCATCATCTGGCTGGTGACGCTGATGGTGCAGGTCGCCCGTTTCGGCCTGATCGAGGCGAACCAGCGGCGGCTGATGTGCCTGAGCATGTTCTGGCATTTCCTCGACGTCGTCTGGATCGGCGTCTTCACCTTTGTTTATCTGCTGGGAGTGCTGCGATGAGCGCCGATGCACATGTCGCGCACGGACATGGTCACGATGACCACGGTCACGATGACGGCCGCGACCATGGTTCGTTCAAGTCGTATATGACTGGCTTCGTCCTCTCGGTCATCCTTACCGCCATTCCATTCTGGCTGGTGATGACGGGCGCGATCGAGAACAAGAACTGGACCATCGCGATCGTCGTTGCGTTCGCTGTGGTGCAGATCGTGGTTCACATGGTCTACTTCCTGCACATGAACACGACGTCGGATGCCGGCTGGACCATGATGGCGCTGATCTTCACGATCATCATCGTCGTGATTGCGCTGAGCGGTTCGCTCTGGGTGATGTACCACCTCAACGTCAACATGATGCCGGTTCACGACATGAGGAATATGCCCTGATGGCCACGGCGCGCGCCAACGACGGGATCGTCGTAGACCGCCCGGCCAGACAGGAGTCGTCTGAATCGAAAATGAAATCCGGGCGGTCGCCACGTAGCGCGACAACCCTCACGGTGCTGGGCCTGCTGGCACTGCTCGGTATCGCGGGATTGACCGCGCTGGGCATCTGGCAGGTCGAACGCCGCGCCTGGAAACTGGATCTGATCGCACGTGTCGATCAGCGCAGCCACGCCGCGCCCGAAGCTGCACCCGGGCCTGCGGCGTGGCCTGCGATCAATCGCAATGACGATGAATATCGTCGCGTCAGCGTCACCGGGCGGTTTGTGCCGGGCGCCGATACTCTGGTGCAGGCTGTCTCGGATCTCGGCGCCGGCTTCTGGGTGCTGACGCCGCTGCGCGCCGAGGCCGGCTACACCGTGCTGGTGAACCGGGGGTTCGTCAGCCCGGATGAGCGCAAAGCCGGCGCATTCGCGGCGCCCGCGACGCAGGTGTCGGTAACCGGGCTGCTGCGCGTCACCGAACCGAAGGGTGGGTTCCTGCGCTCAAATGATCCCGCTACCCAGCGCTGGTATTCCCGCGATGTCGAGGCGATTGCCGCCAGCCAGACGCTCGGCGCTGTCGCGCCCTATTTCATCGATGCCAATGCCGCGCTGGACGCGCCGGGGCAGCCCCATGGCGGCCTGACCGTGATCGCCTTCCCGAACAACCACGTGGTCTATGCCATCACCTGGTTCGGCCTCGCTTTGATGCTGGCCGGCGCTGCGCTGTTCGTCGCCCGCGACGAGTGGCGGATTCGGAAAAAATCACTACCTCGCGTATGACGTCTTGGATGATACGCCGGTCCGATCGAGCCCGGCCGATCAAGCTGACGGGGCGAGATGCCGGGTTTGGGAGCAGAGAGCAAGGTGGGCACACCAGACGTCACTGGCGTCAGTGCGGTTGCCGCGTCACCGGTCGACGCGACAGGTGCCACCACGCCCGTTGCAGTCACGGCTCTGCCGCTCGACGAGACCACCAATATCAAGAACATCAATCTGCTGATCCAGTTGCGCTGGATCGCAGTGGTCGGGCAGGTTCTGACCATCGGCTTCGTGCATCTGGTGATGGGCATTTCGCTACCGCTGATGGCCATGGTCATGGTGCTGTGCGGCTCAGTATTCCTGAACGTCATCAGCCAGGAGTGGCTGCGCCAGCAGACCGACGCGCGTGACCGCGAACTGCTCCTGCTTTTGCTGCTCGACGTCGCGGCGCTGACCGCCCAGCTTTATCTGAGCGGCGGCGCCACAAATCCATTCATATCGCTCTATCTCCTGCAGGTTACGCTCGGGGCTATGCTACTGAACGGCCGCTCGACCTGGGTCGTTGTTGTTGTTGCCTGTCTGTGCTTCGCCGGGCTGATTGTATTTCATCGTCCGCTGGCGCTACCGGACGCGCTGCGCGACGATCTGTTCCAGTTGCACATTATCGGCATGTTGATCTGCTTCGTGCTGGACGCGGCGCTGATCGTTGTTTTCATGACGCGCATCGCACAAAACCTGCGCGAGCGTGACGAGGGTCTGGCGGCGCTGCGTCAACAGGCTGCAGAGGAAGATCATATTGTGCGCATGGGCCTGCTCGCTTCCGGCGCCGCGCATGAACTCGGTACGCCGCTGGCCTCACTGTCGGTGATCCTCAGTGACTGGCGCCGGATGCCGGAACTTGCAGGCAACCCAGAGCTTATGGAAGAGATCAGCGAGATGCAGGCCGATGTGCAGCGCTGCAAGTCGATCGTCACTGGAATTCTCATGTCAGCGGGCGACATGCGCGGCGAGGCGCCGGTTGTGACGACCGTCAACGGCTTCTTCGGCGAACTGGTCGAGGACTGGCGCGGCGCGCGCTCGATCAACACGCTGGTCTATGAGAACCGGTTCGGCGAGGACATGCCGATCGTGTCGGACTCGGCGTTGAAGCAGATGATTTTCAACGTGCTCGATAACGCCAACGAGGTATCGCCGCTCTGGGTGCGCCTCGCTATCGAGCGCGATGGCGATTCGCTGGTGCTGAAGGTCAGCGACATGGGGCCGGGTTTCGCCAAGGAGATGCTGGCGAATTTCGGCAAGCCCTATAATTCAAGCAAGGGCCAGTCCGGGCGCGGGCTCGGTCTGTTTCTGGTGGTCAATGCCGTCCGCAAGCTGGGCGGCGCAGTGGTGGCGGAGAATCGTCCTGTGGGCGGTGCCCTCGTGATGTTGTCGCTACCACTATCCGCCCTCGCGATTGGAGCGCGCAAACATGTCGGATGAACGTCTGCTGATCATTGTCGAGGATGACGAGGGTTTCGCGCGCACGCTGAAGCGATCGTTCGAGCGTCGCGGTTACACCGTGCTGCATTCCGAGGGCTTCGAGACCTTGACCGAGGTGCTCGGCGACAAGGTGCCGGGCTATGCGGTGGTCGATCTCAAGCTCGGCGGAGCCTCGGGCCTGGCTTGTGTCGAGGCGTTGCATGCGCTGAGCCCTGAGATGCTGATCGTAGTGCTCACCGGCTATGCCAGCATTGCCACGGCGGTGGAGGCGATCAAGCTCGGCGCGTGTCATTACCTCGCCAAACCTTCGAACACCGACGATATCGAGGAAGCGTTCCAGAAGGCGACCGGCGACGTGCAAGTGGCGCTCACGGAACGTCCGACCTCGATCAAGACGCTGGAATGGGAACGCATCCATCAGACGCTGGTGGAGAGCGATTTCAACATTTCGGAGACGGCGCGCCGCCTCGGCATGCATCGCCGCACGTTGGCACGAAAGCTGGAAAAACGTCAGGTGAACTGAAGCCGCTGAAGGTTTGGTGAGCTAGCAGCGGCCCCGCTGCTAGCAACACCCCTGTTGCCGGAACCAGTGCGACACGGCGCTTTCGAACGGTGCCCAAGCGCGTTCAAACGCCTTGAACTGGGGCGCGCTCTTGCGATAGAGCCCGCGCAACTCGGTCTCCATGGCCTCCAGGTCGACGCCGGTCGGCTTGCCATCGCGGCTGATGGTACGCCCGTCGACCACGACATCGCGAATGCAGCTGCTGTTGCCGCGGGCAAACAGCATGTCGATCGGATCGACCGGCATGATGGCATCGCGGTCGAGCTGGCCGATATCGAGTGTCACGAAATCTGCGGCTTCTCCGGCGGCGAGCGTGCCCGGGCCGGGGGCGCCGATCGATCTGCGGCCATTGCGGATGGCAAGCGCGAGAAACTCCGCACGGCCCCATGTGCGGTCGAAGCCGAGGCCGTCATGCGCCATCTGCACGAGACGCATTTCGCGGATCGCATCATCGTCCTCGTCGAGGGCAACGCCGTCGATGCCCACGGCGATCCGGCAGCCGCGGCGATGTGCATCGGCAATGGGTGCAAGACCGGAATGCAGATGCAGATTGGAGCTGAAATTCGTCACGATGGTCGCGCCGGACTCGGAGATCATGTCGAGTTCGTCCGGCCGGGCATGGATGCAATGCGCCAGTGTCAGGCGGTTGGACAGCAGGCCGATATCTTTAAGGTAGCTCACAATGCCGCTCGGAAAAGCGCGGTCGGCCCATTGCCGCTGATAAATCGTCTCGAGCAGATGCATGTGCACGCGCCGGCCGGTCGCCGCGGAGTGCTCGGCGATGGCTTCGAGCAGCGCAGGCGAGCACCACTGGACGCCGGCCGGCCCGAATTGCACGTCGATCATCGGCCCGGCAATAGCGGCATGAATAGCGTCGACGCGGTCGAGATATTCGGATGGTGTCGGGCTCGGACGAATGAACATGTCCTGGATCGTGCTGCGGTCGTCTTCGGGCAATGCGGCAAGCACGTCGTCGCTATCGCCATAGACGATCGGATTCTGGTCGCGTACGGCCAGCGCGAAGGCCAGCCGGATGCCGACATCGTTTGCGGCGTTTGCGATGGCGATCGACTCATCGAGAATCGGCATCTTGCCGCTGGGGCGAGTGTAATGAATCATCGCGCCGCCACAGCCTGCGCGCGCCGAACGGGCGAGCGAGACAGCGGCGACGAGATAGGGATCGGGCGGCGTGCCGAAGGCCGAACGTGCGATCCACGATTCCAGCGGCATGTTCGATGCGCCGAAGGATGTCATCGATGGACGCGCGTGGTCGTGGGCATTGACCAGCGCCGGGATGACCAGATGGTTCGTCTGCGGCGAAATGCTTGCGCCGGCTGAGACCTTCGTGATCAGGCCATCCGTATAATGGATGCTGGCCTGAGGCACGAGACCGCGATCTGTGCCGGTGAAGACATTCGTCGCAGACGCAACCTGGGTCATGCCACGCGCCCGTTTAGTTCGCGGTGTAGACCAGTTCGCGGTCCTTGCGTTCCGGCAGGAACTCGCGCGAGAAGATTTCCTTCGGGGTCGGCGTGCGCTTCAGATCGTAACCTTCGACGACCATGCCGATGGCGCGGGTCATGCGGTCATCCTTGATATCGCCGACGCCGATTTCCTTCATCTCGGGCGAGACCATCAGCTTGTCGAAGGAATATTGCAGGCGGCGCTTTTCGACGGGAACATCGACGAGATTGTCGAAGGCGATGACCGACGCCATGCCGGCGTTCTGATCCTTGGCGACGGCGATGTTAGCCTTGTTGATCGCGCGGACCAGACCGGCAACAGCCTTGGGATTCGAAGCCAATAGCTTCTGCGATACCATCACGCCGTTGGAATACAGGTCGAGGCCGAATTCACCGAAGGAGAACCACTTATAATCCTTCTCGGGATCCTGGCGGTTCAGGACGAGATTGAAATAGCTGGTAATGTTGAACACCAGCGCGGCGTCGATATCGCCCTTGATCAGCATCGGCTCCTGCAGATTGGGAGCCATATTGGTGACCTTGATCTTGTCGGCCGCAAGACCGTTCTTCTGGATGAAGACGGGCAGCAGCCGCGTCGTCGGCGTGCCCTGCGCGCCGCCCAGCGTATGGCCTTCGAAATCCTTGATCGTCTTGATGCCACTGGTGTTTTTGGTGACGATCGAGAAGGGCGGCTGGTTCCACATCATATAGACCATCACCGGCGCATCCTGCGGACGCGTCGATGAGTTCTGGATGATGGCATTGACGTCGCCGAAGCCGGCATCCCAGGCGCCGGACATGATGCGGGTCACGGTCGCGCCGGAGCCTTCGCCCTGATCGATGACAACGTTCAGGCCCTCTTCCTTGAAGTAGCCTTTGTCTTTCGCATAGAAGAACGCCGCGTCACTGCCCTGGGTTTTCCAGCCCAGCGTGAACTTGATGGTCGTCTCCTGAGCGAAGGCGGAGCCTGTAAGCAGGACACTGCCGACTGCGAGGGCGGTCAATCTTTTCAACATGACGTTCTCCTGGTTGATGTGGGTGGATTAGGTCGCAACGAGATCATTCTTGCGTGTGGCCCAACCGGTCACGCGCGCCTCGATCAGAGAGAAAATGACGTAGAGCGCCACGCCGAGGATCGCGAGAATGAACAGGCAGGCGAACACCAGCGGGACGTTGAAATTCGACGATGCGCTCATCATCACATTGCCGATGCCGCGATTGGACGCGACGGTCTCGGCCAGAACGGCACCGACAAAGGCGTAGCTGACCGCGACTTTCAGCGAGGCAAAGAAGAACGGCATGGTGCGCGGCAGGCCGACATTCCAGAGAATGTCCATCTTGCTCGCGCCGAGTGCCTTCAACACGTCTTCCAGCTCCGGTTCGGTGGTCGCGAGGCCGGTCGCGATATTGACGACGATGGGGAAGAAGCAGATCGACAGCGCGGTGAGAATCGCAGGCACGGAGCCCGAGCCGAACCACAACACGAAGATTGGCACGACGGCGACTTTTGGAATCGACGAGAAGCCGACCAGCAGCGGATAGGCGGTGTCATAGGCGACTTTCGAGACGCCGATGACCGCGCCCAGCACTACGCCGAGGCCGACGCCAAGGACGAAGCCGGCCATGGTCGTGCCGAGGGTCTGCAGAATATGCGGCCACAGGATCGGGAAGCGCGCGATCAGCGTCGCAATGATTTCCGTCGGACGCGGAAGAACCAGATCCGACACGCCCGATATGGCGCAAAATAATTGCCATCCGACGAAGAAGATGACGATCAGTCCGAACGACCAGAGTTTTTGACGCAGGCCTACACTCATGACCTATGCCTCCTGCGCTTCGGGAGCGTTGCTCCGGGCATTGACGATGAGTTCCCGCAGGCGCTGGTTGAGCGCGACGAAATCAGGCTCGAAAGTCATGGGGATGGTGCGCGGGCGCGGGAAGTCCACCGGGCTGTCGTCGAGGATGCGGCCCGGTCGTGCGCTCATCACGCAGATGCGGCTGGCCAGGAAGCCGGCTTCGCGGAGGTCATGCGTGACCAGCAGCACCGTCGGTTTGTGTTGCAGCCAGAGGCTCTGCAGGATCGACCAGAGTTCTTCCTTGGTGAACTGGTCGAGCGCGCCGAATGGCTCGTCGAGCAGCAACATGCGCGGCTCATGGATCAGCGCGCGGCACAGATTGGCCCGCTGCAGCATGCCGCCGGAAAGCTGCCACGGATACTTCTTGCCGAAATCCTTGAGGCCCACTTGCGCCAGAAGCGCGTGTGCCTTGTCGAGAAACGCGCCTTTGCGTTGCTGTCGGTATTGCGACCGGAACGGCTCGACGATCTTGAGCGGCAGCATGATGTTCTGCTCGATGGTCAACCAGGGCAGCATGGTCGGGTTCTGGAACGCCATGCCAATCCGCAGCGCCTTGGCGGCGACCTCACGCCCGCCGACGATGACGACGCCGGTGGTGGGGCGGAGCAGATTGCTGACGAGCTTGAGGATCGTCGACTTTCCGCAGCCGGAGGGGCCGACAAGGGCAAGGAATTCGCCGTCGGGGATGATAAGGTTCGTCTCCGCAAGCGCCGGCGTGGCGGTCGGGCCGCGGCCGAACGTTACCGAGGTCGCTGACAGTTCAACGGCGGTCGGTCTGCGTTGGCCCTCGGTGGGCCCATTTTCTTGCATACTTGTCATGGCGATAAGTGCATGCAATTGGGGTGCCACTTGAGTCCGGAGCGAAACGTTGTCATTTTACGTTCGCTCGCCATTCCCTGAGGAATTATTGGGCAGTCACTCTCCTCGATTGCATGCACTTCGGGCACGGCCCGGAATGCCAAAATCGCGACAGGTTCGATCTGAATGCCAGAAGCGCCGAATTCAAAAGACAAGGTTGGGGTGATCTGCCGTGCGCTGCGGCGGGCAATCATCGAGCAGGCCCTGGAACCCGGCGCCAAGCTTCCCGAGGACTCCCTGGGTGAGCGCTTTGGTGTCAGCCGCACCATTGCGCGCTATGCACTCGGGCAACTGGCGTCCGAGGGGCTTGTGGAGCTGCGACGTAACCGCATCGCCGTGGTCGTGACGCCGAGCTGGCAGGACGCGCGCGACATCTTCGATATCCGGATGGATCTCGAACGGCTGATCGTCCGCAAGATCGCCGGCAAGCTCAGCAGCAGCCAGATCGCGCGCCTCAAGGCGCATGTCGAAGCGGAGCGCGAAGCGCATGACGGGCCGAACGCCGTGTCCATTCGCTTAGCGACTGAATTTCACATCATGCTGGCGTCGATGACCAACAGCCCGGTGCTGGTCCGCTATGTCAGCGAGATCGCCTATCGCTGTTGTCTGACATTGTCGCTGTTCAGCAGGCCGCATTCGTCGGAATGCGGCATCAGCGAGCACATCGCGATCATCGAAGCGCTGCAGGATGGCGACGCCAACAAGGCGATGTCGCTGATGCATTCGCATCTGGACTCGGTCGCCAACCGCGCGCTGGTGGAGCCGACCCCGGCGCGGGGCCGGGATCTGCTCGACGTACTGGCCCCCTATACCGAGGAAGCGACCTGAAGGCGTCGCGGCGTCTATTGCAGCCGGCGCAGTAGAAATTCGTAGAATTTCGGATTGTCCGCCCGCGACACATTGATCCTGATCGCCCGTGCTAGCGGACTGTTCTTGTCGAGGCAGAACAGGCTTCCCGGCGCGATGAAGATGCTGTCCTTCGCGCCTTCGCGCGCCAGCGCCATATCGTCGATTCCGTCCGGCAGCAGCAGATACAGGTAATAGCCCGTGCGTGTGTCGGCATAGAGCCGATGTCCGCCGCGCACGAGATTGGCGCGCACCTGGCCCATGGCGGCTTCACTCCGCTGTCCCAGCCGCTTCAGGTGCCGTTCATAGTGGCCGCCCGCGAGCAGCCGGTGCAGCAGCCGCTCCACATGTCCCGAACTGTTGACCGTGGTGAGCATCTTCAGTTCGGCCAGCGTCGCGATGCGGTCGCTGCGGGCCGCGATGAAGCCCGATCGTAGGCTCGCCGACAGCGTCTTCGAGAAGGTCCCGATCGAGATCACATTGTTCAGCTGATCGAGCGTCGCCAGCCGGCTGTTCGTCGCCATCGGCAGATCGGCAAACGGGTCGTCCTCGACGATTACGAGGTTCGATCGCATCGCCGTCTGAAGCACCGCATGCGCTACGGGCAGCGTGATCGATCCTCCGGTCGGATTGTGGCCAAGCGACTGCGTGAAAAACAGCTTCGGCCGCTCCGACTGGATCTTTGCGGCGAGGTCGTCGACATCCGGCCCATCCGCCAGGCGGCGAACGCCGACGATGCGAACCTGCGCCAGCGTGAGCTTTGCGAACAGAGGATAATAGCCGGGCTCGTCCGCCAGCACCGTATCGCCAGGCGACAGCATCGCGCGGATGATCAGGTCGAGCGCGTGATTGGCTCCGAATGTGAGCAGAAGCCCGTCTTCCTTCACCGCGATTTGCTGGGCTTGCAGCCGCAATGCGATCTGTTGTCGGAGCGGCAGGAATCCGAGCGCGGAGCCATAGGCGTCAGCGGCGGCCGGCAGGATCCGTCCGGTGCCGCTCAGATGGCGCTTGATCTCCGATTGCTCCGTCCACGACGCCGGCGGCCGTCCGTCGCCGACGCGGATCTCGAAATTCTGCGAGAGCTGGGCACTTAGCAGCGATGCGATGTCGACGGCTTCGCTCACGTGTTTCGGTCGCCCGCCATCATCGCCGCGATAGATGACCACGAAACCGGAGCCTGCCTTTGCTGCGACGAGATTGCCAAGCACCAGTCGGTCATAGGCTTCGACCACGGTGTTCTTCGACACGCCAAATTCCCCGGCGGCTTTTCTGATCGAGGGCAGGCGGTTGCCTTCCGACAATGCGCCGGAGAGGATTTGCACACGCAACCGGCCGGCCAAAGTCTCGGCCAACGTTGTGCCGTGGTCGGACGGCTCACGAGAAGCAGTCAAGCAATGCCTCCAGGTGCAGTGCTGGACGATCCATCAGAACCGTACCTTTCTCCAAGAGCGACAAGATTGAATTCAATCGTCCAGTCTCATGTCTTCGCGCAGATGGACCTAGTCTGCGCTCCATTTGCACGGAAGAATACTGCATCCGCGAATAGAGAGGTCATATCGCAATGGGTACAGTCTAGGACAATATTTCAAAACTGTCTCTTTCGGACCTCATCCGCGGATGCCTAACGTGCCGCCAACAGAAGACCCTGTGTGGGAGGCGCCGCAATGGCCGGTTCGAAGTCGGGCGAACAGCCCGGAAAGATCAATTCGCGTTTGGAAAATCTGCGTAATCTCGCGCCTGCCGAAAGGCTGGGCCGTGTGATCGACGCGACCTCGCTCGGTGATACCGAGCGCGCGGCCTTCGGCCCCGGCGCGCTGCCGCTCGAACTCGCCAATGGCATGATCGAGAATGTCATCGGCACTTTCGAACTGCCGGTGGGTATCGCCACCAATTTCACCGTGAACGGCCGTGATTATCTGATTCCGATGGCGGTCGAGGAGCCGTCGGTGGTGGCCGCGGCGTCCTATATGGCGCGCATCGTTCGCAAATGCGGCGGTTTCCAGACCTCAAGCTCCGCGCCGATCATGCGTGCGCAGGTGCAGGTGTTAGGCGTGACCGACGTGCACGGCGCCCGTGCGCGCGTGCTACGCGAGCGCGATGCCATCCTTGAGGCGGCCAATACCAAAGACAAGGTGCTGATCTCGCTCGGCGGCGGCTGCCGCGACGTCGAGGTGCATGTGTTCGAAGACACACCGGTGGGGCCGATGATGGCCGTGCATCTCATCGTCGACGTGCGCGATGCCATGGGCGCCAACACCGTCAACACGATGGCGGAGACGGTCGCGCCGCTGATCGAGAAGATCACAGGCGGAACCGTGCGTCTGCGCATCCTGTCGAACTATGCCGATCTGCGCATCGCCCGCGCAATGGTGTCAGTGACGCCGGAGGCGTTGAAGACCGAGGAATATGATGGCGAGCGGATCGCCCGCGGCATCGTCGAGGCCTGTGCGTTTGCGATCGTCGATCCCTACCGCGCGGCGACTCACAACAAGGGCATTATGAACGGTATCGATCCCGTCGTGGTCGCCACCGGCAATGACTGGCGCGCCATCGAGGCCGGCGCCCATGTCTGGGCCTCGCGCTCCGGCCGCTACACCTCGCTCTCCAATTGGGAAATCGATGGCAAGGGCAATCTCGTCGGCACCATTGAGATGCCGATGGCGCTCGGCCTCGTCGGCGGTGCCACCAAGACCCATCCCGCCGCGCGAGCGGCCCTGAAGATACTTGGCGTGCAGAGTGCGCAGGAACTGGCGGAAGTCGCCGTTGCCGTCGGTCTGGCGCAGAACATGGGCGCGCTTCGTGCGCTGGCCACCGAAGGCATCCAGAAGGGGCACATGGCACTGCATGCGCGCAACATTGCCATCGTCGCCGGTGCCACCGGTGACGAGATCGAGGTGGTCGCCGTCGCGCTCGCCGCCAATCACGACGTGCGTGTTGATCGCGCCAAGGAAGTTCTCGAGAAGCTGCGTTCGTAGAAGTGGAGGCCTTCTAACGCCACTTTGTGCAACGCAACTTCGTGCAGGCATCACGCCTGCACGGCCGGCGGGTATGAAAATGTATCTTCGATACTCACGCTCTTGTACGAAAACCACGCGTGCCGATGTTGTCGGCGGATATTCGTATGGACTGGGAGGATGATGTGAACACTGCAGAAAAGATAGATGGGCTCAAGGAGCGCAACGGTCCTCTCAAGGGCGTGACGGTGCTTGACATCACGCGTGTTGTCGCAGGTCCATTCTGCTCGATGTTGTTCGCAGACCTGGGTGCCACCGTGATCAAGGTGGAGCATCCCGGAGAGCCGGATTATGCGCGGACCTTTCCACCCTTCGTCGGCAACGACGATGAGCAACTCAGCGCCTTCTTCACACAGTTCAACCGCAACAAGAGGGGCATTACGCTCAATCTGAAATCCGATGATGGCAAGGCCCTGCTGAAGAAGCTGGTGCAGAAGGCCGACATCCTCGTCGAGAACTTCCGTCCCGGCACCATGGACAAGCTTGGCCTCAGCTACGAGGTGCTGCGCGAACTCAATCCCAGGCTCGTCTATACCGCTATCAGTGGCTTCGGTCGCACAGGTCCAAATTCATCCAAGCCGGCCTATGACAATACGGGGCAGGCGGCCGGCGGGCTGTGGTCGATGAATGGCTATGCCGACATGCCGCCCGTTCGCGTCGGCACGATCATCGGGGACCTCGCCGCTTCCCTCTGTGCGGCTATCGGAACGCTCGCAGCATTGCGAGAGGCGGAGAAGACCGGCGTCGGTCAGGTGGTCGATGTGTCTCAGCAAGACTCCGTGCTGACTCTGACCGAGAACGCCGTGGTCCGTTACACCGCGCAGAAAGAGGTCGCCTCGCCACTGGGCAACGATCATCCGTTCGTTCGGCCCTATGGCCAGTTTCCCTGCAAGGACGGTTACGTTTTCTTCGGCGGCTACACCGACAAGTTCTGGGCGATTACCTGCACGCTGTTCGGCGAGCCGGAACAGGCCAAAGATCCTGCCATCGATACGATGGAGAAGCGGTTCGATCACGCGGTGGCAGAGACCAGGGTCAAGCCGCTGCTGGAACGCTGGTTCGCGAACTACACCAAGGCCGAACTCGAGGAGATGGCCGGCGACAAGATACCGCTCAGCGCCATCAAGACCATCGCCGAAGTGGTGGAAGACCCGCACATCGCTGCGCGTAACATGATCGTCGACGTTCCGATCGCCGGAAAGCTGATCGGCATGTTCGGTCTGCCGATCAAGCTATCCGGTGCGGGACAGATGTCGTTCGAAAAAGCGCCGCTGCCTGGCGAGGACAATGCAGAGGTTCTCTCCCGGTTGGCGGATGTCACGGCGGCCGAACTGGCGCGTCTCAAGGCGTCGGGAGCGATCTGATGGCGATTGATTTCACCAAGGACAGTCACGTGGCAACGGTCCGGATCAACCGGCCGGACAAGATGAATGCGCTGACGCTCGCCATGTATGACGACCTTGGCCGCGCATTCCACGCCATCAAGGATGACGATGAGATCCGGGCCGTGGTGCTGACCGGTGCGGGCGATCGCGCCTTCTGCGTCGGTGCTGACCTCCGGGAGTCTATTCCTGCACTTGCGGCGGACACGATCGACATCTCTGCCTGGGATCCGGCGCACATCAAGTTTCCCGGATTCTATAAGCCGGTCATCAGCGCCATTCGCGGCATGTGCATGGGCGGCGGGTTCGAGATCATGCTGGCGACGGACATCCGGATCGCGGCGCGCGACGCTGTCTTTCAACTGCCCGAACCGAAGCATGGTTTCGTGCCGGCAGGAGGCACGCTCGTGCGCCTGGTCCGGCAGATTGGCTACGCGCATGCCATGGAGATCATGCTGACGGCAGCGCGCTTTTCCGCGGATGACATGCTTGCCAAAGGCGTCGTCAACTGGGTTGTCGATTCCGATCAAGTCGAACCGCTGGCCTATGAGATGGCAGCCAAGATCGCGGCACTGAGTCCGATCGCCATCCAGACCATCAAGGAAGCGGCGCTCACGCTTCAGGACCTGCCGCTCGCAGAAACATTTCGCGCGGAGGCCGCGCTCGGTCAGCGCACCTTCACGAGTGCGGATGCCAAGCGTGGCCTGGCTGCGTTTGCGAACAGAGGAAACGGGAAGTGACGATGCGATAGGTCCCTGGAGAGATCGCGCGTTGCAGGCATATTGAAAAATCAAAAACGTAAAAGGGGTGGAGGATATGAGACGATCTGAACTGGGTGCGTGCTTTACGACGGCGATTGCCAGCGTTTTTCTTTGCACCGTCTCTGCTTTGGCGCAGAACGCACAGGTCTCGGATGGCGTCGTCCGTGTCGGCGTGATCGAGGATATGTCGGGCGTCTATGCCGACATTACCGGCAAGGGTGCCGTGACTGCGGCGCAGATGGCCGTGGAGGATTTCGGCGGCAAGGTCCTCGGCATGCCGGTCGAAGTCGTATTCGCAGATCACCAGAACAAGCCGGACATTGCCGCCAACGCTGCACGCAAATGGTTCGATACCGACAAGGTCGATGCCATTCTCGACGTTGCGTCGTCATCGCCTGCCTTGGCCGTGCTCGAGATCGCCAAGGAGAAGAAGATCATCACGCTGAGCTCGCCGGGATCGACCCGGATCACGAACGAGGTGTGTGGACCCTATGTGGTTCATTGGGCCTATGACACATTCGCGATCGCGAACAGCACAGGTAAGGCGCTAGTCAGCCAAGGTTTCGATACCTGGTATTTCGTGACGGCGGACTATGCGTTCGGTCAAGGCCTCGAGAAGGACACTGGCGATGTCGTCAAGGCATCGGGCGGCAAGGTCGCCGGTGCGACGAAACACCCGGTCGGGACCGCGGACTTCGCCTCCGTCCTACTGCAGGCGCAGTCGTCCAAGGCCAAGGTGGTGGCTCTCGCCAATGCCGGTGGCGACACCATTAATTCGATCAAGCAGGCGGCAGAGTTCGGCTTGACAGCAGGCGGCCAGAAGCTCTCGGCACTGGCCGGATTTATCAACGACGTTCACGGTCTAGGGCTGAAGGAGGCCCAGGGGCTGACGATCACCGAGGCGTCGTATTGGGACATGAACGACGAGACGCGGAAGTGGTCGAAGCGCTTCTACGGGAAGGTGAACGCCATGCCGAACATGCTTCAGACCGGCACCTATTCGTCAGTGCTTCACTATCTGAAGGCCGTCCAGGCAGCGGGTACCGACGAAACCGAGGCGGTGATGAACAAGATGCGCGAACTGCCCGTCGATGACGTGTTCTACAAGAACGGCAAGATCCGCGAAGACGGTCGTATGGTCCACGACATGTATCTGTTCGAAGTGAAGAAGCCCGCCGAGTCGAAGGCGCCGTGGGATTACTACAAGCTGCTCGCCACGGTACCCGCCGATCAGGCGTTTCAGCCGTTGGCGCAGTCGCGCTGCCCGCTGGTGAAGAAGTAGGATAAACGCAAAAAGGCCCACCAGAATGGCGGGCCTTTTCAAGTTTATCTCCGGGGCGCGATCCGCTTACACGTCCACATTCGCGCTGAGCGAATTGTCCTGGATGAATTCGCGGCGCGGTTCGACGACGTCGCCCATCAGTTTGGTGAAGATGTCGTCGGCCTCGTCGACTTCCTTGACCCGGACTTGCAGCAGCGAACGCTCATTGGTGTCGAGCGTGGTTTCCCAGAGCTGGCCGGGGTTCATCTCGCCCAGACCTTTGTAGCGCTGCAGGGCCACGCCCTTGCGGCCGGCGTCGGTCACGGCCTCGAACAGCGAGACGGGGCCGTGGATCGGGAATTCGATGTCCTTGCGGCGCAGGACGCCGGATTTTGGATAGGCTTCCTGTAGGCTGCCGGCATATTCGTCGAGCTTGCGCGCATCGGCGGAGCCGAGCAGGGCGTCGTCGATGAAGGAGACGTCCTTCACACCGCGAATCGTGCGTTCGAAGAAGAAGCCCTGGCCTTCGCGGAATTCACCGATCCAGCCACGCTCGACTTCGTCGGCCAGCGCGTCCAGCCGCTTGGCGATGTAGTCGGCAGCGGCATTGGCGGTGGCGAGATCAGCGGTGACCCGCGGATTGAGCACGCCGGCGATTGCAGCCTGCTCGACGACTTTGCGATTATAGCGCGAGTGCAGATTGTTGAGCGTGCCGCGGATGATGCGGGCATCTTCCACCAGCGCCAGTAGATCGCGGCCTGTGCGATCCTCGCCCGAAGCGAGCTTGAAGATGCAGTCGTCGAGACCGGTATCGATCAGGTAATCTTCCAGCGCCCGCTCGTCCTTGAGGTATTGCTCGGACTTGCCGCGCGTCACTTTGTAAAGCGGCGGCTGCGCGATGTAGAGATAGCCGCCTTCGATCAGCGTCGGCATCTGGCGGAAGAAGAACGTCAGCAGCAGCGTGCGGATATGCGCGCCATCGACGTCGGCGTCCGTCATCAGGATGATCTTGTGATAACGCAGTTTCGACAGGTCGAAGTCGTCGCGGCCGATGCCGGTGCCGAGCGCCGTGATCAGCGTGCCAATCTGTTCGGAGCCGAGCATCTTGTCGAAGCGCGCGCGCTCGACATTGAGGATCTTGCCGCGCAGCGGCAGCACGGCCTGGAATTCGCGGTTGCGGCCCTGTTTCGCGGAGCCGCCTGCCGAGTCACCCTCGACGATGAACAGTTCGGACTTGGCGGGATCGCGCTCTTGGCAGTCAGCCAGCTTGCCGGGCAGGGAGGCGATATCCAGCGCGCCCTTGCGCCGGGTCAGTTCGCGGGCCTTGCGGGCGGCTTCGCGGGCGGCGCCGGCCTCGATCACCTTGCTGACGATGATCTTGGCTTCGGTCGGATGTTCCTCGAACCACGAGGCGAGGGCTTCGTTGAGAACGTTCTCGACCACTGGACGCACTTCCGAGGACACCAGCTTGTCCTTGGTCTGCGACGAGAATTTCGGATCGGGCACTTTCACCGACAGCACGGCAGTGAGACCTTCGCGGCAATCGTCGCCGGTCAGGGCGATCTTTTCCTTCTTGGCGACAACTTCGGCATAGCCGTTGACCTGACGCGTCAGCGCGCCACGGAAACCGGCCAGATGGGTGCCACCGTCGCGCTGCGGGATGTTGTTGGTAAAACACAGCACGTTCTCGTGGTAGCTGTCGTTCCACCACATCGCGACTTCGACACTGATGCCGCTCTGTTCGGCGCGCATTACGATCGGCGTCGGCACCATCGCCTTCTTGTTGCGGTCGAGATATTTGACGAATTCCTCGACGCCGCCCTCATACATCATGTTCTCGGTCTTCTCGACCGGATGACGCAGATCCGACAATCTGATGTTGACGCCGGAATTCAGGAAGGCGAGCTCGCGCAGACGATGTTCGAGTGTCGCGAAATCATATTCGAGTGTCGTGAATGTTTCCGCCGAGGCATAGAATGTCACTTCGGTGCCGCGCCTGCCATTGGCATCGCCGACCACCGAGAGCGGCGCCACCGCGTCGCCATGGGCGAATTCGATGCGGTGCTCTTTGTCGTTGCGCCAGACGCGAAGGATCAGCTTGCTCGACAGCGCGTTGACGACGGACACGCCGACGCCGTGCAGACCGCCGGATACCTTGTAGGAGTTCTGGTCGAATTTTCCGCCGGCATGGAGCTGGGTCATGATGACCTCGGCTGCCGAAATGCCTTCGCCCTTGTGAATGTCCACGGGAATGCCGCGACCGTCGTCGCGCACCGTCACCGAGCCATCGGCATTCAGAATAACTTCGACGGCGCTGGCGTGACCCGCAAGCGCTTCGTCGATCGCGTTGTCGACGACTTCGTAGACCATGTGATGCAGGCCCGAACCATCGTCCGTATCGCCGATATACATGCCCGGGCGCTTGCGGACGGCGTCGAGTCCCTTCAGGACCCGGATCGATTCCGCACCGTATTCGATGGGAATGGCATGCTCAGTGTCGGCGATGGGTTGCCGGGCTGGTTCAGTCATGTAGGGGCCTTCGAAGGTGTGCCGAATCAGCGCGGAAAACGGCGTCTGAATCGCTCTATTTGTGCCACGAAAGGCGCATTGCGCCTAGCGCAAAGTAACGCGCAGCAAGCTATTGAATAAATAGGTTTTTTTGGCGTCATTTCAAGCCGATTTGAGGCCGTTTTCGTAGCCTGATTTCGCGCCTGTTCCGGGCGTCGAAATGCCCGGCTTGCGTGCATCCGAGGGGCTATTTTTCGGCCAATCCCGCAGCCGGTTTGGCGGGGGTCCCCTTCAGGCCGCGCCGGGCGATCAAATGCGCTGCCAGCACGACCGGCTCCAGCAGAACCATTCCGAACAGAATGCCAAACAGGCGGTCATAGCCGGGCACCAGGGCGGCATTGGCGTAGTTGTCAGGCACCAGCATCACGAGGAAGGCCAAAGTGAATTGCAGGCCCGCATAACTCATAGAGGGCGGGCCATTTTCGATGTGACGGCCGATCATGACGCCGAGCACGAGTCCGATGGTCATCACGACGGGCGAATGTTGGCTGACCAGCAGGATTGCACTGGCCAGCAGGCCGCCCGCGAGACAGCCAACCAGCCGGTTCATCATGCGCGAGGAAACCGGGCTGAGCATGCCTTCCGCCAGCGAGGCGGCGGGCACCAGCATGACCGCGAAGATCGTGATGCTGGATTGGCTGAGCGACGGGATGCCGAGCCACTGCCAGGCCCACGGGATCAGCGCCAATGCAATGCCGCCGACCAGAGCGTGACGCGCTACCGTGGCGTGCCATTGCCGCGTCGGCTGGTCGATCGGCTTGGCGCGCAGATTGTTGTCCGGATTCGGTAGCGCGCGCCGCACTGTCCAGGTCGAGATCGCACTGACGATGACGCAAGCGGTGGTACCGGCCAGCACTTCGAGCACGCGCGTCGAGGCAAAACGCAGGATCGGCTCCCGCGCATGTTCCATGCCTTCGATGAGTACCATCAGGAAGGTGAGGCCGGTGAACAGCCACGCATAGGCGCGGCGGCCGACGATGGCGAAATAGAGCGTGACGCCGCCGCCGATCAGAAGACCGAGACTCAGCAACAATGGCTGCTTGAGCACGAACGGCGCCGCGGCAAGCGCGAGCCCTGCACCTGCGAGCGTCCCGATCACACGGAGCAGCCCGCGGGTGAAGCTTTCGGTGACGTGCGAGCGCATCACCATGTAGCCGGAGAATGCGGCCCAGCCGACATTCTCAGCGCCGATGGCGTGCGACAAGACGATCGCCAGCAGCACCGAACAGATGCATTCGGCCTCATCGATCATGCGCGGTCCGGGAATCGGAAGCGAACGCATTTCGGTTCCGAACGCGCGCGCAATCCACGACAGATGAATGGCCAAAAATACCAGCATGGCCAGATATTTATGCTGTCGAACGTGGTCTACAACAGACGATTTCTCATGGCCCAATGCAGTGGCGGACGCGCGCGCTGGCGCGCTTGCACGCTTTGTCCTTAGTAGAGCTGCAGCGGGAGGATATCCCGACCGTCAGGGCCAACCATCAGGCCCCAGCTGTCGTTGGCCGCCACCTTGATCGTACTGTCATGCGCGGGCTTGCCCGCGGCCTTGATCGTGACCTTGTAGGCGCCGGGCGGCAGTTCCATCGTCGGCCCGTTCGGGTTTTGCGGTCCGCCCACGCCGGGCGCGACCTTGATCGTCTTGTTATTGACGCTGACCGACACTTCCGCGTCACCCATATTGCCGAACAGCAGCCGAACCTTGCCCAGTGCAGGCAGGATGCCCGCCTTCGTCGCTTCTGCGGGATGGCGCACCACCAGACTGACCGTGGTCTCGTCGTTGCGGCGTTCCAGCTTCAGCATGGCCGGCCCATCGGGGGCCTTGAAGGCGAGCGTGGCGCTGTCCGGCTTGATGACAGCGCTCTTCGTGTCTTCCTGCCACTGTCGCTGCGTGAGTTCGCGTCGGTAGAACGCCAGAACCGAGTCCAGTCCCGCAGGCACAGATGCACTTAACTCATGTCTGAACGGCGCGCCGCCTGGCAGCCCTGAAGTACCCAGCGATCGCAAAGTCCGCTGCTTCGGCGTGGGATAATCGCTGTCGCCATCGGACTCGAGAACCTGTTCGGCGCTCTTGGCGTTGCCCGTGGTGGTGGTGGTGGCAACGGCCGCGACTGGCACGCCCTTCAGGCCCGAGCCTGTCGCCGTGACATTGACCTTCGGGCCCATCTGCATCGCCGTCATTGAGATGCTCTGCTTGGCCTTGCTGAAATTCAACACCACCATATTGGGATTGTTGATGACTGACGGCGTGCTCTTCCAGCCGAGCGTCTTCATTCCGCTGCGGTAAAAATCCGCCAGCGCGCTGACGCTTGATGAGCTGGTGAATGCGAGCCTGCCATCGGCGCCGTCGAAGTCGATCTCGCTGGCGGTGTCGGGGACGGGAATCGGTGTGCTCGAACCGTCCATGGCGCGCAACGCAGTTTCCGGCCCACGCGCGGCTTGTGCCGCTGCGCGCTTCGCATCCGCTTCGGCAATAGCCGCTTGCCCGAACGCGAGTGCATCCTTGACAAAGCGGTCGTCTGCTTCCTTCTTGGCCTTGGCGCGCGCAGTGATCACCGATGGCAGAACCTGGACGTCGATCTGCACGATGGTCAGATCGTATTTGCGACCGATCTGCATCGTTGCCGTCTCTTCCGGCGATGTGAATGCGAGCGAGGCGCGATCGGCGGTGACGACGGTGTCCTTGCTCTGTTCGACCCAGCCCTTCTTGCCGAGTTCGCGGCGATAGAAGGCCAGCACCGGGCCAAGTTCAGCCGGGATCAGCGCATGCGCTTCACGCTTGATGGAATCCGCGCTGCCCGTGGTTCCTGCGGATTTAATGCGTTCCGGTCGCGGCAGGCCTGCGGATTCAGGGCCCGCAGCGAGATCTTGCGGAAGCGCGAAGGGCGCGACGCGAATTTCGACACTGGTCTTGTTATCGGCGCTCCGCTGCAAGGTCAGCATCACCGGCAATTGCCGCGTGTTGCCGTCACGAGAAAAATAGACGCGCACGCCATTCGCGATCGTCTCGGCGATCTTCGCATTCGGCCAACGCGCCTCGGCTGCGGCCGCGGACAGCGGCGACCAGCCCAATGTAGCGAGTTCTTTCTGAAAGAAGGCGAGCGTCGCATCAACGGTTTCAGCCGTCGTGCATCCAAGATACGGCCGCCGTTCGTCATAGACGATATCGGTCGCGCGATCGGGGAAAGGCAGGTTCACTTCCAGGCGCTGCGAGCTGTAGCTGACCCCCGACCGATCGGTTCTACTGCCGTCGCTCATAAAAGAGGCCGACACACCCTGCGCACCCTTCTTGTACCAGCGACTGCGATCTGATCCCTCGAGTGGCGGCGTGTAGGCGATCCAGCCATCGGCTGCGAGTAATTTTCCGGTGTTGGCAATGGTGTCCGCGACGTTGCCTGCGCCGAAATAGCTGGCGCTGAGATTGGGGTATTTGGTGGCTTCAGGCCGGGCCATCGCGCCTTCGATATGCGGCAGCGTTCTCACATCCACCAGGCCGTCTTCGGCACGGCAGGCCAGCGAGCCGCCGGCGATGGCGGTGCTGACGAGCAGGGCCAACAGGCAGTGTCTGGCCGGGAGCTGTATCCCGCGCTTGCTTGAAAACATCACTGAAAGCCTCCGGCGTTTGCTTGCGTGCATGCAAAAGCGCTGCCCACAAGGGCAGCGACATTATTTGCGCGGGGCACTTAGAGTGAGTTGTAGGAGGTGTTGCTTTGGTTCAACCGGCCGGCTGGCGCCGCGCGATATGCCCATTGGCGACGTCGAAAATCTCGCCGGATGGGCCGATATCTGCGAAAGCAACAGGATCGGCGCCGGTCATCCAAACCTGGGCGCCCAATTTCGAGAGTTCGCCGAACAGCGACTTGCGCCGATCAGGGTCGAGATGGGCGACAACTTCGTCAAGTAACAGGAGCGGCGTGATACCGGTCATCTCCGCGACCAGCGTGGCGTGGGCGAGGATGAGCCCGATCAACAGGGCCTTCTGTTCGCCGGTGGAGGCATCGCGCGCCGGCATGTTTTTCGGCGCATAGATCACCTGCAGATCGGTGAGATGCGGGCCGTCGAGCGTGCGGCCGGCGGCGGCATCACGCGGGCGACCATCGCGCAAGATCTGGCGATAGCGATCTTCGACCGCTGTGGCCGGTTCATTGACCAGCGCATTCTCCATCCAGCCGTCGAGCATGATGAGTGCGGATGGAAAGGCCGATGCTTCGCCGCGCACGCGCAGCATCTCTGCGAGCCGCATTGCAGTCTGGCCGCGTGTCGCGGCAACGGCGACCGCGAGTTCAGCGGTCTCGCGCTCGATGGCATCGAGCCAGTGGGCGTCGCCGTTCCGGTCTTCGAGCAAGCGGTTGCGCGAACGCAGGCTACGCTCGAGTGCAGAGACGCGACCGGAGTGATCCTTGTCAATGGCCAGTACGAGGCGGTCGAAGAAGCGTCGGCGTTCGGAGGCGGCGCCCATGAACAGCTGGTCCATGGCTGGCGTCAGCCACACCATGCGCAGGTGATCGCCGAATGCGGTGGCCGAGCCTACCGGCTCACGGTCGATACGACAGCGACGGCTGGTGGACGCACCTTCTGCCGCGGGGGCATCGATGCCGGTGCCGAGTGTGGCGAGACCAACCTCACCCTCGACTGTCGCCGAGACTGCCCAGGAACCGTCGCCTTCGTTATTCGCAACGTCTTCGAGCGTCGCGCGGCGCAGGCCGCGGCCGGGCGACAGAAACGAGATCGCTTCGATGCAATTGGTCTTGCCGGCGCCGTTCGGACCGACGAGGGCGACCATATCCGCCGACGTCTCCAGCGACGCCGCGCGATAGCTGCGGAAATTGGTGAGCGACAGGCGATGGATGCGGGAGGCGGTCATTCGTGAATATGGGACTCAGCTAAAGTCGTCGCAACGCTCCGCGCCAATCTCCGTCGTCATCCCCGCCTAGTGCGCCGAAGGCGCATGCGGGGCGGGGATCCATGACCACGGCCGGCACAATTAAAACGGCAGAGTCGTGGCTACCTAGCTGCAACTAATTCTTCGGAGGCTATGGCTCCCCGCTTTCGTGGGGACGACACCTGAAGGAACTCACACCCGCATCGGCATCAGCACATAGAGGGCGCCCTTGGCGTCCTTGTCCTGTACCAGCGTCGGCGAACCGGGATCGGCGAGGCGCAGCACGGCGACTTCGCCTTCGATCTGGGCAGCGATGTCGAGCAGATAGCGCGAGTTGAAGCCGATATCGAGCGCGTCGGAGGCGTATTCGACCTCAAGCTCTTCCGTCGCGCTGCCGGAATCCGGATTTGTCACCGACAGCACGAGCTTGCCCGCCGACAGCGCGAGTTTCACGGCGCGGCCGCGCTCGCTGGAGATCGTCGAGACGCGGTCGACTGCGTTCTCGAAGTCCTTCTTGTCGATCACCAGTTCCTTGTCGTTGTTCTGCGGGATCACGCGGCCATAGTCGGGGAAGGTGCCGTCGATCAGTTTCGAGGTCAGAACCACATTGCCAAGCGTGAAGCGGATCTTGCCCTGCGACAGCTCGATGGTGATCTCGGCTTCCAGATCCTCGATCAGGCGCTGCACTTCACCGACCGTCTTGCGCGGCACGATGACGCCCGGCATGCCGTCGGCGCCCTTGGGCAGCTTGAGGTCGATCTGTGCCAGACGATGACCGTCGGTGGCGACGGCACGCAGGGTCGCCGCGGTCGCGGTGCCGGCGGCGTGGAGATAGATGCCGTTGAGATAATAGCGGGTCTCTTCGGTGGAGATCGCAAACTGCGTGCGGTCGATCAGGCGCTTGACGTCGGAGGCCGGTAGCGCAAACGAGTGCGTCATTTCGCCGGCGGCGAGATCCGGGAAATCATTCTCCGGCAGCGTCTGCAGCGTGAAGCGCGACCGGCCGGCGCGGATCGCCATTACCGAGCGGTCGCCATCGGCTTCGAGCACAATCTGCGAGCCATCCGGCAGTTTGCGGACGATGTCGTAGAACATATGCGCGGGCACGGTGGTGGAACCGGCGGTGCCGACTTCGGCGGCCAGGGTTTCCGTGACTTCAAGGTCGAGGTCGGTGGCCTTTAGCGACAGCCGGGCATTTTCGGCGCGGATCAGCACGTTGCCCAGGATCGGAATCGTGTTGCGGCGCTCGACCACGCGATGCACGTGGCTCAGCGACTTCAGGAGTTGCGCGCGTTCGACGGTGACCTTCATAACAAAACCCGCCCGATTCAATCCGGTGTCGTGTGGAAATGCCTGGCGGCCCGAATGGGCGCCGCGGCGATGACACCCGCAAGCTCGATCAAATGGATTTTGCTCAATCCCGCGGGGGACCGCAAGGTGGCGTGGATGGCCGGGAAGCGCAAGAGAGATGCGCTTCCGGCCCCCAATGTTTTGACGGTTAACACCCTCGTCCTGCCCCGGCGCACGCTTTGGCGCGTCGGGGGCGGGGACGCTTTACTCCTGCAGTTGGCGCTTCAGCGTCTCGACCTCATCCTGCAGGGCCACGTCCTTGCCGACCAGCGCCTCGATCTTGCGTACGGCATGCAGAACCGTGGTGTGATCGCGGCCACCGAAGCGGCGGCCGATTTCGGGCAGCGAGCGCAGCGTCAGGGTCTTGGCCAGATACATCGCAACCTGACGGGGGCGCACGACATTGGCGGTGCGGCGCGACGACAGGAGGTCGGACCGGCTGACATTGTACTGACGCGCGACGACACGCTGGATGTCCTCGATCTTGATCCGCTTCGGCTCCTGCGGGCGGATCAGGTCGCGCACTTCGCGTTCGGCCATTTCCAACGTCACCGGCGTGGCGTTCAGCTTCGAGTGCGCCAGCAGGCGGTTGATTGCGCCTTCGAGATCGCGGCCATTATGGGTAATGGTGCGGGCCAGATAGTCGAGCACCGGTTCCGGCACGTCGAACGAGGCGTGATGCGCGCGAGCGGCGGCAACGCGCGACTTCAGAATGCCCAGGCGCAGCTCTTCGCCGAGCGAGCTCATTTCGACGACGAGACCGCCGGCGAGGCGCGAACGCACGCGTTCGTCGAGGCTTTCCAGATCCGACGGCGGACGATCAGCGGCGATCACCACCTGGCGGCCGGCATCGATCAGCGCATTCAGTGTGTGACAGAATTCGGCCTGCGTGGTCTTGCCCTGCAGGAACTGCATGTCGTCGATCACCAGCACGTCGATGCCGCGTAGCGCTTCCTTGAAGGCGAGCGCCGTCTGCGTCTTCAGCGCAGCGACGAAGCCGTACATGAACTTCTCGGCGGTGAGATACAGCACCTTGCGGTCGGGGCCGGAATTGCCAGCCCAGGTCACGGCCTGCAACAGATGGGTTTTGCCGAGGCCCACGCCGGCATGGATGTAAAGCGGGTTGAACATCACCGGATCGCCGCGGCGACCTTCGGCGACCTGACGCGCGGCAGCATGGGCCAGCGTGTTGGCGCGGCCGAGCACGAAGCTCGCAAAAGTCAGGCGCGGATCGAGCGGCGAGCCGCCGAGTGCTTCATGGCTTGCGGACACCGGCGCGGTGGCCGTGGCGCGGAGTTCGGGCGCGGGACGGTTGTTGAACGTCTCGGTGCGGCGCGCTTCGGTCGGCGCTGCGGCTTCCTTGTTGGCGGGCGCAACGTTGCGCATCGCCGAACGCACGGTGAGATCGACGCGATGAACTTGCGGCATCTCGGCCTGCCAGGCGTTCAGCACGCGCTCGGCGTAGTGGGCCTGGATCCAGCTCTTCAGGAATCGGGTGGGTACCGAAAGATGGACGCTGTCGTCCTGCACGCTTTCGAGATCCATCCGCGCGAACCAGCTGGAGTAAACGTCTTCGCCAACCGTCGACCGCAGCCGACCTTTTACGCGAGACCAGTGATCCTGTTCCATATTAGCCATTGTCAGAGAACTTTTCAGATAGAGTGAGTGTCCGGCACAACGCTGCCGATGAATGTCCGCGTATGGAGACGCGGTGCGACCTCGTGTGACGCGTCGTCTTCGGGCACAGCTCCGCCAACGGCCATCCGGCCGAGGTCAGATCAGTGATGTCGAAGAGGACCTCGTCGCGAGGTCAGCGCGTACTGGAGGGTCTGTCGGGAACGTGGGCGGAGGTGTGGATCGCCGTATCTGAACGAGACGCAGATCGCGGTCGCTGGAATGCTGTCGTGGTCGATTTGCGCATAAAGCCTCCCCCGCTCACCGCGGTCGCTCGCGGCAAGATGTCAGTTCACATGTGGTTCAAAGTCAGTCCGCAACGCTGAACATCGAAACTCGTTCAGTCGCATTCCCGTATCGTCGTCTTGCCCGCTCGCCTGCCCGCTTACTTCCGCACCGTCAGCTTTGCTGGTTGCGATTGGCCGGTGCGCATTTCTTTTCAAAGCATCCGAATGGATACCCGAGAAATTTCGACACAGAACAACCCTTCCCATATTGCTATGGGCTGCGATCCGATCAAAGCTTGGAAGGTGTCGCTAACCTGAAGACCGTCGCTGATCCTAAGGTCCGTCCTGGTTCTTAAATCGCTCTGATCTGAAGAACCGCGGGCGCCGCGAGTGATTAAAGAAATACAGCACGCCCGGTTTCTCGCAACGGAATCATTTTTCAGGTGCCCCGCAAAAGCCTCACTTGCGCAGCCCGGAACACGTCGTGATTTTTTTGACGATGCGTCAAGGTTTTGAATCAACGCGCTGAATCGTAATGTGACAGTGCCGTTGCAGATTCGATCCAGCGAAAAAAGAAATTCATAATTCATTTACGAATGAAGGGGCCGAGTCCGCGTTTTCAAACTGGTCCGCTTCGCTATGCCGATAAGTGATTAGAGCCGCGCGTTTTTTTCTGTGCGTTGAGTCAGGGTAACCCTAGACATCGGACTCGTGCTGGCGGCGTGGCGCTGTTGCTTTTTCAGAATCACGCTGACGCAAGCGATAACGCGGATTGGCACTCGGTGTGATGCGTTGTGCGTTCCGGCTGTGCCGTTGAAGAGACATGACGAGACGCGCATCGCGCAAGCGCGCGGCGGTCTTTGCGCTTCATCAGAATTTGTGACGCGATAGCGCGAACGCATTGCGGCATAAAAAAAGCCCGGCGTGAAGCCGGGCTTTTTGGAAAGAATGTTGTCGTCAGATTACTGCGCGAGCTTCGCGATCTGATGGACGAGACGCGAGACCTTGCGGCTTGCGAGATTCTTGTGAACGAGGTTGCGCTGAGCAGCCTTCATCAGCTCGGGCTCGGCGAGCTTCATCGCCTTCAGCGCCGCTTCGCGGTCGCCGCTCTTGATCGCCGCCTCGACGGTGCGGACTGCACCGCGCATCTGGGTGCGGCGGGACTTGTTGACGATGGTGCGGCGGGCAATCTTGCGCGTCGCCTTCTTGGCGGAGGTCGTATTGGCCATATCTCACTATCCTTCAGCAGCGTCCCGTCTCGGGCGCCGGGCTGATTGACGTCTGCCGCTCGACTGCGGCCAACGCTGATCTGTTTCCGGGGTGTTCCTGAAAATGCTATCCCCGGAGCGGCAAAGCTCACGCGTTTCGAAACTCACGGGGCGCGCCGCTCAAAGAACAGCGGCGGCGGGATTGCGCCCACCGCCATTGGCGCTCCTTATAGAGTGCCCGATTTCCACCGTCAACGCCTTCCGGCTGCGCCTTTAGACGAAAAACAGCCGCAGAGTGGCGGTTAAGTTGCTGATGAGGTTGAATTTCTCGGTTTTGCCCGGTATTGCCGGGGGTGAGAGCGATGAGGGGATTCGGATGATCCGCGGGTTTTTCCGCCTGATAGGGCTGTTATTGCTGGCCGGTGGGTTCGTGTTCCTGGTCTATGATGGGGCGCGCTCGATTGCCGATCAGGCGCTGCGGCTGACCCGGCTCGGGGAGTTCTGGAACGACATCAACCAGGCCAGCCAGCGTTCCTTCCAGGCAATGGTCGATGCCAATGCGCCTTTTCTCAGTGGGCTTCTTAAGCTGCTGCTCAACCAGCCGGCTTGGGCCGTCATGGGTGTGCTCGGCATCGTGCTGATGCTGCTGTTCCGGCCAAGCAAGCCGCTGATCGGTTATTCGCGGAATTGAACGGCGCTCGACGACGTAACACACCTGCCGTTTCCCTCGTAGATACCTATATTGCCACCTGAGATACGCCGCGCGGCAGGAGTGAATCCGGTTCTGCCTCGCGGGTGCTGTTGGCCCCCAGATCTGCGCGTTCGTCCAGCGAACCGGAGTCCACTTCGTTCGCGAGCGCGCCGGGAGATGATCCATGCTTTTCATGCGCAAGACCGCTGCATTGCCGACCGCCGCCGAAGCACTGCCCGGTCGCGATACGCCGATCCCCACTGCCAAGCATCACTTCGTCAATGGCAGCAACATCCAGCCGCCCTATCCAGAAGGAGTTGAGCGGGCGGTGTTCGGGCTCGGTTGCTTCTGGGGTGCTGAGCGCAAGTTCTGGGAGCTCGGCGACGGCATCTATACGACCGCGGTCGGCTACGCCGGCGGCTTCACGCCGAACCCGACCTATGAAGAGACCTGCTCGGGCCGTACCGGTCACACCGAAGCGGTGCTGGTGGCGTTCGATCCGAAGAAGATTTCTTACGAGCAGTTGCTGAAGACGTTCTGGGAGAGTCACGATCCGACCCAGGGCATGCGTCAGGGCAACGACATCGGCTCGCAGTATCGTTCCGCGATCTACACCTTCAGCGATGCACAGCGCGATGCCGTCGCAGCGTCGAAGGCGGCGTATCAGAAGGCACTGTCCGCGAAGGGCCTCGGCGCCATCACCACCGAGATTGCGCCGGCCGGGAAGTTCTACTTCGCCGAGGACTATCACCAGCAGTATCTGGCAAAGAATCCTGGCGGCTATTGCGGTCTCGGCGGCACCGGTGTGTCGTGCCCGATCGGGGTCGGCGTCACTGCCTGAGCTGACCACGGCTAAGTGTAGATAAACAACGTCAAAAGCCCGCTTTCGGAGCTCCCGAAGGCGGGTTTTTTGCTGCCTGATGGAAGGCCATGACAACGGAATTTTAACCATAAGAGGCCAAAACCGAGGCTGCCTCTATGAGGGATATGTCCAGTGTCGTCTGCCCGCGCGTTTCGTCTGCCCATGATTGTCGCGGTTGCCGCGCTGGCTTTGTCCGGTTGCATGCGCAGACCCGGTCCTGTTGCAGTGGTTGCGCCGGCTGCCGATCTCGACACGCTCGCTTACGGTCGCCCGGGTTACGGGCCGGCAGCAGTGCCGGTTGCTTATGCTCCCCCGGTCTCGACCTATGATGCGCAGTACAAGCTCGATGCCGGCGACAAGCTGCGCGTCGTGGTTTACGGCCAGGAAGGTCTCACCAATTCCTACGCCATCGATGCCGGTGGCGCGATCACCATGCCGCTGATCGGCCGCGTGCCGGCGCGCGGCATGACGCCCGCTGGGCTGGCTGCGAGCATCACCGGCCGCCTGCGCAATGGCTTCATTCGCGAGCCGTCGGTGGCTGTCGAAATCGAAGCCTACCGTCCGTTCTTCATCCTCGGTGAAGTTGCCGCTCCTGGACAGTATCCCTACGTGCCCAATATGAGCGTCGAGAGCGCGATCGCCATTGCCGGCGGCTTCTCGCCACGCGCCAAGCGTGATGAAGTCACGCTGACCCATACCACCGTCGAGGGCTCGTACCGCGCCGTGGTGCCATTGGGCACGCCGATCAATCCCGGTGATACGGTGCTGGTCAGCGAGCGCTGGTTCTGATCGCACGCATCGATCGCGGTCATCACTCACACGCGATTTTCTCCGCTTCACGGAATAGACGCGCTTTCCCGCGATGAAATTGGCTGCGATGTATCGGCGCATTGGCGTCAGGATACGCGTTGCTCTGTATCAGAATCGTCTCCCGCCCTGTAGCAATGATCAAGCGAGGCCAACTCGCTGAAATGCGCCGCCATGCCGGCACATATGGATATCAGGGGGAGAAGAGATGAAGACCAGTCCGTCGGTCAACGTGATCCGCGGCGTCACTCTGGCAGCCATCGTGGCGCTGGGAGCGGTGTCGTCGGAGGCATCTGCGCAGACCGCGCAATCCTATCCTGATCGGCGCATTACCTTCGTCGTGCCCTATGCGCCCGGCGGTGCCACTGACGTCGCTGCGCGGCTGCTAGCACAGAAGCTGCAAGAATCCTGGAAGCAGACCGTCACCGTGGAGAACAAGCCGGGCGCCGGTGGCGTGATCGGCAACGATTTCGCTGCCAAGGCTCCGGGCGATGGCTACACGGTGCTGATCGCAATCACGCAGATCATCCAGGCGCCGAGCCTGATGTCGAAACTGCCTTACGACGCGTTCAAGGATCTCGCGCCGGTGACGCAGGTCGCGATCTCGCCGATCGTGCTCGTCGTACCCGAAGCGCAGCCGATGAAGTCGGTGAAGGAACTGGTCGATCTTGCCAAATCCAGTCCCGGAAAATATCCGTACGGCACTTTTGGCAACGCCACCACGTCGCATCTTTATGGCGAGCTTCTGAAGAAGAACACCGGCATTGATATGACCCATGTGCCGTATCGTGGCGCCGCACCGCTCCTGAACGATCTGCTCGGCAATCAGGTCACGGCGGCCTTCCTCGACTTCACCACGGCCGGTCCGCAGCTCGAAGCCGGCAAGATCCGTCCGCTCGCAGTGGGCGGCGAGAAACGCAAGCCCAAGCTGCCGAACGTGCAGACCATGGCCGAACTCGGCTATCCCGGTTTCGAGGCTGAAGGCTGGGTCGGCGTCTTCGTGCCAGCAGCGACGCCGAAGGACATTGTGAGCAAGCTGTCGGCCGAGCTCGGTCGCATCATCAATTCGCCGGAGGGGACCGCCGGCCTGCAGGCGGTCAATCTCGTTCCGGTCGGAGACAGCCCCGAATCTTTCGAGAAGAGCCTGCGCCGCGATTTCGATCGCTGGGCGACGGTGGCAAAGACAGCGGGCGTGAAGGGCGAGTGATGTTCCAATCTCTCCCGACTGGCAGGGAAAGATCGAGGCTGCTCCCTCTCAGTCGTCATACCCGGGCTTGACCCGGGTATCCAGCTTTGCCCAAACGCTTGTTGGTGCCGCAAAGGTGGATTGCCGGGTCAAGCCCGGCAATGACGTGGAGAGGGCGGCGGCTTACTTCAGATGCTTCGCGAGGAACGCGAGGCTGCGCTCCCTTGCGATGTCCGCGCTGGCCTTGTTGTAGCTGGCGCGCTGATCGCAATTAAAGCCGTGTTCGGCCCCGTCATAGACGAAGATCTCCACATCCGGCCGCTTGGCGCGGATGGTCTCGACGTCCGACAGCGGAATGCCGTGATCCTTTTCACCGAAATGCAGCTGCGTCGGTACGGTCGGCTTGTCGTCGGCAAAGCGCACCACGGCGCCGCCGTAATAGCCAATGGCGGCGCTGAGGCCGGTCAGCTTCGTGGCTGCGGCGAAAGCAACGCTGCCGCCAAGGCAGAAGCCGATGATGCCGACATTGCCGACATCCCCAACGGAATCGATCGCGGCCTGGGTATCGCGCAGCATCGCGGGCCAATCCGGATTAGCAACGAACTTGCGCGCGATGGCGATTTCCTCGGGCGAATAACCGGACTGGAAGTTGGGTTCGGTGCGATCGAAGATCGACGGCGCCACCGCCACATAGCCTTGCACAGCGAAGCGATCGCAGACCGTGCGGATGTGGTCGTTTACGCCGAAGATCTCCTGGATCACCACCACGGCGCCCTTGGGCTTGCCCTCAGGCTGGGTGCGGTAGGCGCCGAGTTTGAAGCCGTCAGATGCAGTCAGCGTGATGTCTTGTCCCACGAGGTATTCCATATCGTTGTTAAGGGGTGAGGTATGTTTGGCGCGGACGACAGCACGGGTCTACTCACAAAGCGGCTACTGCCACATCCAATGCCGGCCCCAGTCGCCCTTCCAGCCGGTCAGGCGTCCCTTGCGAAACTGGAGATAGAGGCGGTCGCGGCGGTCGAAGAAGCCGCTGCCGCCGAAGGTGCGGATCGCCAGATAGATCTCATCGCCCGGTCGGCCGCTGACATAGGTTAGCGGGGTGCCCAAGATACGGGCGGCGTCATCCGCCGCCATCCCAAAAGCCAGCGGGGTGGCGTTCGAAAGGGTTGCCGTGAATGGCAGATCGGGCCTCGTCCCGGCGGGCTGCCCGTGGGCTGGAACCATGACGGTGAGGGCGGTCGCGACGCCGAGGATGAACCTGATGGTCTTCATGGCGCGATTGTTTTCCGGATCGGATTCCGGCGCAAGGCGGCATTGCTTAAAGTTTTCGCGAAAGCCCTAACCGACTGATAGTGCTATCCGCCGGAATGAAACCTTCCGGGGGGCGATCAGGAAGCATTAACAATACCCATTAAGCTTCAAGAACCCTGTTCCAAGGTATGTATGTCCTGCTTGCGGCCCGTTCGCCGCAATAGATCGAGGGCATATGACCGCTTCAGTCAACCAATCGCCGGCGCGCCGCCGACTGCTTCTGGCATCGGACCGCAGCGATCACAGCAGCGAACTCGTCGATATCCTGCAGAAGGTCGGCGAAGTCGATGTTGTCCCAACGTCAGCCATTCCGGAGACACCGCCCAGCGAGCTGTCGGGTATCGTGGTCGATATCAATCTGCGTTCGGCAGAGGCCGTGCAGCGCGTGCGCAACAAGTTGCGCCACAAATCCTATGAAGCGATACCGCGCCTGTTCGTACTGGCCGACTCGCTGCATCACGGATCCATGCAGGCCTGGGCGCTCGGCGCCACCGATACGATCGCGCGGCCGTTCGATGCACGTGGCATCATGCAGCGTATCCGCGCCGCGTTTCCGAACCCGCATGACGAGGACTTCTCCGCCCGCGGCAAGGCGCTGAATCGCGGCGTCGAGGCGGCGCATGCGGTAATGGTCAAGATCTTCGAGAAGCTGCCCGCTGGCGTTCCGCTCACCTTCAACGACGTGATGCAAGCCGAGAACCAGATTCTGAAGGCCATCAAGCGCACATCGCTGCGCGAATGGTTGGCCGCCGTCGGCCGTCATCATAATCACAGCTATCGTCACTGCCTATTCGTGACGGGGTTCGCGGTGGCCTTTGCGCAGCATCTCGGCATGCGCGACGAAGATCAGCGCCGCCTCACGCGCGCGGCCCTCGTCCATGATGTGGGCAAGGCCTTCATCCCGGTCTCGATCCTGGACAAGCCGGGCAAGCTCACCGAGGACGAGACGCTCGAGATGCGCAAACATCCGCGTCTCGGCTTCGAAGCGCTGGTGGCGCAGGGCAGTTTTCCGCGCGAGATGCTCGACGTGGTGCTGCATCACCACGAATTCCTGGATGGCAGCGGCTACCCCGATGCGCTGGCCGGCGACCAGATCAGCGACATCGTTCGCCTGATGACCATCGTCGACATCCACGCGGCTCTGGTGGAGCGGCGTGCGTATCGCATGGCCTTCACGCATGCCAAGGCGTTCGAGATCATGGAGCAGATGGGCGACAAGATCGACCAGCAACTGCTACAGGTGTTCCGCCCGGTGGCGCTCGGCGCGTAAGCGCCGTTCGCCTCAGGCCAGCAGCTTGCGCAATTCCGCCTTGGCCACTTTTTCAAGCGTCGAACGCGGCATCTCGTCCACGAAGTGGATTTCGCGCGGCACCTTGAAATCCGCCAGCCCGCGCTTGCAAGCTGCCATGACACTCTCATGCAGCGCTGGTGGTGCCTGCGCGACGCCGGCATGCGGGATGATGAAAACCACCGGCACTTCATCCAGCATCGGATGTTTTTTGCCGACGACGGCGGCTTCGCGCACGCCGGGCACGGTGATGACGACCTGTTCGATCTCCGATGC
Organism: Tardiphaga sp. OK246; assembly: GCF_900188215.1. NCBI lineage: Bacteria > Pseudomonadati > Pseudomonadota > Alphaproteobacteria > Hyphomicrobiales > Nitrobacteraceae > Tardiphaga > Tardiphaga sp. OK246. The sequence goes on from NZ_FZOX01000001.1 coordinate 1,336,323, forward strand.
GGCAACGTTCTCCCCGCCAACTTTCAGCATGTCCTTCGCACGGTCACCAAACTTGATATAGCCGCGCTCGAGTAGCGTGACGCGGTCGCCAGTGATGAAGAAGCCGTTGGTGTCGAAACTGTCTGAGGTCGCAGCTTCGTTGTGCAGATACTCCTTGAACAGCGACAGGCCGGGAATGCCCTTGATCGCGAGATTGCCAGTCTCGCCCACGGCGGTCGGCGTGCCGTCGTCATTGGTGACGCGGATGCCATATTCGGTTGCGGCGCGGCCGATGGCCATCGGCGTATTGGGCTGGTCGACCTCGCCAATAATGCCGTGGGTGATGGTCTCGGTCATGCCCCACCAGCCGATGATCTTGACGTTAAATTTCGCGAAGGCGGGCGGATCGCAGAACGAGGCTCCCCACAGACGGAAGTGATGATGCTTCGGCACGTCGTGCTCCAGCAGCGCCTTCATGCAGAACGGGATCGTCGACAGCCAGGTCGCGCGATGTTCGAGCGCCACGTTCCAGAACCGGCGCGCGGAAAAACGCGGCTGAAGCACGAGGGAGGCACCGACCCACAACGTCGCCAGCATCGAATAGGCCAGTGCATTGGTATGAAACAGCGGCAGATAAGTCATATGCGTATCAAACGCATGCAGGTCCTGATGCGCAGCATTCACCTTGCCGCCCCACAGCGCATTGGCATGGGTCCACAGCACCGCTTTGGGCCGCGATGTGGTGCCTGACGTATATTGGACGCTACAATGCGCCCACGGGTCGACCGGGCGGCGCGGACGATCGGCGCTGTCAGCGAACAGGGATTCGAACCGCTCAGCCTTGCCCACTGCATGGCCGTCGGCCGACGCGCCGGCGTTGTGCGACGTCACCGCGATCCAGCGCAGTTTGCGGCAATTGGCGGCGACGAGTTCGGCATAGGATGGCTGGGTGATGGCCGCGACCGCGCCGCAGTGATCCGCAAAATATTCGATCTCCGCAGCCGACGAACGGGTATTCGTGGTGACCGCGATGGCGCCGAGTTCGACACAGGCGAACCAGGCCAGCAACATCTCGACGCAATTGTCGAGATGGATCAGCACATAGTCGCCTTGGACGATGCCGCGTTGGGCAAGGCCTGCGGCAAGTGCGCCGACGCGATCGTAGAATTCGCCATAGGTCCATGGCCGCGCCGGTGCATCGAATGGCGACCAGATGATGAAAGGGTGATCGCGACGCGTCTCGGCGTGCATGCGCAGTAGCCACGGCACGTCCATGCCGTCGAACGGGCCGATCGAACCGGGAATCATGGCGGGATTCGTCGCGGGGTGGGGCATGCATCCTCCGTCGAAAGCCGCCGGAGCGACCGCTTACGCGGGTGCGGCTTTCTTATTCTTGTTTTTACGGAAGATGTTGTGCCATCAGCGGCGGCAGTGCGCAAACCGCAACGCGTGCAGGATCAGCCTATTTCGTAAGACGAAATTTCAATCAGGCTGCCATCGGGATCCCGGCAATAGACCGAGCGCAAGGTGCCGCGCGCGCCCTGTTTGGCCACCGGGCCTTCCTCGATAGCAACATCGCAAGCGCCGAGATGCGCGACCACGGCGTCGGGCGGTGATGCGGTGAGAAAACAGAGATCGTCGCTGCCGGCCATCTCATGATCCGCCGTGAACCACTCGACCTTATCGGCGCCGATCGGCCGCAGATTGATCTTTTGCACGCCAAAACTCACCGATGTGCGCGGCAACTTGCCCGGACCGGGATCGAACACCTTCACCTCCATGCCCAGGACGCGTTGATACCAGGTGGCTGAGCGCTGGACGTCAGTGACATTCAGGACGAGATGATCGAGGGCCGTGACGGTGAGGGACATGAAATGGTCCTTGGCGTTGCCTTGACGTTTCTTTGGGCTGGTGCCGCAGTAGTGTCGCACTGGCCGATAGTTGAATTGTTTGGTAGATACGGCCGTTGTCAATTCAACACACGCTGACCGCGCGCAAAGTTGCGGCAGCCGGAGGGAATAAAATATGACGTCACGTCGTGCCGCGATCGGTCTGATTGCGCTTGGCTTTTCTGCTTTTACTGCAACCGCTCTCGTTCCCGTCAGCTCGGCGCTGGCCGTGGATTATCCGACGCGGCCGGTTCGCTTTGTCGTCGGCTATCCTGCTGGCGGTGCAACCGATATTCTGGCTCGCCTGATCGGGCAGAAGCTATCCGAGCGAACCGGCCAGCAATTCGTCGTCGAGAACAAGCCGGGCGCCGGCAACAATATCGGCACCGAATCTGTCGTGAATGCAGAACCCGACGGCTACACCATCCTGTTGGTCAATCCGGCGAACTACATCAACGCGACGCTTTATGGGAAGCTGAGCTTCAATTTCGTGCGTGATATCGCGCCTGTCGCCGCCTTCCATCGCACTGCCAATGTGATGACCGTCAACAAGGACATCACGGCGAAGACCGTCGGGGAATTCATCGCCTATGTGAAGGCCAATCCGGGCAAGGTGAACATGGCGTCGTCGGGTAACGGCACCTCGGTGCATCTATCCGGTGAGATGTTCATGATGCTGTCGGGCGCCAAGATGCAGCATGTGCCCTATCGCGGTGCTGCGCCGGCGATCACCGACATGCTCGGCGGTCAGGTCCAGGTGATCTTCGACAACATGCCGTCAATCATCCAGCATATCCGCTCGGGCAGCCTTCGTGCGCTGGCGGTGACGACCACCGAGAAGTCGTCGCTGTTGCCCGATGTGCCGACCGTCGCGGAAACCGTGCCGGGTTATGAGGCCAGCGCTTTGTTCGGCATGGGTGCGCCGAAGAAGACGCCGCCGGAGATTATCGCCAAGCTCAACGCGGACGTTAATGCGGTGCTGGCGGATCCGGCCGTCAAGGCCAAGCTGATCGATCTCGGCGGCGAACCGCTGATCGGACCGCCAGAAGCGTTCGGTAAGATGATCGTCGCGGAGACCGAGAAGTGGGAGAAAGTGGTCAAAGCCGCGGGCCTTAAGGTCGAATGAACCCATGCGGCACTATGGTGTCTAACCCTTGTGATGACGCCAGCGTAAGCGCGTAATCACAAGACCGGGATGTATCGGAGCTTGCGGGAACGTTCATCCGCAGGCTCTGTTGCTTTCTGGAGATGTCACAGGACCGCTGCCGCGGAGGAGAAGACGTGATGCGCAATCTGATGCTTGCCGTGTTGGCTGTTGGTGGTGTTTCGGCCATGGCTTCCAGCCCTGCAGCTGCCGCCCCGACCTATCCCTATTGTATCCAGTCGCAGGCCTTCGGGACCGATTGCTCCTATCCGAGTTATGAAGCGTGCCAGGCCACTGCATCGGGTCGCGGCGTCGACTGCATCGTCAATCCGCGTCTGGCGTTCAGCCCGCAGCCTTATGCCGAACCTCGCCGCAGTCGGCGTTCGATTGCCTATTAAAACCCATCTTCACGGCGGCGACGGCTATATTTTTGGCTTCGTCGCCAGCCAGATGACATGACGGGCGCCACCGCGTGTGCCGGTGGCGCGGATCTTGATTTCCTCGGCGTTGAAGCCTGCCTTGCCGAGGAGTGCCGTGAATTTGTCATATGGAAATGACGACCAGACGGCCAGCACGCCGCCCGGACTGAGCGCGGCCTGGGCCGCGCGCAACCCTTTCAGGTCATAGAGCGCATCATTCGATTTTCGCGTCAGGCCTTCGGGCCCGTTATCGACGTCGAGCAGGATCGCATCATATTTGCCGCGTGCACCAGCGATGGCTTTAACGACATCGCCCTCGACAATCTCCACGCGCTCATCACTCAGGCTGTCGCCAGACAGCTCGGCCATTGGGCCACGCGCCCAGGCGACGATTGCGGGCACCAGTTCGACCACGGTGATCTTCGCCTTCGGGCCGAGCACCTTTAGCGCAGCGCGCAATGTAAAGCCCATGCCATAGCCGCCGATCAAAAGCCGCGGAGCTTTCATGTCCTTGAGGCGAAAGCAGGTGAGTGTCGCCAGCGCTTCCTCGGAGCCGAACAGCCGACTGCTCATTAACTCGTTCTGGCCGAGCTTGATGGTGAACTCTTGCCCGCGCTGCATCAGGCGCAGCGGCACGCCGCCGCCGGGGACTTCGGTCGTATCGATCAGTTTCCAGGGAAGCACGGGTGTCTTTCATCAAGCAATTGCGCGGCGGCCCGTGGTAGCGCGAGAACCGAGCTCCACGCAACTCAGCTATCATGCAAAGGCCTTGCGGCAATTGAAGTCGCTCGTGTCGCAGGACTTCGATCGCAGCGGGATCGGATGCAGGGTTCCGGTCTCTGGAATAGCTCCAACACGTCGCTGCATCTTCGTTTAAAGGGAACTACATTGATGCAGTACTTCGCGCGGCAGCTCCGTTCGCCGTTCTTAACGGGCGGATAACTAACCGAACGGGTTGTGCCGGTGCATTGATAGAACGGAATTGCCAACGGTATCTGGTGCCTCTAAGCAGAATGAAGACCAATGCATCTTCGGGTTGCGCATCGCGCGGCAAGGCGAAGACGCTTTCGTCGGGGCCGAGTGATCTTCAACTCATCGAGAGGAATAGAATGACCAAAATTCTGCACATGATGGCGGCATGTCTCGTCGCCATGTTCATCGTCTCGACGCAGGCAAGTGCTGCGCCGATGATGGGCCAGAGCATCGCTGTCAAAGCGCACGTGATCCCGGTTGCGGGTGGCTGCGGTCCGAACGGCTGGCGCGGTCCTTATGGTGGCTGCCGCTATACACCTTATTACGGCCCGCTCCCGGGCGGCTACTATCAGGAAGCTCCCGTAATGGGGAACGGGTGCCCTCCCGGTTACTGGCGCGGTCCGTGGGGCCACTGCCGCAACACGCCCTATCACGGCAATCTGCCGGGCGGCGGCTGGAAGCCATAAGGCAAACGTGACGCTGCGTCGCACGTCGCAGCGCACGATCTGACTGTCGATCAGCTGAAAGGCCAGCCGCAAGGCTGGCCTTTTTGTTGCGCGCAAACATTGAAGCGCAGCGTTGAATGTGTTGCCTTGGGCCATCTACGGATGGCCTGGAGACACTTTAATGACGATGCGTTTCACACCGGGTACGGTGACGCTGGCGGACTGGCGGTCGATCTATCGGGGGGCAGTACCGGTTCTCGATGAGAGCTGTATTCCCCACATCAATGCCAGTGTTGAGGCAGTTGCCCGGATCGTCGCCAAGGGCGAACCCGTCTATGGCATCAATACAGGCTTCGGAAAGCTTGCTCATGTCGGCATAGCAGCCGAAAGCATCACGGCCCTCCAGAAAAACATCGTGCTGTCACATTGCGTGGGCGTCGGCGACCCGGCGCCAGCGCCGGTGGTGCGGCTGATGATGTGTCTCAAGCTTGCGAGCCTGGCACAGGGTTTCTCCGGCGTCCGCATGGAGACGGTCCAGTTGCTCAGTGCCATGATTGCGCATGACATCACGCCCATCGTGCCCGCGCAGGGATCGGTCGGTGCTTCCGGCGATCTGGCCCCGCTCGCGCATATGGCGTCGGTCATGATCGGCGTCGGCGAGGCGCTGACGACGTCTGGGCGATTGCCGGCGACGGAGGCGCTCGCCAGTGCGGGTCTGCAGCCGATCGAGCTGCAGGCCAAGGAGGGACTGGCGCTGCTGAACGGCACACAGTTCTCGACAGCCTATGCACTTGCGGGATTGTTCGAATCTGAAATTCTGTTCAGGACCGCACTCGTCAGTGGTGCCTTGTCCACCGATGCGGCGCGTGGCTCGGATACGCCGTTCGATCCGCGCATCCATCAACTGCGCAAGCATGAAGGGCAGATCGTATCGGCCCAGGCATTGAAGGAACTTCTCGCCGGCAGCGCGATTCGCGAGTCGCACCGCACTGGCGACGTCCGCGTTCAGGATCCTTATTGCCTCCGCTGTCAGCCGCAGGTGATGGGCGCTGCGCTGGACGTTTTGCGACAGGTGGCCACCACACTTCTCACCGAAGCGAATGGCGTTTCGGACAATCCTCTGGTCTTTGCCGAGGACGATATCGCGATCTCCGGTGGCAATTTCCATGCAGCGCCGGTTGCCTTTGCGGCGGATATGATGGCGCTTGCGATCTGTGAGATCGGATCGATCTCAGAGCGCCGGATCGCCATGCTGGTGGATCCGGTGTTATCCGGTGTGCCCGCGTTCCTGACGCCGAAGCCGGGGCTTAATTCCGGTTTCATGATCGCGCAAGTGACGGCCGCGGCGCTGGTATCTGAGAACAAGCAGCGGGCCTATCCGGCCAGCGTCGATTCGATTCCGACATCGGCCAATCAGGAAGATCATGTTTCGATGGCGGCGCATGCGGCACGGCGGCTGTTGCCGATGATCGAGAATGCGATGGCCGTCATTGCCATCGAGCTGCTGGCGGGCGCGCAAGGCTGTGATTTCCATGCGCCGCTCAAGTCCAGCGATCGTCTGGAAAACGTTCGAGCACGGATCCGGGCAGACGTCGCCCATCTCGACGAGGATCGATATTTTCACGACGACATTCAGAAGTCGCTGCGCCTTGTGCGATCCGGTGCGATCGTCGCGGCAGCGAATCTCGATACGATCCCGGGTGTCTAGAACGCGGGAGCGCAGTTACCCGATTGCGGTCTTGATCACGCTGAGCAATTCCTGGAACGGCTCGGCGCAGGACGGGTCGGTCGGGTGCTGTTGCAGCACGTCGTAGATCTTGGGCACGAGCTGGACGGCCTGATCGAGTTCACTGTCGCGGCCGGGCTGATAGCCGCCCATCAGGCGAAGGTCGCGGGTGTCCTCAAAGCGGGCGATCATGGCGCGCAGCTTACGCACCAGATTAGCTTCCTCCGGCGACCACACATGCTGGCCGAGGCGCGAGACCGATGACAGCACATTGACGGCCGGATAGCGGCCCTGATCGGCAACGTCACGATCCAGCATGATGTGTCCGTCCAGCGTACCGCGCACTGTATCCGCTACGGGCTCGTTGTGATCGTCGCCATCGACCAGCACGGCAAAGACGCCGGTAATGGAACCCTGGCCTTCGAGGCCCGGTCCTGAACGCTCCAGCAGTCGCGGAAGTTCGCTGAAGACACTCGGCGCATAGCCGCGTGCGATCGCCGGCTCGCCGGTAGCGAGCGCGACTTCACGGGATGCGTGGGCGAAGCGCGTTACCGAATCGACGATCAACAGCACCGATTCACCGCGATCGCGGAAATATTCGGCGATGGTCATCGCTGTCTTCGGCGCCAGTCGACGCATCATCGGGCTTTCGTCGCTCGTCGAGACGACTGTGATCGCGCGGGTCTTGTGATGGACCAGCGATTCTTCGAGAAATTCACGTACTTCTCGTCCACGCTCGCCGACCAGTGCAGTGACTACCGTGTCGAAGCCGGCGCTGCGTGCCAGCATCGAAAGAAGGGTGGTCTTGCCGACGCCGGAACCGGCGAAAATGCCGATGCGCTGGCCGATACAGAGCGGTGTGAAGAGATCCACGACGCGGACGCCGGTACGGAGCGGCTTGCTCACGCGGGAGCGGCTCATCGCCGGTGGGGGATTGGCATCCGTTTGCATCTCGCGCTCGCCGACCGGCATGTCGCCGGCGCCATCCAGTGGCTCACCAAGGGCATTGATGACGCGACCTTTCCAGGCCGGATGTGGAGACAGCGTCTTGGGAGGCATTCGGAAGGCGGGAACGCCGAGGCCGGCAGCAAAGTGGGAATCGAACGGTTTGGCCGTTACGCCGTCAGTATCGATCCGCACGACCTCACCGAGATGAACCTGCTTGTCGATTTCCAGTCCGATCAATTCACCGAGCCTGACATAGCGCGACAGGCCGGAGACGCGAAAATGCGTCGGCGTCACCTCGGACACCATGCCACCGACACGAACCGTGGGCACGTCCCGGCGCAAGGTTGCGATGGTCGATTCGAGTTTTTCAAGCGCGTTCATCGAGCTCTCCCGCCGGTCACATCAGGCATCAGGCTTTTGGATCGCCCAGCGTGCGAATGGCGTTCTGCATGGTACTTTCGGAATTGTCGATCAATGAGCTGACGCTCTGGAAGGTGCGCTGTGCGGTCATCATCTGTGTGAGTTCTGTCAGAGGATCGACATTTGATCCTTCGACGTAGCCCTGCTGAAAGCCGACCGTGACGAAATCGAGCGCGGTGGTCGCCGGCTTGCTCGGAATCACGCCCGACGTTCCGAATCGTTCCAGCTTTGCGTCCGGGGCGATATCGAACAGGCCGAGCTGACCGACCTGGATGCGACCCTGCGAAATGGTGCCATCGCGCACAATCGTTAGCGGGCCAGCATCGGGATCGACGATGATCGGCGTGCCGCCAGAATCGAGGATTGGATAGCCGGTGAGGGTCTGAAGCTGCCCGTTGATGTCGATCTGCATGCGGCCATCGCGCGTATAGACGGTGCCGTTCGGCCCAGCAAACGCCATCCACGTCGTGTGGCCGGGATCGGGGCCGCCGGGGTACGCGGCCATGCTATTTCCGGTGATCGCCACGTCCAGGGTATTGCCAGTCTGGGTAATAGCGCCTTCCTTGCGCGAGATAAAGTTTTCGCCGGGCGAGGAGAACGCGACCGCCTGCGTTGCTGCGCGCGACATTGCAGTCTCGAACTTCACCGCGTCGGCACGGAACGCGGCGGTTTTCATATTGGCCATGTTGTTGGCAATGGTTTCGAGTCGCTTCTCAAGCGAGACCTGGGCCGAGAGGCTGACATAGAGCGCTGATTGCATTTTATCGTCCGATTTTCAGGTTCTGCAGGGTGGTCAGCACGTCCGTGCTGAGGCCCATTTCGAGCGGCTGCGTGATAAGGGTGCTTGAAGCCGATTGGGCGGTGGACGTTCCGTTCTCCATCTCCCACATCACCGAAAAACGCTGCAGGAACGACTGCAGCTTTTCGGGGGTCTGGAAATCCGCGATGCCGACTTTCGCGCTGAGCATATTCGCCTGTTTGTCGACATCCGCCATCGAGGTCATCGGTGAGATGCCAAGCGCGATCTGGGCGACCTTGATCAACGCCGGATCAGCGAGAATCTGATAGATGCTGGTGATCTTGGGCGCCTTGCGCTCGAAATAGAGTGCCAGACGAACGCCTTCATTTTGCGATCCGGCGTCTTCCTCGAGTTGCTGCCGAACGTATTTCTCGACGGTGCCGACCTGCGCGGCGGTCGTGCTCGTCGCCTGGTCACCCAGCTTGGCGAAGTCGAATGCGGTGGCGAATTCGCGGTAGCGGGCGTCGGAAAGCTTGTTGGCGAATGTGGTCGAGCTGGCAACACCTTCCGTAAGAACCTTGCGCATGAACGCCTTGGCATAGGTCATGTCGCTCAACCCGTACGCCTTCATGGCATAGCTGAACAACCGATAGTCGCCGATGAATTCGTCGATCGTATTCACATCGCGGATGTGTGACAGGTAGTATTCTGTGTCCTTCGACACGTCCGGCTTCTCCATCGTCTGCTGCAACGATTTGACGATATTCTTGGAGATCAGCTGGTAGCTTGCGATTGTCGAGACCATCGGCAGTGGGTTCCCAGTCTGCGGGCGCATGCGGCGAGACTGGCCTCAAACTCCCCGCACAAGCTTGCGCGGGGCTGGCCGGCGCAGGCCGATGTCAGCCTCGTGCAAGCATCGTTGCCTAAGTGAATCGTATCCTCAATTTGGAGCGGTGCGCTTGAGCATTCTCTTTGGCGTCATTATCACACTCGCCAGTCTGATCGGCGGCTTCACCGCGATGGGCGGGCATCTCAGCGTGATATGGCAGCCCTGGGAGTTCGTCATCATCATGGGGATGTCGCTGGGCACCTATGTCATTGCGAATCCCTGGAAAACCGTGGTCGACACCGGCCGCGCCACCGTGCAGGCGTTGACGGTCGCAGTGCCGAAGCAACGCCATTACCTCGATCTGCTCGGGCTTCTGCATTCTCTGATGCGCGAGGTACGAAACAAGGGTCGCAACGAGGTGGAAGCTCATATCGACGATCCATCATCGTCAGAAATATTCACTGCCTTCCCGACCGTTCTCGCCAATGAGCCGCTTCTGCACTTCATCTGCGACTACTTCCGCCTGATCATCATGGGCAGCGCGCGGCCGCATGAGATCGAAGCGCTGATGGACGAGGAAATCGAAACCATCATTCGCAGCAAGATGAAACCATATGGCTCGCTGATGATGGTGGCCGAAGGACTGCCGGCGCTCGGTATCGTCGCCGCGGTACTCGGCGTCATCAAGGCGATGGGCGCTCTCGACCAATCCCCGAAATTGCTCGGCGGCTTCATCGGCGCAGCTCTGGTCGGCACATTTGCCGGCATCTTCTTGTCCTACGGTCTTGTCGCGCCGCTGGCCCACAAGATCAAGCTGGTGCGCGAGCAGCGCGCGCGGATGTATGTAATCGTCAAGCAGTCACTGCTCGCCTTCATGAACGGGGCCCTGCCGCAGATCGCGATCGAACACGGCCGCAAGATGATCGGCCCCGGTGAACGCCCGTCGATTGATGTCGTCGAAAGCGAAACCATCTCCGGCGGTCCCGCGAAGGCGGCACCTGCTGAATCCTCGGCGAAAGCGGGAGCGCGGGCCTGATGTCAGAAGTAAAGTCAGGCCGCGTAGATCAAGGATCAGATCAACTTTTAGGGGCTGCCGGAATTTCCGTCGAACGCATGCCGATGCTGCATGTGATTTTCGACCAGATGACGAATCTTTGTGCCGAAAGCCTGCGATCCATGTCGCCCTCGCAGTCGTATTTCTCGCTAAGCAGCGTGGGCAGCGATCGCCTCTCCGATATCCTCGATCGCTATGAGGGCGAAGCCATTGCCGCGGTGTTCTATGCGCAAGCATGGGATGCGCGCATCCTGATTGGTTTCGATCGCGATTTCGTCTACACCATGATCGAGCTCCTGTTCGGCGCCGATGGTGCGGAGCCGCCGCTGGATATGCCGCGGGTATTCTCGAATGTGGAGTTGCATGTCGCGCAATCGCTGTTCGAGCGCTTTGGCAAGGCGTTGCAGGCGTCATTCGACCGCGCTTCCGACGTGACGTTCAACCTGGAACGTGTCGAGACGCGCATGGACTATCTTGCGATCGGCCGCCTCAACAACATGGCCGTGTGTGCGAAGATCCTGCTGCAGGGTCTCGATCGCGGCGGCGAGATGTTCATCGTCATTCCGCACGCAGCGCTTAATCCGATCCGGCAGTCGCTGTCGCAGATCGTATCCGGTGAGTCGGCATCCACCGATCCGAACTGGAGCCGTCAGTTGCACAGCGAGATCAAGCGGACCGAAGTGGTGCTGAAGGCGGTTCTCGAAGAGCGACAGTTTACTCTCGGCGAGGTCGCGAAATTTCACGTCGGCCAGGTGCTCAAGCTCAACGCCACGCCGGACACAATGGTTCGCCTCGAATGCAATGATCAACGCTTGTTCTGGTGCCAGCTCGGCCAGATGAATGGCGTCTATTCACTGCAGGTCAAGGAATCGGCCGACCAAAAACGGGAATTTATCGATGGTATCCTCGCTCGTTGACATCATCCTTTTTGCGGCTCTGCTCTTCACGAGCATCCGCGTTACCAAGATGCATCGTGAACTCGTGAAGTTGCGCGCACATCAGGGGGAGTTCACTGCGGTGGTCGGCAAGACCAACGAGACGGTGGACGACATGGTAGTGATGGTACGCGAATTCAGTTCGGACGGACGGCAAATGGTTCAGGCGCTTGGCGACAAAATAGATGAGGCGCGCAAGGCCATCGCGGAAATCGATACGCGCACTGCGGCACAAAATCCGGCTTAGGCCACGATCTGAGTTTTCAAGAAGGCAGGGGATATGAAGCAACCATTCGATATCGATCCGGTAAGCGCAGCGACCGCTACAGGCGCCGACCCGCTCAAGGCTGACGGCGCGTCGTTCGGAAAACTGGCAGATCTTGCAGCTCGCGCTGCCGAGGAAACCAGCCGGCTGACAAATCTTGAACCTATCCTGCGCATCCCGGTCACGGTGCAGGTGCTGCTCGGCTCAGCGACCATGCCGGTCGCGGATCTGATGAAGCTTGGCCGCGGCGCGGTGATCCCGCTTGATCACCGTGTGGGCGAACCTGTCGAGGTCGTCGTCAACGGACGCATCGTCGCGCGCGGCGCGGTCGTTGTCGTGGAAGATGAAAATTCGCGTTTCGGTGTATCGCTGACGGAAATCGTCGGAGGAGCGGCCGGGGATCCGGACGCTTAAAGAGATTTTCCCATGGCATTCAATGCACCTGCTAAGCGCGCCGGCACCAGCATCAAACCGCTGGGTGGCACCGAGAAGGCGGCGGCTCTTTTGCTGGCAATGGGGCGTGAGCTCTCGGGCGGCCTGCTTCGGGAGTTCGATCCCGAAGAGATCAAACTGGTCACGCGGGCTGCGGCTGAGCTCAAGCCCATCTCAGGGCCTGAGCTCGAAGCGATCATCGAGGAATTCGCTCAGAATTTCTCGGAAGGTCCGAATATCTTTGGCACTGTCGGCGAGCTGGAGAAGCTGCTGAATGGCGTGCTGCCGCCGGACCAGATCACTGACATCATTTCCGAAGTTCTGGGCAACAAGACCAAGTCAGTTTGGGAGCGCATCTCTCTCGTCTCGGAAAGCCTGCTTGCCAACTATCTTCTCAAGGAGCATCCGCAAACCGCTGCACTCATTCTCTCGCGGGTGAAGCCGGCATGTGCTGCCCGCGTGATGAGTCATCTTCCGCCGGATATCCGGCACGACCTGATGCGGCGCATGCTCAGCCTCAAGCCTGTTGTCGAGGATGCCATGGGCATTATCGAGAAAACGATGCACGAAGACTTCATGATCAATTTCGCTCGAAACCTGGCGTCCGACACCTATCCGCGCATGGCTGACATCATCAACAAGATGGAGCGGACGCAGATGGAGGAATCGCTGAAGAACCTCACCGAATCGCGACCGAAGTCCGCCGAAATTCTGAAGGGCATGCTGTTTACCTTCGACGATATCGTCAACCTCACGGCCAAGGCACGCATGCTGATCTTCGATCAGGTGCCGACCGATCGCGTGGTGATGGCGCTCAAGGGATCGGATACAACATTCCGCGAGCTCATTCTGTCGTCGCTCGCCTCGCGCACCCGCCGTCTGGTGGACCACGAACTGGCAAACGGTATTCCTGCGAATCAGCGTGAGATCCTGGACGCGCGGCGCGCCATTACCGACCTTGCGCTCGATATGGCCGGACGCGGCGAAATCGAACTCAATCCCGATCAAGAAGATCAGCCGGTATTCACCTAAAGATAGAGCATTGTGTCTGACGAACCCGATAAGGACAGTAAAACCGAAGAGGCGACAGAGAAGAAGGTTCGTGATTCCGTCGAGAAGGGCCAAATCCCGGTCTCGCGCGAAGCGCCGATTTTCGCCTCGATGCTCGCGCTATTAATTATTCAAAGCTTTCTGACCACCGACAACGTGAGAAAGCTGACATTCACTTTAGCCCGATTGATCGACGATCCGTCGGGCATCCGCATCCGTAATGGAACGGATGCTATCGAGTTGCTCTCGGCGGTCGGTATGAGTGCGGCGGGACTGGTTATTCCGATTGTTATCGTCCTGATGCTGGCCGGGCTGGCGTCATCTTTCCTGCAGAACGCACCGCGAATTGTGTTCGATCGCATCCAGCCGGAAGCCTCGCGCATCTCAATAGCGAAAGGTTGGGGCAGAATCTTCGGTGCGCAGGGACGTGTGGAATTCGGAAAGTCGGTTTTCAAGTTCGTCGCTATCAGTCTGGTCGTGATGATCGTCCTGCGGGCTGAGGAGGCCGTGGCCGTGAATGCATTGTTTAGCGATCCGGCGGCCGTTCCGGAATTGGTGCTGACTACCGCAATGCGGCTTGTCTCCGCCATCAGCATTGCGACCATTGTCCTGGTGTCGCTCGATCTCGTCTGGGCACGCTTCCATTGGCGCCGCGAACTGCGCATGACGAAGCAGGAGATCAAGGACGAGTTCAAGCAGGCCGAAGGCGATCCGATCGTCAAATCGCGGTTGCGTTCGTTGGCACGCGATCGCGCTCGCAAGTCGATGCTGGCGGCCGTTCCGCGCGCCACGCTGGTGATCGCGAATCCCACGCATTACGCGATTGCGCTGAAGTACAAGCAGGGCGAAGACGCTGCGCCGACGGTGCTTGCAAAGGGGCAGGACCTGATCGCGCTGAAGATCAGGGAAATAGCCGAGAAGAATGGTGTTCCGGTGGTGGAAGACAAGATGCTGGCGCGCTCGATGTACGATGTCGCATACATCGACAAGATGATTCCGTCGGAGTTCTTCCGCCCTGTCGCAGAAATCATCTACTTCCTGCATTCGCGAAAGCAGAAGACGAATGCGTAAGCGTTCCGCGCATGTCGTGATGCGCATCTCCAGCCTCGGACAAGTTTCCATTTGTAAACCATGATGAAGGAATCATGTTTGCCTGGGGGATAAGTGGGACCCGTCTATCTCTTCGATGTTGCCTCATCGCATGAGCGATGGCTGTCGCTGCGGCAGTCCGCAATCTCGGCGAATGTCGCCAATGCGAACACGCCGGGCTATCGCGCGCAGGACATTGAACCGTTCAACAAGATTCTCGATTCGAAAGTCGTGCCTGTGACGGTGACGTCGCCGGCGCACATCACGACCGGCTCTTCGGTTGAGGCCCAGGGCATGCGCAAGGAAAAGAGCTGGGAGACCGTTCACTCCGGCAACTCTGTCAGCCTTGAACAGGAAATGCTGAAGGCTGGCGATATCAATCGCGATTATTCGCTGAATACGGCGATCGTCAAATCGTTTCATCGCATGTTCATGACAAGCATGAAGACCTGAGGGAAATGACGATGATTGATCCGTTGCAAGCATCTGTTCAGATCGCAAGTTCCGGCCTCGAAGCGCAGTCGACCCGCTTGCGTGTCGTGTCGGAGAACCTTGCTAACGCCAATTCAACCGGGCGCACGCCAGGCTCGGATCCGTATCGCCGCAAGACCACGACCTTCACAGCCGAGATGGACCGTGCCGCTGGTGTGCGCATGGTCAAGGTGAAGGATGTCGGAACCGATCAGGCGCCGTTCCGCGTGGACTATGAGCCAGGCCACCCGGCTGCCGATCCAACCGGTTACGTGAAGCTGCCCAATGTGAACTCGTTGATTGAAATGGGCGACATGCGGGAAACCAACCGGTCCTTCGAGGCCAACCTACAGGTCATCAAACAAGTGAGATCCATGGTGTCGATGACCATCGATCTCTTGAGGAGCTAACCATGCTTGAAGCGGTATCCTCAGTCATCAGCAGTGCTGGTGAGCTCGCCAAAACCAGCGAAGTCATCAATTCCGCGACACCCGCGGTGCAACCCGGTGCGGCCACCGTCGGTTTCAACAACGTCCTCGAACAGGTCGCAGCCGATGCCATCGGTTCGATCAAGGCCGGCGAAGCCGCGTCAATCCAGTCCATCCACGGCAAGCTCTCGGCACAGAAGGTGGTTGAGGCGGTCATGTCTGCCGAACGGTCATTGCAGATGGCTGTCGCCGTCCGCGACAAGGTCGTTCAGGCGTATCAAGAAGTCAGCCGAATGGCGATTTGAGGTTTAATCATGAGAGCTCTGGCCATTGCTGCCACCGGTATGGGCGCGCAGCAGCTTAATGTCGAAGTGATCGCGAATAATATCGCGAATATCAATACGACCTCGTACAAGCGATCCCGCGCGGAATTCACCGATCTGTTCTATCAGATCGACCGCGCGCAGGGCGTTCCCAACCGAAGCGGTGAGGGCGCAGTACCTGAAGGCGCAAAGCTCGGTCTCGGCGTGCGTTCGGCTGCTGTGCGCAAACTGCATCTGCAGGGCGCCATGGCGCAGACTGGCAACACTTATGACATGGCCATTAATGGCCGCGGCTGGTTCCAGATCGCCGGTCCGAATGGTGAGACGCTCTACACACGCGCCGGTGCATTCAACCTGAATGAAAACCGCCAGCTGGTGACGCCGGACGGCTATCTGGTGACGCCTGCGATCATCGTCCCGCAGAATGCCGTGGATGTCACTGTCAACGAGTCTGGCCAGGTCTTCGCGAAGGTCGACGGGACCGTTGCGCCTGTTCAGCTCGGGCAACTCTCGCTCGCGAACTTCTCCAATGAAGCCGGTCTGGATCCACTGGGCGGCAATCTCTATCGCGAGACGGTTTCATCCGGCGTGCCCGTTGTGGGCTTCGCAGGCGACATTGGCTACGGCAAGCTGCATCAACACTACCTGGAGAGTTCGAACGTCGATCCGGTGAAAGAAATCACTGAGCTGATATCGGCGCAGCGTTCTTATGAAATGAATTCAAAAGTCATCCAGGCGGCTGACGAGATGGCATCGACCATTTCGAAGGGCATGCGGTAATCCACAGAACGGGATCTCGGCCTGATGCGCGCAGTTACCATCGTTACCCGCTGGGTCGTGAGCCTCGTGCTCGCGACCGGCATTGCAAGCGTCGCTCAGGCCGCGGACGAGTCTGTCCGCTATCCGGTGCCGGCTACAGCGATCTATCCCGGTGACGTCATCAGGGATGAGATGATCATGGATCGCAATTTTGCGCCCAATATTCAGGGCGCAAGTGCATTCATCAACGACCGTGCGTCCCTCGTTGGCCGCATTGCGCGTCGTACACTGTTGGCGGGGCACCTGATTCCGATCAACGGTCTCGAAGATTTGAAGGCCGTCACCCGCGGGGCTGTGGTGAAGGTGCTCGTCGAGGATGACGGGCTCATTATCGTCACCTATGCAACATCCCTGCAGTCCGGCAGTGCCGGCATGATGGTGCAGCTTCGCAACCTCGATACCGGCGTTACGATTCGGGGCATCGTCCAGCAGGACGGATCAGTACGGATTCAGAACGGATGATGCTGCGTCTCCTTTGCGGTCTCCTGCTTTCGCTTTCGATCTCGGCGGCAGATGCCGCTGTGCGTGTGAAGGACATCGCCAATCTCAAGGGCGTGCGGGAGAACCAAATCCTCGGCTATGGCCTTGTGATCGGCCTCAAGGGTACCGGTGACACGTTGCGCAACGCGCCGTTCACCGAACAATCGTTGCAATCGATGCTCGACAATATGGGCATCAATATCCGTGGCACCTCGTTGCGCACGCGCAACGTTGCCGCCGTCGTTGTGACGGCCGATCTGCCGCCGTTTGTCGCGGGTGGTTCGCGAATCGACGTCGCGATCTCGTCATTGGGCGACGCATCATCCCTGCTTGGTGGAACGTTGGTGATGACGCAGTTACGCGGCGCCGATGGCGAAACCTATGCTGTCGCGCAAGGTGCTATCGCTGTAGGCGGTTACAACGTCGAAGGCGCTGCACAAACGCTTAGCCAGGGCGTGGCCACAGCTGGCCGTATCCCAAATGGCGCGCTGATCGAACGTGAAGTCAAGGGGCGTTTCAGCGAGATGGAATCGCTCATTCTTGAGCTAAAGAATCCGGATTTCGTCACCGCAACGCGTATCATGGACGCGATCAACGCGCATAGTAGCGGCCGTTACCAGAAGGTCGTGGCCTTCGAGCGCGATTATCGCACCATCGTGCTGTCGCGCCCACGCTCGACCGCGCCGGTGCGGTTTATCGCCGAAATCGAGGAGCTGCTGGTCGAGCCGGATTCGCCGGCGCGAGTGGTGGTCGACGAACGCACGGGAACGGTGGTCATCGGCCGGAATGTACAGATTTCGACGGTAGCGGTCACCCACGGAAATCTGTCGGTGCGAATCACCGAAGCGCCGATCGTGTCGCAACCGTCGCCGTTTGCCCGTCGTGGCGAGACCGTGGTGGTGCCGCAGACCTTCATCGAAGCTAACGAGCCAGGCGCCAAAATCGCGATTCTGCGCGGCGCCGATTTGCAGCGTCTGGTGCGTGGTCTCAATCAGATCGGGCTGAAGCCGCAGGGGATCATCGCGATCTTGCAGGCGATCAAGGCGGCCGGTGCGCTTCAGGCGGAACTCGTCATCCAGTAAGGCGCGGGTCAGCGTCACGCAAGCCAAAGCGTGCAACGCTCGCTTAGCTGAATCACGAGAACACGAATGGCGCGCGTCGCAAATCGATCGATCAAGTTTCTCATGCTGGTCGGTATGGTGCTGTCCACACAAGCATCGGCCGAACCCGAGCAGAAGCTCTCAAAGCCGCTGAACCTTGGTGAATTTGCAAAGACGCCGCAAGTTGCGCGCCCCCGCCCGGCTGCAAACAAGCAGGACCCGGTGGTGCGTCCGCCAGCCGATTCGGCGCTGATCACGGGCGCAATCGACAAAAAGGATAGCGCAGCCGCGAACTCCCAGGAATCCGACGTCGCGCGCTTTTGCAGCAATATCGCAGACCAGGCACTCGATGCCCGGGTGGCGTGGCAGCAGAAAGAGCTGGAAGCGACGGAATCCAAGCTGAAGCTGCGCATTGCCGAACTTGAGGCCAAGCGTGCCGAATATGAGGAATGGCTGAAGTTGCGCGAAGAATTCCTCAAAAAGGCGGAAGATAACGTCGTCGAAATCTACTCGCGCATGAATCCGGAAGCTGCGGCGCAGCAGATTGCCAGCATGGCTGATGACACGGCAGCTGCTGTTCTCGCCAAGCTGCGCGTTCGCGTTGCCAGCGCGATCCTCAATGAAATGGAACCGGCACGTGGCGCACATCTCGCTGACACGCTTGCCGGGATGCGTCGCACCGACGACGGGAAAGCCAAGAAATGATGTGGTTGAGAGTGATTCTGATTCCGGTCGCACTGTCGTGCCTGACCGGTTGCGCCAGTAATCTCGCCGAGGTTGGCCAGGCGCCCTACATGTCGCCGATCGGCAACGGTATGCAGGTCGATGCGCGCGCAATTCCGATCGAGCGGCGCGCGTATCGTAGCGCGGGCCCTCACTCGATCTGGAATGACCGCAAGGACCTCTACCGCGATTCCCGGGCAACGCGGGTCGGCGATCTTCTGACCGTGAATATTCTGATGAACGACAAGGCGATTCTCGACAACAAGACGGATCGGTCGCGGGACTCGCAGATCAAGGTGGAGTCCGACTATTCGGCCAATATTGCCAAATGGCTATCGGCCGGAAATTTCGACACCAACGTCAAATCCCAATCATCGAACAAGGGCGCTGGCAAGATCGACCGCAATGAAGAAGTGCGCTTCTCGGTGGCCGCAGTCGTTGTCGATGTGTTGCCGAACGGAAATCTCCTGGTTAGCGGCTCGCAGGAGATGCGCGTCAATTACGAAATGCGCATCGTCAATGTCGGTGGCATCGTGCGTCCGATCGATATCAGCCGCAACAACACCATCGCCTATGAGAAGATCGCCGAAGCCCGCATTTCGTATGGCGGGCGAGGCCGGTCCATGGAAGTGCAGCAGCCGAACTGGGGTCAACAGGTTTACGACCAGGTCGCGCCGTTCTGATGGGAATCGATCATGGCCGATAACACAGCGAATGAAGGCCAGCGCCCAGGATTCATGCAGTGGTTTGGCGCCCTGCTGCTCGTCACCGCGCTCTCGGTCGGGGCTGGAGCGCTGGCAAGCCTGCATCTGATGTCGACGTTCCAGCGCATCAGTGAAAGCCAGAAGGAAGTCCCAGAGAAACCGATCTCGTCGGCCTTCAATGCCAATGATCGTCTGCGCAAGATCACGCCGGTCGTGACCAATCTGGCGGCGCCGCCAAATGCCTGGATCCGCATGGAGGCATCGATCGTAACCGATAAATTGACCGAGGAGGAGGCGAGCATCGTGGTCGCTCGCATAGGTGAGGATGTTGCAGCCTATCTGCGCACGCTCACACCCGCGCAGATCGAGGGTGCCCGCGGTCTGCAGTATCTACGCGAAGACCTGAATGAGCGTGCGCTTACGCGCTCAAGCGGCAAGGTTCGTGAGCTGATTATCGAGACGCTGGTGGTGCAATGAAGCGTATCATTCCGATCCTGCTCCTGGTGCTTCTGCCGACGGCTGCAGTGGCGCAGGTTCCGGATCTGTCGACCCTGCTTCCGCAGGGCGAAGGCAGTGCCAGCGGCCGAATCATCCAGATGGTCGCGCTGCTGACGGTGCTGTCACTGGCGCCGGGCTTGCTCATCATGGTGACGAGCTTCACGCGATTCGTCGTCGCACTCTCATTCTTGCGCACCGGGCTCGGCCTGCAGACGACGCCGGCGAACATCGTGATGATCAGCCTCGCGCTGTTCCTCACATTCTATGTGATGGCGCCGACTTTTGATCGCGCGTGGGTGAACGGCCTTCAGCCCCTGATGAAGAATGAAATCACCGAGCAGGAAGCCTATTCGCGTGTCACAGATCCGTTCCGCGATTTCATGCTGCAGCATGTGCGTGAGAAGGATCTGCAAACCTTCGAGAACCTCGCTGCCGAGAGCATGAAGATCAAACTCGAAGGCCAGCGGATCGATCTGCGAATCATCATTCCGGCTTTCATGGTGTCGGAACTTCGCCGCGCATTCGAAATCGGCTTTCTTGTCGTCATGCCGTTCCTGGTGATCGACATGATCGTCGCAACGCTAACGATGTCGATGGGCATGATGATGATGCCGCCCACGGTGTTTGCGCTACCGTTCAAGGTACTATTCTTCGTACTGATCGACGGCTGGAATTTGCTCGCAGTCGGTCTTGTGAAGTCGTTTCTGTAGATCATTTGATTCATCACAAGGTAAGTGACGAATCAAATGATCGCTGTTAACTATACGAGCCGCCGCTCCCTTCAGCTTTGGGTAAGGTTTGGCGGCTAGCTTGCAATTCACGACAGGTTGGGTCGATCAGATATCGACATTCCAAAGGCATGATGCCGCCCTCTCGTACCGGTGAAAGTCCGGTATGTCCCCAGCAAATCAATCAAATTAAAGGGACATACGATGTCTAGCTTGATGACCAACTCCCAGGCCATGACCGCGCTGCAGACCCTGCGCTCGGTCGATGCCAATCTCTCCACCACGATGAACCGTATCTCGACCGGCTACCGGGTGTCGACCGCTTCCGACAACGCCGCTTACTGGTCGATCGCCACCACGATGCGTTCGGACGTTCAGGCTCTGGGCGCCGTGCAGGACGCTCTCGGCCTCGGCGCTGCGACCATCGACACCATGTATACCGGTCTGAGCGGCACGGTCGAGGTCGTCTCGTCGATCAAGGAAAAACTGGTTGCTGCCCGTACCCCGGGTGTTGACCGCGCCAAGATCCAGAGCGAAATCACCGAACTCCAGAAGCAGCTGAAGAACACTGCCGACTCGGCCGTGTTCAACGGTGAAAACTGGATCTCGGTCGATTCGCAGGACCCGACCTACAACTCCACCAAGTCGGTCGTGTCGTCCTTCTCCCGCGCTGGCGGTGTCGTTTCGGTGGATACGCTCACCATCGACCTCGACGCCATCAAGCTCTACGATACAACGCTGGACGCCGCCTACATCACGGCTCACATTGCCGCCACGACGTCGACCCTCGTTTTCGATCCGGCCACCGTCGGTGCGGCTGGCCCGCCCGCGACGACCACGGGCACGATCGCTTTCGCCGTCACGCCTCTTGGTGGAGCTGTTACGACGACCACGATCAACGTGTCGCAGACTTCCACGATTCAGGACGTCGCCAGAGCACTTAACGGTTTGGGCATCCAGGGCCTTACTGTTGGCGTCAATGCCGATGGCAAGACGCTTGAGATCAAGAACGCCAGCACGACCTCGATCGCCACCACAAGCACCAATGGCGGCGCGACCGGCGGTACCGTTGCGTTACAGCCAGCGGCTACCGCCAATGTGGCGACCCAAAAAGGCGTTCTCGACCAGACCTACGACGTCTACAAGAATGGTGGCTGGACTACCTTCAGCGTCGCTAATCTGGACATCTCGAAGTTCACCGATAGCGCCTCCGATCTGGCTGCGCTCGAGACTTACATCTCTGGTACAGACAAAGCGCTGAGCAAGATCACCGATGCCGCCACCAATCTCGGCGCCATCAAGAACCGCATCGGTCTGCAGCAGGACTTCGTGAAGACCCTGACTGACTCGCTCGATCGCGGTATCGGCCAGCTCGTCGACGCAGACATGAACGCCGAATCGACCCGCCTCCAGGCCTTGCAGACGCAGCAGCAGCTGGGCATCCAGGCGCTGTCGATCGCCAACGCCGGCAGCCAGAGCATCCTGTCGCTGTTCCGCGGCTAATCGCTCTCGCATCGTGAACAGGAATGGCCGCGACCGTCATAGGTCGCGGCCATTTCGCTTTACGGCTCTCCGTAACCCTCGGACAAGCTTCACAATCGATGATCGATTCGGAAGTGGGCAGGGGTATTTATGGTCAATCGCGAGCACGCGCAGAAGCTCTGGAACAATCTGCTTGAGCTGGGTACGAAGCGTCTCATTCTGCTCGCGGTGGTTGGCCTCGCTGTGTTTGGCGGCGTTGGCGGCGGCGCGTACTACATCAGCCGACCGGAATACAATGTTCTCTATTCGGGTCTTAGCCGCGAGGACGTGACGCGTGTCAGCTCGGTGCTGCGCGACGCGAATATCGCTTTCGATCTGAATACGGCGGGCGATATCGTCTACGTTCGTCCCGGACAGACCGCGCAGGCGCGTACGCTGCTGGCCGACAAGGGCCTGCCCAGCACCACCGGCGGCGGTTATGAGCTGTTCGACAAGATTGGCTCGCTCGGCCTGACGTCGTTCATGCAGGAAATCACGCGCGTGCGTGCGCTCGAGGGCGAGATTGCGCGGACGATCCAGGTTCTCAAAGGCGTCAAGGCAGCCCGCGTCCATATCGTGATGCCTGCGCGTGGCTCATTCCGGCGTGAGCAGTCGCCGCCATCGGCTTCGGTCGTATTGCGAACGGATGGTCCGGCGGATGCACGCACGGCACGCTCCGTGCGTCATCTCGTAGCCGCGGCTGTGCCGGGAATGACCGCGGACAAGGTCACCGTGCTCGACAGTGACGGTTCGCTGCTTTCGGACGATGACGGCAGCGGCAGCGTCGGGGCAACGCCGACCACGATGGCCAATTTGCAGAAGGTCGTCAGCCGCTCGATCCAGGAGAATGTGAGCCGGGCACTGACACCCTATCTGGGGCTCGATAACTTCGAGGTCAGCGTTGCGACCCAGCTGTCGACCGACAAGAAACAGACCAATGAGACGGTCTACGATCCGGATTCGCGGGTGCAGCGCTCCGTACGCGCTGTGCGAGAGAAGGAAACGTCACAGAGCCTCGATCGGCAGCAACCGACAACCGTTCAGCAGAACCTGCCAGATCAGCAGGTCAATGCGACCGGCGCCAAGAATCAGAATGACGAGAAGCAGCGCCGCGAAGACATCACCAATTACGAAGTTTCGTCGAAGACGGTGACGACCACGAGCGATGGTTTCGTGGTGAACAAGATGTTCCTTGCTGTTCTGGTCAACCGGCCGCGTCTCATTGCGAGCCTTGGCGACAAGGTGAGCGATGCTGCGATCGAAGCCAAGGTCGCGGAGATCTCGCAGATTGCTGCGACCGCAGCTGGCATCGATCGCCCGCGCGGCGACCAGATTCAGGTTTCGGCGGTCGAATTCATGGAAGGTGCGCGCGATCTCGCGCCGGTGCCGTCGATCACCTTCACAGAGGTGATGATGCGCCAAGCGGGCAGTCTCGTGAGTGCCATCACCATCCTGGCCGTGGCCGGTATGCTGATCTGGTTCGGTCTGCGCCCCGCGATCAATACGATCCTGGCCAGCGCGAAGACGGACGAGACAACGCAGTTCCAGGCGGAGACGAATGCGCTGCTCAGTGGCGGCAGCACGATGGCGGCCGCGGCTCTGTCAGGAGGCGAGGCTCCGCCCAATCTTATCCAGGATGTCTCGAGCAGTATGCAGAATACGCCACAGAAGCGGCTGGAACAGATCATCCAGCTTGATGAGAAGCAGGCGGCAGCGATTCTGAAACAATGGATCAGACAAGAGGAAGCGGTATGAGCGCAGAGCAAGTCGCACGTCTGATCGCCGATTTCGATCGACCGGAGCCGCCAAAAACACGCAGCCGCGTCGTTCCGTTCGACCATCTGCATCACTCCAGCGTGCAGCCGCAGCATCAGCCGCTTCTGCAGAAGGCAAAGCAGCAACCGTCGTTTCAACCGCAGCCGCAGATGCAGCCAAAGCCGCCTCTCGTGCAGGAGGATGATGGCTATGAGCGCGGTCGCGCCGAAGGCTATGCGAGTGCACTCGCCGAGTTCGAACGGCGCATGGAGCAAGAGAAGCAGGCACTTGCGGCGCAGGCCGCCGAAGAACGGCAGCAACTGCTCAACGAGACTGCGGCTAAGCTCGCCGGCGATATCGCCGAAATGGGTGACCAGTTGCAGGGAAGAATCGCCGGCGTAGCCGCTCGACTTCTCGAGCCGCTCATCAGTAACGCCGTGCAGAAACAGGCCGTTACGTCATTCATCGAGCATCTGTCGTCGATCACGACCGATAGCCGCCGCCCGGTCCTGCGCATCACCGGTCCATCGGACTTGCTCGAATTGATCCGCAGCAAGCTCGGCGTCCGCGCCATTGCATCGGAATTGCGTGCCGGCCCCGAAACAGAAGCGTCGATTGTCGTTGATCAGATCGTGCTTGAGACCCAGCTCAAGATATGGACCGAGCGCTTGAAAATGGCGGTCCAAAGCTGAGATGGCCGATCCGCTTCCGCCAGAAATAGTAATTATCCGCCGTCGCAGTTCGCTTGAGAGCGGCGAGACGAAGAACAGCGTCTGGAAAATCGCTTACGCCGACTTCATGACGGCGATGATGGCATTCTTCCTGGTGATGTGGCTGATCAATGCCACCAATCAGGAAACGCGCGAAAGCGTGGCTACCTATTTCAATCCGATCAAGCTGACGGACTCGACGCCGGATCGTAAAGGCATCAACGATGCCCGGCGGGTTGACCCCGGCAAGGCCGTGGAAGGCGAGAGCAAGTGGCCGCATCCGGAGCCAGGTCAGCCGACGGATTCGCTCGCGCGTCCGCAACCTCCGCAGCCACGCTATGGCGAGGCGACGTTGTTTCGCGATCCTTATGCGGTGTTGTCGGAGATTGCCGGCGGTCCACCGCGTCCGGGGCAGACCAGCGCGGCGCTCGACCCAAATCGCAAAGAGGGGCTGAAGGGCGGAGAGGCTTATCGAGACCCCTTCGATCCTATCAACTGGCCGATGGCGTCGATCTCGTCGCTCGAGAAGAAGCTGTCGGGACGTAAGGACGCCGGCAGCCTACCATTCGGCGAAGATGTTGCTGTTGCAAGCGAGGGCCAGGAGCAGCGCCCGCTCGACGCCAAACCTGATGCCACCGGCACCCCAGGGCGGGAGATGTCCGGATCGAATTCTACTCTCACGAAATCCGACAAGCAGGAGGCACCGAAGCCCGCCGGGTTGTTTGCTGACGATGGCGACAAGTCCAATCCGGCAGCGGGTCGCCCGCAACCGGCGCAGGCAGACAAGACTGCAGCGCCGGCTGACAAATCCCAGGCGCAGCCTGACAAGGTGCCCGCCCAGGCCGAAAAGGCCCAGCCGATGGACGCCGCCAAGCTCCAGGCCGCAATCTCGGCAGCACTGGCCGCCATTGGACCGGCGCGTCCGGTGGCCGAAGTGAGGGAAACCCCCGAAGGACTTCTGATCAATCTGACGGACGACGTGAATTACGGAATGTTTGCCAACGGCTCCGCCGAGCCCACGCCCGGTCTCGTTCGTGCGCTCGACAAGATCACGCCGATGATCGCGCAGAACCGGGGTCAGGTCATCGTGCGCGGTCACACCGATAGCCGCGTCTATCGGACGTCGGAATATGACAATTGGCGGCTTTCGACGGCGCGTGCGCATATGGCGTATCACATGCTGGTGCGCGGCGGCCTCGACGCCGGGCGGGTCGAGCGCATCGAGGGCTATGCGGACCGCCGGCCGAAAATTCAGAACGACCCGCTTGCCGCGCAGAACCGGCGGATCGAGCTTCTGATCCGTGCTCCCGTGCTATGACCAGCGCCAGGATCATTGCAGCAACGCTTCTAGCCTGTCTTGGCAGTGCACATGCGCAGCCGGCCGACGACCAAATGCGCGAGCCGTATCAGATGGTTCGTTCATTGCAGATGCTGCAAGATCAGATCGCGCGCGGCGATCTCGATGCTCACAATTCCCAACCCGCCCTGCTGAAGCGCCTGGGTGAGAACTTCCTGAAAGCCGATGCCGCCGTCTGGAAGGAGCCGCGCAATTCGCGCGCAGCTGTCACCTTCCTCTTGAGTGGCGGGTCGCCGCAAGTGGTTGCGAGCCTCCGCTCCCGCAACGTGCTGAATATTGACGAGGCCATTGTCGACGGCGCCATCGCCTATGTCGAAGGGCGCACAGACGAAGCGAAATCGAAGCTTGCCAATATCAAGCCACGCAGCCTGCCTGCGGCACTCGGTGCGGAGATTGCGCTGGTGCAATCGGCGCTGGTTGCGCAGGATGACCTGAAGGTCGCGATCGCATTGCTTGACGAGGTGCGGTTGATGATGCCGGGCACGCTGGTCGAGGAAGCGGCACTGCGTCGCGAGATTTTCATCGTCGGGCAGGACGACGACTTCGACAAGTTCGAAGCCCTCGCGGTGCGCTACTTTCGCCGATATAGGCATTCTATCTATGCAGGCAATTTCCGCCAGCGCTTTGCGCTCTCTGTTGCACGCTTCAGCTTCGTGCAGCGTCCCGATCGTTTCCCGCGTCTTGTCGCCGTGCTCGATCATCTCGATCGGGCGAGCCAGCGGGCACTCTATCTTCTGATTGCAAGAACGGCATTGGTTCGCGGCAAGACTGAAATGACCGTGCTTGCCGCCGACCGTGTATTTGCATTGTCCGATGACGATAGCGCCGAGCGCGTCCGCGCGCGCCTGTATCGTGCCGCGGCACGCGTCGCCACATCGGCACACAGTACGGCAATCGCCGAGCTTGAGCAGATCGACAAGGCAAAACTGTCCGAACGTGACGTCGAACTGCAAACCGCGGCGCTTGCCATTGGACTGAATGTTCGAAAGGCACTGCCGGAGGCAAAGGCCAAGAGCGACGGAAGCAGCGAAGTGAAGACGGCCATGCGGCCGCGCATTGATTTTAGCCGCTCTCTCGCCGCCGTCGACCGCGCGCAAAAGCTGCTCGATGCGTCGCAGGAACAATTAAAGGAGAAAACCCGATGAACAATGCCGATCTCCTGATGGCAGCGCTTCGCCAGACAGCGGCCGGAAAGGCTGGGACGAAAGGCGGATTGAACGGCGGTGCCCATGCCAAGGACGGCAAGGAGAAGGCCGATCACTTTCGCGAGCAGCTCCGCCTGATCTCAAAGGAGTCCAAAACAGTCACGCCGCATGTCGCCAAGGCAGCCGATGACGCGAAAATCGTTGACGCAAAGCCGGTGCTCGACGCGGCATCCGTTCTTGCGGAATTGACGGGTGAGGTCGCGCAAAAACCAAACGTCAGTGACGACCAATCCGATGATGACGATTCAAAGGCCACGAGGGGCGAGGAGAGCGCGACAAAATCTGCACCCTGGCACGGATCGGATCCCGCGCTCAGCGCGGTAATGGCCAAATTCGATCACGCGCATTCGCCTTTACCAAGCAACGACAAATCGACGTCTCGCATTTCGGTACCGGACGTGAAGGCAGATGATGCTCCGCGCGATCCCACGACACCCGTTCACGTCGCAACGGCCGACGTGCCTGACGCCGATGCGGCTGCCACGCAACGGTTTACGTTGGCGGTTGAGACGACGGATACCAAGCCGCTTCCGGTTGCGAAGGCGGTTGTCCGTGAACAAGAGACGCATTTCGAACCCGTGCAACAGGTCACGACGCTGCAGAAGATCGTCGATCGAATGGCGACTGATCTGGCAACCGTCGCATCACCTGAAGGGGCTCGCGCGGCCGACGCGCCGGGGCTCGAAACGAACAAGACCGCGGATAGCCGGCCGGTGCGCATGATGACGCTCGAACTCGATCCGCCCAATCTCGGTTCTGTCACCGTGAAGATGCGGCTTGCTGGCGATTCCGTGGAGATTCATCTCACTGCGGATCGCTACGAGACCACGCAGATGCTGCGACAGGAGCGCGGTGCGCTCACCGACGCCATGCAGTCGGCTGGGTACTCGTTCGATATCGCAGCGATCGACCATACCCGCACCCCCGACTCAAATCTGAACAACGGTCAGCAGCAGCAGCAACAACAGATGCCGTCCGATCATCGCTCTTCGCTGCCGTCGTCGGGCGGATCGCAGGCGGATGGTGGTTCTTCGGGCCGGTCATCCGGCGATTCGCAGAACGGCACACGGCATAACAGGCAGGATCATGAGCAATCGCCAAGGCCGGCAGAACGGCAGCAGGATCAGAATAGCAGCCGGGTTCGCAGCAGCACTGTTTATATCTAGCGCTGCGACCAATGCGCGGGCCGAAGGCCCGTGCGAGCGGGAGATGGCACGAGCGGCACGCCGCCATAATGTACCACTCGGCGTGCTCTTTGCTGTCGGACTCAGCGAGACTGGACGCAAGGGCGTGCTGAATCCCTATGCGCTCAATGTCGATGGCCGGACGGTGCTCGCCACCGATCTGCGCAACGCCGTTGCGCGCTTCGCCGAGGAGAAAAGCAGGGGCGCGAAGCTGGTCGATCTCGGCTGCATGCAGATCAATCACCGCTATCACGGCGAGAAGTTTCCCAGTGTGGAAGCGATGTTCGATCCCGCGCGCAATGTCGATTATGCCGCGCGATTTCTGAAAGATCTGCGTGAGCGCGAGGGAAACTGGACGATGGCTGTCGCGCGCTACAACGCCGGTCCGACTAACGTTGTCGGCCAAAAACGCTACATCTGCAGTGTCATCGGCAGCCTTGTCGCCAGCGGATTTGGGTCGTGGACGAGCAAGGCCCGCGATTTTTGCGCCGAGCGCACTGCGTCACGATGACCCTGTGGATAACCGCCAGCCTCGCGCAAGCAACTTCAACTCTAATACTTCACACGTGAAACGGAGGATAATCGATGAGTCTGTATGGGGTGATGCGCACAGGCGGCTCCGGCATGAACGCGCAGTCGAACAAACTGGCGACGGTCGCTGACAATATCGCCAACGTGAATACCACAGGCTACAAGCGCGCCTCGACGGAATTCTCCTCCCTTATCCTTCGCAGCGGAACCGGAAACTACAATTCCGGCAGCGTCGAGACGCAGGTTCGTTACGCGATCTCTGATCCCGGTACGGCGAATTACACGACTTCTGCGACCGATATGATGATTCAGGGCAATGGCTTTTTCGTCGTCAGCGATGCGGGTGGCACGCCTTACCTCACGCGCGCTGGCTCTTTCGTTCCGGATGGCCAGGGCAATCTCTACAATACCGGTGGCTACTATCTGATGGGCTACAACATCAAGAATGGTGCCCAGCCGAACGTCGTTGCCAACGGCCTCGGCAATCTCGAGGTCGTAAACATCGCGCAGCAGTCCTTGCTGGGAAATCCGACGACCCAGGCAGGTATCAGTAGCGCCAACCTGGATTCCAATGCTGCGATCAGCGCCGGACCGCCGAACTTTACGTCGAAAACGTCGGTCATCACCTACGATAATATTGGAAATGCGGTGAAACTTGACATGTATATGTTCAAGACAGCCGCCAATACATGGGATGTGCAGATCTACAACAGCGCAGGCGCGGCAGCAGGCGGCGGCTTCCCCTATGCAGCCGGGTCGCAGCTGGGCACCACCCAGACATTTACCTTCGACGTCAGCGCCACCGGCAAGGGCCGCCTCGCTGCCGCGAGCCCGACCTCGATGGCCTTCACGATCCCGGGCGGCTCGCCCGTCACTTTCGATATGTCGAGTATGACGCAGGTCGCGGACGAGTTCCAGTTAAAGGCCACGACCAACGGCAACGCGCCGAGCGCGCTCGACCGTGTGGAGGTGAGCTCAGACGGCACCATGTATTCGATCTTCGACGACGGCACGCGAATCGCGAGCTACAAGATCCCGCTGGCGACGGTACCGAGTCCCGACAATCTCTCGCCCGAAGTCGGGAATGTCTATTCGATCAGCACCAACTCCGGCAACATCCAGGTTGATTTCGCGGGCAATAGCGGTCTCGGTACCATCAAGCCGGAAGCGCTCGAAGCATCCAACGTCGATCTGGCCAACGAGCTCACGGCGATGATCGAGTCGCAGCGTGGCTACACCGCGAATTCCAAGGTGTTCCAGACCGGCGCTGACCTGCTCGACGTACTCGTCAACCTGAAGCGCTAGCGCACAGCGCGGATCACTGACGGGAGTCTCCAATGTCACTTACGGTCGCACTCAATTCGGCCCGCTCGTCGCTTATGGCGTCGGGCGTCCAGTCTTCCGTCATCTCGCGCAACGTCGCCGGCCTGCATCAGGACGGCTACTCCCGCAAGAATGCTCTGATCGTTTCCCAGCCGGGCAGCGGTGTCTATGTCAGTGGTATTCAGCGGGCCGCCAGCGCCGGCTTGTTCAACAATGTCGTCAAGGCGGTATCGAACACCGCACAGCAGGATGCCCTTTATAACGGTCTGCAGAAGGTTGCGGCTGTCACCATCGACGACCCCGAGCTCGATCAGTCTGCCGCGGCGCAACTGGCCAAGCTGAAAAGCGCCCTGCAGCAATATGCATCGGCGCCGGATAACGTAACGTTCGCGAATTCCGCCGTCACGGCGGCCAAAAATGTTGCCGCATCGCTGAACGATTCGACCAACACCGTGCAGACTGTTCGCGCGGATGCCGACGCCGAAATGGCGACGTCGGTCGGGAATATCAATCAGCTTCTGGCGCAATTCGAGACGGTCAATACGGCAATCATCAAGGGCACGATCTCCGGCTCCGACGTCACCGACTACCTTGATACGCGCGATAGTATCCTGTCGAAGCTGTCCCAGGAGGTTGGGATCACGTTTGCCACCCGCACAAACAATGACATGGTTGTCTATACGGATTCCGGGGTCACGTTGTTCGAGCGTACCGCTCGCTCCGTAACCTTCGCTCCGACAAATTCCTACACGGCCGCCACAACGGGTAACGCTGTGGTCATCGATGGCGTTCCCGTTACCGGCGCTAACGCGATCATGCCGATCGGCTCCGGCAAGCTCGCTGGTCTCGCGACGCTTCGCGACGACAAGATGGTGACCTATCAGAATCAGCTCGACGAAGTTGCGCGCGCCGTGATCGAGATTTTTGCCGAGAAGGACCAGAGTGCTGCCGCTGGACCAGACCAAACCGGCCTCTTCACCTATGCCGGTGGACCCGGAATGCCGACCACGGGCGTGATCAATACCGGACTCGCCGGCACGATCAAGGTGACAGCCTTGGTCGATCAGGCCCTTGGCGGCAATCCGAGCCTGATCCGCGATGGTGGGATCAATGGCGTTAATTACGTCTACAATGCCGGCGGTGAGGCGGGTTTCTTCGCCCGCATTCAGGGCCTCGTCGATGGCATGGCGGCATCCCGAACCTATGATCCGGCCGCGCTCGGCAAGCCTAGCGGCAGCCTCATCGACTTTGCCGGCTCCTCGGTGAGTTGGCTGGAATCGCAACGCAAGAGCGTCGGCGACGACGCCACCTATAGCCAGACGCTCCTGGAGCGCAGCGCCGATGCGTTGTCGAACGTCAATGGCGTCAACATGGATGATGAGATGACCTTCATGTTGCAGGTCGAACGCACTTTCTCGGCATCGTCGAAACTGATCTCAACGATCGACGACATGCTGAAAGAACTTCTGATGGCGGTGGGGTAATCGATATGGCTACAAATTTCATTTCATCGAACTCGATCTCGACCACCCTGCGCATCTCCGCGTCGAAAAGCCAGGTGGCGATCTCAAAAGCCACCAAGGAGGCGACGACAGGAAGACTCGCTGACGTCGGGGGGAGTCTTGGTGCACTCACGGGTCGCGACGTGACCCTGCGTGCGGAGCTTCTCGATATGGAGAAAATCGTCGATACCAATGCACTCGTGAGTGCCCGCCTGGACGTCACGCAGGAGCGTGTTTCGCAATTGATCGAGACGGCACAGTCCTTCCAGAAGGATCTGCTGGCGGCGCGCAATTCGGCAAATGGCGGCGTCATCATCGCCCAGCCGGCGGCGTCGAATCTCCAGTCGCTTCTTACGACGCTCAATGTTTCGATGGACGGGCAATATCTTTTCGCCGGCATCAACACGGCGCAACAGCCGATGACGCCTTATCAGACCGGTTCGGCCAGCAAGACGGCGATCGATGCGGCCTTTACTGCCGCTTTTGGTTTTCCGCCCGGTGACGTGGCTGCCGTAAATATCACCCCCGCCGCCATGAATAACTTCCTCGACAATGCGTTTGCGACCGAATTCGACGATCCGGCCTGGGGAACGAACTGGTCTTCGGCATCCGATCAGGTCATGCGCAGTCGCATCTCTACGACACAAACCGTCGATTCCTCCGCCAGCGCCAATGACAAGGCATTCCGGAACCTGGCGATGGCCTACACGATGCTCAGCGGGCTTGGTCTGGAAACTCTGAATCAGAGCGCGTTCCAGGCCGTTACAGACAAGGCGCTGCTGCTGGTCGGCGGTTCGGTGTCCGACCTTGCGAGTGTCGGTGCACGCCTCGGAACCGCGCAGGAACAGACAACAAATGCTACCAGTCGTCTCAAGGTGCAGACCGACATCGTCAACAAGCAGATCAACGCTATGGAAGTGGTCGATCCGGAAGAGGCATCCGTCCGGGTCAACTCTCTGAAAAATCAGTTGGAGATGTCGCATGCGCTGACCGCGCAAATTCAGAACCTCAGCATCCTCAATTATCTCTGATAGGTGGGCTGATCTATGAAGCAACAGGTTATCGATTGAAATGACACTGGCAGGTTACGACGCGGAAATCGAGGATAGCGGCCGCGAGGCGCGATCCAGGGAACAACAAGCGCTCAATCACGGAATTAAACTACTTCAGAAAATCCAGAGCGGAGCGCTTGCTTCATCCGAAGAAACAGATGCCTTACTCTATATTCGTAATCTCTGGACCTTCTTCATACAAGATCTGTCGAATCCACGAAACGGCCTGCCGGAGCAGTTGCGAGCGCAACTGATTTCGATTGGTCTCTGGGTCATCAAGGAAGCCGAGCGCCTCCGGGAAGGGCAGTTGTCGGACGTGAGCGATCTCGTTGCGATCAATATCGTCATTCGGGATTCGCTGGCATGAAGAAGCCAATGTGCATATCGCTGCGATCTGGCGAGAAAATTTATATTAACGGCGCAGTTTTACGGGTCGACCGCAAGGTGACGCTGGAACTGATCAACGACGTGACCTTCCTGCTGGAAAGCCAGGTCATGCAGGTCGCCGATGCAACGACACCGCTCCGGCAGCTCTATTTCGTTGTGCAACTGATGTTGATGAGCCCGGGCGATATCGAACAGGCGCGTGCGGTCTTTGGACATCAGCGCTGCGCGATCTACGCGGCGGCCGACAACAAGGAATTGTTGCAGGGCCTCGATGCGATCGAGGAGCTCGTCGAGGCTAAACGTTATTACGAGGCGTTGCGGAAGATCCGGGCTCTGTTCGAAGTCGAACAGGCGATCCTGATCGGCGCGGACATGCTGCTGCCGGTCGTGGCCTAACCCAGGGAGAGCGAGATGATCGTCAACGGCGTAGATACCGCGAAATCCACAACAAACACGACGTCAACGACGTCGTCGACCAACATGATCGACTACAATGGCTTCCTGCAGCTTCTGATCGCGCAGATGCGCAACCAGGATCCCACCAATCCGACCGATTCAACCGAATATATGAGCCAGCTTGCACAGCTGTCGTCGGTCGAGCAAGCAGTTCAGACCAATGCAAAGCTCGACACGCTGCTTTCGACCAGCGCGATTACCCAGGCAGAAGGCCTGATCGGCCGCACTGCTTCATTCACGGATGAAAGCGGAACGAGCACGACCGGCAAGATCAAAGAAGTCTATATCATCCAGGGCGGTGCGGTCGCGACGCTCGAAAACGGCACGAAGGTCCAGCTCGGGCCCGGCATCACGATCAGCTGAGCCATGAACGAGCGCGACGCCCTCGATATCGCCCAACAGGCGATCTGGACCATCATCGTTGCCGCCGGCCCGGCGGTCGGTTCCGCGATGTTCGTCGGCATCGTCATTGCCCTCCTGCAGGCGCTGACCCAGGTACAGGAAATGACGCTGACCTTCATCCCCAAGATCGTGGTGATGTTAATCGTGGTCGCCGTCACCGGCTCCTTCATGGGAGCCCACATCTTTGCCTTCACCGAAGTGCTCTACGGTCGGATCGAACGCGGCTTCTAGCCGCCATCGTCTCCACCATCTTCACGCAAGGTCGGCGCTGCACAGTGCGGCCATGATATTCGTGCGAGAATTGCCATGGCCGACGTAATGATTTCAGCCCTGCCGGCCGAACGGCGGGCCGGCACGGACGTGGCCTTTGCGTTCGGCATCGTCACCATTCTGGTGATGCTGGTGCTGCCGGTTCCGACGATCCTGATCGACCTCGGCCTGGCCTTCTCGATCGCGTTGTCCGCGCTGATCCTGATGGTGTCGCTGTGGATTCAGCGGCCGCTGGATTTTTCGGCATTTCCCACCGTGCTGCTGATCGCCACCATCCTGCGTTTGGCGCTCAACGTCGCGACCACACGCGTGATCCTGTCGCATGGCGGTGAAGGAGAACACGCCGCCGGCTATGTCGTCGCCGGCTTCGCCAAATTCGTGATGGGCGGTGATTTCGTCATCGGTCTGATCATCTTTGCAATTCTCGTTACCGTGAATTTCGTAGTGATCACCAAGGGTGCGACGCGTATCGCCGAAGTCGGCGCTCGTTTTTCGCTTGACGCCATTCCGGGCAAGCAAATGGCGATCGACGCCGACCTGTCGGCGGGTCTGATCGATGACAAGGAAGCGCAGCGCCGGCGCCACGAGCTGGAGGAGGAGAGTTCGTTCTTCGGCGCCATGGATGGTGCCTCGAAATTCGTGCGCGGCGACGCCATTGCCGGCCTGATCATCACGGCCATCAACATCTTTGGTGGCATCATCATCGGCGTCACTCATCATGGCATGGAGTTGTCACGCGCCGCTGACGTCTTCACCAAGCTCTCGGTTGGTGACGGCCTAGTCTCGCAGATACCGGCGCTGATCGTGTCGCTCTCGGCCGGCCTGCTCGTCTCCAAGGGCGGTACCCGCGGCTCTGCCGAGCAGATGGTGCTGAAGCAGCTCGGAAAATATCCGCGTGCCCAGTCAGTCGCTGCAATGATGATGTTCGCGCTTGGCTTGCTCCCCGGCTTGCCGTTCCTGCCATTCGCACTGCTGGGTAGCGCGATGGCCTTTATGAGCTTCTCGCTGCCACGTCAGCAGGCGGCCCGCGCCAAGCTGGAACAGGCACGTATCGCGCAGGTTCAGGAAAAAGCGCAGATCGAGAACAGGGATTCCGTCAAGGAATTGCTCAAGACCTCCGATATCGAGCTCTGCGTCGGTAGCCAGCTTGCGATCCAGATGCTGAATGCCCATGGCGAACTGGCGCATCGCGTCGCCAAGGTTCGGCGGCGTTTCGCTGCCCAATATGGCTTCGTCATTCCCGAGATCAAGCTGACCGATGACCTCTCCATCGGGCCGAAGTCATATCGTATCAAGATCTACGGCACCGTCGTGGCCCATCACGAATTACGTATCGGCGAGTCTCTCGTGTTGTTTGACGGCGATCGGAAGCCGGATGTTCCGGGCGACGAGACAATCGAACCCGCTTTCGGGATGAAGGCGATGTGGGTTCCGGAGACGTTTATTGATGAAGTCAAACAGGATGGATTCAAGATCGCTGACAATATCTCGGTGCTGCTCACGCATCTCAGTGAGGTTGTCCGCAACAATCTGGCCCAGCTCCTTACCTACAAGGACACTCGCGCACTGATTGAACGGCTCGATCCCGAATACAAGCGGCTGATCGAGGATATGGTGCCATCGCAGATTTCTTATTCAGGACTGCAGGCGGTGTTCAAGCTTCTGCTGGCAGAGCGTATCTCGATCCGCAATCTGCATCTCATTCTGGAAGCCATCGCCGAGATCGCGCCGCATGTGCGTCGGTCCGAGCATGTGGCCGAGCACGTACGGATGCGCATTGCGCAGCAGATCTGCGGCGATTTCGCCGACAACGGCGTGCTCAAGGTGCTCCGCCTCGGCAATCGCTGGGACCTCGCCTTTCATCAAAGCATCAAGCGCGACGCCAAGGGTGAGATCGTGGAATTCGACGCCGATCCGCGGCTGGTCGAGCAATTTGCGGATGACGTGTCGGTTGCGGTCCGCAAGGCGGCTGCCAACGGCGACACTGCGGTGTTGGTGGCGCCGCCCGATGTCCGCCCCTATGTGCGCATGATCACCGAACGTATGTTCCCCACGCTGCCGGTGCTGTCGCATGTGGAGATCGCACGGGGGGCCGAGGTGATGTCGCTCGGAGCTGTGTCTTGATCGCAAGCAGCTCCGTCTCCATTCTAGCCACGTTCCTGATCTTTTGCCGTATCGGAACTTGCATGATGGTGGCGCCGGGCTATTCCCGCGTCAATATCCCGACACAGATCCGGTTGTTCCTCGCCATCAGCGTCACCTTGATGCTCACACCTCTGCTGGAGTCTACGGTCCGGCCTGCTGTGGAAGCGGCGACGGCGCCGGATCTCCTCCGCCTGATCATGTCCGAGCTGATGGTGGGCCTGGTCATTGGACTCACTGCACGGATGTTCTTCGCGGCGCTGGAAACGATGGCTACATTCGTCGCGTCGGGGATCGGTCTGACCCTCCCTGGTGTCGCCGACGATGGCGAGCATGTGCCAGCGCTGGTGCCGCTGATCACGCTGACTGCGACGGTGGTCTTCTTTGTAACCGACCAGCATTGGGAATTGTTGCGCGGCCTGGTCGGGTCCTATCAGATCTGGTTGCCGGCAACCGGGATCAGCGCCGAGGGCGGGTTGACGCAACTCGTAGATCATCTCTCCATGGCCTTTACGCTGGCGCTCCGGGTCGCCAGTCCCTTCGTCGTCTATGCTGTCATCGTCAATTTCGCGGTTGGTCTCGCCAATAAACTGACGCCAAGCATTCCCGTCTACTTTATCTCGATTCCCTTTGTACTCACTGGCGGTCTGTTGCTGCTCTATCTCACGGGCCGCGAAATGGTGCTGCAATTCAGCATCGCTTTCGCATCCTGGCTGTCCGGGTGACGAACCATGCAGAAGCGCGACCACAAGATCCGCCGTATCGCCGCCGTGCAGGCCAGGCTGCACCGGATTGCCGAGTGGCAGCTGATGGAATGCCAGGCACGGGAGAACCAGCTCGAGGAGAAGCAGCGCCTCATTCTCGAAGGGTTCAATGATGAGAGCAAGCTTCCGGACCTCGCCGTGCAGACGGCAAGCCAGAGTTTGCGCGCCGCCAGCATCGAGCAAGGCGTCGTAGCCAAGACCAGGGAAAGACTGGCGGCGCATGCACGCGACGAAGGCCGCAAGCTGAAACATGCGCTGAAGATGGTGAAGTCGGCGGTCGGACGCACGGTCCGGGCCGACGAAAAGCGGGTTCTGGACGACGAGATCGACAAGGCCGCACGGCGGTCGATCGAGGGAGCATAGACCGATGGGAATTCTGACAGTTGCGCAGGGTATGTCATGACAGTCGCCCCGGTATCGAACGATCTGATCGCGGATGTCATGAAGGCGGCGGATCCGGCCGCTCAACGTGTCGCGGCAACGAGGCTCGAGCGTATGGCGCCG
The DNA here is from genome assembly GCF_900188215.1 of Tardiphaga sp. OK246. NCBI lineage: Bacteria > Pseudomonadati > Pseudomonadota > Alphaproteobacteria > Hyphomicrobiales > Nitrobacteraceae > Tardiphaga > Tardiphaga sp. OK246. The sequence goes on from NZ_FZOX01000001.1 coordinate 1,373,998, forward strand.
GCGGGCGAGGCGAACTTCGCATCTGCGGTCGCCGACGAGTTTGCCGCAGGGCAGGCCGCCCAGAGTGCGAAGTCTGCCCCCGTCAGCGGCGGAGAGATAGCGTCAACGCCGATCATCCGGAAGGCTGAGGGAAGCAATCCGGTCTACCGCAAGTTCGAAGCCTTCGTGCTGCAGATGTTCGTGGAAACGATGCTGCCGAAGGACGCCGAGGATGTATTCGGCAAGGGCACCGCCGGCAATATCTGGCGTTCGATGCTCGCCGAGCAGATCGGCAATGAAATGGCCAAGGGCAACGGCGTCGGCATCGCCAAGCAACTGGCCAAATCGCGCCCGACATCGGCTCCAACTTCCGAAGGCTAACGGCCGATTCCGGCCATGACAGTAGAGATCGACATGGAACAGATCGAACAGCAGACCTCAGTCATCCCCGTCGAGGCGCAGGCTCTGGCCTTGCCTGAGACCGACCTTCCTGAATCGGCAGCGCAGGAAGCCCCCATTTTCGGCGAGGCGGACGATACGCCTGGCCAATGGCTCGGCACCCAAAGCAGCGCGCTGACCGCGATTGATCGGTTGAAAGCAACCATCGACGAAGAGACGGAGAAGCTTGAGGTTCGCGCCGTAGTGGACTTCGACGGCTTCAGCCAGCGCAAGAACCGTGGTCTGCTCGAGCTGACTCGCGCGATGCGGCTGACTCATGACATCAAGAACGATCCGCGTGTCGCGCCGCAACTCACACTGTTGCGCGCCAGCCTGATCCGTAATCAAGCGGCGTTACAGATCCATCTCGATGCGGTGCGTGAGGTCTCGGCCATTATCGCGCGTTCGATCCAGGAGGTTGAATCGGACGGCACCTATTCCCTGGCGATCGCAGGCAAGCGCAAATGATGAAGCTGCTGATCACGGGCATTTGGGCCTGCCTCGTCACTGTGGGTACCAGTTTCGGGATCTCCTACTGGAAGGAGACTGCGGCCGCATTGCCCGCGAAGCAGGACCAACCTGAAGGTCTGGTTTATGAAAAGGTCAAGGTGATCAATGTGCCGATGATCGCCGACGGCAGCGTTCAGGGCTATATCGTCACCCAGCTCGTCTTCACTGCCAACGCCAAAGTCCTGCGTCAGCTGCCGGTGCCGCCGGAGCCGTTCGTCGTCGATGAAGCATTCCGTATGATCTATGGCGACCAGAAGCTCGATTTCAAGAATCTCGGTCGTTACGACCTCACACAATTCGCACAGACGGTGCGCGCGCAGGTCAACAAGCGTCTGCAGACGGAGGCGCTGCAGGAAGTCTTGGTGCAGGATTTCAACTATGTGTCGAAGGATCAGATTCGCCGCTGAGACTACAGCGAGTGGTCATCGCTGTGGTACGGTGATGTTCGATGATCTGGCGTGGTGGATGTGTGGTACTTCGAGTTGCATAAGAAGCTCTGTGTCTTGCACAGCAGTTCGAGGCGGCGGTGGACGCCAACGCCGTGGTCGGCGTCCTCTTGCGCGTAAGGCGTGAGCCTTAGTTCGCCTTTGAAACAGGCGCTTCGTTAGCGGGACGAGACTTCAGATCGTCCAGCCGGTAACCCATATAACGCTTCGATTCGATCGGGTCGAAGCCGAGATGATCGCGTAGCTTCTTGCGGAGCTTGCTCACATGGCTTTCGATCACATTCTCATCGAAGCTGGCATCGAACAGACCGTAGATGGCGTTGAAGAGCTGGGTCTTCGTCAGCCATTTGCCTTGATGCCCGACCAGGTGTTCGAGAATACGTAGTTCGCGTCGTGGCAGAATCAAAGTGCGACCGGCGACCTCCGGGTCGCGGCCATCGAGAAAGACACGAATCACGCTCGTTTGTGCCGGTTCATGCTGATCGATGGTGCGGCGGCGAATAACTGCCGTTCGTGCCATGATCTCGCGGACGTGGACCGGTGCGTGAACGACGTCATCGACGCCAGCTTCGAACAACTCAATGGTCTGCTTGAGGTGCTTCAGGCTGTTGAGCGCAATGATCGGCGCCCGTGACCTGTTGCGGATACTGGACGGGATGCTCGTCCGATCCGGACAATCGCCCAGCAGAAAGGCCCGAATGACAGTTAAATCATTACCAACGGCACATTCCAGCCAATCGCGAAAGTCTGTAGAAGTGAAGCCAATCGATACAACCCCTTCGCGATCAAACCCGGCCGCATAGCCTTGTGTGACGCCCTCTCGGTCATCGATTACAACAAACATTTTAATCCCCTGCGTGTTTCGCCTTGATATCGTTATGGGGTCGAATTAGGCGCACTCGCCCCATTTTTGTCTTGAAGACGCAACACAACAGTTACTTGAGCGGATGGATGGGCCTTTGAGCAGTGTGCTGACTTGCAATGGGGGCCCGGTCGCTTTTACGGGATACCCAATGCTGTGATGCGGTCAGCTCACATTCTCCGGCTAGCATTCATCCGTAGTTTCAGAGAGCTCCCTCTCGCTATGTGAACACGACATGACATCTCATGGTCGTGCACGGTCGGTGGCAGAACCGAACCAGCGCTAATGTCAAAACGGGGGGAGTGGCCGATCGCGTGCCGTATCGTCGATATCTGGCGCTTTGATCGGCTGGACTTGCCCGAGTTATCACACACGCGAATCGGCATACTGATCATCAAGATGATACCGCATCATCAAGTAGTCGAGGTGCACAAATTTGCAAAGAGTCGTGCTTGCAAACCATGCAGTTGAAGCAAACTAACAAGTGGATAATTCATAAGGTGCGACGATTTTGTCGGACCCTTTTTGCACCCAACTATCTCACAGCGTGCCGGCATAGATGCAATCGCGACTTCACCGGTTTGAACCAGTGCAGTACCACACGGCAAAACGCATTGATTGTCGTGCGCGGGCATATGGAGCGAGAGTCTGTTCGTCATGTGCAGGGCAGCAACATGCGATTGCGTGGGTCCGATATCAGTCGGTATCGGCCAATACTGATATCCGCTCTCAAGAGCGTGCCATATAGGGCGCTCGGATCGCTCGATACGAATCCGAAGTTGCCGATCTTGTCGGCGTCGTCCTTGGTAGTCATCCAGCGTGTCACGAGCATCCTGCCTGTGCGTGGCCGTTAGTATCGATCAGTCAGATCGAGGCATCAATTCAGCGACCTGAAAGGATGACGCCTCTGCTGGTCAGAACCTGCCAGCGGTTGTTTTCGTTCTTGATTTCCTGGATCCGCCCGAGAGCAGGGACATCCTGCCCCGGCACGACCTCAATCACGCCGGTCTTTCCCTCGAGCACTGCGACGCCATCATAGGCGCGGCGCACGTGCCAGCCGGGAATAACTTCGCGTGACGTACTTGCTGGCCGTTGCGCCTGAGGCTGCACCGTGCCGGTGATATCGGGAGTATTCGCCAGCGTGGCTGCGACCTGTACCGCTTGTGCTTTCTCATCGGCAATGCGTGCAAATTTCGCAGCCAGAGCGGTTTGTTCGCGGTCGGCGCGATCTTGTGCGCGGCTTGCCTGTTCGGCGGCCTGCGTACGGGCAGCTTCAGCGGCAGCGCGACTGCTCGCCACATCGCCGGTCATCTCCGCAACTTGCCGTCGTAGCTGCGCGACGGAATCGCGAATGCTGCGAAGATCCGCATCAGATACGGCTGAAGATGTCATCGGCCGCAGGAGCAGATAGGCAATCGCGCCAGCGGAAACGAGCGTTGACAGGCCGACGACCATCGCCAGGGAGAAGAATGGAGCTTTCCATGCCGGCGATTGTAACGGTCTTGCGACAATACGGGCGGGCGGCACAGTGAAGCGCACCTTTGCCTTGATCGGCTCTTCGCGGGTGGAAATGCGAGCGCGTTGCATATTTGCCCGCGCCTCGCTGGCGAGAAGCTCGTCGATCGCGGCGGCAGCAGCGATGTGAGGTTTTGGCGTGGAGTGTGAATTCGGTGATTGCTCACGAAACAGGCTGCCGTTTTCCACAGCGGTCGACTGTGAATCCGACGGTTTCTTGGACATCGTCATGCTGATCTTTGCATTGGTCATGACTGTCTGCAGTGGCAATCAAATCGTAAGAGCGGCGTAACAAGCGAAGCTTGCGCGAAGCCGTCGAGATAGATGTGTGCGCAAACGATCAACCGACGGTCGATCTTCATCGCACGACGATGCAGATCGTTCGAACGATGATCGGGTGCGGTCCGCACCGATATGTCGTGCACAAGGGCGCATAGGAGTTGTGTAGTTATCGGTGTGGTCTTCGTGTGGTCACGAGATCTAGCCGCTCATCTCACGACCGTCACGGGGTGGCGATTTGATCGAAGAATGGAGAATGGCGCACGCACGATCAATGAGATGCGCGACAATCAAATTAAAGTCGACCCAAAGAATATTGAAATTGATTCGTAAAAATATAGATGAGTCGAGCTGCCTCACTCCAAAGTCTATCAGATCAAATCGGTAAATCCGCGCATTGAGTTAAATGCCGTAAATCTTGATAATAGATCGATAGGGGCTATTCATCGGTTGATGAAGTGGCGTTTTAAGAAACCGACACTATTGCCGTGGCCATGGATATCGATCTCAAAAGCCTTCGCGATTACGTGAAATTGTTGAAAGCCGAACGGCAGGATTCGCCGATCGGCAAGATCAAATCTGGCGCGACTGAAATTATTCGAAAGAACCTTCGGGAACTGGAACGGATGCACCGTGAAGACGGCGCGACGTGGACCGAGATTGCTGCGGGCCTTGCTGCGCAGGGCGTTACCCAGGGTGATGGTCAGCCCATCACCGGCCGTCGCCTCACAGCTCTGATGCACAATATCAGGGTGCAGGAAGAACGGAGTCTCGCCCGGGGAAAGGCGCTTGGTGATGCGCCTGATCAGGAGCCGCCCGAGCCACAAGGCACTGCCGACTGAGTCACGTTGCGAATTGTCAAATTCGATCCATTCAACACGAGTCCCTTGTTGACGACCTTCTGTCACGAAGGTCGTTGGAGTGGATCGATCTGAAAGAGGACCGGCATGGTGCTCCCGCCGCATTGCGGCATGGGCTCTGCCTGTGGCGTTCGCTCGACGTTGGTTGTCTTGTGTGGCGCCTGTCCTTCAGCACTGACCGTTCGGTTATCTGAGGTGCCGACGCTCGGCCTTGTCCACCCTGATATGTGATCAGCTTCATGACCAACCAAGGTATGGATCCACTCCGCCGCGCGCTCAGGATGTTATGCTTCATCATGTCCTGTAGAGGATGTGGCTACAGCGCGTGGTGCGCCCAGTTGACGACATGGAATATGGGTGATGGCGCGGGGGCGCTCATCGACTGATCCTGCAGCGTCAACGGTCGCCGGGTGCGGAAAGTGAAAATTGGAATGCCCGGCGATCTTCAACAGGTTGAGGGGCGGTCCACGCCGAGTTGTTGTGAAAACTGCAGCCGGTGCAGCAAGCGGATGAAGGGTGTCGGATCTGGGCGAGGCTAAAAGGCGCCTTGAGGCCGGCTCGTCAAAAACGCTTGCAAACGGGCATGTTGCAGCCTTCTTCGCCCTCGTCAGACGCGCTTTTTTGTTGCATTCATGTCGTGTCGCGCATCAATCCGTGATGGCGCTACCCGTTCGATTGCAACTCCTGTGAGCTGGCCTCGTCTGTTAAGGAATTCCATCGGTGAGTGCGACGGCAGAAAGCCCAAATAGAACCAGACCGAGAATCCTCGAATTAGGCTCCTGGCACTACTGCAAGGATATCTATCCCGAAGAGACCGATGTGCTTTGGACGGGGGAACGTCCGATCCCTCGCGGGCGAGCGGCGAAAGGCTTCGCCGACTGCACGCCCTGGCGATTCATCAAGGCGATGCGTGAGGCGCGACGCGGGAAATACGACCTGATCATCGTCTATATGCCACTACGCCCGGCGTGGCATCCGCGCTACTGGCTACGCGCTTTCTTCCGGCAGCCGCTTCGCCCGCTATCCGCGATGACAAGAGTGTTCGGCGTCTCCTGGCTACGATTCGTGAAGCCTCCCGTGCCGATCGCCGTTCTGGATATGAACGACGCCTTCATCGTCGGCTCGCATAACTTTTTTCTGCTCGACAAGGCTACCGCGGCTTTTAAACGCGAGCTTCCCGTCGATCGGTGGCACATTCTCTGCCACTCGGCCCATCCGGCACTTCCGACGCGGCGCATACGGCGCAATCGGCGCTGGAACGAACGTCTGGCGAAGATCCGCCCCATTTCGCTTCCTGCAACAAGGATCGATACCGATAGCGAACCTCCGGAAAAGACATCTGACGTGTTTTTCGTTGGCGAGGTTGCGGAAAATTCGTGGGTGCGCCGTGTCGGTCTTTCAGAACTCGAGGCGTTGAGAAGCAAGGGTCTCAAGGTCGATATTCCGCATGAGAGGCTACCGCACGACGAGTTCCTGCGGCGGCTTTCGAGCGCATGGCTGGCCTGGTCGCCGTCGGGCTATAGCTGGGAGTGCTATCGAACCGCCGAGGCGGCGCAATGCCTGACGGTGCCGGTTCTCAACTATCCGACGGTCGAGCGTCACGCGCCCGTTCGAGAACACGAGCATGTTCTGTTGTACGACGTAACCCCGGGCAGTCTGTCGGCCGTGATCGAGCGCGGACTGAGCGACAAGCCGCATCTGCGCCAGATGGCACTGGATCTGCGCGAGCATGTTCGCAAATATCATCTGCAGGACGCGATGGTCGATTATGTCATCGACGAGACGCTGCGTGCTGATGGTCGAACGGCTTAACGGAGGCAAAGCTCTGAGCGCAATCCGTTGGGCTTAACCCCGCAAAGGCCGCCTAGCGCGGCGCGGCAAGATCTGGCGCACCCGACACGATTCGAACGTGTGACCTTTGCCTTCGGAGGGCAACGCTCTATCCAGCTGAGCTACGGGTGCTTGAGCGTCCATTTAGCCGATTGGCCGGGCGGCGGCAACGGCTGGCCGGGGCTGGATTCGGCGAAAATGGCTCGGTTAGAGGGCGCGGCGCCTTCTTTCAGGCGACGGTCACACGTTCGAAGCGTGCCGGGATGCGCAGAAGCGCTCGCGCCGCGGGTGTGGCGGGTATTTCGCGCGGGCGAGGGGACGAGGTTGCGCCCGTGATTGTCCCGGAACCTCGCCCATTTGCTCAATCACGCTGTGTTTGGCAGCGGGGTATCGTCCGATCCCGAATGCTGAACCTGAAACGCTAGCCGAGTGACATAACTGCGGCTACCCAGGCGCCGTTCTGCGAACCGACCCAGGCGCCGGCCGTTCCCGCGTTGAACATCGGAGGACGTCCCATGAATGCGAACCAGGCTCTTTGGGAGAAAGGCGATTTCACCCGTATCGCGGAGACGATGCGCGCCAGCGGCGAGGCGCTCGTTGCGTTGATCGGGGTCACGCGCGGAAGTGATGTGCTCGATCTTGGATGCGGAGATGGCACGACAGCGCTTCCAGCAGCAAAAGCCGGGGCAAATGTCACGGGCGTCGATATTGCACGCAATCTGGTGGAGGCTGGCAACAGGCGCGCGATGGCGGAAGGGCTTACGTGTCGTTTTCAGGAAGGCGATGCGTCGAATCTGAAAGATATCAAGGACGACAGTTTCGATCTCGTTGTCAGCATCTTCGGCGCGATGTTCGCGCCCAGGCCATCGGATGTTGCCAGGGAAATGGTTCGCGTCACGCGGCCGGGCGGCCGGATTGTGATGGGAAACTGGATCCCGAACGATCCCACTCTGGTGGCGCAGATCCTTAAAATCAGCTCGTCCTATTCGCCTCCTCCGCCGGAAGGGTTCGTAAGTCCCATGACCTGGGGTGTCGAGGACAATGTTGTCGAGCGCTTCACATCGGCCGGCATTCCGAAGCCAAATATCTCATTCGCTCGTGACTCCTACGAATTCAACTTTGCCGGAACGCCCGCAAAGTTCGTCGACCAGTTCAGGGCCTATTACGGTCCGACCATGAATGCCTTCGATGCGGCTGAAAAAGACGGTCACGCCGACACCTTGAAGGGCGAGCTTGTAAAGCTCTTCGAGAGCCAGAACAGAAGCTCTGATCCTTCGGCGACTTCGGTGAAGGCGACGTTCCTGCGCGTGACCGTCCGCAAACCGTGACATGACTGCGAGCGAGCTGCTGCACAGCCAATTTGGCATCGGGCTGTGCAGCAGGAGCGCGATCCCCGTCGTCTTCGCTTTGCAGCATGTGGAAGCACACTTGACATGGATCGCGAAACGATCACGTTGGCCTCAATCAAGTGAACGCCGGCCCAAAATGGCGTCACGACCTCAGGGAGGAACCAATGCTCACAAGACGCGGTGTTCTGCTCTCTTCAATCGCGGGGGCTGTCGTGCTCAGCAACAGATTTGCGGTTGGCAAGGCCGCGCAGCCGGCGACGCCGGTGAATTTCCAGGTGCCTGCAGACGCCTGCGACTGTCACACCCATATTCATGGCGATCCCGAAAAATTCCCGTTCTTTGCAGGCCGCGTCTACACGCCGGAACTGGCGTCGCCGGAGGAAATGGCGGCGCTGCACAAGGCACTCGGCGTCAAGCGTGTCGTGATCGTCACGCCCAGCATCTATGGCACCGATAATTCGGCGACCCTGTTCGGCATGAAGGCACGCGGCAACGATGCGCGCGGCGTTGCGGTCATCGATGACAAGACACCGGAGAGCGAGCTCGACGTCATGACGGCCGCGGGCATTCGCGGCATGCGGATCAATCTTGCGACCAGCGGCGTGAGCGACCCCGCCATCGGCAAGCAGCGTCTCCAGGGCGCGATCGAGCGGATGAAGACGCGCGGCTGGCACATCCAGATGTTCACCAATCTGCCGTTGGTATCTGCGATCAAGGAGGTTGTTGCCAGTGCGCCGATGCCGCTGGTGTTCGATCATTTCGGTGGCGCGGAAGCCAGGCTCGGGCTGGATCAGCCGGGCTTTGCGGACCTGCTCGACCTCGTCAAAACCGGCAAGGCCTATGTGAAGATTTCCGGCGCCTATCGCGCTTCGACGCAAGGGCCGGATTACCCGGACGTCGCACCGCTGGCGAAGGCGCTGATCGCCGCCAATCCGGAGCGGATCATCTGGGGCACCGACTGGCCGCATCCGGATTCGGTGACGCCGGCTGGCAGGAAGCCGACCGAGGTCACGCCGCTCTTTCAGATTGACGACGGCCGCCTGCTGAACCAGCTCGCGGTGTGGGCGCCCGACGCGGCACTTCGCAAGACAATCCTCGTCGACAATCCCGCACGGCTTTACGGCTTCTGACCACTGGCGTCACCTCGCCGCCTTCTTTGTCCCGCAAGAGTTCCGGATCGGCGGAACTCTCGTCTCTGCCAGAGGTTTGCCCCCGACCGCGACGGGCGGTCGAGGGAGCCCCATGCTGTCAAATCTGCAGGTGTTGCGCGGCGTAGCTGCCCTTGGTGTGGTGTTCTTCCACACCGGCTACAAGTTCGCGGGCGATTGGCACACCGAATTCTTCGGGGTCTCCACCTTCTTCGTCATCTCCGGCTTCATCATGTGTTTCATCACCCGGAAGGGTGATGACGATTTTCTCGCCAAGCGCTTGGAGCGGATCGCACCGCTCTATTGGCTGTGCACAGCCGTGCTTCTTGTCGTGATGTTCGGATCTGCGCTGCTTGAGGCAGCAACATGGGCAAAGCCGTTGGATGGCCGTTCGGCCGAGCCGCTCTGGGCCTATGTCGGCCGCAGCCTGATGTTCGCGCCGATCGGAGACAAATATCCGATCCTGAATGTCGGTTGGTCGCTGAACTACGAGGTGTATTTTTATCTGATCTTCGCAGCCGCGCTTGTGATCAGCCGCCGTCTGGCGCCGCTGATCGTTGTCGGATGCCTGGTGGCGTTGAACTATGCCGCGGCCGCCGTCTGCACGGCGGCTGCCTGCCACTATCTGTCCTTCGACTATACGAAGTTCTTCATCGCCGGGATCGCGATCTTCTATGCGTTGCGGGTTTTTGCTCCCGCTTCACCACAACGCTCCATTGTCTGGATCGGCGCCGCACTCGTCACACTCTGCTATGGGTCGCAATTCGTGGGACCGCTATGGGCAAACAGTGTCACGCCGTCGGTTTATATGGCGCTCGCCGCAGCCGCGCCGGTTGTGATTGTCGCCAGTGCGCTGTTTGTCGAATATGCCGGCGGTGCCATAACCTGGCAGCCGCTTATTCTGATCGGCAATGCGTCCTACGCCATCTATCTCACGCATCCGATCGTTTTCGACGTCATGAAAACAGGTAATGAGCGATGGCTTCAGCTGCCGACGCCCGAAGCATCGACAATGATGATGCTGTGTTATGTCGCCATAGCCGGCGGCGCGGGCATCATCGTGCATCTCACAATTGAAAACCCACTGCTTCGCGTGATCAGGCGCAGGCGGCAACCGGGCATCAAAACACTCGTGTCAGGCAGTGAGCTTGATGCCGTGGGTCGCCAGCATCAAGCCGCATAGGTTCTGCCTCAGCTCCGGATCATATTGATCGAGACGTCGCGGATCTGACCCTTGGAGCTGATCGAGACCAGCTGCTTGTTGCCCTTCGTCGTCAGCGTCAGGTTGGCGGCGAAGCCGGCGGCCTCGACGAAGACATCGATCTGGCCACCGCCGGCGCTGCCCTGCAGATTGCCGAAGATATTGCGGCTGGCTTCGCCCCAGGTGCCGGTCACCTGATTACCCTGGCTCTTCACATCGCTGCTGAGTTCGAACTTGTAGCTGTCGCTGGCGCAGCGGAGGGACTGTTTCAGCGCGGTCCCGCCAACGACATTGTAAGTGGCGCGGCAACGGATCTGCTCCGAGGAGCCATCCGACAGCGACACGGTGCCGCTGCCGCTCCACGATCCGTCAAAGCCGACAAAAGGGCTCGCCGACTGGGCTTGGCTCGCCGTCGCCGACAGCATCAGGATTGCGCCGACAGTGGCGACCTTGAGCGTGTGTCCGATCAGATTTGCGCTGAATGAGGTCATGGTGATGGCTTTCTGTGTCTGGGGATGTCGGAGGGGAGGGGATGCGATCAGGCGCGACGCGTGAGCGTCAGATAGGCGAATTTCGCGGTCGCCGTATCTGGGGCGATCTGCGCGCCGTTGTAGGAAAAGGTGCCGATACCCGGCAGGTCGTTCATCGCGGTGCCGGAGAATGACGGGCCGGCAAAGGCGAACGAGAAGGCGACGATGAAACCGATGATGCGCATCTGACTGTCCCTGTTGGGCGGCGCTGTGTGCCGCTTCGTTGGACAGATGGATAACCATGCCCGGTTTCAGGCGGTCTGCGTCGAGGTGGATAATGGTTTCGTCGGGGGATCGTTTTGTTTCGCCGCGCGCCTTGCCACGAAACACAAAAAGGCCGGGGCAGCGGTGCCGCCCCGGTCTCGATTGGGTTCAACCCGAGTGGATCAGGTGTTAGTCGACCGTCTGGATCACGTTGGAAATCGGGCGCGCATTGCTGGTTTTCACCGGCTGCAGTTCGGCGGCGATGGCGGCGTCGTAGCTTGCGATGGTCGGCAGCGTGTCCTTGGCGCGGATATGCACGACCTTGTAGCCGCCGGCCTTGAGCTGGGCGAGCAGGTCCGGCACGGCAGCCGCAGACCACTTGTGCAGGTCGTGCATCAGGATGATGCCCTTGCCCTTCTTTTTCAGCTTTTCCATCACCGAAGCGACGAGCTTGCCGGCATTGTGGATGCGGAAATCCTCGGAATCGATGTCGATGGAGAAGGCGGCGATGTTGCGTTCGGCGAGATAGGCCTTCAGCTCCGCATTCTGGCGCAGCTGCGGGAAACGGAAGAAGGGTGACAGCGGCTGGCCGGCCATCAGCGTGATGGCGCTGATGCCGCGCTCGATCTCGTCCTTGGCTTCCTGCGGGGCCTTGGTCGCCAGATTCTGGTGCGACCAGGTATGGGTACCGACCGAATGGCCAGCCGCGATCACCTGCTTCAACACCGCAGGATGCCAGGTGGCATGCTTACCAATCGGGAAGAACACGGCCTGAACGCATTGCGCGCTGAGCGCCGCCAGCACGGCGGGCGTCGTCACCGGCCACGGGCCATCATCGAAGGTCAGCACGACTTCGCCGGGCTGCAGGAAGTCATAGTCGCGATATTGCGACATACCGAGGCCGGGGCCACCGGTGGTGTCGATCTGTACGGTGCGTGACACGCCAAGCGCGTTCGGATTGTTGCAGACGGGCTTGGCGATGGCCGGGCGTTTTTCCATGGCCGGAGCGGCGGGCATCGGCGTGGCGGCCGGTGCGGCTGCGACAGCCTGCACACGCGGCGGCGGTTCGGTCGGTGCGGCCGAATTCGACTTCGGCGCGCGCGTGTCGATCGAGGCGGTGGTGAGCTCGCCTTTATCCGCTTTCGCGCTGGTCTGAGCGCCGGCGGGCCCGAAGAAATGCCAGGCGCCAGCGCCCGCGGCGACAACCGCCGTGAAAGAACCTGCAACGATCAAAAAAGGAAGCTTACGCATAATCACTCCGGCGCCCGAGGCCCACCTCGTTTCACCATTGAGCGAAATAGTTAATCACGCGTATGCGCGGCGCACTCTTAACGAGAAAATTTGAATTTGTTCAACGCAATGCGCGTTAGGCCGGTACGATGACCTTGCCGATCGGCCATAGCGCGATGCCGGCGAGCTTCAGATGTGCCCAGGCAAAGGGAATGCCGACGATGGTGATCGCCAGGGCCAGCGCCGCCAGGAGATGGCCGATCGCCAGCCACCAGCCGGCCAGCCCCAGCCAGATCACATTGCCGATCAGGCCGAACACACCCGTGCCGATGTCGCCGCGGCCGGTGACGGCCTCGCGGTCAACGGCGCGCTGGCCGAACGGCAGCAGCGTATAGGCGGCGATATTGAAGGCGGCGCGGGCCCAGGGCAGGCCGATGATGGTGATGGCCATGACAACGGCCGCGATCAGCCAGCCGACCGCCATTCCCAATCCGCCGAACACGATCCAGAGGATATTCAGAAACAGCGGGACGACGGGCATGGTGGCTCCCTGGTGATGCGTAGCGCGTGGTTTTCAGTCCCTTAACAGATGGGATGTGGTTACGGGATGACAATGACGGGGAGAGGGCGGTGCCTCAATAACCCCGGCCGCCGGAGCGGGAATAGGCGGGGCGGGCATCTGGTGCCGGGCGAGCCGATGATGCGCCGCGCAGGTCGCTACTGGTGCGTGCCTGTGGCTGCAGTTCTTCCAGAAAAATCGGCTTGGAGAAATAATAACCCTGCGCATAGCGGATCTTGGTCGCGGCCTGAAGATAGGCCAGTTCCTCGAAGGTCTCGACGCCTTCGGCGATCACGGTCATGCCCAGCGCCTCGCTGAGCGACTCGATGGCGCGGAGGATGCCCTGGCTGCGCGGGCGCTTGTGGATGTCCGTAATAAAGGATCGGTCGATCTTGATCTCGTCGGCGGTGATATCGGCCAGCGCCGACAGCGACGAATAGCCGACGCCGAAATCGTCGATGGAGATGCCGACGCCAAGCGCGCGGAACATCGGCAGGATGTCGTCCTGGAAATGCGTCTTGGCGACGAATGCGTCTTCGGTCACTTCGACCATGAAGCGCGTCGGGCAGCCGGTCTCCTCGATCGCCGTTGCAAAGGCGCGCATGAATTCCGGATTCCCGGCCTGTTTGGCGGCGACGTTGATGCTGATACTGGCGGTGGCGCCGAAGGTCTCGTCGATCTGGTCGATCGACTTCATGATCTCGGCGAGCACCAGATGCGTGAGCTCATCAATCAGGCCAAGTTCGACCGCCAGATTGATGAAGGTGCTGGGTGCCTGGATCACGCCATCGTCGTTACGCAGGCGCACCAGGGCCTCGATACCCTTGATCTCCAGGCTGCGGATATCGACCTTCGGTTGAAACGCGCAGCAGAACCGCTTGTCGAGAATCGCTAGCCGCAATGACTGTTCGGTAGCCATGCGGGTCAGCGCCTCGCTCTCCATGCTGGAGTCGAAGAACACCGCAGCGCCCTTGGTCTCATTCTTCACGCGATACATCGCGATATCGGCGTTCTGATGCAGCGCGTCGTAGTTGCGGCCGTGTTCGGGATAGAGGCTGACACCGATCGATGCGGAGGCGAATACTTCGGAGCCGTCGATGAAAAACGGAGCGCGCAGCCGCTGTACCAGCAGCTCCAGATATTCGGCGACCTCCTGCTGGCTCTGGATCGGGTTCAGCAGCAGCAGGAATTCGTCACCGGAAATCCGCGACAGCATGTCGGTGCCGCGCAGGTCGAGCGCCAGTCGCTTGGCGAACTGCACCAGCAGCGCATCACCGACGCTGTGACCGTAATAGTCGTTGATGTGCTTGAAATTGTCGATGTCGAGGAAGGCCAGCGCGAAATGCGATGTCTCGCCGGAATGGCCTATGATGTCGCCGACATGTTTCTCGATCACGCGCCGCGTCGGCAGATCGGTCAGCTCGTCGTAATAGGCGCGACGAAACAACTCCTCTTCCATCTCTTTCTGCCGGCTCACATCGGTGGCGCTGGACAGTAGCACGCTACGATCACCGATACGCGCCGGACGATGCGTGGTCAGGAACACGCGCCTGTCGCGTTCGGAATTGACGCGTTCCTCGAACACCGCGGAGCGGCCGGACTGCAGCAGGTCGAGTGCAGTCGTTCGTCGATGCGTCAGTGCTTGCACCAGAAAATGCGATTGCGGATCGGGTCTGTTGAATTGGTCTGCCGATGCATTGAACTGGATTGCCGCGGCATCATTCACCAGCAGAAAGTCGCCCTGATCGTCTTGCACAGTGACGGAGGCCGGTAGCATGCGTACGATCTCGCGCAGCATCTCCAATTCGCGTGCGGCATCGCTATCCACGAATCCGGTAGCAGCCTCGGTCGAAGAGGTTGCGGTCGGGCGGTCGCTGTCCATTGGAGAGGCCGACGAGCCTGGGGCGGATGCGTTCTGCATGGTGGCCGAGCCTCGCAAAACGCCTTGTCGATTTGGTTAAATCGGTTCGCAAAACGCGGGTAGTTGTGTAAATGCCGCACGATTTGGAGCGGTAGCGGTGCTGACGTCATTAACAAAGCGTCAATGACGGCGGCGAAAGCGCCAGATTGCTCGATGACAGCCTGTACGATCATTCTCATGATGAGTCTTTGAGCAAAACAATCTGAGTGTCACACGCCGCGATCTCAGCATGAAATTCTCCACTCAGTCGCGCTGATCGCCGGTCGGGCTTTTGCATTCCGACCCACGCGGTTGTGATCGCTGCGGGATGCAGGATTGGTGGAGAAAAATGCGCTGCATATGCCCGGAAGTTTGAAAGGAACGCCTCGTCATTGACGTAAGTCACAGTGCGCGCGTCGCTATTTTCCCAGGCCACTCGACAGACTTATGTCATGACACCATCCTCTCGCGATGCCGCAATGGTCGCCCGATGCGAGAGAGACGTCGCCGATGAGTAATCCATCCAAAGCCAATGTTCTCTGGTTCCTGCCGACCCACGGCGATGGACGCTATTTGGCATCGACCCATGGTGCGCGCGACATCGACTTCAAATATCTCCGTCAGATCGCGCAGGCCGCCGATCAGCTGGGCTATTTCGGCGTGCTGCTGCCTACGGGGCGCAGCTGCGAGGATTCATGGGTGGTTGCATCCGCTGTGGCCCCGTGGACCGAACAGCTTCGCTATCTCGTGGCCGTCCGGCCGGGCCTGCAATCGCCGAGCGTCGCCGCGCGCATGACTGCAACGCTAGACCGTGTCACCAACGGTCGCCTCCTGATCAATGTCGTGACTGGCGGCGATCCCGTCGAGAACAAGGGCGACGGCATTTTCCTGCCGCATGACGAGCGCTATGCCGTCACCCGCGAATTCCTCAACGTCTATAACGACCTGCTGGCCGGCAAGACCGTCAATGTCCAGGGCAAGCATATCCAGATTGAAGACGGTCGCCTGATATTCCCGCCGGTGCAGTCGCCGCGCCCGCCGCTCTATTTCGGCGGCTCATCGGATGCCGGCATCGATGTCGCGGTGGACACCGTCGACAAATATCTCACCTGGGGCGAACCGCCGACGCTGGTCGCCGAGAAGGTTGCGCGCGTCAAGGCTGCTGCCGAAAAGCGCGGTCGCAAGCTGTCTTTCGGTATCCGTCTTCATGTGGTCGTGCGCGAGACCAACGAAGCCGCATGGAAGGCTGCCGACGAACTCATTCAATACGTCACCGACGACGTCATTGCCAACGCGCAGAAGACATTGGCGCGGCAGGACTCCGTCGGCCAGCAGCGCATGATGCAGCTGCATGGCGGACGTCGCGACAAGCTCGAAATCAGCCCGAACCTCTGGGCCGGTGTCGGCCTCGTACGTGGTGGCGCCGGTACGGCGCTGGTTGGTGATGCGCAGACGGTGGCGGCGCGCATCAAGGAATATCAGGACGTCGGCGTCGATACATTCATCATGTCCGGCTATCCGCATCTAGAGGAGGCCTATCGCTTCGCCGAGCTCGTCTTTCCGCTGCTGTCGCTGCAACAGCACGACAACGTCACATCGCTACGCACGCGCACCGGCCCGGTCGGTGAAATCGTTGCCAATGAGCATCGCGCGCAGAGCGCCTCGTAATTCCGACAGGCACCCATCATGAGCATTGTTGAAATTCTTCCCCGCGTTCGCAGCTTTCGCCTGCCGCGCATCGATGGTCTGACTCAGTGGATCGTGCCACTGGTTATCCTGCTCGTCTGGCAGGCCGCTTGCGTGACCGGTTACGTGCCGGCGCGGGTGATGCCGGCGCCGACCGATGTCGCCTTGGCCGGGTGGAAGCTGCTGATCTCGGGTGAACTCGCCCAGAATATCTGGGTGTCGTTCTGGCGTGCTTCCGTCGGCTTCCTGATCGGCGGCAGCATCGGCTTTGCCTTCGGTCTGGCCAACGGTCTGTCCCAGCTCAGCAGCAAGCTCACGGATACGACGCTGCAGATGGTGCGCAACGTGCCGCATCTGGCGCTGATCCCGCTGGTGATCCTGTGGTTCGGCATCGATGAATCGGCCAAGCTGTTCCTGGTCGCGCTTGGCGTATTCTTCCCTATCTATCTCAACACGCTGCACGGCATTCGCACGGTCGATCCGCAGCTGATCGAGATGGGCCGCATCTACGGCATGCGCAACAGCGAACTGTTCCGCCGCGTGATCTTTCCGGGCGCGCTGCCATCGATCTTCGTCGGCGTGCGCTTTGCGCTCGGCATCATGTGGCTGACGCTGATCGTGGCCGAAACCATCGCGGCCTCGTCGGGCCTTGGTTACATGGCGATGCAGGCGCGTGAATTCATGCAGATCGACGTCGTGGTGCTCAGCATCCTGATCTATGCGCTGCTGGGTAAGGTCGCCGACAGCGCCTCGCGCGCGCTGGAACGGCTGACATTGTCCTGGCACCCGGCTTTTCAGAAACATTGAGCGAAATTCGGAAGCGAGAATTTGAAATGACCGCGCAACAGTCCCTTCGCCTCAGCCATGCCGATGCTCAGGTCATCGATGCGCCCGTCGATTTCGAACAGGCCCTCGCCACGCAAGCGCGGCGTCCGGCCGAGCAGAAGTCCCGTGGTCTGTCGCTCACCATCCGCGGTCTCCGCAAATCCTTCGGCAGCAATGAAGTGCTGCGCGGCGTCGATCTGCATATTCCTGCCGGCCAGTTCGTGGCCATTGTCGGCCAGAGCGGCTGCGGCAAGAGCACGCTGCTACGCCTGATCGCAGGCCTCGACGCGCCGACCGCCGGCACGATCAGCTTTGGCGAGGAAACCCGCGCGGAGGACATCCGCGTGATGTTTCAGGAACCGCGCCTGTTGCCATGGGCCAGCGTGCTCTCGAATGTGGAAGTTGGCCTGGGGACCGACCGGACATCGGCCGATGCCAAGGCGCGTGCCGAAAGTGCATTGACGGAAGTCGGTCTCGCCGAGAAGCGCGATCAATGGCCGTCCGTGTTGTCTGGCGGCCAGAAGCAGCGTGTCGCGTTGGCGCGGGCACTGGTCAGCCATCCGCGTGTGCTGGCGCTCGACGAGCCGCTCGGCGCACTCGATGCGCTGACGCGTATTTCGATGCAGCAACTGCTCGGCCGCGTGTGGCATGACCAGACCTTCACCTCGATTCTCGTGACGCATGACGTGTCCGAGGCCGTGGCGCTGGCGGATCGCGTGCTTGTGATTGAAGACGGCCGCATCGCGCACGACATCAATGTCGATATCGCCCGGCCGCGGCAGCGCGGCTCGGCAGATCTTGCGGCGCTGGAAGGTTCGATCCTGCGCAATCTGCTCGGCCCGGGAGCCGACGCCACTGGCTTGTGAGACTATTGTGACCTGCGAGGCTGCCATGAATTCCGTCGTTCGTAACATCACCGTCGATCGCGAGATTTCTTCCGATCGCGAGGTCTCTTCGCAAGAATTCCGTGGCGCCATGCGGGTGCTAGCCGGCGGCGTCGGTGTGATCACCGTCGGGCGTGGCAAGGACATCACCGGCATGACGGTGACATCGGTCTCGTCGCTGTCGGTCGAACCGCCGACGCTGATCGTCAGCGTCAACAGGGAGTCGTCGTCCTGGCCACTGCTGCAGCGCTACGGCGCCTTCGGTGTCAACATTTTGTCGGCTGATCAGCTCGACGTGGCCGAGCGATTTTCGGGCAAGGGCGGATTGAAGGGCGCAGAACGTTTCGTTGGCGCGCAATGGGTTACCCGGGCAACCGGCGTGCCGCTGCTGGCCGGCAGCCTTGCGGCAATCGACTGCGACGTCGAGGAAGTCATCGAGCGCCACTCCCACGCCATCGTCATCGGCCGCGTCCGCGATGTCATCACCTCGGTCCCGCACACCGCGCTGACCTATTGGGACGGGCAATATGTGGCGATCGACCAGAACGAAGATAATCTGAAGCTCGCCGAAGTCAGCGTGCCCAGCATGCGGGCACTGCGCGAAATCTGATCCATAGATTGTAGGGTGGGTTAGCGCAGCGTAACCCACCGCCGGTGGCGCAATACGCTTTGCTATTGTGCCCTACGTGGGATTACTTCGTCAGCAATGCAAACGAGCCGTTCCAGTCCGCTGGTGGCGGGGTCTCCTGATAGGCGCGGATGCGCTTCTCATAGAGATCGTAGAGCTTCTCGAGCGCATTCGCGACATCGGAATTGCGGCCGCGCTCGACGGCGTACAGTGCGCCGTCCCAGTCGCGACTACGATAGCAAGCCAGCATTTCGATGGTCAGGTTGCGCAGCGTCTGGAAGCGCTCCGAATGCGTCACGTCCTCACGTCCGGCGATGGCGTAGATCACTTCCGGTTCTTTCTTGCCCTTCACCATGATGAAGTCGAGTTCGAGAATGGCGAACTTGTCCTTGACGGCGAGCGCGGTCTTCGAGCCGACGATGATCGGAAAGCCGTATTCCTTTGACTGGCCTTCGAGACGCGAAGCCAGATTGACGCTGTCGCCGAGCACCGAATAGTCGAAGCGCAGATCCGATCCCATATTGCCGACGACGCAGATGCCGGTATTGAGGCCGATGCCGACATTGATCGGGATATAGACGTGGCCGCCGTTCTCGGCCTCGGTCTGGCGCAGTCTGTTCAGCGCGTCGATGCGATCCAGCATGTCGAGCGCGGCGTGGCAGGCATTGATCTGGTGCTGATCGTCGTCGAGCGGTGCATTCCAGAACGCCATGATGGCGTCGCCCATATATTTGTCGATGGTGCCCTTGCGATCGAGGATTGCATTGGTCAGCGGCGTCAGGAAGCGGTTCATCAGCGTGGTCAGGCCATGCGGATCGTGCTTGTAGGATTCCGAGATCGTAGTGAAGCCGCGTACGTCCGAGAACATAATGGTCATCTCGCGTTCCTCGCCGCCGAGCACCAGTTTCTCCGGCGACTGCGCGAGTTGAGCCACCAGCGCCGGCGACAGATATTGGCTGAAGGCCGAGCGGATGCGGCGGCGCTGCGCCTGCTCACGTACGAAATTGCTGAAGATGAGCGTGAGATAGATCAGCGTCGTCGAAAGGAGCGGATAGGTGAAGTCGATCAGCAGGCGATGCTGCGTGTAGAAGTACCAGGATGTACCGGCGAGCAGCGCCGCAAACACAGCGCCCATGATGATGAGGGTGACGGGCCCGAACATCGGGGCGAGCCAGATCACGATGATGCCGAGAATGATCGCAATGCATAGTTCGGCGCCACGCGTATAGGCGGGTTGCGACAGCACGGTCTTCGTGAGCGCGCTCTCCAGCACCTGCGCATGAACCTCGACGCCGGGAATCACCGCGTCGAGCGGTGTCGTTTTGGTGTCGAGCAAGCCGACCGCCGAGGTGCCAATCAGCACCAGATGCCGTGCGATCATGCCGGGTTGCACCGTGCCATCGAGCACGTCGGACGCCGACACATAGATACTGGGATCGCGCTTGGCGAAATGCACCCAGATCCGTCCTTCGCTGTCGGTGGGAATCTCCAGACCCTTGACCGCAATGCTCTTGATGCCGGCGCGGTCGGATTTGATCAGGATCGTGTCGGTGCCGGTGATGGCGCGCAGCATCTCGAAGCTCAGCGACGGCATGACTATGCCTTGCGCCTGCATCATCACGGGCACGCGGCGCACGAGACCGTCGCGCTCCTGACTGATGGTGAACAGGCCGCGTCCCATGGCTGCCTTTTCCAGCAGATCGATATTCCGGATCAGTCCGGGAAACGCCAACATGAATGGCTGCGGATCGCCGCCGAGCATGGCCAATCCCGTCAGGGGCAGAGACTTGTCGAGTTCCGAAACGACATAGGGCAGGCCGGACTCGCCAAGCACCACGCGCCCGCGCCGGATGGCATCTGCCAGCACCTGATCGTTGCTGGGTAATGCTTTCAGCCGGATGCGCGTCTCCTCATCGAGCCCTGTAAAACTCTCCACCGCCAGCGCAGGATTCAGCCGGTCCGGTTCGGGGAATACGATGTCGAAGCCGGTCACGACGGCGCCGAGCTGGTTCAACCTGGTGACAAGTTCGGCGATACGCGTGCGCGGCCACGGCCACTGGCCATATTTTGCGAGGCTCTTCTCGTCGATATCCACGATGGTAACGGGCTTCGCCGTCTTCACCCGCGGCTGGATCACCTGATAGGTATCGAAGACTCGCAGCCGTAACTCCTCGATGGCGGGTGGGTCAGCGATGCGCAGCAATGCGAGGCCAAGCAGTAATACGACACAGAACGCACGTGCCCAACCGAACCGCTGCGCCAGCCGTCTCACTCGCCGCATGCGCTTCATGGGTGCAGGGTCATTTCTCGCGGAAGGCGCGCATCAACTGATCGCTCAGCGGCTTGGCGAGATAGGACAGCATGGTGCGGTCGCCGGTCTGCACGAAGGCTTCGACGGGCATGCCGGGGATCAGGCGCACATCGCCGAGCTTGGCGACTTCCGATGCGGGCATCGAAATCCGGATCGTGTAATAGCTCTGCCCGGTGCGCTGATCCGTCGTCGTATCCGGCGAGACGCGGCTGACGGCGCCGTTGAGCTCAGGCGTGGTGCGCTGGTTGAAGGCAGAGAGTCGCAGCAGCGTCTTCTGGCCGATCTGCAGCTTGTCGATGTCCTGTGGATTGACCCGGGCTTCCACTGACAGATTGTCGGTCTGCGGCACGATCAGCATAATGGCGTCGCCCGCGGTGATGACGCCGCCGATCGTGTGCACGCTGGATTGCAGCACCATGCCGTCCTGCGGTGCGCGGATGTCGATGCGCCGCAGCTGGTCCTCCGCAGTGACCTTGCGTTCGACGAATTCGCCGATCTTGTCATTGGTCTCGCGCAGATCCTTGGAGACTTCGCTGACCAGGTCCTTGTCGATCTGGAAAATCTGCAGCTCGATCTCGGTGATCTTGCCCTTGGCCTGAGCGCGGGCGGCGATGAACTGCGCGCGCTCGCCGGCGAGGCGCGCGGCGTCGCGTTCCAGCACGGTCAGGCGCGAGATCTGCACCAGTTGTTGATCGAACAGTCCGCGGACGCCGACCAATTCCTTTTCCACGAGCGCGATTTCGCGCGTCTTGGCAGTCTCCTGCGCGGTGAGGCCGGCGATCTCCTCGTTGAGCTGCGCGATGCGTTCGCGGAGCTGCTGCTTCTGGCCGACGCGGCCGGTCGAGCGCACATTGAACAGCTTCGTTTCGCTGGCGATGACATTCTTCACGTCGTCATCTGCGATCTGCTCGATAAGCTGCGGTGGAAACGCAATACGATCGACGCCGCGCTGTTCGGCTTCCAGCCGCGCCGCGCGTGCCCACAATCCGTTGAGGTTCTTGGTGACGATGGCGAGGCCGGCTTTGGTGACGGTGTCGTCGAGACGCACGACGACATCGCCGGCTTTCACCACGTCGCCGTCACGCGCGCGCACTTCGCCGACGACGCCGCCGGTCGGGTGCTGCACCTTCTTGACGTTGGAATCGACCACCACTGAGCCGGGCGCGATCAGGGCGCCGGAGATCTGCGCGGTCGATGCCCAGCCGCCCAAACCGCCTGCGAGCACGAGCACAACGACGAGGCCGATAATGAGGTGGATTCGGATCGAGCGGCGCGAT
The DNA here is from genome assembly GCF_900188215.1 of Tardiphaga sp. OK246. NCBI lineage: Bacteria > Pseudomonadati > Pseudomonadota > Alphaproteobacteria > Hyphomicrobiales > Nitrobacteraceae > Tardiphaga > Tardiphaga sp. OK246. The sequence continues at coordinate 1,396,449 of NZ_FZOX01000001.1, forward strand.
CCTATCAGCGGCGCAGTCATGGCTTGGCTACTCCGCCGTCGGCGACGATCTTGATCGGCTGTGCTGCCGGGCGCTGCAGCACCTGACCCAGCACGGTCTCCTTCGGCCCAAAGGCCTGCATGCGACCATCCTTCAGCACCAGCAGCATGTCGACGCCTTCGATGCCGATCGGCCGGTGTGCAACCACGATGACGATGGCGCCGCGCGTACGGGCCGCGCGCACGGCCTTGGTCAGCGCTTCATCGCCTTCGGTATCGAGATTGGAATTCGGTTCGTCCAGAACGATCAGGAACGGATCGCCATACAGCGCGCGCGCCAACGCGATGCGTTGCGCCTGACCGGCGGATAGAACGCCGCCGTGATCGCCGACCTGCGTATCATAGCCCTCGCGCATGCCGACGATGAGGTCATGGACGCCGGCCTGCCTTGCCGCGGTGATGATATCGTCATCCTTCGCATCGGGATCAAAACGGCAGATATTGTCGGCAATGGAGCCTGCGAACAGTTCGACATCCTGAGGCAAATAGCCGATATGGCGGCCGAGATCGTCCGGCGCCCATTGGTCGAGCGCCGCGGCATCGAGCCGGACATGACCGCGCACCGGCTTCCAGACGCCGACCAGTGCGCGCAGCAGCGATGACTTGCCGGAGCCCGACGGTCCGATGATGCCGAGGCCGTTGCCGGCCGCGAGTGCAAACGTGATGTCGCTGACCGTGATCTTCTGCTCACCCGGCGGTGCTATGCTGACGCCTTCGATCGTCAGTTTCTGCGACGGGTTCTGCAGCTGAGTAACAGCCGCCTGATCCGGCAAGGCGTATAGAAGCCCGTTGAGCCGATGCCAGCTCTGCCGGGCGGTGACAAAACCCTTCCAGTGCGCGATCGCCAGATCGACCGGCGCCAGCGCGCGGGCGCTGAGGATCGAGCCCGCGATGATGATGCCGGCGGTGGCTTCCTGATTGATCACGAGATAGGCACCGACGCCGAGCACCGCCGATTGCAGGATCATGCGCATGACCTTGGCGATGGCACCGAGACCGCCGGCCACATCGCTGGTGCGCTGGTTGCCGGCCAGATAGGTCTCGTTGGCCTCGCGCCAGCGTTGCGTCAGACGTCCGGCCATGCCCATCGCGACGACGACTTCGGCATTGCGCCGGCTAGCTGAAGCGATGCCGCTGCGACGAGCGGCAAGTCCGTTGGCCTCGCGCGCTGGTTCGCGGGTCATGATTTCCGTGAGGATCGTCAGGCCCACCAGCAGAACTGCGCCGACCAGCGCGGTAACGCCGATCATCGGATGAAACGCAAAACAGATCGCCAGATAGAGCGGCAGCCAGGGCAGGTCGAACAGCGCGCTCGGTCCCATGCCGGAGAGGAACGAGCGAACGTTGTCGAGGTCGCGCAGCGGCTGCAGGCCTTCGTTGTGCCCGCCGGATAGTAGCGGCAGTCGCACCACGGTCTGGAAAACGCGGGGGCTCAGCGCCTCGTCGAGCGAACTGCCGATCCGCACCAGGATGCGCCCGCGCAGCAGGTCGAGCACGCCTTGGGCGACATAGAGGCCGCCAGCCAGGATGATGAGACCGACGAGGGTCGGCACGCTGCGGCTCGGCAGCACGCGGTCATAGACCTCGAGCATGAAGAACGAGCCGGTCAGATACAGGATATTGATCATGCAGCTCATCAGCCCGACGCCCAGAAAGGCGCCGCGGCAGGCCCGCAAGGCATCGCCGAGCTCGGTCCGCGCCGGCAGGCTGGAGGTTCGTGACAGGCCACGCTGCATCGTCAAACCTTTGCGGATCGCATGGATCGATGGTCGTCAGGTGCTGCATACCACCCGAGCCCTGATCTAACGGCCATTATGCCATCATCGGAACGATTTGTGCAGGTGGTCCATTAGGGACAGTTAATGGACCAGTCGGCCAGTGCCGAAATCCCTCCGCACGGGATCAGGCATGCAGAATGAAGTCGTTTGCAGTGAGCTGGCTTTTGACCACGTCCTGAAGCAGAATCGTGTTGGTCTGCACCAACGCGTCGGGCGCATCGAGATGGATCAGCGTATCGTTACCGACCTGGGTGGCGTGCGCATCGAGCCAGGCCGTCAGAGTGCTGCCAGTCGTCGGCGCATTCGGCATGTGGAGATCGATCCGGTCTTCGTCTGGCTTGAAATCCGTGATCGTATGCTGGCCCTGATTGTTCGCGAAGACAAACTGATCCTTGCCAGCGCCTCCGGTCAACGTGTCCTTCAGATAAGTCGCAAGAATGACGTCCTTGCCGCTGGTTCCCTCGAGAACAATCGAAGCCGAGTCTGACAACGCAACGATGAAATTCACCGAGTCTGATGCGCCATCGCTATCGGTGACCGTAACCGACACCTTCTCCGTGGTCGGGGGGGCAGAGTTGCCGGGCGCATAGGTGACACCTTGTGCGAGACTCGCATTGATGGCGGCAAAGCTCTCGGAGTTGCCTCCGACGGGTGTCGCATGGCCCCAGCCTGTTGCGGTGGTGACGGTGAAATTCCCGTTTGAAGAGTCCGCATCTGCGACCGAAATTCCAATCAGTGTGATCTGGCCGGACTGGCTTTGCGAAAAAGACAGGTTTTCCGTCGAGATCATCGGCGCGTCATTGACCGGTGCAACGTCGAAGCTGACGGTACCCGTTGATGTCGCCGTGCCGTCGAACAGCGTGTATGTGAAGCTGTCGGCGCCATTGTAGTTCGCAGATGGATGATAGGTGATAATATTGTCGGCGAGCGTCACCGATCCGCCGTGGACGCTCGTTGTACTCACTGCGGTTATAGAGAGCGAGCTCTGGTTCAGGCCAGTGTCGTTTTGCAGCAACTGCTGTGCCGTCAGCGTCGTGCCGGTGTCTTCCCGGAAAGCGATCTGTCCCGGCAATCCACCTACTTCCTCGATGAAGACACGTCCGTTATCAAAACCCGGTTCGTCGTTCCATCCAAGATTTTGGGAGTCGGTGACGCCCTCGATGTGAATGTATTGTGTATTCGCGCCACCACCGCCATTCGGCTCGAGCGGAGCCCAGTGTGCATAGTTCAAGGGCGTGCCTGCCTCGGGGCCAGTCGCCCAGAAAAAATGTCCCGAGCCATTCGCATCGTCATGGCTCACGCCTCCGAGCCAGGCGCGATAGCCGGTGGCAAGCGGCCCGACAAAGTCCTGTTCGGATTGGCTTGTAATCGTTGCGAGATAAGCACCGTCCGCTTGAGCCGTCGCTTTTGCGACGCTCCAGCTCGATGCGGTTGTAACTAATCGATAATAGTGGCCGTTATCGATGTTCAGTAGCCAGCCGTCACCAAGCGAGGGCACCGCTGCGTTGAGGATGTGATCTTCATTTGCGATCGGCGCCGGATGCGTTAGTGTGCTGCCGCCACTGAACGCATCGCTCGTGCTGTTGAACAACGAGCCGTCATTAGCTTTGATCGAAAAAGTCGGCGTTTTGTTGCTGCCGTCCTGCACAAAACGGACGTGGTCAGCATTCAGCTCCGCTGTGGTGAAGCTCGTATCGGTCGTCCACGACCACTGCCCGTGGCTATAGTTGTAAGTTTCAAAATGACCGCCCTTCACATTGGAGACGGTGAATTTGAAACTGCTGCTGTCTGGATCGCAGACGCCGAAATTCGATGCGTGAAGCAGGACGCTGCCGCCCTGGTCCACGCTGAAGTGAGCGTTCACGATCTTCGGCGCGTCGTTGACCGGGATGAAGACCACGGTGCTGTCGACCGGATTGCTCAGGTGATTGGGTGTATCGGTGTGGTTGTCGTCGGCCGTGACGGTATATGACGGCGGAATCTCGCCGCCATCATGCGTGAAGATAACCCGGCCGGCCTTCAGGTCTGCGGTGGTGAAGTGATCGGTCTCGACCCAGCTGTTTCCCTGCTTGATCTTGAACACGCCGTGTTCGACGTCGGAGACCGTGAAGGTGAAGCTGTTGTCGTCGGGATCGTTTACAAGGAAGTTCAGGCCGGTCAGGACGACCGTGGCGCCTTCGGCGATCAGCAGCGGTGCCGCGAGCATCTTGGGAGCGTCGTTGACGTGCTCGATCTCGATAGTGGCGCGGAAGGTGTCGCTGAGGTTATGCTCGCTTTGGCCGTCATTAGCCCGGATCGAGAAGCTCGCGTCGGACTCGCTGCCGTCATGCACGAATCGGACATGACCGGCGTCGAGGTCGTCCGAGGTGAATGTGGTGGTGTCGCACCAGTTGCCGCTCTCGGTCTGAATCTGGAACTTGCCGTGCCGGACCTGGGAGACGGTGAAGGAGAAGTCGTGACTGTCAGGGTCGACGATGCCGATGCTGGTGGCGGAGAGAACAGTGGTGCCACCCTCGCTCAAGGCAAACGAAGCGGATTTGATCGCCGGCCGGTCATTGGTGCCGGTGACGGTGATGGTTTCCGTCTGCGTGGTCTTGCCGCCCTGGCCATCGAAGATGTCGTAACTGACGGTGATAATCATCTTCTCGCCGGCAGCGAGATGATCGAATGCTTTATTTGCAGGATCGTAGGTCAACGACGTGCCGTTAAGCGACAGCCCTGCCGGAAGATCTGTTGATGAATCGTCGTTGCCGATCGTATAGCGCACGTTGTCGATCGACAGCGTTCCGCCATCCGGGTCGTTAACGCCTGTCAGGAGATCGACCGTGACGGCACAGTCGCCCTCGTTTGCCGCTGACGTGAGCGGCTTGTCGACGACAGGGGCAAGGTCCGAGAATTTGACAGTCTGAGTCGCTGTCGGGCTTTGGCTGTTCGGAGCTCCACTGCGGTCATCGACCTGGAGGTCGAATGATGGCGGGCCTCTGCCGTCGCTGATGAAGTGAACCCGTCCGTGCTGAAGGTCGGCCATGGTGAAGGTGATCGCCTGGCTCTCGGAGAGCGCTCGGAATCCGGCGAAGCGAAGAAGCTGGCCAGGCGGCGGATCGACGACGAAATAGCCGCCGCTCACATTGGTGACGGTAAATGTGAGGTCTGAGCCGACATCCGGGTCACTGATGGTGAAGCTCGTGGCGCCGAGCGTGACTTCTCCGCCCTGAGGCACTGTGAAGTTCGTCGATACGATCGTCGGCTGATCGTTCACGCCCGTAACCGTAATCGTCTCGGTCTGCGCGACGCTCGCCCCATGGGCGTCGATAACGTTGTAGGTGACAGTGATGGTCGCGGTCTGGCCTTCGCCGAGATAGGCAAAGGCGCTCGGATCGACATGCAGCGTCGTGCCGGTCAGTGTCACGCCGGTCGGTGCGGCCTGTTGTGCGGTGCCGCCATTCAGCGCGAACTTGACGTTGCCGACAGTCAATGTCGCCGTTTCGCCGAGATCGGCGTCGGATGCGCCGGCTAGCAGGTTGAAACTCTGCGCGCCGTCATCCTGGCTCGCTGCAGCGGTCAGTGCCGACAGCACGACAGGCGCATCATTGGAGCCATCGACCGTGAAGGTCAGCGTCTCATGGGTTGTGTCCGGCCCGGACTGGCTATCGAAGCCGATGGTGTAGACGGCCTTCTGCCCTGCCGCGAGGAACTTGAACGCTGCCGGGTCGTAACTGACATGGCCGGTTTGCGGATCGACGGTGATCAGCGATTTGAGGTCAAGCGATGTGGGTGTGCCGCTCGGGCCGCTCGCCGAAATGATATGCGCTGTGCCCGGCACATAGGGTGTCGCAACGTCGCCGCTATCCGGATCGGTGATCTGGACCTGATCCTTGATTTCAAAGCTGGTCTTGTCGACCGGCAGCATCACGACAACCGGAGCGACGGTGACGATCGGCGCGGTGTTGAAGCGCGTGAAGGTGACGTCGATCGGCGACGTGTTGGAGCCGTCGCCCTGCAGCTTGATCGGGACGGTGTAGGGCTGGTTCGGCAGAAGATCCGGAATAATGAATTTCAAGGGATCCGGACTGGTGCCGGAATTGGGATCGCCCGGAGATGAACCGCCGCCGGGTCCGCTGCGCGGATTGGCGTTTGGAACGTAGTTCGGGAAATAGGTCTGCAGCGTTTGCTCAATGATCGCCCGTGCGATCGGCGTCAGCGGATCGGCGATGCCTGTGGATGTATCGCCATTGCCGAGCACGCTGGTGACCTGACCGGCCGCATTGACGGTGCCGATCGCCTGGCCGCTGGTCTTGCTATACAGCACATAAGAGCCGGTCACGCCGTTGGGCTCGACCAGAACCTGGAATTTCACCGGCGGTGCGCCGCCCTGTCCGGGCACTTCGAAACCGATTTCGACCAGCACGGCGGTGCCGCGGATGCCCATCGTGGCAACCGGCGTATCGACGCGCATGTTGCCATGCTTGGCAGTTTCGCCGGCAACGAAAGTGATCGTGCCCTGCACGAGGCTGAGCAAGGATGAGTTCGCCGATCCTTGGGGATCGTAGACCATCTCGTTCAGCACCATGCGTGCATTGGCCGAGAGGCCAAACACGGTGCCATCGATGAAAGTCATGGTCAGCGATGAGTCTGCGCCAGCCTGGACCACGTCGCCCTTCTGCACCTGATCGCCGACATTGAGCATCACGGAGACGCCATTGCGGATCGCAGTCGCGCTGCCGGCTAGCTTGCTAACAGTACCAATGACTTGCGCGGCAGCATTGGCGCCGCCGCCGAGTTGCGCGACCTGCACTTCGCCGACAAGGGCAGTGACGAGATCGCCGGATAGCTGCGCGCCATCGGGCGACGACAGAGCTGCGCGCAGCGAACCCTTGAAATAGTCGGAGACGACGTGTTCGTGCCCGTCCTTGGACAGCACGAGATCGACGCCGGAGCGCTTGTAGTCGCCGGAGAACAGCAGGTTGGCATCCTGCACGACAATCGCGGAACCGGCCGTATGAGCGGAAAACGTATGGCCAATACTGCCGCCGCCAGCCGTTGGTTCGGCCGGAGCATCGCCAGATTGCGAAAATTCGAGTGGACCCGCGTAGTTCAATTTCTACCGCGCATGGTTATGGTTATTAATTAGCTAATTTGCGAGCCATGCATACCACCGCGGGGTGCAATGCGATAGTGGACGTCTGCGCATCACTTTTTCAAGCTATCGCCCGCTTTGTGAAATCATCCGGATACCACTGATCCATATAGTAAATTTTCGTTAACGATGTTCCGAGTTCAGGCTGTGTTCCCGGTTCCGGAAATCGACGTCGCTGGAACGAATGCGTGAGGTAATATAATCCCTCCCATACTAGCCTTTCGGCCATTTCGATAAAATTGTCGTCAAGCCGGTTAGCCCCCCTTCAGCCTGTCCGCGAACTTCGCTGACCCGGCTAACCCCTTTTAATCTCTTCGAAAATTAGCCGCCTCAAGATGGCCCCACAAATGATCCGGTCACGTGCGAGCAGCTCTGCTTGCCGATGCCCGGACAGACGGGGCGTCTATGATGTGGACTTCTGCTTTTGCGCGGGTGCGCTGCGCGTCTGTGCTGGCCTTGGGGCTGGCGATTTTCGCGGCACCCGCTGATCTCCTGGCCGGAACGGCCTTTCCTGACCAGGCGATCGACGCAGTCGAACGGCCTGCGGAGCCGTTTGGCCTCGCCACATCGTCGCTGCCGGAAGGTGAGCTCAAAGCCAAATGGCGCGGGGTGGAACGCGAGCAGGACGACGAGCAGCTTGCCGTCGAGCTTTGTGCCGAGACACCCGTCCGCTGCTCGCCTGAGGCCGCGAAGTTTTTGGATATCGTCGGTGATGCCAGTGCTCGCGATGGTCGCGCCCGCATGGGTGAGGTCAATCGCGCGATCAATCTGGCGGTTCGGCCCGGTGATGATCTTGTGCTCTATGGCGCAACGGATGTCTGGCGCTCGCCGCTGGCACTGTTCGCCATTGGTGCCGGCGATTGCGAGGACTATGCCATCGCCAAGTTCACCGCGTTACGTGCCGCCGGCGTCGCGGCCGAGGATCTGCGCGTTGTGATCTTGCGCGATACGCTGCGCCAGGAAGACCACGCTGTTGCGGCCGCCCGTCTCGATGGCCGCTGGTTCATGCTCGACAACCGTCGCATGGCGATGGTCGAGGACGTCAACATGAAGAACACCCGGCCGCTCTTCGTGATGGATCACAACGGCATCCGGCAATATGTCGACGCGCCGCTGCTGGCGGCTACGCAGCGTCCCGTTGCGGATGAAGCAGCTCTGACCACGCTGGCAAGCAATGCCAAAAAGACATCGGGCCGCCCCGCGCTGTAAGCGGAACGGCCCATATTGATCGAAGCTTCAGTCGGTCGCCTGATTTAGGCCGCGCGAACCTTGGTCAGGAAGTCCGTCACCGCCGATTGCAGCATGCTGGCCTGCCCGTCGAGCTCGCGCGCGCCGCTGAGCACCTGGCCGGCCGCTTGTCCCGTGGCGGAGGCTGCTGCGTTGACGCTGCCGATATTGGTGGCGATTTCGCTGGAGCCGGTCGCTGCCGCCTGAATATTCCGGGCGATTTCGCGGGTCGCGGCGCCTTGTTCCTCGACGGCCGATGAGATCGCCATCGAAATCTCGCTCATCTTCTCGATGGTCGCACTGATATTGCCGATCGCCGAGACGGCATCTCCGGTCGTCGATTGCATGCTGGCGACCTGCGCCGAGATTTCCTCCGTCGCCTTGGCTGTCTGGGTTGCCAAAGCCTTCACTTCCGAGGCGACAACCGCGAAGCCGCGCCCCGCTTCGCCCGCACGGGCGGCCTCGATGGTGGCATTGAGCGCCAGGAGGTTGGTCTGTGCTGCAATCGTGTCGATCAACTGCACCACAACGCCGATCTTCTCGGCTGCGCCGGACAGGAGCTGAACCGTTGCGTTGGTTCGGTCTGCCTCGCCGACGGCCTGCCGCGCGATCTCGGTCGATTGCGCGACCTGCCGCGAGATTTCCTCGACGGACGCGGTCAATTCTTCCGCTGCAGCGGCAACGGTCTGCACGTTGTTCAGCGCCTTCTCGGACGCCATGCTGACGCTGGCGACGCGATCGGTGGTTTCGCTTGCGGTGTTGGTCATGGACGATGCGGTGGCCTGCATTCCGGCCGCGGACGTCGCAACCGATTTCACGACGCCGTTGACGCTTTGCTCGAAGCCATCGGCAAGGCTGTTCATCGCCGACTTGCGTTCGGCGGCGACGCGCTGCTGGACGGCGACCTCTTCCTGCTCGAGGCCGTGCATGCGGATCGCGTTGTCCTTGAACACCTGCACCGTCGTGGCCATCGCGCCGATCTCGTCGCGACGGTCGGCGCCGGGAATCTCGGCTTCCAGCTTGCCGTCAGCGAGGTCCCGCATGCGGGTGCCGAGCTGGCTCAGCGGCCTTGTGATGCTGCGGGCGATGAACCAGGCGATCAGGCCGGCAACAACAGCGATACCGAGGATCGCTGTCGCCAGCGACCAGATGATCGGCGTCAGCTTCGCATCGAGATCGTCGAGATAGGCGCCGGTGCCGACGAACAGATTCCAGTCGGGCACGGCAACCGCATAGGAGAACTTGCGGATCAATTCGGTCGTGCCCGGCTTCATGTATTCGTAATACAGCGTGACATCGCCCTTGGCGGCGACGCCGTCGCGCAACTCGCGGGTCAGCGCACGGCCGTTGGTCGGGACGTCCAGCCGGTTGGTGCCGAACTGTTTCGGATCCGGCGTCACCAGCGCGATGCCGTTCATGTCATAGGAGAAGACGTAGCCGTTGCCCTTGTCATAAGTCATCGTGCGGGCGCGCTTGACGAATTCCTGGATCGCGGCATCCTTCGTCAACTCGCCGGCTGTCACTTGCTTCTGCAGACCGAGCGCCATGTTACGCGCCGTTTCGACGATGGCGAGAACCTGCTCCATGCGAGAGCTGCGCATCTCGGCGCTGACGAGACGCGTCGCCTGCACGCCGGCGAGGCAGAGACCGATCAGAGTGACGGTGACGAGAAGCCCGAGCTTGGCGGAAATCGGAAGGTTATTGAGCAGCTTCACGGAAAAGGTCTCCAGCAATCGCGAGCCATGCTTGGATGGCGGTACAATGCTGCACGATACGCAGTTGCGTCTTAGAACTTCCTTAATCGTAATTCTCGGGAGTCTCCGACGGTTGTGGCTTGGAAAGTTCGCCGCTTCGCCTGCAAATTCAGTGGACTGCGAGTCGCGCTGACTCAAAATACGCCTTGCGCGGGCGCGGATTCGGGGCGTCAAATGCTGACCATAAAAACAAATGGGGAAACGATATGGGGCGTCTCGACAACAAGGTCGCAGTCATCACCGGTGCAACGAGCGGCATCGGATACCGTACGGCGGAAATCTTCATCACACAGGGTGCGAAAGTTGTGATTGCCGGGCGTCGTGCGCCGGAAGGCAATGCGCTTGCTTTGAAGCTCGGCGCAAATTGCAGTTTCCGTCAGACCGACGTTACCGATGAAGCGCAGATGGGTGCACTGATCGGTCACGCGGTCGAGAAATTCGGCCGCATCGATTGCCTGTTCAACAATGCCGGCGGTCCGGCGCAAACCGGTGGTATCGAAGGCCTCGACGTCGATCGTTTCGATGCGGCGATGGCGACACTCGTACGCAGCGTCATGCTCGGCATGAAACATGCCGCCCCGCATATGAAGAAGCAGGGCTCGGGCAGCATCATCAACAATGGCAGTATTGCCGGCCGGCTCGCCGGCTACTCGTCCTCGGTGGTCTACGGCGCCGCCAAGGCCGCGGTCATCCATCTGACCAAATGCGTGGCGATGGAGCTCGGTGAGAGCGGCGTGCGCGTCAACAGCATCTCGCCAGGCGCCATTGCGACCGGAATCTTCGGCAAGGCGCTGGGACTATCGGTGGAAGCAGCCGAGCAGACGCCGGCGCTGATGCGCGAGGCATTCAAGGCTGCACAGCCGATCCCGCGCGCCGGTCTGCCGGACGACATCGCCCATGCCGCGGTGTTCCTCGCCAGCGATGAATCCTCTTTCGTCAACGGCAACGATCTGGTGGTCGATGGCGGTGTCACCGGCGGTCGTAACTGGAGCCAGCAGCAGCAGGGCTATGTCGCGATGCGCAAGGCGTTCGGCCAGGACAACGGCTGATGGGCAGGGAGCAAAGAATGTCCATCACATGCGATGCGATCGCGCCGCGGCTGCCTGAAGCCCGCTATGTGTCTGTTGCCGTTGCCGCAGGACTGATGTGTGCGATTGCCCTTGGCAAAGCACTTCCGGCGACAATGGACGCCTTGTCGATTGTTCTGGCGCCGCTTTGCGCCGTCAACGCTGGCTCCAGCGCCAATCCCGGCGATGCGGTGGAACTGATCACGTCGCATGCACTGCCGAATGTGCCGGGCAAGCGCGTGACCATTGTGCGCGTGTCCTATGGACCCGGCGGCTTCAGCGCGCCGCATCGTCATTCCGGCACGGTGACAGCCTACATCACCAAGGGAGAGATCCGCTCGCAGCTCGGCGGCGGGCCGGTCGAAACCTTCAAGGTTGGGCAGTCATTCTTCGAGCCGCCGGGCTCGACGCATCTCGTCTCGGCCAATGCGAGCAATACGGAGCCGGCCGAGCTGATCGCGGTGTTTGTGGCCGATGAAGGCGCGCAGCTTACGATGCCGCTGGACTAGTTGCGTTGATCGAGGCTGGCGTCTTTGGCATGACGCGTCCATGCCGTTGCAGAAAGGACAAGCCTGCGGCCGTCACTTGAACGACGGAGCCATGTCCGGCGATGTGCATGCGCGTGGCGAATCCACGGTCGATGCAGTCTTCCCACACCGTCAGTCGTGGGCACGACGTCCGCCACGCATCGAGCACGTCGGCATGGGATCTGGGTTCGCGCGCGATCCATTCCAGGAGATCAAGGATCAGGGGATCGAGGTTATGGGAATCGAGCTCGTGGGGATCAAGGTTCTGGGGCATGGCGCTGTCTGCCTCCCGCGATCGAGGCCGGCGCAATCCGCACCGCCTTGTGCTATCGATACGTATATAGGCACATAATAAGAACCGGGAGACATTCCATTGTCCAGAACTTTGCGAGTCTTGCTTGTCGCCGTGGCGACCCTTGCTGCCATGGCCAGTGCGTCCGTTGCAGTGCAAGCGCAGACCAAACCCAAGGTCACGTCGCTGGGGCCGGATTTTCCGAAGACCGAGATCTTCATCGGCAACAGCTTCTTCTATTTCAATAACAGCATGCACAGCCACGTGCTGGGGATGGTGCGAGCTGCCGATCCCGCCAACAGGATGAGCTATCAGGCGACCTCGGTGACCATCGGCGGCTCCGGATTCGAGTGGCATGATGTCGAGAGCTATTTCCGACCCAACGCCATCGCGTCCTATTCCTTCGACGATAATAACAACATCATCTTCAACAAGCGGGAGCGGCTGTTCGATGCTGCGATCATGATGGATTGCAGCCAGTGCCCGATCCATCCCAAGCTGAAGTCGGTCTTTACCGAATATGCGAAAAAGGATGCCGACATCGTCCGCGCCCATGGCGCGAAGCCGATCTTCTTCATGTCCTGGGCCTATGAAGACAAGCCGGAGATGACGCAGCAACTGGCCGAGGCCTATACGGTTGCCGGCAATGACAACAATGCCTTGGTGATTCCGGCAGGTCTGGCATTTGCGAGGGTGCGCGCGAAGCAGCCCGAGCTCAATCTGTACCAGCCCGACAGGCGTCATCCGAGCATGGCAGGCACCTACCTTGCGTCCTGCGTGGTCTTCACCGCGCTGACGGGCCGCTCGCCGGTGGGCAATCTGTATCTCGCAGGTCTCGATGAAGCGACTGCGAAGATGCTGCAGACGGCAGCATGGGAAACGGTGCAGGACTATTACGGGAAGTAGGCCGCCAGCTTCTCCCCGTCATTGCGAGCGCAGCGAAGCAATCCAGTCTTTCTTCGCCGAAGTGAAGAGCTGGATTGCCGCGTCGCTTCGCTCCTCGCAATGACGGAGGAAAGGCCTGAGCCGAGCGGGCTTAGCTCTTCTTCTGCAGATCCGGTGCATTCACCAGTGGGATCGCCACGCGTCCCGGTCCCGTCAGCGGCAGCGCCGCCGCTGCTTTCTCATTGGCCATGATCTTGGCCATCACGGCCTGTCCGGCGCGCTCGAACACCTCGCGGTTCTCGATGACGAATTGCTGCGACTTGCGCAGTGATGCGATGTAGCCGTTGATCTCCGGCACCACGTAGCGTGCCACCATGTCCCAGCTGCGCCTCGTGTTCTCGGGATTGGCCCAGTCATGCACAAAGCCGATGATGGTACCGACACCGCCGGAAACCTGCATCAGGTTCTTGATGGTCTTGATGAGGTCATCCGGCGTGCCGATGGTCGAGGCCGCATTCTCGCCGCCCGCCGTCTTTTCCACTGCGTCCTCGGGTGAGGTGAAGGGCTGCAGGCCCGGCCGCTGCAGCGTGCCAACATTGTATTCGTTGTGCCAGCGCATCAGGCCAGGGCCGGCCTCGCGCGCCGCCTGTTCGCGGGTCTCGGCGATATGCCAGGACAGCAGCACACGCCAGTTGGCGCGGTCCACCGTGGTGCCGTGCTTCTTCGCGGCATCCTCCGCAAAGCCCCATTGCGTCGGCAGCGCCATCAATCCCTGCGTCGACATCGAGCCGAGCGAGATGATGCCGATGCCGTATTTGCCGGCCAGCGTCATACCCGAAGGCGAGATCTGCGACGCCACCACGAAGGGCATCTCCTCCTGCAGCGGCAGGATCTGCAGCGCGGCGTCGTTCATGGTGAACCAGTCGCTCTTCGCGGTGACGCGTTCGCCGTCGAACAGCCGACGGATAATGGCGATGGCTTCGTCCTGGCGGTCGCGCTGGGTCATCGGGTCGATGCCGAGCGTATGCGCGTCGGAGGCGAGCGCGCCCGGCCCGGAGCCGAAGATCGCGCGGCCGCCGGTCATATGGTCGAGTTGCACCATGCGCTGCGCGACATTGTAGGGATGATGATAGGGCAGCGAGATCACACCGGTCCCCAGGCGAATGCGCTTGGTACGTTCGCCTGCCGCGGCGAGGAACATTTCCGGCGAGGCGATCATCTCCCAGCCCGACGAATGATGCTCGCCGCACCAGAATTCATCGTAGCCGAGCGCATCGAGCTGCTCGACGAGATCGAGGTCCCGCCGGAACTGCAGCATCGGATGTTCGCCGATCGGATGATGCGGTGCGAGAAAGGCGCCGAACTTCACGCGAGCCATAGTGTTTCCTCTTTGTAATGTTTTTTAATGTTTTCGTTGCGCGCAGCCTATGGCCACATGTCGCGGCATTCAATGCAGTCCGCTGCATGGCCGCGACGCGCTGCCGCACAATGCCGTCTTGCGGAACGATCGGGCGGATCACCATTTGATGCCTGCACCGCAGCGTTTTCCGCAGGCGGGCAGGAGGACCAATGAGCTACTTCAAAACCGCGATTCTGCTGGCTGGCATGACCGCCCTGTTCATGGGTGTCGGCTATCTCATGGGCGGCGCGTCGGGTGCGATGATCGCACTGGTGGTCGCCGCCGGCATGAACATGTTCGCCTACTGGAATTCGGACCGCGCGGTGCTGTCGATGCACGGCGCCCAGCCGGTCGATATCAGCAACGCGCCGGACTTGTATCGCATGGTCGGCGAACTCGCCCAGAATGCCGGCCTGCCGATGCCCAAGATCTACATCATGGACAATCCGCAGCCGAACGCCTTTGCGACCGGCCGGAATCCGGAGAACGCCGCCGTTGCCGTGACCACCGGTCTGATGCAGCAGCTCACGCGCGAGGAACTCGCCGGCGTGGTGGCGCATGAGCTCGCGCATATCAAGCATCACGACACGCTGCTGATGACCATCACCGCCACCATCGCCGGTGCGATCTCGATGATCGCGCAGTTCGGCATGTTCTTCGGCGGCAACCGCAACAATAATGGCCCGGGCATGATCGGCCAGATAGCGCTGATGATCCTGGCGCCGCTCGCCGCCATGCTGGTGCAGATGGCGATCAGCCGGACGCGCGAATATGCTGCCGACGAGATGGGCGCGCGGATCTGCGGCCAGCCCATGTGGCTTGCCTCGGCACTGGCCAAGATCGACAACGCCGCGCATCAGATTCCCAACGAGGATGCCGAGCGTGCGCCGGCGACCGCCCATATGTTCATCATCAATCCGCTGTCGGGGCGTGCCATGGACAATCTGTTCACCACGCATCCGGCGACGCAAAATCGAATCGCAGCGCTGCAGCAGCTTGCGGGGCAGATGGGTGCTCAGTCGCAGGTATCGACGCGATCCGCGCCTCAAGCAACTGGCCCGTGGAACAGCGGTCAGTCGCGTCCGCGCGGTCCGTGGGGCAAAAACCCGTTTGGACTTAACGAGATTGGTCGCCGCGCAGCATCGTCCGGTTCAATGAAAACCGGACATGGCTACATGGCTGCGCGGCCATTCGCTGCGCTTTAGTCCGCTTGTTTACATGTCCCAAATCGTCATCGTGTGCGCTCCTGAAACGGGGACGCATGACTCATGCTCGGACGCATTCTGACGGTTGGCTTGTTTGTTCTGTTCGGTGCGTGTGCGGCACAGGCCGATGCGACGATTCCCAACAAGGATATTCCCGGTGCCCGGGATAGTGCGCTGCTGAAGCGTTACGACGGCTCCTTCATCATCAGCTATGAGCGTCTCGCCTTCACTGACTTCACCATCCCGCTGTCGAAGCTCGAAAAGACGAGTGATAGCGATCGCGATCGGATGAACAATCAGGTCTACAAGCCGAACAAGCTGCTTGAAGTGGAAGGCGCACGCACGCGCATCACCTATCTGCTGCCGGCCAACCGCTCGCCGCTCGAAGTGCTGCGGAACTATCAGGATGTGGTCAAGGCAGCCGGCGGCGAGGTGCTCTATAGCTGCAAGACCGATGACTGCGGCGGCGATCCGACGCGCTCGGCTGCGGGCGGCGGCGGCGATATGAGCCTGCTGATGTATTTCGTCACTGAGGCGCAGTTGAAAGACGGTGATTTCTCCAATGGCAAATGCGCCATGGCGTCTCATCTCGACGATCAGCGCTTCTTCGCTGCCAAGATCCCGCAAGCTGGCGGCGAAGCCTATGTCACCGTGCAGACTTATCTCGTGAAGGACGATCTCTACTGCAAGGCCTTCAACGAACGCACCGTGGCCGTCGTGCATATCGTCGAGCCGAAGCCGCGTGAGCAGAAGATGGTGGTGGTAAAGGCCGACGAGATGGCGAAGACCATCGGCTCTACCGGCCGCGTTGCCCTTTACGGAATATTCTTCGATACAGG
Source organism: Tardiphaga sp. OK246 (assembly GCF_900188215.1). NCBI lineage: Bacteria > Pseudomonadati > Pseudomonadota > Alphaproteobacteria > Hyphomicrobiales > Nitrobacteraceae > Tardiphaga > Tardiphaga sp. OK246. The sequence continues at coordinate 1,412,597 of NZ_FZOX01000001.1, forward strand.
CAAGGCCGACCTGAAGCCGGAATCATCGCCGACCCTGCAGGAGATTGCAGGTCTGCTGTCGTCGGATCCGAAGCTCGCCGTGCTGATCGTTGGCCATACCGATAATCAGGGCGCCTATGACTACAATCTCGATCTGTCGCGCCGCCGCGCCGAGTCGGTGGTCGGAGCGCTCACTACGAGCTTCCGTGCAGACGGCAAGCGCCTGCGCGCAGCCGGTGTCGGCATGCTCGCACCTGCAGCATCGAATGACCAGGATGACGGCCGCGCCAAGAACCGGCGTGTGGAAGTCGTCAAGCTGAACTGATCGCAACGGATGTTGGGGGTGGGTGGGCTCGCCGGTGTGAGGTCCTTCGGATAGGCGCTGTTCTGTTGGAGAAGAGATATCTCTCCAGATTCGACCAAAGCCCAATAGTGCTAAAGAAGCAGACGGGGATATTGGTATCGGAAGTTGATGGAAAGGTTGTTGCCCGGACAGATAGAAGGGTAATTGCATGACGCCCGATGCCGTCGCCTTGGCCTCTATGGTCCTTCTGATTTTCTCGATGGGCTTCTTTCTGCTGTCGTCACCGGCCTTTCTGCTGGTGAGGCTGGATATCCCGGAAGTGACACAGCTGCTGCGGGGCCTGTTCCGCTCTTATTTTCTGATGGTCGCTATCGCCGGTGTCATCGCGACAACGGCCTTTGCACTGGCGGGTCGACTGGTTTTCACCATCGGCATCGGTTTGATCGCGGCTTTTGCGATCTGGGCGCGGGGCTGGTTCTTGCGGCGGATGGATAGTCAGATGAGCGCACGAGACGCCGGTGATGCCGAGGCCGTGCGCCGGCTCCGACGGATGCATTGGGGTGGCATGCTGTCGAACGCATTCCAGCTTGCCGCCATTATCGGCAGCATCCCCTACGTCATGTCGGCCTGATCAGCCTCGCGGCACAGCGATGTGCTGACGATAAAGCGCGATGGAGAATGCAGATGAGCAAGTTCTCATGGCGGTGGTTATCACGTCAGAAGCCTAAGCCTTCGAATGCTGGGTCTCTGGATGCCGCGCAGGGTACCGAACGATTTGCAGGCAGCGATCGGCGTCAGTTACTTCAGGCGCTGTCGGCCATCGCCGGTGGCGGCGCTTTGGCCGTGCTGCCGCAAAGCTCGGATGCGAAAGATGCGAGCGAGCTGCCACCGCCCAAGCGGGTCGTGACCGGCCGCGATGAAGCCGGCAAGTCGGTGTTCAAGTCCTTCGATGTCACGTCCAAGGTCGTGGAGATCGATGCCAATCCCGGCCTGACATTCTACGAACTCTATATGACCGAGGGCGTGCCGCAGCTCACCGGCCTGGAGCTGGACCCGATGCTCAAGGGAACGCGTGCTTTTCCCGGCCCAGGCGGAACGATGTTTCGCCTGATTTCGTATCCGCCCAAGCGGCCCGAAGGCTGGAAGCCGCCGCCCGGCGTCACAATGGAAAGCGGGCTGCGCGAGTTGTCGGACAAGGTCCCGGGCATGGGGGATCATTTCGAGCGCGATGCGCCAGGCATGCACACGTCGGATACGATCGATTACGGAGTCGTGGTTCGCGGCGAGATGACGCTGGAATTGGACGATGGACAGAAAGTCCATTTGCGTCAGGGCGACTGCGTCGTGCAGAACGGAACACGCCATCGCTGGCGCAACCCGTTGCCGGAGCCGTGTCTCATGGCGTTCATCTCGATTGGTGGCAAGCGCGGCTAGGACCTGGGCATGCCACGCGTGACGTCAGGCCACGAATCCATGTGGCCATGGCGCTTCTGCGCTACCGCGCCGTCATCCTGTTCCATGCATCCAGCCCGGCGATCTTGTAGGCCTCGGCCAGCGTCGGATAGTTGAACGTGTTCTGGATGAAATAGTCGATCGTGCCTTTCAGGTTGAGCACGGCCTGGCCGATATGGATCAGCTCGGTCGCGCCTTCGCCAAGGATATGCACGCCGAGCAGGCGGCGGGTCTTGGTCGAGAAGATCATCTTCATCATGCCGCTATCCAGGCCCATGATATGTCCCCGCGAGGTCTCGCGAAACCGCGCGACGCCGACTTCATAGGGAATACCCTTCTGGCGGACTTCCTCTTCGGTGAGCCCGGTCGTGGAAATCTCCGGCACCGAATAGATGCCGTAGGGAAAGAACTCCGGGGGCGCCAGCGGCTCCATCCCGAGCGCGTGGCAGGCGGCAACGCGGCCTTGCTCCATCGATGTGGAGGCCAGTGAAGGAAAGCCGATGACATCGCCCGCCGCATAGATATGCGGCACGCTGGTCTGCAGCGTTACGGGATCGACGGCAATGCGACCGCGGTGATCGACGGCGATGCCGGCAGCATCGAGATTGAGTCGGTCGGTCGCGCCGACGCGGCCGGCGGCGAACAGTAACATCTCGGACGTGACGTTGCGGCCGTCAGCGAGCCGGGTGACGATCTGGCCATGTGCGTTCTGCTCGATCGCATTGACCTTGGAGCCGAGCCGTAGCGCGACATTGCGGTCGCGCAGCTCGTGCATGAATTCGTCGATCAGCTCCTTGTCGATGAAGTCGAGAAAGGTCGGCCGCGGTTCGATCAGGGTGACGGCGACATCGAGCGCGCTGAAGATGGTCGCATATTCGACGCCGATCACGCCGGCGCCGATGACTGCGAGGCTGCGCGGCAGTTTCGGCAGGTCGATGATCTCGTCGCTGTCGAACACGGTCTTGTTGTCGAACGGCACGTAATCCGGCCGGAACGGGCGGGTGCCGCAGGCAATCAGGATATGGCCGGCGGTGACATTCTTGATCTCGTTCTTCTCATTGGCGATCTCGATCTGGTGCGGTCCGGTGAAACGTGCCTCGCCGATCGCCGTCTTTACGGCATTGCGGCTGAACTGATGCTCCAGCACCTCGACCTCGTGGTCGAGTGTCTTCTGCAGCCGCACGATCAGGTCGTGGGCATCGATGTCCTGTTTCACCCGATAGGAACGGCCGTAGAAGCCGCGCTCGCGCCAGCCGGACAGGTTGAGCACGGTCTCGCGCAGCGTCTTCGATGGAATGGTGCCGGTATGGACCGAGACGCCGCCGACTCGTCGGCCCTTCTCCACCACCAGCACCGATTTACCGAGCTTGGCGAACTGGACGGCAGCGCGCCGGCCAGAGGGGCCGGAGCCGATCACGATCGTGTCGTAGTCATACATCGAAGAGGCCTCGAAACCGGAAGGGCCGGCATATGCAATCGCTTCGCCATGCAGCAATCGGGCCACAGGCGGTATCTTCCTGCACGAGGAATGCAAATTCGGTGTGACTTGGACGGGGAGATCGACCTGCGAAGCCGGGCCCGCGGTCAGCACCACCAATTCCGACGGGAGAGTTCAATTGAATAAGGCTACCTCCGAGGTAATCGACGCGATGACTGGAAGCTGGGATCAAAGTGGGCGGCTGCTTCAGGCCGAACCGTTGAGCGAGGCGCTACCATGCACCAGATCGTTGCCAATCCTGTCGACTCCACGCGCCGCTGGTGGGTGCTGGCGATCGTCGTTGCGGCGCAGTTCATGTTTGGGGTCGATGCCTTTATCGTCAATGTCGCGATCCCAACCATCGCGGCCGAGCTTCGTGCCAGCGCGGCGCAGATCGAGGCCGTTATTGCGGTCTATCTGATCGGATACGCGACGCTGGTGATCACCGGCGGTCGGCTCGGTGATATCTACGGCACCAGGAACACCTTTCTCGCCGGCGTGTTCGGCTTCACCCTGACGTCGCTGTGGTGCGGGCTCGCGCAATCCGGACCGGAGCTGATTCTGGCGCGGCTGGCGCAGGGCGCCACTGCTGCGCTGATGGTGCCGCAGGTGCTGGCCACCATCCACGTGCTGTTTGTCGATGAAACCCGCGCGCGCGCCTTCGCCGTCTATGGCATCGTGCTTGGCCTTGCCGGCGCTGCGGGCTTTCTGCTCGGTGGTCTGCTGGTGACGATGGACCTTGCAGGCCTCGGCTGGCGCGCCGTGTTCTTCGTCAATGTACCGGCGGGACTTGTCATCATCGCGGCTGCTTGGCGGCTGATGCCATCCGTTCCCCGCCGTCCAGACACGCGGCTGGATATACCGGGTGCGCTGGTGCTGTTCGCCGGGCTGCTCGGTCTGATCGGCCCGCTGCTGTTCGGGCACGAATTGCATTGGGCGCCGTCGGTGTGGCTGGCGATGGCTACGGGTGCGGCAGTGATCGCCGGCTTCGTCAGGCTGGAGCGCCGTGTCGCGTTGCGCGGTGGCATGCCGCTGATCGATCTGGCGTTGCTCGCGGATGCTGCTTTCATGCGCGGGCTGTGCGCGGTGTTCTTTTTCTTCTTCGCCAATCTGTCATTCTACCTCGTGATGACGTTGTTCATGCAGAACGCGTTGCACATGCCGCCGCTGCGGGCCGGTTTTATTTTCGTACCGCTGGCGCTGGCTTTTGTTGTCGCATCGCGTCACAGCGGCATGCGGTCACGCCATCGTGGCACGCTGGTGCTGATCGAGGGCTGCGTGGTGCAGGTCATCGGTCTCGCCGCGCTGGCTGCAACGGTGCTGGCCGCGAACGCGTCGTCTGCATTGCTGCTGGCGGTGCCGCTTGCCGTGTTCGGTTATGGCCAGGGCCTGGTCATGGCACCGCTGTCCAGTGCCGTGCTGTCGACCGTGCAGATGTCGAGCGCGGGAGCCGGCTCGGGCATGTACGGCACCACGACACAAATCGCCAATGCAGCCGGCGTTGCTGCGATCGGCGCGGTCTATTTCGCGGTGCAATCCGCAGCATCGGCAGTCACCGCGCTGCTCGCAAGCCTCGCATTATGCGTGTTGTCGGTCGCCGCCAGTGCGGGCTTTCTGCTGTGGATGCGCCGCGCGGGCAACGTATAGAATTCCAGCACGGCGTTTGATCGTCCAGCACGCGCCTTGACAGGTCAATCGCGATGGCTTGATATTGGGGCATGGGGACAAAGCGATCTCCCCACGAGGCGACATGCCCAAGTATCGCGTCCCGCATTCCTGCAAGGACGCGCCATGTCATCGATTAACAGCATTTCCGTTGAAAAACTCGTTCGCCTGATCGGGACGCCGAAATGTCCCGCGCTCGTCGATGTTCGCACCGACGAGGATTTCGCCCTGTCGCCGTTTCTCCTGCCAGGTTCGGTCCGGCGGCCATTTGGCGACGTGAATGGCTGGGTCGCGGCGCTGCGCGGTCGGTCCGCCATGGTGATCTGCCAGAAAGGTCTCAAGCTCAGTCACGGCGTTGCCGCGCTGCTGCGCGATGCCGGTATCCCGGCAGAGGTTCTGGAAGGCGGGTATCTCGCATGGGAGAGTGCGGGCCTGCCGCGCGTTCCCACCGGCAAGTTGCCGCCACAAAACCCGCAGGGCCGCACTTTGTGGGTGACGCGCGAACGGCCAAAGATCGACCGCATTGCCTGTCCCTGGCTGATCCGGCGTTTCATCGATCCGGCGGCGCTGTTCATGTTCGTTGCGCCGTCGGAAGTGTCGGCAGTCGGCGAGAAATTCGATGCTGCGCCCTTCGATATCGAAGGCGTGTTCTGGAGCCATCGCGGCGAGCTCTGTACCTTCGATGTGATGATCGAGGAATTCGGCCTCACCACGCCGCCGTTGCTGCGGCTGGCTACCATTGTCCGCGCAGCGGATACAGCACGGCTCGATCTCGCCCCGGAAGCGCCGGGCCTGCTGGCGGCGTCACTCGGCCTGTCGCGGATGTATGCCGACGATCTCGAACAGCTTGAGGCTGGACTGAATTTGTACGATGCGTTCTATCGCTGGTGCCGAGATGCCAGCACCGAAACCCACAACTGGCCGACAGCAAAGACGAAAGCTTGAGATGGCGGAAGCAACTTCGGTCACACCACCGGCCATTCCCGAGCCGCAGACCCACGGCGTGTCCTTCTCCGAGGCGTTTTCGGTGTGGCTGCGGATCGCATTGCTTTCCTTCGGCGGTCCGGCCGGGCAGATCGCGGTGATGCATCGGATCCTGGTCGACGAGAAGCGCTGGGTGTCGGAAAGCCGTTTTCTGCATGCGCTGAACTATTGCATGCTGTTGCCGGGCCCGGAGGCGCAGCAGCTCGCCACGTATATTGGCTGGCTGATGCACCGGACCGCCGGCGGGCTGATGGCCGGCGGGCTGTTCATCCTTCCCGGTGCGATCTGCATCATGGTGCTGAGCTGGATTTACGCTGCATTCGGCAATGTCGGCTTCGTCGCGGCGCTGTTCTTCGGTTTGAAGGCCGCGGTGCTCGCGATCGTGCTGCAGGCGGTGGTGCGGGTCGGTAGCCGCGCGCTGAAGAACGACGTGATGCGCGCGCTGGCGGCCATCGCCTTCCTCGCGATCTTCTTTCTCGATGTGCCGTTCCCGGTGATCGTTTTCGGTGCGGCAGCGATTGGCTTCCTCGGCGGTCGGGCCGGTCTGCCGGCCTTCACGGTGAGTGCGGGTCACGGGTCATCAGGCGGAGGCGACGCTGATAGTTTGCTCGGAGATCAACTTCCTCTCCATGCCCGGCCGAGTGTACGGCAGTCGCTCACCGTTGCGGTCGTCTGGCTGGTGCTGTGGCTCACGCCCGTCGCTGTGCTGCTCGTGGCATTCGGCAGCAATGACGTGTTCAGCCAGATTGCCGTTTTCTTCTCCAAGATGGCGATGGTCACCTTTGGGGGGGCCTATGCGGTTCTCGCTTATGTCGCGCAGCAGGCCGTCGATCACTACGCATGGCTGAAGCCGGGCGAGATGCTCGATGGTCTTGGCATGGCCGAAACCACGCCTGGTCCGTTGATCATGGTGCTGCAATTCGTGGGCTTCATGGCCGCCTTCCGCGCACCGGGGATGTTGCCGCCGCTGCTGGCGGGCACGCTTGGTGGATTGCTCGCGACCTGGGTGACCTTTGCGCCGTGCTTTCTCTGGATTTTCCTCGGGGCGCCGTTCGTCGAAACTCTTCGTGGCAACCGCGCGCTGAGCGCCGCGCTGGCGGCGATTACCGCCGCAGTGGTCGGCGTCATCCTCAACCTGGCGATATGGTTCGCCATCCACACGATGTTTCGGGAGGTGAAACCTGTTCGCACGCTCGGACTCAGCTTCGACATGCCGGTTCTGCAGAGCGTCAATGGATGGGCTGTCGCGCTGTCGGTCGCGGCGCTGCTTGGGGTCTTCTATCTGAGGATTGGTTTGCTGCAGATCCTGTTGGCTTGTGCAGGCGCGGGTGTGCTTTTGCACATCGTCGGTCTGGTGTGACGTCAATCGCGAAACCGTGTGCGGAACCGGTAATTGACGGCCGACGGAACAGGAACGTTTCGAACCACGTCGCGTTGAAGGCCGTTCACTCAACAGGAGCTGACCATGCGGAAAACCATTCTTGTTGCGATCTGCGCCACGGCCATCGGCGCTACTCCGTTCGCAGCCTTTGCCCAGGCGGCCGGCCCGTCCGGCCAGGATTCGACCAAGATGGGCACCGGCACGACGGCGAAGGATGGCGAGACCAAGGCCACGGGCACCCAGGGAATGTCGAAAAATAGCGCGAAGAAGGATTCCATGCACAAGGACAGCATGAAGAAAGACAAGATGATGAAGAACGAGATGAAACAATAACTCGTCATCTCTCCCCGACTCGCCCCGTATGACCTGGCCATGTTATGGCCGGCCCTGCGGGGCTTCCTTTGCAATATAGGTAATTTCGGAAGCGTCCGTGGCGCCTCTCGTTTCGTTGATAGGTATATTGAAACCGTATTTGTTTTATTTTGCAGTGCAGCAACCATATGTCGTCGGTACTGTTGTATAAGCCTGACGACCTAGGAGCTGCCGTGTCTCTTGCCGATAATATCGATTTCCTCCGCAATCTCCCGAAACCGCCCGGAATCAATACGTTGCAGGGGTTGGCGCGCGGCCGTGCGTCGGCAGGTTTGAGTCCGATCAGCGAATCAACGGGTTTCGGCAGCAATCCCGGCGACCTCCGTATGTTCAGTTACGTGCCCGCCACGCTGGCAGCAAATCCGGCATTGGTCGTCGTGCTGCACGGATGCACCCAGAACGCTGCGGGCTATGACAACGGCACCGGCTGGTCTGCTCTGGCCGAGCGCTATGGTTTCGCGCTGCTGATGCCCGAACAGAAGTCGTCCAATAACGGCAACACCTGCTTCAACTGGTTCAATGCCGATGACATCGCGCGCGATAGCGGCGAAGCGCTCTCGATCCGTGAGATGATCGAGCAGATGGCCGTGGACCACGATGTGGATCGCAAGCGCATCTTCGTTACGGGTCTGTCGGCCGGCGGCGCGATGACCTCGGTGATGCTCGCGACCTATCCCGATGTCTTTGCTGCTGGTGCCATCATCGCAGGCCTGCCTTACGGTATCGCCACCACCATGCAGGAGGCGCTGAGCGGTATGTATCGCGCGGCGCCGCGTGCCGCGAACGATCTCGGCAATCTCGTGCGCAAGGCATCGCCGCATACCGGTGAGTGGCCGAAAGTATCCGTCTGGCATGGTAGTGCCGATCGCACCGTCAATCCGGCCAATGCCGGCGAGATCGTCAAGCAATGGCTCGACCTTCACGGCCTGCCGCCCGCACCGATGTCCGCCGTGGATGTCGATGGCTATCCGCGTGAGGTGTGGTGGAACAAGGACGGTGAAACCGTCGTGGAATCCTTCACGATCACCGACATGGCGCATGGCACGCCGCTGGCGATTGCCGGACAGGACGAGCCCTATGGTGCCGCCGGTGCCTTCCTGCTCGAAGCCGGCATCTCATCTTCCTATCATATCGCGCAGTTCTTCGGCCTTACCCGGCAGCTTGCACCCCGCAATGTCGAAGCTGCAGCCGTGGAACCCGCGACGCCGGCGGATGCTGTTGTCTCATTGGTGACGCAAAAGCCGCGCACGGCAGGCGATCGAGGTGCCGCGCGCCGCGATCCCGCAGGACGGCGGTCTATCGATATCAACGGTGCCATTACCCGTGCCCTCACGGCTGCCGGTCTCATCAAGTCACCCTGACAAGTAACAGGGCGTGATCGGCGCCGATTTGCGCCAGGTCTGACAGGGCGCTAAGTTCTCAAGATACGTTAGACTGGTCTTGCGTACCGATTGCCCGCGCATGTTGGATGCCCATCGACCGAATTCGCCCGACTTTCTCGCCGGTGGAGGCGAGATGGGAGCGTTGATGCGCGCTTACGATTGGGCATCGCATCCGATCGGAGCACCGGACACCTGGCCGCAGAGTCTGCGCACCGCGATCCGGATCGTTCTGAATACCAACCACCCGATGTTCATCTGGTGGGGACCGGACCTCATCCAGTTCTATAATGACGCCTATGCGCTGACCATGGATGCACAACAGCATCACGCAGGGCTGGGCGCGCGCGGCCGTGAATTCTGGCACGAAATCTGGCCCATCATCGGCCCGCAGATCGCGCAGGTGATGAGTGGCGGCGGTGCCACCTGGCACGAAAACCAGCTGATCCCCATGACGCGCAATGGCAAGCTCGAACACAGCTATTGGACCTACAGCTACAGTCCGCTCGATCTGGATGACGGCGTCGGCGGCGTGCTAGTGGTTTGCCGCGATGTTACCCGGGATCATGAAGCGACCATTGTCTTGCGCGAGCGAGAAGCAGAGCTTGCGCGCGTGCAGCAGATCGGCCAGATCGGCGGTCTCGAAGTCGATCTGCGTACCGGCTTCCGCAATCGTCGATCACCCGAATATCTGATCGTTCATGGTTTGCCGCCGGAAGCAGCCAACGAGTCGCACGAAGATTGGGTGCGTCGCATCCACCCCGAGGATCGCGAGGCGACGGAGCAGAAGTTTCGCGACGCGGTGAAAAGCGGCGTGCGCGACTATACTGTGCAGTATCGCATCATTCGCCCGAGCGATGGCCAGACCCGCTGGATTTCAGTGCGGTCCTATATCGAGCGCGACGACGCGGGAAAGCCGCTGCGGCTTGTCGGTGCGCATACCGACGTCACCGATCAGGTGCTGGCCGAGCAGGCGCTGCGCAAGAGCGAGGATGAGGCGCGTCAGCTCGCGGCAAAACTTGCAGACCTCAATGAGACGCTGGAGCAGCGCGTGCGCGACAAGACGCGTGAGCGCGACCGGATCTGGAGCGTGTCGCAGGATCTCCTGATGGTCTCCGACCATGATGGCGTCTGGCGCACCGTCAATCCGGCCTGGACGCGCACGCTCGGCTGGAGCGAGGCCGAGCTGCTCAACAAGACCTCGCGCTGGCTCGAGCATCCCGAGGATCAGGCCAGGACGATGGCCGAGGTCGACAAGCTTGCCGCCGGCGAACCGACGATCCGCTTCGAGAATCGCCTTCGCCACAAGGATGGCTCCTATCGCTGGCTGTCCTGGACGGCGGTGCCGGATCAGAACCAGATCTATTGCGTGGCGCGCGATGTCACTGCCGAGAAGGCTGCTGCCGAACGCCTTAAAAATACTGAAGAGGCGCTGCGGCAGTCGCAGAAAATGGAGGCTGTCGGTCAGCTCACCGGCGGCATCGCGCATGACTTCAACAACCTGCTCACCGGCATCGTCGGCTCGCTCGACTTGATGCAGACACGGCTCGGTCAGGGTCGCACCGACAATATCGCGCGCTATATCGACGCTGCGATGACCTCGGCCAATCGTGCGGCGGCGCTGACGCACCGGTTGCTGGCCTTCGCGCGGCGGCAGCCGCTGATTCCGAAAAGTGTCGATGCCAATGGGCTGATCGTCTCGCTGGAGGATCTGTTGCGCCGGACCATTGGCGAGACGCTGGATCTCGATATCGTGGCGGCGCCTGATCTATGGTGCACGCTGTGCGATCCGAACCAGTTGGAGAGCGCGTTGCTCAATCTGGCGATCAATGCGCGCGACGCGATGCCTGATGGCGGGCACTTGAAGATCGCGACACAGAATGTGCGTGTCGATGCCATCAATGCCAATGCGCCGGCTCTGACTCCCGGCGACTATATCTGCATCAGCGTCAGCGACAGCGGAACCGGCATGAGCCCGGAGGTCGTGGCGCGCGCCTTCGATCCGTTCTTCACGACAAAGCCGATCGGGCAGGGCACGGGCCTTGGCCTATCGATGATCTACGGCTTCGCGCGTCAATCCAATGGACATGTCAGCATCGACAGCAGGCTCGATATCGGGACGACCGTGAAACTGTATCTCCCGCGCCATGAGGGAGACGCTGCCGCACAGGATGCGGCCCCGCTGAAGGGCGATCAGCATGTGGCCGCAGGCGAAACCCTGCTGGTGGTCGAGGATGAGCCGGTGGTGCGCTCTGTCATCGTCGATATGTTGAAGGACGAAGGCTATCGCGTGCTCGAGGCAGTTGATGGTCCGTCGGGCTTGCGGGTCCTGCGCGAGACGCCGAATATCGATCTGCTGGTCACCGATATCGGGCTGCCCGGCATGAACGGCCGTCAGCTTGCCGATCAAGCGCGCGAGGCGCGGCCGGACTTGAAGATCCTGTTCATCACCGGTTATTCCGAAAGCGTCGTTATGGCGAAAGGCTTTCTGCTGCCTGGGATGGAGATGATCACCAAGCCGTTCGACCTCGATCATTTCCTGCGACGCATCCGCGCGATGGTCACGAGCTAAAGCGTTTTCAAGCGAAGTGGATACCGGTTCGCGTCTAGAAAACGCGTCAGAATAAAAGGCGTAGCCCTCCGGTTCCATATCTCTCCAGATATTTCAGCCTCGATGCGCAGGTTCTAACAGTTCAATCGCCGGAACCATTGTGCGGCCGCGCACTTGTATCGGCGCAATACTAATCAATCAAAGCTGGAGATCATCATGATCCGCCGTCTTCTCGGAACCGCTGCCATCGTCGCCACGATGGCTCTTCCCGCTGTTGCTCAGGCTCAGGGTGTCCCCGGAGGCATTGAGCGTGGTGCGCGCGATGGCGAGCGCGCAGCTGGTCCTGTGGGCGCTATCGTAGGCGGCACCATCGGTGGTGTTGTCGGCGGCGTAGCCGGCGTGCTCGGTGTCGACGATCGTCCGCGGTTCCGCAGCTATGTCGTGGAACAGCGTCGCCCATCCTACACCTATAGCAACGAAGTTCGTGTCGGTGCCGTGCTGCCTGAGAGCGGCGTGACCTATTACGAGGTTCCGGCAGAATACAATTCCGCCCGTGAATACCGCTACACCGTGGTCAATGGTCGCACGGTTCTCGTCGAGCCGCGCACCCATCGCATCGTGGAAGTGATCGATTAAGCCGATCAATAAATGACTTTTCGAACGGGCCGCCTTCAGGCGGCCCGTTTTGTTCCATCTATGGCCTGCGGCGTATCTGTAGTCAGCGCCGATGTTCTCGCGTAGAGAAGTGCCGGGGAATCACACGAGCACCACGCGGCGATCAATCGCCCGGATGCGGAGAACGATGGCCACCAGCAATCGCGATCAGATCGCCCCTGCCATCGCACTGGACATTCCCCTTGCCGATCGTACCGAGACAGGTCTCGCTTTGCCGGACGGCGTGCAGCCCTATCGCATCGACTGGCTCAACACGCTCACCATCGCCACCTTTCACGCACTCGCACTACTCGCGCTGATGCCGATGTTCTTCAACTGGACAGCGGTGATCGTGGCGGTCATCGCAGCGCGGTTGTTCGGCCTCATCGGCATCAATATCGGTTATCACCGGTTGCTGACGCATCGTGGTTTCAAGTGTCCGAAATGGCTGGAGCACGCTTTCGTTGTCGTGGCGATCTGCTGCGCCGAGGATACGCCGGCGCGCTGGGTTGCCATCCATCGCCGTCATCACGAGAAGTCCGACGAGCAGCCGGACCCACACAGCCCGCTTGCCGGCTTCTTCTGGGGCCATATGGGCTGGCTGCTGGTGAAGAACCCGGACCTGTCCCGCCTCGGCATCTATGAACGATATGCCAAGGACGTCCTGCGCGATCCGTTCTATGTCGCGCTGGAACGTAATTTCTGGCAGCTGAAGATCCTGCTCATCCAGATCAACGTCTTCTTCTTTGCGGGCCTGGCCGGCAAACTGCTGTGGGGCGGCTCATGGGCCGAGGCCGTGCAGTTCGCTCTGAGCATCGTCATCTGGGCGGTCTTCGTGCGAACCGTCTTCGTCTGGCATCAGACTTGGGCGGTCAACTCGGTCACCCACATCTGGGGCTATCGCAACTACGCGACCGATGAGGACAGTCGCAATAATCTGTTCATTGGCTACCTCGCCCATGGCGAGGGCTGGCATAACAACCATCACGCCGATCAGCGCTCCGCGCGCCATGGCCATCGCTGGTGGGAGTTCGATACCACCTATCTGACGATCCGCCTGCTGGAGAAGCTCGGCCTGGTATCGGATATTGTCGAGCCGCGGCATACGACCAAGCGCTAATCAAAATTGGCGCCGCACATGCCACACGAGGTGCAACTTTTCGTCACAATTCGCGTTACTACACCATGATGACGAAGCCCGATATCTGGTATGTGGCGTTTGGCCCCGACAAATCCGTGAAGTCCGACACCCGCGCGACAAACGGTGTGCGTACGACCAGGACCTTCAAATCCGAAATCGATGCAAAACTGTTCGCCCGGGAAATCCTGGCCAAAGGCTGGACCGCAACAGCCGGCACACTCAATCCATATCAACCCAAGCGTACCATTGCGGCATCGCAGATCGAAGACTGGGCCGATCCCGCTCGAGCCCACTAATCCGGCTAGATGACTTCGTAGGCGAAAAACAGGATGATTACCGTGATCGCGACGAGGCCTCCCAGAAAGCACTGATCGGCAATCGACTCGCAGCGCTCGCTGAGTTGGCGGTTTTGCGACTTCCGCATCGATGTGTAGGACGCGACCGCGCTGGCGAGGAAGAACAGCGAGGCGATGGCCGAATATTCATCGACCCGGCTGGGGCCGATCTGCGGCTCCATGATCTTGACCAGTCCGATCAGCGTCGCGCAGACGCCGATCATCGTTCCGGAGCTCGGCAGGATGTGCTTGGAAAGCGCTCCTTGCTCCCCGGAGGCCCTGTCGTCACTCATGGCGGGATTACGCCTCGCCGGTGAGGAACGGGTTGGTCATGCGCTCCTGGCCGATGCTGGAGCCGGGGCCATGACCGCAGATGAACCCGACATCGTCGCCGAGCGGGATCAGCTTGGTCGTAATCGAATTAATCAATGTCTCATGGCTGCCGCCGGGGAAGTCGGTCCGTCCGATGGAGCCTGCGAACAGCACGTCGCCGACATGGGCGAATTTCATCGCCTTGCTGTAATACACGACGCTCCCGGGCGAATGACCGGGGCAGTGCAATACGTCGAAGGTCAGACCGCCGACGCTGACGGTGTCGCCTTCATTGAGCCAGCGGTCAGGCATGAAGTTGCGGGTGCCCGTCATGCCGTATTTTGCGCCGCTGTCCTCGACGTGTTCGAGCAGGAACGTATCGGCGACATGCGGGCCGATGATTTCGACCTTCAGCGTTTCGCGCAGCTCGTCGGCACCGCCGACATGGTCGATATGGCCATGGGTCAGCCAGATCTGTTCGACCTTCACATTGGCCTTGGCAATGGCGTCCAGGATCAGTGGCACGTCGCCGCCGGGATCGATCACCACGGCCTGCCGCGTGGCCTCATCCCACAGCAACATGCAGTTCTGCTGAAACAGGGTCACCGGAATGATGGTGCCCCCGGCCTGGGCTTTATGTTTGGTTTCATCTGTCATCGCGCCACAATGCTGATTTTTGCGGGCGAGAAAAGGGGGAATTTGGGCGGCTTCTTTCTTCCCCTCTCCCCCGGGCGCGGCGCAGCCGCGACGGGTGGGAGAGGGTGGATCGAACCGCAGAGCGGTTCGAGACGGGAGAGGGGGCGCTCGCTCAAGGCCCTCTCCCGCCTTCGCTTCGCTCAGGCACCCTCTCCCACGGCGCGCAGCTTCGCTGCGCTGGGGAGGGGGGAGGGAAAGGACGACCGCGTTCTACTTCTTCAACTGCACCTTCAACGTCGCCTCCACCTCGCGATCGAAGGACGACGCCTTGGCCGGCGCCTTGTCGCGCTGGGTCATGAGGTAGGCATCGCGCTTGGCCACCAGCGCGGTCAGCTTGTCGTTCAGCGCCTTGCGATCCTTCATCTGCTTGCCGAGTTCATCGGCGCGCTGCTGCGGTGACAATTTGCGAATGGCCTCAGGCAATTCATCTTCCTTCACGCTGTCGAGTTTCTGCTTGCCGGCGGACACGTCGCTGACGAGGTCGCCGCCGCCGGTGACGGCTTCCGACGACACTTTCGCGCGCTTGTTGATGTAGCTCGCCATATCCGTTGCCGAGGCGGGCGCCGCCGCTGCGACTTCCGAGAGCTGTCGTGTCTTGTTCTCGGTGTGCTTCTGCAGCGCGCGGGGGCCGTAGGGGATCACCGTCTTGTTGATGTCGTTCTGCAGGATGATGATCTCTTCGTCATAGGGTGTCTCGATGATGACGATCTGGCCGCCATCCTGCGGGATTGCGATGAAACGGCCGTCGCCGCGCTGGGCAACGTCGCGCCAGACCTTCTCCGTATCGCGGGCAGCGCCTGCCAGAACAGCGTTGACGATGATGTCCTTCTGCTTCGCGACTTCGAGCGTGGTCGTGTATTTCGTGTCCTGCTGATAATCCATATGCGGCGGTGCGTCGCCGACCAGGAAGACGATACGCCTGACATCGTTACCCTTGGTCCATTGCAGCTTGTTGACGGCGACATCGAGCGCCTCGTTGACGCTTTCCGGCCAGTCGCCGCCACCCTGCGCCCGGACCTGCAGCAGGTTGCCATAGAGATCCTGGATGTCGGTGGTGAGGTCGAAGGTCTTGGTCACGTAGTCGTCGCCGATGTCGCGATAGGCGACGAGGCCCATGCGGATGTCGGCGTCGGGATTACTGTCGAGGATGGTGGTCGCGATCGACCAGATCTTGCGCTTGGCGCCCTCAATCAGGCCGCTCATGGAACCGGTAGTGTCGAGCACGAAGGCGACTTCGACGGTCGGCTTGGCCTGTGCGGAACCGGCGAAAATCGCTTGCGGCAAAGTTGCGGCAGCCGCGAGCAGAACGACGCGACCGAGATGGGCTAAGCTCATGAGATGTCTCCGTAATCCGGGCTGCAGCAATGATTTTCGGCGCACGTCGTCGCTTGCGGAAAACTTGCGTCCGGCTTGCGACAAGCGTGCGGCAGACCGGCGGGAGACGTGATGGGCGGCCCCGCCGAAATCGGCTAAGTTTGTCGCCATGGAATCGAATGCCGTTCACACCCCCGCGCTGATTTTCGATCGCCGCCAGTCGGAGACGGCGTTGGCCATTGCGCGCGGAACCACAAGGCTGCTGCGGTCGCTGGGATTCTCATGCGTCAGCGAATTGCCGCTGCCATCCGGACGGCGTGCGGATCTGGTTGCGCTGAACGAACGCGGCGATGTCTGGATCGTCGAGATCAAGTCATCGATCGAGGATCTGCGGGCTGATCAGAAATGGCCCGAGTATCGCGCGCATTGCGACCGGCTGTTCTTCGCCTTCACGCAGGATCTGCCGTGCGAGATTTTTCCCGCTGACACAGGCCTGATCGTGGCGGATGCCTATGGCGCGCATGTTCATTGCGATGCACCGGAGCACCGGCTGCCGGCGCCGACGCGCAAGGGCATGATGCTGCGCTTCGCGATGACCGCGGCGCACAGACTGAACAGGCTGCACGACCCTCAAGGTCATGCAGCCTGGCCGAACGAAATCTAGCTTTTAAAGAAGGCTCAGCGCGGCGCGCGCTTGGCGAGAATGCGCTGCAGCGTACGGCGATGCATGTTCAGCCGACGAGCGGTCTCCGAGACGTTGCGGTTGCACATCTCATAGATGCGCTGGATGTGCTCCCAGCGCACGCGGTCGGCCGACATCGGGTTGTTCGGCAGTTCGGACTTATCATTGTCGATCGCAAGCAGCGCCGCAACGACATCGTCGGCATCGGCCGGCTTCGACAGATAGTCGACAGCGCCCATCTTCACTGCGGTCACGGCGGTGGCGATGTTGCCATAGCCGGTGAGCACGATGGCGCGCGCATCGGGACGCTGCTGCTTCAGCGCGGACACGACATCGAGGCCGTTGCCGTCACCGAGGCGAAGATCGACCACGGCAAAAGCAGGCGCTGATTTGCTGATCTGGGCGAGACCTTCGGAAACGGAGTCGCAGGATGTGACCGTGAAGCCGCGCGTTTCCATTGCACGCGAAAGACGCTCCAGAAACGGCTTGTCGTCCTCCACGATCAGGAGCGAGCGGTCGGTCTGTTCAGTCACTTCGGCGAGCGCATTCACGGTTCAAAATCCTCCATATCCAATACGATACCATATGGCGCTGCCGAATGCAGCTGCCAAGGGTGTGAAGATTTGAATGGCCTGATTGTGAAGTTAATCCAAAAGCGTTTTGGCCCGTAAAACGGGTGGTTAATTCTAATCACGGTGGTACATCAGCGCGGCGTGTTGTCGCAGAGCAGCATGATGGACGAAACGTAATGAAAGCAGATCCGGAATGGACGCGACTCCGACTGGGCCGAAGAAGCCCGAGGTAAATGACGAGACATCCGCTCGTTACGACGGCTGGCGTATCGTCGGTGTTTGTCTCCTGCTCGCGACATTCGGCTGGGCGCTCGGCTTCTATGGCCAGAGCGTCTATCTCGCGGAACTTCAGCGCGTGCATGGCTGGCCGGCCTCGACCATCGCAACCGCCACCACGTTTTTCTATCTCGTCGGCGCGTTGCTGGTCGCGTTCGTGAGTGAAGCAATGCGTGCGCTCGGGCCGCGCAACTGTTTGCTGGCCGGCGTCGGCGTGATGGCTTTCGCCACCATCCTGCTCGGACAAATCACGTCGCCCTGGCAGCTCTATGCGGTGAATGTGCTGCTCGCATTCGGGTGGGCCGGCACCAGTCTCGGCGCCATCACCAACACGCTCGGTCTGTGGTTCGACAAGAAGCGCGGTATGGCCATCAGCCTTGCGCTGAATGGCGCGAGTTTCGGCGGCATCGTCGGCGTGCCTTTACTGGTCGCGGCGAGCAATGCCTTCGGCTTTGGCGGCGCGACTATCGCAGCAGCGATCGCGATGCTTGTGCTGCTCGTCCCGGTGATCATCATCTTCGTCGGCCATCCGCCGCATCGCGCAGCATCCGCCACACCGGACGGTGTTGCCGCTACGGCCAGCGCGCCATCGTCGACACGCATTCGCGCGGAGGCGATGCGCGACGTGGCGTTCCTGACGCTCACTATTGCCTTCGCGTTCGGATTGTTCGCGCAAGTCGGCTTCATCGTGCACCTGATCTCGTTTCTCGATCCGGTGATCGGCCGCGAGCGCGCGGCGGCCGCGGTATCGCTGCTGACACTGATGGCGGTGGTTGGCCGCGTATTGTTCTCGACAGTGATCGACCGGCTCAATCAGCGACTTGCATCGGCGCTGTCGTTTCTCAGTCAGGCGACGGCGCTTGCGATAATTATCAATTCGCGCAATGAGGCGCTGGTGTTCTTTGCCTGCGCGTTGTTCGGCTTTTCGGTTGGAAATCTGATCACGCTGCCAGCGCTGATCGTGCAGCGCGAATTTGCCGCACGCTCGTTCGGGGTGCTGGTCAGCCTGATCACTGCGGCGACGCAGGTCACTTACGCTTTCGGTCCGGGCATCGTCGGCTGGCTGCGCGATCTTTCGGGCAGTTACGCCGTGCCGTTTTATGTCTGCATGGCGTTGCAGGTGGCCGCGGCAGTGTTGATCATGGTGCGGGGGCGGAAGAGCAAAGCTCTAACCTCATGGTGAGGAGGCGCGTAGCGCCGTTTCGAACCATGAGCTGCTTGGCACATCCTTCGAGACGCCGCGCGAAGGGGCGCGGCTCCTCAGGATGAGGACTGAGTTTATGTCTGCCGCTGCTTCAGCAGCTCCTCAACATCCAGCCGCCTGGTAAACATCGCGATGCCGCCATCGCCATTCCGTGGCCAGTCTGCCTCCGGGCGATCCCAATATAGTTCGACGCCGTTCTGGTCGGGGTCGCGCAGATACAGCGCCTCGCTGACGCCGTGGTCGCTGGCGCCGTCAAGCTGTATGCCGGCCGAGAGCACGCGGTGCAGTGCGTCGGCCAATGCGGTGCGGGTCGGATACAGGATCGCGGTATGGAAAAGGCCTGTGGTGCCGGGCGCCGGCGGCTGGCCGCCTTTGCTCTCCCAGGTATTCAGGCCGATGTGGTGATGGTAATCGCCGGCGGCGATGAAAACGGCCTGATCGCCATAGCGCTGCTTGACCTGAAAACCGAGGACGTCGCGGTAAAAGCCGAGCGCGCGATCAAGATCGGCAACCTTCAGGTGAACATGCCCGATCCGTGTGCCTGCGGGGATCGGCGTGGTGGGGTCGGGCATGTCGAAGCTCCTGAATGGTGTGACGCTCAGGACGATCTAGTCACGCGATCGCAGGATCGGTAGAGCGTCTTCGCGAAACCCATCGTTTCCGGGAATTGGATTGATAGGTCTCGCCGCGCTGTGCCCATCCGAGGGAGCATCGCCTACGCAAGCTCCGAGACCAGCCCGTCCGGCAGGCCGAATTCGTAGGTGTTCAGTGTCATCGAGACCATGGTGTAGTAGCCGCACAGCCCGATGATCTCGACGAGGCCCTGTGCACCCAGCGTCTCGGTGGCTTCGTCATAGAGCGGCTTGGACAGGCCCTGCGCCTCGTGCAGCGACCTGGCGACGTCATAGATCACCCGCGCCTTCTTCTCGCTGAAGCTCGGCGTACGACGGTTCTTGATGTCTTCGATGATGGCGGGATCGAGGCCGCCATCGAGCGCCATCTTCTTGTGCGCATACCATTCGAAATGCGCGGTCCAGTGCCGTGCGGTGACGAGGATCGCCAGCTCGGCATGCGCCGGCGTCAGCGTGGTGTCGTAGCGCAGAAACGCGCCGAGGCGGGTCGCGTGCCGGGCCATGTTCGGGCTGGCGAGCCAGGCCATCATCGGCTCCGGCGGGCGTCCGCGCTTGCTGGCGATCGACTCGTCATAGATGGACTTCTGGTCGGGAGACATTTCGCCAGGCGAAAGCCACTTGAGACGCATGTTGTTTCCTCGCGCGTTTTTGCTCGTTGTCCTTTGGCGATACACCGGAATGGCGAGCCTGACTACTTCCGCTTTGCAGCAGGCCATTGAATTCCACGAAGTGGCGAGTAAGCTTCGCCCAACAACATTGCGGATGCTCGGCATCCCGCGCACAAAACGGATGGAAACGCTGATGTCGGATCTCGATCAATTTCGCAGCGAGACGCGCGCCTGGCTTGAGGCCAATTGCCCGCCAGAGATGCGGAGGCCGATGAGCTCGGACGAGGATACATTCTGGGGCGGACGTAACGCGAAATATTCATCCGAGCCGCAGCGGATCTGGTTCGAACGGATGCGCGACAAGGGCTGGACCGTGCCGCATTGGCCAAAGGAATATGGCGGCGGGGGTCTCGACGGCGAGCAGACCAAGGTCCTGCGGCAGGAGATGGCGGCGATCTCGGCGCGTCTGCCGCTGGTGTCGTTCGGCATTTCCATGCTCGGGCCGGCGCTGCTGAAATATGGCACCGACGCCCAGAAGCAGGAGCATCTGCCGAAGATCGCTGCGGGCCTGATCCGCTGGTGCCAGGGTTATTCCGAACCCAATGCCGGATCCGATCTGGCCTCGTTGCAAACGCGCGCTGAGAGCGACGGCGATGACTATCTCATCACCGGCCAGAAGATCTGGACGTCTTATGCGAACTATGCCGACTGGATCTTCTGCCTGGTGCGTACCGACGCGTCCGGCAAGAAGCATGACGGCATCAGCTTCATCCTGTTCGATATGACGTCGAAAGGTGTCTCGACCAAGCCGATCCTGCTGATCTCCGGCAAGTCGCCCTTCTGCGAAACTTTCTTCGATAGCGTCCGCGTGCCGAAGTCACATGTGCTCGGCACTGTCGATCGCGGCTGGGACGTGGCGAAATATCTGCTGCAGCATGAGCGTGCGATGATCTCTGGCATGGGCGAGCGCGGCGCTGGCCGACCGCTTGGCCAGGTCGCTGCCGACTCCATCGGGGCTGATGCGCAGGGCCGTCTCGACGACGCGATGCTGCGCGGGCAGATCGCAAGTTTCGAAGTCGACGAGGCCGCCCTGGCCTGTGCGGCCGAGCGCGCCGTCGATCTGGCGAAAGCGGGGCAGGCGCATCCGGCGTTTTCGTCGGCGATGAAATATTACGGCACCGAACTCAACAAGCGCCGCCATGAAATCCTGATGTCATCGGGCGGCATCGATGCACTGGAATGGGAAAGCCAGCGCTCGCATGAAGGCGCACGTCCGCGTGCGTGGCTGCGCACCAAGGCGAATTCGATCGAAGGCGGCACCAGCGAAGTGATGCTGGGGATCGTCGCCAAGCGCATTCTGGATTTGCCGGGGGCGTGAATTTCACTCTGCCCTCATCCTGAGGAGTGGCCGAAGGCCGCGTCTCGAAGGATGGTGGTGCACTCCATCTCATGGTTCGAGACGGCGCTTCGCGCCTCCTCACCATGAGGACTGAGCTAGGATCAATTTGGTCGCCAGACCGCCTCATCATTGGATCACACCCATGCCTCTCCTCCTCAACGAAGAACAGACCATGCTGCGCGATAGTGCCCGCGGCTTTATCGGCGACAAGGCGCCGGTCAGTCATTTCCGGCAGCTCCGCGATAGCAAGGATGCGACCGGGTTCTCGCGCGACTATTGGCGCGCGTTTTCCGAGATGGGATTTGCCGGATTGCTGGTGCCGGAAGCGTTCGGCGGCAGCGGGCTCGGCGCCGTCGAAGCCGGCGTCGTGATGGAAGAGATTGGCCGCACACTGATGCCGTCGCCATTCTTCTCCACGACTGTGCTGGGCGTCTCGGCGCTGAATCGGGGCAGCGACGCGCAGAAGTCGGAATATCTGTCGAAGATCGCCAGTGGCACGCTGCTGGCGGCACTGGCCATCGATGAAGGCGCGAAGCATCGCCCGCTGCAGACGGCGATGAAGGCCGCACGCTCCGGCAATGGCTTCAAGCTGAATGGCGCGAAGGCATTTGTCGTCGATGGTCACACCGCCGATCTCCTGATCGTCGCAGCGCGCAGTGCAGGCGCGCCGGGTGAGCGGGACGGCCTCACGCTGTTTCTGGTCGATCCGAAGGCCAAGGGTATCGCGCTCGAGCGCACCGCTATGGTGGATTCGCACAATGCAGCGCGGATCACGTTCGAGAATGTCGAAGTGACTGCCGACAGCGTGCTTGGCGATGTCGATCAGGGCGGCGCATTGCTGGACAGCGTGCTGAATATCGGCCGCGGCGCCGTCGCGGCGGAGATGGTCGGCCTGTCAGACGAAGTGTTCGGCCGCACCGTGACCTATCTCAAGGAGCGCAAGCAGTTCGGCAAACTGATCGGTGAATTCCAGGCGCTGCAGCATCGCGCCGCGCATCTCTATACCGAGATCGAAGTCACCCGCGCGGCCGTGCTGAAGGCGCTGCAACTGATCGACGACGGCGCGCCGACGGCGCCGGCTGCGATTGCCGTCGCCAAGGCCAAGGCCGGCACCACGGCGACGCTCGCGGTGCAGGAAGGCGTGCAGATGCATGGCGGCATGGGCATGACCGACCAGTTCGACATCGGCTTCTTCATGAAGCGCGCGCGGGTCTGCCAGGAATTGCTGGGGGACAGCAATTATCACGCGGACCAACTGGCGCGGCTGAAGAATTATTGAGGGGCTCTCTTAAACTCTCCCCGCGCTTTGCGGGGAGAGGTCGGCGCGTAGCGCCGGGTGAGGGGCATGGCAGGCGCGCGCCTCATCGGCAGTTCATCGGATCGCTCCGATGATGGGCGCCGAAGCTTCCCGTGGAATTCTTTGCTTCGAGAGTGTGAGATTGGCGCCGGCCCTGTGCCATGCCCCTCACCCGCCCCGGCGTCGCTGCGCTCTGCCGGGTCGACCTCTCCCCGCAAAAGCGGGGAGAGGTTAGAAAGAAGCAGCCTACCTAATCGGCGGCGCATATTGAATGCCGCCGGCGTTCCAGATCTGGTTCAACCCGCGCGGAATCTTCAGCTTCGAGCCTTCGCCGATATTGCGGTCATAGACTTCGCCGTAATTGCCGACATGGCGGATGATGCGGGCGGCCCAGTCCTTCGAGAGGCTGAGGTCTTCGCCATAAGCGCCTTCGGTGCCGACCAGACGCATCACGTCGGGCTTCTTGGACTTCAGGGCTTCGTCGATGTTCTTCGAGGTGATGCCAAGCTCTTCGGCATTGATCATCGCATAGAGCGTCCACTTCACGATCATCATCCAGTCGTCGTCACGCTGGCGCACCACGGGGGCCAGCGGCTCCTTGGAGATGACGTCAGGCAGGATCAGGTGATCGTCGGGCTTGCCCATGGTCAGGCGCAGCGCATAGAGCTGCGAGGCGTCCGCCGTGAAGGTGTCGCACTGGCCGGAATTATAGGCCTTGAGGACTTCGTCCAGCTTTGGAAACTTCACTTCGGTATATTTGATGTTGTTGCTGCGGAAGTAGTCCGCGAGATTCAGCACCGTCGTGGTGCCGTCCTGGACGCAGACCTTGCTGCCATCGAGTTCCAGCGCGGAATCGATCTTGCGGGACTTCGGCACCATGAAGCCCTGGCCGTCATAATAGGAGACGGCCGGGAAATAGAGATCGTAATTGGTTTCGCGCGACATGCTCCAGGTGGAATTGCGCGACAGGATATCGACCTTGCGGCTCTGCAGCTCCTTGAAGCGGTCTGACGCGTCGAGCGGAACGAAGGTCACCTTCTTCGGATCGTTGAAGATCGCGGCGGCAACGGCGCGGCAGAAGTCGACGTCGAAGCCGGTCCAGGTGCCCTGCGCATCCGGGGACGAGAAGCCGGGCAGGCCGGTATTGACGCCGCAGAGTACAGCATCACGTTTGACGGTGCGCTTCAGCGTCTTGGTGTCGTAGCGCTCATAGGTGATCGCAGCCGCAGCCACTGCAGTGGCAACCACCAGGCCGATGGCCAGCCCGGTCGTGAAAGTCCGCTTCATCCCCATGCGAAGTCCGCCCCGTCGTCAGAGAAAAATATGTCAGAGAAAAACTGGATCGAAGAGCTGCGCGGCGAGGCGCAGATCAGATTTCAGGCTTCTGGCGCACGATGACCTTGGTGCCCACCGGGATCCTCTCATAGAGGTCGGCGACATCCGCATTGACCAGCCGGAAGCAGCCGGACGATACGGCGGTGCCGATGGTGTCGGGCCGGTTGGTGCCGTGGATGCGATAGACGGTGGCGCCGAGATAGAGCGCGCGGGCGCCGAGCGGATTGCCGGGGCCGCCGGCCATAAAGCGCGGCAGATAGGGCTGACGCGCGATCATTTCCGGCGGCGGCGTCCAGTCCGGCCATTCCGCCTTGCGCGAGATCTTCAAGAGGCCCTGCCACTGGAAGCCGTCGCGGCCGACGCCGATGCCGTAACGCAGCGCGCGACCATTGCCCTGCACCACATAGAGATGGCGCTCTGAGGTCGCGATGATGATGGTGCCCGGTGCCTCGGTGGTGCGGTACAGCACCATCTGCTTCTGGAATTCCGGTTCAAGCTGAACGGAGTCGTCGGCAATCAGCCCGGGCTCGTCGCCGACATCCGGGCGCGGTTGCTGGGCGAGGCCTTGCGTGATCGACAACATCAGGCTGGCTGCGGCGACGAGCTGAAAGCCAAGCAGGCGGCGGATGTTGATCATCGCAGGCATCTCCGGTTTCGCGTCTGATATTCTGTATCATCCCAGCCAAATCACGGGAACCATGAAATCAGCGGGCATGGCGACGGTCCGCGCGCGGACGTCGTGAGTCGCCGGCATATTTGCCGTCCGCGGGTGACGATTTGATTAAAGGTCACCGCGTCTATTTCGGTGCGATCCACAGTCGCAGCACGTAGCTGACGAGGGTCACACTGGCGACGCCGCCCAGCCACAGCGCAACAAACCACAACAGGCGCTGCATCAGCGGGCGCTTGCCCAAAGAGCCGGGCTTTTGCTGCGACGCAGGTGTCATCAGTGATAGCCCGCGCCGGCGCGAACCTTGCCGCGAAACACGTAATAGGCCCAGGCGGTGTAGCCGAGGATGATGGGAACCAGCACGGCGACACCATAGCTCATGAAATGCAGGCTGTTGTCGGGGGACGCGGCCTGCCAGATGGTGATGCTGCGCGGCACGATATAAGGCCACATGCTGATGCCCAATCCGGCATAGGACAATGCGAACAGCGCCAGCGACAGGAAGAACGGCCGGTAATCCTGTTTGGCCGCGAGGCTTCGCATCAAGAGCGCTGTGATGGCAGCAACTGCAATCGGCACCGGCGCCGTCAGGATGATGTTGGGCCAGGCGAACCAGCGCCGCGCATATTCGGCATCCAGAAATGGCGTCGCGATGCTGACGAGGCCGATGGCGGCGAGCATGGCGAATAGCAGCCACCAGCTCAGCCGATAGGCCTGATCGCGCAACGCGCCTTCGGTCTTCAGCACGAGCCAGGTGGCGCCGAGCAGACCGTAGCCGGCCATCAGTGCGAGTCCGGTCAGGACGCTGAACGGTGTCAACCAGTCCCACCAGCCGCCGCCATAGTGGCGACCATTGACGACGATGCCTTGCAGGATCGCGCCTAGCGCCACACCCTGCGCCAGCGTGGCCATCAGCGATCCGCCCGCAAAGGCAATGTCCCACAGATTTCGCTCGCGCGTGGTGCGCCAGCGGAATTCGAAAGCGACGCCGCGAAACACGAGGCCGAGCAGCATCACAATCATCGGCGTATAGAGCGCCGGCATCAGCACCGCATAGGCCAGCGGAAACGCCGCCATCAGCCCTCCGCCGCCGAGCACCAGCCAGGTCTCGTTGCCGTCCCAGACCGGGGCGACCGAGTTCATCATGACGTCACGGTCTTCCTTCTTCGGGAAGAGTGGAAACAGCATGCCGAGGCCGAGATCGAAGCCGTCCATCACGACATAGACGAAGACGGCAAAGGCGATGATGAAGGCCCAGACGACCGCGATATCGATCATGATGCACGCCCCGATGCGGTTGCACCCACAGCCGGGGTAATGCCCGCCGCGCGACTCGGGACAGTGCCGGCCGGGCCTTGCTCATCATGATGGGGCGGCACGGCCATGAGCCGGAGCAGATAGATCGTGCCGGCGGCGAAGACCAGGAAATAGACGATGGCGAAGGCGATCAGCGACGACGCAACGGCTGGCGCCGCCAGCGGCGAAACCGAATCGCTGGTCCGCAGCAGGCCGAACACCGTGAACGGCTGCCGCCCCGTTTCGGTCGTCACCCAGCCGGCCAGCACGGCGATGAATCCCGCCGGGCCCATCGCGAGCGCAAAGCTGTGAAGCAAACGCGACTCATAGAACTTGCCGCGGAAGCGCATGAAGAGGCTCAGCAGTCCCAGCCCCAGCATCAGGAATCCGATGCCAACCATGATACGGAACGACCAGAAGGTCACCGGCACCGGCGGCCAGTTTTCGCGCGGAACAGTATCAAGCCCGGCCATCGGCGCGATCAGATCGTGCTTCAGGATCAGCGATCCGAGCTTGGGGATTTCAATGGCGTAGTTCACTTTGCCTTCGGCCTGACTCGGGATGCCAAACAGGATTAGCGGTGCGCCATGGGGATGGCTTTCGAAATGGCCTTCCATGGCCATGATCTTGGTTGGCTGGTGCTCGAGCGTGTTGAGGCCGTGCTGATCGCCGGCGAGGATCTGCAGCGGCGCGACCAGCGTCGCCATCCACATCGCCATGGAAAACATCACGCGCGGGCCGGGCAGGCGCGTATCCTTGAGCAGATGCCAGGCGCCGACCGCGCCTACCACGAAAGCCGTGGTGAGATAGGCCGCCAGCACCATATGCACGAGACGATACGGGAAGGACGGATTGAAAATCACCTTCCACCAGTCGGCCGCAACGAACTGGCCGGCAGCATTGATGCTGTAGCCGGCCGGCGTCTGCATCCAGGAATTCGCCGAGAGAATCCAGAACGCCGAAAACAACGTGCCGATCGCGACCATCAGCGTAGCGAAGAAATGCAGCCTTGGACCGACGCGCTTCAGTCCGAACAGCATGACGCCGAGAAAGCCAGCCTCAAGGAAGAAGGCGGTGAGGACTTCATAGGCCATCAGCGGGCCGATGATCGGTCCTGCCTTGTCGGAGAAGGCCGACCAATTGGTGCCGAACTGGTAGGACATCACGATGCCCGAGACCACGCCCATGCCGAAGGCCACGGCGAAGATCTTGAGCCAGTAATTGAACAGGTTGAGGAAGACCTCGCGTCCGGTCCACAGCCAGAGCGCTTCGAGCACCGCGAGATAGCTCGCTAGCCCGATGGAGAATGCGGGAAAGATGATGTGAAATGACATCGTGAACGCAAATTGCGCTCGGGCTAGTATGACAGGGTCAAAGCCTTCGAACATCTGCATCCGTCCATGTGTAGTCTGGACGTGTTCTATCATGCAGAGCGCGCGGGCGAAACTGCGCGAGGTCTTTGTTAGTTGGCCGCCCGGATTCGGCAACGTCTTGAAAAGGCTGTCCATCTGCCCACATTGGCGTTCGCCGTCGGACTCGTAGACAATTTGTCCAATTTTGTCAGATGTATTGCGCAGGTCGATGCGGAAGTTCGTGCGTCCGCCGACGATGACAAAGCCCTAGCTCCAAACAGAATACGACCCGGAAGGGGGCATCCCGTCCGGGTCGCTGGAGGTGGGGAGGTTTACGTGAACTGACGTCTGGAACGTTGGAGCAAAAGGAACGCGGCAGATTACGCTGCGATGCTGTCGATGCCGGCGGTCTTCAGGAGATCGGCGAGCTGCTTGCGGGCGTAGAACATGCGGGTCTTCACCGTCGACGCGGGGATGCCGATCAGGCCGGCGACCTCTTCCACTGACTTCTCATGATAGTAGACGAGGTTGACGATCTCGCGATGCGCCGGCGACAGCTTGGCGACACAGGCGCGAAGAATGGCGCTGGTGCGGCTGCGATCAAGCGACGCCTCAGGTGTATCGGCCTGGTCGGCGATTTCCACGACATCGTCCTGGTCGATGTCTTCATATTTACGCTGGCGCAGCGCGGTCAGTGCCTTGAAGCGTGCGATCGACAACAGCCAGGTGGAGACCTGCGAGCGGCCTTCGAATTGGCTGGCGGTCCGCCACACGTCGAGGAATACCTGACTGACCAGATCTTCCGCCGCCGACGTGTCGCGCAGCATGCGGAGAACGAAGCGATAGACCCGCACATTGTGTCGGGCATAAAGCGTGTGCATCGCTGTGCGGTCGCCGCTGGCGATATTCTCCAGCAGCATCTCATCCGAGGTGGCGCGGGCCGTAATGATACCCTGCTGACCGGCGGCATTGAGGGCGATGACGTTCTGCATGACTAACTCCCGTAAGAGACCGCGTAGCGGCTTCGTTGGGAGGATTGTTAAGGAGCCCCGGTTTCAGGGCGTCTGCTTCAAAAGCGGAAAATGGTTTCATGGAACCGGAGAATTGTTTCGTCGCAGGGTTAGCGAAGAAACATTCAGAGGTGAAATGCGTGCAACTTGAATGAGATAGATTCCAAAAGGGGGGCTCAGGCCTTCTCGCCGGCCGGGGAGAACAAATAGCCCCCGCCGCGAATTGTACGGATCACGGCGGGTTTCGTCGGATCGGGCTCGATTTTGCGGCGGATTCGCATGATGCGCAGGTCAACCGCCCGGTCGAAAGCCTCTGCGTCGCGGGCATTGGCCAGTTCGAGCAGCCGTTCGCGCGAGAGCACGCGCTTCGGATTCGCGGCGAATACCTTGAGCAGGCCAAATTCAGAAGCTGTCAGCGGATGTTCGTTGCCTTCGTCGTCACGCAAGGCCTGCGCTTCCAGATCGAGCCACTTCGTGCCGAAGCGCACGAGATGGTCCTTGTTCTCCTTGGCAGGCGTTGAATCTGCTGCTGCGCCCTTCCCCGGCGTGCTTCGGCGCAAGACCGAGCGGATGCGCGCCATCAATTCGCGGAGTTCGCAGGGCTTGGCGATGTAATCGTCGGCGCCGAGTTCGAGGCCGACGACACGGTCGATCGGGCTCGCGGTGGCGGTGAGCATGATCACCGGCACATTGATGCGGCTCTTGAGATCACGGATGATCGAGAGCCCGTCTTCCTCGGGCATGTTGAGGTCGAGCACCACGAGATCGGGCACCTTGGTCTCAATCTCGCTGCGCAGGCTCTTGCCGCCGTCGCACAGGGTCACGGCAAAGCCGTGCATCTTGAGATAGTCGCCCACCATCTCGCGGGCGGGCGCTTCGTCGTCGACGATAACGATATGCGGGCTCTGGCTCATGACAGGCCCTCACTGGTGGCTGGCAGCAGGATGGTGAAGGTGGCGCCCTGGCCGGGGCCGGGGCTATGTGCGTTCACTTCGCCGCCATGCATGTCGATGATGCGTTTGACGATCGACAGGCCGAGGCCGGTCGAGCTTTCGCCGCCGGTCGGTTTGGCTGACAGCCTCTGGAAACGGCCAAACAGGCGGTCGAGATCCTCCGGCGATAGGCCGGGACCTTCGTCGCTGATGCTGATGCGGACATAATCGGCGTCACCCATAATCAGTAGCGCGATCTTGCCGCCGATCGGGCTGTATTTGATGGCGTTGCTGACGAGGTTGTCGATCGCTTCGCGCATCCGGTCGGCGTCGCACATGGTGAGATCGTGGTGAGCCGGCGCGGAGACGGAGAGATCCTGCTGCTTGTTCACCGCAGACGGCCGGTTCGCTTCCGCGACGTCCCGGACCAGCGTCGCCAGATCGACCGGCTCGCGGCGGATGGTGATATCGAAAGCGTCCGCCATGGCATCGGAGATCAGGTGATCGACCATCGAGGTCAGTCGCTTGGTGGCGTCACGGATGTGATCGACCTGCGCGGCGATATTTTCCTTCGGCGATCCCGCGGATATCAGCTCGGTCAGCATCTCGGTGCGGCCGAGGATCACGCCGAGTGGATTCTTCAGGTCATGGGCGACGGTGCCCAGAATCTCGTTCTTGAAGCCGTTGGCGCGCTGCAGCCGCAGCCACTGCGCGGAAAGCCGGCGATTAGCCTGCATGAGGGCGCGGGTGCGTTGCGCCACGCGGTCCTCCAACTGCGTATTGGCCTCGTGCAGTTGTTGGTAGAGGATCACGTTGTCGAAGGCGATCGACAGTCGGCTGCCGAAGATCTCCACCAGCGAGCGGTCTGTCTCCGACAATTGCCGCTCCGCCTGCAGCAGCACGACAACCTCGCGGCCGCTGCCGGTGCGGATATAGAGCGCCGTCCGATGGTCGGCGAAATCATGCTTGCGGCGCTTGAAGGCCTCTTCGACCATCTGGCGCAGGTCCGGGTCGAGCGATTGTGAAGTCGCGGTACCCATGAAGCGACTGTAGCAGCCCGATCCGGCGAGGACGGCATAGTCGTCGCCGACAACGCCGCCATCGCGCAGCACCAGAATGCCGGCGCAATCCACATTCAGCAGCGAGGCGATCTGGGTCAGCACGCCTTCGGCAAGCCGCTGCATCGATTTGAAATCATAGAGCGTCGAGGCTGCGTCGATGATGATTTCGAGGCCGCGCCGTGTCTGCACCATGCGCTCGAGCTGCTGATAGCTGCGCAGTGCCGCTGTCAGCGAGGTGAACAGCTTGTCGGCGGTCAGTTCGGTCTTCGCCTTGTAGTCGTTGATGTCGTAGTCGACGATGACCCGGCGCTCCGGCGCCTGGCCGGGTTGGCCAGTGCGCAGGATGATACGAACGGTTTCGTTGTGCAGTTCGTTGCGGATGAACTCGACCAGTTCGAGGCCGGCCGCGTCGGTCTCCATGATGACGTCGAGCAGCACGGCCGCGATATCCGTATGCTCGCGCATCAGGGCCTGGCCTTCGGCAGCGGAATAGGCCGACAGGATTTCCAGCGACTGGCCGTTCAGGGTGTAATCGCTCAGCGCGAAGCGCGTGCCCTCATGCACGGCCTGGTCATCGTCGATGACCGCGATCTTCCATTTTCGGTTATTGGATTCTTCCGGGACATCACCGGAGTCTTCAATCAGGTAGAGGACATCGTCCTGGTCGGCCATTGCGTCGTCCCGTCAAATGATCCGGCGGCGCCAGTGGCGGCCCGCGGCATGATAATGCGAAATGTCGTGCCTTGTCCCAGTCTTGACTCCAGCATCATCCGGCCACCCAGTTGCTGGGTCACCAGATTGTACACGATGTGGAGGCCAAGGCCGGTGCCGCCTTCGTTGCGGCGCGTGGTGAAAAACGGGTCGAAAGCCTGTCGCTGGACGTCCGGGCTCATGCCCGCGCCGTTGTCGGAGAAGCTGATCTCGATATCGTCGGTGCCGCGCGGCTTGGCGGTGATAGCGATGGCGCCCGGCTTGCCGTCCGGAAATGCGTGATTGGCCGCATTCAGGAACAGATTGGTCAGGATCTGGCCGTAGGAACCGGGATAGCCATCGATCATCAGCCCGTCCGGCACGTCGACTGTCAACGTGATCGGAGCCTTCTTCAGGACGGGGCGCAGGCTGGCGATGATCTGATCGGTGGCCTCGGAGAGGCTGAATTGCCGCCGTTCAGCGTGGGACCGATCGACGGCGACCTGTTTGAAGGACTGAATAAGCTCGCCGGCGCGATGCAGGTTGGCGACCAGTTGCTGCGCCGCATCGCGTGACGTCTTGACGAATTCTTCCAGTTGCGAGCGCCGTAGCGGGGCATTGGAGCGCAGCTCGGCCTCGAACATTTCCGAGCGCCGCGCGAAGCTCGATGCCACGGTGAGGCTGATGCCGATCGGATTATTGACCTCGTGAGCCACGCCGGCGACCAGACCGCCAAGGGCGGCCAGCCGTTCGGCGTCGATCAAATTCTGCTGTGCGGCATTTAGTTCGAGCAAGGCGCTCTCGGCCTTCTCCTTCGACGCGCGCAGCTCGTTCTCGGCTTCGCGCTTGGCGACGGCGTTCTCACGGAACACTTCAACCGCGCGGGCCATGGCGCCAACCTCGTCCTTGGCGGCGGTGCCCTGAACCTTGCGATCATAGTCGCCGGAGGTGATTGCGCGCATCGAGGCCATGATCTGCTGTAGTGGCAGGCGGATGCTCAGCGCGATGATGATGCCTGCGGTGATGATCAGCCCAAGAAAGCCCGTGGCGATGACCATGACATTGCGGGAGATCGCCGTCAGCGTGCGGTCGAAAGTGGCCTGCGCGGACTGCTCGCGCTGGCGCATCTTGACGGACAGGCCATCGATCGCAGCAATCGTGTCGGCCTGGCTGGCATCGATCGAATTGCGCAGCAGGTCCGTGCGGCTGGAGAGTTGTTCGGACAGTTTTGCGAGCCCCTGGCGGAGGGCAACTGAGCGTCCCTTGAGCCGCTGCAACGCAATACGCTGCAGATCATTGTCGGCGAGGTCGGTCATGACCGGGATAGTACGCTCGATCGTCTCGGTGTTGCGGCGTGCATCTTCGGCCGAGGCGGATGCCAGCGACAGATAATAGGCGTTGGCGGCGACCAGCATCGCGGTGAATGCCTCACGCGACTTGCCGAGTGCCGGCCAGATCAGCGCGTCGCGCTGGCCGGTGGCGCCCTCGATGATGGAGTACAGTCCCGCCATGTCCTTGGCAGGCCCAAGCACCTGTTCTTCGTAGGTCTTGGCAATGGTGGTTTGAAGCGTCCGCAATTCACCGAAGCCGCTAAGGAAGCGCTCGGTGACGCGTTCTAGCTCGGCGACCGAGCCAGACAGCATGGGGTCGGTCGAGGCACGGGTATTCAGTGTCCCAAGCACAGCCTCGCGCAGCAGCAGGATTTCGGCGAACAGTTCGGGGCTGGGCTGATTGATATAACGATGGATCAGGTTCTGCAGCCGGCCGGTCTCGCTCTCGAGCAGGGCAAGAACCTGATCGGACTGCCGGACCTGGCGCACGTCGTCCCAGGCGGAGGACAACACCCGCGAGCCACTCCAGATCAAGCCCGCCAGGACGAGGACGACCGCCGAGTTCAGGGCTGCGATGGACAAAATGCGCCAGCGGATCGGAATCGCACGGACAGCCGCGACGAGGCCGGTCCGGCCTCGCGCCGCCAGCTCGTCCTGTCCTTCAGAAACTCCGTTGTGCGGGCTCGTCACCACAGGTGTGTCATTCGGCCTTGCGAAAGGTTCAATCGGTGAGACAGCCGTGCGTCGCAACCCGGCAATTCGTTTTTTTAGTCTGAAAGAGTTTCGTTGAGGTTGCGAGACAGTTCAATGTAGCAAATACAGGCGGTGCTGGCTATTAACCTGCAACAACTGGTTGAATTGGCGCAGTCCCGATTGAACCGAACGCCGCGAAGTCGCAACAGAGTGCTGCGGCTGATCGTGTCCGGTGAACGCCACCGTGCGGGGCAATTTCGATCAAAACTATAACGGAATCATTATTTTATTGGGCGGCTTTGGCCCCCAATGATGACGCAGCAGGCGGGCAGCCAAAGGCGTTGTAGGGCAGGATAAAATGAAGTTGAAGGCGGCGCTCGGATATCTCGCGCTCGTGATGACAGTCAGCCAGACGGCGACGCCCGCACGCGCCACCGACATTCAGTGGTGGCACGCGATGTCCGGAGAACTCGGCCGGCACGTTGAAAAGCTGGCCGCGGATTTCAATGCCACGCAGACGGGCTATCGCATCGTTCCGGTCTACAAGGGCAACTATACCGAAACCGTCACGGCGGCGATCTTTGCTTTCCGGTCCCGGAGCCAGCCGGCCATCGTCCAGGTCAACGAAATCGCGACGGCCACCATGATGGCCGCCAAAGGCGCAACCTATCCCGTCTATGAGCTGATGCGCGATCAGGCGGAGGCGTTCAATCCGTCAGCCTATCTGCCAGCCATTACGGGCTACTACACTGACATGGCCGGCAACATGCTGTCCTTCCCGTTCAATGCGTCGACGCCGATCCTTTACTACAACAAGGATCTGTTCCGTGCCGCTGGGCTCAATCCGGACGAGCCGCCGCGGACATGGCCGGAACTCGGCGCAGCTGCCAAGCGATTGCGGACGGCAGGTGCGGTTTGCGGCTTCACCACGGCCTGGCCGTCATGGATCAATGTCGAGAACTTCTCGGCATTCCACAACATTCCGGTGGCGACCAAGTCCAATGGCCTTGGCGGGTTAGATGCGGTTCTGACTTTCAACAATCCGTTGATGGCGCGCCATATCGCGCAACTCGCCGAATGGCAGAAGACCAAGATCTTCGACTATAGCGGCCGTGCGACAGCGGCTGAGCCACGCTTTCAGAAGAGCGAATGCGGGATTTTTCTGGGCTCGTCAGGCACCCGCGCCGACATTCTCGCCAATGCGAAATTCGAGGTCGGCTATGGCATGATGCCGTACTGGCCGGATGTCACGGCCGCGCCGCAGAATTCGATCATCGGCGGCGCAACGCTCTGGGTGCTGCGCGATCGCCCGCGCGAAGAATATAAGGGCATCGCGAAGTTCTTTGCGTTTCTTTCGCAGCCCGAAGTGCAGGCGACCTGGCATCAGAAGACGGGTTACCTGCCGATCACGCGCGCCGCTTATGAACTCACGCGCCAGCAGGGTTTTTACGACCGCAACCCGGGCACCGTGAAATCCATCGAACAGATCACGCTCAAAGCGCCGACGGAAAATTCGAAGGGATTGCGCCTCGGCTCGTTCACGCTGATCCGTGACGCCATCGAGGATGAGCTGGAGCAGGCCTTCAGCGGCAAGAAGCCTGCGCAGGACGCCCTCGACGCTGCAGCAGAGCGCGGCAACAAATTGCTGCGCCAGTTCGAACGCGCCAATCCGGTGCAGTGATATCTGCCCGGTCGCGGCGCATATGATCTTCGTTAGTCGCTAACGTAGATCATATCTCAATGGAACGTTGAACGCCTCCGTACCGCCGGTCTTCTCCGGCGGAAATGCCGGGAATGGCTGCGCGCGACGAACCATGGCGAGCGTTTCGGCATCGAGCGCTTGATTTCCCGACGATCCCAGGAGGCGGGACGACAGCACGCGACCGCTGCGATCGAGTGTAAAGGCGATCCTGACGACTGCCGTGCCTGACTGACCGGTGCGTGCACTCTGGGGAAATTGCTTGAAGCGTTGCAAGTGTGATTGAACGAGCTGATTGTAAGACGCAGACGCTGCCCTCGAGGCACCGGCCGCTGCAGCCGATGCTGCAGGCGCAACGCGTTCTGCGCGCGGTGCTGCGGTCGTCTGCGGTGTAGCCGGCGTATCGTTGGGCTTCTTCTTGACCTCGGCGCGTATCGGCTTCGGCTTGGGCTTTTCCGGCACCGGCTTTGGCGGATCGGGAATGATCTTGGCGGGCTCGGGCGGGGGCGGCGTCGGCTCGGTCTTCTGCTCGGGCGGCGCTTCGACGACCGGCTTCTCCATCAGCGGCGTCGGCGGGATCTGTTCTTCCACCTGCTTCTGCTGAACGGGCTCGGGCGGCGGCTCGGACGGCGCTTCCGCTTGCTGCATCTCGGGACCAGGGGCGATATCCAGCGGCTGCGTTTCAGGCGCGGCGGTGGCGGGCGCCATGTCGATCATGATGGTGGGCATCGTAACGCCCGGCGGGTTCGGCTGATGGTACCACCAGATGCCTGCGGCGATCAGGCCGGCATGGATCGCGACGATAGCAATCGCCGACCCGGTCCAGCGAAGACCGACGCTGTCGGTCGGCGCATGTAGCGCAAAGACGTTCATGGCGCAGAGGTTCGTCCGTCGAGGCCGACCAGCGCGATCTTGAGATAGCCTGCATTGCGCAGCAGGTTCATCACTTCCATCAGATCGCCATAGCTCACGACCTTGTCCGCGCGCAGGAAGATGCGCTCGTCCTTGTTGTTCTTGGTCGCAGCATCCAGCGTGCCGCTCAGCGTATCGCGCGGGATGATGTCTTCGCCCACGGCGATCGTCAGGTCCGGCTTGACGGTGACGAAGACCGGCTTGTCGGGACGCGGCTGCGGTTCTACGGCGCTTGCCGGCAGATCGACACCGAGATCGACCGTTGCAAGCGGCGCCGCCACCATGAAGATGATCAGCAGAACCAGCATCACGTCAATGAAAGGCGTCACATTGATTTCGTGGTTGACCTCGAGGTCGTCACCGCCGCCTGAGCGTCCACCTAATCTTGCAGCCATGATTTATTCCGCCGCCCGCGAGATCGGCATTCCGCGACGGCCGTGATCGCGGCTCATCAGCAGCATGACCTGTGCGGAGGCATCGCCGAGTAGCGCACGGTAAGTCGTGATGTTGCGAACGAGCTGGTTATAGATCACCACGGCCGGAATGGCTGCGACAAGACCGAGTGCTGTCGCGAGCAAGGCTTCGGCGATGCCCGGTGCGACGACGGCGAGGTTGGTGGTCTTGGTTTCCGAAATGCCGATGAAGGCGTTCATGATGCCCCAGACGGTTCCGAACAGCCCGACAAAGGGCGCAGTCGCACCGATCGTTGCGACGACGCCGATGCCACGGGAGATCCGGCGCGACATTGCTTGTTCGACGCGCTCAAGCCGAAGCGCAATGCGCTCCTTGAAGCCGTCATCGAACAGTCCATGGGAGAGGGCAGTCTCGCGCACCGCCGAATGAATGAGCTGGGCCACGGGATCGCGGGCGTTGGCGCTGTCGCGCTCGACCTGGGCTAGCGTCGTGTCGCTTTCCAGTATGTCGAGCCGCCGTTTGGCAGACCGTGTTTCGCGGTTGAGTTCGATGGTCTTTGCGAGCCAGACCGTCCAGGTCACCAGCGAGGCGATGGCAAGACCGATCATCACGGCCTTCACCACGATGTCGGCGTTCATGAACATGCCCCATGGGGACAGATTATGCGGCAGCAACGCTTCCGTGGTCGCAGCTACGGCAAGCTGCGGAAGCGCTGCCATTCCGCTAACCGCCACCAATACAGTTGTGATGGGAGACCAGGATCTTGTCATAGGGGCTGCATTCCGT
This sequence comes from Tardiphaga sp. OK246, assembly GCF_900188215.1. NCBI lineage: Bacteria > Pseudomonadati > Pseudomonadota > Alphaproteobacteria > Hyphomicrobiales > Nitrobacteraceae > Tardiphaga > Tardiphaga sp. OK246. The sequence goes on from NZ_FZOX01000001.1 coordinate 1,449,444, forward strand.
CGGTCGAAGTTTGCAATGTGAGATGATGGCGAGAGAATAGCTTCGCATGTGAACGATGTCGCCCTCCGGGGGCCGAGTTGAGGCCCAAACTGGAGCGATTCCAAGGTCATTGGGCTCAAAATCTCATACTCGTGAAGAGCCGCACGCCGCGTCCGGGCTGCAGCACCTCCGCCTTCTTGAAGGAGATGTGGTTGCGGACCTGTTCGTCGAGCAGATTGTCGCCGGTCACGCCAAAGGTGATGTCGCGCAGGCCGCCGTCGACCTTCGCGAATGTGTGGGTATAGCTCACCTCAGCCCTCAGCAGATTGTAGCCGGCCGTCGACGTTTCATTGAGCGCAATGTCATTCTGCGTAAATGCATGCAGGACACCCAGGCGAGCATACCATTCGGCGTTGCGCCACCAGACGCCGCCGCCCACGCGCATCGGTGCGATGCGCGGAACATTGCTGCCATCGGCAAAGGTCGCGCGGACCACGTCGAACTGGGTATCGATGCCGAACATGCCGTCGCTGAGCGGCGTCACATCGAGTTGTGCCATCAGCTCGGCGCCGCGGAAATTTGCGTCGCGTTGGCCATAGGCGACCTGCAGAAGCGGGCCGGTCGCGCCGCAGCTTGCGAAAGTGTCGGTGCAGAAGTTGCCGGTCACCTGCTTGAAGATGAAATCAAGATAGCGCGTGTAGTAGAGGCTGGCCTCGAAGCGAAGCTGGCCGCTGCTGCGCTTGAGGCCGACTTCGATCGATTCTGCGGTTTCGATTTTCAGATCCGGATTGCCGATGACGAAAGTGCCGGATGCGCCATCAGAGCCGCGCGAATAAAGTTCCGGCGCAGCAGGCGCGCGCTGCGCACGCTGTACGCTCAGATTGGCGACCATGTCCCAGGGCAGTGATTTCAGCAGTCCGAAGCTGAAGCTCTTCGGGGTGAAATCGCGCGTCGCTGCGGTCTCGGAAAATGTGTCGGGTGGTGGCAGGAAATTGCTGGGGAAGATTGGCGCCATGCCGGATACTGACAGGCTCTCGATGCGGCCGGCGGCCTGGAATTTGAGTGTGTCCGAGAGCTGCAATTGCTCGAACACGAAGCCCGCGACTGTGTCGGTATTGGTGGGAGCGAGCAGCCCGCCGAGCAGGCCCGCGGTGCCGAGCTTGCGGTTGCTGGCCTGTACGCCCCAGCTTCCGGTCAATGCGCCGAGCGGTGTTGCGACCGAGGCGTGGTCCAGTTCGAAACGGCCTTCGACTTCCTTGTTGGTGATGGTGTTCTGCAGGCCGTCGACGCCATTGCTGCCGATGCCGAGCTCGCCATGCTTGTAGTCGCTGACACCGAACGTATAGCGGATCGCGGCGATGCCTTCGGTCGGCGCGCGCCATTCGCCCTTGCTGGTCACCTTGGTCTGTTCGAGATCGATGCGAGTCCGCGACGCGGATTCAGCTATGCCGGGGATATGATACAGGCTGATGATGTGCTGGATCGCGGTGCCGATATAGCCGCCATCGAAGATGTAGGAGCCGCCGACCGACTGGCCTTCCGAGCGCAGCCTCGTATTGGCCTGCACGCCGCCGCCGGGAATTCTGTAATCGCCGGCGCTGCGGCCGAAGGCGTCGACGTGAATGGCGACATTGCTGCCTGACGCATCGATGCTGGCTGCGCCGTCGATGCTGCTATCCACCGAGGAGCCGCCACCCTTGATTCGCGCGCTGAAATTGTCCGGCACGAGATTTTCCGGAATACGATTGTTGCTGGCATTGACGACGCCGCCGATGGCCTGATTGCCATAGCGCAGCGTTGCGGGACCGCGGATGACCTCGATCTTGTCGGCGGAGAGCGGATCGACCGGGACCTGATGATCCTGGCTGAAATCCGACGCGTCCTGGCTGCCGATGCCGTTCTCCTGAATGCGGACGCGATAGTCGTCGAGGCCGCGGATATTCGGTCTGCTCGCGCCTGGCGCAAAGGTCGATGCCGCAACGCCCGGCTGGGTTGCCAGCAGGTCGGCGATGGAGGCGGAGGTCGTGCGTTGGAGGGCGTCGCCGGTCAGCAGGGTGGTGGACTGGAAACCGTCCGCTTCCTTCTGCCGCTCGGCACTGACCACGATTTCCGACAGCGTTTGCCCCTCCTGGGCCTTTGCCTCTCCAATCCAGATTGATGAGAGGCACGCTGCTCCCGTGATCGACGCCCACAACCTCAAACTCACGCCATTCCCCAAGGTTACTGATCTGATGCGAATGCTAATGCGAACTATTCGCAATAAGGAGACGTAAGCCGTTTATGTCAAGCCGGAATCGGGCGAGTAATGACCGGGCAAGCACACGGGGTGGTCTAAATTTTATGCATATCAATATCTTTGTATGCAACGTGACTGAGCCTCTGGCGATGCTGACCGTCGGAGGCGTTGCGGGAAATGCAAGGTTTGTCAGATGCCTAGGCGCGCATTAGGTGTTCGTTAAGCTCTGGCACGAAGTTTGCGATGTCTGTTCCCAAGCCGATCCACTCGCGCCCTTGGGGAGAGCCAGAATGAAGCGTCGTGATTTTCTGAAAACCGCCACAGGCGCCGCGGCCGGCGCCATGGTCTCCGGCCCGGCGATCTTTTCGTCCGCCAAGGCAGACGCCCGATCCGAAACCCTGCTGATCGTCTCCGAAAGCGGCCCCAACAACCTCGATATCCATGGCGTGGGCACCAATGTGCCCGGCTATGAAGTGTCCTGGAATTGCTACGACCGCCTGATCGGCCACGAGATGAAGGCCGGCCCCGGCGGCGTGCCCTATTACGACCGCGACAAGTTCAAGCCCGAACTCGCCGAGGACATGACCATCAGCGACATGTCGGCGACCTTCAAGCTGCGCAAGAACGCGAAGTTTCACGATGGCACGCCGGTGACGGCGAAGGACGTCAAGTGGTCGCTGGATCGTTCGGTCAGCGTCGGCGGTTTTCCGACCTTCCAGATGAGCGCCGGATCGCTGAAGAAGCCCGAGCAGTTCGTGATCGTTGATGATCACACCGTGCGGGTCGATTTCGCCACCAAGGATCGCCTGACGATTCCGGATCTCGCGGTCATCGTCCCCTGTGTGATCAATTCCGAACTGGTGAAGAAGAACGCCACCGAGAAGGATCCGTGGGGTCTCGAATATACCAAGATGCAGACCGCTGGCGGCGGAGCATACAAGGTGACCAAGTGGACCGCCGGCACCGAAGTCATCCTTGAGCGCAATGACGACTGGGTCTCCGGTCCGACGCCGAAGATCAAGCGCGTGATCTGGCGCATGGTGCCTCAGGCCGGCAACCGGCGTGCGCTACTTGAGCGCGGCGATGCCGATATGTCCTATGAGCTGCCCTACAAGGATTTCCAGGAGATCAAGGCCAACGGCAAGCTCGACGTGGTGTCGCTGCCGTTCAGCAACGGCATCCAGTATATCGGCATGAACGTCACCAAGCCGCCCTTCGACAATCCGAAGGTGCGTCAGGCCGTGGCCTATGCGCTGCCCTATCAGAAGATCGTCGATGCCGTGTTGTTCGGTCTCGCCAATCCGATGTACGGCGCATCAGCCGACAAGCCGACCGAAGTCGCGTGGCCGCAGCCGCATAAATACAATACCGACATGGCCAAGGCGAAGGCACTGCTCGCAGAGGCCGGCTATCCCAACGGCTTCGAGACCACGATCTCATTCGATCTTGGCTTTGCCGTCGTCAACGAGCCGCTGTGTGTGCTGGTGCAGGAAAGCCTCGGCCAGATCGGCATCAAGACGACCATCAACAAGATCCCCGGCGCCAATTGGCGCACCGAGCTGAACAAGAAGGAGATGCCGCTCTACACCAACGTGTTCTCCGGCTGGCTCGATTACCCCGAATACTTCTTCTACTGGTGCTATCACGGCGACAATTCGGTGTTTAACACCATGAGCTACAAGTCGTCTGAGATGGACAAGCTCATCAACGGCGCGCGCACCGCCGCCGCAACCGGCGACAAGGCCGCCTATGATGCCGATGTGAAGGGCTTCGTCGATCTCGCTTTCACTGATGTGCCGCGAATCCCGCTGTATCAGCCCTATGTCAACGTGGCGATGCAGAAGAACATCTCCGGCTACCAGTACTGGTTCCACCGTCGACTCGACTATCGCGCGCTCGTGAAGGCGTGATGTGATGGGTGCGAGGAAGCTCGCCTGGTTCGATGACGGGGCGGTTCTATCGTCCCCTCCCCCCTTGCGGGGGAGGGTGGCGCGAAGCGCCGGGAGAGGGGGGAGCCACGAACTCTGGCGCTTGGTGCTCCCCCTCTCCCCAACCCTCCCCCGCAAGGGGGGAGGGGGCGCCTTGAGTTTGTTTGCAACTACGTCGATGAACACGAGGCACGCACCATGCTCAGCCTGATCGGCAAACGATTGATGTTCGCGATCCCGAGCTTGATCGGGGTCGTCATCGTCACATTCCTGTTGACGCGCGCGCTGCCCGGCGATCCCGCGGCCTATTTCGCGGGACCGTCGGCGGACAAGCAGGCGATCGAGGAAATCCGCAAGAAGCTCGGTCTCGACAAGCCGCTGATCGAGCAGTTCTTCCGCTATACGGCGGATCTGGCCAAGGGCGATTTCGGCAACTCGCTGACGACCGGGCAACCGGTGGCGACCGAAATTCGCAATCGCCTGCCGGCTTCGGCCGAGCTGACGCTGCTGGGTCTGCTGGTCTCGGTCATGATCGCCATTCCGCTCGGCATTCTCGCCGCCACCCGGCCGGGCTCGTGGATCGATCATCTCTGCCGGGTGACTACGACGGCCGGCGTGTCGCTGCCGGTGTTCTTCACTGGTCTGGTGCTGGTCTATGTGTTCTATTTCAGGCTGGGCTGGTCGCCGGCGCCGCTCGGCCGGCTCGATGTTTTCGCATCGACGCCGCCCAATGTGACGGGCTTCTATCTGATTGACAGTCTCATCGCGCGTGACTGGGAAGTGTTCAGGTCCGCCTTCAACCAATTGATCCTGCCGACGGCGACGCTGGCGATCTTTTCGCTGGCGCCGATCGCGCGCATGACGCGCGCGTCGATGCTGGCGATCCTGTCATCGGACTTCGTGCGTACGGCCCGCGCCAGCGGACTGTCGCCGCGCGCCGTGATCGTCACTTACGCCTTTCGTAACGCCATGCTGCCGGTCATCACCACGCTGTCGATGACGTTCTCGTTCCTGCTCGGTGCGAACGTCTTGGTCGAGAAGGTTTTCGCTTGGCCGGGCATCGGCTCTTACGCGGTCGAAGCGCTGATCTCGTCGGATTTCGCGCCGGTGCAGGGCTTCGTGCTGACGATGGCCGTCATGTATGTGCTGATCAATCTGATCATCGACATTCTCTACGGCGTGATCGATCCGCGCGTGCGGCTGGAAGGGTGAGGTGTAAACCATGAACGCTGTCACGCCTGTCGATTCCGAAGCCGTTCCCGCGTCGCAGCCTGCGCCCGCAAAGCGTACCTCCGGCTTTGCCGCGACGCTGTCACACACCCGTTACATCCTCGGTGAAAACCGCGTCACGGCGTTTGCATTCGGCCTGCTGGTGCTGATCGTGTTCGCAGCGCTGTTCGGTCCTTACATCGTACCTTACGATCCGCTCGCCAGCGACACGGCGCAGGCGTTGAAGGCGCCATCTGCGGCGCACTGGTTCGGCACCGATCAGCTCGGCCGCGATATTTTCAGCCGCGTCATCGTCGCGACCCGGCTTGATTTCTTCATCGCGATTGCCTCGGTCATCCTGGTGTTCGCCATGGGCGGCCTCGCCGGTATCGCGTCGGGCTATTTCGGTGGCTGGACCGATCGCATCGTCGGCCGCATCGCCGATACGATCATGGCGTTTCCGCTGTTCGTGCTGGCCATGGGTATCGTCGCCGCGCTCGGCAACACCGTACAGAACATCATCATTGCGACGGCGATCGTGAACTTCCCGCTCTATGCGCGTGTTGCGCGCGCCGAAGCCAATGTCCGCCGCGAGGCGGGCTTCGTGCAGGCGGCGCGGTTGTCGGGCAATAGCGAGATGCGCATCCTGCTGGTGCATATCCTGCCGAACATCATGCCGATCATGATCGTGCAGATGTCGCTCACCATGGGCTATGCCATCCTCAATGCCGCGGGCCTCTCCTTCATCGGCCTCGGTGTGCGGCCTCCGACCGCGGAATGGGGCATCATGGTCGCGGAAGGCGCGTCCTTCATGGTGTCGGGCGAATGGTGGATCGCATTATTTCCTGGTCTCGCGCTGATGATCGCGGTGTTCTGCTTCAATCTGCTCGGCGACGGTCTGCGCGACATCGTCGATCCGCAGCGACGGACGTAACGATGCAAGCACACTCCGCAGATCGCTTTCTTAACCTCTCCCCGCTCTGCGCGGGGAGAGGTCGACGCTCGCGTAGCGAGCGGCGGGTGAGGGGCAGGGCACTGACCTCGCCATCAACGCAGGTGTTTGCGGATCGCAAGAGCCCCTCACCCCAACCCTCTCCCCGCAAGGGCGGGGCGAGGGAGCCTACCGAGCACGTGGAGACATCGGCATGACCGCTCAACCGCTTCTCGACGTCAGCGATCTCACTGTCGAATTCGCCACGCGACGCGGCATCGTCAAGGCGGTGCAGCACGTCAATATCTCCGTCGCCAAGGGCGAAACTCTGGGCATCGTCGGCGAGTCCGGTTCGGGCAAGTCGGTGACGTCCTATGCGGTGATGCGCATTCTCGACCGGGCCGGCAAGATCGCCGAAGGCTCGGTGATGTTCTCCGGCGTCGACATCAAGGGCGCAACCGAGAACCAGATGCGCGACCTGCGTGGCCGCGAAATCTCGATGATCTTTCAGAACCCGCGGGCGGCGCTGAATCCGATCCGGAAGGTCGGTGACCAGATCGAGGACGTGTTGCGGCAACATGCGCAGGCCGGTAGCGCAGACCGCGCGGAGAAAGCCATCGAGGCGCTGGAGCAGGTCAAGATCGCGCGCCCGCGCGAGCGCTATCACGCCTATCCGTTCGAACTCTCGGGCGGCATGTGCCAGCGCGTGGTGATCGCATTGGCGCTGGCCTGCAATCCACAGCTCCTGATCGCTGACGAGCCGACCACCGGCCTCGACGTCACGACGCAGAAGGCCGTGATGGATCTCGTCGTCGAGCTCACCAAGAGCCGCGGCATGTCGACCATCCTGATCACCCATGATCTCGGCCTTGCCGCTGCCTATTGCGACCGTGTCGTGGTGATGGAAAAGGGCAGGGTGGTCGAGACGGCACTGTCGGCCGATATCTTCGCCAATCCGAAACACGCCTATACCAAGAAGCTGATGCAGGCGACGCCGCGGCTTGGCGTCTCGCTGCGCGACCTGCTGCCGGCCGAAGAACGCGCGGCGATGCCAGTGCAGGCTCTTCTTACCTCTCCCCGCTTGCGGGGAGAGGTCGACGCGCGTAGCGCGTCGGGTGAGGGGGAGCCGGCGAGTGAATCTCTGATTCCCCCTCACCCCGACCCTCTCCCCGCAAGCGGGGAGAGGGAGCAGAAGCCCCTTCTCACCGTCGAAAATCTGGTCAAGGAATATGCCCGCCAGGGCGCGACGGCCTCACTCGCCAAACTGTTCTCGCGCAAGCCGCCGACAGAGCCGGACAAGTTTCGTGCTGTCGATGGCATCAGCTTTACGGTCGGCCATGGCGAGAGCGTCGGCCTTGTCGGCGAATCCGGCTGCGGCAAGTCCACGACGTCGATGATGGTGATGCGGCTGATCGACAAGACCTCGGGCCGCATCTCGTTCGATGGCGACGAGATCGGCGAGATTGCGCCGAACTCTTTTGCGCGGCTGCCGCTGCGCAAGAGCATCCAGATGGTGTTTCAGGATCCCACGGACAGCTTGAATCCTCGTTTCACGGCGGCGCGGGCCATCGCCGATCCGATCATGCAGCTCGGCGATATCAAGGGCTCCGATGCATTGCGTGCAAAATGCGAAGACCTCGCGCGACAGGTGGGGTTGCCGCTCGAGTTGCTTGATCGCTTTCCGCACCAGATGTCCGGCGGCCAGAAGGCGCGTGTCGGCATTGCTCGCGCCATCGCGCTGCAACCCAAGCTGATCATCCTGGATGAGCCGACGGCGGCGCTCGACGTCTCCGTCCAGGCGGTGGTGCTGAACCTGCTGCAGGACCTGAAACAGTCGATGGGGATGAGCTATTTGTTCGTATCGCACGATTTGAATGTGGTGCGTTTGCTGTGCGATCGTGTCATCGTGATGCGCACGGGGCGGATCGTCGAGCAGGGCCTGACCGAAGCCGTGCTGGATGCGCCGCAAGATGCTTATACGAAGGAGCTGCTGTCGGCGATCCCGCATCCGCCGCTGCCGGTTCACTGATACGAATGATCGAGAGAGGGACCGTGGCCGAACCGCTTGATGACTATATCGACGCTGTCGCCGGGGCGTTGGGACTGCCGATTGAAGACGCGTGGAAGCCATCCGTCCGTGCCAATCTCGCGGTGACGCTGAAGATGGCTAAAATGGTCGACGAATTTGCGCTGCCAGATGAAACCGAGCCGGCGAGCATCTATGCAGCTTGATCCGGTCATCACCCCCGAAGGCGATTGGCGCCCGGCGTCCGACATCGCACAGGCAGTCGCCGCGAAGAAAATCTCGGCGCTCGCCGTCACGGAAGCTGCGCTCGCGCGCATCGCTCAGCACAATCCGGTCCTGAACGCATTCACCGATGTCACCGCCGATCGCGCGCGCGCCACGGCGAAGGCGCTGGATGCCGCGATTGCCGCCGGTCAAAGCGTCGGCCCGCTTGCAGGCGTGCCGTTTGCGGTGAAGAACCTGTTCGATGTCACTGGCCTGCCGACCCGCGCCGGCTCCAAAATTAATCGTGATCGTCCGCCCTCGACCCGCGATGCGACGCTGGTCGAGCGCATGGAAGCCGCGGGCGCCGTCTTGGTCGGCGCGCTCAATATGGGCGAATACGCCTATGATTTTACGGGCGAGAACATTCATGACGGGCCGTCGCGGAATCCGCATGACGTGACCCGGATGACCGGCGGCTCATCGGGCGGTTCCGGCGGCGCAGTCGGCGGCAGTCTCGTGCCGATTGCCTTGGGGTCGGACACCAACGGCTCGATCCGCGTGCCGTCGTCGTTTTGCGGTATCTTCGGCCTGAAGCCGACTTATGGCCGGCTGTCGCGGGCGCGCTCGTTTCCGTTTGTCGCGAGCTTCGATCATCTCGGCCCGTTCGCACGATCGGTCGAGGACCTCGCGCTGTCCTACGATGCCATGCAGGGACCCGATGCCGAGGATGCTGCATGTTCGACGCGCGTCATCGAGTCTGTGACGGCGCTGATTGGACAGGATATCGGCGGCCTCCGTATCGCTGCAGCCGGCGGATACTTCCGCAAGAACCTGTTTCCGGAGGCCCAGGAGGCGGTTGCGCGTGTCACCAAGGCGCTCGGCGTCACACGCGATATCGAGCTGCCCGAGGTCGCCCGTGCGCGGTCGGCGGCCTATGTCATCTCGACCGTCGAAGGCGCCTCACTGCATCTGGATCGCTTGCGCACACGCCCCAACGACTTCGACCCGGCGGTGCGAGACCGCTTGCTGGCCGGCGCCATGGTGCCGGCGCCGCTGGTCGACCGCGCGCAGAAATTCCGTCGCTGGTACCGCGCCAAGGTGCTCGAACTGTTTGGGGATGTCGATGTGATCATCGCGCCGGCAACGCCTTGCGTCGCGCCGAAGCTCGGTCAGGCAACGTTTGTGCTCGATGGCATCGAACTGCCAGTGCGGGCCAATATCGGCATCCATACCCAGCCGATCTCTTTCATCGGTCTGCCCGTCGTCGCCGTCCCGGTGCCGCTCGATCCGATGCCGGTCGGTGTGCAGATCATTGCCGCGCCGTGGCGGGAAGACATCGCGCTGCGCGTCGCTTATGCTTTGGAGCGGGCCGGCGTCGTTGCCGCGCCCCGCGCAAAAGGGTTCTGACATGGACATCGATCTGCCGGACGTCATCGCCGAAGTGGGCGCCGCTTTCGCACGCTATGAGAAGGCACTGACGACCAACGACACGGCGGTGCTTGGCGAGTTGTTTCGCAACGATCCGCGGACGCTCCGTTACGGCATGGGCGAAAACCTCTACGGTTATGACGAGATCCAGGCCTTTCGCGGTGCACGCTCGCCGGTTGGATTGATGCGCCGCACTGCGCGCACGGTGATTTCCGCCTATGGCCGCGACACTGCGGTCGCCTCGACGCTATTTTATCGCGACACGGCTCCGGGTAAGGTCGGTCGACAGATGCAGACGTGGATCCGCTTTCCGGAAGGCTGGCGAATCGTGGCGGCGTCTGTCAGCCTGATCGACGAACCGCAGGGCGCCAAGGGATGAGTTTCGACGACATGCTGATCCAGCCGGGGAAGCCGCGCCGCAAGGCGGGCATCGCCGGGCCGGTCAGCCGGGTTGACCGTGCCGGGACTATCACCGGCAAGATGACGCGCGCCGAAGAACTCCGCCTGCAACTGGCCGACGAGATCGTGCGCGGCGTGCTGCCCCCCGGTACCTCGCTCGACGAAACCGATCTGGCACAGCGTTTCAATGTTTCGCGCACGCCCGTTCGTGAAGCGCTGCGCCAGCTCACGGCCAGCGGCCTTGTCGACTCGCGCGCGCATCGCGGCGCCGTGGTGGCACAGCCATCGATCGATCGCCTCACCGGCATGTTCGAGGCAATGGCAGAGCTCGAAGCGATATGTGCCGGCCTCGCCGCCGAACGGATGCCGGCCGTGCAACGTCACGGGTTGGAGGCCATTCACGAAGAGCTGCGGGTGCTGAGCTATGACGGCAATCCGGATCGCTTCCATGAAGTGAACGAGCGTTTTCACAACGCGATCTATGCGGGCTCGCAGAACGAATATATCGCCGAGATAACGCTTGCGACCCGGGTTCGGGTGCAGCCGTTCCGGCGCGCGCAGTTCCGCAATCTCGGCCGTCTTGCCAAGTCGCAGGCCGAGCACGACCGGGTCGTCGTCGCCATCATGCGCGGCGATCGCAATGGCGCCGCGGCGGCGATGCGCGCCCATATCGAGCTGGTGCGCGGCGAATACGAGCATTACGCCGTTTCGCTCTAGGTCCCACCTCCCCCGCATAAAATGGGAACCAACGCGTTCTTCGTGGGTTGTTTCACGGAGAATGTAACCCTCTGGCGCTGAATCACCCGTCACCGCAAGGTTTCGGGCTTTTCGCGTTGATGTCGATTTCCGCTTGTCCGTGGGGGTAGCAAACAAATGCTCAGGAGCAAGGCGGCATGGCTTATCTGAGCAGCGCGGATATCGCGGTTTCGCCGGTGCCGAGCCAGACGTCAGCTTCTGACTCGGATCGTATCATCGAAACCGATATTCCCGCGCGTCTGGATGCGCTGCGCTGGAGTGGCTTTCACACACGGGTTGTCTTGGCGCTCGGTATTACATGGATACTCGACGGCCTTGAGGTGACGCTGGCGGGGGCGCTATCCGGCGCGCTGAAGGAAGATCCGGCGTTGAAGTTTTCGAACCTCGATGTCGGCTTTGCCAACAGCGCTTATCTTGCAGGCGCTGTGATCGGCGCGCTGGGCTTCGGCTGGCTGACGGACCGCATCGGTCGGAAGAAGCTGTTCTTCATTACGCTTGCGCTTTATCTCACGGCGACTGCCGCCACGGCGCTGTCATGGAATCTTGCCAGCTATGCCCTGTTTCGATTCCTGACGGGCGCCGGCATTGGCGGGGAATATACCGCGATCAATTCGACGATTCAGGAGCTTGTCCCGGCGCGTTATCGCGGCTGGACCGATCTGGTGATCAACGGCAGCTTCTGGCTGGGAGCGGCTATGGGCGCCGTTTGTGCCATTGTCCTGCTGGACCCCGCAGTGATTTCGCAAGCCTATGGCTGGCGGCTGGCCTATTTCACCGGTGCTATTCTGGGTCTCATCGTGCTGTTCATGCGGATGTGGATTCCGGAAAGCCCGCGATGGCTGATGATCCATGGTCAGCCGCAGCGCGCCGAAGAGATCGTGGCTGAGATCGAAATCTCCGCGCATCAGAAGGCCAAGCCGTCGGTTTTGGCCGCGCTGCCGAAGATCAGGCTGACGATGCGCGATCATACGCCGCTGAAGGAAGTCGCGCAGACACTGTTCGTGCTGTATCGGCAGCGGTCGCTGGTCGGACTCGTGCTGATGGCGTCGCAGGCGTTTTTCTACAACGCGATCTTCTTCACCTATGCGCTGGTACTGACGGATTTCTTCGGTATCCCGTCCAACCATGTCGGCTGGTATATCCTGCCGTTTGCCGCAGGCAATTTTCTTGGACCGCTGCTGCTCGGCCGGCTGTTCGATACGCTCGGGCGTCGCGTCATGATTGCGGTGACCTACGGGATGTCGGGCATCTTGCTTGCGATCTCCGGCTATCTGTTCTCGATCGATGTGTTGAGTGCACAGACCCAGACCATCGCCTGGATGATCATCTTCTTCTTTGCGTCGCCGGCGGCGAGTGCGGCCTATCTCACCGTCAGTGAGACGTTCCCGATCGAGGTGCGCGCATTGGCGATCGCTGTCTTCTACGCGATCGGCACCGGGATCGGCGGCGTTGCCGGCCCGGCGCTGTTTGGCGTGCTGATCGATACCGGGTCGCGCAATAGCGTGTTTGCCGGCTACCTGTTTGGCGCTGTTCTGATGATCGTGGCTGCGATTGTCGGCTGGCGCTATGCCATCGCGGCGGAACGCCAGCCGCTTGAATCAGTTGCACGGCCGCTGGCCGTGGTGGAGTAACTTCATGAACATGTCTCAGAAAATTATCGAAATTCCTGTCGACGATGCGCCGCATTCCGAAGAGGTACTGTATCCGGGTGCGGAATTGCCGCGGCTTAGCGAATGTGCGCTGCTGCTCGATATCGACGGTACGCTGCTCGATCTGGCGCCGACGCCGCGTGAAGTGTGGGTGCCGCCGGATCTGGCGACGTCCATGGGCAAACTGCTGCAGCGCACGAATGGCGCCATGGCGCTTGTCTCAGGTCGCTCGATCAACGACATCGATCTGATTTTCGCGCCGATGCAATTCCCGGCGGTCGGCGGCCACGGCGCTGAAATGCGACTATCGGCAGAGAATGAATCGGTCGCGTCAGGCGCGCCGCCGATGGACAAGGAATTGAAGCGTCGCCTTGCTGCCATTGCGAAGTTGAGCCCGGGCATTCTGCTCGAGGACAAGGGCTATGCGCTCGCGCTGCACTATCGTCTCGCACCGCATGCGGAGAAGGCGATCTATGATGCGGTTTCCGCGATCCGTGCCGATCTCCCAAATGCGCCGATCGAAGTGCTGCCCGGCAAGGCTGTCTGCGAGATCAAGCCGGCTGGTGTAACCAAGGCGACGGGCGTGATCGAATTGATGACGCATGAGCCGTTCAGTGGGCGCCGTCCGATCTTCATCGGCGATGATGTCACCGATGAATCTGTATTTGCGATCATGCCCGGCATGAATGGTCTCGCATTCTCCGTCGGTCGCCGTGCGCAAGGTGTGTCGGGTCACTTCGACGAGCCGCGCGATGTGCGCGCATGGCTCGCGCGCTTGCTGGTCGACGATGCAGCCAAATCGAAGTGATTCATCTCATGTCTTGATACCGATGCAGATGGAACTCACTGAAAGGTGAGTTCCATCGTCGCGTGCCCGAATTTGGTTTCAATTGGGTCGAATGGTGACGAGGAACCATATTGATGAACGGACGTTTATCAATGTGTGCAATCAGGAGGGGACCCTGTGAATCTCGTCGTAGTCTCAAACCGAGTATCGCGCGCTTCGGCGAATGAGCCGATGACCGGCGGTCTGGCAGCAGCCTTGCTGCCCGTGGTGGAGAAATCTGGCGCGATTTGGGTGGGTTCCAGTGGTCGCGTGCGCGATGGCGCGCAGAAGGAACCGTTTGCCGAAATTGAGGCGCTGGGCGCCGGTGCGCTGGCGATGCTCGATCTGCCTGCGGCGCATTACGGTGGCTATTACGAAGGCTTCGCCAATTCGGCGCTTTGGCCTGCACTGCATTCCCGTACCGACCTGATCTCCACGTCGCACGATGATTATCAGTCGTATCGTGAAGTGAATTCGTTCTTCGCGCGCGCGCTGCTGCGGTTCCGCAAGCCCGATACCGCTTTCTGGATTCAGGATTACCATTTCCTTGCGCTCGGCGCAGAATTGCGCGCGCTTGGCGTGACGCATCCGCTGGGTTTTTTCCTGCATACGCCGTGGCCGGCACGCGATATTTTTGGCGGCGTGCCGCATCATCGCGAACTGGTCGAGGCAATGCTCGCTTACGATCTGATCGGCTTCCAGACCGAAGGTGATCGCGACAACTTCCTGTCTTATGTCGATGGCGAGCTCGGCCTGGACACGACGGGTGGTGTGGTGATGTCGCGTTACGGCGTGTCGCGCTGTGCGGTATTTCCGATCGGCATCGATCCCGCGAAGTTTGCTGCGCATGCCGCCAAGGCGGCGTCGCATCCAGATGTGTCGCGGCTGCGCCGCAGCCTGAACGGCGAGAAGCTCGCCATCGGCGTCGATCGCGTCGATTACTCCAAGGGCCTCGTCAATCGTCTCGATGCATTCGATCGCATGCTGACGCGGCAGCCACAGCTCAAGCGCACGGTCTCGCTGTTGCAAATCGCGACGCTGTCGCGCGGCACGATCGAGGCCTATGGCGATCTGCAGAACCAGCTTGCGAAGCTGGTGAGCGATATTAACGGGCGTCACGGCGAAGTTGACTGGACGCCGATCCGCTATCTCAACAAGGGCTTCAGCCAGACCGTGCTCGCTGGCCTCTATCGCACCGCGCAGGTCGGCCTCGTTACGCCGCTGCATGACGGCATGAATCTGGTCGCCAAGGAATATGTCGCTGCGCAGAACCCGGTCGATCCCGGTGTGCTGGTGCTGTCGAAATATGCCGGCGCCGCCAACGAGCTCGATACGGCCCTGCTGGTCAATCCGCATGATGTGGACGGCATGGCGCGCACCATCGCGACCGCATTTTCGATGCCGTTGCTGGAGCGCCGGATGCGCTGGGAAGCCATGATGGCGAAGCTGCGCGCCGGCACCATTCAGGACTGGTTCGCCGATTTCGTCGAGGCGCTTCAGCAAGCCCATGTCGCCAATGACAAGACGCCGGTGGAAACGCTGCCGGTTGAGCCGGCCGTACTCTGGCCGGTCCAATCGCTGGGCGCTGGGGTCGGTAGCCGGTTCCACTGAGCCGCGGCGCCGCCCAGGCGAAATGGGGAGGTCCCCCGCTGGCGCGGGGGCAGTGCCGACGCATCGCAAGCCGATTCGCCGCTCGCCAGGGCCAGCAGGTGGCGCCAAGGCTCCCCCGAATTCCCTATATCCTTCAATAATTTGAGAAAAACCGCCGGGCCGGGCCGGCGGTCCCTTGCAAATCTCGCTCCGGCCCGTCATGAGAAGGCGCGCCGGAGAGATGGCCGAGTGGCTTAAGGCGCACGCTTGGAAAGCGTGTGTGCGGGAAACCGTACCGTGGGTTCGAATCCCACTCTCTCCGCCAGCACCCCTCCTAACCAGCTGATCTATTTGCGAGCCGGCCGTCGTCCTTCCGCGCCCCGCGCGCGGTAACAGGATGACGTCTGCGTCGATGGCTGGGTTTTTAGCGAGCCTGTTTAGGCAGGCTGAATTGGAAAAGGAATCTCTCGCTCTGGGAGACGGACCTTCCGGAGTGACGCAAAGTCTGGCAAGGCCAAAATGGCCTAATACGTCAGGCTCGTTGGCTTGATTTAAGCTTGAATTATTGGGTAGCCTTTTTGCGTCGCGTCCGGGGCATCAATTGCGTAGATCTCGAATTGTTATCGCTGCTGCGTCTGTCGGAGCCCTCGCTGCGGCCCTGACGTTATGCGCGTATGTTCGAGAGCCTCAAAATGTACTGAGCTTCTTTAAGGCCAAAAATCCAAGTAGTCCCCAGCTCGACGACGTCTCGTTCGTTCAGCGTTTTCCGCAAGCGTTTGATTTTGAAGTGTCGGCTTCTAATGTCGAATTAGAAGTTCAGCGGGCTAAGTCGCAGCTCGCGCAAGCAATGCGATCGCCGCCAGTGCTTCCCGCCGACAGCTCGCTCGGAATCTCGGCGGCGAATGGAAAAGTGCCGCTACCGAGAGTCCGACCGTCGGCGGCCAATTTGATTGCTGTGTCTCTGCCCGATCAAGCGTCAACACCGTCTGATCCTTTGTCCAACGTAAGCGCAGCACTTAAAAAAGTCTTCGCGATGCTACAGCCGTCTGAAACTGTTTTGGCATCTGCGTCACCCGAGGGTGGAATCTCCGGTGACGGAAAGGACAGTGCACCTCCAACGTTGGCGGAAACGCGAACGGCGCTTTACGATATTTCCGCGCGCACCGTTTACATGCCCGACGGAACGCGGCTCGAGGCTCACTCCGGACTTGGCGAACTGATGGACGATCCAACGCAAGTCCACGTCCATGATCGAGGCGCGACGCCACCGCAGATATATGAACTGAGCAAGCGAGAGAAGCCGTTTCACGGCGTTGAA
This sequence comes from Tardiphaga sp. OK246, assembly GCF_900188215.1. NCBI lineage: Bacteria > Pseudomonadati > Pseudomonadota > Alphaproteobacteria > Hyphomicrobiales > Nitrobacteraceae > Tardiphaga > Tardiphaga sp. OK246. The sequence continues at coordinate 1,465,923 of NZ_FZOX01000001.1, forward strand.
GCATTGCGAATGAAGCCGGTGGGTCAAGGTGATCTGTTTGGCCGCGCCGGATTGCTTACGCACAGCTACCTGATGGGACCAAAGGGAGATTCGAACGGTTGCGTATCGTTCAAGGACTACGCAACGTTCTTGCAGGCCTACAAGGCAGGCGCCGTGAAGAGATTGATCGTCGTACCGAGCCTGGCCGATCCGACCGTTATGGTGGCACAAAAAACGTCGATGTAGCCGTGTCTGTGAATACTCAGATATCGCACCGACTTGAGATTGATCTTCAGAACTAATTTTCGCCCAGATTTAGATTGGTAGTATGCCAACGCCGAATCGGGGGATTCGCATATGACACCCAGTGACTACGCGCGAATGGCGAAAAATTGCGCTGAGCGAGCTGACGCCTTGGAGCCCGGCCCGAAGAGAGACGAGTTGCTTAAGAAAGCACAGCAGTTTCGTTTTTACGCGAAGGTCGAAAATTGGGTGGCGTCACCGGGGCTGCAACCTCCGGATTGAATCTTGCGCATTTAAAGCGGCAAACGACGCAGTGCTTGGAAGACGGGACGCAGATAGTCCAGCATCTTTGGCGGGTTCTCCGTCATCGGAAAATGCCCGAGCTCCGGCATCTCGGTCACCACGGCACCCTCGATCCATTCGGCAAGCGCGTAGGCATCGCTCACGGTGGCAGAGAAGTCGTAGTGACCGATCAGGAGATGCACCGGGATCTTGTGGCCATCGATGAGCTTGGCGGTCTGCTCGCCGTCGAACTCGTCCGAATAGAAAGCCAGATCGCCGTCATAGATGCCCGGCGCACCCTGCGAATAGATCCAGGCGGCGCGGCGGCGGTCTTCGGCGGGGCTGGATGGGCTCATCAATCCGCGCACATAGGCTGCCGAATGCCAGCCGCCATTGACGCGTGCATGCGTGAGATACTCGTTCCGACGGCCGCGTGGGCGCACAGGCGCTTCGAGCGCGATCACGGCTTTCACGAGATCAGGTCGCTCTGCGGCGAGCGCCATGGCGATGCCGGCGCCCATCGAGCAGCCCATCACCACAACGGGTTCGCCGATCGCCTGTTCGATAAAGCTCGCGCACCAGTCCAGATAGGTCGGCTGATCGAGCTGATAGATGCTGCCATCCCAACCGGCGGGTGGCATGGAGCGGCCGTGTTGCGGCATGTCGAAGCCGATCAGGCGCCAGTCGCGCCCGAGTTCGGGATCGCACATCACGCCGTGAAACTGCCGCGTATCCGCTCCGGCTGTGTGGAGGCACAGCACTGGCCTGCCGGTACCCGTGGCCTCTGAATAGATTTCGGCAATCTGCCCGCCGGCGCTGTGCACGCGGTGATAGCGGCCCTCAAGGCGCGTGAGATCGACTTCGACTGCATGCGCGGCCGGCGTCGTCAGATTCGCAAACACGGCTTCTAGAAATGCGCGGGCCTGTGCAATGACCAGCGCATCGCCGCTCACGGTGAAGCTGGTGTTGCGCAGCTGGATCGATGAAAATGAATGATAGGTCGGCGGCGGGCAGGGCGCCAGCACCTTCAGCCATGCTGTGGCTGGTCCAGATAGCGCGATATCCGGCGCATTGCTGGGTATACTGACAACCGGCTGGTTGTTGCGACAAGCGATCGCGACGGCGGCCTCATCGATCCCAAACTGAATTTCAAGATCCAGTCCGCGCGCAAAAGACTGCACCTCCGGCGCGGCAATCGCGACCGCAAGTCGATTGCGAAGCTCGTCGATCAGGCCCATGCCCAACGTTACCTACTTCCTGGCAGTGAGATAGCGGCCAATCTCGACATGGTCGGCCGACGGTCCGAGTTTCTCCAGCGCAGCATCCCACAATGCGGCGACTTCGTCTGCCAGCGGCGCGCTGACGCCGATCTGGTGTGCGAGCTCGTCGGCGGTGCGGATATCTTTCGCCATCAAGGCCAGCCCAAATCCCGAAGTGTATTTCTCTGGGATGATGAACTGCTTGAGCTTGTTCTCGGTCGAGTTGTTGCGCCCGGTGGAGGCGTTCAGCACGTCGACAAGGACATTCGGATCGATGCCGAACTTTCCACCGATGGCAACGGCTTCGGCGGCAGCGGCGAGGCCTGCTGCCGAGACGTAGTTGTTCAATGCCTTGGCGGCGTGACCGGAGCCGAGCGGGCCGGTGCGGAATACCGACTTGCCCATGGCATTCAGCACGGGATCGGCGCGATCGATGGTCTTGCCGTCGCCGCCGGCCATGATCGCCAGCGTGCCGTCGACGGCGCGTTTCACGCCGCCCGACACCGGTGCGTCGATGAAAGCAAGGCCTGCCGCGATCAGTTCTTCGCCGAGCGCGCGCGTGCCCATCGGAGCGGAGGAGCTCATATCGATCACCACCGTGCCCGGCGCGAGCTTCGCCTTGAAGCCTTCGACGGCGGCGCGCACGATCTTGCCGTCGGGCAATAGCGTGATGACCGCAGCTGCATCCTTGACGGCTTCATCGACTGTCGCAGCCGACGTCCCGCCGGCTTCGGCATATTTGGCGCGCGCTTCGGCGAATGTATCGAACCCGACGACCTGATATCCGGCGCGCGCAATGCATGCGGCCATGGGGCGTCCCATATTGCCGAGGCCGATTACTGCGATCTTGGCGGGCGGATTGATGGCGGCTGAATTCGACACGGGCGTTCCTCTTCAAGTTCTTATTTTAGTCGATATCTGGCGCGGCAGGTGATCGCGCTTGTCAGGGATTATCGCGCCGCAGCGCTTCCAGCGCTATCGCGGCGGCATTCTTGATGTGCTGGACGCAAGCCTGCTCGGCACTATCTTCGTCGCCGGCCTCGATCGCGACAAGGATGGTCTCGATTTCGGCAAGACTGCGGCCGATGCGATTGGACTGGGTCATCGATGTCATGCGCAGTACCGTGACGCGGTTCAGCAGCATCTTCAGAAAGCGTTCGACGAAAACATTGCCGCAGCCTTCGAGCAGCGCAGCATAGAATTCAGTCTTGGCGGCCAACAGGTCGCTGCGGTCTTCCTGACCGGCAACGGCGCCCATCTGGACGAACTGTTTGCGCAATCGTCCGATGATCACCGGGTCGCGCAGCCGCGCACATTCACGGCCGGCATAGCCTTCCAGCAGCGCGCGCAGATCATAGAGCTGCTCGGCTTCCTCGACGCTGATGGTGCTGACGATCGGGCCGCGATGCGGGATCGTGGTGACGAGGCCCTCTGCCTCCAGTTGCCGGAGCGCCTCGCGGATCGAGGTGCGGCCGACGCCGACCTGCTCGCACAGTTCACGCTCGATCAGCCGCTGGCCAGGCTTGAACAGCCCGCTACCGATTGCAGAGCGTAGTCGGTTTTCAACCAGCAGTCGCAGGCTGGTCGACTCCCGCGAGACATTCAGGTCCGATTCGATCTTTGCCATGCGTCAAGTTGACCGCCTATCAGACAATCTGTCAAGCAGCTTGACCGCTCGTCTGTTTTATGTCGAATTGCTGACGAAGCCGCAAAGGCCGTTCTGCATTCGGAGAAAACGCCCATGTCCAAGACAACCTCCCATCGTGGTGGCCTGAGCCGACGTTCGCTGCTCGCCGGAACCGCGTCTCTGCTGGCCAGCCCGATGATTGTTTCGTCGGCACGCGCGCAGGCGAAGCCGGTCAATATCGGCGTGATCATGCCGCTGTCGGGCGCCAATGCGCAGTTCGGCATCAATTCGCGCAACGGCATCGAATTGGTGGCCGACGAGATCAACGCAGCCGGCGGCATCAAGGCGCTCGGCGGTGCCAAGATCAATCTGATCGTGGCGGACGCGACCTCGACGCCCACCACCGCGGGCACCGTCGCGCAGCGCCTCATCACCCAGAACGAAGTGACGGCGATCCTCGGCGCATTCGCGTCATCGCTGACCATTGCTATTTCGGAAGTCACGGAGCGCCGTGACATTCCGCTGCTCACTATGTCCTTCGCCGACCAGATCACCGGTCGCGGCTTCAAGAACATCTTCCAGATCGTCGCCAAGGCATCGGCGCTCGGCAAGGCGCAGCTCGACTACACGCTGGCGATTGCGCAGGCATCCGGCGCCAAGATCGACAAGATCGCGATCATGTATGAAGACACCGCCTATGGCACTGCGCAGGCGGCCGGCCTTCGTGCTGCTGCCAAGGCAGCCAATATCGACATTGCGATGGACGATGCCTATCCGCTGGGGATCACCGACACCACGCCGTTGATCAACAAGCTGCGTGCGTCCGGTGCCCAGGCCGTCTTCCCGGTGTCCTATCTCAACGACAGCCTGCTGCTGATCCGCACAATGCGCCAGCAGCGCATCACGATCCCGGCCATCGGTGGTGCTGCCGGTTATGTCATTCCGGATTTCGAGAAGGGTCTCGGCGAATTCGCGGAGAACGTGCTCTCGATCGCGCCAGCCAATTACGATCTCGCGCCGGATCTCACCGAGCGTTTCCGCAAGCGCTTCGGTTACTTCATGGTGCATGAGGCGTTGGAACACGCCGTCGCGCTCGACGTGCTGGTGCAGGCCATCGAGAAGGCGAAGTCGGCCAAGGCTGAGGACGTCACCATGGCGCTGCGCGGTGCGAAGTTCACCGGTGGCTGGACCAAGGCGATGACCGGCGGCGCCGTCGAATTCGACAGCACCGGCCTCAATACCCTGTCCGTTCCCGTCATGGCGCAATGGCGCAACAAGGAGCTCGTCACGGTCTGGCCGAAGGACGTCGCCAAGGGCACCGCGGTCTGGAAGTCCTGACGAACTGAAGAAAGATCGCAGTGTCATTTCTACAAGCAATAATCGATGGGTTGTTGGTCGGCGGCGTCTACGCCGTCATCTCCATCGGCCTGACGCTGGTTTATGGCGTGATGGGCATCGTGAATTTCGCGCAGGCGGAATTCCTGATGATCGGCATGTTCGTATCGTGGTTCGCCTGGGCCTATCTCGGCCTTGATCCGGTGCTGGCCGCGCCGCTGTCCTTTGCGGTCGCATTCGGGATTGGCTGGCTGGTGCAGGGGCAGTTGATTGCGCGCGTGTTGAAGGCACCGTCGGTCGCGCAGATCTTCCTCACCGTTGGACTGTTGATCGTCATCGAGAACGGATCGCTGTTGCTGTTCGGCTCGCAGTTTCGTTCGGTAACCACGTCCTATCAGACCATGTCGCTGTCGCTCGGCGCGCTGTTCATCAGCGTGCCGTATCTGATCGCCTTCGGCATGTCGCTGGCCTGTGGTCTGGCCCTGTGGTGGTTCATGCGCACGAGCTGGTTCGGCCGCGCCATGCGCGCGACGGCGCAGAACCCGATGGCTGCGCAGCTGATGGGGATCGATACGGCATTGATGTACAAGATCGCCTTCGCACTCGGCGTCGGCCTCACGGCCTTCGGCGGCGCGGTGATCCTGCCTTATGTCACGGTATTTCCCGGGGTCGGTGGCCAGTTCGTCGTGCTGATGTTCACCGTCGTTGTGCTCGGTGGTCTCGGCAGCGTTGCGGGAGCGGTGGTCGGCGGATTGGCTGTGGGCGTCATTCAGGCATTGTCGTCGCTGTTTTTCCCGATCCAGTTGCAGAACCTCATTCTGTTCATCGTCTTTATTTTCGTGCTCGCGGTGAGGCCGCAAGGCCTCGTAGGAGCATCCCGATGAAACGCTGGATCGCAATTCTGGCTGTGATCGCCATTGCGGCTGTATTGCCGCTGCTGCTCAGCCCGACCGGATACTGGATCCGCGTGCTCACCTTTACGCTGCTATTCGCGGCGATGGCGCAGGTCTGGAATATCATCGGTGGCCTGGCCAATCAGACGTCGCTCGGCCACGCCGCCTTCTTCGGCATCGGCGCCTATACGTCCACCATCCTGGTGCTGAAATTCGGCATCAGCCCGTGGATAGGCATGTTCGCCGGCGGCTTCCTCGGTGGCATCGCCGCGCTGATCATTGCCGTTCCGACCATGCGACTGCAGGGCCATTACTTTGCTCTGGCAACGCTGGCGTTCGGCGAAGTGATGCGCGTCATTGCCAATGTCTGGACATCGCTCACCGGCGGACCGGTCGGCCTCTCGGTGCCGTTCGTGCCGCCCAGCATTGCTGCCTATTCGTTCAAGCAGCTATTGCCGCATGCCTATATCGCGCTGATCGCCTTGATCATTGTGACGGTCATTTTTGAATGGATTCGGCGCAGTGCCATGGGCTATCGGCTGCGCGCCATCAAGGAAAACCCGGCCGCTGCGGAAGTGATCGGCATCGACACCACCAAGGTGAAGCTGCAGACCGCTGTGATCTCCGGCGTCCTGATGGCCATGCTGGGCACGCTCTATGCGCAGGTCGCCGTGTTCTTCGATCCGGATACGGTGTTCAGCGCAGCATCCATCTCCATCCGCGTCGCGTTGATCGCCATTCTGGGCGGCGTCGGTACGGCGGTCGGTCCGATCCTCGGCGCGCTGTTCATCATTCCGGTCGAGGAGCTGATGAACGATCTGTTCTCGTCGGGCGCAGCGGGTCTTTCGCAACTGATCTTCGGCGTCATCCTGATCGCCGTCATTCTGTGGCGTCCACGTGGCTTCATCACGGTGTTCGACACGCTGATGGCACGCTTCTCGAGCAAGGCACGCTCATGACAATTCTCGATGTGCGTGGCATCTCGCGTCGTTTCGGCGGGCTTCAGGCGCTGTCCGACGTGACCTTCTCGGTACCGAAAGGCCAGATCGTCGGCCTGATCGGCCCGAATGGCGCCGGCAAGACGACGTTCTTCAGTACACTGGTCGGCCTCATTCGCCCGGACAGTGGCTCCATTCAACTCGACGGCACCAGTGTCGTCGGCCAGAAGCCGCATAGGGTTGCGGCGCTTGGCATGACCAAGACGTTCCAGAACGTGGCGCTGTTTGCCGAAAGTTCGGTGCTCGACAACGTGCTCACCGCAGGCTTGTTGCGCCACGATGTGGAGACTGCGCGCAAGGAGGCGTTGATCTGCCTCGACCGCGTCGGGCTCAAATCCGTTGCCCACAAGCTCGCCGGCAATCTCTCGTTTCCCGAGCGCGCGCGCGTCGAACTGGCACGCGCATTGTGTACCGGCCCCAAGGTGCTGCTGCTCGATGAGGTGATGGCTGCGCTCAATCCGGTCGAAATGCAGGAGATCATGGACCTGATCCGCTCGCTGCGCGACGACGGCATCACGCTGCTGGTCGTCGAGCATCATATGCGCGCAATCATGACGATCTGCGATCGCATCCTGGTGCTGAATTTCGGTCGCCTCCTGGCCGATGGCACGCCGGAGCAGGTGGCGAACGATCCGGTGGTGGTGGAAGCCTATCTCGGCCGTTCGATGGAGGCCCATAAATGAGTGCGTCTCAGCCATTGCTCGAGATCAAGGGCCTCAATGCCGGTTACGGCGAGATCGAAGTCCTGCACGGCATCGATCTACAGATGTTCGAAGGCGAGTTCGTCTGCATCATCGGCGCCAATACCGCCGGCAAGAGCACGATCCTTCGCGCGATCTCGCGCCTGGTGCCGCATGTCACCGGCACGTTGCGTTTTGCAGGCAATGATCTGTCGAGCCGTGCCTCGCATGACATCCCAACGCTGGGCATCGCGCATGTTCCCGAAGGACGCCACGTGTTTTCGGATATGATGGTGGAAGAAAACCTGATGCTCGGTGCCTTCACCGCACGACATGCCAAGGATCTGTCGTCGCGCATGGAAGGCATCTTCGAACTGTTCCCGCGTCTGCGCGAGCGGCGCGGCCAGTTGGCCGGCACGCTGTCGGGCGGTGAGCAGCAGATGGTGGCTGTCGGGCGCGCGCTCATGCTGCAGCCGAAGCTGTTGCTGCTGGACGAACCGAGCCACGGTCTGGCACCGAAGGTCGTCGAAGAGATGCACGACGCCTTCACCAAGATTCACAGCCGTGGAACCTCGATCCTGCTGGTGGAGCAGAATGTCGGACTGGCGCTTGATGTCGCGACACGCGGCTATGTGCTGGAAAGCGGTCGCATCGCGCTGCAGGGCACGTCTGCAGAATTGAACGAAAATCCTGCCGTTCGCGCGGCCTATCTCGGCATATGATCGAGGCAGACGGGCGAACGACGTCGAACCCTGGCAATCGCAAACAGAAGGAAGAAAATATGAGCTACGATCAGACGATCACCCTCGGCGGGATGTTCGATATCGGTCTTGCCGCACGGCGCGAAGTGCTTGGTGCTGCCTATGTCGACAAGTCGATGCAGTCGACCAATGACTTCATGATGTCGTTCCAGCACATCACCACCGAATGGTGCTGGGGCTACGCCTGGAATCGTCCGGGCCTCGATCGCAAGACCCGCAGCATGCTGAACCTCGCAATGCTGACGGCCCTGAACCGTGCGCCGGAAATCAAGCTGCACACGCGCGGCGCAATCACCAATGGCGTCACGGTTGACGAGATCAAGGAAGTGCTGCTGCACGCCACGGTCTATTGCGGTATCCCGGCCGGCCTCGATGCCTTCAAAGCCGCCAACGAAGTGCTCAAGGAAATGGGTAAGGTGGAGTAAGCCGCCGGCCTAACAACGACACCTCAAACGCAAATTCAACAGTCCGCTTGATCTGCGCAAGATCAGGCGGACTTCGTTATTCGCGGCAATGATACGCACAAGAGCATTGGCGCAGATATCTACGCCGGACGCTTCTGTTGTACCCATGCCAGTCCCGCAAACTCAGGCAGCGGGCTTGGATGCCGTGGTCGTGGACGCCGCTGGTGCTGCCTGAGCCTGGGGCTCGGTTGTGGCCTTGGCGAGCGCGTTCCTGAGCGCCTGCTCCTTGGCATCGTCCAGGGACGTCTTCAGCACAGTGCCGCCGGCGTCCTGGATTTCCTTGAGCACCTTGTCTGCAGTGATGCTCTTGATGAGAACGAACAGCGCTGCATTTCCCGGCTGAAGGTTTGCCGATAGTTCCTTCATGAAATCGTCATTGATGCCATAGTCCGTCAATGCGCCGCCCAATGCACCGGATGCGGCGCCCAGTGCAACGCCCAGAAGGGGATTCAGGAACAGCACGCCGATCAATAATCCCCAGAAGCTGCCGGAGGCCGCACCGGCCATGGTGGTGTTCATCAGCTGGTTCAGCTTGACCGGACCGGCTTCGGTTTTCACCGCGATAACGGCATCGCTGATCGTGATCAGATATTCCTTCTGCAGCTTGAACAGACGCTGCCGTACCTCTTCGGCTTTTGCCTCGGATGGATAGATGATCGCAACGAGATCTGACATTTCTATTCCTCCTGACTGAGAGATTTCTATGGTGCCACGTGGCCTTCGTCGTTGATGGTTCCTTCTGCCGCTATGCTGCCTTGGTTCTCAGTTGCCATGCGTAAGCGAGCCACGCCAGACCGTGGGAGATCATGTCGACGGCCAGCAGAGAGCCGAGGACCCACAGGCCCGTCCTGGGAAAACCTGTCAGAATAACCAGACCTGCCAGAACGCCGAACAGTCCTGAAGCCAGCATGATCCAGCCCCCTTTGCTCCAGCGGCTAAATCCAAGCAGCACGCGAATGACGCCGGAAACCAGCAGCAATATACCGAGGACATAGGTGAGGATGATCGCGCTGGCGACGGGCTGTTGCACCAGAACGATGCCGAATGCGACGTAGAGAATGGCGAGGAGGATCTGCCACAGAAATCCTCCCCATCCCTTGGTCCAGAACGCATGGATCATTTCGAACACGCCAGCGGCAATGGCCGTCCAGCCGATGAACAGCGTGCTGATGACGGTGGCGAGAACGACATCGCCGAGGATCAGGAACCCGGCCAAAATCAGAACGATGCCAAGCAGTACGCATATCCAGAACGGCGGTGAAGACAAGCCGGTGACGCTTACCGAGGAACTATTGCCATACGTCGTCATCTTGTCCTCCCGCTCCTGCGCTGCTTTTGCGCTATGATTTGAGGCCGCTCGTGTCACCGCGCATGCGCTTCATGCCATCAGCGCCAAGCGCAGACGCGGCGACCATGGCGCCACCAACACACACGGCGACGACGTCGCCACGATCGATGCGGGTGGTGAAGGACCCTGCGTGGCGGCCGGCCCGCCACAACCACCTGGGCGTTTTCGGTGAGGGGCTCCAACTTGTTGGCAAGGTCTTTCTGCAGCGGGATTGGCGCGGCCTTGGCAGTCGTCAGAAAGACGCTCGTGCCAAGGCCCGTGGCGACCGCGCTGAACAGAAGGCCCTGCAAGAGGTTTCGCCGATCCATCGCTTCCATAGAATTTCTCCTTTCACGGATAGAAAAGGAACGTCAGGGATATAAGGGGGCACCGGAACTGCACGGCAGAGCCGATAATCGTAGCGACTCCGAATGGCGACGGCATCGCAAGATCAACGGTGAGGCGCGGACGTGCATGGGCCCGCAAATGGCGGCCGCGAATGATAGTTCACCCATGAAAGCAGTTGTGAAGCGGCGATGGGCTTCAGGCGCCAGCCCTTGAACAGTCTCCGACCAGGTCGATTGCCCAGTCGGGACATCAGGCCGTTCAGCCTGTGTTGCGATCGATTGCGAGTCCATGGGACTCCGTTCCGGCTTTTTATCAGCCTGATTTTTGATATCGCACGGGGCGAATGGATATTACCAAAGGCGTAGTCCGTCAATCAGAACGGGAAGATGCGCTCGATATGGGTATGCCTCGCTGTCTCAATTTTCAGAAGTCTTGAACCGCCTAATTAAATCTGCATGCCGCAACATGTTCGAGAAATTGAGTGATATTTTCAGTGACCTGTCTCTATTTGCCGCGCTCATCTCTCGCCATGCTTCGGTAATTACATCATACGAGCGGTGATGTTGCATCGGGTCAAACCCTGACGCGCGCGGATGTCGTCGAAGATGTGATAGCGTCACTCTGGTGACAGGAACATGCCTGCTCACAAGAGGCGATGCCATGAAGAGAGGGGATGCGGGAGACGACGAGCCAACGAAGGAGTGGAACAGGGAAACGATCGACCCGCGTAGGGGCGATATCGAGGACGATGCCGCCAGTCCTGAACAGCGAACCCTGCTCTCGATGGCCGGGAGCCTGCTTGTCGAAGTCAGTCTGCCGAAGCTCCTGTTTGCCTGGACAGTATCGCTGTTACTGCCGGCGGTGTCGTTGGGCCTCGCGGCATTGGTTGCTTCTGCCTGGCTCTCAACTCTGTCGGACAAGGTTCTCGTGTTGACGGAGATCGGCGCGTTCCTGGTGGCGATCGGAATCGTCGCGCTGGGGTGGATCGGCTGGAAGCCTCTGTTTCGGGTCGCCGAGATCAATTTCTGGTCTCTTAACGCGCTTGCCATCCAGCCGGGATATGTCTTCGGCCGTGAAGGGCTACAGCATCTGACGGAGAAGGTGCTGGGAAGACATCTGACCGTGCATGGAAGGGCGCGGCTCCGCGCGGTGAATTCGGCCGCGGCAGGAATCGCCATCTCCATCTGCGCTGTGGCGGTCGCGATGTGGGCGTGGCCAGCCTCGCGCTGGACGGGAAGCCTCGAAGATCTTGGTGTTCCTCATCGTTTGATTATTCCGACGCTGGCAAATGCCGCAGTCTTGATATGCGGCTACCTTGCCGGCGCATCGCTTGTCTGGGGTCTGGCCGATGCCCGTATGGCGCAGCCGGTGGACATTGTCGCGTTCGATGCAGCGCCGGCCCACACCAGCATCTGGCGTGTGGCTCACTTGTCGGACCTCCATGTGGTTGGCGAACGATACGGGTTTCGCATTGAAAGCGGGCGCGCCGGGCCGCAGGGAAATGAGCGTCTGCAGCAGGTGATGGCGCGGCTGGCCGCCATTCACGCCGTTGATCCTCTCGACCATGTACTGATCAGCGGCGATATGACTGATGCCGGACGGGCGACCGAATGGGCGGAGTTTCTGGACGTCCTGTCACACTATCCGGACCTCGTCGCGCGCACCTTCGTGCTGCCCGGAAATCACGACATCAATATCGTGGACCGGGCGAATCCGGCACGGCTGGATCTACCGTTCAGTCCGGGCAAACGGTTGCGACAGGTCCGCACACTTTCGACCATCGCTGCCATTCAGGGCGATCGTGCGTTTGTTGTGAAAGACGGGAAAGGCCATACAACAACACTGAACGACGCGTTGGTGCCGTATCGCCGTCAGATGGCCGATTTCGCGGATCTCGGTGGTCTGCAGCGTGCAGCCCGGTTACGTGGGGTCTTCGATGACTTGTATCCGATGGTGGTTCCGCCTCTGGAGGAGAATGATCTCGGCATAGCGCTGCTGAACTCCAATGCTGAAACACACTTCTCCTTCACCAATGCACTTGGCCTCGTCTCGATCGAGCAGACCCGCCGGCTGGAGGCTTTTATCGCTCAGTTCCCGAAAGCGCGCTGGATAATCGCATTGCATCATCACCTGATGGAGTATCCGATGCCAGTGACCGCGTTCGCGGAACGCATCGGAACGGCCGTGATCAACGGCAGCTGGTTTGTACGTCGGCTGGAGGCCTTTGCCGATCGGGCTGTCGTCATGCACGGACATCGCCATATCGACTGGATCGGCACCTTTGGTTCGTTGAAGGTCATTTCGGCTCCGTCACCGGTCATGGGCGCTGCTGATGCGACCAGCACGCACTTCTATATTCACAGGCTTGCGGCAGGGCCGGGTGAGCAGCTTTGCTTGCTTGAGCCGGAGCGGATCGACGTGCTGGTGGGCGCGCTTGACCATGCGAATGCAGCGGAGGATACGACCGCCAGATCATCGATCGCGTAATGCGATCACTCGCAATCGTCTGCGGAAATGTATCGACCAGAAGAACCGCGTCGAACGGCATCGCATCGTAACTATTCGAATCGAAATCGAGTCAGCTTGCGAGTTGTGCCTGACGTGGCGATCTTGCGGCGCTGAATAGCCACTGCCATATTCTCGCGCAGAAAGTGGAGGCTCCCATGATCAAGAAGGCCCTGCTTGGACTTTTCGGTGCATCCCTTTTGCTTTGCGTTTCATCGCTGCCGGCTTCCTCTGCCGCATTCAGGGCGGGAACGCTGACATGTATGAGCAACCCCCGGATTGGATTGATTATCGGTTCACGTCAGACGCTGCGATGCGTGTTCAGGGTACGAAATGCGTCACGGCAGTACATCTATGAGGGAACGGTGCGCCGCATCGGCCTGGATCTCGGAGTAACTCCATCGAGCGCGTTGGTCTGGCGGGTCTTCGCCCGGAACTCACAGGTCGGCCGGGGTACGCTCCGTGGAAATTACGTCGGCGCGAGTGGGAGTGTTGCGTTTGGCCCGGGTCTGGGCGCGAATGTTCTGATCGGGGGATCTCGCAGGACCGTGATGCTCCAGCCACTGTCGCTTGAGCGCCAGATCGGTGTGAGCCTTGCCGCGGGAATAGCGACGATGACGTTACGCTAGCGTCACTGAACTGATTTTTGTTGCCGGCGCAGCCGCATTTGTCGCTCGCTCGGAGGTCGCGGCATGGCGTGCAAACGTGGTCGCCCTCTGCGGTGCAGTGTCTGTCCTTGAGGTTGCCGCGGTTGTTCGACGTTGAGTGGTGACGCTGGTGTCTTCAGGCGGTTGGTGCGGACATCGTCCCGAATTGCTTCAGAATCCAGCCTTTGACCACGCTCGACGGAGTCGCGAGGGTCTGCAGTCGCGGAGAACGCAGCGCACAAGAAAATCAACCCTGAACCTGCCGCAGCAATAAAGCGCTTCATGATATCTCCTGTTGAGGATCGCTCCGAACGGAAACTCTTAAATGAGAAAGCTGCGCATCTCCATGCGGCCTAACGCAGCTTCCTGGTTTGTCAGATCCGCTAATCGTCACTTAGCCCAAGGCGCCGGCGGGCCGCTTCGATGTCCGATGTATCTTCGTCCGATGTGTCTTCGTGATCGGCAACCGGATCGCCTGGCGAGGCGGGTCGTGAAGACTTCGTTCGCTCAGATCGACGCGTATCCGTCCGAAGCGACCAGAAAGCCATGGCAAGGCCGATCACGAAGACCACAACCAGAATCAGAAAGAGCGCCGATTGCTTGATCCAGGAGATCGCGGGAACTGCCAGAGCCATTGAGAGGCCGAGAAAGCCCATTTGCAGCGACATAAGGTTCAGGCCGGCGAGAAAAGTGCCAAGCGCCAGCAACATCAAAAGCACGAGACTCGTCGCAGGCGCAGGCAGAAGCTGTTGAACGCCTGCCAGCAGCATGATGTTCATCGTAACAAGAACCGCGATCCAGTGAAGCGCTTGCGTCCATACCAGTCGAACCCGAGTCTGCCTGTCATCGAGCTCGGTCCATTCGGTCACGACGCATACAACGCCAATTGCGAGGGCGAGGAACTCCCAATAGCCAATGAGCGGTTTTCCTGAAAAGTTCGTATAGGCCACGCCCGCAATTGCAAGCGCGAGGATGGCGAGAAAGGGTAGTTGCCTGAGGACGAGGCTTCTCGTTCTGAAGTGAAGGTCTTCAGTATGCCGACCCGGTGGCAGATCCAGTTCACTCATCGAAGATCCAGTCGCAATTCTGTCCGCTGTCGCGAACTCCGAAACGGCGCGGCCTCCTTCAAAAAGCTAGCCTAAGCTTCTGTGAGGCCGATGCGATATCGGATGATCACCTTAGGGGACCTAGGGAATTTCCCGATGAGTTCGCAGGCATCAATTTGTTTCCGGTCTGGCTGAGGCGTCGCTGGACGCAACAAACGCGGCGCAATCGGCGTTCACTAATCTGGATCCTGCATCTCGCCCTAGGGGAAACACCTGATTGTACTGGTGGCAGCGTCAATGATCTGCTGGGATTTTCTCGGCTCGTCGGACGTTCCCTGCGAAGGCCGCGCCAGCACGCTGTGTTACTCGAAGACGATCGAGAAAGGCCATGAGAAACCGTTCGACCGAAGGGGCACAAGTCGGGCGAATAGAAATGAAGCTTCGCAAGGTATCGCAGCTCTTCGATACGCTCGATCCGTCTCCGTTCCGCGAGACTGATCTCGCGCTACAGGCCGAAGAATATATCGTTGATCGCGCGCTGGAGTTCTCCGACCGTGTTCCAATTGAAATCGTCATCTATCTGCCGCCTGACGAACTCCGGAAAACGCATGTATCCGATATCGCTGCCGCCGTCAGATACTACTTTGGCCTTCGAAGCCAGGCCGTCTCGCGCGAACTGAGCGAGTTATTCAAGACCGGCCGGCTGTCACTCGTCGTCGGAATGGTGATCCTTTTCATTTGCCTCTTGCTCGGCTGGGTCTTCGCTCAGCGAATGACGGAGGGACCGTTTTCAAGGGTTCTGTCAGAGAGCTTTCTTATTCTGGGCTGGGTTGCGATCTGGAAGCCTTCGGAAATCTTTCTTTACGCCTGGCCACCCGTTGCAGCTCGCAGAAAACTCTTTGACCGGCTTTCCAGGGCGGCTGTTCTGCTCGATGAGGACGACACCGTGTCGCCGATTGCAGAAGGTGCAAACGGATAGCCGGAACGATCTCGGAGGGACCCGGAAACGGTGCCCTCCTATTGCTGCGCCAATACCGGTCCTTCTTCATTCGACCGCTCATCGTCGAGCGTCAGGTTCAATAGAAAAATGGGAACATCATCCAATTCATCCGATCAGAAGCTCTCGCGCGGCGCGTTGATTGCGCTCGTGGTTGGCTCGATGGTCGGCTCCGGGATCTTTGCATTACCATCGGCATTCGGTCGCGCCACGGGCGGTCTCGGCGCCCTGATTGCCTGGTGCATCGCCGGCACCGGAATGCTGATGCTCGCTTTCGTCTTTCAGACGCTGTCCCGGCGTCGGCCCGATCTCGATACGGGCATTTTCGCCTATGCTGAAGCTGGCTTCGGCGACTATGCCGGCTTTGCATCTGCGGCCGGTTACTGGATCGGATGCTGCCTTGCCGATGTTGCGTGTCTTGTGCTGATCAAAGCGACATTGGGACAGTTCTTTCCGGTGTTTGGCGACGGCACCACGCCCGTTGCGATCGTGGCCGCGTCGTTGCTGCTCTGGAGCGTTCATATCCTTATCCTCCGCGGCATCAAGGAAGCTGCTGCGCTCAATACGATTGCGACATTCGCGAAGATGATACCGATACTCCTTTTCATCGTCGTTGCCGCTTTTGCGTTCAAGGCCAACGTCTTCGCACTTAATTTCTGGGGTGGTGAGGAACCGAGCTTTGCCAGTGTGTCGAACCAGGTTCGCAACACGATGCTCGTCACCGTATTCGTGTTTGTGGGGATCGAAGGAGCAAGCGTCTACTCGCGCTACGCAAAGGACCGCAACGATGTCGGGATCGCGACGGTTCTGGGTTTTCTCGGTGTGCTCGCTTTGCTTGTCCTGGTCACCATGCTGTCCTATGGAATTCTGCTCCGCCCAGAGCTAAGCGCGCTCGCGACGCCGTCGATGGCGGGCGTATTGGAAGCGATCGTGGGGCCTTGGGGCAAGGTATTCATCAGCATCGGCCTGCTGATCTCCGTGCTTGGAAATTATCTGTCCTGGTCATTGCTCGCCGCCGAGGTTCTCCATTCCGCAGCCGTCAGCGGCACGATGCCGCGCTTCCTCACGCGCGAGAACGTCAATAAAGTACCCGCAGGGGCGCTGTGGCTTACCAACTGCCTGATTCAGCTGTTCCTGCTCGTGACCTATTTTGCCGAATATGCCTTTACGTTGGCATTGAAGATGACGAGTTCAATGACGCTCATTCCCTATCTGTTTGTCGCGGCATACGGACTTAAGCTCGCATGGACCGGGGAAACATATCGGACAGAGCCGCGTAGCCGCGCCATCGACTGGGTGCGCGGTGCGCTTGCCACGATCTACGCGGCTGTGATGATTTACGCAGGCGGTCCCACCTTCCTGCTGCTTTCGGCGCTTCTCTATGCGCCGGTCACGATCCTGTTTGTGATCGCGCGGCGGGAGCAGAAAGCAACGGTCTTTGCGTCTGCCGAGGGAATCCTGTTCGGAGCGATCCTCGTGGCAGCTGCCGCTGGCCTCTACAATCTGGCGATGGGCAATATTTCCATCTAGTCGGAGTTTCCCGCGCCTACCTAAGGTCAGGACCGTCGTTCAGGTTATCTCCCAGGCAGTCCTCCACATAGAGTCGAAGAACGGCGACGCGCCCGATCGCGAATAGCGGCATCGCAAGCGCAATTCCCAAGACGCCGAACAGAGAGCCGAGCAGGACGATGGCGACCAGCGTCCATGCGGGGGGCAGTTCCACCGCGCGCCGCTGAATGAGCGGGCCGATCACATAGCCCTCGATGGATTGAATAACGGTGTAAATCCCGATGGCCCAGATCACCATCGAGGGACCAAGCGGCATGGCCACCAATCCCACGGGGATACTGGCCAATATCGGGCCGAGATAAGGCACAAAATTCGACAGACCGGCCTGCAGGCCGAGCAGAAAAGCGCTTGGAAGGCCGAGCAAATAGAGCGCCAGCCACACGCAGGCGGTCATCAGGACGATCCGGATCAGTTGCCCCATGAGCCATGAGCGCAACACGGCGCCCATTTCATCCAGAACAGAACGCATGCGCTCGCGCGAGGAGGGGTTGACCAGCAATACGACGCCGTCGCGATAGGCCTGCGGATCGAGCGAAAAGAGAAGGCCGAGAAATATGATGACGAGCGTATTGGCAAGAAAGCTCGAGGCGGTCCCGACGGCCGATTGAGCGTGGCCAAAGAGCTTGTCGTGATCGGGAAACCAGCGGGAGAAGTCGCGCCCTCCGTCCGGCCCGAACAGATCCACGCCAAAAGCGAGAAGACGTTGTTGCAGGACATCCAGTTGTGCGTCCATGACGCGCATCAGGATCCGGGCCTGCTCGGGGATTTTTCCAATCCCCCATATTGTCCCGAGCACGATCACTGCAGTCAGGATGACGATCACGATGGCTAGCCGCCACGCGCGCCCGATCGGAATGTATCGACCAAGCGACCGAGCGCAGGCATCGAGAAGCGATGCAAGCAGGATCGCCGCAAATATGATGAGAAGGCTGGATGACGCGCGCCAGGCGAGGAAGATGCCGCTGGCAACACCCAGAATAACGAGTGCTCCCCCGAGGGTCAGCCGCCGGCCGGCGTTCGCGCCTGCCGTCGGAAGATCCCCACTTCGAACGTTCTTGGCTAGGATGGCTTGATCCACTCTCGGCTCAGGCATGGTCCCCCACATTTCCTATGGCAGCTAGGGTCCAATCAGTTTCATGCGAATTGCATACCGGACCAGTTCGGCAGTGGAGGAAACTCCAAGTTTGCGCATGGCGGATGCGCGGTGGGCCTCGACAGTTTTCACGCTGAGATTCAGTACCGTGCCGACGGACTTGTTGGTGTGCCCTTCGGCGATCAGCTGGACAACGTTTTGCTCGCGTAACGACAGCAGGACTTTCGATTTGTCCCTCTTGCTGGCTAGGTAGTCGTGAAGCAATTTTTCCACGACCACACCGGTGAAGTAAGGCCGGTGATTGAGTAATGCGTCGATCGCTGCAATGAGATGATGTCGCGCATCTGACTTTAACAAGAAGCCTCGTACCCCTGCCAGGAGGGATTCGGTGAGGATTTCATTGCTTTCATGCATTGTCAGGATGAGCACCTCCGTCCGGGGGTAATGCAACTTGATCTGACGGCTCACCTCCAGACCATTCAGGACGGGCATGGAATAGTCGACAATTGCTATATCGGGCTTCAACTCCCTGATCATGGCGACCGCAGCCCTGCCATCGCTCGCTTCTCCGCTCACAGCCCAGTCCGCACGGCTTTCGACGATCGCGCGCAATCCGGATCGCACGACTTCATGATCGTCTGCAATCAAGATCTGCTTCACAGTGCCGTTCCCATTCGTTGGAACCACCGGCCATATCCAATTGACGAAAGCAGCTCGCTAGAACGACCGCCTCGAAATGATATGCGTCACGGCTGCCAAATCCGTGAAGGCTGTCGACCATGTTTGCGCAATCATGCTTCTACTAGATTATTTCGTACGGCATACCGAACCAGACCTGCAGTCGATTTTACGTTGAGCTTGCGCATCGCGGCAGCTCGGTGGGTCTCGGTCGTCTTGATGCTTAAATTCAAGGTCTCGCTTACACGCTTGTTGCTGTAACCCTCGGCAACCAGTTTAACGATTGTCCTCTCTCGCGGCGAAAGCGATCGGCCTGTGCCAATATTTCCGTCGGATGATCCGACCATTGTGCCGCAAGTCTCGCCGGCATGAAACGATCTGTGATGCATCAGTGATTCAACGGCTGCCAGGAGCATTTTGTTGGCATCGGATTTTCGCAGGAATGCGCGAACGCCAACTTGAGATGCCTGTAGTTCGAGCGCGATCGAGTCGTGCATCGTGAAGATAAGCACCTCTGTTGGAAGTTTGTACTCCTTCATCCGCCTCGCCACTTCGAGGCCGGTCATGAATGGCATCGAGTAATCAACGATAGCGACATCCGGCTGCTTTTCGATGGCGCAAGCGACAGCTTCTTTACCATCGCGGGCCTCGCCGACGACTTCCCATCCGGGACGTCGTTCCAGAATTGCACGAATTCCAGCCCGCACCGCGTCATGATCATCGGCTATCATAATCTGCTTCATGGTCCTCAGTACTCCGATGTCATTTCCTTACGAGTGGCAAAATACTTTCATCGAGAAGATCCAGCCCTTGGAGTTCGTTGCCCTCGCTGAGCGTCAGATTGTTGAATCCGTTAGCTGACCTTTAGCCATGCGACGGTCGGATCTTCGTCGATCCTCGGCCGCCCTGGTGGATATCCGCTGGCTTGTTTCCTTTGCGCGAGATGGCTCGTGGAATAGTCGCGTACACCGTTGTCCCGCTACATGCCGCTGTGGATGACGAGTGGATCTCAAATGTGCCTCCCATCTGATCCAGTCTCGTTCTCATGGCCGGAATTCCAACACCAAGCGGCACTGCCTTATGGCGATCTCTCGCCTGAGAAATCGGCATTCCGCAGCCATTATCGCTGATCCGAAGCGTGACGTTGGTATCTGTGGCCTTGACCGAGATATTCACCTGCGTCGCTTTCGCGTGCCTGAAGACGTTCGCGAGCGCTTCCTGGACAACTCTCAGCAATGAGCGCTGCGTTTCGTTAGGCAATGCATCGACCGCAGCATCGATCTTGAGACGCGTTTCCAGCGATGTCCGCGATGAAAGCCCCACCACAAACTCCTCGATCGCCGACTTCAATCCGCCGTCGAGCAAATTCTGGGGATGCAGGAGGTAGGTGAAAGCCCTGATTTCCCTAAGGGCCTCACAGATCGACGCGTCGATCTCATCGCAAATTTTTATAGCGCTGCCGATGCCAGCAACGGCGCACCTCATTCGCATCATATTCAAACTCGCGGCCAGCAGATGCTGGCAAGTCGAATCGTGAAGGTCTGATGCAATCCGCTGCTGCATATCCTCCTGAAGCGCTAAGAGCTGCTTACCAGGGCCTGATTTGCCAAGTTTCAATTTTGTTCGTGCACTAGCGGCGCCGTTGAAAGTGTCGTGAACCACGATCTTTTCCCGAACGTGAATTCGACACGAGTCGTCTACGTGAGCCTTGTGGGCCATCATGTAGTCCGATGCATCTTGGATCGAGTGGCGAGTAACCACTAAGGTTAAATGCCATCGTTCTCTTGCGCGAAGTTATCCTTACTAAATACCCTTGATTGAATCGGCGTCAAGTAAGATGTCGCCAGATCGTCCGATGTCGCGACTGACTGTACTCAGTCTCAAAATATACGAAGTAACAATAGAAGTAATTTCAGTTAATTGCCGCGTTTGCTCTGCACAAGGAACCTCATCGTCTTCAACTGAGCGCTTGAATCTTGCTGCGGTTTGAGAGTGTCAGCACGGCGCCTGAGAATCGTTGGTGCGATCAGTAGTTTCCCCGATACCGGGTAGATATCCGCACCCCCAGAATAGTTTGAGTCATAGAAGAATTGGCGGGCTGGCGATCACGCAAGCAAAAGCCAGCGATCTGCTTTTGCGAGGTGGTCAGCGAATCTGGTGTGCAATTTTGCTCAGCGAGGGTTTCTTCATGCCTGCGTATGCGCGTCATGCCTCCCTATGTCGAGTTACACGATATCGGACGATTATAATTATTCTAACCATTGTGCCGGCGTTTCTGCTGACCGCGTGCGGCAGAGAGTCTGATGAAGCCGCTCCTGTCGTGCGGCCCGTGCGTACAGTCACTGTTGCGAAGAGCATTGCGGGCGCTCCGCTTTCATTCACCGGCCGTATCGAAGCGGAAGACGAGGTGGCGCTGGCATTTCGCATCTCGGGCCGACTGATCGAAAACAACGGGAAGACCGGAGATCGGGTGCAGCCCGGTCAGGTCATGGCGCGGCTTGAATCCCAGAATGAATTGAACACGTTGCGCCAGGCTCAGGCGGCTGTCGCGGCCGCGCAGGGGCAACTGACTCAGGCACGCAATCATTTCGATCGCCAGCAGACACTGCTTGCACAGGGCTGGACCACCCGCGTCAACTACGACCAGGCAACGCAGGCGCAACAAACCGCTCAATCGCAGGTCGATGCCGCCGAGGCCCAGCTCAAGACGGCACATGATCTGGTGAGCTTTACCGAGCTGAAGGTAGATGCACCGGGCGTCATAACCGCAGTCGGACCTGGCGCTGGAGAAGTTATCCAGGCCGGGCAAATGATTCTCAGGCTGGCGCGGCAAGATGGCCGCGATGCAGTCTTTGACGTACCGGCTCAATTTTTCCGATCGGCACCGAGCGATCCGCAAATAGCCGTCAGCCTGACGGACGATCCCGCGGTGACGGCTCACGGTCGTGTCCGTGAGGTCGGCGCCCAGGCCGATCCCGTCACGCGCACCTTTGAAATCAAGGTTGGCCTGACGGATCCGCCGCCGGCCATGCGGCTTGGCGCGACCGTCGTGGGGCGCATGGAGATGGATGCCGTCCCCATGATCGAGATCCCGGCATCGGCATTGACGAGGGCCAATCAACAGCCCGCGGTCTGGATTGTCGATCCCGCGAGTCGCACGGTTTCGACCCGAAACGTGGACGTCTTGCGCTTCGAGCAAGCGCAGGTCGTGGTGTCTCAGGGACTCGACACGGGGGAGGTCATCGTGACCGCGGGTGTGCAGGCGCTGCACCCCGGCCAGAAAATACGTCTTCTTGGGTCAGAGCAATGACCGGCTTCAACCTCTCGGAATGGGCACTTAAGCACCGTTCCCTGGTGGTTTATGTCATGATTGTTGCCGTTATCTTCGGTGTCCTGTCCTACTTCCGCCTCGGTCGCAGCGAGGACCCGTCATTCATCATCAAGACGATGATCGTTCAGGCGGCATGGCCCGGGGCAACGGTTGAGGAGACCGTCAAACAGGTCACCGAGCGCCTCGAGCGCAAGCTGCAGGAAACGCCGCATCTCGACTTCCTGCGCAGTTTCACGCGGGCAGGCGTCACCACAATCTTCGTCAACCTGCAGGGGAACGCGAACGCCAAACAAGTCTCCGACACTTGGTATCAGGTCCGCAAGAACATTGGTGACATCCGCCATACGCTGCCGGCAGGGGTGGTCGGACCCGGGTTTAACGATGATTTCGGCGATACGTTCGGAATTATCTATGGCTTCACGAGCGACGGGTTCACGCACCGCGCGCTTCGCGACTATGTGGAAGACGTCCGCTCGAAGCTTCTTCTTGTCCCCGACGTCTCGAAGATCGAGTTGCTGGGAGCTCAGGACGAGCGGATCTTTGTTGAATTTTCGATGAAGGAACTGGCAAGCCTTGGCATCGACCGCACCGCACTGCTGTCCGCTCTCCAGACGCAAAATATCATAAGGCCAGCCGGCACGATTCAAACGGGCGACGAGACACTATCGCTTCGGGTATCGGGCGCGTTTCAGTCCGAGCAGGATGTTGCTGACATTAATTTCGTCGCTGCCGGGCGCATGATCCGCCTGAGCGACATCGCCCGGATTACGCGCGGCTATTCCGATCCGCCGCAGCCCTTGTTTCGCGTTAATGGCGAACCAGCCATTGGCCTGGCTATCTCGATGCGTGACGGCGGAGACATTCTCGCGCTCGGCAAGAGTCTCAAGCGGGCGATGGCTGCGATCACGGCGGATCTTCCGATTGGCATCGAACCGAAGCTCATCGCCGATCAGGCTGTCACGGTCGAGAGCGCCATCTCCGAATTCATGATGTCGCTGCTGCAGGCAATTGCCATCATTCTCGTGGTGAGTTTTATCAGCCTCGGTGTGCGCCCGGGCCTGATCATCGCACTATCCATACCGCTGACACTCGCCATCGTGTTCCCGATCATGAAGCTTGCCGGAATCGACATGCAGCGCATATCGCTCGGCGCGCTCATTATCGCGCTCGCGCTCCTCGTCGATGATGCAATGACCACCACGGATGCCACCCTGAACCGGCTGGCGGAAGGCGACGACAAGGTCCAGGCTGCCAGCTTTGCCTTTCGCACCTACGCGTTCGCCATGCTGGCAGGAACACTGGTGACTATCGCGGGCTTCGTGCCCGTCGGCTTTGCCGCGAGTTCTGCAGGAGAATACACGTTCTCCCTCTTTGCCGTTGTCAGTATCGCCCTGATCGTCTCCTGGTTCGTTGCCGTGATCTTCGCTCCGCTGATGGGCGTTGTCATCCTCAAGCCGCCGACGGAACGCAAGACAGACGCCCCCGGCAGAGTTTTCAGGTGGTATCGCGGCTTCCTGATATTCGCCATGCGGTCGAAATGGCTGACCATCGCGCTCTCGCTGGTGCTTTTCGTCGGCTCGTTTCTTCTTCTCCCGTTCATCCCTCGGCAATTCTTTCCGTCGTCTGATCGTCCGGAGTTGCTCGTCGATGTCAGTCTGCCGCAAAACGCATCCATTTATGCCAGCCAGACAGCGGCACAGAGATTCGATGCTGCCCTGAAGGGCGACCCGGACGTTGCGCGCTGGAGCACTTATGTGGGCCGCGGTGCTATCCGGTTCTACCTTCCGCTCAATGTTCAGCTGCCAAATGATTTCTTTACCCAGTCAGTGGTCGTCGCAAAGGATGTCGCAGCGCGTGAACGTATCCGCGCAAAGCTGGAGACGCTTCTGGCAAATGATTTTCCCAATGCGATTACACGGGTCTCGCCTCTTGAGCTTGGGCCGCCGGTCGGCTGGCCCGTCCAATATCGCGTCAGTGGTCCTGACGCAGGCACGGTGCGCGAAATTGCGTTCAAGCTTGCGCAAGTCATCGCCGCCAATCCCAAGGCGAATGGCGTCAATTTCGACTGGATCGAGCCGGCAAGGCAGGTGCGTATTCGGGTCAATCAGGACAAGGCCCGGTTGCTCGGGCTGAGTTCTCAAACCCTGGCAGGCGTGCTGAACACGGTCATATCAGGCACCACGGTCACCCAGGTTCGCGATGATATCTATTTGATCGATGTCGTTGCGCGCGCGGTCGATGACCAGCGCGTCTCGTTGCCCAACTTGCGTAATTTGCAAGTTCCGCTGCCAGGCGGGCAGACGGTTTCGCTCAGCCAGTTTGCAACTTTCGAATACGAGCAGGAATATCCCCTGATCTGGCGGCGTGATCGTGTCCCGACCCTCACGGTGCAGACTGATATCACTGCCGGTGCAATTCCGGAATCCGTCGTCAATTCGTTGACGCCGGCCATTGCCGCGTTGTCGAAGACCATTCCAGCATCCTACAGGATCGTGGTTGGGGGCACGGTCGAAGAAAGTCAGAAATCGCAGGCGTCGGTCATCGCCGTTGTGCCGGTGATGCTGCTGATCATGTTTACGGTCCTCATGATCCAGCTCCAGAGCTTTCAGCGGCTGTTTCTCGTCCTGAGCGTCGCGCCTCTTGGGCTCATCGGCGTGGTCGCCGCCCTTCTGCTATCAGGGCGGCCGCTCGGTTTCGTTGCAATTCTGGGCATTCTCGCACTGCTCGGCATGATCACGAAAAATGCGGTGATCCTGATCGGTCAGATCGACGCCGAACGCGATGAAGGGAAAAGCGTGTGGGACGCCGCTTTGGATGCCTCGAGCTCTCGTTTTCGCCCGATCATGCTGACGGCCGTGTCGACCGTGCTCGGCATGATACCGATCGCTCCGACGGTGTTCTGGGGCCCGATGGCCTTTGCGATCATGGGTGGGCTGTTGGTTGCGACGGTTCTCACTCTGATCTTTCTGCCCACATTGTATGTGGCATGGTTCGGGGGAAAAGAGAGGGCGCCGGGGCCGCTCCGATCGGCGCAAGCATAGTCAGATCGTATCTGTTTCACGCCGGACGCTTCGGCACTTAGGGTAACTCCCGGTCTTCAACCTAGGGCATCACCCGATATCGTGGTGCGTCCCGAATGTGCTCTTCTTTCCAGTAGTTGATGTTGGAAGGGGACGCCGGTGCAGGACCTGATGTTATTTGCATCTGCCCGCGCCTTGTGCGCACCGGCGTGGCTCCTGCGCCAGCCCTATGAGGCTGCGCAACACAATCGATGCGCGCGTCCTTCGCGGCCGAACCTTTCTCAAACCCATCACTTTCCTCAAACCCGTCGCCGCGTCTTGCAGGCCCCGGTCGCAGGTGGTCGCCTGCATGTCCCATTTGCTGCAGGCCGACCGCTTCTGCACATGGGAGTGCTTTGGCCATGAGCAGTGCAGGTGACCAGAAATTGCCGCTTTGGACGCTCACGGCCATGGTGGTCGGCGGCATGGTCGGCGCCGGCGTGTTTTCGATACCGCGTAACTTTGCTCAGGCCACCGGCATCTATGGAGCGCTGATAGCGTGGGCCGTCGCCGGTGCCGGCATGCTGATGCTGGGATTTGTGTTTCAGACGCTGGCCAACCGCAAGCCGGATCTCGATGCGGGCGTCTACGCCTATGCGCGCGAGGGGTTCGGGCCCTATGTCGGCTTCTTCTCCGCCTTTGGCTACTGGGCCAGTGCCTGCGTCGGCAACGTATCCTATTGGATTCTGATCAAGTCGACGCTCGGCGCGTTGTTCCCCGCGCTCGGTCAGGGCAACACGGTCACTGCCATCGCACTATCGTCGGTCGGTGTCTGGGCGTTCCATTTCCTTGTGCTGCGCGGCGTCAAGGAGGCGGCAGCGATCAACAAGATCGTGACGATTGCCAAACTCATTCCGCTGCTGTTGTTCGTCGTCCTGTCGATCTTCTTCTTCAAACCGGATGTGTTCGTCGGAAACCTCTGGGGCGGTGCAAGCGGGGACTACGGAAATCTCTTCGCGCAGATCAAGGCGACGATGCTGGTAACGGTCTTCGTGTTTCTCGGCATCGAAGGCGCCAGCAACTACTCCCGCTTCGCGCAACGGCGCGAGGACGTCGGTATTGCGACTGTGACGGGATTTTTGGCCGTGTTGGCCTTGTTCGCGTCGGTGTCCATTCTTGCATACGGCATCCTTCCCCGCGAAGAACTGGCGCAACTGCGTCAACCCTCGGTTGGTGGCGTGCTCGAAGCGGCCGTTGGTCATTGGGGGGCCATCTTCATCGGCATCGGCGTGATTATCTCGGTGCTCGGGGCCTATCTTGCCTGGACCCTGATGGCCGCCGAAGTGCTGTCGGTTGCGGCGAAGAGGCAAGACATGCCGGCCTTCCTGGCGCGCGAAAACGCAAATCAGGTTCCGTCAATGGCGCTCCTGATGAGCACGTTGCTGGTTCAGGCTGTGCTCATCGCGACGTTGTTTTCCGACGATGCCTTCACCTTCGCTCTTTCGCTGTGCAGCCACCTGTCGCTGATTCCCTATTTTCTTTCGGCAGCGTTCGCGCTGATGCTGGTCTACCGCAAGGAGACTTACGAGACCGATCCGAGCGATCTTCGCAAGGACACGATCATTGCAGTCCTGGCGACAGCCTACACGATCTTCCTGTTGTTCGCCGGCGGTATGAAATTTCTGCTGCTTGGTTTCATCATCTACGCGCCCGGCACAATCCTGTATTTCATCACACGGAGGGAGCTCAACAAGCAGCTCTTCACTCCGGCAGAATGGGTCCTGTTCGGCGTCGCTGTCGTCGGATGCGTTGTCGGCATCCATGGCCTCGCCACCGGCTATATCAGCATCTAGGAAATCGATGGGAGTTCATGATGGCCAGTGCAAAAAAAGTCCCGTTTGGTGTGCACTCCGAAGTTGGCCAGCTGCGCAAGGTTCTGGTCTGCGCCCCCGGCCTTGCCCATACACGCTTGACCCCGTCCAACTGCGATCAGTTGCTGTTTGACGATGTGCTCTGGGTCGATAATGCGAAGCGCGACCACTTCGATTTCGTCACCAAAATGCGGGACCGCGGCGTCGATGTCGTTGAGATGCATAACCTGCTCGCCGAGACGCTGGCAGTCCCGGAGGGCAAGGCCTGGATCCTCGACAATCAGGTCGTGCCGAACCAGGTTGGCCTTGGCTTCATCGATGAGCTCAAAAGCTACCTGTTCGGGCTGGAAAACCGAAAGCTCGCGGAAACGCTGATCGGTGGCCTGTCGACCCATGACTTTCCCGAAGCACATGGGGGCGCGGCACTCAGGATGGTGAAGGAGGCCGCGGGGGCGACTGAATACCTTCTGCCGCCGCTGCCGAACACGCTCTATACGCGCGACACGACCTGCTGGATCTATGGCGGTGTCACCCTCAACGCGCTGTACTGGCCGGCGCGACATGAGGAAACGATCCTCACCACAGCGATCTACAAGTTTCATCCCGATTTTGCCGGCAACGTCAATGTCTGGTGGGGCGACCCGACAGAGGACCATGGACTGGCCACACTGGAGGGAGGTGATGTGATGCCCATCGGCAAGGGGGTGGTGCTGATCGGCATGAGCGAACGCACCTCCCGTCAGGCGATCAGCCAACTTGCAGCGACCTTGTTTAAAAAGAAGGCCGCGGAGCGCGTCATCGTTGCGGCAATGCCCAAGATCCGCGCGGCCATGCATCTCGATACTGTTTTCACATTCGCCGACCGCGACTGCGTGCTGCTAGCGCCTGACTTCATGAACCAGACACGTACCTATTCCTATCGTCCGAGCGATCATCCGAGCGGTGTCGAGTTGCATGCCGAGAAGAAGTCGTTTGTCGGCGTCGTCGAGGAAGCGTTGGGCCTCAAGAAGCTCCGCGTGGTCGAAGCCGGTGGCAGTGACTACCAGCGGGAACGGACCCAATGGGACAGCGGCGCCAATCTCGTCTGTGCATCGCCGGGTGTTGTCTATGCCTATGACCGCAACACTTACACCAACACGTTGCTGCGCAAGGAAGGCATCGAGGTGATTACGATCGTCGGTGCCGAACTCGGTCGTGGCCGTGGTGGTGGTCACTGTATGACCTGCCCGATCATCCGCGATGCCGTGGATTACTAGCGTAATCGGCCATTCTCCGCTCGGGGGAGCGAGATCATGGGACTGTTACCATCGGAAGCCAGCACCATCGACCGACGGAGAGTAATTGTCTGGGGAGTGTGCAATGCGTGGATCCGGAATTGTCCTGGCAGCAACAAGCATCCTTTATGCCAGCGGGGCAGTAGCTGCCGACATAGATCTGACCGAGCTCAGAAAGGTCGAATACACGTCGATGAGCCCGACATGGAGCGTTGTTGGATCCCTATCGCCCACCTACACGGCCAATGCCCTGTTTTCGCGCGACGACCGGCGGGGGGATTTTTACTATGAGCCCGATGTGAGCTTGCGGCTGGACGGCAAACTTGCGCCGGATCTGTCCTACCGTATTTTTGCACGTGCTCAGTTTGAGGCATTTTCTAGAGAACACGACGGCAATGCCGCCATCGCGCGTCTGGGCGCGCGGCTGACGAAGAATCTGTATGGCTGGAGAATAAGCGCCACCTACGAAAACAGATATGACTACGACGGCGTGTTTCGCGATCTCGCCTTCACCTCCCACGACGTCACCGGCGCTATCGCGCGCGATTTCAGCTTCGACAATGTCACGCTCTCGCCGCTCCTCCAGCTCACTTATCGTTTCTCCGATCTCGCCGAGGCCAGGCGCTGGCGTGCCGATGCGCTGCTTGGCATCGAGGTCGAGCTGAATTCGAAATGGTCGATCGTCAGCACGCCTTTCATCGAAGCGTTCTGGTTTACAGACGGCTTGAACCGCGACCGGCAGGACCAGATCTATTCGGCGTCACTCGGCCTGAAATACAACATCGCCAGCAACGTATCGCTCACCACGAACGTCATCTACGAGGCGCGAAACTCAAACGTGGCGCTGCGACACTATAGAGACTGGCTGATCGGCCCACGGCTCGATTTCGCGTTTTAGCGATCAGGACACAAGAGGGGATCATGCGGAATTCGATTGTGGCGGCAGGTACCGCTATTCTCTTCATCTGTACGGCATTTGCCGCCAGCGCGGAGCCACGCGATTCCGTCGAGCGCGGCGACCGGATGGACCGGGATGCCTTGCGGGACGACGTGCGCATCGATCGTCTGAAGATTCCGCAGCACCCGATCGTCGTCGAGGAGCCCCAGCAGCCCGTTTACAATACGAAGAGCAAGCAGAAATCAAAGCGGAGCACGGACAGCAGTCGTTAGGGTGGCTTCAATGAATTTGATCAAGGCCGGCAATATTGGCGAGGCGAGTCCGGCGAGGTGGTCGGATGCCATCGGCAGTGCCGTGATCCGCGCTATCGGCTTTTTCTGCTTCTGGCTGATACTGACGCGCGGCGATCCCGGCGATGTGGGGCCCGGTCTGATTGCGGTTGCCGCAGCGACCTGGGCAAGCCTCAAGCTGCTGCCTGCCGAACAGTGGGGCTTCCGCCCGATCAAGTTTGCCGGATTCGTCCTGCACTTCCTCCGTCAGTCGATTGTCGCGGGAGCGGACGTTGCGCTGCGGGCGCTTCACCCACGACTGCCGCTGCAGCCGGGCTTCGTCACCTACCGGGCGCAGCAGCCGCCGGGCAGGAAGCGAAATACGTTTTGCGCGATCATGAGCCTGATGCCGGGTACGCTTCCGTGCGGAACGTCGAATGACGGCAGTCTGGCGATTCATTGTCTCGATGTGACGCTGCCCGTCGTCGAACAATTGTCGATGGAGGAAACCCTGTGCATGGGGGCGCTCGGAAGCGCGAAATCCGATGCCTAGCCTGCTGTTGGGTGCTTCGGTCTTTGTGCTGCTGACGGTGGCGCTGGGCCTGTTCGCCATTCTTCGGCGATCGGCCGATGTGGACCGCCTGATGGCCGTCCAACTGCTGGGCACGGGAGGAGTCGCCATCCTCCTTCTGCTCGCGGTCGCAACCGAGACGCCGCCTGTCATGGATGTTGCCGTGATGCTCGCGCTGTTCGCGGCGTTTGCGGCCGTCGCATTCGTCAGAGACGCGTCCGGCGCGTCATCCGAAGCCAGAGGGGAGTGAGGCGCGCATGAGCTTCGTCATGAATATCCTGACCATTTGCGCGGTCTCCGCAGGAGCGCTGTTCTTCCTTGCGGGCACGGTGGGTCTGTTGCGTTTCCCGGATACGCTGACGCGTCTGCACGCCCTGACCAAGGTTGATAATCTCGGTCTTGGCCTGATCGTTCTGGGGTTGCTGCCGCAGACGAGTAGCCTGCTGTTCGCGGTCAAATTGGTGATCGTCTGGCTGCTCGTCCAGTTGTCCGGGGCGGTCGTCACCCAATTGATCGCCGGTGCGGTACGCCACCACGGAGCGGACGGATGAGCATCGCCTCCGTCTTCGATATTGCTCTCGTTGCGCTGATCCTGACGATCGGTGCTTCGGCCATCCTTGTGCGCACGGCGTTTGCTGCAGTTGTCATGTTCGTTGTCTATGGGCTGCTCTTGTCCATGGCATGGGTCCGGCTCCACGCCGTTGATGTGGCGCTGACAGAGGCCGCGATCGGCGGCGGCATGACCGGCCTGTTGCTGCTCGGCGCCGTCGCGCGTTCCCGGTCCGTGAATGTCGACAGTGTAAGGGTTGGTTATCCGCTGCGCCTTGCCGCAGGTGCATTGTGTGCGCTGGTCGTGGCGGGTCTTGCCATTCCCATTCTCCATCCGCCGGCGCCCGTTCCGACGCTCGCACCGATGGTGATGGAAAACCTGCCGCAAAGTGGTCTCGGCAACCCCGTCGCCGGCGTGCTGTTCGTGTTCCGCGCGCTCGACACACTGCTCGAAAAGGTGGTTCTGCTGCTCGCTTTGCTCGGGGTCTGGTCGCTGGCGCCGGATCATGCCTGGGGTGGAATGCCCGGCTTGCAGGTTTACGCAAAGCCCGATCCTACATTGATCTTTCTCGCTCAGCTTTTGCCGCCGGTGGGAATCGTGTTCGGAATCTATATGTGCTGGGTCGGAGCGAAGGATGCTGGTGGTGCCTTTCAGGGCGGCACGGTGCTGGCCGCGATGTGGCTACTTGTCATTGTCGCGGGATTACAGCGGGCCCCTGCGATCGGTCGGCTCTGGCTACGTGTTCTGCTTGTCACCGGACCCGTGCTGTTCCTTGTCATTGGCCTGGCTGGATGGGTATTTGCCGACGCATTTCTGGCTTACCCGGCGGGCTACGCCAAACCGCTGATTGTCGTCGTGGAGGCCGCTCTCACGCTGTCGATCGCTGTGGCGCTTGGCATGCTGGCCGCAGGACCGCCGGTACGGGCGCAGCAGCAATGAACGCGGCAACGCTGTTCGGCTTGTGTGGCGCAGCACTGGTGGGCATCGGACTGTACGGGTTCATCACGAATCCCGAACCGCTACGCAAGATCCTCGCATTCAATTTGCTTGGGAGCGGAGTGTTTCTGCTGTTCGGCATTATCGCTAGGCGGGCGGCGGCGGCCGGGCTCGGCGGTGACCCGGTCCCTCAGGCGATGGTGATCACCGCAATTGTCGTCGCCTTCGCGGCGACGGCCATGGCTATCGCGCTCGTGCAGCGTCTTTGGGATGAGACCGACCGCGCCTCGATCGGTTCCGACAGTTCTGAAACCGCCGAGGAAAAATCCTGATGCCGGCTGCAACGGCGCTTGAGGCGACAACTGCCGGCGGGGCGCTTCTTGTTCTGGCCATCGTATTGCCGGTTGTCGGCATCCTGCTGTCGTTTGTCCTTGGCGGGCGGCACGCCGGAAGAATTGCCGCGCTTCTGTTGCCCGCCAGTCTCGGCGTGGCATGCATTGTCTTCCTGAAAGTATGGCAAAGCGAAAAGTCGCTGAGCTACGTTGTGGGTAATTGGAAGCCCCCGCTCGGCATCACGCTGCGCGCCGACGGACTTTCAGTCGCGATGATGGTGGCCATGGCCATCGTGATCTGTCTCATCGGCGTGTTTGCGCATGCGAATTTCGACAGTCGCGCAGCGTCCGCTGAAACCCGCGCGCCGATGGTATTCTGGGTCATGCTCATGGCGATCTCGGGCGCGATGAACATGATCTTTCTCGGCGGCGATCTGTTCACGCTATATGTTGCGCTTGAGCTGCTGACCTTCGCTGCGGTTCCGCTGGTCTGTCTCGATGGCCGCGCAGAGACCTTACAGGCGGCATTGCGGTATCTGCTCTTCGCGCTGCTGGGCTCGATCCTCTACCTGGTCGGAACGGCCTTGCTGTATGGCAGCTATGGGACCCTCGACATCGTCCTGATGTCGCAACGCGTGCAGATCGAGCCGGCGACGCTCGCTGCCGCCGCGCTGATGACGGTGGGGCTGTTCGCCAAAACCGCGCTCTTTCCACTGCATCTCTGGCTTCCCCCGGCGCATGCCGGCGCACCGGCGGCGGCAAGCGCGGTTCTGTCAGCCGTCGTGGTGAAGGGATC
Source organism: Tardiphaga sp. OK246 (assembly GCF_900188215.1). Classification (NCBI taxonomy): domain Bacteria; kingdom Pseudomonadati; phylum Pseudomonadota; class Alphaproteobacteria; order Hyphomicrobiales; family Nitrobacteraceae; genus Tardiphaga; species Tardiphaga sp. OK246. The sequence goes on from NZ_FZOX01000001.1 coordinate 1,498,481, forward strand.
GTTCTTTCTCATTGTGCGGCTCTGGTTCGACGCTGTGCCGGGACTCTTGAGTGTGGCTGCCGGTCAACTCATTGGGGCACTGGGGGCGTCAGCAATTATCTGCGGCAACATTGTCGCGCTCCGACAGAAACGGCTCAAGCTGCTGATCGCCTATTCGACGGTCGCGCAGATCGGCTATCTGTTTCTGATGTTTCCGCTCGCTGCCGACCCGTTGCATCTCCAGTATGGCGATGCCCTGACGGGCGGCATGCTTCAGGCCATCTCGCACGCGACCGCCAAGGCAGCCATGTTCATGGCTGCCGGACTTGTCTATGCCGCCCTTGGACATGACCAGATCTCGGAGCTTGGCGGGATCGCGCGCGCACTTCCCATGACGATGTTTGCCTTCGGCCTCGGTGGCCTATGCCTCATCGGCTTGCCGCCAACGGGTGGTTTTCTGGCAAAGTGGCTCTTGCTGGAGGCGACGATTGCAACGGCGCAGTGGTGGTGGGCAATCGTGATCATCGCAGGAGGGCTGCTCACGAGCGCATATATCTTCATCGTGCTGTCGCGGGCGATGGGCCCACCAAGCGCGCCGCTGACATTGCACGCCGCGGTGCCGAAGTATCAGGAAGTGGCGGCGCTGGGGCTGGCATTGCTCTCGGTTCTGCTGGGGCTCGTGGCGCTCGGTCCGATCGATGTATTGCAAGTTGGTCGTCCGGAGGCGCCGATGGCTTGGCAGCGATGATAGAGGCATATCCCTTGCTGGCTTTCGCCTTGCTCTTTCCGCTCGGGATGCTGCTGGCTTGCCTCTGGCCAATGGCATTACTGCGAATGCCTTCATATCTGGCGTTTGCTCCGATTCCTGCATTTGTGGCCGTGCTCCTTGTCTCCGACGATTCCCCGCTTGTCGTCGGCCCCGCCCGTCTGCATTTGACTTTCGCCCTTGATCTCCCCGGGGCACTGCTGCTCGGCGTTGCCGCGCTGCTATGGATCATGGCCGGGGCCTATGCGTCACCGTATCTGCAGGGCAAGCCGAATCGCGGGCGGTTCGCCGTGTGCTGGCTCACCGCATTGACGGGTTGCATCGGCGTCTTTCTCGCTGCCGACATGGTGGGTTTCTATTTGTTTTTGGCGATGCTGACGCTTGGCGCCTGTGGCCTCATCATCCAGCATGAAACGACCGATGCGTGGCGGGCCGGCGCGCTCTATATCGGCCTCGGATTGCTGGCGGAGACATTGCTGCTCATCGCCTTCGTGCTGCTCGCGGCGGATATTCCCGGCAACGGGCTGTTAATCGGCGATGCCGCCGCCGCACTCCCGACGTCGCCGCACCGCGACCTGATCATCAGCCTGTTGATCGCAGGTTTTGGCATGAAGGCTGGCCTTGTTCCATTTCACGTCTGGATGCCACGGGCCTATGCGGCCGCGCCGGCGCCGGCTGCCGCCGTTCTGAGTGGTGCAGCCGTCAAGGCAAGCATCCTCGGAATGATCCGCTTTCTCCCCCTCGATACGGCACTGCCCCACGCAGGAACGTTACTCGCAGCTGCGGGCCTGTTCGCGGCGCTCTACGGGGTGGTGATTGGAATGACGCAACGCAGGCCCAAGGTTGTGCTGGCTTATTCGAGCGTCAGCCAGATGGGATTCATCGTGGCCGTCATTGGCATGGGCATGATCGCCGGAGATGGCCGCGCTGCACTGGCGGCGATCTTCTATTCTGCGAACCACGTTCTGGTCAAAGGCGCGCTGTTTCTCTCCGTCGGTGTGATCGCCGCGACCGGTCGCCGATATCTGCTGCCCATCCTTCTCCCTGTGGCGATCATCGCAGTCGGCCTTGGCGGCCTTCCGCTGACGGGCGGTGCGCTGGCAAAAATCGTGGTCGATGGACCGCTCGGAGACGGGGCCGCCAACACGGTTGCAACGCTGTCCGCTGTCGGCACGACGCTGCTCATGCTGCAGTTCGTCCGAGGCCTGGTGACGACGGTGTCGACAGATCAGGAGGCGACAGCGGCGCCGGGCTTGTTCTGGCCATGGCTGTCGACCGCCGTAGCGTCGCTCATCGTACCGTGGGCGCTATTCCTCGCGGTCCCCGAAGGAATGTTGCCCAATCCTTTGGCGCCCGAACTGCTGTGGAAGGCCCTGTTTCCAGTTTTGTTGGGCGCCATATTGGCGGCAGTGCTGTGGCGCTGGGTGCGGCGGCTACCCCATATTCCCGAGGGAGATATTGTCGTCGTTCTGGACAGGTGTGTGAAGATTGCTCCTGCCTGGGGCAGGACCATCGAGCAAGCGGAAGGCACGCTTCGCCAATGGCATGTCGCGGGAATTTCACTGCTCGCGTTGACGGTGGCTCTTGGAGCGGCACTGTTGGCCCAGTGAGCATGCCGAACAATCGACATCGCTATGGATGCGATGTTCGTGTCGTCAGGCTGACATCGCGGCCAAATTCTTTATGCCAGCGACGACGCGCTGTCGAAGTTCGACCCGCTGCCGGGACGATACACCCAGAAGGTCTGCCGCACGCCAGATCAGATTCTCTTCAAATTCGTTCACCCGCTGATCCGCGTAAACGATCTCCCACATCAGTTGAACGATCCGTCGACGTCCATCGTCATCGAGCAACTCGTTGAGTTGCCGGGTAAAGCGATAAAGATCGACCGCGCTACGAGCGACTGCATCTGCATCAACGAGAAGCTGAACCGTAGCCGCGTCATCCAGCCCATAATGCGATCTGAAAATGGCATGCAATCTGACGCGCCTGATATCCGATAGCTCGCTATCGACGGTGGCAACGCGGATGAGCAATGCCGCGGTCACGATGAGAAGCTCTCTCTGCTCGACGTTTTTCCGTTGATTGGCGTCTTCCATCGCACGCGAGATGAACGCCTTGATTGATCCAAACATCACCCGACCATTCTCTTCAGAGACAACGACGACGGCGCTCTTGCGGCCGGCCATCCGGGCCCGCGATATCTGGGAACTTTCAGGAGCGGTCGCCTGAGCTGAAGATGGCGTTTGTCCATCGGCGCCGCCACTTTCTTACCGAATTTTAAAGTTTCCGGATTCGGCCAAAAGCGAGGCAAAGCAGCCGTAGTTGTGGCGCTCCGACCTCTGCGCATGACCTGGAATTTTCCGCGGGGACAGGCGTTGCTGCGCGTACCTGAATCCAGATCAATGTTCCCCGGCAATCCGGGTACTCATCATGACCTCTTCAGGGTTTTTCCCGATTAACTATTGCGTGCTGACGGCTAGCCTCGTCCGGCAGAAGCCTGGTTATTTTGTCGCGGTTTCGAGAGGGAAGCAAATGTTCAGCATTCGCATATTGACCGTGGCATGCGCCTTCCTGATCCCGCAGATGCTATCCGCACCGGCTCACGCGCAACAGCTTTTCCGCGTCGGCGGACTGACATGCAGCACCGGTCCGAGAGTCGGGCTGGTTCTAGGCTCACGCCAGGAGATGCAATGTGTCTTCCTGTCGACCGTGGCTGCACGGCAATACAGCTACAGAGGCACGATCAGGCGGGTTGGCCTCGATGTTGGTGTCACGCGCGGGGGAACGCTGTTCTGGGGTGTCTTTGCGCGCAACAGTAATATCGGCCGCGGTACGTTGAGAGGCAGCTATGTCGGGGCAAGCGGAAATGTTGCCATCGGCCTGGGTCTTGGCGCCAATGTTCTCGTCGGCGGATCACGCCGTACGATCACGCTGCAGCCGCTCTCTGTCGAGGGCCAGATCGGATTGAATCTGGCACTAGGCATATCCAATCTCGTTCTTCGATAGTCGGCATTTATCATCGGTCATCGCTTTATCGGGCGGGTTGGGCGGTCTTTGCGGGGGTGAGAATGCTCTCACCGATCCGGCCGACCATATAGGGGAAGAACGGGTTTGATGACGCCCGCATCAGCGAGTCGAGGCTGGCGATCAGCACATTGCGTTCGCCGCGCGGCGCCAGGGTACCGAGGTTCTCGCCAAAATCCTCGGACTTGTCCGGCTCCGCCCCATAGAGAGAATCGCTGACCGGAAATGGCAGCGCCACATGCGACAGCGAATAGAAGCCCCGTGGATAGTTCAGGCCGAGCGGGCGGGAATGCTCGTCGACGGTGCCGGCCTCGGTCACACGCTCGATCACGTCGTCATTATTGTCACCGGAATTGGTAATGACGGCGAGGCGGTAGCGCCGCGGGCCGGCAGGTACAATGCGTGCCAGCGCGGTATCGGTGCTGGTGCGGAGCAGCGGGCCAAATCGGGCGGTGCGGTTGACGTCGAACAGAACGAGTTCGCTCCCATTGGCCGGCAGATGGGCATAGAGATCGGAGACGATGGCCCGCGTGCTGACGGTGAAATCCATCAGCGACTGGAATGTCAGGATGGGTGGAAACCGGTCCAGTCTGCCTTCACCCGCATAGCGCGCGAGCCTCCGTTGCAGAGCCCTGGTCAGAAGATGCGATTGACGCGCGCCGTTCACCGGGAATGAATTGTACTTGAAGGGATTGAACTCCGGAACGACATCGAGCCATGCGGCCTTGGCGAAGGCGGGCAGAATTGCCGGAAATCCCGCGAGGCCGGCAAACCGTGCAAAACTGGTGATACCCACCATCGGCGAGATCAGTATCAGGCGGTCGGGTCGCGACAGTTTTTCGTCGTCGATGGCATCCAGCGCATACATGATGGCCAGTGCACCGCCATTGGAAAATCCCACCAGATGCAGCGGCACGGGCGAATCCACGCGCTTCTTCACTTCCCGCACTGCGAGCCGCGTGGCAGCCATCCAGTCTTCCCACGCGATATCGGTCAGTGCGGCCGGAACCGTGCCATGTGCCGGCAGCCTGGGCACGATCGCCAGGAAGCCCTGATCGCGGTAGAAGCGCGCAATATGGCGCTGGCTATAGGGAGAATCCGTCAGGCCATGAAGAAGCACGACCGCCCCGACCGGCTTCCTCTTCGGCTCCAGCACAAAGGAGCGGTTGAAATCCTGCACGAAATGCGGGGGATAGACCGGGCTGCCTTCGAAGTACCGATTGGGTGGCACACGTTCTGTCGCATCGAGCTTCTGCGATACCTCGCGCTGGACCTCGTCGAAAAGCTCTGCCTCGGCCGCCATGTATTGCGCCCAGTCGGCAGTATCCAGCTTGCTCGCATGGAGCTCATGCGGAACGTAGGTATGCCATGTCTCGAGTGGCAGGCCGCGCTGCGAATCGTAGATGCGGACAGCGAAGATCGTCATCAGCGCGATGCCGAAAAACGCCATCAGGATCTTTGCAAATCTGAAGATTCTGGCCCGCACGACCGAACCCCGTAAATGACGACGTGGTGCAGGATAGCCCGGAAAAACTGAGACGCGACGGGAGATATAGGGGAAAGCACCTGAGCGGGTATCGGGCTTTACCCTGATACTCGGCAACTTCTTCGGCGACGTCCCGATCCGCATATGCAACGGCAGCCAGATGCGAAGCCGTCAGTTGGCCCGGCATCTGAAGATCCGGTTGCCGTTCTCGTCGAGAACGAACACCAGGCTGGACCTGCAAAGCGCGCCTGCCTTGCTCAATTCCGTAGCAAGGGCGCGAGCCTGCGTGATCGCAAGCTTCGGATTTGAATGGCGGCTTCCGACCTCATCGGGAAAAACTTTCGGCCCGTCCAGGATATGGAAAAAGTATCGCATCGCGCTCCAATAATTCGGAAGAGCCGCGTGTCCCAGTGAATAATTAGTAAGGCGCTGACACATGCGATGGCGCGTCATGTGCGCCGACCAAGGGTTTTCCCCGATAGCCATGGCTCTGGATGTGCATTTCAAATCGGAACGCGTGCGGGGGCCACAGCATCAATTGTCAGGGAGTTACGCATGCGAAGGATCTCAGCCTTGCTCGTTCTACTCGCGCTGTCTGCAGTGGTTCCGCTGGCGGATGCGCTTGCCCAAAGCGCAGCAGGACGCGGCGCAGTGTCCGGTGCCATCATTGGCGGCGCCGTCGGTGGGCGACGCGGCGCGGCCATAGGCGCTGCCACCGGAGCGGCCGTGGGGAGTCACAGGCGGCATTGGCATAACCGGTATTACTGGCGCCATGGTCGTTGCTGGGTCCGCACATCGAGCGGAAGATCCCACCCGGTATCGCATCGCTATTGCAGGTGAGCGATACGATTGCACCGTTGCGCCTGCGATAGCCATTCCAGCGCATCACGATCTTTCGCTGCGATCGCAGGGGTGATTCCGCGGCTCGGATCAGGTCAACACCCGATATCGTGATGCAATCGCGTCATCCATTATTCCGACGATTGAAAAGGAGGATGCGATGCAGAACCTGAAGAAGCGTTTCTTATTGTCCCTGCTTGTTTCCACGATCGTAGCGAGCGCGAGCATGGTATTCGTCACCACGCAGAGCGAAGCCAAGGGGAGGGCGTGGTGCGCCAAATCACAGTCGCGGGGCACCGATTGTAGTTATGACACGATCGACCAATGCCGTGCAGCGGTCAGCGGAACAGGTGCCTCCTGTCGCAAGCGCGTCCGTTAAGGCGCCTTGTCGTCATTGAAATGGCGCTCCATTGACCCGTCGCCGATCAACGGAGTCTCCATATACAAACGAAGCGGCGGCCTCCGACGGAGGCCGCGTAGCTCTGTGAGCCCTCCGCCCTGGTCGGCGACATCAGCGTTCTGCGTCACAGCAGAAGCGCGCGAAAACTAAGTCGATCTTTGGTTGGACCTGCGTGATCGTCTCGCCGGCGATGGGAGGCGGAAGTGCCCTCGAATGAGGAGGCGACCCTTGCCGGCGACATTTCCCCAGTAAACCAGCAACTCAGGCGGCGAGTGGTACTCTGCGATCTCATGGACCGTCTGGTCGCCGGGGGCGGAGCACAATCATCCATCGCCCTTCACTCATGATGAGTCGGGCTCTCGGAGGCGGGCGTCGAATATTCACCAGCTAAAATTGGCTCCAAACTTGCCGTTGTATGCGTAGCTCTTTCCTTCGAAGCGAGATTGATACGAAACACTGGCGAACAGAGTGGCATTCGAGGTCACCCGGCCGCTGACGCCGGCGTTCAATTCGCCCCACGTGCCGTTGAGTGTGGCTTGAAAAGGGGTGAAGCCGGTATCGGACGAAAACTCGGTCAGAGGATTTCCGCGAAATTCGTGCCAGAGGCTTGGGCGGATCCAAGCAGTTAAACGACGGCGGCTCGCATCGTCACCGATGCTCCAATCACGCCCAATACGGGCGCCGATCCGGCTTGCTAACGAATCAACTTTGTCGAAGCGAACTTGGGCGCCGACGTCACGGCTGCCGGCGAGATCAATCGCCTGATAGGCGATCTGGACCTGCGGCTCGATGAAAAATCCGTGGCGCAAGTTGATCGGATAGCCTGCCTCGACCGATCCGCCGATACCCGCCCCGTCGGTGGTGAGCGAGGTTAGCCCACGATTGGCGTTGCTGGTCACGTCGTACCAGGTGCCCTGCAGCACAGTGTCGAAATACCAACCAGTCGCGCCAAAGTGGGTCCAGTAACCGCCGAGAGTGTAGCCCTTGACGTCACTTTCGCCGGTGATGCCGTCATAATGAGTAACTCGCCCGTAGGCCCCGCCGAGAGCAAAATATAAACCGAGATGATCCCGGCTGCCGTTGCTGTGTTCGCGGCGCACAAAGTCTTGGCCAGCCTGAAGGCCAAGGAAGTTATATGTGTACTGCGGACCGGTGCCGTAAATGCCGCGCGCGTCCCCGTCGCGTCGCCCGGTCATGCCGATAAAGCGGCCCCAGCCTCCGATGAAGGGCGCATCGGCGTTCGGCTCAGTGCGTCCACCGACGTCCTCCCGGTTGCCTGCGCGCTCGTGGAACGTATCAAGGAGGTTCCGTCCGTAGAGCAGGGCCATCGCAGGCACCGCAGCATAGAGGGAGGTCTCCGGCCGGAAGTTCGGCACCGGCGGTTGCGGTGCTGGTCCCGGCGGCGACGGGCATACCGCTGCGTTGGGGGCCAGACTACAATCGAGCGTCGAGCGGAGATACCATGCTTGCGAGTTGCTACCATCTACACTGCTGCGATGGAGCGTATATTCGAAGGGGCCAGCCACGACCGGTCCAGCGAGCTTGAATGCAACCGGCGCCGTCGTGCCGCCGTTGGTCGTGTCGACGACAAGGATGCCGTTGCCTACAGTCAGCTCGCCGCCGCCACCTGCGTTTGTTACGCGCAACGACGTATCACCCGTTGCGGTCCCGCCGTTGATCGCGAGCCTGTCGGATGGCGCACCATCCGTGTCGAGGAACGTATTCAATCCGATGGTTCCGCCGACGCCCGTATAGTTGATGGCGCTCAGCGTCTTGAACGCCCCGCCCGACGGCGGTGCAAAATCGATCAAGCTCGACGTGTTGCTAAGATTGGAAACGTTGGAGTTGCCGGTCACCTTCCATGTCGTTGCATTTTGCAATGTCACATTTGACGTGCTTCCCGCGTCCGTCACCGCTGCGCCGGTAAGTGTCGAAGATGCTGCTATCAAGTTCAGCGTTCCATTGGCAACGACTTCCAGGAGATTCGGATTTCCGGCGAGGGAGGAGCCAAGGAATGTTGCATTCAGCGTCGTGCCGGAGGTCCGGATACCTGCGCCCTGGGCTGAACTGAGTGTGCTGTTTGAAATCTGCGCAATACTGGCCCCCGCATCGTAGGCCGAAGAATACAGCGCGGCGCCGCCCGCACCGGAAACGGTCAGGGTGCTGTCGTTCAGCGCAAGGCTGCTTCCGCCGCGGACGCTCGCACCATGAGATCCGGTTCCGGATGTTCTGACTGTCACACCGTTCGCAGTGAGAGTTGAGCCGGTTGGACTGGCAGAAGGCGTTGCGGCGTCGTCGAGCAATATCAGTGCTGTCGGAACCGCCGGCGTGGCCGATAGAGTCGAAAGCAACCCGACCGAAAAAAGACCTGCCGCCGATGTGCCTGTGGTTGTGACTGTTCCGCCGTTCAAGATGAGCTGGCCACCAAATTGCGCGCTTGCGCCAATTCCACTGGCCCCGCTCGTGACCACCGTGGCATTGGTTGCAGTCAACGTACTTCCCAATGTCGCCAGCAGGCCGAACGATGAGGCTCCGGAGGTTGTGAACGTCCCTCCTGTGACTGCGACGGAGCCGGCATTGTCGGCCCTGGCTCCGTGCGAGTTGTCGCCAATCGTCGTGACCGCAAGATTGTCGAGTGTCATGCTTCCGTAAAACCCGTTGGCGCCGCTGGCCGTTGGGCCACTTGTACGGATAATGATATTTGCCGCATCAATCGTGGCGGTACTGTCGATGGTGATGAGGGCGTCGGCGCCGCTGCCGGTGGTTGTGATCGAGCCTCCATTGAGAGCGATATGCCCAGCTGCATTCGCCCGCGCTCCGTAGCCAGCGCCCCCGGTCGTGTTGATGGTCACGTTGGTCGCGCTTATCATCGCGTTGGCTTGGGTGGCAAAAAGACCATAGGCCATACTGCCAGCTGTCGTGACCGAAACGCCGGCAAGGTTTACGGTCCCACCCTGTGCCGCTTCGACGCCGTAGGCGTTGCTACCTGTCGTGAAGACGGTGGTGTCGGTCGCATTGACGATCGAGTTGATCCCCGTTGCGAACAGACCCACTCCGCCTCCGCCGGTGGTCGAAACGGACGAGCCGCTGAAGAGCGTGATACTGCCGCCGCTCTGCGCGTATGCCGCGTGGGAGGCTGAGCCCCCTGTGATCACACTCAGCGGGCTGAAGCTATCGATGATTCCATTGTTGAGTGCGTAGAGCCCGTAGCCTGCCGTGGGCGCCAACACGCCCGTGTTGATCGTTCCACTCGCGTTCTGCGTGGTGCCGTTCGCGACGACCTGCTGGGCATTTGCAGTGCAGCAATCCAGCAGATCTGATACTGAAATAACAACCAGACTGAACGCGGTCGTCCCTAAGTATTTTCGCATGATGACTTCTCCGATCACCAGGCGGTCTTCGTTGGGCGACTTCGGCCTCAGCGAATCTCAGCCGAAAAATCAGAGAGGCAATCATCTCGATCGCTGCGCGTATTGCTATTGGGGGAAACCCTGAATATCGGGGCAATTAAAGATCGTGATCGTTATGACGACATCTCTAGTCGAGATCCGCCCCGGTCGGCATGACCTGCATCAGGGTCAGCCGACCAGACACCCATAGACCAGATCGGGATCGCAAGAAGAATACGCTGGATTGAACAGCGCAGCGTCTTGCGCTCCCTTTATTCGGCGGCGACCGCGACTTGACCCAGCCTGTCGAAGACGACGTCGCCACCGAGAATGGTGAGATCGCAGCGAGTGTCTTTCTCGACTTCCTCGCGCGCGCAGGTGAAGACGTCGTGGCTGAGCACGGCGATATCCGCGAGCTGGCCCGGCACCAGACGGCCCATGCGATCTTCGGCGAATTGCGTATAGGCGCCGAAATAGGTGTAGGCGTGGATCGCTTCCGCCATCGACAGCTTCTGGCCTTCGCCGAGCACTGTGTGGCGGTTGGACATGCGCGTCGTCATCGTGAACAGGTTCTTGAACGGATCGGTGGTCGAGACCGGCGCGTCCGAACTCGCTGCGGGATGCAGGCCGGCGTCGAACCACTTGCGCATGGGATAGGCGACATCAGTGCGCGCCTGGCCGAGATTGGTGATGTAGAGATCGCCGAATTCATACATGAAGACCGGCTGCGGCACCGGATCGATGCCCGAGGCGGCCATGCGTGCGATCTGGCTGTCGCTCAGGAAGCCGCAATGCTCGATGCGGTGGCGGCGACCGAGGATAGGGTTCTCCGCCGTCGAGGCTTTCTCGATGCCTGACAGCACCTGCTCGATGGCGGCATCGCCGATGGCGTGGATCGCGAGCTGGTAGCCGAGGCCGTGATAATGCGCGAGATAGTCGTGCATCTCTTTGTCGGTGTAGCAGAAGATACCGCGGTTATCGGGATCGCCCACGAGATAGGGCTCGGACATCGCAGCGGTGAGGCCGCCGGCGCTGCCGTCGCCAAACACTTTCATCGCGCCATAGCGCAGCATGCCGACCTCGCGGCCGAAGCGATAACCTGCAGCATGGGCCTGATCGCCGATGCCGTCGGTGTTGCCGTAGATGCAGACCCAGGTGCGGATCGGCAGCGTATTCGATTTCGCAAGATGCTCGTAGGCATCGATCTCGTCCATGCCCGCGGCCATGCCGACCGCGGCGTCCATCACGCTGGTGAAGCCTTGCTCGAGCATGAACCGGCTGGCGCGGTCGATCGCATCGCGCAGGCGTTCGGCGCTGGGCTTCGGCGCGGCGTCGACGATCAGGCGCAGCGCGCGTTCGGCGAGCAGGCCGGTGAGCTTGTTGTCGCGGCGCTCGATCATGCCGCCATCAGGCTGCGGCGTGTTGTGGCCGATGCCGGCTGCGCGCATCGCCTGCGTGTTGATCACAGCGACATGGCCGCAGGTGCGCTTGAGATAGACCGGATTGTTTGGCGAAACCTGATCGAGCTCTTCCGCGGTGGGGTGACGCTTTTCCGCGAGCTCGTAATGGTCATAGCCGCGGCCATTGATCCATTCGCCGGGCTTGGCCGTCTTGGCTTTCTCGGCGACGCGGCGCAGGATTTCGCCGATCGAGTTGGCGCCGGTCTCCGGCCGCAGATTGATCTCGGTCATGGTCAGGCCGAGCGGCAGCAGATGCATATGGGCGTCGTTCAGGCCCGGGATGGCGGTGCGGCCGGCGAGTTCGATGATGCGCGTATCCGGCCCGGCAAGCTCGGCGATTGTCTCGGCCGAACCGGTCGCCAGCACGCGTCCCGATGCGATCGCGATGGCTTCGACAAAGCCCTCGTTGAGACCACAGAACACGCGTCCTCCGGTCAGGATGAGGCTCGGCTTTTCCATCTTAAGTCTACCTTTTATTCACGGGATCGAGTGCAGCGACGGGTACGCCAAAATTATTCAGCGGAGCAAGATCGCAGATTGTGCAGTGTGAGCCTGCAGACGGGGCAACGCGCCGCATATCGCGCTTTATGTTGGAGTTTTTCTCGCAGGTCAGGAATTAGACACCTGCCATGCGCGTCACGCAGCGACATTTGCGTGAGGCGCACGGCGGTGTAGGATTCGCCTGATGTCTGGAGTCGGTGTGATGACGACCAATACTCAAGCTGCAACCCGTGCGAAGGCCGAAATCCCGAGCATCCCCTGTGACGCCGAGGGTCCGGTGTTTCGCGAGCCGTGGGAGGCCCAGGCCTTTGCCATGGCCGTGACGCTGCATGAGCGCGGCGTGTTTACCTGGACGGAATGGGCTGCGGCGCTGGCTGCCGAGATCAAGCGCGCCCAGGCAGGCGGCGATGCCGACACCGGCGAGACCTATTACCGCCACTGGCTGGCGACGCTGGAAAATCTGATCGCCGAGAAGGGTGTGACTACGGCGGATACGCTGCATCGCTACCGCGACGCCTGGGACCACGCCGCCGATCGCACGCCGCATGGCCAGCCGATCGAGCTGACCCCGGCGGATTTCGATCGCCACGCGTAGAGCCGCGGCGCACGCCTCTCTCCGCCGTCATGGCCGGGTTTGTCCCGGCCATCCACGTTTTTGACAGAAGTGAAGTGAGGCGTGGATGCCCGGGACAAGCCCGGGCATGACGAGTTCTTATTGAAGCGTCATCCCTCACGGTGCGCAGCGCGCACCACCGACCCCCTGTTTGGCATCTCCCGCAATCGCCTGGGCAATTCGATGATCCCTTCGTTGACGCTGGCCCTGTCGTGGCTGTCCGGCGTCGTCGGAGAAAAACATGCTCGATACAACAAGAACAACCGGCGATTTGCAGGCGCTCGATGGCGCGCATCACGTCCATTCCTTCACCGATCCCGCCGTGATCACCAGCGGCAAGACCCGCGTCGTGGTGCGCGGCGAGGGCTGCCAGATCTGGGACAGTGACGGGCGCAGATTCCTGGACGGCATGGCCGGGCTGTGGTGCGTCAATGTCGGCTATGGCCGGCAGGAACTGGTCGAGGCTGCCACACGGCAGATGGCGGAGTTGCCCTTCTACAGCAACCATTTCCAGTCGACGACCCCGGCCATGACGGAGCTCGCGCACAAGCTGTCGCAGCTGACACCGGAAGGTCTCGACCACTTCCTGTTCACCTCGTCCGGCTCCGAAGCCAACGACACCATCGTCCGCATGGTGCGCTATTTCTGGAAGCTGCAGGGCAAGCCGGCCAAGCGCACCTTCATCAGCCGCACCATGGCCTATCACGGCAGCACGCTGGCAGCCGTGAGCCTGTGCGGAATGCCGCATATGCACGCGATGGACGGCGGCACGCTGCCCGGCTTCGCGCATATCCAGCATCCGCACTGGTACATGTTCGGTGGCGAGCTCACCAAAGAGGAGTTCGGACTGCAGGCCGCGCAGGCGCTCGAGCAGAAGATCCTCGAACTCGGGCCCGAGAATGTCGCGGCCTTCATCGGCGAACCCGTGCAGGGCGCTGGCGGTGTGATCGATCCGCCATCGACCTACTGGCCGGAAATCCAGCGCATCTGCCGCAAATACGATGTGCTGCTGATTGCGGATGAAGTGATCTGTGGCTTCGGCCGCACCGGCCAATGGTTCGGCGCTCAGACTTATGGCATCACGCCGGACCTGATGACATTGGCCAAGGGCCTGTCCTCCGGCTATCTGCCGATCGCCGCGGTTGCGATGAACAAGCGGGTGTTCGAGACGATTGGCAGTGGCGGACTGCTTGCCCATGGTTATACGTATTCCGGCCATCCCGTCGCCTGCGCGGTGGCGCTCGCCAATATCGACATCATTGAACGCGAAGGCCTGGTCGATCGCGTCCGCGACGATATCGGCCCCTATCTGCATCAGGCGCTGGCGCAATTCGAACAGCATCCGGTCGTGGGCGAGGTGCGCGGCATAGGCACGCTGGCGGCGCTGCAACTGGTCAAGGGCAAGGACACCCGCGAGATCTTCACGGTCGAGGACGGCGCCGGGGTCTTCTGCCGCGAGGCCGCCTACAATCAGGGCCTGATCGTTCGCGCCGTCGGCCAGTCGATCGTACTCAGCCCGTCGCTGGTCATTACTCATGCCGAGATCGATGAACTCGTCGACAAGCTCAAGCGCGCACTCGACGAGACGGCACGGAACTTTGGACTTTAGACATTTGTGCAACGTGATTTGGAGAGCCGCATGAGGATGAGATCTGCTTTCGCCGCCATTGTCGCGGCTTTCACATTCGCAAGCGCTGCCGCCGCCGAGGAGCCGATCCGCGGCGGCACCATGCGCATCGTCATGACCGCCGATATCCGCACCCTCGACGCCTCGCGCAGCGACAATCTCACCGATCACGTCCTCAACCATATCTATGAGCAGCTTGTCGCGCACAGGAACGACATGACCATCGGCCCCGCCGCAGCCGAGAGCTGGGACGTGTCGCCGGACGGCAAGACCTACAGCTTCAAGCTCCGCGACGGCATGGTCTATCACAACGGCGACAAGGTGAAGGCCGCCGACGTCAAGTGGCTGTGGGACCGCCGCATGGCGGCCCCGAAGTCCGGTGCGCCATGGGTCTGCGCCGCGAGCTTCGACGGGTCGCGCGGCATGAAGGTCGAATCGGTGGAAGCGCCCGACGACGGCACCGTCGTGTTCACGCTGGACAAGCCGAACACGCTGTTCCTGGTGCGGCTCGCCGATATCGTCTGCAATTTCTGGATCGCCAGCCCGAAGAATGTCGATGCCGACGGCAACTGGATCGCCAATTCTGCGATCGGCTCCGGCTCGTTCAAGCTGAAGGAATGGCGCAAGGAGCAGTATGTTTCGCTGGAGCGTTTCGCGGACTATGTGCCGTCGAAGCAGAAGCGCGACGGTTTCGGCGGCGACCGCACCAGCTATTTCGACGAGGTGCGCTTCGTCGTCATCCCCGACAAGACCGCGGCGGAAACCGCGTTGCTTGCGGGGCAGGTCGATATCGTTACCTATCTCCAGGTCTCCCGCATCGAGGAGATGAAGAAGCGCGGCGCCGTGGTGAAGACCGCGCCCGGCCTGTCGCTGTCGGCGATCCTGATCCAGACCACCGATCCCCTGATGTCGAACGTCAAGATCCGCCGTGCGCTGGCCCATGCGATCGATTTTAAGGAGATGGCCGAGACCAAACTGATGGGTCTCACCGAATTCAATCCGTCGGGTGTCGCGGAATCCTCGGCCTATTTCGACAAGTCGTTCCAGGCCTGGCCGAAATACGATCCGGAAGCCGCCAGGAAGCTGCTGAAGGAAGCCGGCTACAAGGGCGAGCCGATCAAGATGCAGACCAACAAGCGCTATATCGGCATGTATGAGAATGCCGTCGTGGTGCAGGCCATGCTCAACGCCGCCGGCTTTAACGTGCAGCTCGATGTGATCGACTGGGCGGCGCAACTCGAGAACTGGATGAGCGGCAAGTTCCAGCTCCAGTCCTTTGGCTATTCCTCCCGCGCCGACCCGATGCTGATGTATGGCACCATCATCGGCAACAAGGCCAAGGCGCCGACCTCGCAATGGGATGATCCGGACGCGCAGGCGCTCTATCTCAAGGCGCTAAACGCCATCGGCTTTGACGAGCGCAGGGCGATCCTCAAGCAGCTCCACGCCAAAATGGCAGAGGAAGTGCCCATCCTCGGGCTTTACTACTATCCCGTAATCGAGGCGGTCTCGCCGAAGCTCGTGAATTACGAGTCGTGGCCGCTCGAAAAACCGCGCGCCTGGGGTGTGTGGAAGAAGCCGTAACTGCCCGCAGCGTTACGGTAGACTTGAAGACCCGGAGCCAGCGACGGCTCCGGGTTTTTTCGTGGGGGGATACTTGGAGAAGTGGGAGGAGCGCTTGGAGATGGTGTGCGCCGACCTCTCCCCACGTCATTGCCGGGCTTGACCCGGCAATCTATCTTTCAGGCGACGAGAGTGGCGTGTGGGGCAAAGATGGATACGCGGGTTGTCTAGCAAAGCTCGCTTCGCGCCGCCCGCGTATGAGGGCCGGAGAAATCGGCGCTAGACGGCTGTTGCGGCCACCGCTCCCTCAAATCTCCGGTCCAGCAGCATCGCCGCATTCAGCAGCCGCTTCGTATAGTCATGCTGCGGCCGGTCGAAGATGTCGTCCCGGCTGCCGACCTCGACAATCTTTCCGTTCTGCATCACCGCGACGCGGTCGGCGACCTGCTCGACGGCGCCGAGATCGTGCGAGACGAACAGGCAGGCGAAACCGTAGCGGTCCTGCAGATCGCGGATCAGCTTCAGGATCTGCTTCTGCACGGTCATGTCGAGTGCCGACACCGGCTCGTCGGCGACAACGAACGCGGGCCGCCTTGCGATGGCGCGGGCGATGGCCACGCGCTGGCGCTGGCCGCCGGAGAGCTGATGCGGCAGCCGGCGCAGGAAGTCCTGGGACAGGCCGACTTCGTCGAGCACCTCACGCACGCGGAGTTCGCGCGCCTTGCCATCCATTGTGGTGTCGAGGCGCAGTGGTTCGCCGACGATGTCGCCGATGCGTTGGCGCGGATCGAGCGAGGAATACGGATCCTGGAAGATGATCTGCATTTCCTCGCGCTGCAGCCGCGCCGCGCGGCCGCGCCAGGTCATGATCTGCCCGCCGCGGAAGGCGATGCTGCCGGAGGTCGGCGTGATCAGGCCGACGGTGGCGCGGCCGAGCGTCGTCTTGCCGGAGCCTGAGCCGCCGACCAGCGCCAGCGTCTCGCCTTCGCCGATGGTGAGATCGACGCCATCAACGGCGCGCTTGGCCTCAAGGCGGCCGAACAGGCGCGGGCGTCCCGCATAGCCGATCACCACGTCGCGCAATTCGACCAGCGGCTTGACCTCGCGGGCACTGCGCAATCCGCCGGCGCTTCGCCGCGGCAGTGCATCGACGAGACGCTGCGTGTATTCGTGCTGCGGCGACGACAACACATCAAGGCTACGACCCTGTTCGACGATCCGGCCCTTCAGCATCACGGCGACGTCACGCACATAATGCGAGACCATGCCGAGGTCGTGGCTGATCAGCAGCACCGCGGTGCCGTTCTCCTGCGTCAACTCGACCATCAGGTCGAGCACGTCGCGCTGCACCAGCGTATCGAGCGCTGTGGTCGGCTCATCGGCGATCAACAGGTCCGGCTTCAGCAGCATCACCGAGGCCAGCATGATGCGCTGGCGCATGCCGCCAGAAAATTCATGCGGATAGGCATCGAGGCAGTGTGTAGGGTTGGGGATGCTGACGCGTGTCAGCATCGCGAGGCAGCGCTCGCGGATCTCGCCGCGCGACAGCCGGCGGTGATGCAGCGCGAGGCCTTCCGCCATCTGCCGGCCGATTGTCATCGAGGGATTGAGCGACACCATCGGCTCCTGGAACACCATGCCGATATGCGCGCCGCGAATTTTGCGCAGTGCCGGCGGCGCGATGCCAACAAGCTCGGTGTGGCGGAACCTGATGCTGCTGCCTGGCGCCGCAATCAGCGGTGTCGGCAGCAGGCCGAGCACGGCGCGCGCGGCCATGGTTTTGCCCGAACCGGATTCGCCGACCAGCGCCAGCATGCTGCCGGGCATGATGGAGAAGCTGGCATCGTCGACGAGCTTATTGCCGCCGGGGCCGACGGTCACGGTCAGATGCTCGGCGGCAATGACGGGCTGCGATGGATCGGGTTTCATCGTCATCGCATTACGCCTGCATCTTCGGGTCGAGCCAGTCGCGCAGCGCATCGCCCAGCATATTGATGCCGAGCAGCGTCAGCGAGATGCACAGGCCCGGCAAAATGAGGAGATACGGCGCCTGGGTGATGAACGGCCGGCCCGAGGCCAGCATGTTGCCCCAGCTCGGCGCCGGTGGCGGTACGCCGAGGCCGAGGAAGCTTAGCGCGCTCTCCGACAGGATCACCCAGCCGAACATCGTGGTGGCCAGTACCGTGATCGGTGCCATGCAGTTCGGCAGCACATGGCGCACCATGGTCACCAGTTCCGAATTGCCCATCACCCGCGATGCCTCGATATATTCGCGCTCGCGCACCGACAGCACGCTGGCGCGTGCGACGCGCACCACGGCGGGCATATAGGCGACGCTGAGCGCCAGGATCAGCGCCTCGCGGCTGGCGCCGGAGATCGCCATGATGAACAGCGCCAGCAGCAGGCCGGGAAAGGCCAGCAGCGAGTCGTTGAGGATCATGAGTATCCTGTCGGTCCAGCCGCGCAGGAAGCCGGCGACGATGCCGAACAACAGGCCGAGTGAGACGGCGATGGCAACGGTCGCGAGCGCGATCCAGCCGGTGGTGCGTGCGCCATAGATCAGGCGGCTCAGCACATCGCGGCCGAATTCGTCGGCGCCGAACAGATGCGATGCGGAAGGTGCTTTCAGCACGGCGCGCAGGTTGAGCTTGAGCGGATCATAGGGCGCCAGCATCGGCCCGAAGATCGCGAGCAGGGTCAGCAGCAGCACGAGGCCGCCGCCGATCAGGAGATTGGCGCGGCCGCGCGCGAGGCGGGGGAAGTAGCGCGTCATTGGGCGATCTTGGGGTCAAACAGCGGATACAGCATGTCGACGATCAGATTGACGATGACATAGATGACGCTGATGAACAGGATGCAGCCCTGCACCACCGGATAGTCGCGGGCATAGATCGCCTCGACCAGCAGGCGGCCGAGGCCGGGAATGGTGAATACCGTCTCGGTGATGGCGATGCCGCCGAGTAATCCGCCGAGGATCAGGCCGATCAATGTCCAGGTCGGCGCAAACGCATTACGAAACGCGTGGCGCCACATCACCTCGGATTCGGACAGGCCCTTGGCGCGGGCATGGGTGATATATTCGAGCCGGGAGACCTCGATGGTGGAGGCGCGCGCCATGCGCACGATCGGGCCGAGTTCGACCATGATCAGCGTCAGCACCGGCATGAAGATGAACAGTACGCCCTGCCGGAAATTCTCGCTCAGCGACACGTAGCCGATGACGGGAAACCATTCGAGCCACATGCCGAACACCAGCAGGATCATCAGGCCGAGCCAGAAGCTCGGGATCGACAACAAGAGCGTCGACAGCGCCACCGTGCCGTAATCGGCGAAGGTGCCCTGCCGCCATGCTGCGAACATGCCGGCCGGTACCGCGATGAGCGCGGCAAACACCACGGCTGTAACGACGATGGTCGCGGACACCGCGAAGCGGTCCAGCATCAGCGGCAGCACGTGTTCGCCTGATGAGATCGACTTGCCGAAGTCGCCGGAAAAAATATGGCCGAGCCAGGTCAGATATTGCGACGGCAGCGCGCCGGACAGACCCATCTCCCGGCGCAGCGCCTCGACCTGTTCGGGCGTCGCGAGATCGCCGAGCATGACGGAAGCAGGATCGCCGGGGATCAGCCGCATGGCAAAAAAGATCGCCGCCGATACGATGATCAGTGTCGGCACCGCCTGCAGCAGACGTCCGAGCAGGAAGCGGCCCATCACGCTGCCTTTCGGTTATCGTGTGAGCGCATCGCGGATCGCATGCGCGGCGGCGACGGCCTCGCGGGCGCGGGGCACGCTGGTGACCTCGGGCCAGGTCGAGAGCTTGACGAAAGCAAATTCGGATTCCGGATCGATATAGATCAATTGCCCGAAGATGCCGCGTGCCAGCATGGCACGCCCCCGGGGGTCCTCGATCCACCATTTGTTGTGATAGGCGCCCTCGGGCAGCGTCTCGCGGAAAAAGCCCTGAAAAATCTCTGTGTTGCCGTTGTTGCGGGTCTCGTCGATCCACGCTTTCGGGATCACCTGACGATCGCCGGACCGTCCGCCATTGATGATCATCTGGGCGAAGCGGCCATAGTCGCGCAGGCTTGCGCAGAAGCCGCCATCGGCCAGCGCGAAGCCGCCGTGGTCGACGGTGAAATAGCCGTCCTCCTGCGCGCCCATCGGCGCCCATAATTCCCGGCTGACCAATTCGGAGAGCGAAGTTGCGGTGGCACGTTCGAGGATGAAGCCGAGCACGTCGGTCTCGATGGAGCGATACTGGAACAGGGCGCCGTGCGGACGGTCCTGTTCGGTCAGCGTCAGGATCAGCTCCCACATGGTGCGCGGGTAGTCCGGCTGATCGTTGACGCGCCAGCCGCAGGCATAGCCGAGCTTGACCATATGCGAGCCGGGCGTGGTGTAGGATTCGTCGAACACCACGCCGGTGGTCATGTCCAGCACATGTTGCACACTCGCGCCGCTATAGGCGGTGCGCGAAAGCTCCGGCAGATAGTGCGTCACCGGCGCCTTGGGATCGAGCACGCCACGGTCGGTGAGAATGCCGGCGACCATGCCGACCATCGATTTGGCCATCGACATCGACAGGTGTTGGCTGTGCGGCTTCATATCGTTGAAGTAGCGCTCATAGACGATGGCGCCACGGTGCAGCACCAGCATGCCGTCGGTAGCGTTGTCCGTCAGAAAGCTCTCGAAGCCCAGCTCGCGGCCGTCAAAGCTGAAAGCAACCGTATCGAGCGCCTGCAAATTCTCGCGCATCGGCATTACCGGGCCCGGCCCGCGCCAGACCTGCGCGGTCGGCGTCATCTCGCGGATGTGCTGGAAGGTCCAACGATGCATCGGCGCCCGGCTCCAGCCGGAGCGTGGCAGCAGGGGGCCGCCGGGATGGAGCGGGTCGCGGTAGGGTGGCCGTTGAAACAGGTCGGTCAGCGTCGTGATCCCCATGCAGCGGCCGCCGCGCAGCGCGCGATGAGCCATCGTTAGACCTCACGAGGGTAACGCCATCAAGATGACTCGGAAGATGCCAATGAGGGGCATGGTGGTGCACCGGGCGCACCGTGCTAGGCTGCCATCTTGCCGCAGCCCTGCCGACTTGCCTCTGCGCACACCGGCATGTCTCTTGCTTCGCTGAATGCTTGTCTCACTGGGACGATCCGCCTGGCGGTCGTGCCGCCAACCGAATGTGGATGGATGATGAAGCCGGTCTCCAGTCCAGGCCCCAATCCTGTCGTGATGGACGACGCCGGAGCTGCGCCGGCCCCGGCGCTGAACCCGCCGTCGCGCAAGTCGATCCCGCCTTTCGAGGCGCTGCGTGCCTTCGATGCGGTGGCACGGCTCGGCGGCGTGCGCCGCGCGGCGCAGAGCCTCGGGCGTGATCACGCGGTGATCAGCCGGCATCTGCGCACGCTGGAATCATGGACTGGCACCAAGTTGATCGACCGGACCTCATCGAGCATCTCGCTGACCGATGACGGCGTGCGTTATCACCGGCATATTGCGGCGGCGATGGATGCCATCGCCGATGCCACCATCGACCTGATGCGGCGCGGTGACAATCATCGCCTGCTGATCTGGTGCGCGCCGGGCTTCGCGCTGCACTGGATGTCGCGCAAGATCGGATTGTTCGAGAAGGCCAATCGCGACGTCGATATCGAGCTACGCCCCACCGATCGCCGGCCGGATTTCGCCTCGCACGAGACGGATATCGATATCCGCTTCGAGTCGGTCTATGGCAATCCGCTGCAGCTCGCCCCCGGCCTGCGTTGCATCGAGGCGGCGCGTGTGCCGATCGTCGCGGTGGCCAGCCCGGCCTACCTGGCCTCAATGCCGGCGATCGAGACGCCGCGCGATCTGCTGAACCAGCGCCTGCTGCATGAAGAGGACTTCGACAGCTGGGCGCACTGGCTGGCGGCGCACGGCATCTATGACGAACTCGACCTCGGCGGTCCTCGCCTGTGGCAGGGCCACATGACGCTCGACGCTGCGATCCACGGCCGCGGCGTCGCGCTGTCCAACCATATGGTGGTTGCGCATGAGCTGGAATCCGGCCGCCTCGTCGAGATTGGAAAAGACAATGCGAGCTTTCAACCTTATTCGGACGGCATCTATTACTTGATCACCCGCGCCGACCGCTGGGATGCGCCGCTGATCCGCCGCTATCGCAACTGGCTGATCGAGGCCATCGCGCAAGACTGGCCCGAGCTGAGCGTCGCGGCGCAGGCGAAGCGGAGCAGGGTGGGGTAGAACAAGCGAGCGGCTTCCTAACCTCTCCCCGCAAGCGGGGAGAGGTTAGGAAGCCAGCGCCTCACTTCAGCGCCTTCACCACCGCATTGAAGAAATCATTGTCCAGAATAGGCGCGTTCATCGTGGTTGGCTTCGAGCGCGCGCTCAGCACGACGCAGATCACGCGCTGTTTTGGATTGATGTACAGCATCTGGCCGAAAATGCCGCGCGCGACGAAGGCGCCGTCATCCAGCGTGCCGTCGGGCGCTGGCACGATCCACCACATATAGCCGTAATCGACGCGCTGTCCGTTGATCTGTCTGGATGCCCCGGCCTCGCGGACCCAGCCTTCCGGCAGCACGCGTTCACCGTCGATCACGCCGTCATCGAGAATGAAACGGCCGAAGCGTGCATAGTCGCGCAGGGTGGCGAACAGGCCGCTGCCGGCGACTTCCAGCCCGCCGGGCGCTTCCAGCCACCAGGCGCCATCGGCCTCCATGCCGAGTCTGGACCAGATCTTCTCCGAGAGATAATCGCTCAGCCATTTGCCGGTGGCGGCCTTCACCAGCGCGCCGACGACATGGGTATCGCCGGTCGAATAGGTCCATTGTGTGCCGGGCGCCGCGGCGCGCGGGCGCTCAGCCATGTAGCGCATGACGGCACCGGGCTCCTGCCCGACCTGCAATGCGAGCATCTTGCGGCGCTCGGAATTCGCATCGGTCTGGTCGTCGCTCCAGCGCAGGCCCGACGTCATCTGCATCAGCGTCTTCACGCTGACGCCCTCATAGGCGGTGCCGGAAAATTCGGGAAGATAAGTCACCAGCGTATCGTCGACGCTCTTGATGTACCCGTCCTGGATGGCAGCGCCGATCAGTGTGGTGCTGAAGGATTTCGCCATCGACATCGACAGCCAGCGTGTCGATGCCTCGATACCGAGATCGTAATGTTCGAGCAGAACCTCGTCGTCCTTCATCACCAGAAGTCCGGCGACGCGGTTGCGCGAAACATAGTCGTAGATGTCGTAACTCGCGCCATTGGAGACGATCGGAAAGTCAGGCAGCGTGTGCTTGCTATAGATCAGTGGCCGCACCGGCGCACCAGCCTTGATGATGCGCGTCGCGAAATTCATCTCGGGCGTGACGAAGGTCCGCAGATGATCGATGGGCATCGACCGGCCGGCATAGGAATTGATGATCGCGTCGGTTGCAGTTTGGGGGCTCGTCGCGGAAGCCTGACGAATGGTGCTGTTGGCTTCGCCTGCACCCGGCGCCACATCTGTCACAGTCAAAGGTCTGTCCTGCATCTTCGGGCGCGTCGATGCGCTCAAGGATTTACTATGGCAGGGCAGAAGGACTGTCGAGGGTGCCAAGGTTGAAACGCGCGGTGCGCCGGCATCACCGGCACATCACGCTAATTTATGTCAAACCGGTCCGGTGTCCTGATGCGACAATCAACGAACCGCCGTCGTGTTCGAACTGGTGAGCGCGGTCGGCTGGCCGGCCTTGATGACGCGAGCCGTCTGGGTGCCGTCGCTGGTACCCGTGCGGGCGGCAATGCCGAAACCTGCAACCGCGATGCCGGCAACCAGGGCGACAACGACGATCTTCAGATGCGTGCTGCGGTCTGCGCTGTGGATCGAGTGGTTCATGGCGGCCTCCTGCCGTCTACGCGGCTACTTGTTGCATGGAGGTGTAGTCCCGGCCGGTTTCCAGCCGATGGCGTCCGTGTAGAAAATTGTTTCGTGGAAGCGGAGATTTGTTTCGTCGCGTAGCCGGATACTTACGAATGCAGCGGTTTTGGCGCCTTTGGCGGTATTCGCGTCATACGTATTGTTCGATGCCGGGGAGTCCCGACCCACGCTTGTCATTCCGGGGCGCGGCCGGCACTTGCCGGACGCGAACCCGGAATCGCGAGATGTTCAGCGCAAAACAGGTTGGGATTCCGGGCGCGTGATCGCCGTCTGCGACGTCGCTCCCGCCTTCAGGCAAACCAATTGGTTTGCCGGGGAATGACGAGTTGGAGGCGGCAAGACAGACCCCAAACATTTTTTCCTATTCTTTGTTGACATCATCCCTATAAGGATTATTATCTCCCTTGTCCTGCCCCACCGAGAGGGGCGATCGCGATCGTCACGTTCGCGGGGTGGGATGCGGTGGACGCCGGAGATGCGGCGTCACGCGGTTCATGGGGG